>NZ_JPDS01000001.1:0-2500 GCF_000766795.1 Polaribacter sp. Hel1_85
AATAGCAGAGTGCGATACCTAAAAGTTCATTGAAAATATTGAAATTGACAGCGTAAACAAAGAGTAGAATAACCACATTAAATTATTAATGTAAATTCTTTTGAAACTTATTCATTCAACATATTTAAAATATACAATGAAGAGTTTGATCCTGGCTCAGGATGAACGCTAGCGGCAGGCTTAACACATGCAAGTCGAGGGGTAACATTGGTGCTTGCACCAGATGACGACCGGCGCACGGGTGCGTAACGCGTATAGAACCTACCTTTTACAGAGGAATAGCCTTTAGAAATGAAGATTAATGCCTCATGGTATTGAGACTCGGCATCGAGACTTAATTAAAGATTTATCGGTAAAAGATGGCTATGCGTCCTATTAGTTAGTTGGTAAGGTAACGGCTTACCAAGACTTCGATAGGTAGGGGTCCTGAGAGGGAGATCCCCCACACTGGTACTGAGACACGGACCAGACTCCTACGGGAGGCAGCAGTGAGGAATATTGGGCAATGGAGGCAACTCTGACCCAGCCATGCCGCGTGCAGGAAGACGGCCCTATGGGTTGTAAACTGCTTTTATACAGGAAGAAACACTGGTATGTATACCAGCTTGACGGTACTGTAAGAATAAGGACCGGCTAACTCCGTGCCAGCAGCCGCGGTAATACGGAGGGTCCGAGCGTTATCCGGAATCATTGGGTTTAAAGGGTCCGCAGGCGGTCAATTAAGTCAGAGGTGAAATACCATAGCTCAACTATGGAACTGCCTTTGATACTGGTTGACTTGAGTCATATGGAAGTAGATAGAATGTGTAGTGTAGCGGTGAAATGCATAGATATTACACAGAATACCGATTGCGAAGGCAGTCTACTACGTATGTACTGACGCTGAGGGACGAAAGCGTGGGGAGCGAACAGGATTAGATACCCTGGTAGTCCACGCCGTAAACGATGGATACTAGTTGTTGGGCATTAGCTCAGTGACTAAGCGAAAGTGATAAGTATCCCACCTGGGGAGTACGGTCGCAAGACTGAAACTCAAAGGAATTGACGGGGGCCCGCACAAGCGGTGGAGCATGTGGTTTAATTCGATGATACGCGAGGAACCTTACCAGGGCTTAAATGTAGTATGACAGGACTAGAGATAGTTTTTTCTTCGGACATATTACAAGGTGCTGCATGGTTGTCGTCAGCTCGTGCCGTGAGGTGTCAGGTTAAGTCCTATAACGAGCGCAACCCCTGTCGTTAGTTGCCAGCATGTTATGATGGGGACTCTAACGAGACTGCCTACGCAAGTAGAGAGGAAGGTGGGGATGACGTCAAATCATCACGGCCCTTACGTCCTGGGCCACACACGTGCTACAATGGTATGGACAATGAGCAGCCATCTGGCAACAGAGAGCGAATCTATAAACCATATCACAGTTCGGATCGGAGTCTGCAACTCGACTCCGTGAAGCTGGAATCGCTAGTAATCGGATATCAGCCATGATCCGGTGAATACGTTCCCGGGCCTTGTACACACCGCCCGTCAAGCCATGGAAGCTGGGAGTGCCTGAAGTCGGTCACCGCAAGGAGCCGCCTAGGGTAAAACTGGTAACTAGGGCTAAGTCGTAACAAGGTAGCCGTACCGGAAGGTGCGGCTGGAACACCTCCTTTCTAGAGAAAGATGGTGAGTTACAAAGGGAAGTTTTACTCTTTGCTGTTAATTTTAAAATAAATAATATCAAGCTATTATAGTCTCGTAGCTCAGCTGGTTAGAGCGCTACACTGATAATGTAGAGGTCGGCAGTTCGAGTCTGCCCGGGACTACAAATTTTGATATTAAAGGAAATTCTAGAAGTTGAAGTAATTAGGATACTAATTACAATTCACTAATTACTAACTACTAGTAAAAGGGGGATTAGCTCAGCTGGCTAGAGCGCTTGCCTTGCACGCAAGAGGTCATCGGTTCGACTCCGATATTCTCCACAACGGTCAATTTCAAGTAAATAGACCACAAGTTCATTGACATATTGGTAAAATGATATCGTAAGAATCAAATAGATAGAGAACGTTTAAAATAGAGATATTTTAAACAATTTTTTTTATAAAAATATAAAAGAGCTCGTTGTAGTAGCAATACTATAGCAAAAAGTACAATAAGTTAAGTAAGGGCGTATGGCGGATGCCTAGGCTCTCAGAGACGACGAAGGACGTGATAAGCTGCGAAAAGTTACGGTGAGGGGCACATACCTTATGATCCGTAAATATCCGAATGGGGCAACCCGGCATGTTGAAGACATGTCACCTAGTAATAGGGGTAAACCCGGTGAACTGAAACATCTAAGTAACCGGAGGAAGAGAAAACAATAGTGATTCCGTTAGTAGTGGCGAGCGAACGCGGATTAGCCCAAACCAAAGTTGTTACGGCAATTTTGGGGTTGTAGGACCACAATATTCGATGCTAAGTGAATTAGAACTGTTTGGAAAGACAGACCATAGAGGGTGATAGTCCCGTAAAAGT
>NZ_JPDS01000001.1:5000-1637500 GCF_000766795.1 Polaribacter sp. Hel1_85
CCCATAGACTTATGTACGCTTCTCCCGTTAGCAATAACGGGAGAGACACTCTTTTTTCTTGTACTGAACTAGTTTCAGTATCTATTAAAAACTTGCAATATTATTTTACCATATGTTAACTTATACAGTTAAAGCAATTTAACTGAAAATTTTAGGGTGGTTATTGCATTGGGGCTCACCTCTTCCCATCTCGAACAGAGAAGTTAAGCCCAATAGCGCCGATGGTACTGCATTTATGTGGGAGAGTAGGTCGCCGCCTTTCTTTAATCTTGATAGAATCAAGATCCTAAACCTCAATTCTTTAAGAATTGAGGTTTTTTTATGGAATGATTTGTAAATCACACCCTTTTTGAAAAAGGATTCTAATGAGATAAATATTAAGATAATCTCTATTATATTTGAGGAATATTGTAATAATATAGCTTATTTTCGTTATGAATTTAACTAACTGTTTATTTGTTGTGTGGATGTGTTATAAAAATCTCTTTTTTTATGTTTTTCTTTTTTCTTTTTGTTCGATTAAGGGACAGGTAGGAGGAGAAGAAGTGTATCAGTTCTTAAACTTATCTACTTCTGCAAGACAAATTGCATTGGGAGGAGAAACTTTGACTCTTCTGGATGATGTAAATCAACCTATATGGAACCCATCTGTTATAAATGTTGAAATTGATAATAAGGTTTCTGTTAATTATACGAGCTATTTGGCTGGAATAAATGTAGGTTCTTTGTCTTATGCTAAGTCTTTGTCTAGAAGATTTGGAACTATTCATGGAAGTATAAAATATATTGATTATGGTTCTTTAATTGGTGCTGATGAACAGGGAAAT
The DNA here is from genome assembly GCF_000766795.1 of Polaribacter sp. Hel1_85. GTDB lineage: Bacteria > Bacteroidota > Bacteroidia > Flavobacteriales > Flavobacteriaceae > Polaribacter. The sequence goes on from NZ_JPDS01000001.1 coordinate 5,828, forward strand.
GAAACTGGTAATTTTGATGCTAGTGATATTGCAGTTTCTGTTGGATATGCTATAAACATTCCAGAAACAAACTTTTATATTGGATCTAATATTAGAATTATAAATTCTAATATATCAAATTTTTCATCAACAGGAATTTCTACAGATTTAGCAGTTTTATATAATAATTCTCAAAAACCTTTTGTAATTACATTAGTAGCAAGAAATTTAGGTACTCAGATTCAAACTTATAATGGTGAAAAAGAAAAACTACCTTTTAAATTGGCTTTAGGAGGGTCTTATAAATTAGAACATGTTCCTTTAAAATGGTATGGTACTATTGATAATTTACAGCAATGGAATATTTCAGTTTCAAATCCATCGGATCAGACTACAGATTTAGAAGGTAATGTTTCTGAAGAAAATGTTGGTTTTATAGAAAATACTTTTAGACATTTAGTAATTGGTGCAGAGTTATTCCCTGAAAGTGCTTTAAATTTAAGATTAGGTTATAATTTTAGAAGAGCAGCTGAATTAAAATTACAAAATGTTAGAACTTTTAGTGGGTTTTCCTTTGGATTTGGAATAAAAATGAATAAATTAAAATTCAATTATGCATATTCTAAATTTCATACAGCAGCCAATGCTAGTACATTTAGTTTATTAATAGATTTAGATAGAAGAAGATAAATGGGTGAAAAAATTATTATTGCAATTGATGGATTTTCATCAACAGGTAAAAGTACCATTGCTAAATTATTAGCAAAAAAATACAATTATATTTATGTTGATACTGGTGCAATGTATAGAGCTGTTACTTTGTTTGCGAAACAAAATAACTTTGTAGGTAAGGATTTTTTAGATAAAAAAGGACTAGTTTCTAGTTTAAAAGAGATATCACTTTCTTTTCAATTTAATATTGAATTGGGGTTTGCTGAAATGTTTTTGAATGGAAAGAATGTTGAAAAAGAAATTAGAACACTTGAAGTTTCTCAATTAGTAAGTAAAGTTGCTGCTGTTTCTGAAGTTAGAAAAAAGTTGGTTGCTGAGCAAAAAATAATGGGTGAAGATAGTGGTATTGTTATGGATGGTAGAGATATTGGTACTGTAGTTTTTCCTAATGCTGAACTAAAACTATTTATGACAGCTTCTGCAGATAAGAGAGCAACAAGACGTTATAAAGAATTGATTGATAGAGGTGATAAAGTTGACTTTAAAGATATTTTATTTAATGTTGAAGAACGAGATAGAATTGATTCTACAAGAGAAGATTCTCCTCTAGTTAAAGCTGATGATGCTATTGAATTTGATAATTCTGATATGGGAATTAAAGAACAGTTTGATAGAATTTGTGCTTTAGTAGATAGAAGAATTGTATAATCTCTAAAAGTTTTTAGACTAGTTTAGCCCTGATTGAAACCGTTCGAATATCTGCTGATATTCTTAACCTTTTTATAGATTTTAAATAGAGAAAGTAATTTAAAATAAAGAGATTGCCACAGTTTACAAAAAAGTAAACTTCGCAATGACAGCTATAAAAAGATATAGTAGAAAGCAGGAAATAGCTTCTAGTAAAAAAAAACTTAATTTTAAGGAATATTTAAATACTTATGAGTTTGTAAAGAAATTTTCCATTTCGGATTTTTCATTACATAATCTACAATAAGTTCTGTCATTTTTTCTTTCTTACTCCATTCTGGTTGTAAATAAAGTTGACATTTATCTGAAACTTTAGCTGCTTCTTGTTCAGCAAAATCAAAATCAGATTTATTATGAATAATCATTTTTAACTCATCAGCTTCAGGATAAACTTCTGCCAAAGGAAGTTTGGTTTTCTTAGGCGAAAGACAAAACCAATCCCATTTTCCAGAAAAAGAATACGCTCCAGAAGTTTCAATATGTGTTTTAATATTGTTTTTTTGAAGGAGTTCTGTAATATAATTCATAGACCACATTAAAGGCTCTCCACCAGTAATAACAACAGTATTAGCGTATTTTTTTACATTCTTTACAATAGTATCAGCCAAAGTTGGTGGATGTAATTCTGCATTCCAACTTTCTTTAACATCACACCAATGGCAACCCACATCGCAACCACCAACTCTAATAAAATAAGCTGCAGTTCCTGTATGAGAACCTTCACCTTGAATTGTATAAAACTCTTCCATTAAAGGAAGCATTACACCTTTGTTTACTAAATCTTTTGTCTTTTTATCCATCTACATTATTATCAACCAAAAAGGTTTTAAAAGTGCAAAGGTAGTTTTTTGTCTTTCAAGAATAAAAAGAATAATAATTTAATTCTAAAGTGTTAAAAATCAAATGATTTTTGTAAATTTGCACTCCTTTTTACGATAACAGATTTATAAAAGGAACAAAATAAAACAATTTATAAAAACAACTCTTTGCGTTTTTATCGTTAAAAATCTGGTAAACAATAAGATACAAAATTATTTTTCGGAAATGTCTGAAGAAACAAAAAACACTGAAGAGCAAGTAGTTGCTACTGAAGTACAAGAAACAGCGACTCCAGCTGTAGATCCAAAACAATTTTTAGCTGATTTTAACTGGCACAAATACGAACAAGGTATTGAAGCAGTTGATGAAGATAAATTAAAAGCATTTGAAACAGCTTTAGAAGGAACTGTAGGATTTGTAAATGAGCGTGATGTAATTGAAGGAACTGTAATTAGAATTACAGATAGAGATGCAATTATTGACATCAACTCTAAATCTGAAGGAGTTATCTCTTTAAACGAATTTCGTTACAACCAAGCATTAGCTGAAGGAGATAAAGTAGAAGTATTAGTTGATAAAAGAGAAGATTCTTCTGGTCAGTTAGTATTATCTCACAAAAAAGCAAGAGTAATTAAAGCATGGGAACGTGTTAACAATGCTCATGAAACTGGTGAAGTAGTTAACGGTTTTGTTAAATGTAGAACTAGAGGTGGTATGATTGTAGATGTTTTCGGAATCGAAGCATTCTTACCAGGTTCTCAAATTGATGTAAAACCAATTAGAGATTACGATCAATATGTTGAGAAAACAATGGAATTTAAAGTTGTTAAAATCAACCACGAATTTAAAAACGTTGTTGTATCTCATAAAGCGCTTATTGAAGCTGATATTGAATTACAGAAAAAAGAAATTATTGGTCAATTAGAAAAAGGACAAGTATTAGAAGGTGTTGTTAAAAACATTACTTCTTATGGTGTCTTTGTTGATTTAGGTGGTGTAGATGGTTTAGTACATATTACTGATTTATCTTGGTCTAGAATCAATCATCCAAATGAGGTTGTAGAATTAGATCAAAAATTAAATGTTGTAATTTTAGACTTTGATGATAACAAATCTAGAATTCAATTAGGATTAAAACAATTATCTGCTCACCCTTGGGAAGCTTTAAGCACTGACTTAAAAGTTGGAGATAAAGTAAATGGTGAAGTTGTTGTTTTAGCTGATTATGGTGCGTTTGTAGAAGTAGAACAAGGAGTAGAAGGGTTAATTCACGTTTCTGAAATGTCTTGGTCAACTCACTTACGTTCTGCACAAGATTTCGTAAAAGTTGGAGATAAAGTTGAAGCTCAAATTTTAACTTTAGATAGAGAAGACCGTAAAATGTCTTTAGGTATCAAACAATTACACCCAGATCCTTGGACAGATATTACAACTAAATATCCTGTAGGTTCTACTCATACTGGTACAGTTCGTAACTACACTAACTTTGGTGTATTTGTAGAATTAGAAGAAGGTATTGATGGTTTAGTTTATATATCAGACTTATCTTGGACTAAGAAAGTGAAGCATCCTTCAGATTTTGTAACTGTTGGTGATAAACTAGAAGTACAAGTATTAGAATTAGATGTAGAGAACAGAAAGTTAAACTTAGGTCATAAACAAACTCAAGAAAACCCTTGGGATGCACATGAAGCTACGTATGCAATTGGTTCTAAACACACAGGTACTGTAAAAGAAAAGAATGATAAAGGAGCAGTTGTAACTTTTGCTGATGGAGTAGAAGGTTTTGCACCAACAAGATTCTTAGAAAAAGAAGATGGTTCTAAATTAGGAAAAGGAGACACAATCGAATTTGTAGTTTTAGAATTCTCTAAAGAATACAGAAGAGTTGTAGTTTCTCATACATCTTTATTTAAAGAGCAAGAGAAAAGAAATGTAAAAGCAGCTGTTAAGAAAGCAGCAGAAGCAGAAAAAACTACTTTAGGTGATATTGGAGGTCTTGCAGATTTAAAAAAGAAAATGGAAGCTGGAAACAAAAAGAAGTAATTCTTTTTTATGCTGAACTAGTTTCAGTATCTAGTAGATATTTATAATATCTGAAAAGCCGTTGCAAATTTGCAACGGCTTTTTTTATACATTTTATTTGGGCGTTACCTTTCAGGTTGGGCTTTACGCACTCGCTTTTTGTTCATTCTTCACAAAAGAGCTCAAACAAATTCTTCAATCCCTAACGCAAACTGCCTGCTAGCTTATAGAAATTATTAAAGATTTTTAAATGTTTATTTTTTAAGCCTTTTTAACTTTAAAGAAATCCATAATGTAAGTGAAGCTAAAATTAACCAAAATATATCTACAAAAAACAGTTGAAATTGTTGATTTAAAAATGTTTTCCAAAACCAATTACCTGTCATTATTCCGTTTGAAATAGGAATAAAAAAACCAATAATACTTCCAGAAAGTAACGTGTATTTATTTATAAAATGCAAGTCTTTCTTTAATACAAAAAAGAGAGTTAACAGTAACCAACCCATAAAATAAAAATTATGGATAAACGAAGAGTTTGTTGGCTGAAACACTTTTACAGCAATAAAAGATAAAGCTGTAATTGGATACATACTTAAGCAAATAGCTAAGTAAATTCTTACAACACGTTCATTAAAACGACGTTTTTTTTCAGGAATATTTTTTTTGTCTCTTGCAACTAGCCATATCATTACTCCAGAAATAATAACAAAACAAGTAATCAGACCTAGAATAAAACTAATAATTTTTAAAGGAAAACCACCATAATCAGCATAATGAATTTTATATAATACATTCTTAACACCATCTAAATATGAGGTATCAGTAATCGGACTTTTTTTAGAAACAATTTCTCCTGTTTTAACATTAAAAATAACTTCTCCAATTCCATTAAACTTTGTATTATAATTTAAATGACCATTTACTAAAATATGCATATTTTCATCTCCATAATTAAAAAGATGAACTTCTGTAACATCAAAATCATTCCATATTTTTTTGGTTGATGTTACATAATAACTTGCATTAAAATTTGAGGTAATTGCATTGTTTTTAAATTGATATTGAGGTTTGCTATATTCTAAATCTTCATATAATTTAGCATTATCTCCTCCATATAAAAATAGCACACTAGGAGCTACTAATACAAGTTTTATCATAAAAAAAGCACCAGTTACAGCATATACAAACTGAAAAGGCAAACCAATAAGACCAAGAGTTGTATGCGCATCTGTCCACATTGTTTTTAATTTTGATAAAGGCCTAAAAACATAAAAATTAGATACAATTTTTTTCCAATGTATAACTACACCGGTAATAATAGCAAATAAGAAAAAGAAAGCAACAAAACCAGAAAGATAATAACCAAAAGGGTAGGGAATCTGAGTTAAAAAATGGAGTCGATATAAAAATTCACCTAAAGTATATGATTGGTCATACGTGTGTTTGCTATTGTTTTTTGTATCTAAATAGAAAAACTTAGCACCTTCTGTTTTGTTTGAGGTTACAGAATCTTTTGAAGCAGACATAGAAACACTTATCCGTTGTTCTATATACGTTTTTTTAAGAGCTACATCTCTTCCGTATAAGTTGTAATTTTTATGTAAAGAGTCTAAAGCTTTATCAAAGTCTAATTGAATATCATCTGTAATTTCTACAGATTCATTTCGTTCCCAGTTTGCAATTTCATCTCTAAAGAATGAAAATGAACCTGCAAAAAAGATTATATATAGCACAACACTTATTACAATACCACTAACAGTATGTGTATGAAAAATTATATTATAAGTTCTGTTTTTCATTTTTAAGAAATAATAGGGTTATAGATTTTACCAAGATAAACGACGATAGAAAATAATACAGTTATTAATAAATAAATACCCCAAATTTTCCATCCATTTTTAGCTAGAAATGCTATAATCATTAGAACTGACCATAGAATAAAACCAGAAAAACTAGAAGTAATAATAACATTAACGTGATTAAAAATAAATGAGATTGCTAAATGGAATGAAATCGTAACAAAATAGCCACCTAAAAATCCGGCAGTTATTTTAGCAAAACGTTGCCTATTTGAGGACAAGTATTTAGGATTAGCTGGCATAATTTAAAAAATGAAAAGTTCAAATAAAAGTGAAGAAATAAATAAAATAAAAACACTTTTATATTGGATTAATTTTAATGGAGCTACTATAATTATTAAGCTTCCTACTGTCATTAAAAGGATAAAAAATAATAAAAAACCTGAAGCAAAACCAAATAAGTATATACTTGCTATTATTGAGTTTAATAGTAATATAGAAGCTATAATTTTTGTTAATTGATTGTTATTAACAATCCATTTATCTAATTTTTTAGGACTATGTTTTATTGTTTTTTTTGATGTTTTGTAAAACAAATAAAATGAGATAAATACAATAAAAATTGTAATAGAAACCATGTTTTTTATAATTAAAAGAACTCTGAACACAATTTTGTATTCAGAGTTGAAGAGTTTATTAGGTTGAATATTATTTAATACAATAGGTTGCACAATGCCAAATAAACTGGTATTCTTTGCCTTTATATTTTCCTGGAACTTTTTCACTAAAAGTCGTTTCTAAAATATATTTAGATTCCCAAGGAAGTTTAAATGATATAAAACCATCTTCATCTGTATGTAACGTTTTAGACCATAAATCTGCAACGTAAATTTTTACTTCGTTTTCTTTTAAAGCTTTTCCTTTATATAAAACTTGTAATTTTATTTCATCAACAGTTTTAGAAACATCTTTTATTGTGATTCCATTTTTGTTATCTGCTATGGTTTCAGTAACTTTTTTACCAACTTGTACTTTTGCACTAGAATTATAATGCGTTTTAAAAATACCAAAATCATATTTTGTATAATCAATTACATCAATTTTATGATTATCTAAAACAAGTGTGTGAGTTCCATTGTTTTTAGGAGTAAATTTTGCTAAATAAAAATTTTCTTTAGCAGTAACTTCTAGCTGTTCTTTTACTCCATTTGTGTCTACTACCCAAAGTGTAAAATCTTTTACTTTTGGATATGCTTCACCGTTTACTTTTTCTATAACTCCGTAAGTATATTCGCCAAAATAAACTTTTACCTCTTGTTCTTTTCCTTTTTTTCCTGACGGATTTGTTTCAATCCATAAGTAATGTGCAAAAGATTGTGTTATTGCAAATAAAAATAATACGATTGTTAATATTGATTTTTTCATGTTTAATAATTTAGTTTTCATTAAAATTTATATGCTATTGATAACCTTGCATTTGTTCCTGGTTCTGATTGCCAGTAAAGGTAATCACCATATCCAGCACCTGAATACAGGTATTTATTCAAAATATTATTTACATTTAACCTTATACTTACTTTATTCTTTTTCCAAGAAACTCCACCATCTACTCTAAAGTAATCTGGTAATATTGCTTCCTTTCCATCAGTAGCCCAAGCCCATGAAGAACGGTCAACTAAATATTGATACCCTAAAGACACTCCAAATCCTTTTAATTTTGAAGTTGGATTAAAATTATAATTCAACCAACCATTTGTAATATGTTTAGAATGACCTGCAACTTTAGTTCCTACTAACAAAGGATTAGAATCTTCAGTAATTTCAACATTGGTATTAGAATAGTTTAGTACCATATTTAATTCTGGTGTAATTTGACCTTGTAAATCAAATTCTAAACCTTTAGATTGTACTTGCCCAATTTGAATAGAGAAATTAGTGTCTTCTGGGTCAGAAACTAAAATGTTGTCTTTTGTAATTTGAAATACTGTTAAAGAGGTGTTTAATTTTCCATCAAACCAAGATTTCTTCAAACCACCTTCAATATCTGTTGCTAATTCAGCATCAAAAACCTCATTTGTTTTACTAGCACCAGTTTGTGGTTTAAAAGCTTGATCATACAATCCATACACCGTAAAGTCAGATAAAATATCAAAACTAAGACCAACTCTTGGTGTAAATTGAGAACCTTCATTCTCTGAAGGTCCATAAGAAAGTATATATGCATCTGTATATCTACCAGCTAATGAAATCCTTAATCTATCTTCAAACAAACCAATTTCATCTTGTAAATAATAGCCTTTTGTAAGTGTTTCATACTTTACTAATCCATCTCTATCTTTTACGCTTTTACTTCTATCAAAATCAGGAAATACAGCATTGCCATATACAGGGTTGAAAATATTAAAAGGGGTTACATCAATTTCTGCAGATTGACTCCAATCGTGCCAAGAATCTTTACTATTATAATCAAAACCTGCTAAAATTTTATGACTTATTTTACCTGTATTAAAACTTCCGTTTATAAATAATTGAGTTGCATTAATTTCTATTAAAGCATCAGAACTACTAACATATCTAGTTAAATCTCCATTTTCTTGAACACTACCCCATACAGCCCATTGAGACAGCCCTTCCATTTCATAATCTAATCTTGAATATTGCGCTTGAAATTCCCAATTATCATTTATTTTATGAGTAAAGTTTGTAAAATAATTTCTTTCTTTCATTTCTGTACTTGGAAAATCATCTTCAATGGCAGAAAAATTTCTATCTACACTTGCAAATCCAGCAGATGTTGGCCCAAAAACATACGCACCACCATAAGGCATATTTAATTTTTGATAAATATATTCAGCCGATAAAGAAGTTTTATCAGTAAATAAATATTTAAAAGAAGGTGCAAAAGAAGTTCTTTCTGTTGTTTCAAAATCACGATGTGAGCCCTGAGTACTTTTCATTACATTAACTCTATATTGAAATTTACCGTCCGCAACAGTATTTCCATAATCTAAAGCCCCTCTAAAAGTGTTAAAACTTCCTGCTGCAACATTTATTTCTGCAACTCTATGGCTACTCTGTTTTTTAGTTACAATATTAAAAAAACCACCTGGCTCACCTGCAGCAAGCATATAGGCTGCAGGTCCTTTTACAAATTCTACACGTTCTACAATACTCATATCTTCTGCCAATGGTCCCCAAGAAGTAGTAAGGTTCATTCCGTTTCTCATTGGAGCAATTCTAAATCCACGCATATTTATACGTGCAAAATTCCCCCAGTGCTCAATCATTTGAGCACCACTTACATTACGTGTAATTCCATCCATCATTGTAAAAGAAGCTTGATCATTAATCAATTCTTTATTTACAATTTGAATGTTTTGTGGTATCTTTATTAATGCAGATTTTAACCGTAAACTTTCTGAAGGTAGTTTGGCTAGATAATTATTTCTGTTTCCATTTATAACAATTTCAGTTAGTTTTTCTTCAGATGGTTGTAAAACTATTGTTGGAACAATAGTAGATTGGTTTTCTACAACTTTTATTTTTATATTTTTTGATTTAAAACCTATAAAAGAAATTGAAAGTGTATAATCACCAGACAATACACTTTCGAAACTATATTTCCCTAATGTATTTGTTGATGTTCCTATGTTTGTTCCTTTAATTGAAATATTAACATTAGAAATTGGAGTATTATTTTTCGAAATTATTACCCCTTTTATTGTTCCTTTTTGGGCATTTATTAATGGTGCCGAAAATAGTATTGCTAAAATTATTAATTTTTTTATCATTTTTATTTGTTATTTATATTTAGTCTAAATAAATTTACCGCAAAATTAAACAAGCAATTGAATCTAAAAAGACGCATAACGAATAAAAAAAGACGTGATTTTGATAATTGTAAAATTTTGGATTTAGAAGCCCTAAAATCAAGTTTTATTAATATAGTAGCTGTTGAAAAATGTAAGAATAAGCAGTGTGGTCTTCTTTGTATGGAGTATAAAGTTCTACCAGAATTTGGGGTTGGATCTATTATAGAATTTCAATTTAATTGTATTTCTATATTAATTAGTAATTTTTTATTAAGTTCAGATTTAGTTATTTATGAGAAAAGTGAAGGAGATAGATTACAATTATCTTTTCTTTTAGAAGGGGAAAAAATAATATCATTTGATAATAATAGTAAAGATATTTTATATGAAAGTCAAGAATCTTATATGGCATTCATCAAAAACTTTGAAGGCTTTTATCGAATAACAAAAAGCAAACCTTTTAGAGAGGTTAAAATAAAACTATCAAATGAGTTTTTAGATCAACATGGATTAAACACGGGATTAGATTATAAAAAAATTACAGATAAAAACCTTATAATTCCTATAAGTAATGATTTACTTACAATTTTATCAGATATAGAATTAAAAGCCATAAAAGGTTTACCTCGTAAAATTTTATTAGAAGCAAAAGTTCTTGAAATTTTAGCCATCCAAATAAGTTGTTACAATGATTTAATCTCAAATAGCTTAAATATTAAAAGCGATAAACAACTTAAGGTTTTATATCAGGTAAAACAATTGATCCAAAATAATTTGGATAAAAATTATTCTATTAATCAACTTGCAAGTGAGTTTGGGTTGAATGAAAACTTGTTAAAAGCTAAATTTAAAAAGTTATTCAATTCAACAATTCATCAATTTTATATAGATGAAAAAATGAAAAGAGCTAAAGAATTATTAAAAACAACACAAATCCCTATTTATGAAATTGCAGAAGAAGTTGGTTATAAAAATGCGACTCACTTTAGTGCAGCTTTTAAACGTTATTATAAAGAAACTCCTAATAAATTTAGAAATGCATTGTAATCCTTCAAAATCAAAAAAAAGAATTAATATAAAAAGAGTTATTATTTAGAATGAATTATATTTGTTACCCTTAAAATGACAATAATAAACTATGACATTAATAAAATCAATATCAGGAATTAGAGGTACAATAGGAGGAAATACTGGAGATAATTTAACACCAGTTGATGCCGTAAAATTTGCTTCTGCTTATGGGGCTTTCATTAAAGAAAGAAATTCGGGTAAAGAAAAAATTACAGTTGTAATTGGTAGAGATGCTCGTATTTCTGGTAAAATGATATCTAGTTTAGTAGCAAATACATTAGTTGGTTTAGGTATTAATGTAATTGATTTAGGCTTATCTACAACACCAACTGTAGAAGTTGCTGTTCCTTTAGAAAAAGCTGATGGAGGAATTATTTTAACAGCATCTCACAATCCGAAACAATGGAATGCTTTAAAATTACTAAATGAAAAGGGAGAATTTTTAAATGGAGCAGAAGGTGAGAAAATTTTAACATTAGCAGAAAGCGAAGATTTTTCTTTTGCAGAAGTAGATGATTTAGGTTCCTACAAAAAGAATAAAAAATACTTAAAAAAGCATATTAAAGAAGTTTTAAATCTTGATTTAGTTGATGTAAAAGCTATCAAAAAGGCAAAATTTAAAGTTGTTGTTGATGGTGTAAATTCTACTGGAGGAATTTTTATACCTGCTTTACTAAAAAAACTAGGTGTTAAATGTGTTGAATTATATTGTACACCAAATGGTGAATTTCCTCACAATCCAGAACCTTTAAAAGAGCATTTAACAGATATTTCTGAATTGGTAGTGAAAGAAAAAGCTGATTTTGGTATTGTGGTTGATCCTGATGTAGATAGATTGGCTTTGGTTTCTGAAGATGGTTCTATGTTTGGTGAAGAATATACATTAGTTGCCTGTGCAGATTATGTTTTAGGAAGATTAGGTGGAGGAAATACGGTTTCTAATTTATCATCTTCTAGAGCATTAAGAGATGTTACAGAAAAACATGGAGGAACTTATACTGCATCAGCAGTTGGAGAAGTGAATGTGGTAATTAAAATGAAAGAAACTAACACTGTAATTGGTGGAGAAGGAAATGGAGGAATCATTTATCCAGCCTCTCATTATGGAAGAGATTCTTTAGTTGGAGTTGCCTTGTTTTTATCACATTTGGCAAATAAAAAAATGTCTTGTAAAGAATTGAGAGATTCTTATCCAAGTTATTTTATGAGTAAAAATAAAATTCAATTAACTCCAGAAATTGATGTAGATAAGATTTTAGAAACCATGGCTTCTAAATATTCAAATGAAGATGTTAATACAATTGATGGTGTAAAAATTGATTTTGCAGATGAGTGGATTCACTTAAGAAAATCAAATACAGAACCAATTATTAGAATTTATACAGAAGCTAAATCTCAGCAAGCTGCAGATGATTTGGCAGTTAGATTTATAGATGAAATTAAAGCAATAACAGCATAATATTTTGAACAAAAAAGTAATAATCGCCTCATTTTTATTAATGAGTATCTCTTCTTTTTCACAAGAAAAAAAGATAGAAAAAATAACTAATAAAGGAAAATTCTTTATTTATTGGGGATGGAACAGAGCTAATTATTCTAATTCAGATATTCATTTTACAGGAAATAATTACGATTTTACTTTACATGATGTAAAAGCGAAAGATAGACAAACTCCATTTAATTTTAATGATTATTTAAATCCAGCAAGAATTACAATTCCTCAAAATAACTATAGAATAGGTTATTTTTTAAATGAGCATTATACTATTTCTATAGGTGTAGACCACATGAAATATGTAATGGTTGCAGACCAAACTGTAAAAATCGATGGAGAAATAAATTCAGGTACACCTTTTGATAAAGTTTATAACAATGATGATATTGTATTATCTGAGGATTTTTTACAATTAGAACATACAGATGGTTTAAATTATGTAAATGTTGAGTTTAGAAGATTTGATGAAATTGGTCATTTAATAGGTGTTAATCATAGAAATTTTCAAATAAATCTTACAGAAGGTTTTGGTGCAGGTATTTTGTATCCAAGAACAGATGCAACATTATTTAATCAGGAAAGACACGATGAATTTCATCTTGCTGGCTGGGGAGCTTCTGCAGTAGTTGGTTTAAATCTAACATTTTTTAAACACTTTTTTATTCAATCTGATTTAAAATTAGGGTATATAAATTTGCCAGATGTTAGAACTACAGCCAATATTGAAGATAAGGCTACACAATCTTTTACCTTTTTTGAAAGAACAATTCTTTTTGGAGGTAGATTTAATTTATTTAAAAGGAAAAATAAAAAAATTAAAGAATTATAAAAACTCTTTTGGTACTTTATCTCTATGTTTAAAACGTCTGTGAGACCATAAATAAAATTCAGGTTGTTCTTTAATATTTGCTTCTGTTAATTCGGTAAATTTATCTGTAATCTGATAATCTTTAAATTCTTTTGGAGAATCTGTTATTAATTGAAACTCTACTTCATAATAACCTCTTTTAACTTTTTTAGCCACATAATTAATTACTACAAAATCAAATTTCTTAGAAAGCATCTCTGCTCCTGTATGAATTGGTACTTTTATTCCGAAAAATTCTCTCCAATAATATGTTTTATGCGGTTGAGGAGATTGATCGCTTAGCAAAATATAAGCGCCTTGTTTTTTATCATTAAAGTTTTTTTGCATTCCTCTAACCGTATCTGAGGTTTTATAACCAATTACCCCAAATTTTTCTCTAGATTCTTTAATCCATTTTTCAAAATATTTATTATTCAATTTTGTATAAGCTCCATAAACATCAATATCTAATACTAAAGGTGTATTAAAAGACCATTCCCAGTTTGCTTGATGAGCACCTACTAAAGCAATATTTCTTCCTTTTTTAGCAAATTGATTAACTAACTCAGGGTTTTTGTACTTGTAACGTTTTAAAACTTCTTTTTCAGAAATAGAAAAAGCTTTTATACTTTCCATAATTAAATCTATAAAGTGTTTAAAAAATTTTTTAGAAATCTTTTTTAATTCTTCATCAGACTTTTCAGGAAAAGAAAGTTTTAAGTTTTTTAAAACTACTTTTTTTCTATAACCAAAAATATAATACATCAATAAATAAAGGAAATCAGATTTTATATATAAAATCCTCATTGGTAATCTTGAAAGCACCCAAATAATAGGGTAAGCAATAGCAAAAACTATAAAGTTCATAAAATACTTTTTGGTTGTGCAAATATCGTATTTAAATTTAAAACGGAATAGTATTAGTAATCTGTTTTTAGTATGTTTGTTTTATGATGAACAATATAAATCAAGCGGTTTTATTAATAATAATAGTCAATGTTTTGGCTTCTATAAAAGGGTTTAATGATTATTCTTTTTTAGATAAATATAAATTTCAAGTAAGTAGAGTACTTTCTGGTGAAAAAATAAGAGCATTAACGTCTGGCTTTTTACATGTAGACTGGATGCATCTTGGTTTTAATATGTATGCTTTATATCTTTTTGGTGATATTGTAGCCAATATTTTAGGAACTCCAAACTTTTTAATTATCTATTTTGGTAGCTTAATAGCAGGTAGTTTTTATTCACTTCATTATCATAAAGATGAACCTTATTATAGTGCAGTAGGTGCTTCTGGTGCAGTTTCTGGTATTGTGTTTTCTTCAATACTTTTATATCCAGCTATGGAATTATATTTATTTTTTATCCCAATTCCAATTCCAGGATATATTTTTGGTGTAGGTTATTTATTATATTCTATTTATGGAATGAAAAAGCAGTTGGGTAATGTTGGTCATTCTGCACATTTAGGTGGAGCAATGGGAGGTTTTGCGTTAACATTATTGATAAATCCTTCAATATTTACAACAAATAAGATTTTAGTTATATCATTAGGAATCCCAATTATATTGTTATTGTTTTTTGGAGATAAATTTAAAAATATTTAATAAATAACCGAAACTAAACAGTTTCGGTTATTTATTTTTTGATAAACAAGGGTTTATCTTATTTGTTTTGATTGAAGGTTTTTCATTTATATCTTTAATTTTTATAAAATTTTTAGCATAAAAAAAGACTTCATAAATATTTATGAAGTCTTTTGAGCGAAAGACCAGGTTCGAACTGGCGACATTCAGCTTGGAAGGCTGACGCTCTACCAACTGAGCTACTTTCGCGTGGTAAAGAGCTGCAAATATAAAATGTTTTTTGAGTTCTGCAACAATTTTTTCAGCAAAAATTAATAAAATTTTTTATCATCACGTAATACCTTTAAAAAGTGAAATCCATAGATGTTATAACCTTCATTATAATAGAATTTATGAGATTTAGGATTGTTTACATATGCGTTTAACTCAATTGCTTCACAACCTTTATTTTTAACATGATGGTCTATCCAATTAAAGAATTGCTTTCCAAGACCTTGGCTTCTTATTGATTCGTCTATAATAACATGATCTGGCTCAACAGTTTTACCAATATAATGTCTTGTGGAGTACCAAAGACCAGAAATACCTACTAATTTCCCTTCCAAATACAAGCCTATGCATTCATAATTTGATATTTCTGCTATTTCTAAAATTCTTTCTTTTAATAAACTTAAAGGTGTTTTTGAGTTTAATTTGGTTAAAAGTGGGATTATAGTCAAAATTTCTTCAACTTTAATGACTTGTATATGTGTTTTCATTTGTGATAATTTTCAATAAAAATGATGGTACGTAAATGTAATTTAAACTTCCTAAATATTATAAGAACAGTGGGTTAAAGAAGTTTTTATAAAAAAAAATCTCAAACAATTTGTTTGAGATTTTTAGTAGCGAGAACGGGATTTGAACCCGTGACCTCAGGGTTATGAATCCTGCGCTCTAACCAACTGAGCTACCTCGCCATTGGTTTTGAGGCTGCAAATATAATTGAATTTTATAAACTAGCAAGAAGTGTTTTTAATTTTTTTTAAATAGAATTAATACCTATATTGTCGTCTTAAGAATAATAATAATGGACAAAATAAAATTCGAATTAGAAATCCCTATTCACGCATCGCCTCATATGTTATATCAGTATATTTCATCCCCTTCTAATTTACAAGAATGGTTTGCAGATAAAGTTAACTCTAGAGGTAAAGAATATAGTTTTGTTTGGGATGGAGAAGAAGAAAAAGCAGAGTTAATTACTAAAAAAACGGATGACAGAATTCGTTTTAAATGGTTAGAAAGTGAAGATGATGATAGCTTTTTTGAAATTAAAATTCAAGTAGATGCATTAACAAAAGATGTTTCTTTAATTGTTACAGATTTTGCAGATGATGAAGATGAAGTTGAAGAATCTAAACAATTATGGGAAAATCAAATAGATGAATTAAAACATACAATAGGCGCTTAATATTATCTTTTTATAAAATTAAAAAGCTCAACATTTTTGTTGGGCTTTTTTATGCTTAAATGTATTAAAATACATTAATTTTGCAACTTCAAAATTCTTAGTTATGATTAACTTCAATGGAGAGTTACTATATCCAGAAAATATAAAATTATCATTAGAAAATAGAGCTTTTAAATATGGTGATGCCATTTTTGAAACTGTAAAAGTGATGCATAAAAAAGTGGTTTTTTGGGAAGATCATTATTTTAGATTAATGGCTTCTATGAGAATGCTTCGTATGAAAATTCCTATGGAATTTACACTAGAATATTTGGAGCAAGAAATTCTAAAAACAGTTGCAGTTCTAGATGGTACAAATTCTTATCGAGTTCGTTTAAATGTTTTTAGAAAAGATGGAGGTTTATATACTCCAAAAACAAATAAAATTGATTTTTCTATCGAAGTAAAAGAAAGTTCATATCAAACTAAGGAGTCATATTCTTTAGATGTATATAAAGATTTTTATAATTATTCAGGGCTTTTATCAACTATAAAAACAAACAACAGAATGATTAATACTTTGGCAAGTATTTTTGCTGATGAAAATGATTTAGATAATTGTATTTTATTAAACGAAAAAAAGGGAGTAGTAGAAGTAACTAATGGAAATATATTTATTGTTAAAGGAAATGTTGTAAAAACACCCGCTTTGACAGAAGGTTGTATAAAAGGGATTACTCGTATTAAGGTGATTGAAATTCTTTTTAAAAATAAAGAGCTTACTATTGAAGAAACTTCAATTTCTCCTTTTGAAATACAAAAAGCAGATGAAGTATTTATAACAAATGCAATTATGGGTGTACAACCCGTTACAAGCTATAAGAAAAAAACGTTTACTACTGAGATTGGAAAGAAGATAGCTAGTAATTTAAAAATATTACAAATAGCTGGAAATTAATTTAGGTTAAAGTCACTAGGAGCATTTGCCCAAAGTTTATAGTTTCCTCCTTTTTGGAGTAATTTATTTTTCCAGAGGTTTTCATCATCCATAGAAAAAATATTTTCGAAATCATTTTCACCTACAAACCATGAGTTCTGATTCATTTCTTCATTAAGTTGTTCTTTTTCCCAACCAGAATATCCTAAGAAAAAACGAATATCAGAAGTATTTAAGGCACCACTGTTTAATAAGTCTTTTAGTGATTCAAAATCTCCTCCCCAAAAGATACCATTAGCAACTTCAACACTATCTTGAAGTAATTGAGGGATTCTATGTACAAAATATAAATTATCTTGTTCTACTGGACCACCTTGATATATTGGGAAATTACAATTAATTTCTGGTAATAAATCATTTACAGTATATTCTAAAGGTCTATTTAAAATAAAACCAACAGAATTATTTGTGGTATGTTCTGTTAGTAAAATAATTGCTCTATTAAATGAGCTATCATTTAAAATAGCTGGTTCTGCAATTAGTAATTTACCTTTTGTTAGTTTCAAATGATTTTTTAGAATTAATGATGTTTAAATATAGTAAAATTTTAAATAAAAAAAAACTCTCTTAAAAAGAGAGTTTTTAATATACTTAAAACTAAAAATTATTGGTTTACAGCGTCGCTTAATCCAGCTCCAGCTTTAAACTTAGCTACATTTTTAGCAGCAATTTGAATAGTTTTTCCAGTTTGAGGATTTCTACCAGTTCTAGCAGCTCTGTTAGAAACAGAAAAAGTACCAAAACCAACTAAAGCAACTTTGTTACCACCTTTTAAAGCAGAAGTTACATTACCTGTAAAAGATTCTAATGCCGCTTTAGCTGCTACTTTAGAAATTCCTGCATCAGCAGCCATTGCATCGATTAAATCTGACTTGTTCATAATAAATTGATTTTTAAAATTAATTGAATAAATATTTTTGCTTAATAGCTTAACAAATATAGACGGATTAAGGGCTCACGCAAATTTGAAGGTGTAAAAAGTGCCTTTTTGTTAATAAATGATGGTAAATTGTTAATAAAGGTGCTTGAAAAATAGAAAAACTCTACAATCCTTACTAATAAAGGGCTTACAACATTTTTGCTTCAGATGAAAAAGTATAGCCATTTAGTAAGCTTTTTACATCCATTTTTTTCTTTCCAGATAACTTAATTTCATCAATAATAATGAATCCTTTATGAACAGCTACTTTCAATTCTTTTTTTGTAGCAATAATTTTACCAGCCGTAAAATCATGTTCTTCTTCTTCCTTTTTTATAGCATAAATCTTAGAAGAAACTTCTTCGTCATTATTTTTTATAATGGTCCAAGCTGCAGGAAAAGGATTTAAACCTCTAATTTTATTATATATATTGTCTAAAGAATCTGTCCAATCAATTCTACAGTTTTCTGGATTTAATTTTGAAGCAGATTTTTTTTCTAAATCTGGTTGTTTTGTAGTTTTAACATTTTTAGTAGAAATTAAATCTACAGTTTTGGCAACTAAACTAGCTCCTAAGTGCATCAATTTGTCATGTAATGTACCAACAGTTTCTGTATCTAGAATATCAATTTCTTCTTGTAAAATAATTTCTCCTGTGTCAATTTTATCATCAATAAAAAATGTAGTAACACCTGTTTTTGTTTCTCCATTTATAATTGCCCAATGAATTGGAGCTGCACCTCTATATTCTGGTAATAATGAAGCGTGTAAATTAAAGGTACCATATTTAGGCATTTGCCAAACTACTTTTGGTAACATTCTAAAGGCAACCACAATTTGTAAATCTGCCTTTAAATTTTCTAACTCCTTATTAAAGTCTTCGTTTTTTAAGTTGGTAGGTTGTAAAATAGGTAAGTTTACAGAAGTTGCATATTTTTTTACAGCAGATTCATTTAACTTTCTTCCTCTTCCTGCTGGTTTGTCTGATGCTGTTATAACACCAACAACATTATAATCATTTTCTACTAAGTGCTTTAAAATAGTAACAGCAAAATCTGGAGTTCCCATAAAAACAATACGTAAGTCTTTCATAATTATAAATTTAATTGGTATTTATTCTGATGATTTATTTTGATTTTATCATCCGTCAATAATTGACGCAAATGTATTAAAATGTCTTTTTCATTAGCAACTAAAGATTCACTAATTTCTGAAGATGATAAAGGTTGTTTGTTTTTTAAAAGTTCTATTATTTCTGATGCTAAATTTGCAGTAGACTTTCTGTTTTCTGAAATACAAACATCACAAATGCCACATTTTTCAGTCTTTATTTCATCAAAATAACTTAAAACCTGTATACTTCTGCAAATTGTATCATTATTTATAAATTGAATTAAATCATCAGATTTTTGTTTTTTCTGACTAATAAATTGCTTCATTTCTCTAGAGAACCTATTTATTGTATAATCATCTTCTCTAGGAAGTAGAAAAGTGAGATCAGCTTCATTTTTTACAGCTTTATACTCAATAATATTATCTTTTTGCAAACGTTCAAAATTTGATACAACAAGATTGGTTGTAATTGCTGCTTTTTTAGCAATAAAAAATTCGTCAATATTTACTTCTTGCTCAAATAAACCAGCATAGGTTCTTAAAATGGAATTTGTAAATTTCTTTATAATTGGATTGTTATCAAGATAATTTAAAACCGTTTTACTATTTACAATAAATTGTAACGTAGATTTCTTATTATAATGACTGCTAATTTCTATAATTCCGTTATTCGATAAAATTTTAAGAGCAGTATCCACTTTTAAAACGGAAAAATTATATTTTTTACAGAATTCTAAAAGATTAAAAGGAAAAGGTTCTTCAATTAGTTCTCCTAAAGAAATTTGAAAAAATTGATATAGTTTTTTATGTATTTCTTTAATCTCTTTTATAGTTAATAATGTTCTTTCTAATCGATCTTTAAAAAGTAAAGCATCACTTTTATTATATAACAGAACAGCAAATGATTTTTTGTTATTTCTACCTGCTCTACCTGTTTCTTGCACATAGTTTTCTATACTAGAAGGAATGTCTAAATGAATTACCAAACCAACATTTGCTTTGTCAATTCCCATTCCAAAAGCATTTGTAGCAACAATAATTGGCGTTTTTTCTGTCATCCAATTTTCAAAAGCAATATTTTTTTCTACGGATGATAATCCTCCGTGATAAAAAGAACTTTTAAAGTTGTTTGCATTTAAAAAAGCAGCAATTTGTTCTGTTTTTTTTCTCGAGTTGACATAAATAATTGCTGGTACTTTAGTTTTGGTAAATATTTGAAGTAAACGTTGTAATTTGTCTTCAATTGTAAATATTTGATAGGCTAAATTTTCTCTATAAAAAGATTTTTTAAAAAGCTGAGGTTTTTTTAAATCTAGATTTATAGATATATCTTTAAGAACTTTTTCGTTTGCAGTTGCCGTTAAAGCAATAAAATTAACATCGGGTTTTAATTCTCTTAAAACTTTAATATTTCTATAAGAAGGTCTAAAATCATGTCCCCATTCAGAAATACAATGAGCTTCATCAATCGCAATTAAATTAATATTTAATTCTTTTATTTTTTGTTGAATAAAAAAAGATTGTAATCTTTCTGGAGAAATATATAAGAATTTAGTTCCTCCAAATTTAATATTATCGAATAAAGTAATAATTTCATCTTGTGTAGAACCAGATTTTATACTTATAGCTTTAATTCCTTTTTGTGTTAAGCTTTCAACTTGATCTTGCATTAATGCAATTAATGGAGAAATTACCAAACAAATACCTTCTTTTGCTATTGCAGGAATTTGAAAACAAATAGATTTTCCTCCACCAGTTGGTAATAAAGCAATTACATCTTTTTGTTCTAAAGCAGCAGTAATTATTTCTTCTTGTAGCGGTCTAAATTCTGAAAACCCCCAATATTTTTTTAATATTTCTTTTGGCAAAATCATAAATCGCAAGAAAGCGAATTAAGAACAAAATTGGTTCTTTCTTCTAAAGCCCCAAAAGGAATATTAATAATATTGTAACCTAAATCTGTATATGATTTCATTAAAAAAACATCAATAGCTGTAGTTTCTTCAAAAGTTTCATAGCGCTCATTATCAATTTCATGAATGTCTTTCCAAGGAGAAAAATGAAAAACTTTGTCGTATTTATATTGTTTACTTTTTTCAATATAAATTGATGGATATTCCGTTTTAAAATAATCCATATATGCATGTACATCAGGAATTCCTCTATCAAAAAAAACAATTTTCGATTCAGATTTTAAAGCGTCTAAAAACTGTTGTTCTCTGCCTTCTAATAGCATTTTACTAAATAGTAAAGGTTGGGTTAAGAACATTTGTTCTATACCTTGTTGTTGTGCTTTTAAGGTTACTTCTCTAGATATTTCTGGAAAACAAAAATAGTCTCGTTTAATCAATTCATTTAAAACCGAAGTTTTTCCTGTTCCTGGTCCGCCAATTAATAGAATTTTTTGCTGCATTTGACAAAAATAAATGAATCCCTTTATAAAACTAATTTTTAATGTAATTTTGTGTCTTGTTATTTTTAATCAATATATATAAAAGAACTTATTTTTATGAGTGATAAAAAAGAATTTTATACGAAGTTGAAAGTGCAATTAGATGATACCACTACGTTTCCTGCAGATTATATGTATAAATTTATTGTACCAACAGATGGTAATCAAGTTAAAGAAGTAGAAGCTTTATTTAATAACTCAGGAGCTGTTATAAATACAAAAAAGTCTAAGACAGGGAAATATGTTAGTGTTTCTATCGTATTAAAGGTAGAAAGTTCAGATAAAGTAATTTCATATTACAAAAAAGCAGAAAAAATTAAAGGAATAATTTCGTTATAATTAAAGTTTATGAGAAAAATAGTTTTATTAGTTGTTTTAAGTTTATCAGTATCAATCTTCGCTCAGAAGAAAGATAAAACGTTAATTACAATAGATGGAGAAAAAACAACAGTTTCAGATTTTAAAAGGGTTTATGAAAAGAATTTAGATGCAATAGACAATGAAGAGTCTAAAAGCGTTACTAAAAATTTAGAGTTATATATTAACTATAAATTAAAAGTAAAAGAAGCTTATAGTATTAAATTAGACACCTTACCTTCTTATAAGAGAGAAATGGAAACGTATAAAAATCAACTTTCAGCTCCATATTTACAAGACACAACTTTTATAGATAAACTAGTAAAAGACGCTTATTTTAGAACAAAAAACCAAGTTAAAGCAAAGCATATTTTAATTAGAATGCCTAAAGAAGCATCACCAAAAGATACTTTAATAGCTTATAATAAAATTTTTAAATTAAGAGAGAAAATTTTAAAAGGTGAAAAATTTGAAGCAATTGCTGCTCAATTTTCTGATGATAGATCTGCAAAAGATGATCCTAAAACAGGAAGAAAAGGAAATGGTGGTAATTTAGGATATTTTTCTGCTTTTAATATGGTATATCCTTTTGAAGTAGCTGCTTATTCTACTAAAGTTGGTGAAATTTCTATGCCTTTTAAAACTCAGTTTGGTTATCATATAATGCAAGTTGATGATTTTAAGGAATCTAAAGGTGAAATTGAGGCTGCTCATATTTTAATAAGAGATACTTCTTCAATTGGTAAAAAACAGATAGAGAGTATTTATACAAAATTAATTGCTAAAGAAAAGTTTGAAGACTTAGCGAAACAATATTCAGAAGATCCGGGTTCTAAAAATAAAGGAGGTAAATTAGGTAAGTTTGGAGCAGGTAGAATGGTAAAACCATTTTCTGATGCAGCATTTGCTTTAGAGAACGTAAATGATTTCTCTAAACCATTTAAAACACGTTTTGGATGGCATATTGTTAAATTAACAAAGAAGCATCCTGTTAAATCTTTTGATGAAATGAAAAAAGGTTTAAAAGCAAAAGTAAAAAAGAGTTCTAGAATGCAATTGTCTGAAAAAGCAGTAGTAAATAAATTAAAAACTCAATATTCAATTACAGAATATGAAGATGCTAAAAAGATTTTAGATAGAAAAAACTTAAGAGCGATTCCTAAAGATTCTTTACAGAATTCAATTATTAGTATTAATGATAAAAATATAACTCAAGAAGAATTTATTAAATTTATTAGAAATAGAAGACATTTACCAGTTTTTAAACTTTTCGAAATGTTTAAAGAAGAGCAAATTTTAACTTACTACAAAGAGAATTTAATTCATACAGAACCAGAATATGCATATACTTTAAAAGAATATGAAGATGGTTTATTACTTTTTGAATTAATGCAAGATAAAATTTGGAATAAATCTTCTAGAGATAGTTTGGGGTTAAAAAAGTATTTTGATACTAATTCTACAAATTATAAAACGGATGATTTAAATACAATAAAAGGACAGGTAATTAATGATTATCAAAACTTTTTAGAAAAAAATTGGATTGCAGATTTAAGAAGAAAAAGTAAAATTAAGGTTGATAAAAGACAATTAAAAAAACTAATTAAATTCTACGGGAAAAATTAATGAAGTATGTAGCTGTCCTATTTTGTTTTGTTCTTTTTGTTTCTTGCGATTTATTTAAATTTCAAGAAAAAGAAACTAATGCATCAGAAATTGTAGCTATTGTAAATACAGAAAAGCTTTTTAGAAAAGATTTAGCAACTATTTTACCTAAAAATATAAACAAAACAGATAGTCTTATATTGGTTAAAAGTTATATTCAAAATTGGGCAATTAAAAAGCTTTTACTTGAAAAAGCAAAAAATAATAGCTCATTAGAAACAGTTAATCAAATAGAAGAGTTAGTTAAAGATTATAAAGAAAGTTTATTAATTAATAATTACAAAGAACATCTTGTAAAGCAAAAATTAGATACAATTATTTCTGATGAAGAATTAGAAGAATATTATATACTTAATAAAGAGAATTTTAAACTAAACGAAGAATTAGTTAAAATTAGATATCTTCATATAGATAATAATATTAATGATAAAGATGAAATTTTAGCGCTTTTTAAGTCGGATGATATAATTGACTTAGAAGAACTAGAAAAACAAGAGCTAAGTTTTAAATTTCATCAATTTAACGACTCAGTTTGGACACAATTAGATAACATTTTGTTAAAACTTCCTTTTTCGAAAGAAAAACTGTTAAAAAAAACAAAATTCATCCAAAAACAAGATTCAATAGGTTTATATTTGGCAACCATAAAAGATGTTTTAGAACGAAATTCTTTAGCACCATTAAGCTATATTACGCCAACAATAAAACAAATGATTTTACATAAACGTAAAATTGAATTAATAAGAGAGATAGAAAAAATAATAGTAAAAGATGCAACACAGAACAACAATTTCAAAATATATTAAAAACTCAATTTTTGTCCTTTTCTTAGGACTTATTGGGTTACAAACTTCTGCTCAAAAAGTAAAAATTGATGGAGTAGCAGTAGTTATTGGTAAAAACATTGTTTTAGATTCTGATATTGCTAAATTTAAGCAAGAAGTTGAATTAAGAAGTGAAGGAAAAGTAAAAATTACTGATTGTGAAATGTTAGAAGAATTAATGCAACAAAAATTAATGGCACATCATGCAATTGTTGATAGTGTTACGGTTTCTGATGCTGAAGTCACAAGTAGAGTAGATAGAAGTATTCAGTTTTTTACACAACAATATGGTAATGTAGAGAAAGTGATTAAAGCTTATGGTTTTAATGATTTAGATGATTTAAAAAAGGAATTAACAACGGTTCAAACAGAAAACATCTTAATAGAAAAAGAGCAACAAAAAATTACAGAGAAAGTAGATGTTACTCCAGAAGAAGTTCGCTTATATTATGTTGGTTTAAAAGAAAAAGGAGAGTTGCCTCAATTTCCTGCAGAAATAGAGTTAGCTCAAATTGTTTTAAAAGCTGTTCCTACAGTAGAAGAAACTGAAAGAGTTATTGCTAAATTAAATGAGCTTAAAAAGCAAATAGAAGAAGGTGCTAGCTTTAGAATGAAAGCAATTATTAATTCTGATGATCCAGGAGTTACTAATAATGGAGGAGAATATACAGTAACAAAAGAATCTGCTTTTATTAAAGAATTTAAAGAAATGGCTTTTACGTTAGATATTGGTCAGGTTTCTAAACCATTTAAATCTCAGTTTGGTTATCATATTATGCAACTACATGCTATAAAAGGTAATACTAGAGTTGCTTCTCATATATTAATGCAACCAGAAGTACCAGAAAGTAAATTAAGAGAAATTAAAGCTAAAGCAGAACAAATTATTTTAGAAATTAGAGGAGGTAACATCACTTTTAATGAAGCTGTTAAAAAATATTCTAATGATAAAGATACTAAGAATAACGGAGGTCTTATTGTAAACCCTTCTACAGGAGAATCGAAATTTGATTTAACAAGAATGGATCCTGCTTTTTATGCAAGAGTTAGTGATCTTAAAAAAGGTGAAATGACAGAACCTTTTTATGATGAAGAAAGATCTGGAGACAAAATGTTTAAGTTTATTTTAATGAGAGACAGAACAGATACTCACGTTGCAGATATTATTGAAGATTATGTTAAGGTACAACAATTAGCGCTTCAGAAAAAGAAGGAAGAAACCATTACAAAATGGTCTAAAGAAAAAATAAAAGATACTTATATTAAAATAGGTAATGTTCATGGTAAATGTACTTTTAATAAGAATTGGAAAAAAGAAGTTAGTAAATAATGTCTGACGTTAAAGCAGTAAAAGATTTAGTAAAAAAGTACAATGCATTAAAAGCTGAGATCGGAAAAGTAATAATTGGTCAGCAAGAAGCTGTAAATTTTACTTTATTGTCTATTCTTTGTGGCGGGCACTCACTGTTAGTTGGGGTTCCTGGATTAGCAAAAACGTTACTTGTAAATACTGTTTCTGATGCTTTAGGTTTGAATTTTAAAAGAATACAATTTACACCAGATTTAATGCCTTCTGATATTCTAGGAAGTGAAATTTTAGACGAAAACAGACACTTTAAATTTATAAAAGGACCTGTTTTTTCTAACATTATACTTGCTGATGAAATTAATAGAACACCTCCAAAAACACAAGCAGCTCTTTTAGAAGCAATGCAAGAACGTTCTGTTACTGTTTCTGGCAATCATTATAAATTAGACTTACCATTTTTTGTTTTAGCAACTCAAAATCCTATTGAACAAGAAGGGACTTACCCTTTGCCAGAAGCTCAGTTAGATAGATTTATGTTTTCTATTTTCTTAGAATATCCATCATTCGAAGAAGAAGTTGCCGTCGTAAAAAGTACTACAAGTCTTAATAATCCAACTATAACTCCATTATTTTCTTCTGAAGAAATTGTGGAAGTCCAAAAACTAATCCGTAAAATTCCTGTTGCAGATAATGTTATAGAGTATGCAGTAAGTTTAGTAGGAAAAACAAGGCCAAAATCTAAAGAAGCAGCAGAGTTAGTAAAATCTTATTTAGATTGGGGAGCAGGACCAAGAGCTTCTCAAAATTTAATTTTAGCGGCCAAAGCTCATGCAGCTGTAAATGGAAAGTTTTCACCAGATATTGAGGATGTAAAAGCAGTTGCGATTCCTATTTTATCTCACAGAATTGTAAAGAATTATAAAGCAGAAGCAGAAGGAATTACTATTTCAGATATTGTAAAATCCCTTCTATAGATAATTTAATAAAAATACTATAAAAAAAACACGGCATTTGCCGTGTATTTTTATGTTTAAAATATAGAGATATTTTAGTTGTTTTCAAAAAAGCTAAATACATTACCACCATAGCGTTTATCATAACTATGGTTTTCATGTTTAGATAAATCTGTATGTTTAGAATGTTCAACAATTAAAACTCCTTCTTCGTTTAACAGGTTTCTTGAAAAAACTAAATCTACAATTTTTAAAAATTGCTCTGCTTCAAAATCATAAGGTGGATCTGCAAAAATTACATCTGCTTGTAAAGACGTTTTTTCTAAAAACTTGTATACATCACTTTTAAAAGTATTTATAGGTAATTCTAATTCTTTTGCAACACTATTAATATATTTAATACAACCAAAATGAGCATCAATTGCATAAATTGATTTAGTACCTCTAGAAGCAAACTCGTAGCTTATATTTCCTGTTCCAGAAAATAAATCTATTACTGAAATACTATCAAAATAATAGGTGTTATTTAAGATATTAAACAACGATTCTTTTGCCATATCTGTTGTAGGACGAACAGGTAAGTTTTTAGGCGCTGTTAAACGTCTGCTTTTGTATTTTCCAGAAATTATTCTCATGAATTTAAAAGGATGTAATTTGAGTGTTTAGAAGAATTTAATTGTTTGAAAATGCTATTATTACTTTCTAAAAAGTAAATATTTCTAATGTATTGATATGTAATGTTATATATTTCTGATTCTAATTCAATATCTCCTGTAAAATATAGTTTCACTTTCTCTACATCTAATTTTAATTGTTCAAATGTAAATAAGATGTAATAGATAAAGTCTTCTTTAGTTTCAAAATAGAAAGTATTTGAAAACTCTAATTGTTTGTTTTGAAGTACTACTATATCAAAATTTTCTTTAGAAACATTTACATACACTTTTTTTTCATCATTATTATTTAAAGAAATTAATTTTTCTATAAATATAGTAAGATGATGTTTGTATTCAAATTCGCCAAAATTTTGAAATAAGTAATTATTAATATTTACATATGGAACGTAAACGTTTTTGGCATTTATACTTTGTATATCGTCAAATGCAATAAAATCTGTAGCAAGTGTTTTAATATTAAAATTAAGATATTCAGAAAGCTTGTTTTCAGAAAAATACGGGTTAGGTACTAATGTAAATAAGTTATTCTGATGTATAACTAATACAGAAGAAAAATCTTTTTGTAAATGAGTATCAGTTTTAAAAATCTCTTCAATTTTTTTTAATAGATTTTCTGGTGTAATTTGTTTTTCTTCAAATATATATTGAGAAAAGTATGACGTTTCTTTTGATACGTTATTAGTTATACAAAAAGAAAATCCATCCAAATTAAATTGGATGGATAACTTAGTATCTTTTGTGTTTAATAAAGTAATATTACTATTCTTTTTTATCACTATCATTTTTGTCATAAGAAGGAGGCCAGTTACCACCAGTTGAAACTTCTTCTAAAGAACCAACAGAAACATATTCTCCTTTAATTTGGTCTGTAGCAATAGCTTCTAATTCTTGTTTAATCAAAGATTTATCCATTCCTTTTAAAATACCTGATTTTTCAGTTTTTACTAAGAAAGTTGGTACTACTAAACCTTGTACTTTTTCTACGGTTCCTACTTCAATTTCAAATTCTTTTCCATCTGTTCCAGGAACTTTAAACATATCATTATAGTTTCTGCCTTCAAAATACTTTGCAACAGCTTCATAACCAATAGTGTCTGTTTTTCTTCTTTCTACATCAATAATAATTCCACCACCTCTATTTTCTTTTTCTACAATAGTTTTAGTTTCTGTTAAAGCCAATTTTGCAGTATCAATAAATTTAATTAGACCAGATTTGTCTTTCGTGTAATTTCCAGTTACTTCTAAATATTTTACTTCAGCATCTCTAATTATTTTTAACTTTTCAATAACCTTAGCATACTTTGTCACTTTATTTTTATTGAAAATAATTGGTTGCATTATTCCGTAATAAATTTTATAAACTAAAAACACCGATAAAACCAATAATAATATTGATGCTATCCATCTTAATTTTAAAGGTAAATATTTAACTATAACAATAGCTAAAAGTATTGCAACTAAAACTGCTGCCAATATCATTCCGAGTAATCCCATTTTTATTATGTTTTTTTAATAGTCTTAAGCAAATCTACAATTTTTTTTTTATGATAAAAACTTTTATTTACAAATCAATGTATCTTTGTTGAATTAATTTTTATATGATAAAAAAATCACCCGAATTTCACTCAGAATTATTGAAAAAGTTTCAATATTCGCCAACTTCTAAACAAAATCAACTTTTAAAGCTACTTAGCGACTTTACATTTAGTGAAGATAAAGAAGATTTGTTTTTATTGAAGGGATATGCAGGTACAGGAAAAACGACAACAATAAGTGCTTTTGTTAATAGTTTGTCTGCAGCTGGTAAAAAAGCAGTTTTATTAGCGCCAACAGGTAGAGCCGCAAAAGTAATTTCTGTTTACTCAAAAAGACCAGCTTTTACAATTCATAAAAAAATATATTTCCCCAAAAAACAATCTAATGGTTCTGTAGATTTTGTTTTACAAACAAATAAACACAGAAATACCATTTTTATTATTGATGAAGCATCTATGATCCCTGATAGTAGACAAAATCAAAAATTATTTGAATCTGGTTCTTTGTTAGATGATTTAATAAGATATGTGTATTCTGGACATCAATGTAAATTAATATTTATTGGAGATACAGCACAACTTCCACCAGTAAAACTAAATATAAGTCCTGCATTAGAAGAAGATACTTTAATGTATGATTATCATAAAAACGTAACTGAAATTGAGTTGGATGAGGTTATGCGTCAGCATGAAAGTTCTGGTATTTTAGCAAATGCAACTTTATTAAGATTAATGATTCAGAATAATACAACTAATTTTCAATTTGATATTAATTTTCCTGATATTATAAGGTTGGATGATGGTTATGATATTGAAGATGCTTTGGTAACTGCTTATGATAATGATGGAGTAGAAGACACTGCTTTTATTGTACGTTCTAACAAAAGAGCAAACCAATATAATCAACAAATTCGTATGAAAATTCGTGGTCAAGAAAACGAAATTTCTGCAGGAGATTATATTATGGTTGTAAAAAACAATTATTATTGGTTAAAAGAAAGCTCTGCTGCAGGTTTTATTGCAAATGGAGATATTTGTGAAGTGTTAAAAATATTTTCGATTAAAGAATTGTATGGTTTTAAATTTGCCGAAGTTGAAGTTAGAATGATTGACTATCCAGATATGCAACCTTTTGAAACTGTTTTGTTATTAGATACTTTAACTAGTGAAACTCCTTCTTTAACTTATGAGGAATCAAATAAATTATATCAGGCAGTAAAAGAGGATTACGCGCACGAAAAGTCTAAATATAAACAGTTTATGGCAATTAAAAAGAATGTTTTTTTTAATGCGTTGCAAGTAAAGTTTTCTTACTCTATGACATGTCATAAATCTCAAGGAGGACAATGGAAAACTGTATTTATAGAACAGCCTTATTTGCCAGAAGGAGTTTCTAAAGAATATTATAGATGGTTATATACAGCTTTAACAAGAGCACAAGAAAAACTATATTTAATTGGTTTTAAAGAAGATTTCTTTAGTGATTAATAAAGTAAGTAGTTAATTGTAATACTTCCATACTTATGTCCATAAGTAAATCTTAAATCATTAGATTTGTTTGTATTATATCTAAAAGCATATCCAAAATTAAAACGATTAACGGTTAATCTTAAACCTAATTCGACATCAAAAACTAGTGGCACTAATTCTTTTGTAACTAAGCTAGCTTTGTTTAAAAAACTTCCTTGCAGAGTTGCATCATAAGCTGCATAACGTAACATTGGTTTTATATAAAAAAAGGACTCAACTTCTCTAAAAGAGTTGTTCTGTTCATTATTTAAACTAGTGTTAAAGGCAATTGAATTAGATAGTTTTTGTAAAGGTTTAAGCCCTATTCTTGCATTAAAACCTGTAGACATATTTGTATAAACTGTACCTAAATTAAAATTACTTGTCCAAGTAATATCAAAATTATTTTTCTCAGTTTTTAAGATTGTTTTTAAATATTCAGCATTAAAATTTAAAGCAAAAGCATTTTTTATTTGATACTCCCAACCAACTGCTTTCTTAAAACCATAAATATCATGAATAAACTCTTGCAGTTCTTTTGCATAAGAATTAGAACCTATTACACCAACTTGTACAGATGTATTTAAAATTTGTTGATTTTTATAGACTCTATTTATGCCAAAGCATCCATATAAATAACCAGCAAAAGGTCTATCATGTTTTGTAATGTTATCTACTGTAGCTTTATAAGGAGTATACATTTCATGTCTTAATTGTAACTCTAAAATACGTTTTTCTAAAGATTCAGTTTTTTTTTTCAGAAAGATATCTATATGCTAAAAAAATACCACTAGAATAATACCTATCTCTAACAGTAGACACATATAAATCATTGTCTGTAATTAGACTTATTTCTTTAGAAAATTTTTCTTGAGATATTGTATACGTTGAAACAAATATAAGAAGAGTTAAAGTGAAATATTTCATTAAAAACAAATATAAAAGAACTTAATTAAAATGCTCTTTTTTTTATGGATTTCTGAAAAAAAAAGTTATTTTTAGACCAAGTAAAAAGAATTAATGGAGACTAAAGAAGGATTAAGTTCAGAAGACTTTCAGAATGCTAAAAATAGTACAGAATTATTCGCTCTTATTAAAGAGAAGAATAAGGCATGTAAGAAAGTAAAAGAAACACTTGTATATAATGAAGAATTAAGGTTACTTCAAATAGAACTTGTTAAGTTACAAAGATGGATATCAAAAAATAATAAACGTGTTGCTATTATTTTTGAAGGTAGAGATGCTGCTGGTAAAGGTGGTAATATTCGTAGATTTATGGAGCATTTAAATCCACGTTCTAGTAGGTTAGTCGCATTAAATAAGCCAACAGAAATAGAAAAAGGACAATGGTATTTTCAACGTTATATAAAAGAATTACCAAACCCTGGTGAAATTGTTTTTTTTGATAGAAGTTGGTATAATAGAGCTGTTGTAGAACCTGTTATGGGATTTTGTTCAGATAACCAATATAAGAAATTTTTAGTGCAAGTTCCTGAGTTTGAGCACATGATGTATGAAGATGGAGCTGTTATTATTAAATTTTGGCTTTCTATAACTAAAGATGAGCAATTAAAACGTTTTGAAGGAAGAAAAGAAAATCCTTTAAAAAGATGGAAATTTAGTCCTGTAGATAAACAAGGGCAAATTCTATGGGATAGATATACACACTTTAAAGAAGAAATGTTTTCTAAAACACATACATCTTATAGTCCATGGATGATGATAAAAACAAACGATAAAAAAGTAGCAAGATTAGAAGCTATTAGGCATGTTTTATCTCAGTTTGATTATGAAGGTAAAGAAGAAGCAAAAACAATTTTAAACCCAGACCCTAATGTTGTGATGCGTTACTATAGATCTAACACTAATATCGATTAAATTTATGATGGAAATATCAGCTAAAAATTTAAAAAAGCTCAATTCTAAAAAAGGATTATTGGCACTTTTATCTAAACAACCTTTAAACATAGAAAGAGCAATTAGATATGTAGATTATCAAAGAAAACTTGAAAAACTTCAAGTAGAATTAATTCGTTTACAAACTTGGGCAATAAATAATGATGAAAGGATTATTGTAGTTTTTCAAGGTAGAGATGCAGCAGGAAAAGGTGGTGCAATAAGAAGGTTAACAGAACGTATTAATCCACGTCATATGCGTATTGTTGCTTTGCCAAAACCAACTAAAGATGAACAATCTCAATGGTATTTTCAAAGATATGTTGAGCAGTTTCCAAAAGCTGGTGAAATCGTTTTTTTTGATAGAAGTTGGTACAATAGAGCAGTTGTAGAGCCCGTTAATGATTTTTGTACTGAAAAGGAGTATCAAATTTTTATGAATCAAGTAAATGATTTTGAAAGAATGATTTTAGAGTCTGGTATTCATTTAGTTAAAATTTATATGTCTATTTCTAAAAAAGAACAAGCTAAGCGTTTTGCAGATATAAAAAGTGATCCATTAAAACAATGGAAAATGACCAAGTTAGATGAGAAAGCACAAGATCTATGGGATGATTATACAGAATATAAGAAAGCCATGTTTGCAAAAACAAATACAGAAATTTCTCCTTGGAAAATTATTAGAGCAAATCGAAAAACAGAAGCTCGTATAAATGTGATTAATCACATATTAGACAGTATTCCTTATGATAAAGATTTAAAAATTTAATCGAGTCCTTTTTTTACATTAGAGAAAATAAAATATATTTCTGCTGCAATCTGTTCATTCGTTATCAAATACGTTTCGTCTTGTAATTCTGTTCCATCTGAAGACTTTGGGTCAACAAAAGGTAAATGAAATCTATATGTTGCTTCAGGAATAAAAGGACAATTTGCGTCTGCATTATTACAAGTAGTTATAGCTATAAAAGGTTTTTTATTCACTTCATTATCATATCTTTTAGAAAAACCTAAGATAGATTTAGTTGTGCCTTTAAAAGATATTACATACTTTGGGTTTTGATGAGAGAAGTTTTCTAAATTAAATGTAAAACCTACTTTTTGCAAGGTTTTTACTGTATTTTTAAAAAAAGCAGTTACTTCTGTTCCTCCAGAAAAACTATTTATGTTTAGATTAAAATAATTTGCGGCGAAAAATCCCCAAACCTGACCTAATTGACTTCTTCTTGAGTTGTGAGTACAGATGAAATTTAAATTCACTACACCTTCTTTTTTGTATTCTTCTAATATTCCTTCAGAGATTTTTAGTAATAAGTTCTTTCTATCATCACTTAAAGTAATTTTATCATAAGCATTTAAAAAGAAATTTTCTGCAGAAATAGTAGAAGTCATAATCATCTTGTTATTTTTGTAACAAAGATACTGTCTTCAAAATTGAAAACAAATAAATATAAGGTTAAGAATGTGTTTAGAAATTGGAAATAAAGTTGCTGTTTTAGATGATGTTTTAAAAGGAAAAGTCATTAATATTATTGATGATGATATTTCTGTGGAAACAAATGATGGGATGGTTTTTAAATTCAATTCATCAGAATTAGTGAAAATCGCTATTGATCAACACGAATTATCAAAATTTAGTGATATTAATA
Source organism: Polaribacter sp. Hel1_85 (assembly GCF_000766795.1). Classification (GTDB taxonomy): domain Bacteria; phylum Bacteroidota; class Bacteroidia; order Flavobacteriales; family Flavobacteriaceae; genus Polaribacter. The sequence goes on from NZ_JPDS01000001.1 coordinate 39,968, forward strand.
ACTCTCTTTTTCAAGAGAAAATTTCTCAAAATCCTCCAAAGAAGAATTTATTTAAAAAAGAAAAAAAAGAAGTGATTTTAGAGGTTGATTTACATATTAATAAGTTAACAAAATCGACTAGAAATATGGATAATTATGATATGTTGAATCTTCAATTAGACACAGCAAAAAATAAAGTTGAGTTTGCTCTTTCTAAGCGAATTTCAAAAATTGTCTTTATTCATGGAGTAGGAGAAGGGGTTTTAAAATCTGAATTACATAGATTGTTAAGTAAATATCCTATTAAATTTTACGATGCTTCCTATAAAAAGTATGGATTAGGAGCTACAGAAGTTTATGTTTTTCAAAATTCTAATTAATTATAATTTTACATTATGAAAACAATCTATTTAGATAACGCAGCAACAACACAAATTGATGATGAGGTTATAGAAGTTATTCATTCTTCAATGAAGAATAATTATGGTAATCCTTCATCAATTCATCAATTTGGTAGAAAAGCAAAATCTGCAGTAGAAACTGCTAGAATAAATATTGCTAAGCATTTTAATGTTACTGCAAGTGAAATTATTTTTACAGCTGGAGGTACTGAAGCTGATAATTTAATTTTACATAATGCTGTTTTAAATCTAGGAGTAAAAAGAATAGTAACTTCTAAAATTGAGCATCATGCAGTTTTACACACATGTAATCATTTAGAAAAGACATATAATATAATTGTTGATTATGTTGATGTTGATGAGTTTGGTTCTGTTAATATTGAGCATTTAGAAAAATTACTTTCCAATACAACAACCAAAACATTAGTAAGCTTAATGCTGATAAATAATGAAATTGGTAATTTTTTAGATGTAGAAAATATTTCTACAATCTGTAAGAATAATAATGCTTTGTTTCATTCTGATACTGTTCAAGCTATAGCTCATTATACAATTGATTTACAAAAAATACCAATTGATTTTGTAGTGGCAAGTGCTCATAAATTTCATGGACCAAAAGGAGTTGGTTTTGCGTATTTTAAAAAAGGATTTGGTATTTCACCAATGCTTCATGGAGGTGAACAAGAAAAAGGAGCAAGATCTAGCACCGAAAATGTTCATTCTATTTTAGGTATGGAAAAAGCATTGGATATTGCAATTTCTAATTTAGAAAAAGATAAAAAACAAATAGGAAGTTTAAAAAAGTATTTTATTTCTGAGTTACAAAAAATATCGGTTAATATTGAATTTAATGGACTTTCAAATAACTTAAATAAAAGTAGTTATAATATTTTAAATGTACGTTTTCCTATTGCAAATGATATGCTTCTGTTTAGTCTAGATATGGCAGGTATTGCTGTTTCTGGAGGAAGTGCATGCCAAAGTGGAAGCAATAAAGGCTCTCACGTTTTATCTGAGATTTTAAATGATAATGAAGCAGAAAAAACTTCTATTAGATTTTCTTTTTCTAAATATACTACAAAGCAAGAAATAGATTTCGTATTAAATTACATTAAAAATAATATATAAAAAAAGTAACCTAAAAGGTTACTTTTTAAATACAACAAGTGGGGGTGTTATATTTTTATAAACATACTTTGGGAGTAGTTATATTATCTTTTTGCTAGAGAAGTAAATACTTTTAAAGTATCTCTCTTAATAATGTTAGAATCACTGTCTAAAGTTACCTTAATTACACGCTCAGGATTAGATACCTGAAACACATAGCTAAATTGTCTAAAAGATGTAATGTGGTAATTTGGATATTCTTTTTCTACAGTAGTTTTGTTAGATTCGTAATGTTCTAATTCTGTTTTTACAGGTTGACAACTTGTTAATACCCCTACAAATGCTAAGTAAAATAACACTTTTTTCATAATAAAATATTTTATAATTAAAAAAACAACTAATATTATATAAACTAACAGGTACTAATTTTGTAGGGTGATTAGTTTCCTGTAGCTATTAATATAATAGCAACTAAATAATACTTATAAAGTTAGGGAGCTTTAATAAATGAATAACACGTTAGAAAACCTAACAGGTTATGAACTTCACTATAAATTTAAAAAGAGGGTACATCAATAAGGGGATATTGATGCTGCAAAGATATAAAATTATTTTAGTTTTAAAAGAGAAATATTGTATTTTATTCCAAAATTTATAAAAGAACTACTTAATTCACCTCCCTTAGCTTTAACATAGCCTCCAGAAGTTCTAAGGTTTAGTGTTTTTGAAAGCTTATAATCTAAACCTAAACTTGGTTTTATAATTAATCCTTGTCCTGTACTAATGTTTCCACCACCTGCAGCACCACTTAAGAATTGAGTGAAAATTGTTGTAGAATTATTTAATAATGAATTTGTTTTTAAGCCCAAACCAACCAAACCTTCAGCATATGCCCCTGCATCACCAAAGTTTGCAAATGAGGTTTGACCTGTAACATATATGTTTTTATTTAAATCTAAATTTATTTGTAAAGAAATTTGATGTAGATTTTGTGTTGGTCTAGTCATTCTTTTAGCATTGAAATACATATCTTGCATAACAATTACATCAAATCCTTTGAATTTTCCTTGAGTAAAAGAATTGTTATCTGTTTTTACTCCATTTCGTTCTAAATAGTACTTTACTCCAAGTCCAAAAGTAGAAGTATAAAAATCTTTATTAGGAGTTGACAAAAAACCTTTATTTAAAGAAACATAAATATCTTTAAATACTTGTTGTTCTATAGATAGATCAGGATATAATAAAAAACCACCTTTAGTGTCTACACCACCACCACCACCAGCTCCTATACCAAATTTTGCTAGAATATTAGTGCTATTTTTATTCATCGATAAATGATATCCTCCACCAATAATAACATCCATATAACCAGCCCTAATACCATCGTAAGCACCATCTAATTTTAAGAATGTAAACCAATTTTTATTGATATATGAAGTAAGTTCGAACCCAGCAAGTTTTATCGTTTTTCCTTCTAAAGTTTCACCAGTTGTTGCTTTAGCTTCACTTAAAACCTTTAAATTGTTAAAATGCGCCATTAAAGAATTCTTTTTTGGTTTTTGATTCCAATTTGATTCTTTTAAATTATTGATACTTATTTCTTTTTCGGCTGATTTATAATCAGCATATTCAAAATCTAGAGGAATTTCAAAACCAAAATTTAATTGATGACCTTTTATTTCTCCTCCATCAAAAAAGTTAACATAACTCCAACCACTATTTATTGAGAAGTTTTTAAAATTATATCCTAAATTAAAATGAGGTAAAATAAATGCACCACCACCATCTAAAGCATCTTTACCACCACCACCACCAAAATGAAACCCAGAATCAATATAAAGTTTTTTAGAAAAATATTTTTTAATCCCTGCATTTACACCAAGTGTAAAAAAACCACCTCTATATCCACTCACAGAACCATAAATACCAACACCTGTATAAAATGAATCATTAAAAAATAAATTGTAATGTATACCAGTAAATCCCATGTTTGGTTCGTTGGGTATTTCAGCAATAGGCATGTCTATAGAAAGAAAATCTATTTTTGCAAATCCTTTTTGAGTAATTTTCTCAGGAATATTTTCTCTTTGTGAAAAAATAAACTGGTTTGAAATAAGAAGTGTGAATAAAAAAACATACTTTTTCATAAGGTAATATTTATCTTTTTTTAATAGTAATAATTACAGTTTTTGAAGCTGGTGTATTACTAATATCTGCTTTGCTTTTTAATGGCACTAATACATTCGCTTCTGGAAAATAGGTAGCAGTACATTTTTTTGGAATGTCATAAGGAACTACCAAAAAGCCTTTAGCTTCTCTTTTTTCGTTGTTAAAATGGCTTGTTAAATCAACTAAATCCATTTTATTTAACTTTAAAGACATCATATCATCTTTATTCATTAGAACAACTCTTCTTTCATTTAATATACCTCTATATCTATCATTTAATCCATAAATGGTTGTATTGTATTGATCATGAGTTCTAATAGTCATCATCATAAATTGATTTTTTTCTAATACAATTTCTGAAGGTTTGTTGATACTAAAATTAGCTTTTCCTGTTTTTGTTGGCGTAAAATTATTATCTCTCGCATTATTTGGTAAATAAAACCCACCTTTAATTCTCACTCGATTATTATAATCTTTAAACCCAGGAATTGTAGCTTCAATTTTATCACGAATTAAGTCATAGTTAGAAATTAACTCAGACCAATTTACAGTAGTATTTTTTAAAGTAGCATTTGCAATACCAGCAACTATAGCAGGTTCACTTAATAATTCTTTTGAACTTGGATTTAATGTTCCTTTTGACTGATGAACAACACCCATAGAATTTTCTACAGAAACAAATTGTTTTTTATTGTTTTGAAAATCTTTTTCTGTTCTACCTAAACAAGGTAAAATCAAAGCTCTTTTCCCAGTTATTAAATGGCTTCTATTTAACTTTGTAGAAACTTGAACAGTTAATTTACATTTTTGTAAAGCTGCTGCAGTAAAAGTTGTGTCTGGAGTTGCAGAAATAAAATTACCTCCCATACCAAAAAATACTTTGGCCTCTTTTTTATGCATCGCTTCTATAGCTTCTACAACATCAAAACCAAATTTTCTTGGCGCTTTAAATTTGAATTCTTTTTCCAAACTATCTAAAAATGAAGCTTTTGGTCTTTCCCAAATTCCCATAGTTCTATCTCCTTGAACATTAGAGTGTCCTCTCACAGGACAAGTTCCTGCTCCTTTTTTACCAATACTACCTTTTAAAAGAAGAATATTTACAACTTCTCTAATATTATCAACTGCATTTTTATGTTGTGTTAAACCCATTGCCCAACAAATAATTATTTTTTCATTGTTGATAATAAGTTCTGTAGTTTTTTTTATTTTTTCTAGTGATAAACCTGTTTGAGGTAACAATTCATCAATAGTATAATTGTCTAAATCTTTTAAAAGTTCATCAATTCCTGCTGTTTTTTCTTTTATAAATTGATGATTGAAAACAGAATTCGGTGCTACATCTTCTTTTTCTTTCATCAACTTTAAGATGATTTTTAGTAAAGCTACATCACCATTAATTTTTACTTGAAGATATTCGTCTGTTAATTGTTGACCAGAACCAATCCATTTTAAAGGATTTTGAGGATCTTTAAAACTCATTAAACCAACTTCTGGTAAAGGGTTGATGGTAATTATTTTTCCACCTCTTTTTTTGTTTCTCCTAAAGCGGCTAACATTCTTGGATGATTTGTTCCTGGGTTTTGACCAATTACAATCACCAAATCTGCATGATTAAAATCGTCTAATGTAACAGATCCTTTTCCAATTCCTAAAGTTTGAGATAAAGCAACACCACTAGATTCATGACACATGTTAGAGCAATCTGGTAAATTATTTGTACCAAATTGACGAACAAATAATTGATATAAAAAAGCAGCTTCATTACTTGTTCTTCCTGAGGTATAAAAAATAGCTTCGTTAGGAGATTCTAATGAATTTAATTCATCTCCAATCATTTCAAAAGCGTTCTCCCAAGAAATTTCTTTATAATGAGTAGCACCTTCAGCTAAATACATTGGGTGTGTAATTCGCCCGCTTTTTCCAATTTCATAATCTGATAATTCAGATAGTTCTTGAACAGAATTCATTTCAAAAAACATTGGAGAAACTTTATTTTTGGTTGTTTCTTCTGCAACTGCTTTTGCGCCATTTTCGCAATATTCAGCTAAAAAAGCTCTTTTATCATCTGGATCTGGCCACGCACAACCTGGGCAATCAAAACCATCTTTTTGATTTATTTTAGATAATAATTGAATTCCTTTAGCAACACCAACTTCATCTTTAATATGAGTTAAAGCAGAAACAATTGCCTTAACACCTGCAGAGGTTTTAGGAACTTCTGTTAAACGAATTCCAGTTAATTTTTCTGGTGGCTGTTCTTTTAGTTTTTTAGACATAAACAGTTTCTTTTTTTACCAATGAAGGATTAGAGTATATTGTCATTTTATGATCTCTTGTAAAACCAATTAAGCAAATACCAAATTCTTTTGCAAAATCTATAGCTAAAGATGAGCAAGCAGAAATGGCAACAATAACCGGTATTTTTGCTAAAAATGCTTTTGAAATAATTTCATAAGAAACTCTACCGCTTACAAATAAATAATTGGCATGGTGTAAGTAGTCTTTTATTATTAAGTCTCCAATAACTTTATCTACAGCATTATGTCTTCCAATGTCTTCTTTTAAAGTTAAAAATTCATTTTTATTATTATAAATTGCAGCTGCATGACTTCCTCCAGAGCTTTTAAATGTGTGCTGAAAACTACTCATGTTTAATAACATTTTATGTAAGTTATCTACTGTAAAATTATTTATTTGCGTAAATTTTTCTCCTTCAACTTTTATATCTTTCAATTCTTTTTTTCCACAAATACCGCAAGAAGAAACAGATAATAATGTTCTTTTATTGAGATATCCTTTTCCTAATAATTCTTTTGAAATAGTAACGTTAATAATTGAAGGAACTCCATTATCTTCTTTATTTATCTGAAAAATTAATGTTTTTTCACTTTTATAAATATCTTCAGCAAAAAGCAATCCTCTTATCAATTCCTTGTCATTATCTGGAGTTCTCATAACAACAGTATAAGGCTCATCATTAATATTTATTTGCAGAGGAGCTTCTACAACTAAAACATCTTGAATGGTGTTTTGAGAGTTGTTATAAATTTTTATTGCTTGATATGTGGTTGTTTGCATGAATGGAAAGTTAGGCTTTCAATACAAACTTAATGAAAAAAGTAGTTTAAAAAAACAAAAGTCTCGAAACTGAATTCGAGACTTTTTATTTAAGTGTTTTAAGCCCCTAATCAAAAAACACTTAAGCTTATGTAAATATAACGAAAAAAAAGGTAATATTAAATAAAAAGGAAGAATTTTTTATTAAAATTATTCAGTTATTTTTTTGCAGAGAATAACAATAAAGTCATTGATATTCAGTGTGGTAAAAAATAAAAACCAATTTCCACCATCTTTTATTTTAGTTTCTGTTCTTATTTGAGCTACTGTTTTTGGAAAGTTTCTAATTGTGATGTTTGCTTTGTTTTCGGGCAGAAAATTTTTAATTTTCTTTTTGTTATATGGAATTATATTTTCAATTTTAAAAACTCTTCCAGGAAAGTCAATTAATACATCTAAAGTATATAAATGTGAATGCTGATGTAATTTGAAAACATTTAATTGTTTTGAAATTTGATGAAAACCACCAGATTTTAAAATAGCAGCATTGGGTTCGTATAAATAGGATAGAGGTTCTGAATATTCTGAAATTACTTGCTCTTTATAATCAAAGATAAAAGATTGAATACCGTTCTTACCAATATTTACCGTTTTTATTTCGATTGATTTTTTATAATCTTTTTCTAATAAAAACAACAATTCTTTAACCTCATTATTGATAGCAATAATATGAATTTCCTTTACAAATTTTAACTCATTTATAGTACTTGTAATATCTAAAATAGGTGAGTTTTTAATGAGGATTTGATTGGTTTTAGAAAATAAAAAATCAATATTTTCTGGAACATTAGGCAGGCAATCATCTAACAAAAAAACCTTTCCTTTTAAATCATTTCTTCTAGATGGATCTATGTAAATACAATCGAAATTGGTATTAGAATTTTTAAGAAACTCAATTCCATCACCAGAAAAAGTAACAACATTATTTACTTTTAATTGTTGATAATTATGCTTTACAATTGTTGATAATTCATCGTTAATTTCACAATGAATTACTTTTTTAAAATGTTTCGAAAAATAAAAACAATCTACACCAAAACCTCCAGTAATATCTATTATAGAATCGCCTTTTATTAAATTAGATTTATACTTTGCAGTTATCTCTGATGAGGTTTGTTCAATGCTAATTTTAGCAGGATAATAAATGTTTTTTGTGTTAAACCATGAAGATAGTTTGTGTTCAGATTTTTGTTTTGCAACAATTTGATTTGCGATTTCTTGTATGGAAATAGCATCAAAAGGACTTCCTTTTAAAACCAGTTTTGTGATGTTAGATTTTAAATTATCAGTAATAAATTGCTGAACTTCTGGATGTAATATTGCAGTATTCAAAGATTATATTAAAGATCTTTTGTAATTGATTTTACTATTTTATTATCAGATAAAAACTCTTTTAAAATCACTTTTAAAGCAGTGTATAATGGAACAGCTGTTATCATACCAACAACTCCAAAAAGCAATCCACCAATAATAATGATTAAGAAAATTTCTAACGGATGAGACTTTGTTGTTTTAGAAAAAATAAGTGGCTGACTTGCAAAATTGTCTATTAATTGAGCAATTAAATAACAGAACATAATCCATAAAGAAGTAGATAATATTTCTGTTTGAAAGTCTAAACCAATGTTACTTGTCATTGATAAAACAAACATAATTACTGCACCAATCATTGGTCCAACATAAGGAATAAGGTTTAGTAAAGCACATAAAAATGCAATTACAACTGCATTGTCAATGCCAAAAACTAATAAAATAATGGTGTATAAAATAAATAAAATGGTAATTTGAAAAAGTAATCCAATAAAATATCTAGACAATAAATCATTAATAGTTTCTAAAGAATTAGAGAATCTTCCTTCTTTGCCACGAGGAATAATTGTCATCACACCTTTTTTTAATAATTGGCTGTCTTTCATAAAAAAGAAAGAAATAAAAAGTACAGAAAATAAACCAACACTTAAAGAACCAACTGCTCCTAAAACCGAATTTAATAAATTTGGAATTTCTTTAAATTGAGAAAGAAAATCAACATTTTTTAATTCGCCTAAAACATCAATTCCTTTTGATGAAAAATAGGCAGTTGTTTCATTGAATATTTCTTGAACATTCTCTTGTAGTTTATCAACTTCTAATAATGATAAACTTTTTCCTTGTTCTGCAACTAAAGGGATAAACATTACAATTAAACCTGTTAGAAAGCCTAATAACAAGAGCATTGTAAAAATAACTGCCAGCGTATTTGGAAACTTTAATTTTCTTCTTAGAAAGATGATAATTGGTCTTGCAATTAAGGATAAAATTCCTGCAATAATAATATAGATGATTACTGATTGAATGGCATATAAAAAATAACCTAAAAGGAAAATTCCTACTAAAATACCTAAAGCCCTTAAAATTCCGTTTGAAATTATTTTTGAATTCATTAATTATATCCTTTTACTGTGCCCATACTTAAATTTCTATTATTACCAAAAGTATGATTTGTTGGTAATAATGTTCCGCTTTCTGTTGTAATCCAATCTTGCCAAGTTGCATCAACTCCATTTATTTTCATACTTGGAACAAACATTTTGTAACTTATAGGTACATAATTAGAATCTAAAAGCCAAAGATAAGAATCTCCTGGAGTTGTTCCTCCTGTTGTGTATTTTATTAAAAGAGCCTCTTTGTCATCCACTTTTTTTATACTTCTAATTGTTCCGTTATCGAATAATTTATGAGGAGCAACTAACCAAAAAGAATCGTTGTTAAAAATATCCCAAGCTCTTTTTACAATTTTTGAATCTGCATTTTTTTGTAATTTATCGTGATAGAAAACGGTGCTTTTTTCTTTTTCTTGTGGATGTAAATTTACACGAATTGTATCCCAAGAAACAGTTGCAATATGTTTTTCTTTATCCCATTTAAAATGCCTTTTTCCGCCAAAACTCCATTCTATATAACGTGTGTTTTTATAAGCTTTATGCTTTATTGCTTTCAAAACTTTTTCAGCCAATTCATCTGCTTTTTCATTATACGCTTTTACTTCTCCCATTGGTAAAATCATCCCAAATAATGAAAGTTTGTGTTTTGTAGGTAATTTTATCCCTGAACTTGTTTTTTTCCAATCAGACCAAGTTGCAGAAACGCCTCCAATAGGAATAATACTTGTCCACATTTTAAAAGAAGTTGGCATGTAATTTTCATCTAAAATCCAGAGATAAGAATCTCCAGGAGTTGTTCCTCCAGAAGTATAGGTTATCAAAAGGGCATCTTTACCATCATGTTTTACAATGCTTCTTTCTGTGCCTGGATCAAAAATTTTAAAAGGAGCAACTAACCAAAAAGAATCATTGTTAAAGTGATCATGTGCTTGTTTTACAAGTTCTCTATGATCAGAAATTCTTCCATCAATATAAACTTCAGATTTATCTGGATTATCAGGATGAAGCGTTACTTTGTAATTTGCCCAAGAAATATGAACAATGTTTTTATTTTTATGCCAAGTATAATAATGTTTTTTTCTAAAACTCCATTTTAAAATTTCTGTATTTTCATAAGCCTCACTATTTATGGCATTAAACATTTTTATTGCCAAAGCATCGGCTTCTTTTCCTTTTTTTCCTTCTGGTAACGACTCGTTATTTACAAAATAATAGACACCTGCAGCAACCATTAAAAGCAGTAAAAGAATTCCTATAAATTTAAAAAGCTTCATCATTTTTAGTGAGTTAAAAATTTAGAAGCTAAAATATTAAATTTTAAAAGAAGAAACTATTTGTTGGCTTCATAATAATCTAAAATGTGTTTTGGAATTTTCATGTTTTCTGGTTTCCCTTTATCGGCAATTGGGTATTCAGCTACTTGTTTAATGGGTACAATTCCTGCCCAAACATCTAATTCATAATCTTCAGGTTCATCAGCAACACCAACATCTCTAACTTTTGCTGAAGCGGTTTCAATTGTGAATTCTACCACTAAAGTTCTGTCTAATTCTTTTTGATACATAGGTCTTAAAGATTCCCATTGATTTGGTACCATTTGATTAACAATCCATTTTAAAACATCTTTTTTATCAGTATCTTTTTCCAATTTTTTTAAATTTCCAAAAAGTGTAACAGATCTGTAATTTACAGAATGATGTAAACCAGAACGTGCTAAAACCAAACCATCTAAGTGCATTACAGTTATTGATGTTTTCTCACTTTCTAAAATAGATAATAACATTCTGTTTCCAGTAGAACCATGTATGTAAATTTTATCTTCTCTTCTAGCATATGCCATAGGAATAGTAATCGGTTTTCCATCATAAATATAACCGACATAACATAAAAAACCTGCATCTAAAATCGTGTTGATTTTATCAACATCATAAGTTGCCCTGTTTTGACCTCTTTTTACTCTATTTAATTTTGATTGTTGATATTCTTCCATTTCTATAAATTTTTAACAAATATTAAATTAGGGTAATTGGTGTCTCCAACAATAAAATCTATTTCTCCCACTTTTTCGAAACCGTATTTTTTATAAAATTTAATTCCTTTTGTGTTTTTGTAATAAGCAGTAAGCCAAATTGTTTTGTAGTTTAAATCAATTGCTTCTTGTAAAATAATATCTTGTAATTGAGAACCTATTTTTAATGCGATAAAATCGTTTAAGATGTATAATCTTTGAAGCTTACAAAAATTATTGTCTTTTAAATTTGATTGATTTTCATTCAAACAAAGTTTCGCAAAACCGATTGGTAATTCATCAGAAAAAACAATCCAAAACAAATTTTCAGAGTCATTTAATTCTTTCCTAATATTAGACACAGCGTAATTTTTATCATAAAAATTGAGTAAATCTTTTTTGTTTTCTACATAATCTCCATGAGATTCGGTGTATGTAATTCTTCCTAATAAAGCGATATGAATTGCATCAGCAACGGTTGCTCTTCTAATTTCTATCATTTTTATCTTTCTTTTTGGTTGATGTTTTTATACTTTTCAGTATTTTGTTTTTCAATCACTAAATTTTTAGGTTTAAAAATTCTCTTTGTAGAAGCAGGATATTTTTCTAGAAATTTTGATGGACGAATAGGGCGTTCAACAAAATTACCAGTACAATTAGGACAAACATTCTCGAATACCTCTAAAGCACACGTTTTGCAATACGTGCATTCAAAAGTGCAAATCATTGCTTCTGTAGATATGTTTGGTAACTCTTTATTACAATGTTCGCAATTTGGTCTAATTTCTAACATAATTATTCTTTTTGGTATTTAGGATACTCATATTATAAGTAGACCAATAATCATTTCCAACTTTCATATTTTCTTTAAACAATCCTTCAATTTCAAAACCGCAATTTTCATAACAATTTATTGCTTGTTTATTAAAATCGTAAACCCCTAAATCTAATCTGTGCAATTTTAATTCTTTAAAACCAATGTTAACAATTGCATTTATAATCTTTTTTCCAAAGCCATTATTTCTATTAGATTGATCACCTACTAGCACTCTGCTAATTCGAGCATTTTTGTTTTTATAATCGATTTTGTCTAATTCTACGTGACCAATTGTATTATTTGTATCAAGATTAATTACTTTATAAATTAACCTATTTTCATTTTTTGTATATGTGTCTAATTGTTGATGTGTAATCGGAAAATCAAAAAGAGAGCCTCCAAACTGAACCATTAATTCTTCTGTATCTACCCAATTAATTAAACAATCATAATCTGAAACATTAAATTTTTCTAATTTAATCATCTTTTATATTTTATTAATTCAAAATTACTATTTTTATGGACTATTTTAGTCGTCCAGAATTAAAATAAATAATAGTCCAGTTTATGTTTCCATTTACAACAAGTTTTCAATTAGATAGAAAAAGCAAACAAGCATTGTACTTGCAATTGTCTAATCAGTTTATAGTATTGATTAAAGATCGAAAATTAATGCCAGAAACCAAGTTGCCAGGAAGTAGAACTTTATCTGAATTATTAAATGTTCATAGAAAAACTGTTGTGGCTTGTTATGAAGAATTATTATTGCAAGGTTGGGTAGAAAGTATTCCTAAAAAAGGGACGTTTATCAATGCAAATTTACCAGAGTTACATCAACAAGAATTTTTGCCCAAAACCAAAGTTTCATCTAAAAATATCGGTTTTCAATTTTATAAAGACAAAGCCCTTGAAAGAAAAACTACTAAAAAAGAAGGTGGTTTTATGTATTTAAATGATGGCGTTTCTGATGCAAGATTAACACCTACAGAAGATATTGCAAGAACATATAGAAGAATTTGTGGTAAAAAAGAGATTTATAAAGAAATGTCTTATGGTTCGCTTTTTGGAAATGAAAAATTGCGAATTACTTTAGCAGATTATTTGAATAAAACACGTGGGTTACATATTAATAAAGACAATGTTTTAATAACGAGAGGAAGTCAAATGGGCATTTATTTGTCTTCAAAATTGCTATTAAAAGAAGGTGATGTTATTGTAGTTGGACAAACAAATTACGGTTCAGCTGATACTAATTTTTTACAAAGAACAACAAATTTAGTTCGAGTTTCTGTTGATGAGAATGGTTTGGTTACCGATGAAATTGAACAGATTTGTAAGAAAAAGTCAATAAAAGCAGTGTATGTAACTTCTCATCATCATCACCCAACAACTGTAACTTTATCTGCAGAAAGAAGAATTCATTTATTGAATTTAGCGAAGAAATATAGTTTTGCAATTATAGAAGATGATTATGATTACGACTTTAATTACAATCATTCTCCAATTTTACCTTTAGCGAGTCATGATATAAATGGAAACGTAATTTATATTGGATCTGTTTGTAAAACGGTTGCTCCAGTTTTTAGAATTGGTTATGTTGTTGCTTCAAAAGAATTTGTAAATGAAGCTGCAAATCAACGTAGATTTATTGATCGACAAGGAGATGCTTTGTTAGAATTAGCGTTCGAAGATTTTATAAAATCTGGAGATTTAGACAGACATATTAAGAAAGTGATGAAAGTTTACAAAACAAGAAGAGATTTATTTTGTCAACTTTTAAAGGAATATTTCTCTGATGTTTTTTCTTTTGAAACTCCTAAAGGAGGAATGGCAGTTTGGGTTACATTAAATAAAAAGTATTCTTGGAAATCGGTTGCCGAAATTGCAAAAAAGCACCAATTAGAAATAGGAGAGTGGCAACGTTATGATTTAGCAAAATTAGAACATAATTCTATAAGAATGGGTTTTGCAACTTATAATGAAGAAGAAGTGCACGAATTGATAAGCAGACTTTTTAAAATGATGAAAGAGGTTAAAGGATATTAATGCGTATATGTTCTCGATACTAAATTTCTGAAAAAGAAATTTCACTCGAACTGACATTACGTACAACTAGTTTAATATACATAATGTCACATCGAGTGATTTTGTTTTTTTACAAAATCGTATCGAGATGTTTTTATAATATTTTTATTTGAATTAAAAATTAGGAAAAATCTTCGTAAATTTCTTTGGCAATTCTTTTGAAATAGAAATGTTTTCTTTCGTAAACGGATGTGTAAAATCTAAAGTAGCAGCGTGTAAAAACAATCCTTTTCCGTTTAAAATTTTATCTTCTAAAAAGTATTCTTTATCTCCTAAAATAGGATTTTCTATTGCTAATAAATGTTTTCTAAGTTGATGTTTTCTTCCTGTTTTTGGTTGTAGTTTTACTAAGTTTAAAAAGTCAAAACGTTCAGACTTTACAGATTTTAATACTTCAAATTCTGTTTCAGCTTTTTTGTCATCAACAGGTAAATTGATATTTCCTTTAGGATTCATTTTTCCAATAGTAACAGCAAAATATGTTTTCTGAATTTCTTTGTTTTCAAATAATTTTCCCAATTCTGTAATAGAATTACTCGTTTTTCCAATCAATAAAAGTCCACTTGTTGGATAATCTAATCTATGTACAGGTTGAGGTTTTACAGCATCAGATAAATTATTTTTTTTTAAGTTTTGCGTTAATCCATTTGCAATGGTTACAAATTTATTTCCGCTGACTAAAATTCCTGCTGGTTTATTAATAACAGCTAAATAATCATCTTCAAATAAGACTTCAATATCTAATTTTAATCTTTCGAAAGTTGATGATTTTTCTGATTGATAAAGCTCAATTTTTTCTCCTCCAGAAATAAATTTAGAAGTTGTTGCTAAAATACCATCAATATAAATAAGCTCTTTTTTGATGGCTTTTTTAATGCCAGATTTTGTTGGGATTGTATTAAAAATTCCAACGCTATATTCTTGAAAACGAATTGGTTTTTCTAATTGTTCTACAATATGAGTTTCTGTTAATTGCATTATTTAGCGAATAACTGACTCATGTCTTGAAAAGCTTTAAATTCTAAAGCATTATTTTCTGGATCTTTAAAAAACATGGTAGCTTGTTCTCCCACTTTTCCTTTAAAACGAATACAAGGCTCAATTTCAAATTTAGTATTTGCAGCTTTTAATCTTTCTGATAATATATGCCAATCATCCCAAGTTAAAACAACCCCAAAATGTGGTACAGGAACATCATGACCATCTACAGGATTAGTGATTCTTTCAGGATTAAATCCATCTTTTTGATGTATCACTAATTGATGTCCGAAGAAATTAAAATCTACCCAATTTTCTGTACTTCGACCTTCTTCACAATTTAAAATATCTCTGTAAAACGTTCTACATTTTTCTAAATTTTTAACCGGAATTGCTAAATGAAAAGGTTGTATTTGCATATTTTTTTAAAGTTTCAAAGTTTGTCAGTTCGAGTGATTTTCGATTTTAAGAGAAAATTGTATCGAGAACTTTTTAGGTTTCAATTTATTCTATTTTTTGCTACCAGCTAAATTAAAAACCAACAGCTGTATCATCTCCACGTTTATCTGCTCCACCTTCTAAAGAATTGTTTGGTAAAACTAAAATAGCCGATACTTTTCCAATAATTCTAGAAGTTCCTTCATCAATATTATAACCTAATTTTTCTAGTTCAGAGATTGTTGTTTTATCAAAACTATTAGGTTCCATTTTTACAACATCTGGCAACCATTGGTGGTGAAATCTTGCAGCGTTTACAGCTTCTTGCATGCCCATTTTATATTCGTGTACATTTAAAATTGTTTGTAAAACCGATGTAATAATTGTAGATCCTCCCGGTGTTCCTACTACCATAAAAAGTTTGCCATCTTTTTCTACAATCGTTGGTGTCATAGAACTTAACATTCTTTTTTCTGGTTGAATCTCATTAGCTTTTGCGCCAATTAAACCAAACATATTTGGTACACCAGGTTTGCTAGAAAAATCATCCATTTCGTTGTTTAAGAAAAAACCTAATTCAGACGAATATAATTTAGAACCATAAGCTCCATTTAAAGTTGTGGTAACAGAAACCGCGTTTCCAAATTGATCTATAATAGAATAATGAGTAGTTTCATCACTTTCTATAATTTCTATATTTCCATGAGAAACATCAGTAGAAGAAGTGGCTTTATCAAAGCTGAAATCTTGCATTCTTTTATTATTATACTCTGTACTAATTAGTTCTTTTTGTGGAATAGTAACAAAATCAGGATCTCCTAAAAAGTAACTTCTATCTGCATAAGCACGTCTTTCTGCTTCTGTAATAACTTGAATTGATTTTGTGCTATTATGACCAAATTCATGCAAATCAAAAGGCTCAATAGCTTTCATAATTTGTGCTAAACAAATTCCTCCACTAGAAGGAGGAGACATTGAGATAATTTTTAAATCATCATAATTAAAAGTAACAGGAGTTCTCCATTTAGCCTCATATTTTGCTAAATCTTCTAAAGTTATAATTCCTCCATTATTTTGAATGAATTCTACCAAACGTTTTGCAGTTTTTCCTTTATAAAATTCATCTCTACCATTTTCTTTAATCTGAGTTAAAGTTTCTGCTAAAGCAGGATATTTAATGGTGTCATTTTCTTTCCATTTATTAGTAAAAACGATAGAATCTTTATTGGCTTCTAAAAATAATGGTCTATAATTCTGAATTCTTTTTTCTTGTTTTTCGGTAACAATAACACCTCGTTTTGCTAATTTAATAACAGGTTCTAAAATTTCTTCTATAGGAAGTGTACCAAATTTTTTATGAGTTGCAAAAACTCCAGCAATTGTTCCAGGAATTCCAACACCCATTGCTCCAAGAATACTTTTTCCTTTAATGATATTTCCATCTTTATCTAAGTACATATCTTTTGTTGCTGCTAAAGGTGCTTTTTCTCTGTAATCTAAAGCTCCTATTTCACCGTCATTTTTTCTATAGACCATAAAACCACCACCTCCAAGATTGCCTGCAAAAGGATAAGCTACTGCTAAAGCCATTTCTGTTGCAACCATTGCATCAAAAGCATTTCCACCTTTTTTTAATACTGCAGCACCAATTTTAGAAGCTTCTTCTCTTGCAGTAACAACCATTGCTTTTTGAGTTACTAAGCCAGTAACTCTTTCTTTTTTAGGTACTGTTTTGCAGTTTACTAATAATAAGGAAAGTATAAAAAGTAGAATTATTTTTTTCATTTATTTTATTAATTTGAGAATGTGAATTCTTTTTTATTCAATCATTTTTTCTTTTCCATTGTTAAAAAGAAACAAAATTAAAAACATGTAATGAGTTTACATTAATTCTTTAAATTTTTGATTTGTATGTGTAATTAAATCTTTAAAAAACAGGGTAAAATCTTCTTCGAATTCTTTTTCTAAATTCGTTAAATCTTCAATAGCTAAATTCATTTGAGATTTTCCTTTTGTCCTAGCATTCATCCCATTTAAAACCTTTGCAATACCTTCTTTATTATTATAATTGAAAAGAATATCATATTCAATCATATACTTGATGAATTTTTGCGACTTTACAGGTAAAACTTCTGATATTTCTCCAAATAAATTATTAATAGAATTTGTATAAATATCTAAAGGAATTGCAGAATAGTTAGACCAATTTTTTGCTAAAAAATAATCATAAAAAATGTCAATAATTACACCATCATAATGTCTGTAACGTTTGTGTAATCTGCGTTTGCTTTTTCTGACAACTTCATGAGCATCTGTATACGTATCTATTTCTCTGTGTAAGAAAATACCTTGTTGAATTTCTTTAGAAAAACCTTCAAAATTATTACCACGAATATGATCTGCAATAAAATTACCAATCATAATATTGGTATTGTTTTGAGATAAGTAGAGGTGTGCTAGAAAATTCAATTTTTAAATGTTTTTAATAATTAAAATTAACCCAAAAATAAATGACATAGCCATAATTGCTAGATAATTTCCATGAAATTTCCATTCCATTACATTAGAATCCCAAAACTTTATATTTTTCTTTTTATTGAGATGAAAAATTAACATTGTAGATTCAAGTATAAGAAATATTAATCCAGATTCAATTGGGCTATATTTTATAAAATCTACAATTTCCTTTTTCATTGGTTAAAAGTAAACAAAAAACCACAATCAATTTGATTGTGGTTTTGTTTTATGTTATTTGTCATTTCGAGCTTGTCGAGAAATCTTTATTAAGAGATTCCTCCATTTTAGTCGGAATGACAGACTCTTTAATTATTCAACATAACAGGCATTACAAGCATTGTAACTTGCTCACCTTCATCTGTACCATCAATAGGTGTTAAAATTCCTGCTCTGTTTGGTAAAGACATTTCAATTAATACTTCGCTAGAACTTAAGTTGTTTAACATTTCGCTTAAAAAACGAGAGTTAAAACCAATTTGCATATCATCACCTTGATAATCGCAACTTAAACGTTCATCTGCTTTATTAGAAAAATCTAAATCTTCAGCAGAAATGTTTAATTCTGTTCCTGCCATTTTTAAACGAATCTGATGTGTTGTTTTACTAGAGAAAATAGAAACACGTCTTACAGAGTTTAAGAAAGAAGCTCTATCTACCGTTAATTTATTTGGATTTTCCTTAGGAATTACCGCTTCGTAATTTGGATATTTTCCATCAATTAAACGACAAACTAAAACTACGTTATCAAACGTAAATTTTGCATTTGCATCATTATATTCAATAGTTACATCACTATCAGAACCACTTAAAATTCCTTTTAATAAATTTAAAGGTTTCTTTGGCATAATGAATTCTGCAGTTTGATCTGCAGTTACATCTGTTCTAGAATATTTTACCAATTTATGAGCATCAGTAGCAACAAAAGTTAAACTTTGCGAACTAAATTGAAAGAATACTCCACTCATTACAGGTCTTAAATCGTCATTTCCTGCTGCAAAAATTGTTTTAGAAATTGCAGTTCCTAAAATATTTGCGGGTACCACAGTTGTACTTGGTGATGCTAATGAAACCGCTTTTGGAAACTCATCGCCACCAAAATAAGCCATGTCATATTTACCTTGATCAGAACTAATTTCAATCGTATTATCACCTTCTGTTTTAAACGTTAAAGGTTGGTTTGGAAACGTTTTTAAAGTATCTAATAATAAACGTGCAGAAACAGCAATAGAACCAGAACTTTCGCTTTCTACTTCAACTACAGAACTCATAGTTGTTTCTAAATCTGATGCAGAAACTTTTAATTCATTTTCAGACAATTCAAATAAGAAGTTATCTAAAATTGGTAAAGTGTTGTTGCTATTTATAACGCCGCCTAAAACTTGTAATTGTTTTAATAATTGCGAACTTGATACAATAAATTTCATTGATTTTCTTTTCTTGATTATTCTTACAAATATAACCTTATTAAGTGATTTTAAAAATTAATTTATTAACAGGTTATGAGCATTTTGTTGATGAATATTTTAAACGTTATAATTATGTTAATTGAAGGTGTTTCGCACATAAAAAAGCTATTTTTGTTTTCATTGATATCTTTTTTCTAAGAAAATAGTTGTCTCCTCGAGCGCAGTCGAGAGGTTGTATTTAGGTCTCGACTGCGCTCGACCTGACAGAAACTAACCAAGTTTTATGAAGAAATTATTGTTATTTATTTGTTCCTTTCTATTGATATCATTGAGTTTGTTTGCTCAAAAACCTAAAAAACTAACTTCGAATCAAATTTATGAGAAAATTCAGAAACTGAATTTTTTAGGAACAGCTTTATATGTTGCTGCGCATCCAGATGATGAAAACACGCGTTTAATTGCATTTTTAGCAAATAATGTAAAAGCAAGAACTGGTTATTTATCGTTAACTAGAGGAGATGGAGGTCAGAATTTAATTGGTCCAGAAATTAGAGAATTGTTAGGTGTTATTAGAACTCAAGAATTATTAGCAGCAAGAAATGTTGATGGTGGAGAACAATTGTTTTCTAGAGCAAATGATTTTGGATACTCTAAACATCCAGATGAAACTTTAAAAATTTGGGACAAAGAAAAAGTGTTGAGTGATGTTGTTTGGGCAATTAGAACTTTTAAACCAGATGTAATTATCAATAGATTCGATCATAGAACTCCAGGAACAACTCACGGACATCATACAAGTTCTGCTATGTTAAGTGTAGCAGCTTTTGATTTGGCTAAAGACAAAAATCAATTTAAAGAACAATTAAAATATACAGATACTTGGCAACCAAAACGTTTGTTTCAAAATACTTCTTCTTGGTTTTATAGAGGTAGAGAAGCAGAATTTAAAAAGGCTACTAAAGGTTTTACTAAGTTTGATATTGGCGTGTATTATCCGTTAAAGGGTTTGTCTAATAACGAGTTGGCATCTATTGCAAGCAGCCAACATTTATGTCAAGGTTTTGGGAGATTAACAACAAGAGGAGAACAATTTGAATATGTAGAATTGTTAAAAGGTAGTCCTTTAAAAGATAAAAATGATATTTTTTCTGGAATTAATACAACTTGGAATCGTTTAAAAAATGGTGGAGAAATTGGTGATATTTTATATGAAGTTGAAAATAATTTCGATTTTGTAAATCCGTCTAAACATTTGCCAAAACTGTTAGAAGCTTATGATAAAATTAATCTTTTGTCTGATGCTCATTGGCGAGATTTAAAGTTAAAGCAAATAAAAGAAATTATAGAAGCTTGTGCAGGTTTGTATTTAGAGGTTTCTGCAACAAGTTCTAGCGGAATTCCGAATTCTGAAATAGACATTAATTTAGAAGTTTTAAATAGAAGCAATATTACATCATACTTGTATTCTTACAGTTTTTCTCAAGGAAAACATAGAACAATTGAAGAAGTAGAAAAGCCATTAGAGAATAATAAAAAAATTACTTTAAAAGGGAAATATCCTATTACAAACACCAATTTTTCTGCACCTTATTGGTTAGAAAAAGAAGCTAGTTTGGGAATGTATACGGTAGATAATCAACAATTAATTGGTAACCCAGAAACCCAAAGACCTTTGCAGATTACTTTTAATTTAAATATTTGGGAACATGATATTTCTTTTACTAAAAATGTAATTTACAGATATTCTCAAAGAGATAAAGGTGAAATTTATGAGCCTTTTGAAGTTTTACCAAAAGTGACTACAAAGTTAAAAGATAAAGTGATTATTTTTTCTGATAATACACCACAAGAAGTTTTGGTAGAAGTTAGAGCAGGAGCAAATAATGTAAAAGGAAATGTAAAATTAAATATTCCAACAAGTTGGGATGTTTCTCCTAAAGAAATTAGTTTTAATATCGATCAAAAAGATGATAAACAAACTATTGCCTTTTTGGTAACTCCACCAAAAAATCAATCTGAAGGAAAGTTAGCAGTTGTAGCAACTTCTGAAGGAAAAACATACAAAAAAGAATTGATTGAAATTAATTACAATCACATTCCGAAACAATCTGTTTTATCAAATTCTGAAGCTAAAATTGTACGATTAAATATTAAAAAAGCAGGAAATTATATTGGTTATATAAAAGGAGCAGGAGATGTTGTTCCTGAAAGTTTACGCCAGATAGGATATACTGTTGTAGAAATTAATCCTGAAGAAATTAATTCTGAAAATCTTAAAAAATACGATGCAATTGTATTAGGAATTAGAGCTTATAATGTGGTTAAAGAATTGAAATTCAAACAAAAATTCTTGTTAGAATATGTTGAAAAAGGAGGAAACATGATTGTACAATATAATACCAATAGAAATGTTGATGTTGCAGCTCCTTTTTCATTAAAGTTATCTAGAGATAGAGTTACAGATGAGTTTGCAGAAGTGCGAATTTTAGATAAAAATAATTCGCTTTTAAATTTTCCTAATCAAATTACAAATAACGATTTTAAAGGTTGGGTACAAGAACGCGGTTTGTATTTTCCTAATTCTTGGAGTAAAGAATACACACCAATTTTGTCTATGAATGATAAAGGTGAAACTGCTAAAAATGGAAGTTTACTAATTGCTAAATATGGTAAAGGAAATTACATTTATACAGGTTTAAGTTTCTTTAGAGAATTACCTGCAGGAGTTTCTGGAGCATACAAATTGTTTGCAAATATGTTGTCTGTTGGTAAAAGTAATGTTGAAATAAAACAAGAAATTAAAAAATAATTAATTTTCTATTATTCTCGAAAAGAAAATAAAGTTAGCAAACAAGTTTAGCCCTGATTGAGCGGTTTGTTTGAGCTCTTTTTTAGTGTCAGTTCGAGTGAATTTGTGAAGAATGAGCAAATTTGTATCGAGAACAAACTAAAAAAAGCGAGTAGCGAAAGCAGGAAATAGCTTCAAAAAAATAATAAGATGAAAGAACAAAAATACAATTGGAAAAAAGAGTACTCGTTGGTTTTAATTGCCAATGTAATTTACATTATTGCGTTTTATTTTATCACTAATTATTTTACAATTTAGTCTATGGAAATTGCAAGTAAATTACATTATATTGATTGGATTATTCTTTCTGTAACGCTTGTTTTTATTGTTGCTTACGGAACTTATGTAACTCGTAAAAATGCCAACGTAACAGATTATATAAAAGGTGGTAGCGATTCTAAATGGTGGACCATTGGTTTGTCTGTGATGGCAACTCAGGCAAGTGCAATTACATTTTTATCTACACCTGGACAAGCGTTTCATAGCGGAATGGGTTTTGTGCAATTTTACTTTGGTTTGCCAATTGCAATGGTAATTATTTGTGTGGTTTTTATTCCTATTTATCATAAGTTAAAGGTTTATACTGCTTATGAATTTTTAGAAGGTAGATTCGATTTAAAGACCAGAAGTTTAGCGGCAATTTTATTTTTAGTTCAAAGAGGTTTAGCAGCAGGAATTACCATTTTTGCTCCTGCAATAATTCTATCTGCAGTATTAGATTGGGATTTATTAACATTAAATATTATCATTGGTTTTTTAGTGATTATTTACACCGTTTCTGGAGGAACAAAAGCTGTAAATGTTACTCAGAAACAGCAAATGATTATCATTTTTATAGGTATGTTAATTGCATTTTTTATGATTATGAGTCAATTACCAGAGAATATTACGTTTACAAATGCTTTAGAAATTGCAGGCGCAAGTAATAAAATGGAAGTGCTAGATTTTTCTTTTGATTTAAGTAACAGATATACAGTTTGGACAGGTATTCTTGGTGGAACTTTTTTAATGCTTTCTTATTTTGGAACAGATCAGAGTCAAGTACAGCGTTATTTGTCTGGAAAATCGGTTAGAGAAAGTCAGTTAGGTTTAATTTTTAATGGATTATTAAAAGTGCCAATGCAGTTTTTTATTCTGTTAATTGGTGTTATGGTTTTTGTTTTTTATCAATTTAATGCATCGCCTTTAAATTTTAATCCTACAGCAAATGAAGAAGTTTTAAAATCTGAATTTGTTACAGAGTATCAAGCTTTAGAAAAGGAACATATTAAAATTGAAAATGATAAAAGAGCGCTTTTTGTTGATGGTTTTCAAATTGATGAAAAAGAGCAAATTCAATCTTTAAATAAAAGAGATTTAGCTTTAAAAGAATCAGCTAAAGAAATTATAAAAAAGGTTGATGAAAAATCAATTAAAAAAATAGAATCGAATGATAAAGATTATGTGTTTATCCATTTTATTTTAAACAATTTACCAAGAGGATTAATTGGGCTTTTGTTGGCGGTAATTTTATCTGCAGCAATGTCATCAACTGCATCAGAATTAAATGCGTTGGCAAGTACAACTGCCATAGATTTATACAAGCGAAATGTAAAAGAAGAGAAGAGTGAAACGCATTATGTAAAAGCATCTAAATGGTTTACGTTGGCTTGGGGAATCATTGCGATTTCTGTGGCTTGTGTTGCCAATTTGTTTGATAATTTAATTCAGTTAGTAAACATAATTGGTTCTATTTTCTATGGAAATGTTTTAGGGATTTTCTTGTTGGCATTTTTTATAAAGTTTGTAAAAGGAAATGCCGTTTTTATAGCAGCTTTAATTACACAAGCTTTAATTATTACGGTTTTTCTATTAGATTGGTTACCGTATTTATGGTTAAATTTATTAGGATGTGTTCTAGTAATGGGAATTGCGATTATACTTCAAACATTTCTTCCTACAAAAGAACATAATAGCGATAATTTAGAAACAATAGGAATTGAGTAAATTATGAAAAATAGAAAAATACGTTGGGGAATTATTGGTTTAGGAAGTATCGCAAATAAATTCGCGACAGATTTAGCAACTATTAAAAATGCAGAATTAGTTGCAGTTGCATCTAGAAATCAAGAAAAAGCACATGAATTTGCCAAAAAATACAATTCAAAAAAAGCGTATAATTCTTATGAAGCATTAGCAAAAGATGTTGAGGTTGATGCAGTGTATATTGCAACTCCACACAGTTTTCATAAAGAGCATTCTATACTTTGTTTACAACATAAAAAAGCAGTTTTATGTGAAAAACCTTTTGCTATGAATTTGGAAGAGGTAGAAGAGATGATTGCTGTTGCAAAAGAGAATAATGTATTGTTAATGGAAGCGTTATGGACCTATTTTTTACCTCATTATATCTATGTTTTAGATTTAGTAAAATCAGAAAAATTTGGTGAGGTTTTAAAACTAGAAGCAGATTTTGGCTTCTCTAGAGAATTTGATAATAATAGCAGATTATTTAAAAAAGAAGTTGGTGGAGGTAGTTTATTAGATATTGGTATTTATCCAATATTTGCAGCTTTATCTACTTTAGGAAAACCAAATTCTATTGATGCAAATGCAACTTTTTTTGATAACGGAGCTGACTCTGAATGTAATATGACTTTCAATTATAAAGACATAAAAGCAGTTCTAAAAAGCACTATAGTAGAAGATATGGCAACAGAAGCAATTTTTACTTGTGAAAAAGGAATTATAAAAATAAACACCATGTTTCATATGCCTACAACTGTAACTATTATAGAAAAAGGCAAGGAGGAAACTATTGATTTTAATTATAAAACAATCGGTTACAATTTTGAAACTGAACATTTCAATAATCTCTTAAGAGAAAATAAAAAAGAAAGCAATATAATGACTTTTGAGTTCTCTAAAAATTTGATTAAAACATTAGATTCTGTAAGAGAAATTATTGGTTTGGAGTATTAGTTTTTTTACCAATAAATCGAATTACTTTACTTTTTGCAGTATGGAATTTCCCTTCATTTAATTCTACCTCTTTTTCTTCTAATAAAATTATGTCGAAATTTGGAAATTCCTTTTTTATAGCGTCGACAGAGAATAAAAAATCAATGTTTTTTGGCCCACCAGCATTTGGGTTTTCTTTTTGAAGTTCTAAATGATTTTTACTAAAACCTTCAAGAATTAAGTATCCATTTGGTTTAATTAATTCAGCAATTTTATTGTGGTATTTGGTTATAATATTTGGTGGAAAATGCGCAAAAATCAATGCAGCAACATCAATTTTTTCATTTGTTAGTTGCAAGTCAAATAAATCACCAACCTCATAATTTATTATGACTTCTTCTTTTTTAGCAAGTTTTAAGGCTTTCTTTTTTCCTTCAACACTAATATCAAAAGCAAAAGCATTAAATCCCTTTTTTGCAGCATAAACAGCATTTCTACCTTCTCCTTCTGCAGGTAACAAAATGTTACCTTCTAGATTGTATTTGTCTAGCGTTTCCTGAAAGAATTGATTAGGTGCTGTTCCATATGCATACTCTTCTTCAGCATATCTGCTATTCCACATTTCTTTCATTTAGTTACTTTTTTAAAGTTTATTTTACAATTAAATTTAGTTGATAATTTTAACAAAGTTAGTTTTTTGTATTTATAAAATCAATTTGAAACAAAAGCTTTTTAGGACAAAAAAATCTCAAGTGAAAACTTGAGATTTTTAAATATTTTAAAAAAGAAAACAAATTATTTTGCTCCCCATTCTTTTAAAGATGCTTTGTTCATTTTTACATACCCAGTATTTCCTGCTTTTTCAGCTAAAGCTAAAGACGCTTTTGCAGCAGCAATTGCAGTTGCTGTTTTACCAGCTTTTGCATGAATTAAAGATTGTTGTCTTAAATACCAAAATTTAGGATCTTCTTTGGTCATTTCTATGGCTTTGTCTATCCAAGTTACTGCTTGGTTTACATCTTTATCTGCAGTTTTAAAATAAACAGCAGCATCATAATAAGCAGCAGCATTTGGCTCACCTTTCATTACTTCTTCTATAGAAGCCATAACATTTTTATCTGTAGGCACATCAAATGACAATCCTACATAAACGTCTTCCCAAAGTAATCCAAGAACTCCAGAGTTGTTCGTTAAATCATCAAAAGTAATGGTAAACGTTTCAATTTTTACTGGCATTATCTGTACTTTTACAGAAGTTTTGGCAACTACTTTTGTTTCATCCCATTCTTTAGGATTTCCCCAATTGCTAGAATCTGAGTACAGCATAATATCCCAAGAATCTTTATTAGGCACTGTATAAAGAGCATAAGTTCCTTTTGCTACATTTTTATCAGCAATAATTACATCTGTGCTAAAAGTTATTTTTGTGTTAGCATTTGCACCAGTTCTCCAAGTTTTTCCATAAGGCACTAGATCACCAAAAATGGCACGTCCTTTCATACCTGGTCTAGAATATTCTACAGTAACATCCGTCAATCCTACTTTCTGTATTAATGTAGAAGCAGGACTTGGTTGAGGTGCAGAAATTTTTGCAGCAGGTGTTTTAACTATTTTTTCTACTTCCTTTTCAACAACTTCTTTAGTTTCTTTATTTTGGCAACTTGCAAGAATTAAGAAAGAAAATACGGTTAAAGTACTTAAAAGTTTAAATGAAATTTTTCTCATGATGTTTAGTTTTTTTAGTGTTATAAATTTACGATTTCAAAAAATGAGAAATGTTAACAAAACCTTAAAATAAGGGTTTGTATCTTTGTGCTTATTTTTTAAAACAATGAAGAAATATATATCTGAATTTATAGGAACTTTTTCTATGATTTTCTGCGGAACAGGAGCTATGACAGTAAACGAAGTTACTGGAGGAGACGTTACGCATGTTGGTATTGCAATAACTTGGGGATTAATAGTAATGGCAATGATTTATGCTTTTGGAGAAACTTCTGGAGCACATTTTAATCCTGCTGTAACGATTGCATTTGCGTATGCAAAAAAGTTTTCTTGGAAAGAAGTACCAAAATATATAATTGCGCAAGTTTTAGGTGCATTTACTGCGAGTTTAATTTTGTGGTTTTTGTTTCCTACAAGTGAATTTTTGGGTTCAACCATACCAACTGTAGATGTTTGGCGTGCTTTTGTATTAGAAATATTATTAACATTTTTCTTGATGGTTGTAATTATAAATGTATCAACAGGAAGTAAAGAAATTGGTGTTATTGCAGGTATTGCAATTGGTGCAGTTGTTTTGTTAGAGGCCATGTTTGCAGGCCCAATTACAAATGCTTCCATGAATCCTGCACGTTCTTTAGCGCCAAATTTAGTTTCTGGAAATATTGAAGGTTTATGGTTGTATATGATTGCGCCAATTTTAGGAGCTTTGTTAGCAGTAGTTTCTTGTAAATTAGTTAAAGACAATAATTGTTGTAATGAAGGATGTTAGTATTTTAGGTTGTGGATGGTTAGGGAAACCTTTAGCAATTTCGTTATTAAATGAAGGTTTTAAAGTAAAAGGTTCTACAACTTCTGAAGAGAAATTAGAACTTTTAGAAGATAATGGAATTGAACCTTATATTGTTGATATATCTGAATTTGAAGAGTTTGATACTTTCTTAAATTCCGATATTTTAATCATTGCAATTACCTCTAAAGATGTTGATGGTTTTGAAAATTTGATTTCTCAGATTGAAAATTCTCCTGTTCAAAAAGTAATTTTTATTAGTTCTACTTCTGTCTATGGAAGAATTAATAAAGTAATGACAGAAGAAGATGAGGTTTTAAAAACGCCATTAACAGAAATTGAAGATTTATTTAGACAGAACAACTTTTTTGAAACGACCATAATTCGTTTTGCAGGTTTATTTGGTGATGTAAGACAACCATGTAATTGGTTTAAAAACGGAAGAAAAATTCCTCAGCCAAAAGGTTTTGTAAACATGATTCATAAAGAAGATTGTATCGAAATTATTCATACAATTATCGATCAAAATTGTTGGAATGAAACGTTTAATGCGTGTTCTAATCATCATCCAACAAGAAGAGAGTTTTACACTTTAGCAAAAGTTAGTAATGGTTTTGAAGTGCCAGAATTCGAAAATAACGAGGTTTATCAATGGAAAATTATCAGTTCTAAAAAAGTACAAGAAGTTTTAGATTATACTTTTATTCATGATGATTTGTTAGCCATTTAAAGGCTATATGTCATTTCGAAATGAGCTTTTTTAAAGTGATTGAGAAATTTATTATAAGAGATTCCTCCTCATTCTTCGTTCGGAATGAGAATTGTAATTATTTAGAATACTTTCTCTTTCTCAAATAATTAAAAACAAACCCAAAAGTAAACAAAATAAGAATCGGTAAAACAATATTCAAAAATTGCCAAAAAGTACGTTCTTTAAATGCTTTTTGTTTGTCTAAAGTTCTAATTTGTAGTGTTTTGTTTCTTAGTTGAATCAAGCCTTCATCATCCAATAAATAATCAACAGAATTTAAAAGAAAATCTTTATTTCCAAATTGTTGATTTGTCCATTTATCTCTGTTTAAATCAAAAGGTTGTCCTTTTAAAATTTGATTTTTTCCAATATCACCATCAGAAATTACCACCATTTTATTATTGGTTGAGTTTTCTTTAAAAAGTGGAGTTTCAAAAGGTTTTACTCTGTTTTTATAAGCAGAATTAAAATCGCCTTCTAATAAAACTGCAAATAATTGGTTTCCACTTTTGTATTTTTCTTCAACAACTTCATCAGCAATAGATTGTAATTCTATAAAACTTGGAGTTCCTACTTTTTGAGTTAATAACGAACTCATTAAAAGAGGTGTTTTTTTGATGTTGTTTTTTAATGTGTCAATCTGATTTGCAAACTGCAATCTTACAGGAGAAACATTTTTTGTAATTGCATGATTTGGATTTCCACCAACCAAAGGATGAAAGAACCAATCTAAATTTTGAAACTGCGTTTGATTCCCAACTTTACCAGTTGCTAAAGGAATTTGTGCTGCGTATAAATCTTTAATTAAAGTCGTATTTATTCTAATTCCGTAAGAAAATAACAAATCGGTTAAATTCAAATCTCTTGGATATGCTAACATTTTTCCACTGTTAAACAAGCTATCTTGATCTGCTTGTACATTGTCTAACATCCACAATGTTTTACCTCCGTTTGCAATAAACTGATCTAAAGTAAATTTTTCTTTTGCTGAAAATTTTTGTGATGGTTTTGCAATAATTGCCAAATCTAAAGAAGTTAAATCTTGTAAAGTTTGTTGCGGATTTACAGCTACAGAATCTAACGTAAATTTTGCCAATCTGTATTTTTTAGCAACTTCACTTAAAAAACTATATTGATAAATATCTTGTAATTCTCCATTTCCTGTTAGTACAGCTACTCTTTTTTGTGTTTTTTGTGTGATAGAATTTATTGCATTAGAAAAACTGTATTCTAAATTTTCAATGGCTTTTTGTAGCTGTTCGTCTTGCGATACTACAATTGCATTCGGCAATAAAGAAACAATGGTAGATTTTTTTCCGTAAGAAATTTCTGCCCAAGGAAAAATAATAGCTTCAGAGAGTTTTCCTTCTTCTTCAACGGTTAATTGACTAGGTAACATACCTCTTTTAATCAAATCTTCTCGTTGATTATCTGGAGCTTCAAAATTGATTTTTATGTTTGAATTTTCTGCAGCCAATTCTTCTAAATACTGACGTGTTTCTGCTTGTAATCTTTTAAATTCTGAAGGAAAATCACCTTCTAAATACACAGACACAAAAAGAAATTTATCCACCTTAGAAACAATATTTTTTGTAGTTTCAGAAAGTGTGTAACGTTTGTCTGCAGTTAAATCTAAACGACTATAAAATGATTGATTGATGCTATTTAGAACGATCAACCCAATAATTAAAATTGCAATATTTTTGATGTTTTTATTCATTGTCTAAACGCATTTTAGTGATGAATAAAAAGAATACAGTAACACTTAAAAAGTAAACAATATCTCTGGTATCTATAACTCCTCTAGAAATACTTTTAAAATGTTCGTTAATTCCCATTTTTTTGATGGTTAAATCATTTCCCACAGAAGTAGCAATTGCATCAAAACCATAGTATAAAAAGAAAGTAATGAAAACGCCTAAAATAAAAGCAACAATTTGATTTTTAGATAATGTTGAGGTAAATAAGCTAATTGCTGTATAAGTAGAAGCTAAAAAAAGTAAACCAATATAAGAACCAATTGTGCTTCCAAAATCAATATTTCCTGTTGGGTTTCCTAAACTGTAAACTGTATAAACATAGGTTAAAGTCGGAATTAAAGCAACAACAACTAATAGGAGAGAAGCCCAAAATTTTCCTAAAACTATTTGCCAGTCAGAAATTGGTTTTGTCTTTAAAAGCTCTATAGTTCCGTTATTAAATTCATCAGCAAAACTTTTCATTGTTATTGCAGGAATCAAAAATAAAAATACCCAAGGCGCTAAAAAGAAAAACGGATTTAAATCTGCAAAACCTGCATTTAAAATATTAAAATCGTCTTTAAAAACCCATAAAAATAAACCATTAATTAACAAGAAAACAGCAATAACCAAATAGGCTATTGGGCTCGCAAAAAATGAGTTGAATTCTTTTTTTAAAATGGCAAACATTTAATTAATTTTCTAGTTTAAAAATACGATTATTATCAAAGCCCTCATCTTTTCTTTCTGGTTGAAAAACAAAATTGTGTTTCTCTAACAACGCAATTGAGGCTATATTATTTTTGTGAGTAAAAGCTTCAATAGTTTTTAATTGCAAATTAGTGAATCCAAAATTTATAATTTCTTGAATTGCTTCACTCATAAAACCTTTTTGATGATAATTTGGCTTCAATTTGTAGCCAATTTCACTATAATTATTTTCTAGAGAAATTTTGTGTAAAACAATACTTCCAATAACTTCATTCTTAAATTCTATCAACCAAAAAATACGTTTTTTCTCTTTGTAAAGTTCATTACAAAGCATAACAAAATCTTTAGCTTCTTCATGATTTTTAACTCTTTTTGTATGTACAAATTTATTTATTTCTTCACTAGAACGAAGTTCAAAAATAACTTCTACATCATCAAAATTTGCTTGACGTAAAATTAATCGTTCAGTTTTTAAAACAGGAAAAAGTGTGAAATTAAAATTCATTATAACAAACTTACTTTTTTATCAACGCTCCAAGCTAGTGGTTTGTCATTAAAAAATATTTTAGTTTTTGCCCAAACATCTTTAAAAAGTTTAGAATTTCTATAGTTTTCTAAATCTTCTTCTTCTTTCCAATAAGAATAAGTAAAAAAGATTTCTGGGTTTGTTTTGTCTTGATATAATTCTAGTAATTCACACCCTATAGAAGCTCGAATAAATGTTTTTTTCTCTTCAAACATTGATAAAAAAGCTGTAATGTGTTTTTCGTGAAAACTCATTTTTACAATTCGAACAAACATAGTTTTTTAAGTTAAAGGAGTAAAATCTGGTTGAGAATCATTGATGAAATCAATCGTAATAGCATCTCTATAACCTAAACCTAATAGCGTAGAAGCGCCACCAACTGTATCTAAATTACTTCTATAAATAGCAATTTCTAAATAACCAGCAGAATTAAATAGCGCTAATTTGCTTCCATCATATTGCATGCTATCATGAGCACTATTACCTGCGACTTCATTATATTTTGTAAATATTTGTGTAAAAGAATAACGTCTTGCATTTGCTTTAAAACGACGTCCTTTGCCAATTTCTTGAAACATTTTTTTGCTGATATTACTAATTACGTTTCCATAATTATCAATATAAACAATACCTCCAATAATTTGGTTTTGAGCCTGATTTACTTTTGGCTGAATTTCAATCATCTTTTTATATGTCTGAATTTCTTTACCAATAACATTTAAGTTTCCACCTCTAGCAATAAAACAAGCCACTTGTACAAAAACATCTAAAACAGGGAAACTGCTTTCTATTCTATCATGAATATTAATTTCAAAAATCCTTGAAGGTTTAATTTCTGATGCAATCATTGAAATAATTCCATTATCTGGACAAACAAAATAATGGTTGTCTAATTCTATGGCAATGTGTTTGTTATCTTCACTTAATTCTGAGTCTACACCAACAATATGTATGGTTTTATCAGGAAAACTCTTGTAAGAATTCTTTAAGATATAAGCAGTTTCTGTAATGTTAAACGGTGATATTTCATGTGTAATATCTACTATTTTGGCATCAGAAAGTTCAGAGTAAATAGCTCCTTTAACAGCGCCAACAAAGTGGTCTTTTGTTCCAAAATCGGTTGTTAAAGTAATTAGAGACATTAATTTATTCCTGTTAATTAAATGTGTAAAAGTTGTTAACTATTTTACGCAAATCTAATCATTTTAGAAAATTTATTCGCTATTTTTAGTTGAAATAAAATTGTAATTAATTAATAAAAATTAAACATTTGAACGAACGCATTATAGAGCTTACAGAAATTAGCCCAAAAGATTTTTTTGGAGCACATAATAGTACTATTGAGCAAATAAAAAGATACTTTCCAAAAATTAAAATTGTTGCTAGAGGATCTAAACTTAAAATTTATGGAGAACCAGAAATTTTAGATGAGTTTGAAACTCGTTTAGAACGTTTGATTAAGTATTATAACAAATACAATAAGTTAGATGAAAATAGTATTGAGCGTATTTTAACTTCTACAGGAAATGAAGAAAAAACAAGTGCAGCTAAAAATGCGAAAGAAGTTTTGGTGCATGGAGTTAGTGGAAGGTTGATAAAAGCTCAAACTCAAAATCAACGTAAAATGGTTACTTTAATGGCAAAAAATGATATGTTGTTTGCTGTTGGTCCTGCAGGAACAGGAAAAACATATACAGCTGTTGCTTTAGCTGTAAAAGCGTTGAAAGAAAAAGAAGTGAGAAGAATAATTTTAACAAGACCTGCTGTAGAATCTGGTGAAAATTTAGGGTTTCTTCCTGGAGATTTAAAAGAAAAATTAGATCCTTATATGCAACCTTTGTATGATGCTTTACGTGATATGATTCCATTTGAAAGATTAGAATCTCATTTAGAAAAAGGAGTGATTCAAATTGCACCTTTAGCGTTTATGAGAGGTAGAACTTTAGACAATGCATTTGTAATTTTAGACGAAGCACAGAATACAACTCATAATCAAATGAAGATGTTTTTAACGAGAATGGGTAAAAGTGCAAAGTTCATTATTACAGGAGATCCAGGTCAAATTGATTTACCTAGAAAGCAAGTTTCTGGATTAAAAGAATCTTTATTAGCTTTAAAGGATATTGAAGGAATTGCTCAAGTATATTTAGATGATAAAGATGTGGTAAGACACAGATTAGTAAAGAGAATTATTACAGCTTATAAAAGTATAGAAACAGAATGATAAAAATTGAAAAAGACAAATTAGGGCTACAAGATTATTTTTATATTGGGTATTTATACCTTATTGTTTTAGGTATTGTAAGTGATGCGATTTTCTATGGAATTTTTGGAGTATCCTATCTAAATTATACTACAATTTTAGATGCTTTAATTTCTCCTATCAGTTTATTGACTAATAATTGGCATATTTCTTTAATTTTAACAATAATGTTCTGGTTAATGTATATGTATTTTAATAATTGGATGTTTAAATTATATGCCTATTTAAGAGTAAAAAAATGGTACCAAAAAATTTATAATATTGAAAAGTGGGATAAAAAATATGAACACTTAGCTAAGAAAGAAAATAAACTTACTGGGTTGATGTTTATCTTTTTTCTACTATTTGTTTCTATGAGAACAGGCATGGCACTTGGTACAAAGAGTAAATATGCTAAGAAAGAAATAATTCCAAATTACACATTAGTATTTAAAGACAATACAAAATTAGATGTTAGAAAAGTAGGGCAAAATTCTGCTTATTTCTTTTATTTTATTCCGGGAGAACAAGTAATTACTGCAACTCCTATTGCTGATAATTTAAAGCAAATAAAAGTTCTAAAAAACAAAAAGAAATAAAGTAGGAAAGTTTATTTTTGCGCGCACAACAACACAACATAAAATGAATACAATTAACGATACTAACTTTCAGTTTCCTAACCAGAAGTCTGTATATATAGGTAAAGTAAGAGAAGTTTATAATATAAACGACGATCTTTTGGTAATGATTGCAACAGATAGATTATCTGCTTTCGACGTTGTTTTACCGCGTCAAATACCTTTTAAAGGTCAGATTTTAAATCAGATTGCAACAAAAATGATGAATGATACAGCAGATATTGTTCCTAATTGGTTAATTGCAAATCCAGATGAAAATGTTGCTGTAGGTCATTTGTGTGATCCATTTAAAGTAGAAATGGTAATTCGAGGTTATATGTCTGGTCATGCAGCAAGAGAATATAAATTAGGGAAAAGACTTTTGTGTGGAGTAGAAATGGCAGAAGGATTAAAAGAGAATGATAAATTTCCTACACCAATAATTACACCGTCTACAAAAGCAGAAAATGGAGATCATGATGAAGATATTTCTAGAGAAGAAATTCTTTCTCAAGGAATTGTTTCTGAAGAAGATTATTTAGTTTTAGAAGATTATACAAGAAAACTTTTTCAAAGAGGAACAGAAATCGCTGCAAAAAGAGGCTTAATTTTAGTTGATACTAAATATGAATTTGGTAAAACTAAAGAAGGTAAAATTGTATTGATTGATGAAATTCATACACCAGATTCTTCTCGTTATTTTTATGCAGAAGGATATCAAGAAAGACAAGATAAAGGAAAAAATCAAAAACAATTATCTAAAGAATTTGTGCGTCAGTGGTTAATTGAAAATAGTTTTCAAGGGAAAGAAGGACAACAAGTTCCAGAAATGAACGATGAAAAAATCATAGAAATTTCTAACAGATATATAGAATTATACGAACAAATTACTGGAGAAACTTTTATAAAAGCTTCCACAGAAAATGTTTTAAATAGAATAGAAAAGAATGTAAATTCTTTTTTAGCAAACTAAACTAATTACAATGATTATAGAACCAAGAACAAGAGGATTTATCTGTTTAACTTCACATCCAACTGGTTGTGAGCAAAATGTGGTAAATCAAATAGAATATGTAAAATCAAAAGGAAAAATTGATGGCGCAAAAAAAGTATTAGTAATTGGATCATCAACAGGATTTGGATTGGCATCTAGAATTTCTAGTGCTTTTGGTTCAGATGCTGCTACAATTGGTGTTTTCTTTGACAAACCAGGAACAGAAGGAAGACCAGGTTCTCCAGGTTTTTACAATACAGCAGCTTTTGAAAAACATGCAAATGCTGCAGGTTTATATGCAAAAAGTATCAACGGAGATGCGTTTTCTAATGAAATAAAAGAGCAAGTTATAAATTTAATCAAAGAAGATTTAGGTCAGATAGATTTGGTAATTTACAGTTTAGCATCACCAGTAAGAACACACCCAACAACAGGAAAAAGGTTTAAATCGGTTTTAAAACCAATTGGTGGTGAATTTTCTAACAAAACTGTAGATTTTCATACAGGTAACGTATCAGAAATTTCAATAAAACCAGCAGAAGGAGAAGATGTAGAAAATACAATAACTGTAATGGGTGGTGAAGATTGGAAAATGTGGATGGATGCTTTAAAAGCTGAAAACTTATTAGCAGAAGGAGCTACAACAGTTGCCTATTCTTATATTGGACCAGAAGTTACAAAACCAGTGTATAGAAATGGAACTATTGGTGCAGCAAAAGATCATTTAGAAGCAACTGCTTTTACAATTGCAGACGATTTAAAGTCTATAGGAGGAAAAGCCTATGTTTCTGTAAATAAAGCATTAGTAACACAAGCAAGTTCTGCGATTCCTGTAATTCCTTTATATATTTCATTATTATATAAAGTGATGAAAGCAAAAGGAATTCATGAAGGTTGTATAGAGCAAATTCAACGTTTATACAGTGAGCGTTTATTTGGTGGCGATTTAGCTTTAGATGAAAAAGGAAGAATTAGAATTGACGATTGGGAAATGAGAGAAGATGTACAAGCTGAGGTTATGAAACTTTGGGAGACAGCTTCTACAGAAAACTTATCTGAAATTGGAGATTTAGAAGGATATAGCAATGATTTTTACAATCTTTTCGGATTTAAAGTTGATGGTGTAAATTATGATGCTGATGTAAATGAAGTGGTAAACGTACCAAGTATTCAGTAAATAAATATCCTCTTTTAAAGAGAATTTAAATATAAACCTCACAGATTTTATTTTGTGAGGTTTTCTTTTTTATCTTGTAAAAAATTAACGTTGATGAAGGCTGTAACTGTAAAACAATTAAAAGATGAACTCTCTCATAAATCTGCAAATGAGTTAAAAGAGTTGTGTTTGCATTTGTCTAAATTTAAGAAAGAAAATAAAGAATTATTGACGTATTTATTGTTTGAATCTCATGACGAAGAGCAATACATACAGAGTGTTAAAGATCAAATGGATGTACTTTTTTCTGAAATAAACACCAAGAGTTATTTCTATATTAGAAAGAGTGTTCGTAAGATTTTAACGTTAACAAAAAAGTTTATTAGGTATTCTAAAAAGAAGGAAACTGAAGTAGCTTTGTTGTTGTATTTCTGTGCAAAATTGAAAAACTTTAAACCTTCAATTCGCAGAAGTCAGAGGCTAACAAATACTTTTGATAGACAAATTGTTTTAATAAAAAAAGCAATTGCAACGCTTCATGAAGATTTACAATTTGATTATCAATACGAATTAGATGCATTGTTAGATGAATAAAAAAGAAAGGCCAATTTTATCAGATTTAGTTAATTCTGGAACATCAGAAATAGAAACGTTTCAGAATGAAGTAATTCGTCCTGTTATAAAAATGCAACACGATTTATTAATAGCTTCCTTTCAAAATTATTTGCAGAAAAGAAAAATTGATTTTTCAATTTTAATTGATAAGAAAAAGAGGAGCAGAATTACTACTGTTTTTAAGACAGACAACAATTATAAGAATCTTGTATTAGGTTTTGTTATAGGTCAGTTTTCTATGGATGAATTTACTTTTTACACTGATAATTCATCAGAAATTAATAGAAGAATTCTACAAATTATTACACAAAGAATTAAAGACAGTATTTCTGAAATTCAATAAAAAAAGTCGCTGTAAAATTATACAACGACTTCATTTTTATGAAACTATATTTTAATTTATTTGGCTTGTTCTGCTAATAATTTCTTTTGATATCTACCTTGCACAATATCAACAATTACTAAAATACCCAGTACAAAATAGAAAGTTGTTTTACTCATTGGTACAATTTCGTTTCCAAAAAGTTTTATATGGGCTAAGTGTCCTCCTTCGGTAACAAGCATAATTCCAACTATAAAAAGGATAAATAAACCAAGTACTTCATACATTCTATTTTTTGCTAAAAAGGTTGATATTCTATCAGCCAAAACGAGCATTAACAACCCACTAATTACAATTGCAATTGCCATAACAATAAATGCAGTTGTCTCGTTTTCTATTTCACTAGTAAGACCAATTGCAGCTAAAATAGAATCAAATGAAAAAACCAAATTCATTAAAACAATACTGGCAATAACTGCGTTAGAAGACTTAGCTCTTTTAGAGTCTCCTTCTATATCATGGTCTAAATCTTTGGCACCAATCATATGCCAAATTTCTTTAATGGCTGTATAGATGATAAATCCACCACCTAATAATACAATAATACTGTGTCCGTTAAAAGAAAAATGTACAACATCTTTTATTCCTCCAGATAAAAATGAAAAAGGTTCTTGAAAATAATCAATAATTGAAACTAGTAAAAATAATAAGACAATTCTTAAAACGATTGCTATTAAAATTCCTGTTTTTCTTACTTTCTTTTGATCTGTTTCTGGCGCTTTTTTAGATTCTAAAGAAATATATAAAAGGTTGTCAAATCCTAAAACGGCTTGTAATAAGATTAACATTAGTAGTGTGAAAATAATTCCTAGCATAATTTTTTAATGATTTGTTGTTGGTTCAAATATATTTTGATTGCAGTTAATACACAATTTTTATTTTGGTTTGTTTCAATATTTAAATTATTAAGGTTTTATTTTTATTAAAAGATGTACTTCCATAAAATTCGTAAACTTACAAAGGCAATCAAAATAGCAGTTGCCTTTTTTAATTGAATAGGAGTAAAATAGTTGTTACTCATTCTGCTTCCAATTTGTCCACCAATAAAAACAGTTATTAATAAAATGGATGTCAAATTCCAATCAATCCTAAAGTTTGGATTTGAATACTGTCCAACCAAACCAGCTATAGAATTTACCAAAATAAAAATACTTGCAGTTGCTGCAATTTTTTTAGGAGTATCCCAGTTTGTGAGATGTAAAAGTGGTGCTAAAAAAACGCCTCCACCAATGCCA
Organism: Polaribacter sp. Hel1_85; assembly: GCF_000766795.1. Lineage (GTDB taxonomy): Bacteria > Bacteroidota > Bacteroidia > Flavobacteriales > Flavobacteriaceae > Polaribacter. Next base: position 78,684 of record NZ_JPDS01000001.1, read on the forward strand.
ACCATTCCAGAAATAAAACCAATTATCCCTCCATAACTTGCATTTTTAGTAAAGTTAGAGTGAATGTCTTTTTCTTTTGATGATACAAAACGCTTAGAAACCCACATAGTAATTGCTGCAAATAATAAGGTTAGACCTAAAAGAATAAAAAAGAATTGCTGACTTATTTTTAAAAAACCTCCTAAATAGGCCAGTGGAATACTAAATAAAATCAGAGGAAGTATTTTTTTCCAATTAAATATTTTCTGCTTATAAAACAAAAAAACGTTTCCAGAAACTACAACAATATTACAAAGCAGTGATGTTGCTCTAATTTGTGTAAATACAATTCCTGTTAAGGCTAGAATTGCTAAATAGCTAGATCCACCCCCAAAACCTACAGAAGAATATAAAATTGCTACTATAAAAAAAAGCAAAATAATATGCCAGTTCGCTAAAATTGATTCTATTAAAATTTGATAGGTCATTAACAGCAAAAGTAATTGATAAATATAATTTTAAGAAGATTTGATTCTAATATTATAGAAAACAAAAGAAGAACTAATGACAGCATGGTTTTTCTCTTTTATGAAAATGTATTTATATAATATTATTTGCTAAATTGATATATTTATGCTAATTTTATATACATGAAAATAGATTTATGTCCGAATTGTAGTTCTGATAGGTATATTAAAAGTGGAATTATCAAAAATAGACAACGCTATAAGTGTAAAGAATGCTCTTATTTTTTTACAGTGAATAAGCTTGGGAAAAAAATTGATGATTATTACGTTAATAAGGCATTGCAATTGTATTTAGAGGGGTTGACGTATAGAGAAATAGAACGTATTCTTGGAGTATCTCATGTTAGTATTTTAAACTGGGTTAAGAAGTATAATATTAAGAGGCCATATAATGGTAATTACCATCCAACTTATAAAATATTGAATGCTGATGAATTGTCAAATTATTTTAAAGATTCTAATAATTTGGTAGGAGCAGGTTTAATTATAACAGAACTAGGAGATAAGTTTATGATGATAAAATGGGAGCGTTTTAAAAATTAAGTATATTTATTTACCAATATAGTATACTATTTTTTTTTGTAGTAGCATTTAGTCGGAATTTAGTGGAGCACACAAAACTATTTTTAACTAATCTTAAACTACAAAACAAATGACAAAAACCACTAAAACACTACTCTTAGGAATTTTTTTTATTTCTATGCAAGCTGTGTTTGCTCAAGGTTCTCCAGATTATAAAGGAGGACTAAAAGTAAAATTTGATGAAGATGGTAAAAAGTATCTTCGTATAATTTCTTGGGCACAAGTACAAGCAGGCTACAATAATGATGCAGCTGCAACTTCTAGTAAAACTAGTTTTAATTTAAGAAGAGCAAGAGTATTAATGTTCTCTCAAATTAATAAAAAATTCTTATTATTAACTCATTTCGGGCTTAACAGTCTTAATTCAAGTACACTTTCACCAACAGGGACAGGAACAGGATCTCAACTTTTTCTACATGCTGCTTGGGCTCAATATAATTTAGATGAAAATCATTCTATTGGAGGAGGATTACATTACTTTAATGGAATTTCTAGATTAAACAACCAAAGTACTTTAAACATGATGACGTTAGATAATAATCGTCAATCTTGGGCAACTATTGGTTTAACAGATCAATTTGCAAGACATGTTGGTATTTTTATGAAAGGTAAATTTGGTAAACTTCAATACAGAATTGCTATCAATGATGCAATTACAAACGGATTAGATGCTAGAGTTCCTGTTGCAGACGGAGAAATTGCTTACGCGGGTAAAAATTTATTAGGCTCTAAAGATGCAGGTAAAGCTTATGCAGGTTACTTTGATTATCATTTTTTAGATCAAGAATCTAACTTTTTACCATATAAAGTAGGAACTTATCTTGGAGGAAAAAAAGTATTTAATGTTGGAGCAGGATTTTTCTTACATCCAAATGGATCTGCTTTAATGGAAAACGGAAACTTGGTTGGTGAAGATGTTTCAATTTTTGCAGTTGATGCTTTTTATGATGCTCCAATAGGAGATGATGGAAGTGCAATTACTGCTTATGCTACATATCAATCTAACGATTATGGTGCAAACTATATGTACAGTGCTTACGGAACTGGAAGTATGGTGTATTCTCATGTTGGTTATGTTTTTTCTGGTGACAATACAAAAACTAGATATCAACCTTATATTTCTTATGCAAGTAATAGTTATGATGCTACTTCTAATAATAGAAATATTTTAGGTTTAGGTGTAAATGCTTTTATGAGTGGTCATAATTCTAAACTTACTTTAGAGTATAAAAATCAAGATTATGGCACTTCTACAAGTACAGTAACATTACAAGCAATGATCTATCTATAAAAACAAAAAATTATGTCGAACAATAAAGAACAAATGAAAAAATATTGGAAACAAAACCTTAAGTATTTGGCAATACTGTTATCTATTTGGTTTTTAGTTTCCTATGTGTTTGGTATTCTATTAGTAGAGCAACTAAATACAATAAAATTAGGTGGATTTAAACTAGGTTTTTGGTTTGCTCAACAAGGATCTCTCTATGTTTTTGTAGTACTCATATTTGTTTATATGAAGCTAATGAACAAACTAGACAAAAAATACGGAGTAGACGAATAAACTAACTAACAAAATACAATTAAAATATTATGGGAATATTAACATGGACGTGGATTTTAGTCGGAATTTCATTTGCATTATACATTGGTATTGCAATTTGGGCTAGAGCAGGATCGTCAAAAGAATTTTATGTAGCTGGTGGAGGTGTGCCTCCAATTATTAATGGTATGGCTACAGCTGCAGATTGGATGTCTGCTGCATCATTTATTTCATTAGCAGGAATTGTGTCTTTTGGAGGATATGATGGCTCTGTATATTTAATGGGATGGACAGGAGGATATGTGCTTTTAGCTTTGTTATTAGCTCCGTATTTAAGAAAATTTGGAAAATTTACAGTACCAGATTTTATCGGAGATAGATATTATTCAAATGTAGCACGTATAGTTGCGGTTATTGCTGCCTTAATTGTTTCTTTTACTTATGTAGCAGGACAAATGAGAGGTGTTGGTATTGTATTTTCTAGATATCTAGAGGTAGATATTAATACAGGAGTTTATATTGGTATGGCAATCGTTTTATTTTATGCTGTTTTAGGTGGTATGAAAGGGATTACATACACACAGGTAGCACAATATTGTGTATTGATATTTGCATTTATGGTGCCAGCAATATTTATTTCAATTCAAATGACAGGAAACCCTATTCCGCAATTAGGTTTTGGGGCAGCAGGTGAAGATGGTGTTTATTTACTTGATAAATTGGATGGTTTGCATAGAGAATTAGGTTTTGCAGAATATACTTCTGGCGGTAAATCTATGATAGATGTATTTGCAATAACATTAGCCTTAATGGCAGGAACTGCTGGTTTGCCTCACGTAATTGTAAGGTTCTTTACGGTGCCTAATGTAAGAGATGCACGTAAATCTGCAGGTTGGGCATTATTATTTATTGCAATTTTATATACAACAGTTCCTGCTGTGGCAGTATTTGCAAGAGTAAATTTAATTGAAACTGTTAGCGAAAAGAAATATGAAGAAATGCCAGAATGGTTTGGTAATTGGGAAAAAACAGGACTTTTGAATTTTGAAGACAAAAATAAAGATGGAGTAATTCAATATTTAGCAGATGCTGATAAAAATGAATTAAAAATTGATAGAGATATTATGGTATTAGCAAATCCAGAAATTGCAAAACTACCTAATTGGGTAATTGCACTTGTTGGTGCTGGAGGTTTAGCCGCAGCTTTATCTACAGCTGCAGGATTATTATTGGTTATTGCATCCTCTGTTTCTCATGATTTATTAAAGAAAATATTTATACCTAAAATTAGCGAAAAAGGCGAGCTTTTAGCAGCGCGTTTAAGTGCAGCAGTAGCTGTTTGTGTTGCAGGTTATTTTGGAATAAATCCACCAGGGTTTGTTGCAGCAGTTGTTGCCCTTGCATTTGGTTTGGCAGCTGCATCCTTCTTTCCAGCAATTGTACTTGGAATTTTTGATAAAAGAATGAATAAAGAAGGAGCAATTGCAGGTATGGTTGTAGGTTTAGGGTTGATGTTCTTCTACATGGCTAAATATAAATTAGGATGGTTAGGAGAAAAACCGACAGCAAGTGAATGGTGGTTTGGAATTTCACCAGAAGGATTTGGAACGGTTGCAATGTTTGTAAACTTTGTAATTTCTGTGGTAATTTCTAGGTTAACACCTGCGCCACCAGAAAATGTTCAAGATTTAGTAGAAAATATTAGAATCCCTTCAGGTGCAGGAGAAGCTTCTGATCATTAAAAAAGAATAAAAGAAAAAGTTAATTGGTTATTAGATAAAAATGGCGTCATTATAAAATGGCGCTGTTTTTTTTATTATTTTTAGGGTTATAATGAAAAAAAGACATGAACAAAAATTAGTAATACTATCTTTAGTGTTAATGTTATTATTTAGCATTCCGTTGATTTTTATTTTTAATGTAAATGGTGTAGTTTTTGGAATTCCAACATTGTATTTTTCAATATTTTTAATTTGGCTTATTTCAATTATAATTTCTTACACTGTTTTAAAAAGGCATTATGAGTAATTATTTATTGGTTTTTATCATAATTTCTTACTTAGGAATTCTATTCTTTATTGCTTATTTAGCAGAAAAGAAATCAAAAAGTAGATGGGTAAATAATCCTTATGTTTATACACTGTCTTTAGCAGTTTATTGTTCTGCATGGACTTATTATGGTAGTGTTGGTATTGCAGCAAATTCAGGAATTAGTTTTTTACCAATTTATTTAGGTCCAGTAATTGCATCACCTTTATGGATTGTTGTTTTAAGAAAAATTATTAAAATTTCTAAACAACAAAAAATATCTTCAATTGCAGATTTTATATCACTTAGATATGGTAATAATAGGTTTTTAGGAGCTTTAGTTACTGTAATTTGTGTTTTAGGAATTGTACCTTACATAGCTTTACAATTGAAAGCAGTTTCTGAAACTTTTTCAATTATGTCTGATGAGAACAGTTATGTTTCTACTTCAATTTTAGATGATTCTACATTTTATATTGCTGTTCTTTTGGCAATATTTGCTACTTTTTTTGGAACTCAGAAAACAGATGCATCAGAAAAACATATAGGTATTGTTACATCAGTAGCATTTGAATCAGTTTTAAAATTAGTTTTTTTCTTAATAATTGGTGTTTTTGTAACTTATTTTCTGTTTGATGGAACGCAAGATATTTACAATAAAATATCAATTACAGAAGGGTTTAGTGAATTAACTACTTTAAGTGGTTTTGAAAGTGGACTTAATTGGATGTTTATGATAATGCTATCTTTTATTGCAATATTCTTATTGCCAAGGCAGTTTCAGGTTTCTGTTATAGAAAATAATAGAGAAAAGCATTTGAAAAAAGCAATTTGGTTATTTCCATTGTATCTTTTATTGTTTAATTTATTTGTGATTTATATTGCTTGGGCAGGAAAAATTACATTTGGAAATTCTGTAAATGCAGAATATTATACGTTATTACTTCCTTTGCAAAATGGTAATGTTTTTTTAGCACTATTAGTTTTTTTAGGAGGATTTTCTGCAGTAATTTCTATGGTAGTAGTTTCTACACTTGCACTTTCTACAATGATTAGTAATAACTTAATTATTCCTTATGGATTTTTATCAAAGTTTATAAAAAATCACCCAGAAAAGAATGCGAAGTATATTCTTAAAATTAGAAGAATTTCAATTTTTCTAATTATCATTTTTGCATATCTTTTTTACATCAATTTTTCAATTGAATTGTCTCTATACTCAATTGGTTTAATATCATTTGTAATTATTGCACAATTAGCTCCTTCATTTTTTATTGGTTTGTATTGGAACAGAGGTTCATCAAAAGCAGCAATAACAGGTATAATTATTGGTTTCTTAATTACAGGTTATACTTTAATTTTACCATTTACAATTGAAGCTTTTACGGGCTCTTCAACTTTTACAGAAAACGGAATCTTCAACCTAGAGTTTACAAGACCTCATGCATTGTTTGGTATCGATTTTTTAAGTCCTCCAGCACATGCTTTTTTCTGGAGTTTAATTTTTAATTCTCTTTTTTATTTAGCGTTTTCTTTGCTTTTTAAGGGTAATTACAGGGAACGTAATTATGCAGAAATGTATGTAGATAGTAAGAATTACACAACATTACAAGATGGTGCTTTGGTTTGGAAAGGTGAAGCTTATGTAGCTGATATTAAAAATATTTTAGATAAGTTTCTTGGTGAAAAAAGATCGCAAAGAGCGTTAAGTATTTTCTTTACCAAATATAAATTACCACAAGACACACAATTAGCAGATGCTAGATTAATTAATTTTTCTGAAAAACTTTTAACAGGAAGTATAGGAAGTGCATCTGCAAAAATTTTGATTGATAATGTGGTTAAAGAAGAAGAAATAAGTTTGGTTGAGGTGTTAAAGATTTTAGAAGAATCTAAAGAAGCAAATGCTAGTAATAAATTATTAAAAGAAAAATCTGATGAATTATCAACTTTAACAAGTCAATTAAAAGAAGCAAATAAAAACCTAATAGATAAAGATCATCAAAAAGATGAGTTTTTAGATACAGTTGCACACGAGTTAAAGACTCCTATTACAGGTATACGTGCAGCTACAGAGTTAATTTTAGATGATGAAGAAATGGATGCTGAAATAAAGACTCAATTTTTAAAGAATATTTTACAAGATTCAGATAGATTGTCGAGATTAATTCATAATATTTTAGATTTCGAAAAATTATCAACAGGTAGAGATCACTTAGATTTAAGTAAGAATTCTATCAAATTAACTATAGATAAAGCAATAAACGGTGTTAGCCAAATAGCGAATAAGAAAGCTATTAAGTTAGTAGTTTCTGTTAATGAAAGTATTGAATTTAGCTATGATGAAGACCGTGTTTTACAGGTGTTAACTAATTTGCTATCTAATGCAATTAAATTTTGTCCATCAGAAAATGGAGTTTTAAGTGTTGATTATGAGAAGATAGATGGTCATGTTTTTGTCTTTATTGAAGACAATGGAATTGGTATTCCAAAAGAAGACCAGAGCTTTATTTTCGATAAGTTTTATCAATCTATAAATCAGAATACAATTAAACCTCAAGGAAGTGGTTTGGGCTTAGCAATAAGTAAACAAATTGTAGAAATGCATCAAGGTGAAATTTGGATAGAAAAAACAAATAAAAAGGGCACAATTTTTGGTTTTAAACTACCTTTTAACTAAATTGTACACTTAAAGTATGAAGAGAAAAATTTTAATTGTTGATGATGAGCCAAACATTGTAATGACCTTAGAATATACCTTTAAAAAAAAAGGTTTAGAGGTGTTAATTGCAAGAGATGGAAGTGAAGCTTTACAAATTTTAGAACATCAAAAACCAGATGTTATTTTGTTAGATGTTATGATGCCTAATGTAGATGGATATCAAACATTAAAACACATAAAAAGTAATGAAGGCTTAAAGCATATTAAAGTTGCTTTTTTAACAGCAAAAAATAAAACAAAAGATATAGAAAAAGGGTTGGCATTAGGTGCAGATAAATACTTAATAAAACCATTTTCTATTAAAAAAATAGTTTCAGAAATATTTGAACTAATTGATTAAATAGTTTTGTGTGCAAACAAACCTTGTTTAATTAAAGTTTTAAAAAATGAAATTTCAAATAAACCCTTTAATTTCAGATATTTTTATAAGTATCTATATTGTTAGTACCCTATATTTTCGATTAAAAATCCAGAATGATTTACCTATTGGTCCTGCATTTTCTTTATTGATAGGACTTCTTTTTGTGCTTTTTCTTTGGGCATTAATAAAAGTAAAAGTTTTAAACCCTAATTGGTTTGGTTTGTTTAATGTTAAAAAAACATAGCCATGGAAAGCAATATTATATCAAATATATTTAGAAATATTGTTGATGTTTATCAATACCATATTCCATAGAAAATATGAGAATTATAAGAAAAGTATACATCAAAAGAATAATCAAAAAAACATAAAGTTATGAGTAATTATCATATAAAACATATAGAAGAGTATTATAAAGTTTATAGAAAATCAGTAAGAGAACCAGAAAATTTTTGGGAAGAAATTGCAGAAGAACATTTTTTATGGAGAAAAAAATGGGATAAAGTTTTAGAATGGGATTTTTCGAAACCAGAAGTAAAATGGTTTCAAGGCGCTCAACTGAATATTACAGAGAATTGTATAGATAGACATTTAACAACAAAAGGAGATAAAACCGCCATTTTATTTGAGCCTAATGATCCAAAAGATCCTGCAGAACATATTACTTATAATCAATTGCATGAAAGAGTAAATCAGTTTGCAAATGTTTTAAAAGAAAACGGAGTTAAAAAAGGAGATAGAGTTTGTATTTATGTTCCTATGATTCCAGAATTGGCAATTTCAACATTGGCTTGTGCAAGAATTGGAGCTATTCATTCTGTAGTTTTTGCAGGATTTTCATCAACTGCATTAGCAACAAGAATTAATGATTCAGATTGTAAAATGGTGATTACTTCAGATGGTTCTTACCGTGGAAAAAAGACGATAGATTTAAAAGGAATTGTAGATGAAGCTTTAGAATCTTGTCCTGGTGTAGAAACTGTTTTAGTTGCAAAAAGAATCAATTCAGATATTGCAATGAAAGATGGTCGTGATAAATGGTTACAACCGTTATTAGATAAAGCTTCTAAAGAATGTGTTGCAGAAATTATGGATGCAGAAGATCCTTTATTTATTTTATATACTTCTGGTTCTACAGGTAAGCCAAAAGGAATGGTGCATACAACTGCGGGGTATATGGTTTATACAGCATATACTTTTAAAAATGCTTTTCAATATAGAGAAAATGATGTGTATTGGTGTACTGCAGATATCGGTTGGATTACTGGACATTCTTATATTGTTTATGGTCCGTTAGCAAATGGAGCAACCACAGTTATGTTTGAAGGTGTACCAAGTTATCCAGATTTTGGACGCTTTTGGGAAATTGTAGAAAAGCATAAAGTAAATCAATTTTACACAGCACCAACAGCAATTAGAGCTTTAGCAAAACACGGAACAGAATTGGTTGATAAATACGATTTAACGTCATTAAAAGTTTTAGGTTCTGTAGGAGAACCAATTAATGAAGAAGCTTGGCATTGGTATAATGACAATGTTGGTAAAAAGAAAAGTCCGATTATTGATACTTGGTGGCAAACAGAAACAGGAGGAATGATGATTACACCAATTCCTTATGTTACAGCAACAAAACCAACGTATGCAACTTTACCATTTATAGGAATTCAACCAGCATTAATAGATGAAAACGGTCAAGAAGTAAAAGCAAATCAAGTTGATGGAAGATTGTGTATAAAATTCCCTTGGCCAAGTATGGCAAGAACTATTTGGGGAAATCATGAGCGTTATAAAGAAACCTATTTTTCTGCTTACGATAATATGTATTTTACTGGTGATGGAGCTTTAAGAGATGAAGTTGGTTATTATAGAATTACAGGTAGAGTAGATGATGTAATTATTGTTTCTGGGCATAATTTAGGAACTGCACCAATTGAAGATGCCATTAACGAACATCCTGCAGTTGCAGAATCTGCAATTGTTGGTTTTCCACATGATATTAAAGGAAGTGCATTATATGGTTATGTAATTTTAAAAGATACAGGAGAAGGAAGAAATCATGATAATTTAAGAAAAGAAATCAACCAAATTATTACAGAGCATATTGGTCCGATTGCAAAATTAGATAAAATTCATTTCTCTGATGGATTACCAAAAACACGCTCTGGAAAAATTATGAGACGTATTTTACGTAAAATTGCTTGTAATGAAATGGATAATTTAGGTGATACAAGTACACTTTTAAATCCAGAAGTTGTACAAAGTATTATTGATAACAGATTGTAATTTATTTAAAATATATATGAATCTAAAAGCGTCTTTTTTAAAGGCGCTTTTTTTTATAATAATCCTCTTCTATTGTTGTTTTGTATAAGTTGATTTAAAGTTAAATCAGAATTTTGTTTTCTTAGAATATTTAATAATTTTAAAAGTAATATTCCAGTAATGTATGCATCTCCAGAAGCTGTATGTCTATCATGTTGAGGTATTTTAAATCTTTCTAATAAATAATCTAAACTAAAGTGATTTTTACTTGTATCTAATTTTGTTTTTTTAAATAAATAACCTGTATCTATTACTTTGTTTTTTAGTTTTGGTAAGTTTAATCTTTTTAAAGATTGATTAATCATTGCAACATCAAAATTTGCATGATGTGCTACTAAAACAGCATTTTTAATATGTGCTAAAAATTGAATGATTGCTTCTTTTTCTTCTATTTTACTTGATGATTTCTCTTTTAATAAACCATGGATTTTAACTGTTTCAGGATTAAATAATTCTTGATTCAAATAACATTCAAAACTGTCTTCAACTTTTATAATATTGCCAATTACTGCAATGGTTCCAATTGATAAAATTCTGTCTTTTTTTGTATCTAAACCTGTCGTTTCAGTATCAAAAACTACAAAGCGAATTTGGTTTAAATCTGTGTTTTGTTTTTCTTTGAAACATTCAATATATAATTTCCAAAAAGGAGGATGTTTTTTCTTTTTAAACCAATTCATATTATAAAAAATGAGAAAGTTTAAATCTAGTTTGTATCAAATCTTGTACTTCTTTTACAGCTTTAAAACAACTTTTTAATTCTAGACGATTGGCCTTGTTTAAAGTATTTAAATCAATAAATCTTCCAGAATCTTTATGCATAATTCCTTGTTCAGTTCTATAACGCAATAAATTCTTAAAAGCCTTAATACATGCAATATAAATATCACCATTTTGTGGTTCTAATTCTGCAAGTTTTTCATAACGAGTTATTGTGTTTTTAGGAATGTCGATACCTTTTGATAGAATTAATAAACGAGCAGCATCAACCAAAGGCATCATTGCTCTTGCTTTAATATCAAATTGATCTTTATGCTCTCCATCTCTTTCTACTAAAAATTGTCTAAAGAAACTTAATGGGGGAGGGTTTTTTAAAGCATTTATACCTAAGAAATTTAAAAATATTTCATGAGCATCAATTGCTTTAAAAATACTTTTAGATAACTTTTTTACTAGTTTTTTATCACCATAAACAAATTCAAAATCAAAGAAAATTGTACATAACATTAAATTATCTTGATCTGGTGTTTTAATCCAAGATTTGAATTGCTTTTTCCATTCACTTATAGATAAACACCATTTAGGATTGCTAGCCATCATGTCTGCAGGACATAATTCAAAACCAACAATTTCTAAACCTTTATTTATTTTTTCTGATAAGTTTAAAAAATACTGTTGCGTATTTTTATAATCTTCTTTAGAAACATTCTCAAAAACCAAAGCATTATCCTGGTCTGTCAATAATAATTGCTCTTCTCTACCTTGACTACCAATTGCTAGCCAACTAAAAGAAGTTGGTGGTAAAGTTGGCATTTCCTTTAAGGATAATTCAATAATATGGTTGGTAATACTATCATTAATACTTGATAGTATTTTAGTAATAAATATAATTGGTATTTGTTGATTTAAATAGCGTTTTAATATTTTTTCAGCACGTTGTCTAATGTTTTGTAATTCTATAAATGAAGTTGTTCGTTTTATTTCTTTTACTAAAATGGATGCATTGTTGTCACGAATTACAATAATATCATGTTCTGATAATAGACCCGTTAACTCAGTATTTGGAGTTCCGTCTTTTGTAATGCATAAATGTGTTATTTTATGCTTCATCATTGCAATTTGAGCTTCTGCAACTGTTATATTTTCTGGATATGTTATTACTGGAAAAGACATTATTGCAGAAACCGGTTTTTCGATAGAAATTAAACCAGTTGCAATTTTTGTACGTAAATCTTTGTCAGTAATTATTCCAATAGGCTTTTTGTGTTCAGTAATAATAATTGAACCTACTCGTTTATTTGTCATTATTAAAGCAGCTGCTTTAATGCTGGTTTCTTCAGAGCAATGAATAGGGTTTTTAGAATAATCTGCAGATTGTTCTTCAAAAAAATCGAGTATTTTTTCATTTTCTTTTTCAACTTTTGATGTGTCAGATTCAATATATCTTGTGTTAGAAACAAAACTGGATAATAAATAATTACTTGCTTCTGAGTTTGTAGTAATATATTCTTCAAATAATTCTGATGAAATGCTATACACAATGCTTTCTTCAATTGCTGTTGCAGATAATTTATAATTATCTTTTCTCATTAAAGCACGTAATCCAAAAATGTCACCTTCATCGCATTTATCAACTAAAGAATTTGTTTTTTCTTCAAACAAACCAATCGCGCCATCTTTTACAACATAAAATTCATTTTTAATGGAGTTTCCTGTGATAAATAAATCGTTATCTTTTTCTAAATAATGCACATGTATTGATTTGCAAATAGACAATAATTGTTCTTTAGACAACATACTAAAAGGAGGGAAGTTCTTTAGAAAATCATAAATACGTTCTGCTATGGTGTTCATGTTTACTAAATTATGAAAAAAGTAGTACACTATTATGAGTTAAAGTAATAATTGTGCTAAATAGATATAGTTAAATATTCTAAAAATAATATATTTCTTAGTTAAGAGCTTTCAGAAATGTATATTTGAAGTTATTATGTCATGTTGTTTTAGTTGGCATATAAATTGACAAGAAGTAGAAACGTATATTCTTAATTAAATTTACAAATGCAGCATCTTAAAGAATCATCAAAAGATAAAAAGAAACCAAAAGTTTCAATTGGTAAAGCTTTTAAAACTATTATTTGGCCAAGGAGAAACTTGGTGTTTATTGGGTTGATTTTAATTGTTATAAGAAGCTTATCAGGTTTAATATTGCCATGGCAAAGTAAAGTGTTATTAGATGATGTGGTTCCTAATAAAGATTTCGATAAATTATATTCATTAATAGGAATTGTAATTGTAGCTATTGTTTTACAAGCAATTACTTCTTTTTTATTGACTAGAATTTTAAGTGTACAGGCACAATATTTAATATCAGAATTAAGAGCACAAGTACAAAAAAAAGTATTGTCTTTACCAATTAGTTTCTTTGATAATACAAAATCAGGCGCTTTAGTTTCTAGAATTATGAGTGATGTTGAAGGTGTGAGAAACTTAATTGGAACAGGATTGGTTCAATTAGTTGGAGGAACAATTACAGCAGTAATATCTTTAATTATTTTGATCAATTTAAATCCCTGGATGACATTATTTGTCTTTCTACCAATTTCTATTTTTGGGATTGTAGCTTTAAAAGCATTTAAATTTATTCGTCCAATTTTTAGAACAAGAGGTAAAATAAATGCAGAAGTAAAAGGTAGATTAACAGAAACTTTAGCAGGAGTTAGAGTAATAAAAGCATTTAATGCAGAAGAGCAAGAAAACCAAGTTTTTGAAAAAGGAGTAGAGAAACTTTTTCAAAATGTAAAAAAGAGTCTAACTGCTACTGCAATTATGACTAGTTCATCAACATTTTTAATTGGAGTTGCAACCACAGGAATTATGGGAATTGGTGGTTATTATATGATGCAAGGAGAAATGACAACTGGAGAATTTTTATTTTTTACGTTGATTCTTGGTTTTATGATTGCACCAATTGTACAAATGAGTAATATAGGAAGTCAATTAACAGAAGCATTAGCAGGTTTAGATAGAACAGAAGAATTGATGAATATGCCTGCAGAAGAAGATAATGAGGATAGAAATATAGTTTTAGAAGAAGTAAAAGGAGAAATTATTTTTGATGATGTTTCTTTTGCCTATGAAGAAGGAAAAGAAGTGTTGAATAATATTAATTTTAAAGTTCTTTCTGGTTCTGTAACTGCTTTGGTAGGAAGTTCTGGTTCCGGAAAATCTACAATTGCAGGTTTGTCAGCAACGTTTTTAAACCCTAAATCTGGTAAAATTACGATTGATAATCAAGACATGTCAAAAGTAAAATTATCAAGTTATCGTAAACATTTAGGAGTCGTATTACAAGATGAATTTTTGTTTGAAGGAACTATTAGAGAAAACATATTATTTCCAAGACCAAATGCATCAGAAGCAGAATTACAAAATGCCGTAAAAGCTGCATATGTAAATGAATTTACAGATCGTTTTGATGATGGTTTAGATACTTTAATTGGTGAAAGAGGAGTGAAGTTATCTGGAGGTCAAAGACAAAGATTAGCAATTGCAAGAGCCATTTTAGCAAATCCAAAAATCATTATTTTAGATGAAGCCACTTCTAGTTTAGATACAGAAAGTGAGTCTTTAATTCAGAAAAGTTTATCAGAATTAGTAAAAGATAGAACTACAATTGTAATAGCTCACAGGTTAAGTACTATTAAGCAAGCAGATCAAATTTTAGTGGTTGAAGCTGGTAGTATTGCAGAAAGAGGAACTCATGATGAATTGATTGCTAAACAAGGAAGATATTATGATTTGTATACGTATCAATCAAAAATTTAATTTGTTTGTCATTTCGACCTTGTGTAGAAATCTCGAAAGTTTAAAGATTTTCGAATTCATTACATTTCTCACAAAATGACAATAATAAAATTTTAATTTTTCTATTTTTGAAAGTATTTTAAAATAAAACGACTTAAAAACTGTTATCTAAACTATAAACTAACTTATGAAAAAAGTATTATTGCTATTAATTGTTATTGTAGCTGTATCATGTAAAAATGAAGCTAAAAAAGATGTTAAAAAAGAGATAATTGTAGAATCTACAAAAGAAAATTTTCCAGACGAATTAGGAAAAGTTTTTGAAAAACATGGAGGAATAAAAGCATGGAGAAATGCTCAGGTTTTATCTTTTAATAAAGGAGAAGAAGTACATACTTCTGATTTACACTCACGAAAAATTGTAATTAATACTCCAAAATATTCTCTAGGGTTTGATGGAAAAGAAATTTGGTTAGATGAAGATGAAAAAGGAACTTATAAGGGAAATCCTGCTTTTTATTACAATCTGTATTTCTATTTTTATGCAATGCCTTTTGTGTTAGCAGATGATGGTATTACATATGAAAAAGTAGCTGATTTAAGTTTTGAAGGAACCAATTATTCTGGATATAAAATTTCTTATGCTTCAGACAAAGGAACTTCACCAGATGATAATTATATTATTTATTACAACCCAAAAACATATCAAATGGAATGGTTAGGATACACTGTTACATTTAGGTCTAAAAAAACTAGTGATAAATATAAAATGATAAGATATAATAAATGGGAAAATGTTAATGGAATAATGCTTCCAAAAGAGATTACTTGGTATAAAAAAGATGAAAATAAAAAACTAAGTCCAACTTCTAAAATTGTGGAATTTACATTGCCATTAATAAGTCAAGGTAAATTAGCAGATTCATTTTTTATGAAACCCAAAAAGTAAAAAAATCTTATGATAAATGTTCAATAATTTTATCATAAACAGAAACATAATATTCATGAAACCTCGAGAGCAAAACGTTTTCGAGGTTTTTTGTGTTTTTTAATATTGATAAATCAAATAACTTAATATCGTCTACTTCTTCTTTTTGAATTGTTAATTCTGATAAAGGAGTTTTTAATTCTGCAATAAAAACATGATGATGTTCATTGTCTTGAATTCCGTTTTTATGAGAAACTTGATGAATTCGAGTGCCAATTTTAATAAGTTCTTCTTCCTCTAATTGTAAACCAATTTCTTCAAAAACTTCTCTTTTTGCAGATGATAAAACTGTTTCTCCAGCTCCAATGTGTCCTGCAACAGAAATGTCCCATAAACCCGGAAAAACTTTTTTTGATAAAGCTCTTTTTTGAAGTAAAATTTTTTCATCCGAAGTAAACAACCAAATATGAACAGTTGCATGAAACCATCCATTTTTATGAGCTTCAGATTTTAAAGCCGTTTTTCCAGTTGGTTTTCCTTCAGGAGTTAAAATATCAATTAGTTCGTCCATTTTATAAACAAGATAAAATACAGTTTGTTAATTTAGTGAAACCTTCTTTTGTATTGTATAAATGACAAGAAAGACGAATGTAATTTCCTCTAAAAGAAATAAAAATACTTTCTTGATTTAGTTTCAATTTTAGTTTTTCAATATCTAATTTCTCAGGTAATTCAACTCCAAATAAATGATGTGTTCTAAAATTATCGTCTTCAATAAAACATCCATTCTGTTTTAAGGTTTTAACTGCGTCAGAAGTAATTTCTTTACAATATTCTTGTATTGCATTTGGAGTCCAAATTAAAACTTGCTTTAAAGCTTCAATTTGCATTTTTATGTAAATAAAACTTGCGTGTTCACCAGTAGAATACCTGTTAGCTAAAGGTTTGTATTTAGATTCGTATGAAGTTAAATTGCTCATGTTTTCGCTATTTAAACGATTAGACCAATTTTCTTCTAATGGGGTTCCATTGTCAAAATATTCACCAAAATAACCATAACCACAACCATAAGGTCCAAATAACCATTTATAACCTGCACAAATTAATGCATCTGGTTGTATTTCTTTCACCGAAAAAGGAAATGCTCCAACAGATTGACTTCCATCAATAATTAATAAAGCATTTTCTTGTTTTGCTTTTTTACTGACTGCTTTTAAATCGAATAAAGTTCCATTTGCCCAATGAATATTTCCTATAGTTACAACTGCAGTTTTATCAGAAATAGAATTTAATATTGCTTCATTCCATTTTTTACCTCTATTCAGTTTCTCTAAGGGCATTGAGACAATTGTAATTTTTGCATCAAATTTTTTGGCTAGTTTTTCCCACACATAATAATTACTAGGAAACTGTTCATCAACTAAAAGAATTTCATCTCCTTTTTTTAAGGTGATATTATTAGCTGCTGTTGCCAATCCATATGAAGCAGAAGGAATATTTGCAATTCTATTATAATTGTCTACATTAATCAATTCCGCAAATAGTTTTTTCACTTCTTTTACAGGTTCAAAATAACTGTCACCTGTAATTTTATAGGGATGACTTTTTTCTAAAACACCATCAATTCCTGCTTGTTCAACCGCTTTAAAAGAAGGTGATTGACTCGCTATATTTAAATACGTTATTTCTTCAGGAATACTGAAAAGGTGTTTTTGGTTGGTGATTTTCATTTCAGATGGTGTTAACGTTTGTTAGTCTGATTGGTTTTTATTGAAATAAAATGTAAATAAAAAATGTATCGAGAACTAATTAGTATAAAAGTTCTCGATACAAATTTATTCATTCTTCATAAATTCACTCGAATTGATAAAAGATTTTTTATTTATTTAAAGTAAGAAAAAGTTTCTCCGTCTTTAATATTTAATAAAGTTTCATAAATCATTTTAATTACATTTTCTACATCTTCTCTATGCACCATTTCTACAGTAGTATGCATATATCTTAGTGGAAGAGAAATTAATGCAGAAGCAACTCCACCATTGCTATAAGCAAAAGCATCAGTATCTGTACCTGTTGCTCTAGAAAGTGCAGAACGTTGAAAAGGGATTTTCTTCGCCTCAGCTGTTTCCGTAATTAAATCTCTTAATTTTTGTTGTACAGCAGGTGCATAAGCAACAACTGGACCTTTCCCCATTTCTAAATGACCTTCTTTTTTCTTTTCAATCATTGGTGTAGTTGTATCATGAGTAACATCTGTAACAATAGCAACGTTTGGTTTTATGGTTTGTGTAATCATTTCTGCTCCACGTAAACCTATTTCTTCTTGTACAGAATTCGTAACGTACAATCCAAAAGGTAATTCTTTTTTATTTTCTTTTAGCAAACGTGCAACTTCAGCAATCATAAAACCACCCATTCTATTATCTAAAGCTCTACAAACAAACTTATCACCATTTAAAACATGAAACTCATCTGGATACGTAATTACACAACCAACATGAACTCCTAATTTTTCTACTTCTTCTTTTGTTGCACAACCTGTATCAATAAAGATGTTTTCTGGTTTTGGAGCTTCCTCATTTGCTTTATTTCTTGTATGAATTGCTGGCCAACCAAAAACTCCTTTTACAATTCCTTTTTTAGTATGAATATTTACAATTTTACTAGGTGCAATTTGATGATCTGATCCACCATTTCTAATTACATAAATTAAACCATTATCAGAAATATAATTTACATACCAAGAAATTTCATCAGCATGACCTTCAATTACAACTTTGTATTTTGCATCAGGATTTATAACGCCAACTGCAGAACCATAAGTGTCAGTAATAAAAGTGTCTACATAAGGTTTTAGATAATCCATCCAAATTTTTTGACCTTCCCATTCATAACCTGTTGGAGCTGCATTATTTAAATATTTTTCTAAAAATGTAAGCGATTTTTTATTTAATATTGATTTTTTTGCCATTATTTATATATTTATAAAAATTGATTTTTCTTTAATGTATGTAAAAATAAAGCGATTTTTTATGATTGCATTAAAAAAATCACAAAAAATTGTAACAAAAGTGCTTACTTTTACACTAATCATAAATTCTCGTTTTCACGAGAATGACAATTTTAATGGGTTTCTCTTAAAAAGTTAAGAGAAATCATTTTTTCGAGTAAAAATCACTAAAACCAAGAAAATGAAGTTAGTAATTGAAAATTTAACTAAGACTTATAAAAACGGAGTAAAAGCTATTGACAATTTAAGTATCGAAATTGGTACAGGAATGTTTGGTTTATTAGGTCCAAATGGAGCAGGGAAATCATCTTTAATGAGAACAATTGCAACATTACAAAGTCCTGATTCTGGTTCAATTAAATTTGGTGATATTAATGTGTTAGAAGACAATATGTCTTTAAGAAAAGTGTTGGGGTATTTACCACAATCTTTTGGTGTGTATCCAAAAATGTCTGCAGAAGATTTATTGGATTATTTTGCAACTTTAAAAGGAATTACTAACAAATCAGAAAGAAAAGCAATTGTAAAAGAGGTTTTAGAAATCACCAATTTATATGATGTAAGACGTAAATATGTAGCTGGTTATTCTGGAGGAATGAAACAACGTTTTGGTATTGCGCAATTACTTTTAAACAATCCAAAATTAATTATTGTTGATGAACCAACAGCTGGTTTAGATCCTGCAGAAAGACATCGTTTTTTAAATGTTTTACGTGAAGTTGGTACCAATACAACTGTTATTTTTTCTACTCATATTGTAGAAGACGTTAAGGAATTGTGTAATGAAATGGCAATTTTAAATGGAGGAAGAATTTTAAAACATACAACTCCACAAGAAGCTACTAAAGAAATTGGCAATACAATTTGGACAAAAATTATTACAAGAGAAGAATTAGAAGAAAATGAAAGAGATTTCAATATTTTATCTTCAAACTATAATCAAGATAATACATTAAATATTAGAGTGCATGCTATAGAAAAACCTGCGGATGATTTTGTGGCTGCAACTCCGCAATTAGATGATGTTTATTTTATTGCTTTAAAACAAGATGAACCAGTTTTAAGTTAATAAAAGTTTATTCTAAAAATCTATTCATCTAACTATCTAAACATCCAAAGAAATGTTTTCAACTATTTTCAAACAAGAATTAAAATATTGGTTTAATAGACCTGCATTTTACATTTATATAGGTATTTTCTTATTATTAGCATTCTTTTTATCTGCTGCTTCTGCAGGCTTTTTCGATTCTGTAACAGCCACAACTGGTTCTTCTAGAATTGTAAACTCGCCAATAGGAGTTTCTGGTTTATTTAACGCATTAACCATTTTTATTTTCTTCTTATTTCCATCTATTGTTGGAGTTTCAGTATTTAGAGATTTTAAAAGTGAAATGCATACCATTTTATATTCTTATCCTTTTACAAAAGCAAATTATTTATTTGCAAAGTTTTTTAGTTCAATTGTAGTGGTTTCTGTAATTGTATTTTCAATTGCATTGGGAATGATAATTGGTTTTAGATTTCCTGGAACAAATCCAGATATTGTTGGTCCATTTAATGTAATAACATACTTACAAACGTATTTCGTTTTTATTTTACCCAACGTATTATTGTTTGGTGCTATCGTTTTTGCAGTAGTTGCGTTTACAAGAAATATAGCAGCAGGTTTTATTACCGTTATTATTTTAATGTTCGGACAAGGAGTTTTAGAAAGTTTACTTTCTGAGCCAGAGCATAGAACTTTAGCTGCAATTATAGATCCTTTTGGTTCTGCAGCAACTAATTATTACACAAAATATTGGACACCTTCAGAGCAAAACGAATTGCAAATTCCAATAAAAGAAATGATAGTTTACAATCGATTATTATGGTTGGTAATTGCTACTTTAATCTTTGGGTTTGTATATAAATTCTTCAAATTCAGTCAGAATGCCATTTCATTTTCATTTAAAAAACCAAAAGCTGAAAGAGTTACAAAAACCAATTTTAGCGGAATTACAAAAATAGTTTTACCTAAAGTTTCTTATAATTATTCTTTCTTACAAAACTTAAAAACCACTTGGAAATTATCGAATATCGACTTTAAATACATCGTAAAAAGTTGGGCATTTATATCAATTGTTTTAGTTGGTTTGGTTTTAATAGTGGTTGGTTTATCAGAAATAGGAAACCTTTTTGGAACAGCAACTTTGCCAGTTACGTGGAAAATGTTGAATACAGGTGGAGTTTTTGCAGCATCAATAAATATTTGTACATTTTTATATGCTGGTATGTTGGTACATAGAGCAAAAATTGCCAAAGTAAATCATTTGGTTGATGCAACTCCAATTCCTAACTGGACATTGTTATTCTCTAAAGTAATTGCATTGATAAAAATGCAATTGGTTTTATTAGCTGTAATTATGGTTTCTGGAATGCTTTTTCAAGCTTATAATGGATTTTATAATTTTGAAATAGGTCATTATTTAACAGAACTATTTTTCTTAGATTTTTTAAGTTTTTTAGTTTGGGCTTTTTTATCAATTTTTATTCAAACCTTAATTGGCAACCCTTATTTAGGTTTATTTGTATTGTTGGTCATTTCAATCGGAATGCCATTTTTGTCTTTAGCAGGAATTGAGCAATCTATTTTTAAATACAATCAAGGTCCAAGATATAGTTATTCTGATATGAATGGTTATGGAATTTTAGAACCTTATTTATGGTATAAATTATATTGGATTTTATGCGGATTAGTTTTATTAATTGGCTCTTTTTTATTTTGGGTTCGTGGAATTCCGAATTCTTTTGCAGAAAGAATTTCGATTGCTAAATCACGTTTTAAAGGTTTTGCAGCCATCAGTTTTTCTGTTTTCTTATTAGCATTTTTAGGTTTAGGATATTCTATTTACCAGCAAACAGGTACAAAATCGAAAAGAACTTCATCTAAAGAGGCAGAATTGCAAAGTGTAAATTGGGAGAAAACATATAAAAAATACGAAGGTTATGCACAACCAAGAATTGTTTCTGTAAAAACAGATGTAAATATTTTTCCGAAAGAAAGAATGTTTGATGCTTCTGCTATTTATACAATGGTGAATAAAACAGATAAAGCAATTGATACGTTGTTTTTAAACCATAATGATTTAGAAAGTACTTTTGAATTTAGTAAGCCTAATTCTTTAGTTTTAGAAGATACCATTCAGCATTTTGATATGTATCATTTTAAAAATAAAATTTTACCTGGAGATACTTTACAGCTTGCAATTACTGTAAAAAGTAAGAAAAATACTACGTATAGAAGAAAATCTCCTGTAAGAGAAAACGGAACATTTATCAATAATTTTTCAATGTTTCCTTCTTTAGGATATTCCTCTCAAGCAGAATTAACAGATAACAAAACGCGTAAAAAATTCGACTTACCAGCAAATGATTTACGTCCTCAACCATCAGATTCTACAGCTTTAGGAGATACTTATATTTCAAAAGATTCAGATTGGATCAATTTTGAAGCTACAGTTTCTACATCTAAAGATCAAATTGCAATTGCTCCAGGTTATTTGCAAAAAGAATGGACAGAAGGTGATCGTAAATATTTCCATTATAAAATGGATAGTAAAATCTTAAATTTTTACGCTTTTAACTCAGCGAGATATGAAGTGAAAAAAGAAATGTGGAAAGGCATCAGTTTAGAAATTTATTATCATAAAGGTCATGAATTTAATTTAGACAGAATGATGAAAGGAATGAAAGCATCTTTAGATTATAATGCTAAAAACTTTAGCCCTTATCAGCATAAACAAGCAAGAATTATAGAGTTTCCAAGAACAGGAGGAAGCTTTGCACAATCTTTTCCAAATACAATTCCGTTTTCGGAAGGAGTTGGTTTTATTGCAGATGTAGATGATAAAAATGAAGATGGAGTAGATTATCCGTTTGCAATTACGGTGCATGAAGTTGCACATCAATGGTGGGCGCATCAAGTTATTGGAGCAGATGTTTTAGGAGCAACAATGTTGTCTGAAAGCTTGTCTGAATATGTATCCTTAAAAGTGTTAGAACATCAACATGGAAAAGCAAAAATGAGAACTTTTTTAAAGAAAGCTTTAGATGATTATTTATTGCAAAGAACCTTAGAAAGAAAACGTGAAAATGCATTGATGTATAATGATGGACAAGGCTATATTCGTTACCAAAAAGGATCTTTAGTGTTTTATGCTTTGAGTGATTATATTGGTGAAGATAATTTAAATGGAGCTTTAAAAAAGTATGTAGAAAAAGTGAAGTTTCAAGAACCACCTTATACAACTTCTATAGAAATGGTTGATTATATAAAAGAAGCTACACCAGATTCTTTACAATATGTAATTAAAGATATGTTTGAAACCATAACTTTGTATAGAAACAGAATTTTAGATGCAAAATCTACAGAATTAGAAAATGGAAAATACCAAGTAGAAATAGAGTTTGAAGTTTCTAAATATAGAAATGATGAGAAAGGGAAACGTTATTATGGTGAAAAAGTAGGAGATACTTTATCTTATAAAACTGATAAAATGAAGAAACCAATTTTATCTGTTCCATTAGCAGATTATGTTGATATTGGTATTTTTACTGAAGAAGAAATTGATGGAGAAACGAAAGAGAAAGAACTGTATTTAAAGAAGTATAAGATTACTGAAATCAATAATAAAATTACAATTATAGTTGATGAAAAACCGATTGAAGTAGGGGTAGATCCTTATAATAAGTTGATTGATACACAATCTGAAGATAACAGAAGAAAATTATAATTTATGACAAAGCTGACTAAAATATTTTCGGGTTTATTTCTTGTAATTGTTGTTTCTCATATTTTTGGGCTTTTACACAATGAAACATTAGCATTCTTTACAAAACCATTTATAACAATTTCTTTGGCGGTTGTTTATTTATCTTCAGTTAAAAAAGCCGATTTTTGGTATGTTTCTGCGTTGTTTTTTTCTTTTTGGGGAGATACATTTTTACTTTTTAAATCAGAATATTTCCTTTTAGGTTTAGTTTCTTTTTTAATCGCTCATTTTTTATATATAAAAATTGTTGCTGGTTATTTAAAAAAAATAGGTATTGTTAAAATTATTACAGCATCATTACCCTTTATAATATCTTTTGGAAGTATTGTTTTCTTAATTAAAGATAATTTAGGCGAAATGTTAATTCCGGTTATAATTTATGGAATTGTAATTTCTACTTTTGGCACACTTGCCTTAATAAATTATAAAGAAGAAAAAAGTACCGAAAATTTATGGATGCTTTTAGGTGCTATAATTTTTATAATATCAGACAGCGTATTAGCAGTTAATAAGTTTTATGAAGCAAGAGAGGTTTATGGTATAAGTATAATGATTACTTATATTGTGGCGCAATATCTAATTTGTAAAGCGATGATAGTTAAAGATTCTTAAAACAGAATTCTATATAAATAAAAAAGCAGTTACATTTTGTAACTGCTTTTTTTGTTCTAAATAAATAGATATAGTTTTTTCTTTTTTTGTTAATTATCAGTTAGTTTAGGGGGCTCCAATAATTAGGGGGATAACAAAAAAATATTATTTCATATGTATTGATTTAGGGGAAAATAATAATTAAAATGCTTAAATTTCAATTACCCTACAATAATATAAATAAAAAGGATATTATGCAATAAAAAAGTGATAAAAATCAACATGTACACTTATTGTTTATTTTTTTTTGTTAAAATGATAATTATAGTATCATTTTTAATCAATTTACTTGAAAGAAATTACTTGTTTTCAGCTTTAATAATTAACTTTGAACTATATGTTTGTGATACATCTATTTTAAGTAAAAATATTGTTTTTCTGATTTATTTCTAATTTAAAACAGTTCATACACTTTTCTGGACTATAGATACATTTTTAACTTATGCTTTTCTAAAGAATAGATAACTTTATAAAAAATATTTATTAATGAGAACCTTTCTTTTTTATGTCTTTTTTATTAGTGTTTTATTTTCTTGCAAGAAAAATACACAAACAGAATTAATTTTTTTAGATGAATATATTGTAAAAGATTCACTAACGATAAATAATTCAGTCATAGGTGGGCTTTCTGGGGTAGATTATTCAAACGGATTTTATTATTTTGTAGTTGATGATTCTAGGGATCCAAGGTTTGTAAAAGCTAAAATTGATATTGAAAAAAACAAAATTAAATCTATAGATTTTAAGAATGTTGTTTGTTTAAATGATACAATAACTGCTTTTTACAAAGAAACATTTTTGGATTTAGAATCAATTTTTATTGATAAGGAAACTCAAGAAGTTAATTTTGTAAGTGAAGGTTCAATAATTAAAGGTAAAAGTCCATCAGTATTTACTACAGATTCTTTGGGTAATTTTGTCCAAAATTATACAATTCCAAATTATTTTATTCCAAATGCAATTGCAAAATTGAAACATAATGGAGCTTTTGAAGGTTCTTCTAAAGGTATCAATAATAAAGGTTTTTGGGTAGCAATGGAATCTCCTTTATTAAGCGATGGAGAAGAGCCTACTTTTACAAAAACTTCTTCACCAATTAGAATTACTTATTTTGATAAAGCAGCAAAGAAAGCAACAAAGCAATTTGCATATCAATTAGAGCATATTACAAAACCGTCTCAAGGAAGAACTAATTTAAATGGTTTAACCGCAATTTTGGAATATAAAGAAAATCATTTTCTTATTGTTGAGAGAACGTATCAAAGTGGTTATGGAGCTTTGGGGAATATTATAAGAATATTTGAAGCTTCTGTTGATGAAAATACAAGTAATATTTTAGATATAGAATCCTTAAGAGAAACAAGTTTTATACCACTTAAAAAAAGATTAGTATTTGATTTTGAAGATATAAGAGATCGTTTAACTGGAGGGATAATAGATAATATTGAAGGAATTACATTTGGAGAAAAATTAGCAAACGGAAACCAATCTTTGGTTTTGGTATCTGATGATAATTTTCAAGCTTACGGAAAACAACTAAATCAGTTTGTTTTATTAGAAATAAAGAATAAATAATCCTTATTTTTACAGAGTAATGTAATTTTATTGATGAATTTATCTAAATTAAAAGAAGTAAGATTAAAAAAGAAGTTTGATAAGATTTTATCAAATTTGTCAGAAAATAGAACCGTTTCTCAAAAAGAAATTCAATCTGTTGGTATTTTATCAACAGAAGAAATTTCATCAAAAATAGAGCTAGAATCAAAAGTTGAAGCTATTCTTGGAGTAAGGAATTCAAAAATATATAGCTATAAGAAATTTGATAAATCAGATGCTATCTCTTACAAACATTTTTCTGAAAAAGACATTAATTGGAAAGGAGACTTTGTAGAACCAACTTTTCAAAGTTTTTTAGAACAACCTTTCGATTTGCTAATTGGTTATTTTAATGAAAATCATTTGTATTTAGAGCATGCAGTTTTAAAATCTAAAGCAACGTTTAAAGCTGGTTTTTCTGAAGTAAATTCAAAACTATATGAACTAGAAATTTCAACTGAATTAGAAAATGTTCAACAATTTTCTTCAGAATTAAAAAAGTATCTTCAAATTCTTAAGAAACTAAAAAATTAAACTTTAATATAAAAGTTGTTTATTCTTAGTAAGATTTAAATTTTTAGTCAACTAATTCCATCTTAAAATTGTAATTTTACACCTTTAAAACTTTATATAATGCAGAAATTTATTGGAACTGGAGTTGCTTTAATTACACCTTTTAATGAAGATTTAAGTGTAGATTTTGATGCACTTATTAAATTGGTAAACTTTAATATTGAAAATGGAACAGATTATTTAGTTATCAATGGTACTACAGCTGAAAGCGCAACAATTACCAAAGAAGAAAAACAGGCAATAATTGATGTTATTATTAAAACTAATAATGGGCGTTTGCCTTTAGTTTTAGGAGTTGGAGGTAACAA
This sequence comes from Polaribacter sp. Hel1_85, assembly GCF_000766795.1. Taxonomy (GTDB): domain Bacteria; phylum Bacteroidota; class Bacteroidia; order Flavobacteriales; family Flavobacteriaceae; genus Polaribacter. The sequence goes on from NZ_JPDS01000001.1 coordinate 105,152, forward strand.
TACTGCGTTGGTTGTAGAAGAATTAAAAACAAGAGATTTTACCGGTTTAGATGGTATACTTTCTGTAGCTCCATATTATAGTAAACCAACACAAGAAGGATTTTATGAGCATTTTAAAGCAATTGCAGAAACTACTAATTTACCAATTATTTTGTACAATGTTCCTGGTAGAACTGCAAAAAACATGGAGCCTGCAACAACCATACGTTTAGCAAAAGATTTTAAAAATGTTGTGGCTGTTAAAGAAGCTGGAAACAACCAACAACAATATCATACTTTATTAAAAGACAAACCAGCAGATTTTTTAATAATTTCTGGTGACGATGATTTGGCTTTAGGAGTTGCTTTAGCAGGTGGTTCTGGAGTAATTTCTGTTATTGGTCAAGCATTTCCAAAAGAATTTTCTATGATGATAAATCACGGTTTACAAGGAAATAATAAAAAAGGGTATGATATTCATTATAAAATGATGGATATTATAGATTATATTTTCGAAGAAAATAATCCAGCAGGAATTAAAACAGTTTTACAAGAATTAAATATTTGTACAAATGATGTACGTTTGCCTTTAGTAAAAGCAAGTACAGAACTTACAACTAAAATTGCTAAATTTGTATCAAACTTTAAATAAAACACTATGTTATCAGAAAAAATACAAGACGCTTTAAATAAACAAGTAACTATAGAAGCACAATCTTCTCAAGCATATTTAGCAATGGCTTCTTGGGCTGAAACACAGGGTTTTGAAGGGGTTTCACAATTTATGTATGCACATTCTGATGAAGAAAGAATGCACATGTTAAAATTAGTGAAGTTTATAAATGAAAGAGGAGGACATGCAATAATTTCTACTTTAGAAGCGCCTCGTGTTTCTTTTAATTCATTTAAAGAATTGTTTCAAGAATTATTTAATCATGAAGTTGCAGTTTCTGCATCTATAAATGATTTGGTTGATATTTCTTTACAAGAAAAAGATTATGCTACTCATAACTTTTTACAATGGTATGTTTCTGAGCAAATAGAAGAGGAAGCTTTAGCCAGAAATATTTTAGATAAAATTAATTTAATAGGTGATGATAAGAGTGGTTTTTATCTTTTTGATAATGATATTAAGCAATTAATTGTTGCAGCTCCTACTCAAGAGTAATATTAACAAACTTTTAGTATCAACCAATCTCTTTTTTTACGTTTTTTGTAGATAATTACACGACACAATTTAACGTGTAAAAAAACGTTTTATTAATCCATATTTAATCACTAATTTTGCATGATGCAAAAAATTAAAAATTTAGCGTATTTATTGATCGTTTCACTTGTCTTATTTTCATGTGGAGAATATCAAAAAGTATTAAACAAAGGTACATCTGAAGACCAATATAAAATGGCTACTAAAATGTACGAAACAAAAAAGTACGGCAAAGCTTTACGTTTATTCGAGAAAATAACACCAACCTATAGAGGTAAACCACAAATGGAACGTATTCAGTTTATGGTGGCACAATCAAATTTTAACGAGAAAAATTATAGTATTTCTGGTTATTACTTTGATCGTTTTGCAAAAAATTATCCTAAAAGTTCAAAAAAAGAAGAAGCAGCTTTTTTATCAGCTTATAGTTACAAATTAGCTTCTCCACGTTTTAGTTTAGATCCTACAGATACAAATAAGGCTTTAGAATCTTTTCAAAGTTTTATTAATGAATATCCAGATTCAGATAAAATTGAAGAAGCAAATACGCATTATAAAGAGTTAAGATATAAGCTTCAAAAAAAATATTTCGAAATTGCTAAAACATATTATAGAACAGCAGATTACGACTTAAGAAACTATAAAGCAGCAATACAAGCTTTTGATAATCTGTTATCAGATTATTTAGGTTCAGAATTTAAAGAAGAAGCATATTATTATAGATTAAAAGCAGCACATGATTTTGTTTTAAAAAGTACAGTTAGAAGAAAACCAGAACGTGCAAAAGATGCAATTGAAGCTTATGAAAAGTTAAAAAGAAACTTTCCGGAATCTAAATTTATGGAAGAGGCTAATAAAATGTTAGTTACTTTAAATGTAGAAAATAAAACGGCAGAAGATTTAATTGCTAAACAAAAAGAATTTCAAAACTCAAAAAAGAAATAATAACTAATTATGGATTATAAAGATACTAAGGCAGCATTAAGTACTATTACTTATAATAAGAATGAAATAGAAGCTCCTACAGAAAACATTTATGAGGCTATTTCTATTATTGCTAAAAGAGCAAATCAAATTAACGGAGACTTAAAGAAAGAATTGGTTGATAAATTAGAAGAGTTTGCTACTTATAACGATAGTTTAGAAGAAGTTTTTGAAAATAAAGAACAAATTGAAGTTTCTAAATTTTATGAAAGATTACCAAAACCAACAGCAATTGCTCTTGAAGAATGGTTAAATGACAAAGTATATTTTAGAACTCCAGAAACTGAATAATGTCTATTTTAAGTGGTAAAAAAGTTCTTTTAGGAATTACTGCAGGAATTGCCGCTTATAAAACGGCTAGTTTAGTTCGTCTATTTATAAAATCAGGCGCAGAAGTCAAAGTAATTATGACTCCTGCGTCTAAAGATTTTATAACACCTCTCACACTTTCCACACTTTCTAAGAATCCAGTTCATTCAACTTTTTACGATAAAGAAGATGAAGAAAATGAATTGTGGAACAATCACGTAGATTTTGGTCTTTGGGCAGATTATATGGTTGTTGTTCCTGCAACAGCAAATACAATGTCTAAAATGGCAAATGGAATTTGCGATAATTTGTTGTTAGCAACTTATTTATCTGCAAAATGTCCAATATATTTTGCTCCGGCTATGGATTTAGATATGTATATTCATCCATCAACAAAAGAAAGCTTAGACAAATTAGCATCATTTGGAAACACAATTATTCCTGCAACTTCTGGAGAGTTAGCAAGTGGTTTAGTAGGTGAAGGAAGAATGGCAGAACCAGAAGATATTGTATCATTTATAGAAAAGGATATTTTATCTAAGTTACCTTTAAAAGGAAAAAAGCTTTTATTAACTGCTGGCCCTACTTATGAAGCAATTGACCCTGTTCGTTTTATCGGAAATCATTCTTCTGGAAAAATGGGATTTGCAATTGCAAAAGCAGCAGCTAATTTAGGAGCAGAAGTTTATTTAATTTCTGGTCCAAGTCATCAACAAATAAAACATTCTTTAGTTCATAGAATTGATGTAGTTTCTGCAGAAGAAATGTATAATGCGGCGCATACTTATTTTAAAGGTGTAGATATTGCAATTCTTTCTGCTGCTGTTGCAGATTATAAACCAAAAAATGCAGCAACTCAGAAAATAAAAAAGAAAGATTCTTCGTTAGAGATAGAGTTAACACCAACAAAAGATATTTTAGCTTCTTTAGGTAAAATAAAAGAGAATCAATTTTTAGTTGGTTTTGCTTTAGAAACCAATAATGAGTTAGCAAATGCAAAAAGTAAGTTAGAAAGAAAGAACTTAGATGCAATTGTATTAAATTCTTTACAAGATAAAGGTGCTGGTTTTGCAACAGACACAAATAAAATTACTATTATTGATAAAGATTTGAAAGAGAAATCTTTTCAGTTAAAATCTAAAGTAGAAGTTGCTAAAGATATCATGAACGAAATTGTAAATAAGATTTCTTAATATTGTTTTTCTCCTCGAGCGCAGTCGAGAGGTTTAAAGTTAGGTCTCGACTGCGCTCGACCAGACATTTAAAACAAAATAAGTGCAAAAAATTTTAATTATTTTTCTATTATTCTTTTCTGCTTCTGTGATGAAATCACAAGAATTGAATTGCTTAGTGACTGTAAATTACAATCAGGTTCAAGGCTCAAATACTCAGGTTTTTAAAACGTTAGAAAGATCATTGTCAGAGTTTGTAAATCAAACAAAATGGACAAATAAACAGGTAAAAGCAGAAGAAAGAATAGATTGTGCTTTTACAATAATTGTAACTTCTAGAGACGCAAATACTTTTAAAGCTACTTTACAAGTTCAATCTACAAGACCTGTTTTTGGTTCTTCTTATGCATCTCCTGTATTAAACTTAAAAGACAACGAGTTTAATTTTAAATACAATGAGTTCGACCCTTTAATTTATAATAAAAACTCATTTGATAGTAATTTAGTTTCTACCATTGTATTTTATGTAAATATAATTTTAGGTGCAGATGCAGATACTTTTAAAAAGAACGGAGGAGAGCCTTATTTAAAAGAAGCACAGAATGTAATGTTGCAAGCACAACAAAGTGGTTTGTCTTCATGGCAAAATGTGGTTGGTAAGCAAAACCGTTTTTTATTGATAGATAATTTTTTATCGCCAAAATTAACATCATATAGAACTGCAACTTATAATTATCATAGAAATGGTTTAGATAATTTTTCTAAGAATAAAGGATCAGCAAAACAAAAAATTGAAGACGCTGTAATTTCTTTAGAAAAGATCTATAATAAAACAGTTGGTAATTATTTAATTCGTTTGTTTTTCGATGCAAAAGCAGATGAAATTGTAAATATATATGCAGATGGACCTAATACAAGAAATCAAAATAAATTAACAACGGTTGTTAGAAAAATATCTCCTAACAACAATTCTAAGTGGAAGAATATTAAATAGAACTTTAATTTCTTTTTATTCTTTAAACTTCATTCATTTTTCACTAATTTTATTTTTTAAAATTCAGAGAACTTGTTAGCACAACTTACCATTAATAATTACGCTTTAATCAATCATTTATCTATTGATTTTTCTTCAGGACTTTCTATTATTACTGGTGAAACTGGTGCAGGGAAATCGATTCTTTTAGGCGCTTTAGGTTTAGTTTTAGGTAACAGAGCAGATTTATCTTCTTTAAAAGATACTTCTACAAAATGTATTGTAGAAGCAAAAGTGGCAATTTCAAATTACAATTTAGAAGATTTCTTTAATGAAGTAGATTTAGATTACGAAGCAGAAACTATAATTAGAAGAGAAATTCTTCCTTCAGGAAAATCAAGAGCATTTGTAAACGATACTCCTGTTACGTTGTCGGTTTTAAACCAATTAAGAACAAAATTGATTGATGTGCATTCTCAACATCAAACAATGCAATTGTCTGATAACAATTTTCAATTTTCAATTTTAGATGCTTTAGCAAAAAACTCAGCAAGAATTGCTTCTTATAAAAGAGGTTTTATTCAGTTAAATAAATTAAAAAAAGAGCTTAGTTTATTAGAAGAACAAAAGAAAGAAGCAAACCAACAGTATGAATATAATTCGCATCTTTTTAAAGAGTTAGAAGAAGCTAAAATTAAGGCTGAAGAGCAAGATGAATTAGAAGAAAAATTAGAGAAATTAAATAATATAGAAGATATAAAACTGAATTTATCTGAATCTTTAGAAATTACGATTAATGAAGAAATCGGAATTCAGAATTTACTAAATACCTTAGAAAATAGATTGTCTAAAATTGCAACGTTTTCTAAAGAATACCAAGAAATATCAGCAAGAATTACATCCGTAAAAATAGAAATAGATGATGTTGTTTCTGAATTAGAAAATGCAAATGAAAATGTAGATTTTAATCCTAATGAAGCTGAAGAAATCAATGACAGATTACAACTTTTGTATAATTTACAGAAGAAACATTCTGTAAGTAATAATGCAGAGTTAATAAATGTTTTTGAAGAACTTTCAGAAAAAGTTGGTCAAGTAGAATCTGCAGACGAATTTATTAATGCAAAACAAAAACAAATTGATGATGTTGCTGTAAAGTTAGATAAAGTTGCCGATTTAATTTCAAATGCAAGAACCAAAACAATACCTAAATTAAATAAGCAATTACAAGTTTTATTAACCGATTTAGGAATGGAAAACGCACGTTTTTCAATTAAAATAAAACCAACTAAAAACTATTTCAATAACGGAAAAGACGAATTAGAATTCCTTTTTTCTGCAAATAAAGGAGGTAGTTTTGGTGAATTAAAAAAAGTGGCTTCAGGTGGAGAATTGTCTAGAATTATGTTGTCTGTAAAAACTATTTTATCAGAAAACACACAATTACCAACCATTATTTTCGATGAAATAGACACAGGAGTTTCTGGAGAAGTTTCAAATAAAATTGCAGCTATTATGCAGCAAATGAGTAGTAATATGCAAGTAATTGCAATAACACATTTACCACAAATTGCAGCAAAAGGAGTAAACCATTATAAGGTTTATAAAAAAGAAATTAAAGGAGTAACTACCACTAATTTAAAGCTTTTATCGAAAGAGGAAAGAATACAAGAAATTGCAGAAATGTTAAGTGGTAAAGACATTTCAGATTCAGCATTAACTCACGCAAAACAATTACTGAACTAATTTTAATGTCAGTTCGAGCGCAGTCGAGAACTATTCTTAGAATATCCATCCACAAACTTTTCACTAATAACTAAAAAGGAACAACCAAATCATGTACAATTTACTAAAAGGAAAAAAAGGAATTATTTTTGGTGCTTTAAACGAGAATTCTATTGCTTGGAAAACTGCAGAAAGAGCGCATGAAGAAGGAGCAGAGTTTGTGTTAACAAACGCACCTGCATCTATAAGAATGGGTAATTTAGATGATTTAGCTAAAAAAACTAGTTCTCAAATAATTCCTGCAGATGCAACTTCTGTAGAGGATTTAGAAAACTTAATAGAAAAATCTATGGAGATTCTTGGCGGAAAAATAGATTTTGTCTTGCATTCAATCGGGATGTCTGTAAATGTTAGAAAAAAGAATCCTTACACAGATCCAAACTACGATTACACAAAAAAAGGTTGGGATGTTTCTGCAGTTTCGTTTCATAAATTATTAAATGTTTTGTATCATAAAAACGCCATGAAAGAGTGGGGTTCTATTGTTGCTTTAACGTATATGGCTGCCCAAAGAGTCTTTCCAGATTACAATGATATGGCAGATAATAAGGCATATTTAGAGTCAATTGCACGTAGTTTTGGTTACTTTTTTGGTAGAGATCATAAAGTTCGTGTCAACACAATTTCGCAATCTCCAACAGCCACAACTGCAGGAAATGGTGTAAAAGGTTTTGACGGATTTATCAATTATTCAGAAAAAATGAGTCCTTTAGGTAATGCATCTGCTTTAGAATGTGCAGATTATACAATTACTTTGTTCTCGGATTTAACCAAGAAAGTTACTTTACAAAACCTATTTCATGATGGCGGATTCTCAAATATGGGCGTAAGTACAGCGGTTATGGAAAAGTTTGAGTAGTTTTATTTGAAGCTATTTCCTGCTTTCGCTACTCGCTTTTTTTAGTTTTGTTCTCGATACAAATTTGCTAAAAAAGCAAATTCACTCGAACTGACAACTAAAAAAGAGCTCAAACAAACCGCTCAATCAGGGCTAAACTTGTTTGCCAACTTTTAGAAATATTAAAAAACCAATAATGTATTTTTAATTATTTACTTTTACAATATAGTTTCAAAACCAAGAACTTTGAAACTTTGAAACTTTAGAACTTTGAAACTACTTTTTAGCATAATTGTCCCAGTTTACAATCGTCCAAATGAAATTGACGAGTTGTTAGAAAGTCTTACAAAACAAGATTATACTAACAATTTCGAAGTTTTAATTATAGAAGATGGATCAGATGTTTCTTCAGAAAAAATTGTAGAGAAATATAAAAGTCAACTCGATTTAAAATACTTTTTTAAAGAAAATAGTGGAGCAGGAGCAAGCCGTAATTTCGGAATGCAAAAAGCTTCAGGAAATTATTTTATCATTTTAGATTCAGATGTCATTGTACCAAATCAATATTTATCAGAAGTAAATAAAGCCTTAGAAAATAATTTTACAGATGCTTTTGGTGGTCCAGATGCTGCACATGCTAGTTTTACAGCTTTACAGAAAGCAATTAATTATTCTATGACTTCTGTGTTAACAACAGGCGGAATTAGAGGTAAAAAACAAGCTGTCGGTAAATTTCAACCAAGAAGTTTCAATTTAGGTTTGTCTAAAACTGCTTTTGAAAAAACACAAGGTTTTTCTAAAATGAAAAATGGAGAAGATATCGATTTAACTTTTCGTCTTTGGGAAAACGGATGTGAAACACAACTGATAGAAAAAGCTTTTGTGTATCATAAAAGAAGAAGTACAATTCAACAGTTTTTTAAACAAACTTTTGGTTTCGGAACTGCAAGACCAATTTTAAATAAAAAATATCCAGAAACAGCAAAACCTACATATTGGTTTCCTTCTTTGTTTATTATAGGAATTGATTTTGCAATTATTTTAGCGGTTTTTGGCTATAATCAATTACTGTATTTCTACTTATTTTATTTCTTGCTCATATTTATAGATTCCTTGTTTCAAAACAAGAATGTTTATGTAGCGTTTTTAAGTATGTTTACATCTTTAACCCAGTTTTTAGGCTATGGTTTAGGTTTTTTAGAATCTAAGTTTTATCCGAAGAAAAAAAAGTAAAACTTTATAATTTGCTGTTATTTCTACCTTGTGGAGAAATTTAAAAAAAAGTAATAAGATTTCTTAACCTCACTATTTGCTTCACAAGCTACTTTCAATAAAAAATTATTTTTATTAAAGTAATGTTCGAAATGACAAGTTGAAAAGTTAGTGTTATTTAAAGAATTCTTTAGATTTTTCCCAATAAACATCCATTTCAGTTAAGGACATATCAGCAAGTTCTTTGCCTTCTTTTTTTGCAGCTTGTTCTAAATATTGAAAGCGATTAATAAATTTTTTATTCGTTTTCTCTAAAGCATTTTCTGGGTTTACATCAATAAAACGAGCATAATTAATCATAGAAAATAAAACATCACCAAATTCTTTTTCGGTATTTTCTTTATTTCCAGCTTTAATTTCTTCGTTTAATTCGCTAAGTTCTTCTTGTACTTTTTCCCAAACTTGCTCTGGTTTTCCCCAGTCAAAACCAACTCCAGCAACTTTTTCTTGAATTCTACTTGCTTTAACAACAGCAGGTAAACTTTTAGGAACACCTTCTAAGACAGATTTGTTTCCTTCTTTTAATTTCAGTTGTTCCCAATTACGTTTTACTTCTTCTTCACTTTCTGCAATAACATCTCCATAAATATGTGGATGTCTGTCTATCAATTTGTCAGAAATTGCATTGGCAACATCAGCAATATCAAAAGCTTTTTGTTCGCTTCCAATTTTAGAATAAAAAACGATGTGCAAAAGCACATCGCCTAATTCTTTTTTTATTTCTGGTAAATCATTGTCTAGAATTGCATCAGCCAATTCGTACGTTTCTTCAATAGTAAGATGACGTAAACTTTCTAAAGTTTGTTTTTTATCCCAAGGACACTTCTCTCGAAGATCGTCCATAATATCTAACAATCTATTAAAAGCGGCTAACTGATCTTTTCTAGAATTCATTACGCTTCTGCTTCAGTTTCTTCTGTAGCTTCTTCAACTTTAGAAAAATCCATTCCCGCTTTTACTAAAGCATTAAACCACTGAATTACTTTTTTAATGTTTGAAGCATACACTCTTTCTTCATCATATTCAGGTAAAACTTCAGCAAAAAAAGCTGTTAATTTTTTACTACTTTCTTTATGAGATAAAGCTTCTTTTCCTTCTGTTTTTTCAAACATTGCAGTAAAGATGTTTAGTAAAGGCACATCTTCTTCATACGTGTAAATGGCAATGTTTTCTAGTAAACTTACGTTTTGAGTAGCATTGATTGCTAAACGTTTGTTGTCTAATAAAGATTCTGCAATTACTGCATTTTTAGATTGAGAGATTACTTCAAATAATCCTGGTTTACCTGTAACGGCTATAATTTTACTAAATTCCATGTATATATTTTTATGTCTTTTTTAGACTATTTACCTTTTTTTGCATTTGGGAAACGCATTCTATAATCTGCATTAATTTTCCCTTTAGAAATATTTTCTAATTTCTTTTTTATCAACCTTTTTTTCAATGTTGAAAGTTTATCTGTAAACAAAATTCCATCAATATGATCATATTCATGTTGAAAAACCCTTGCAGCTAAACCATCTAATGTTTCAGTATGCGTTTTAAATTCTTCATCTTGATACTCAATCGTAATTTTTGGTTGACGAAAAACATCTTCTCTAATATCAGGAATGCTTAAACACCCTTCGTTAAATACCCATTCTTCACCTTCTTCTTTTGTGATTTTAGCATTTATAAAAACTTTATTGAAGTTTTTTAAAGCCTCTCTATCTTTTTCAGATAAATCTTCATCTTCAGCAAAAGGAGATGCGTCAATAATAAACAAACGAATTGCTTTGCCAATCTGTGGTGCAGCTAAACCTACACCAGAAGCATTGTACATCGTTTCTTTCATATTAGAAATCAATTTTTCTAAATTAGGGTAATCTGCATCAATTTCAGTTCCTACTTTACGTAAAACAGGATCTCCATAAGCTACAATTGGTAATATCATTTCTTTATTTTTTTAGCTTTGCAAAAGTACAATTAAGATTTACGAATTACGAATTTTTGAATTACGAATTTTTATATGAGATTTTTTTTAAAATTGTTTTAACTTTTCAAACTTCTTTCAAGTAAGGTGTAGTTACTTATTATATAAATAAGATTGTAAAATAATAGTTGCGCTAATTTCATCAACCAAAGCCTTATTTCTACGTTGTTTTTTGTTTAAACCACCATCAATCATTGTTTGAAAAGCCATTTTAGAAGTAAAGCGTTCATCAATTCTTAATAAAGGAATTTGAGGAATTTGTTTTTCAAGCTTTTTTAGAAACGGAAGTATCAAGGCTTCACTTTCACTATCAGTATTGTTCATCTGTTTTGGTTTTCCTACTAAAAAAAGTTCTACTTTATTTTTAGAAGTATACTCTTTTAAGAAAGAAATTAAATCATCAGTATTTACTGTTGTTAAGCCAGAGGCAATAATCTTAAGTTCATCAGTTACTGCAATTCCTGTTCTTTTTTTACCAAAATCTATGGCGAGAATTCTACCCAAAACATATTAATTTATTTTGCAAAAATAACTGTTAAAACTTAATAATAAAGTAATAACTTAAATATTATCAACTAGTTGTAAGAATGTGTCTGTGTTATGTTAAAATAATATTTTTAGAATTTAAACAAAGATGGATAATATGTTTAAAAAATGTATATTCGCCTCAGGTTTTTACAGATAGATTTATATTTGTAAAAAGTAAATTTTAAAATGGAAGATATTAGAAAAATTATAGAGTCAGCATGGGATAATCGTGATTTGTTAAAAGAACAAAATACGATTAATACCATTAGAAAAGTTGTTGATTTATTAGATGACGGAAAGTTAAGAGTTGCAGAACCAGTTGATGGTGGTTGGCAAGTAAATGAATGGGTGAAAAAAGCAGTTGTTTTGTACTTTCCTATTCAGAAAATGGAAACTTTAGAAGCTGGTATTTTTGAATATCATGATAAAATTCCATTAAAGAAAAATTTTGCAGAAAGAGGAATTAGAGTTGTGCCAAATGCAGTTGCAAGACACGGATCTTATATCTCTCCTGGAACTATTTTAATGCCAAGTTATGTAAATATTGGTGCTTATGTAGATGAGGGTACCATGGTTGATACTTGGGCTACAGTGGGTTCTTGTGCACAAATTGGTAAAAATGTTCACCTTTCTGGAGGTGTTGGTATTGGAGGTGTTTTAGAACCATTACAAGCTGCACCTGTTATTATAGAAGATGGTGCTTTTATAGGTTCTAGATGTATAGTTGTAGAAGGTGTTAGAGTAGAAAAAGAAGCTGTTCTTGGAGCAAATGTTGTACTTACAATGAGTACAAAAATTATAGATGTAACAGGTGATGAGCCAGTAGAAATGAAAGGAAGAGTACCTGCAAGATCTGTAGTAATTCCTGGAAGTTATACTAAGAAATTTGCTGCGGGAGAGTACAATGTACCTTGTGCATTAATTATCGGAAAAAGAAAAGAAAGCACCAACAAAAAAACATCTCTTAACGACGCTTTACGTGAGTATGATGTAGCCGTTTAAGAATAATAATCTATGACAAAAATTACTGCAATTATACCTACTTTAAATGAAGAAATTCATATTGCTGATGCTATAAAATCAGTAAGTTTTGCAGATGAAATTATTGTTATTGATTCATTTAGTACAGATAAAACTTTAGAAATAGCTGAAAAGCTAAACGTAAAAATCATCAAACGAAAGTTTGATGATTTTTCTTCTCAGAAAAACTTTGCTATTAATCAAGCTGAAAATGATTGGATTTATCTTTTAGATGCTGATGAAAGAGTTACCCCAAAAGTTGAAAAAGAAATTATAGAAGCTCTTAAAGATCCAAAGGATTTTGTAGGTTTTTATGTAAGAAGAACTTTTTATTTCTGTGGAAAACGAGTTGATTATAGTGGTTTTCAGAGAGATAAAGTAATTCGTTTATTTTTAAAAGAATATTGTAAATACAGTGGTCTAGTTCATGAAAAAATAGTCACTAAAGGTAAATTAGGCTTTTTTAAGAATAAGATAGATCATTTTTCTTACAGAAATTATGACCATTATATATCTAAGATGAATCATTATGCTGCAATAAAAGCAAGTGAACTACATGAAAAAGGGAAAAAAGTAAATATTTATCATGTAATGGTAAAGCCAACAGCAAGATTTTTTATTCATTATATAATACGCCTTGGGTTTTTAGATGGTTTTACTGGTTTTTTAGTTGCAAAAACACAAGCTTATGGTGTGTTAACTAGATATATTAAATTGTGGTTGTTAAATAGAGGAATAAGATAATAAGATAAAAAATAATGAAAATAATTATTTTAGCGGCAGGTATTGGTTCAAGATTAGGAAATCCGTTTCCTAAACCATTAACACCATTAAAAGATGGTAAAAGTATAATGGAAAAACAATTGTATAATATCACTAAGTATTTTGATATTAATGATGTTACTACTGTTGTTGGTTTTAAAAAGGATTTAATTATGGAAAAGTTTCCAGAAGTTAATTATGTATATAATCCTTTTTTTGATAGAACAAATACTTCTAAGAGTTTATTACAGGCTTTAAAAAAACATAAAGGTAAATCAGTTTTATGGTTTAATGGAGATGTTGTCTTTGATGAAAGATTGTTGTCTTTATTAATTGAAGATATTAATAATAAAAATTCTTTTATTTCTGTAAATACTCAAAATGTAGCAGAAGAAGAAGTAAAATACACTCTAAAAGATGGTTTTGTAAATAAATTATCTAAAGAAGTAAAAAATGCTTTAGGTGAAGCTGTTGGTATTAATTTTATTTCTTCAAAAGATTTGAATATTTTTATAAAACATTTAGAGATTTGTGATGATAATGATTATTTTGAAAAAGGCTTAGAAAATGCAATTAGTCAAGATGATTTGAAACTTAAAGTTATAGATATTTCTAAATATAATTGTATAGAAATCGATTTTAAAGAAGATCTAGAAAATGCTAATAAATTAATGTAAGTATGAAAACAGTTCTTTTCTGTATGAACCCTTATTCTTTTGGAATTTTAGAACCTATAAAGCAGGTTTTAAAAGAAAGAAACTATGAGTATATTTGGTTTGCAAGAAAAGAAGTAATTGAAAAATTTCCTTTTAAAGATGAATATGTAACTTCTAATATTCGAGAAATTATAGAATTTAAAAGTGATACACTTTTTGTGCCTGGTATTGAAGCTCCTCATTTTTTGAGAGGTGTTAAGGTTCAAACATTTCATGGTTTTGCAGGTGAAAAAAAAGGTCATTTTAGAATCAGAAAATATTTTGATTTATATCTAACTCAAGGTCCTTTTTTTACTAAAAAATTTAATCAATTAAAAAATAAATTTAAAGACTTTAAAGTTGTAGAAACTGGTTGGCCTAAACTAGATATTTATGGAAAACAATTGCATAAATTTGATTCAAATGCTCAGCAACTTAAAGAAAAATACAAGGCAAAAAAAATAATATTGTTTGCCCCAACTTTCTCACCATCATTAACTTGTGCTCCTTTTTTACAAAATGAACTTGAAGATTTAGCTACAAATAAAAACTATTTAATAGTTATTAAGTTTCATGATTTAATGTCGAAAGACTTAATTAATAAATACAAGAAAATAGCTGAAAGAAATAGCAATATTTTATTTATTGAAGAAAGAAATATTATTAAATATCTTTTAATTTCTGATTTAATGATTTCTGATACATCGTCTGTAGTGTATGAATTTTTATTGTTAGATAAACCTGTTATTACTTATAAGAATAATTCTAAAATTTTTAAATGGGATAATTCTTTAACGTATGATAAACTTTCTGAAAAGGTAGAAATTAATCTATTAAAAGATCCTTTTAAGAATCAGAGATTAGAAATTTTCAATGATTATCATCCATATAATGATGGTAAATCTGCAGAAAGAATGGTTGATGCTGTAGAAGATTATATCGAAAAGCATGGAATTCCTGAAAGAAGAAAAATTCCTTGGCTTAGAAGATATAAAATGAATAAGCTTTTTGGAAACCATTAAATTTAAATTTTTTCTACAGAAATAATAATTTTCAACTGGACGACTTACTAGTTTTTCATCAAGCATAAACTTATTAAATTTTTCTTTTATAAATTTTAAGTTTAAAAGGATAGAAAACAATAAATTTGCGTCACTTTTAAAATTATGAAATATACAGAAGCAATTTCTTCAGAAATATTTAGTGTAATATCTAAAGCATCAAAACAATTACAAATGGATAGTTATGTAATTGGTGGATTTGTACGTGATTTTTTCTTAAAAAGAGGAACCTCTAAAGATATAGATGTAGTATCAGTTGGAAGTGGAATTGAGTTAGCTCAACAAGTTTCTAAATTGTTGCCAAACAAACCAAAAGTACAGGTTTTTAAAACCTACGGAACAGCAATGTTACGATATAAAGACATAGAAATTGAGTTTGTTGGAGCTAGAAAGGAATCGTATTCTGAAGATAGTAGAAATCCTGAAGTTACAGAAGGAACTTTACAAGATGATCAAAATAGAAGAGATTTAACCATAAATGCTTTAGCTTTAAGTTTAAATGAAGATAATTTTGGAGAATTATTAGATCCTTTTAACGGAATTAAAGATTTGGAGAATAAGGTGATTAAAACACCACTGAATCCAGATATAACTTATTCTGATGATCCTTTAAGAATGATGCGCGCTATTCGTTTTACAACACAATTAAATTTTAAAATTGATGATGAATCTTTAGAAGCAATTTCTAGAAATGCGTATCGATTAAAAATTATTACAAGAGAAAGAATTGTTGTTGAACTAAACAAAATTTTAGAAGCTCCAAAACCTTCTATTGGTTTTTTATTATTAGAAAGAACAAGATTGCTAAAACAAATTTTACCCGAATTAATAGCTTTAAAAGGAGTAGAGGAAGTAGAAGGGCAAAAACATAAAGACAATTTTTATCATTCATTAGAGGTAGTAGATAATATTTCTGAATATACAAATGATGTTTGGTTACGTTGGGCGGCTTTGTTACATGATATTGGTAAGGCACCTACGAAAAAGTTTAGTAAAAAAGTTGGTTGGACTTTTCATGCGCACGAATTTGTAGGTTCTAAAATGGTGTATAAATTATTCAAGAGATTGAAAATGCCAATGAACAATAAAATGAAGTTTGTTCAAAAAATGGTGTTGTTAAGTTCGCGTCCAATTGTTTTGGCAAGTGAGGTTACAGACTCAGCTGTAAGACGTTTGGTTTTTGATGCTGGAGATGATATTAATTCTTTAATGACTTTATGTGAAGCAGATATTACTACAAAAAACCCAAAGAAATTTAAACGTTATCATCAAAATTTTAATTTAGTAAGAACTAAAATTAAAGAAGTAGAAGAAAGAGATAAAGTACGTAATTTTCAACCACCAGTTACAGGAGAAGAAATTATGAAAGCTTTTAATTTAAAACCTTGTAGAGAAATTGGGCAAATAAAAGAAGCTATTAAAGAAGCTATTTTAGAGGGTGAAATTCCAAATGAACATAAAGCTTCTTATAACTTTATGATTGAAAAAGGAAAGTCATTAGGCTTGAAAATTGATTAATCATCTTTAGCACTTAATTATAAACATAAAAAAGACCAATACTTTTAAAGTACTGGTCTTTTTTTTGAAAGATATATTCTTTTAACTTAAAGATTGCATTGTAACTAACTTAAAGTATTCTCCTTTTTTAGCTAATAATTCTTCATGTTTTCCTTGCTCTACAATCTTCCCTTTTTTCATAACCACAATCTTATCTGCTTTTTGTATGGTAGATAATCTGTGAGCAATTACTAAAGAAGTTCTGTTTTGCATCATTTTTTCTAATGCAGTTTGTACCAATTGTTCAGATTCTGTATCTAAAGCAGAAGTAGCTTCATCTAAAATCATAATTGGAGGATTCTTTAAAACAGCTCTAGCAATAGATAAACGTTGTTTTTGCCCCCCAGAAAGTGTGTTTCCACTATCACCAATATTGGTGTTAAATTTTTCTGGTAAATTTTGGATAAACTCATTCGCATTTGCAATTTCAGAAGCTTCAAAAATAGCTTCATCTGTAGCGTTTTCTGTTCCGAGTTTTATGTTATTTGCAATAGTATCATTAAAAAGAATAGAATCTTGAGTTACAATCCCCATTAAATCTCTTAAAGATTTTTTAGTGATATTTTTAATATTTTCACCATCAATTAAAACTTCTCCTTTATTGACATCGTAAAAACGCGTAATTAGATTTGCTAAGGTAGATTTTCCACTTCCAGATTGTCCAACTAAAGCAACAGTTTCTCCTTTTTTAACTGATAAAGAAAAGTCTTTTAAAACATAATCTTTTTTATATTTAAAAGAAATATTTTTAAATACAATTTCATTTTCAAAACTTTGTTTAATAATGGCATTTGGTTTGTCTTTAATACTGTTTTCAGTATTTAAAACTTGCATAATTCTTTCTGCAGATGCTTCTCCTTTTTGAATGTTATAATAGGATGTTGTAATTAATTTTATTGGATTTAAAACTGTGTAAAACAATACAATGTAACCAAAGAATTCATCTGGTTGTAAAGCACTTGTTTTAGATAAAACTTCTGTTCCTCCATACCAAAGAATGGCAATAATTGTTGCAGAACCTAAAAACTCACTCATTGGAGATGCTAAGGTTTGTCTATGAAAAACACTTGTCATTAAGTTTCGAAAAGTAGTTGTAGAATTATTGAATTTACTCTCAATAATTTTTTCTGAATTAAATCCTTTTATAACCCTTAAACCGGTTAGAGTTTCTTCTATAAAGGATAGAAAAGTTCCTGTTTCTTTTTGTGCCTTTGCAGATTTTGCTTTTAATTTTTTGCTGATTGATGAAATAATAAAACCAGAAACAGGAAGTAAAATAAAAACAAATAACGTTAGTTTTAGGCTCATAAAAAGCATAATTGCAATGGCAATAATAACTGTTAATGGTTCTCTAACAATAGTTTCTATAGATGTTAAAATTGAAACTTCTACTTCTTGTACATCTGCTGTCATTCTAGCAATAATATCTCCTTTTCTTTTTTCAGTAAAGTAAGATATTGGCAATTCTACTATTTTGTTATATAGTTTGTCACGTAAATCTTTAACAATCCCCGTCCTTAAAAACGTGATAACATATGAGGCTAAATATCTAAATAAGTTTTTCAAGAAAAATAAAGAAAGAGCCAATAAACAGATGAATAGCAAAGTATTTATTTCTCCTTCATTTTCTATTTTTTCAGATATAAAATGATAAAAATTATCTTTTAAATAACTTCCAATTTTTGTGATTCCTTCATAAGTAGGTTTGGTTGTAATCTTTTTGTCAGTACCAAAAAGAATACCTAAAACAGGTATAAAAGCTAAAACAGATAAAACATTAAAAAGAGCATAGAAAATGTTAAATACAATATTTAGTATTGTGAATTTTCTATACTTCTTTTCATATTTTAAAATGTCTTTGAAATGATTCATTAATTCAATTTCATCTCTTTAATGATTCTTTGAATTTTTGCATCTAATGCAACTTCAACATTAATAGCGTTTTTTGCAGAGTCTAATGTAGTATTTACACTAAAGTAAAATTTAATTTTAGGTTCTGTACCACTTGGTCTTGCAGCAATTCTTGTTCCTGTTTCAGTTTGATAAATTAACACATTAGATTTTGGTAAATCAATGTTTGTTACTTCACCAGTTATTAAGTTTTTTCTTGTTGAAGCTTGATAGTCTGAAAGTGTTTCTACTTTTTCTCCATCAATTTCAGTTAATGGGTTATTACGCATATCACTCAACATTTGCTGAATTTCTGCAGCACCATTCATTCCTTTCTTTACAATAGAAATTAAATGTTCTTTATAAAAGTTATTTCTAATATAGATGTTTAGTAATTCTTCATAGAAAGAACTTCCACTTTGTTTTGCATAAGCAGCAACTTCACAAGCTAAAAGAGTTGCTGTAACTGCATCTTTATCTCTTACAAAATCACCAATCATGTAACCAAAACTTTCTTCACCACCACCAATAAAATCCATAGATTCATGATCTCTAATCATTTTAGCAATCCATTTAAAACCAGTTAAACCAACTTTGGTAGCTACACCATAACTTGCTGCAGCTTTATTTACTAATTCTGTCGAAACAATTGTAGAACCTACAAACTGATTGCCGTTTATTTTACCTTCTTCTTTCCATTTTTTTAGTAAGAATTCAGTCATAACAACCATTGTTTGGTTACCATTCATCAATTTCATGTTTCCATCTAAATCTCTTACAGCAACACCTAATCTATCACAATCAGGATCCGTACCAATTACAATATCAGCGCCTAATTTGTTTGCTAAATCAGTTGCCATTTTTAAAGCTTCTGGCTCTTCTGGATTTGGAGATTTTACTGTTGGGAAATCACCATTTGGAGCTCTTTGTTCTTCAACAATATGAACATCAGAATATCCTGCTTTTGCTAATGCATCTGGCACAGAAACAATAGATGTTCCATGTAAAGAAGTAAAAACAATTTTTAAATCATTACGATTAATTTTATCAGATAAACAACCGTTTTTAACAGAACCATCAATAAAGGCGTCATCAACATCTTTACCAATAACTTCAATTAAATCTTCTTTTGCATTGAAATTAATTTCTGAAAAATCTAAAGCATTTACTTTTGCAATAATTCCACCATCATGAGGAGGAACAATTTGTCCTCCATCTGCCCAATATACTTTGTAACCATTATATTCTGGCGGATTATGAGAAGCTGTTAATACTATACCAGCATCACAACCTAAATGACGAACAGCAAAAGACAACTCTGGTGTTGCGCGTAAATCTTCAAAAAGATATACTTTTATATTATTTGCAGATAAAACATCTGCTACTACTTTAGCGAATTTTTTACTATTGTGTCTACAGTCGTAAGCAATTACAACACTTAGTTGTTCTTTTTTTACGTTTTCTATTAAGTAATTAGACAAACCTTGAGTAGCTCTACCTAATGTATATTTGTTTATTCTATTAGTTCCTGCCCCCATAACTCCACGCATTCCACCAGTACCAAATTCCATGTCTTTGTAAAACCTGTCTGCTAATGCATCTGGGTTATTAGAAATTAATTCTTGAATTTCTGTTTGAGTTTCAGCATCAAAAGTTGATGTTAGCCATTGTTTTGCTTTGTCTAAAATATCTTTCATAGAATCTAAGATTGTGTTTATAAAAAAAACAAATATACTATTTAGAAATTGAGTTTTTCTTTAATGGTATAGTGTTTTTCGTTACTTTTTGTTTTTATTATGAGTTCTCCAATAAAACCGGCTAAAAATAGAAGAGTTCCTAAAATCATAGAAGTTAGGGCTATAAAAAACCAAGGATTATCTGTTACTAATATTGTTTTGATGCCATTAAAAACTTTGTATAGTTTGTAGGCTCCAATATAAAATGCTGATGTTATTCCAAAAAGAAACATTAATGTTCCCCAAAGCCCGAAAATGTGCATGGGTCTTTTACCAAATTTTGATAAAAACGAAATGGTAATTAAATCTAAAAAACCGTTTATAAAACGATCCATTCCAAATTTAGTTTCTCCGTATTTTCTTGCCTGATGTTGCACTACTTTTTCACCAATTTTAGTAAAACCTTCGTTTTTTGCTAAAACAGGAATGTATCTGTGCATTTCTCCACTAACTTTTACAGATTTAATTACTTCATTTTTATAGGCTTTTAATCCGCAATTAAAATCGTGTAATTTTAATCCTGAAGTTTTTCTTGCTGCAGCATTAAATAGTTTGGATGGAATGTTTTTAGTAATAACATTATCATAACGTTTCTTTTTCCAGCCAGAAATCAAATCGAAATCTTCATCAATAATTAAACTAAATAAATCTGGGATTTCTTCTGGATTATCTTGTAAATCAGCATCCATAGTAATAACAACGCGACCTTGTGCTAATTCAAAACCAGCATCTAATGCTTGAGATTTTCCGTAGTTTTTTTGAAATCGAATTCCTTTTACTTCGGTATTGTGTTCAGATAACTCTTCTATAACTTTCCAAGAATTATCTGTGCTACCATCATCAATAAAAATAATTTCATATAAATAACGATTGGATTGCATAACTTTTGCAATCCAATCGTATAATTCTTTTAAAGATTCATCTTCGTTAAGAAGTGGTATTACTACCGAAATATCCATATTTTGTAGTTACAAAGTTTAAAGTTGTAAAGTTAACTGGTTTCAAAACAATTTTTGTAATAGCTTTAAAACTTTATTAACTAATTAACTTTTATAAGAACTTAATAGTTTTCCTCTTCAGACTTTTTCATAACAGCAGCAATAATTGCAGATATTACAAATCCTAAGAAAGCAGACATTGCTAAAATCATTGCTGATAAAATTCCAGGAGTTTGAAATTTATTAGCCATTTCTGTAGCACCTTCTATTTGTTCTTCAGTCATACCAGAATCTAACCAAGCAGTTTGCTGTACTTCCATAGCTTGTTGTTGATAAGTTGGGTCAATATAATTCATAAAAATTAATGTATACACAATAGCTATTACTGCACTAATCATGGTAATTCCCATTCCTATTTTAACACCTTGTCCCCAAGAGATAAAACCACCATTTGCTTCCTTAAATTTTTTAATACCAATTATAATAAGAGCAATCATAGCAATAAAACTAGCAAGACTGTTAACCCATTGTAATTCGATTAAACTCCCTGAAGCAAAAAGAGCTAAGTGAACAATTATACCAATAACACCTAGGTATAAACCGTAATTTAAGATAATACTTTTACTACTTGCTTGATTTTCCATTATTCTAATAATTTAGTTAGTTATACAAATATATTGATTTCATTTTTGATAGTTTTTATTTTTCGAAAAAGATTATAGACTATCATAACAATACATTAGTATTCAAGTTGTTGAAATTGTTACATAAAAATAATACTTTTTTTAATTGTTTAAATAAAAATCTATTGTAAATTTGCAGCGGCAAGTCCTACACAACTAGCTCCCTTTGAATCCTCCAGGGCGGGAACGCAGCAAAGGTATTAGGTTGTAGCAGTGTGATGTAGGTAGCTTGCCATTTTTTATGCGCTAAAGTTTCGTTCTAGAAATTTGCCTTTTTCCATTTTAACTTTTTAACTTTACAACTTTTAAAATAAAACATATTATGTCTAAAGTTGTATTAATTACTGGAGCTTCCTCTGGAATAGGAAAATCGATTGCTACTTTTTTATCAGAAAAAGGATATAAAGTTTATGGAACAAGTAGAAACCCTAAAAACACAGCAGATTTTTCTTTTGAACTAATTGCATTGGATGTATTAAAAGTTGATACGATTAATAGTGCTATCGATTTGATCATAAAAAAAGAAGGAAGATTAGATGTTTTGTTAAATAATGCAGGAATGGGAATTACAGGTCCTATTGAAGATACACCAACTGATGAAATGCGTGCTGTTTTTAATACGAATGTTTTTGGTGCAATTGATGTAATGAAAGCTGCTTTACCGCAAATGCGTAAACAAAAATCGGGTACAATTATAAATGTAACTTCTATTGCAGGTTATATGGGTTTACCTTTCAGGGGATTGTATTCTGCCACAAAAGGAGCTTTAGAAACCATTACAGAAGCAACAAGTATGGAAGTAAAACCTTTTGGGATTAACGTTGTAAACGTTGCTCCAGGTGATTTTGCAACAAATATTGCTGCAGGAAGATATCATACACCAGTTTTTGAGAATTCTGCTTATAAAGATAATTATCAAATGAATTTAGATTTAATGGATGCGCATGTAGATGGTGGAATGGATCCTTTAGAAATGGCAAAAGCGGTTTATAAAATTATAAATTCTAAAAAACCTAAAATTCATTATAAAGTAGGTGGGTTTATGGAAAAATTCTCAATCGTTTTAAAACGTATTTTACCAGATAGAACGTATGAGAAGATTTTGATGAATCATTATAAATTATAGTCTTAACATTTTTTATTTCTTTGTTTATAAGTGGTAAAAAATAGTTTTATTTCACTTATAAACTTTATAAGCAAGTAACTATCTTTGCGTTAGGGATTGGAGCATTTGTTTGAGCTCTTTTGTGAAGAATGAACAAAAAGCGAGTGCGTAAAGCCCGTTAAAACGCCCAAAACATAACAATTACAATTAAATAAATACAAATGAAATTTTTTATCGATACTGCAAATTTAGAGCAAATTAAAGAAGCGCAAGCTTTAGGAATTTTAGACGGTGTAACTACAAACCCATCTTTAATGGCTAAAGAAGGAATTACTGGTGAAGCTAATATTATTAACCATTACAAAGAAATTTGTGAGTTGGTAGATGGTGATGTTTCTGCAGAAGTAATTTCTACAGATTTTGATGGAATGGTTAAAGAAGGTGAAGCATTGGCTGCTTTAAATCCTCAAATTGTGGTAAAATTACCAATGATAAAAGACGGTGTAAAAGCATGTAAATACTTTTCTTCTAAAGGAATTAAAACAAACGTAACGTTGGTGTTTTCTGTTGGTCAGGCTTTATTGGCAGCAAAAGCAGGAGCAACGTATGTTTCTCCTTTTTTAGGACGTTTAGATGATATTTCTACAGACGGAATGAACTTAATTTCTGAAATTAGACTTGTTTTTGATAACTATAAATTTGAAACTCAAATTTTAGCTGCATCTGTAAGAAATACAATGCATATTGTGAATTGTGCAAAATTAGGATCGGACGTTATGACTGGACCTTTAAGTGCAATTGAAGGATTATTAAAACATCCTTTAACAGATAGTGGTTTGGCTAAATTTTTAGCAGATTACCAAAAAGGAAACTAGAAGCCCCTTTAATTCCCCAAAGGGGAAAAACTGTTGCGATATTGGTATTAAAAAAATAATAACAATTTGAAGCAATTACCCGCTTTCGCTACTTGCTTTTTTTACCTAAAAAGGGCAAAAAAGAGCTCAAACAAACCGCTCAATCGGGGCTAAACTTGTTTGAAAGCTAATAGTAAAACTAAAAATTATAAGAACTCCAAATTTATTAAGTTTGGAGTTTTTAAAAAAAAGATTAGTTTTTTTGAATGAAAAAAGATAAGGTACATTTTTCCGGTACAAGTTTTTCCCCATCGGGGAAATTAAAAGGGGCTTTTCCAAAAAAAGAACTCGCACAAATTGTAATTTCAGCTTGTCATCAATTTAAAATTGATACAGTTGTTATATCTCCAGGTTCACGAAATGCTCCATTAACTGTGGGTTTTTCTAATCATCCAGAAATTGAAGCTTTAAGTGTTGTTGATGAGCGATGTGCTGCTTTTTTTGCATTAGGAATTGCACAACAAACTCAAAAACCAGTGGCAATTGTTTGTACGTCTGGTTCTGCTTTACTGAATTATTATCCTGCAATTGCAGAGGCTTTTTATAGTAATATTCCATTAGTTGTAATTTCTGCAGACAGACCCAAGCATTTAATTGATATTGGTGATGGACAAACGATTCGTCAAGAAAATGTGTTTGAAAATCATATTTTGTTTTCTGCAAATTTAATTGAGGACTCAAAATTTAAAACTCAAAATTTAGAACTTATTTCGGAAGCTTTACAAATTTCTGTATCACAAAAAGGACCTGTACATATAAATGTGCCTTTTGATGAACCTTTGTATGAAACAGTGAAAGAATTACAGCGTTTTAGTTTTCCAAATGTCACTTCGAGCGCAGTCGAGAAGTCTCTTGATTACAATAAACTTGCAAAAATTTGGAATGCATCAACAAAAAAAATGATTTTAGTTGGTGTAAATTATCCTGATAAAGATTTGCAAAAATTAATGGATGATTATGCTGATGATAATTCTGTTTTAATATTCACAGAAACAACCTCAAATTTACATCATAAAAAAGCAATCAATTCTATAGATCAATTGATCTTTTCTTTGGATGAAAATCAGTTTGAGGCTTTAAAACCAGAAGTTTTAATCACTTTTGGAGGAATGATAGTTTCTAAAAAAATAAAACAATTTTTAAGAAAATATCAACCAAAACATCATTGGAATATTGATGCTAAAAAAGCTGTTGATACTTTCTTTTGTTTATCAGAATTTATACAAACAAATCCTGTAGATTTCTTTTTTAATTTTAGCAAATGCATTTCAGAAAAAGAAAGTGAATATCAACAAAAATGGTTGCAGTTTCGTGATGAAAAACGAGTGAAACATCAACAATATTTATCAAAATCAGTACATTCAGATTTTAAAGTTTTTGAACAAATTTTAGAAAGTGTTCCTAATCATAGTCAGTTGCAAATTAGTAACAGCTCAATTATTAGGTATGCTCAATTGTTTACAATAAAAGATACATTACGTGTGTTTTGTAATAGAGGAACAAGTGGAATTGATGGAAGTACAAGTACTGCAATTGGCGCTGCTTTTGCGAGCAAAAAACAAACAATTTTTATCACTGGAGATTTGAGTTTTTTCTATGATAGTAATGCGTTATGGAATAAGAATATTCCTAAGAATTTTAGAATTATTTTAATTAATAATTCTGGTGGTGGAATTTTTAAAATTATTCCAGGACCAAAATCTACAAATGCAACTAAGTATTTTGAGACTCCACATTGTTTAACAGCAGAACATTTGTGTAAAATGTATGAGTTCGATTATTTAAAAGCATATTCTACAGAAACAGTAACAGCACAACTAAAAGGTTTTTATGAAACATCACAAAAACCAAAAATATTAGAAATTTTCACGCCAAGTGAAGAAAATGATTTAATTTTAAAAGAATATTTTAAACTGATACAGTAATGGATTTACAAGAAGACTTTAGAGAAGGAGAAGATAATTTACAAGAAGGAGAAGAAAACTCTCAAGAACCAGAAATGTACTTGAAAGAAGGAGATAAAGTAAACTTAGTAATTGAAACTGAAACAGGTTTGGGTTATATTGTTTTAATAAATGAAGAATTTGATGGTTTGCTTTTTAGAAGTGAAGTTTTTCAGGAGTTAGAAGAAAATATGGAAGTTACTGGTTATATAAAACAGATTCGTGAAGATGGAAAAATTGATGTTTCTCTTCGTCCACAAGGTTTTAGAAATGTTATTGGTTCTGATGTAGAAAAAGTTTTACAAAAGTTAAAAGATAGTAGAGAAGGCTTTATTTTAATTACGGATAAAAGTTCGCCCGATTCAATTCGTTTTCATATGAAAATGAGTAAAAAAGCATTTAAAAAAGCAGTTGGTAATTTATATAAACAAAAACTAATAACTATTGAACCTGATAGAATTGTCTTGGTGAAATAATAAGTCTTTAGTAAGCAGTTTTCAGTAACCGTTTCCTGTCAAACTGTTTACTGTTACTGAAAACTGTTAACTCTTTTACATTCCACCAAGCCTTAAAATATTTTCATAAAAAGCATCAGAATTTGGGTCAGAAGGATCCATTTTTCCGTAGCCAATTTTATACTGTTTTAAGGCTTTTTTAATTTGTTTTCCACTTTCGTAATACCTACCAATATAATAATCACCTAAAGGAGAAGAAGGAAATAGTTTTAGAATCATTTTGCCAAATTCACGTAATTGATCTCCATTTTCTTTTTCGATAATTATGCTTTCAACTGCATAAATATCACGTTCTCTTATTCCTAAATTACTTCCAAAAAGAAATTCGATTTCTAAATATTTATTTTCTAAATATGCAATTGCATCAATAGGAGATAAGTCTTTTATATTTTTTTCATATTCTTCTTTTGATATTGCAGAGTAGATTTCGAAAATTTTATTGATAGCTCTAGGAATCGCTTCACTTATTGCAGAAACACTATTTGAAGTAACAATTGTATCATTTATAATATTAAAATTCTTTAATTTAAGTGATGATAAACCTGTTTGTAATTCGCCTATTTTAGTCTGTTTTTTTGGTGAAAATGAAGTGGAATTATTGGTGTATAAATAAAATGTATTGTCTTCTTTTAAAAATTTCGTTAAATTATAAGATTGAAATTGTTGTCCTACAAAATCTGAAAACGTAGGATTAATGCAGATATACGAATTGATAAAAGGTACATTTTCTTTTAAATAATGACTAATTAAATTTGCAGATGTTCCTTCTCCTATTAAGGATATAAAAGGTGAAGTTCTATAATTACTTTCCATATAAAAGATAACTTCATCTCTTACAAATTGATAAAAAGCAGTATTGCTTGCAGTTAGATTACCATTATTAGGATTAAAATAGGTGTCTTTTTTTCTAGTCTTTTTCATAGAAATACCCACAACAATTTGTTTAGGAGCTTTGTCTTTTGCAGCAAATAAAACAGAATTACCAACATATGCATCAAATAAATATTCTGCATCAAAAACAACTGCTAAAGGATAGTTTTTTTTGTTGTCTTCTTCATATCCTTCAGGTAAATAAATTTTTAGATTTCTAGTAGACTCTAAAATGTCAGAAACTAAGTTTTTTTCAATTAGTTTTTGAGAAAATCCACTAAAGAAAAAAAGTATACATATTAGTGAGAACGATTTCTTTATCATAAATTTGAATCTTTTATTTTTGTAAACAATTATTTTGTTCTTCTACAAGAACGTCCAAAATACAAAATTATGATACAACCCGAGTGGAAAACCGTTAAAGAATACGAAGACATTACCTATAAAAAATGTAATGGAGTGGCAAGAATTGCTTTTAACAGACCCAATGTTAGAAATGCTTTTAGACCCAAAACAACATCAGAATTGTATGATGCTTTTTATGATGCAGGCGAAGATGTAAACATTGGTGTAGTTTTGCTTTCTGCAGAAGGACCAAGTACAAAAGACGGAGTTTACTCTTTCTGTTCTGGTGGAGATCAAAAAGCCAGAGGACATCAAGGTTATGTTGGTGAAGATGGTTATCACAGATTAAATATATTAGAAGTTCAGCGTTTAATTAGATTTATGCCAAAAGCAGTTATTTGCGTGGTTCCTGGTTGGGCAGTTGGTGGTGGACATAGTTTACACGTTGTTTGCGATTTAACTTTGGCTTCTAAAGAACATGCTATTTTTAAACAAACAGATGCAGATGTAACTTCTTTTGATGGTGGTTATGGTTCTGCATATTTGGCAAAAATGGTGGGTCAGAAAAAAGCAAGAGAAATTTTCTTTTTAGGAAGAAATTATTCTGCTCAAGAAGCGTATGAAATGGGAATGGTAAATGCTGTTATTGCTCATGATGAGTTAGAAGATACTGCTTATGAATGGGCGCAAGAAATTTTAGCTAAAAGTCCTACTTCTATTAAAATGTTGAAATTTGCAATGAATTTAACAGATGATGGAATGGTTGGACAACAAGTTTTTGCAGGTGAAGCAACAAGATTAGCTTATATGACAGATGAAGCAAAAGAAGGAAGAGATGCTTTTCTTGAAAAGAGAAAACCTAATTTTCCTAAAAAATGGATACCATAAATCAGTATGCAGTTTACAGTAAGCAGTTGTCAGGTTGATCGCAGTCGAAACCGAATATTTAAATTATTTAATCTTTCAATTTTTGAATAAAAAATATGAAATCACAAGTAGTAACTTTTTTAATAAAATGTCCAGATCAAAAAGGGTTGGTAGCAAAAATCACCAGTTTTTTTTATGATAAAGGATTCAATATTTTAAGTTGTCAGCAATACGTAAATTCTATTGAAGATAAATATTTTATGCGAGTTCGTTTAAATGCAGATGGCACAAATATTTCTAAAGAAGAATTAGAAAAAAGTTTTTTAGAATTAGCAGCACCTTTACAATTTGATTGGTCTGTTAATTATGGTGATAAAAAACAAAATGTAGCCATTATGGTTTCTCATACAAGTCATAATTTATACGATTTGTTAGAACGTTTTAAAGAAGGACGTTTAAATTGTAATGTAAAAATGATTATTAGTAATCATAATAAATTAAGACATATTGCAGAAATGTTTGAGGTTCCTTTTTATCATTTACCAGTTACAAAAGAAACAAAAAAAGAACAAGAATCTCAGGTAAAACAATTGTTAGATGTAAATGAGGTTGATTTGGTAATTATGGCAAGATATATGCAAATTTTATCTTCAGATTTTATCAATCATTTTCCAGAAAGAATTATCAATATTCATCATTCTTTTTTGCCTGCTTTTCAAGGCGCAAATCCTTATAAGAAAGCTTATGAAAGAGGAGTGAAATTAATAGGAGCAACAGCACATTATGCCACAGAAGATTTAGATGAAGGACCAATTATTGAGCAAGATGTTAAACCTGTAACTCATGAAAGTACTCCAACTACTTTAAAAAGAATTGGTGCAGATATAGAAAAGTTAGTTTTAGCTAGAGCAGTAAAATGCCATTTAAATAATCAAATTATTGTTTCTGGTAACAGAGCAATTGTTTTTCCAGAAGCAGGAGAATAAAAAAAAGTATGCAGTAATTCAGTTGCAGTTGGCAGTTTAGAGTTATGACATTCTTTAATTATAATTTTAAACCATTTAATTTTCAATCAATAAAGATGAAAATAATTTGTATTGGGCGCAATTACGCAAAGCATATTGAAGAGTTAGCAAATGAAAGACCAGAAAATCCTGTTGTTTTTCTAAAGCCAGATTCAGCTATTTTACCAAGAAAAAATCCATTTTTTATACCACCATTTTCTGAGGATGTTCATTATGAAGTAGAAGTTTTGGTAAAAATGAATAAAGTTGGTAAACATATAGACGCAAAATTTGCTCATAAATATTATGACGAAATTGGTTTAGGAATCGATTTTACAGCAAGAGATGTTCAGGCAAAATGTAAAGAAAAAGGTTTACCTTGGGAAAAAGCAAAAGCGTTTGATGGAAGTGCAGTTGTTGGTGAGTTTTATGCTAAAGAAGAATTTGATTTAGAAAACTTACAATTTCAATTATATAAAAATGATGAAATCGTTCAAGATGGAAACACAAATGCTATGTTGTGGAAAACCGATGAATTGATTGCTTATGTTTCTCAGTATTTTACCTTAAAAAAAGGTGATATTATTTTTACAGGAACACCAGCAGGAGTTGGTAGAGTTGTTGAAAATGATAGGTTAAAAGGAATTGTTGCAGGTAAAGAAGCTTTTAATATTAGAGTTAAATAAGTTTAGTTGTAAAGTTTATAAAGTTAGAAAGTAAAAAGTTTTAAGACTCAACTTTAAAAACTTTAAACTTTAAAAGAAAAAATAATGCAAGCAGAAATAATTACTATTGGAGATGAAATTCTCATCGGGCAAATTGTAGATACCAATTCACAATTTATAGGCCAACAATTAAATAAAATAGGCGTTTCTGTATATCAAATAACTTCTATTCAAGATGAAAAGCAACATATTTTAAATGCTTTAAAAGAAGCCCAAGAAAGAGTAGATATTGTTATCATAACAGGAGGATTAGGTCCTACAAAAGATGATATCACCAAAAAAACGATTGCAGAATATTTTAATGATGATAAGTTCATTGAATATCCAGAAGTAATAGCACATATAAAAGGTTTATTTAAAAAAATAAATCATCCGTTTAAAGAAGTGCAAAGAACTCAAGCGCAATTGCCATCAAAAGCAACGTATTTACAAAATAATTTTGGTACAGCACCAGGAATGTGGTTTTATGAAAATGAGACTGTCTTTGTGTCACTTCCAGGAGTGCCTTATGAAATGAAAGGTTTAATAACTAATCAAGTTTTACCAAGAATTCAGAAGCAATTTCATTTGCCCTTTATTATCCATACAACAATTATGACTTATGGAGTTGGAGAAAGTATGATTGCAGAAAGAATTGAAGATTTCGAAAACAATTTACCATCGCATATAAAGTTAGCTTATTTGCCATCATTTGGTAAAGTTCGTTTGCGTTTATCCGCCAAAGGCGAAAACAAAGAAGTTTTAGAAAAAGAACTAAATGAAAAAGTAGCAGAAGTTTATCAGTTAATTCCAGAAATTATTACTGGTTTAGATGATGATAGTTCGTTAGAAAAAAGAGTAGGAGCGTTGCTAAAGAAAAATAATAAAACAATTTCTACGGCAGAAAGTTTAACGGGAGGTAAAATTGCAGCAACATTAGTTTCTGTGGCAGGTTCTTCTGCATATTATAAAGGTAGTTTTGTAACCTATTCTGCTGAGACAAAAATAAATTTGTTAGGTGTATTACCAGAAACTATTCATAAATATACAGTTGTAAGTAAAGAAGTAGCTATAGAAATGGCTAGAGGAGTTAAGGAGAAACTACAAACAAATTATGCAATTGCAGTAACAGGAAACGCTGGCCCAACAACAGATGATACAGATAAAAGTTTAGGTGTTGTTTACATTGCATTTATAGCTGATAATAAAGAGATTGTACAAGAATTTAATTTTGGACAACCAAGAGAAAAGGTAATCAATAGAACAGTGAGTAAAGCACTAGAGATTCTGCAAAAAGAAATTCTATAAAAATTTGTGAATTTGTTTTGTTCATAATTAGAATTAATTGTAGATTTGCACCTCGTTTAGAGATAACACTATAAATACTGTCGAAAAGATGTCTAGAGTTTGTGAATTAACAGGAAAAAAAGCAATGGTTGGGAACAATGTTTCTCACGCTTTAAATAGAACTAAGAGAAAGTTTGACGCTAATCTAATGACCAAGCGTTTTTATATCCCAGAAGAAGATAAATGGATTACTTTAAAAGTATCTGCATCAGCTTTAAAAAATATTAACAGAAATGGTATTTCTGCAGTTATAAAAGAAGCGAGAGCTAACGGATTTTTAACTAAATAAGCTCAAGCGATTTAAAATTTTATACAGATGGCAAAAAAAGGAAACAGAGTTCAGGTAATTTTAGAATGTACAGAGCATAAAGCTTCAGGAGAAAGAGGTACATCTAGATACATTACAACAAAGAACAAAAAGAACACTCCAGATAGAATGGAAATTAAAAAATTCAATCCTATCTTGAAGAAAATGACTGTTCATAAAGAAATTAAATAATTATTAAACTATCTAGAACTCAGAATAGAGCATATAGATTAAAAAACATAGACAATGGCAAAGAAAACAGTAGCATCTTTACAAACATCTTCGAAAAGATTAAGTAAAGCTATAAAAATGGTAAAATCTCCAAAAACAGGAGCTTACATGTTTGTAGAATCTATTATGGATCCTTCTAAAGTAAACGACTTTTTAGCTAAAAAGTAAGTTTTACTGAATAAAATATAAAAAACTACTTTCTAATTTAGAAAGTAGTTTTTTTTGCGTTCTATAATTCCGTATTTTTGGGCGTTACCTAAAAGGTCGCGCTTTACGCTATATCTTTTTATGCTAATTTTATTTCAGCAGCTTTAAATATTTATAAGTAATTTACCTGTTTAGTAGAAATACTGAATCTAGTTAAATATAAAAAGGATGTCGCTTCTATCGCTAACGCAGGCAACTTTAATGACAATTTGACCAACACAAATAAACGGCACGTTTTTTAATGTACTGTTGTATAGCTTAAAAAATAAAAATGAGTTTTTTTAAAAAAATATTTTCAAAAGAAAAAAAAGAAACCTTAGACAAAGGTTTAGAAAAATCTAAAGAAAGTTTCTTTGGTAAATTAACCAAAGCAGTTGCAGGTAAATCTAAAGTAGATGATGATGTTTTAGATAATTTAGAAGAAATTTTAGTAGCTTCTGATGTTGGTGTAGATACAACACTAAAAATTATTGATAGAATAGAAGCTAGAGTTGCCAAAGATAAATATGTTGGTACAGATGAGTTAAATAGAATTCTTAGAGAAGAAATTGCAGGTTTATTATCTGAAACTAATGTTGGTAATGAAACCGAATTTACAATTCCTAAAGACAAAAAACCTTATGTAATAATGGTTGTTGGTGTAAATGGAGTTGGTAAAACAACAACGATTGGTAAGTTAGCTTCTCAATTTAAAAAACAAGGATTAAAAGTTGTTTTAGGTGCAGCAGATACATTTAGAGCTGCAGCAATAGATCAATTACAAGTTTGGGCAGATAGAACAGATGTGCCAATTGTAAGGCAAGAAATGGGCTCAGATCCTGCTTCTGTAGCTTTTGATACGTTAAAATCTGCAGTTACACAAGATGCAGATGTTGTAATTATAGATACAGCAGGTAGATTACATAATAAAGTTAATTTAATGAATGAGTTGACAAAAATTAAACGTGTAATGCAAAAAGTGGTAGATAACTCACCTCATGATGTTTTATTGGTTTTAGATGGTTCTACAGGGCAAAATGCTTTTGAACAAGCAAAACAATTTACAAAA
Source organism: Polaribacter sp. Hel1_85 (assembly GCF_000766795.1). Lineage (GTDB taxonomy): Bacteria > Bacteroidota > Bacteroidia > Flavobacteriales > Flavobacteriaceae > Polaribacter. The sequence goes on from NZ_JPDS01000001.1 coordinate 137,920, forward strand.
GCAACAGAAGTTACCTCTTTGGCAGTTACTAAATTAGATGGTACAGCTAAAGGTGGTGTTGTCATTGGTATTTCAGATCAGTTTAAAATACCCGTAAAATATATTGGAGTAGGAGAAGGAATAGACGATTTACAAGTCTTTAACAAACATGAGTTTGTAGATTCTTTTTTTAAATAACACTCTAAATATAATCTCTTTTTTAAATAGTTATGAGAAAAATAATTACACTTTTTGTTTTCTTCATTAGTTTTTTAATGAATTCTCAAATATCTAGTTTGGCTGAATTAGCATCTGGAGATATTCAATTGTTTAACCCAATTTATGAAATAGATAAAAATATTTATGGCTATTTTATGGTGGTAAAACTAGATAACGTTAGTGAAGCTGAACAAAAATTTGAATATATTTTTTTAGATAAAAACCTAAACAAAGTAGCTAATGGAGAGTTTATAGATGCAAATTATAAAAAGTATGCATTCCAATTTATCACACCTGAAAAAATAGGGAATAAGATTATTCTAAGCAAAATATATTACAAATCACAACAACAGTTTTTTGGTAATAATTCTGATTATAAGTTTGTAGCTAATAGAACTTTAGATTTGTCTACCAACAAAATGTCTAAACCTTTTTACTTTGAAAATGATTCGGTTATAGAAGGAGAAAGAGTTGCTAAAAAACTTGATAAAAGAATCAAAAAAAATATTTTTATACAATATCCACTTGCTATTGATGATGGATATTTACTTTTTAAACAATCTAAATTACTTAAAAATTCTTTTCAAACTAAAAAAATAGCCACTTTAGAAGCTTATAATATAGATAATTCTAAAAAATGGCAATACAATTATAATCCAAAAGAAGAAATTGTAAATACAAGAATTGAGTTTCTTAACGAGGAAACAATTGTATTATGGGCAAAGAATTTTAGAACTAAATCTCAAGTTTTACATTTAATTAATCCAAAAACAGGAGAAGCTGATTTTAAGTATGAAATAGAAAATAAAAAATCTGATTACAATCATTTTTATAAGGTTAGAAAACTTAAAAACAGAACTGTAATTGTTGGTATGACTAGTAAATATAGGTCATCAGGTTTTGATTTTAAAAAAGCAACAGGTTTCTTTAAAATTGAATTAGATAATAAAGGAAATGAAACATTTAAAAAATATTTTAAATGGGAAGAAGCTGGCAGCCTGTTAAGTATTAAAAAGAATGGAAAGTTAAAGGAAGATGGTTATCGTTTATTAGCTAAACAATTCTTTATTTTTGAAGATGGAAGTACCGCTTTTTTAACTGAAAAATTTAAAGATACTCAGTATTATGTTGTCGTTGCTTTGGCTCCTAAAACAACAGATTTTTTAATGTTAAATTTCAACAAAGAGTTTACGCTTAATAATGTAGAAAAGATAGAAAAAGACAAATCTTATTATTCAAGTTCTGATTATTTGTATTCTCAAAGAATAAAAGAGGGTAATGGCGTTGTTTTCTTTTATAGAGATTATAAAAAAGACGAAGCAACCAAAAAGAAGAACTGGGTTTTAGGAATCGTTACTGTAATTGATGGTAAAATGAATCATGAACAAATTCCGATGTCTTCTGAAGAACATTTTATTACTCCTTACATTGCAAAAGAAGGTTATATTTTATTAAGAGAATTAAATAAGGATAGTGACCATGATGAAATTAGATTAGAGAAATTAAACTACTAATTTTCAGTATAATAATCGCCAATATTTTTAATTTCTTCTAAATTTAAATTCCATATAAAACTCAAGAATTGCTGATATTCTTTAGTTTGTTTTTTAGGATTAATTCTTTCTATATATCTGTTTAATTGATATTTTTTCTTAGCCTTATAAAGACTTAAAAAGTTTTTGCCCAACCATTTCTTTAAATAACTATTTGTAGAGTCTTTAGATAGTTTGTGTAATATAAGCCTTATACTATAACCATATTCTTCTAAATCATAGAAGTTAACAATATCTCCTTCTTTAGCTATTTTCTGTAATCTAGAAAATGTCTTTCCTTTTGAACTTTTAGAAAGTGAATCATTTATAGATAATTCTGGAAAGTCTTTCTTTAACTTTAAGATTCTTTCTGTAAATTCTGGATGAGATTTTACAGAATCTTTATTAATTTTTTCGGTGTATTTAGAATAATCATAATCAGAAAATTTTTCCATTTTTAGCCAAGAATCTTTAAAAGGTTGTTTTGGAATATCAAAAAATCGTCTATAAACCGTAGAATCTAAATTTATAGTTGGCAATTTTTCATAATCTGCTAATAACTGTAAAGCACTTATATAGTTTGGTTTATAAAGTGTTGTGTTTTTATATAAAAGATAACCAACAGAATCTGCTTGCATTTCTTTTTTTCTGTGGGTTTTACTATCAGAATATAGTAAGTTTTTTAAAATTGAAAAGGACTTATCGTAGGTGTTGTATTTCTCTTTTTTAATTCTTCTTGCTTGATCTTTTCTTAATTTAGAAGTTCTTAATTTGGCTATTCTAATCATGTTATCGCTAACATGATTTAGGTTTTCATGTGCTATTTCATGTGATAAAACAGAAACTAATTGATCTTCGTTTTCAAAATACTTAAACAATCCTATATTCAGAAAAATAATACCATCTCCAATATTTAAAGCATTTATACTAGGGTTTTTAGAAATATAAATAGAAAGGTTTTTGTCTTTTAGTTTCGGGTTCGAATTAATAATTACTTTAGACAAGCTATCGGTATATTTTGTAAAAAGTGTGTCGAAAATAATTTTCTCTTTATTCACATTTTTCAAAAACTCTTTATGCTTGCTTTTATATAAATTAGTAATTTCTATTCTTAATTTTCCTTTGTATTCTTTTTTTAAACTTTTATAAAAAAGGCTATGTGTTTTTTTTAAATTTTTAGTGAGCTTTTTTCTAATTTCGAAATCACTTGTATCAATTAGCCTTAAGGTTTGAGCGCTAAAATTTATAGAAAATAGTAAGACAAATATTGCTGTAATTTTTTTAATCATTCTAAAGATTATTTTTAAAGAACGAAGATACTTTATTTTTAAAAAAGGTTATAGTGTTTTCTATTTATGATGTTTTCTTAGTTCAATTTGGAAAATATTAATGAACCAGGAAAACAATTTACAAGTGTTTAAAAAAAAAAAACTTGTAGATTCATTTTTAATGTAAAAACTTACTTTATTCAATTACTGCATTTATTTTTTCCCACAAATCGTTATCAAAATTAGACAACGCAAAATTAGAGTCTTCAGCAGATTCCCCCATTCTAATAATTACCAGTTTTTTACTTGGTACAACATATATTTTTTGGTCATTTTTACCCAAAGCAGCATACATATCTGCAGGTGCATTTGGTATTAATTCTCCATTAAATTGAACTTGAGTTTGTGGTAAATGATAATTCGGTTTTCCGTTTAACCACCATAAATACCCATAAGAATTATTAATGTTTTGAGAAGTATTTGTAGCTTCCATTAAAAAAGATTCAGAAACAATTTGTGTGTTTTCCCATTTTCCGTTTGCAAAAATTAGCAATCCAAAACGTGCCATACTTCTTGTATTACTCCAATAAACACTTAAACTCCCTAAATCTGTCCAAGTTCCATTCATGCCAATTTTATCACTTAATTTGGTGTTAAAATAGTTCTGCCAAGTTATATTGCTTGCATTTGCAACAACATCTTGCATTTTTACATACACGTTATGATATGCCCAACGTGTTCCTGCATTTGCAACGTATTTTAAATTATCAGCAAAAACAGCATCACCTAAAGTATCATCTAAACCAGAAGTCATAGACAATAAATTTTTACAAGTAATTTGGTTTTCTTGTTCCAAAGTAGTGCTTGTCCAACCTATTCCTAAAAAATCAGACACTTTATCATTTATATTTAATAGGTTTTCATCTTGTGCGATTCCAAAAATGGTAGCAGTTAATGTTTTGCCTGCACTTGCCCAATACCAATTATTAGTTGATGTGTGATTGTTAAAGTATTCTTCTAGTACAATTTTTCCGTTGTAAAGCACCATAAAACTTTTGGTGTTTTTTTCGGATAAATAGGTTTTTAATTCTTCAATCTTGTTAAGATTCCAGTTTAAGTCTTCAGGAAGTATAGTTTCCCAAGTATCTGTTGTTAAAGAAGGAAAGTAGGTTTCTGCTGTTTGTTCTTCTTCAACCTCTTTTTTTGAGCAAAAAGAAAAGGTGAACAAAAATAAAAGTAAAAACGAATAGGTTTTGGTTGCATTCATTTATAAGATATTATGTAGGATAAGACTTCTCTTTTTGCAAAAGGTTTAAAACGTTATATTTGGATACTAAATTGAATATAATGAAAAAATTACTTTTATTAGGAGGTTCACTTTTCTTTTTGTTGGCTTGTAGTGAGGAAAAAGCAACCGTTTTTTTTAAAAAATATGATGAAACTTCAGCATTAGAAATGCAGCAAGATCATGAAAAGGATAGAATGAAGTTTAAATTAATTCAGTCTAAGTATTTAGATATGAATACAATTTTTAAGCCTTTTCAAGATGATTTAGCTTCTTTTTCTGATGAAGATTATCAATCTTTAAAGCCAATAATTTTAGAGTCAGATATTCCTTCACTTCAAAAAAATATTAAAAAGGGAAAGCTTTCGTATGAGAAACTAACACTCTTTTATTTATATAGAATTAGGAAATTTGAAAGTGATAGCACTAGATCTTTAAATGCTATTATCACATTGAATCCGAACGTTGTTAAAGAAGCAAGAGAAAAAGATGAAAATTTAAAAGAGTTTTCGTCTGATTATTCTGTTTACGGAATGCCAATTTTGTTAAAAGATAATATTAACACTAAAGAAATGCCTACTACTGCAGGAGCAATTGCTTTAGCAGAAAATAAGAATACTGAGGATGCTTTTATAGTAAAAAAACTAAAAGAAAATGGCGCCTTAATTTTAGGAAAAGTTAATTTAAGTGAATGGGCATATTTTTTCTGTTCTGGTTGTCCTTTAGGATATTCTGCAATTGGTGGACAAACCTTAAACCCTTATGGAAGGAAAATATTTGAAACAGGAGGAAGTTCTGCAGGAAGTGGAGTTGCAGTTGCTACTAATTATGCTGTAGCTGCTGTTGGTACAGAAACATAGGGTTCTATAACATCACCTTCAAGTCAGAATTCTGTTGTGGGTTTAAAACCAACAATTGGTGTTTTAAGCAGAACAGGTATTGTACCTATTTCAAGTACTTTAGATACTCCAGGACCAATGACAAAAAATGTGATTGATAATTTAATTCTTTTAAACTCTATTTTAGGATATGACAAAGAAGATTCAAAATCTATTTTGGATATTTCTAAGATTGAAGTTGAGTTTAAGAATTCATTCAAAGGAAAAAAAATTGGAGTTTTAAAATCTTTGTTAACAGACTCTATTTATGCTTTTACAATTGAGAAAATAAAAACAGACGGAGCAGAAATAGTAGAAATTACACCGCCAGAAATTTCTTTTGACGGTTTTTTAACCTTACTAAATATTGACATGAAACATGATTTGCCTAAGTATTTATCAGAAAATGCAGATACATCTATCTCTATAAAAAGTGTAAAAGATGTTGTTGGTTTTAATAAAAAAGATTCACTTTTAAGAGCACCTTATGGACAACAATTGTTTGAAGGAATTGTAAAAGATTCAACAACATTAGAACAACTAGAAATTGTAAAAGCTAATTTAAAATCAGAAGGAGAAAAATATTTACAAGCTTTAAAGAATGAAGAACTAGACGCAATTTTGTCTATTAATAATTATCATTCTGGTATTGCAGCTGTGTCAAAACATCCAACATTAACAGTTCCTATGGGATATAAAAAATTTGGAGAACCTATTAGTTTAACATTTATTGGAGTTCCTTTTTCTGAAAGAAAACTATTAGAAATTGGTTATGCCTTTGAACAATTAACTAAAGCAAGAAAAATGCCTAAAAACTATCAATAGAAATAATTTTTATTCATTTTAAAAAAACTATTTTTGCATCCGCTTTAAACAAAATATCATGCGTACAAAAACCATCAAAAAAAATAAGATTAACGTTGTTACTTTAGGTTGTTCTAAAAACATTTACGATAGTGAAGTGTTAATGGGGCAATTAAAAGCTAATGGTAAAGAAGTGGTTCATGAAGATGAAAATGATGATGGAAATATTGTAGTAATAAATACTTGTGGATTTATAGGAAAAGCAAAAGAAGAATCTATTGATACTATTTTACATTATGCGAAAAGAAAAGAGGCAGGTGAAATTGATAAAGTTTTTGTTTCTGGATGTTTAAGCGAGCGTTATAAGCCAGATTTAGAAAATGAAATTACAAATGTAGATCAGTATTTTGGTACACATGATTTACCAAATCTTTTACAAGCTTTAGAAGCAGATTATAAGCACGAATTAATAGGTGAACGTTTAACAACGACACCCAAACATTATGCATATTTAAAAATTGCAGAAGGTTGTGATAGACCTTGCTCTTTTTGTGCAATTCCTTTAATGAGAGGAAAACACGTTTCAACTCCTATTGAAGATATTATTACAGAAGCAACAAAATTAGCAGAAAAAGGAATTAAAGAAGTAATGCTAATTGCACAAGATTTAACCTATTATGGGTTAGATATTTATAAAAAACGTGCATTAGCAGATTTGCTAGAAGCATTGGCTAAAGTAGAAGGAATTGAATGGATAAGAATGCATTATGCTTTTCCTACAGGTTTTCCGGTGGATGTTTTAGAAGTGATGAAACGCGAGCCAAAAGTATGTAATTATTTAGACATTCCTTTACAACACATAAATACAGAGTTGTTAAAATCTATGAAACGTGGTACAACGCATGAGAAAACTACTGCGTTAATTCATAAATTTAGAGAAGCTGTTCCAGAAATGGCAATTAGAACAACACTAATTGTTGGTTATCCAGGAGAAACAGAAGAAATGTTTCAAGAATTAAAAGATTGGGTAGAAGAAATGCGTTTTGAGCGTTTAGGTGCTTTTGAGTATTCTCATGAAGAAAATACTGGTGCTTATGTGTTAGAAGATGATGTACCTGCAGAAGTGAAGTTTCAAAGAGTAAATGAAATTATGGAAGTTCAATCTCAGATTTCATGGGAATTGAATCAACAGAAAGTAGGAAAAACATTTAAATGTTTGTTTGATAGAAAAGACGGTGAGTTTTTCTACGGAAGAACAGAATCTGATTCACCAGATGTAGATAATGATGTGATAGTTGATGCTAAAGAACATTATATTAAAATAGGTGAGTTTATTGATATTGAGATTCATGAAGCTGGAGATTACGACTTATACGGAACGCCAGTTGTGAAACAAGAAAAACCAATACCTTTAAATCAGAAAAGATAAAAGCATAAAAAAAACCGCTCAACGAGCGGTTTTTTTATAAATTATCATAGAAAAGTCAATTTCATCGAAAGTAAAAATTTTTGAATAAACCTCTCGACTGCGCTCGAGGAGACATTTTTCTAATTTATTATCTTACTAGTTTTTTATAAAATGTCAGTTCGAGCGCAGTCGAGAACTACTTAAAATATCTTTTTTGATTGGATTTTTGTATTATATAAGTTTTATTTATTTCAACTTATCAGAATTTAAAAAGAAAACAGCATTGGCAACAAAGAGTTTTCCGTTTTCCCAAAAAGATCTAAATAATGGATTGTCTACCATATAAATAATACTTCCTCTTCCTACTTTCTCTTCACCAAATAATAAAGACTCAGGAACATTTTTAACAGCCTTACTACCCGCATAACCAGAAATGTTTTTAGTAGCTTTATCAAAATAAGCAACATTGTTCCCGTCTTTTAAATACTCGTAAGTAGTTCCGCTTAATTTTAAAGAAAAATAGGTTTTTTCATAACCAAAAGCTAAAGGGTGTGTAGTATCTACAGTACTTTTAAAAACACTTCCTGTAATTAAGTTTTCTACGCTTTTACGCTCTCTATCAGCATAAGGAACTAAGTTTGCTTTAATAGTATCCTTCATTGCTTTTTTCTTTTTTAGAGAAAATCCATCTTTACCTGCAAAACTATTTAAAGCACTTCCAATAGCAATTATGGTTCCTCCAGAACGCGTCCATTTTTTAAGTTTATCTAATGTTTCTTTAGTTAAAACTTTACTGTAATAACCGTTTGGTAAAATAATAACATCATAATTTGAGAAATCTACAGAAGAAAAATCATCAGAATTTATGTTTGTAATTGGGTATTGTAATTGTGTTTCAAAGAAATGCCAGATTTCACCAAAACTTAAAGAAGAAGTAGCTTTACCAGATAAAACTGCTATTTTTTGTTGGTTAATTGGTTTTACAGAATAAGAACCAAAATCTACTCCAGAACTTACAAATCCTGTTGAAACAGTAGCAAGTTCTCTGTAATGTTTATTAGCAATTTCTATTAATTTGGTATCAAAAGACTCATTTTTATTGTCATTTCTTAAAATAATTAAAGTTCCTCTTTCATAAGATTTTCCTCCAATAGAAAAAGGTTTCTCAGAAAAACGAGGAGTAATATTTGCTTTTAGTAATGCTCCTAAAAAAGTAGCATCTTTTAAACTATTCCATTTAGAAATATAAGCATAAGCAGATTTGTCAATAGAATTATTGGTAGTATTTAAATGATTGTTTTTGTAAGAAATCACTTTAGATTTAGAAGCAATTGCTTTAAAACCATGAGCATAAGGTAAAGACCATGCAGTAATATCATATGTTAAAGAATCTACTAATTTTGTTTTTGGCTCAAAAAGTGCTTTTACCATTTTACCTTTTGGTTGATTTGTATGAATTACCAAATCATTAGCAGAAACACTCATTTTTCCATCTTTTTGAGTGTTATAGACATACCCTTTTACAGTGCCACTTTTTGTGTTTTCGTATTTAATTTCATGAGTATCTAATAGTACTTTTAAACGATTTGTCTTATCATTGTTTTCATTTTTTAACACATAACTTTTATATTTTAATTCTGAATTATCAAAGAATTTTTTGAACTCAGTATTTAATAGATTAGCATTTTTAGAAGAAATTTCTATAGTAGATAAACCTGTTGTCATATGATGAATAGCTCTATCTTTTAACGTTAAAACTTCTCCTTCATCCGTTTTAATGCCCAATCCTGCCATTCCATGACCAGCTTGTTCATACGTCATACCAATTGCGCCCATATAAGTTGGATATGTATCTCCATAACTTGGGTATAATAAATCGAAACTTTCTTTTGTAAAATACAACCAACCTTCTTTATCAAAATATTTAGCATGATTTTTACCAATTTGAGTTTGAAAATCACGCTGCCAATCGGTAATTATTTCATGAAAAGGTTCTGCTGCTGGTGCAAAATAATAGGGATTATTAATATATTGTTCATGGAAATCTACGTGAATATGAGGCATCCATTTGTTATACATTTTAATTCTTTGAGCAGATTCTACTTGAGTTGCCCAAGCCCAATCTCTATTTAAATCGAATAAATAATGATTGGGTCTTCCAGAAGGCCATGGTTCTGCATGTTCTTTTGCTTCTTGATTAATATTGTAAGGTGTGCTTTTTACTTGATTATACCAATTTACATATCGGTCTCTTCCATCAGGGTTTATACAAGGATCTATAATTACAATGGTATTTTCTAACCAAGTTTTTTTCTTGGTAACCAATTCAAACAAAGTTAACATTGCTGCTTCTGTACTTGAAGCTTCATTACCATGAACATTATAACTTAACCAAACAATTGCTTTATTATTATTTGAATCTCCAGAGTTAATTCCGGCTTGAGAAAGGTTGCTTTGTCTAATGTTTTCTAAATTATTTATATTTTCTTGTGAAGAAATATAACTTAAATACAAAGGTCTATGTTCATTCGTTTCTCCATACTTTTCCAGTTGTACATTAGATAAAGTTGAGCTTACATATTTAAAATATTCTACAACTTTATGATGTCTTGTAAAACGAGCACCAATTTCATACCCTAGAAACTCAGAAGGAGATTGTAAAGTTTGAGAAAACATACTTCCAAATGTTAAGAAAGCAGTGATAAGAAGGATTCTAATTTTCATAAAAAATGTGTTTGGATACCAAAAGTAAGCATATATTTTTTTGTTTTTCAATAGAATGGTTCTATTTGATGTTAAAAGTTTGTTAGATTGATTTTAGCTTTACGACTAAGGAAAAATTATTCGTATTTTTATCAAAAATTAATCAAACTAAATGAATTCTATATCAGATTCTGATTGTTGCAAAAGCAGTGTTATTATTATTTAATATGAAAGTAACACACATTCCATTTCATAAAACCGGTTTTTTCTCTAAAACAATGATTGATTATTTAGAGAAAAATGAAGAGATACAACCTTTTTATAATAATTTTCCTGATATAACTGGTTTTCATAATCAGATAGAGGAGAAGCAAAAATCTTTTCGTTTACAATCTCGATTGGTTTTGGTAGATGCTTTGAAAAATCAATATAAAGACTTTACTATTTCTGAAAAAACTTCAGAAAATATTGAGATCTTAAAGCAGCATAATACGTTTACAATTACTACTGGACATCAATTAAATTTGTTTACAGGACCTTTGTATTTCTTATATAAAATTCTTTCAACCATTAATTTATGTGAAGAATTATCAGGAAAATTTCCTGAGCAAAATTTTGTTCCAATTTATTGGATGGCAACAGAAGATCATGATTTTGAAGAAATTAATTATTTTAATTTCGATGGTAAAAAAGTTTTATGGAATAGAGAAGATGGTGGAGCAGTTGGACGATTTTCTACAAAAGGATTAGAAGATGTTTTTGAAGTTTTTTCTAATCATTTAGGAAACTCTAAAAATGCAGAATTCATTAAGAAATTATTTTCTGAAGGATATTTAAAGCATAACAATTTAGCGGATGCAACGCGTTACATTGCAAATGAATTGTTTAGTGAGTTTGGTTTGGTAATTGTTGATGGTGATGATGCTAATTTAAAACAGTTATTCACCCCGGTTGTAAAAGACGAATTAGAAAATCAAACTTCTTTTAATGAAGTTTTAAAAACGATTACAGAATTAGAAAAAAATTATAAAATTCAAGTAAACCCAAGAGAGATAAATTTATTTTATTTGGGCGATGATTTTAGAGAACGTATTATTTTTGAAGACGGAACTTATAAAGTAAACAATACAGAAATTACTTTTACAAAAGCTGAAATTTTAAAAGAGGTTGATGAAAACCCGAAAGCTTTTTCGCCAAATGTAATTATGAGACCTTTGTATCAAGAAGTAATTTTACCAAATCTATGTTATTTAGGTGGAGGAGGAGAAATGGCATATTGGTTAGAGCTAAAAGATTATTTTAAAGTGGTAGAAATCCCATTTCCAATATTATTATTACGTAATTCTGTACAAGTTGTATCAGAAAAACAAGTACATAAACTTCATAAATTGAATATTTCTCTTGAAGAACTATTTTTAAATCAATATGATTTATTGTCTAAAAAAGTAACTGAAAACTCTGATATTCAAGTTAATTTTGATGTTAAGATTCAGTTTTTACAAAAACAGTTTTTAGAATTGAAAGAAGTTGCAAAACAAACGGATGTTTCTTTTGTAAATGCAGTAAATGCACAAGAAAGAAAACAAATAAAAGGTTTAGAAAATTTGCAAAAACGTTTGTTAAAAGCAGAGAAAAAAAGACAAAAAGATTTAGTTGATAGAATTACTCAACTACAAAATGAAATTTTACCAAATCAAAGTTTAGAAGAACGTCAACGTAATTTTTCTGAATATTATTTAGAGTATGGTTCTTCATTTATAAAAGCGTTAAAAGGAGCTTTAAAACCTTTACAATTAGAATTTACAGTGTTAGAATTATAGTATTTTAATTTATTAATGATATCTCCTCGAGCGCAGTCGAGAGGTGTTTATTAATTCTCAACTGCGATCAATTTGATAAAAAAAGAATGAAAGACAAAGGTTTACACCCCAAAAACAAATTTAATAAAGGTTATAATTTCGACGAACTTATGACCAATAATCCAGCATTAAAAGAGTTTGTTGCTAAAAATAAATTTGATACACTTTCAATTGACTTTTCAAACCCTGTTGCAGTAAAAGAATTAAACAAAGGCTTATTATTTTCTTTTGATAAAATTTCTAATTGGAATTTTCCTGATGAAAATTTATGTCCACCAATTCCTGGTCGTTTAGATTATATTCATCATTTAGCAGATTTACTTTCTGGTGAAGAAGATATTAAGATTTTAGATATTGGTACTGGTGCAACTTGTATTTATCCACTTTTGGGTGTTGCAGCATATAATTGGAATTTTGTTGCTACAGATATTGATTTAGATTCTTTAGATGTTGCTCAAGATATTATCGACGATAATAATTTAGATGCTCATATAGAATTGCGTCAACAGTTTAATGAACAACAGATTTTAAAAGAAATTTTAAAAGATGATGATTCTTTTTCTGCGACTATGTGTAATCCTCCTTTTTATAAATCTGCAGAAGAAGCACAAGGTGCAAATAGAAGAAAAACAAGAAACTTAGGAAACAATGCTGTTCGTAATTTCTCAGGAAATAACAATGAGTTGTGGTATGTAGGAGGAGAAAAGGCTTTTCTACATAACTATTTATATGAAAGTTCTTTATTTAAAGAAAAGAGTAAATGGTTTACAAGTTTGGTTTCTAAAAAAGATAATATTGATAGTTTAGAAAAATCTTCTAAGAAATTAGGTGCTACAGAATTTAAAATAATTCCGATGCATCAAGGAAATAAGGTAACAAGAATTGCTTGTTGGAGGTTTTTAGAAAAAAAAGCCCATCTTAATCTTCCCAAAGGGAAGAAATACTCTTGTGTGATTCTCTTTATGATAATGCCTTTACGTGAAATTTCTCTGTGATTCTCTATATAACAATCAATTAAAAACAACATCTTCAATTTTATACTTTTTACAAACGTAATGTAAAATAGTATAGACTAACATATGCACAAAAACTAAACAGATAAAAGCATATAAAGGAACTCCTAATAGTTGATAAGGCCAATAATACGTCCAAACTCCTAAATAAATTGTAATTACTTCTCCAAAAGCAGGTAGAATTAATGCCAATAATATTGCTAAAATTATTTTGTTTTTTTGAGTTTGCTCTTTTAATAAAGGAATTAAATTACGTTCCAATTTATATAAATAATGGAAAGCTAGCATCCATGCAAAAGGCAACCAAAGTGGTAATTCTCTAGTAACTTCATGGTATTCCCAATAGCCATTTGTAACTCCCCAAGTTTCGCCAACAATTCCTCCAAAACCTGTTAATAGCATACCAACTATAAGCAACCAATTTTTATTTGTTTTTGGCTGAATGATTTCTTTGTAAATATTATGTACAATTTTAAGAATTAAAATGCCTGCAATTATAGTATCATATTCTTTTAAAACTCCAATAAGGATTCCTGCAATAATTAGCTTAACAAGGGCTTTAATTGTTTCTGTAAAAAACTTTTTTTTATTGGTAATCAAATTTCTAGGATTGTTTTTTGAATTTTTGATATTTCTTCTCATAAATAGTAAAAGAAACATAATAGGTAAGCAAAAAATAAACACTAAAAATAGTAAGAAATTTGAAACCGAAATTTAGAGTTAAAAAACCTTGAATACTTTCTATTGCTTGAAAAACAATACTAAAAGGAATTGCAAAATAAAGACTTTGTAGAATAGCATATTTAACTCTATTACCTCTTTTTGTTTCCCAGTGGTTTATAAAATTTTCGTTCTTTTTTAGATTGTTCTCTTTTGGATTCATATCTTATATTTATAAGATTTCAAATATAAAAAAAACCGAAAGAACATCCTTCAGTTTTAAAATTGAATATTTAATGTTTTTCTTAATGAGAGTTTTATTTTTTTGTTTATCAGTAAGTGCAGCTTCTCCTTTTATCAACCAAGAAAAACCAAAAACCCACAATGCAAAAGTCTCACAATAGAAAATAATATCTGTAGATCTTCTTGTTTCTTCATTCATAAAAACAAAACTTAAACCTGCTGCTACAACAAATAGTATAATGAAGATACCACACCAAAAGTAGAATTTATTTCTAACTTTTTTCATAGAAGTTTGAGCAGAAAATGCAACTCCTCTTCTAAAAATAACCATACAAAAAATGGTAAATACCGTAAAAAGCAATAGAGCAGAGGTAAGATGTATACCTCTAATAATTCCGTTTTCACTTGTTGTAGGAAATAAAGCAACTCCTAAAGCAAAAATACCCCCAGCAACTGCATAAGTTTGGTCGTTATAGAAAAATCCTTTTTCTTTATCTTTAAAACCTTTATAGCTAAATAAGAAAAAACCTAGAGCAAAAAGAAAACCTACAAAAACATCTCTCATAGGGGTACCATAATAATCACTTATAGAATCTTGAACAATGTTTTTATTGTCAAAATAAATCATTCCAGCTACAAGAATTATTGGCAAAAAGACTCCAATTGTTCCTATTAATTTTCTTAATAATTTATATGAAATTATTAAATCATTTTCTGTTTGACGTTCAATTTTCATGGTTGTAGTAGTTTAGTTTGTTGGTAATCAAAGATAAAAATTTATTTTTTAAAGACCAATACCTATAAATAGTGAACAAAAAAACCGAAGCAAATTGCTTCGGTTATAAACTCTTTTTCTTTTTTCTGATTTATAAATTAGGAATCACTAATTCTTGTCCTATTTGAATTACATCTGGGTTTTTTAAGATGTTTGTGTTTGCATCAAAAATAGCAGTATATTTCATTGCATTACCATAATATTGTTTTGCAATTTTTCCTAAAGTTTCTCCTTTAGCAACTGTATGATTTGCAAAAACAGAAGTATCTGCTACTTCAATATTTGCCATGATATCAGCTGGATTATCTCCACCTATTTCTTTTATTTTATCCCAAAGAAGATTTTTTTCATATTGGTTTTTTGCAGTTCCAGTAACATGTAAAATCCCATTTTCTTCTTTTACATCTCCATTTTGAATTGCCAATTCTTGACCTAATTCTAATACTTCTTGATACTTTGCTTTCATTTTTATTTTATGTTTGTATACTATAAAAGTAAAAAAAACCGAAGCAAATTTGCTTCGGTTTTCGATTAAATGATTGTTTTTATAGTTGAAATTCCTCGTTTTCACTCGGAACAACATTTAAACAAATATTTTATAAGTGAATTACTTCATCATAAGCATCTGCAACTGCTTCCATTACAGCTTCACTCATTGTTGGGTGAGGATGAATTGTTTTTAACACTTCATGACCAGTAGTTTCTAATTTACGTCCTAAAACTGCCTCAGCAATCATATCTGTAACACCAGCGCCAATCATATGGCAACCTAACCATTCTCCATATTTTGCATCAAAAATCACTTTTACAAAACCTTCAGTAGTTCCTGCTGCTGTTGCTTTACCAGAGGCAGAAAACGGGAATTTACCAACTTTTAATTCGTAACCTGCTTCTTTCGCTTTTGCTTCAGTTAATCCAACAGAAGCAATTTCTGGAGTTGCATATGTACAACCAGGAACGTTTCCGTAATCAATTGCTTCTGTATGTAAACCAGCTAATTTCTCAACACAAGTAATTCCTTCTGCAGAAGCAACATGTGCTAAAGCTTGTCCAGGAACCACATCTCCAATTGCATAATAACCAGGAATATTCGTTTGGTAAAAATCGTTTACTAAGATTTTATCTCTGTCAACAATAATTCCAACATCTTCTAAACCAATATTTTCTATATTCGATTTAATTCCAACTGCAGATAATAAGATGTCTGCTGTTAAAGTTTCTTCACCTTTTTTAGTTTTCACAGTAGCAACAACTCCTTCACCAGAAGTGTCAACAGATTCTACAGAAGAATTTGTCATTACTTTAATACCCGCTTTTTTAATTGATTTTTCAAATTGTTTAGAAACATCAATATCTTCTACAGGTACAACATTTGGCATAAATTCTACAATAGTAACATCAGTTCCCATTGAGTTATAAAAATGAGCAAACTCAACACCAATTGCACCAGAACCTACAACAATCATAGATTTAGGTTGGCTAGTTAAACTCATTGCTTGTCTATAACCAATTACTTTTTTACCATCTTGTGGTAAGTTTGGTAATTCTCTAGAACGTGCACCCGTTGCAATAATAATATTGTCTGCACTATATTCAGTTACAGTTCCATTTTCTGCAGTAACATCAACTTTTTTACCAGTTTTAATTTTACCAAAACCGTTAATAATATCAATTTTGTTTTTCTTCATTAAGAAAGCAACACCTTTGCTCATTCCTTCTGCAACACCACGACTTCTTTTAATAACAGCATCAAAATTTTTATCAATTGCTTCTGCTTTTAAACCATATTGATCAACATGTTTTAAATAATCGTAAACTTGAGCAGATTTTAACAGTGCTTTTGTTGGGATACATCCCCAGTTTAAGCAAATTCCACCTAAGTTTTCTTTTTCTACAATGGCAACTTTAAAGCCTAATTGAGAAGCTCTAATTCCTGTTACATATCCTCCAGGTCCACTTCCGATAATGATGATGTCGTATTTCATAATTGTGTTTTATCTTTTTGTTGATGTTGTTTGTTCTCTTTTTGGGCGTTTTAACAGGCTTTCCGTTCTATCTTTTTAGTTTTGTTCTCGATACAAATTTGTTCATACTTCTCAAATTCACTCGAACTGACAACTAAAAAGGATGCCACTTCAATCCTTAACGCGTGCTAATTTACTAACTTTTAACTTTATTTTAATTTATTTCAATTTTAATTATATCTTAATGTAAGACTTTACTTGCAGTTAGAATTATAATCATTAACCATATCAACTAACCTTGTTCTTTTTTTTCTAAAATTTTTCTTAATACTTTTTTTATCTTTTACTTTATCAATCATATACTTACAATCTGCAATGTATTTTGAAAAATGAAGCCAAAAATCTTTACTATTAACATTACTAGAAAGTTCATCCACCGTATCTGAATTTTCTTTTCCAATATAATATATTATAGAAGAACCTCCACCTATCATCATACCATTTGGTCCCATATGTCCAGGTGTATAACTCTGTTTATAATATAAATCTAATTTTCCTTCTATTTTTTTTTGAACTAGATAAACGTAATTATTATCGTGTTTATAATAAAAAGTTCTATTATCATTAGTAAAGACAATTTTTTTTACAGATTGATCATCAAACAATTGCTTTTTATCGTTTAAAGTTCTTTTATATTTAACTTCATCATCAATTGTTACTTTTATAAAACCAACTAATTCAGTATTGTTTCTTAAATACAATTTTCCTTTTTCATAATTGTTAAACACCCCTTGTGAGTTTATACTAAATGAAATAGTTAAAAATAAAAAAATGAATTTATTTTTGATTATCATAGATTTACATTCTCTCAGGAACATTAATTCCTAATAATAAAAATGCAGATTTTATAGTGTCTGCAACTTTCTTAGCTAATTGTACTCTAAATATTTTTTTATCTAAATTTTCCTCTCCTAAAATAGATACGTTTTGATAAAAAGAATTGAATTCTTTAACCAAGTCATACGTGTAATTTGCAATAATTGCTGGCGAATAATTTGCAGCTGCTTGTTGCACAGTTTCAGGGTATAACTCTAATTGCTTTAATAATTCTTTTTCTTTTTCGTGTAATTCTATAGTTACAGCTTTTGAAAAATCAAAATCTGCTTTTCTAATGATAGATTGAATTCTAGCATAGGTATATTGAATAAAAGGACCTGTGTTTCCTTGAAAATCTACAGAAGATTTTGGGTCGAACAAAATTCTCTTTTTAGGATCTACTTTTAAAATAAAATATTTTAAAGCTCCTAAACCAATCGTTTTATACAATTCTTCTTTTTCTTCTTCAGAATAACCATCTAACTTTCCTAATTCTTCAGAAATTGTTCTAGCAGTATCCGTCATTTCTAGCATTAAATCATCAGCATCAACAACAGTTCCTTCTCTAGATTTCATTTTCCCAGAAGGTAAATCTACCATTCCGTAACTTAAATGATGTAATTGTTTTGCCCAATCAAATCCTAATTTCTTTAAAATTAAGAACAATACTTGAAAGTGATAATCTTGCTCATTACCAACTGTATACACCATTCCACCAACATCTTGGTAATCTTTTACACGTTGTATTGCTGTACCAATATCTTGTGTCATATAAACTGCAGTTCCGTCTGAACGTAACACAATTTTTTCATCTAATCCATCTTCAGTTAAATCGCACCAAACAGAGCCATCTTCTTTTTTATAGAAAACACCTTTTTCTAAACCTTGTGCAACAACATCTTTACCTAATAAATAGGTGTTACTTTCATAATATAGATTGTCAAAATCTACACCCATGTTTTTGTAAGTTACATCAAAACCTGCATAAACCCAAGAGTTCATCTTTTTCCACAAATCAACGACTTGAGGTATTTCATTTTCCCAATCTTGAAGCATTTCTTTGGCTTCTATACCTATTTTGCTATACTTTGAAAAATATTCGTTTTTAAATTCTTTTCTAAATTCTGAATGTGCTTCTGAACTTAAATCATCACCATTTAAAAATTGTTCTTTATATTTTTCTTTTAATAGTTTTTGAGTTTCAGGTTTATTAGAGAAATCAATAAATAAATCAGTTGATTTTGAGCTTTTTAACCATTCAGAATATTCTTTTTGAAATTCTTGTTCAAATTTTACATAGTAATTACCAACTAATTTATCACCTTTTAAACCTGTAGATTCTGGAGTTTCTCCGTTTCCGAATTTTTCCCAAGCCAACATAGATTTACAAATATGAATACCTCTGTCGTTAATAATTTGTGTTTTGTAAACTTTTTTCCCAGCAGCTTTTATAATTTCTGCAACAGAATACCCTAATAAATTATTACGAACATGACCTAAATGTAAAGGTTTGTTTGTGTTTGGTGATGAGTATTCTACCATCATAGCTTTGTCTCCTGCTTTTGGATCAACAAAACCATAATTAGAATTTGCATAAATTGAGTTAAAGAAATTGTTGTAAAAAGAATCGTCTATAACTAAGTTTAAAAAACCTTTAACTACGTTATAATTAGTAACTTCTTCAATGTTTTCAACTACGTATTTTCCTAAATCCTCACCAATTTGAACAGGATTTCCTTTTTTATATCTTAATAAAGGAAAAACTACAACAGTAATATCTCCTTCAAATTCTTTTCTGGTTGCTTGAAATTCTACTGATGGAATTTCTGTATTGTATAAAGCTAAAAAACCTTCTTTTACTTTGGTTTCTATACTATTTTGAATGCTCATAAATTCTAGAAAATTGAAATGCAAAATTACATATTTTTATTTGTTTTTTAGAATGATTTTTGGTGAAGAATAATTGTATTTTTGTAGCATGGAAAAACGCTTAGAACAACTACCAAAATTAGCTGAAGAATCTAGAAAAGAAAATCTAAAGTATTTTGCAAATCTTAAGAAAAGAGTACCTAAAAACTTAGATTATGTAATGCAAGAAATTCATGATGCTGAGTTTGAAAAAACAGATTGTTTAGAATGTGGAAACTGTTGTAAAACAACAAGTCCTATTTTTACAGACAAAGATGTAGAGCGAATTTCTAAACATTTAAAAATGAAAGTTGCTGCATTTACAAAACAATATTTAGAAAGAGATGAAGATGACTTTATGGTTTTAAAAACGGCGCCTTGTTCTTTCTTAGATGAATCTGATAATACTTGTTTTATTTACGATGTTAGACCTAAAGCATGTGCAGAATATCCACATACAAATCGTAGGAAATTTATTGGAATCACAGATTTAACAGTAACTAATACAGCTATTTGTCCTGCAGCGTATTCAATTGTAGAAGAATTAAAAAAACGCATTCCCTTAACTTCTAATAAAAAGATTAGAAGAAAGTAATTTTAGTTAAAAAAAATAAAAAATTAGATTCAAATATTTTTTTGGCACACAGTTTGCTAATATTATAATGAAGACAACGTAGTAAACTGTTTTCATGTGTAAATTATTTGAATTAGTTGATTTAAAAAAACCATCTCTTATGAGATGGTTTTTTCGTTTTATATTTTATTTTAAATTATAAGGTTACTTCTGCACTATCATTTTTAATGGCTTTTTTAAACCAATGTGCCGATTTTTTAGGAGTTCTTTTTAAAGTTTTAAAATCTACATAATGCAAACCAAATCGTTGTTCATAACCTAAAGCCCATTCAAAGTTATCCATAAAAGACCAAGCAAAATATCCTTTTAAGTTTACGCCTTCTTCTATTGCCTCTTGACAAGCTTTTAAATATCCTTGATAAAATTCTAACCTTTCTTGGTCATCAACTTTTCCATCTATTAATTGATCAGGATATGCACAACCGTTTTCTGTGATGTAAATGTTTGGTTTGTCGTATCGTTTATCTATCCATTTTAATAATTTTTTACAACCCCAAGGCACCACTGCCCAGTCCATTAAAGTGACTTTCCAATCTTTATCTACAGTTAAATCTACATCTTGATCTTCAGAAATACCACCATTTCCGTTTACAGCAACCTCCTTTACAGTTCCATCTGAATTTGCTGCATACATGGTTGTATAATGATTCAAACCAAAAAAGTCTGAAGTACCTTTTATCAAATTTTTCTCTTCTTCAGAAAAGGAGGGAAGACGTTCTTTTAGTCTTTCTTTCATCACTTTTGGATAATCACCTTTGTAAATAGGATCTGCAAACCAAGCAATGAAAAACTCAAGTGCTCTTTCGGCAGCTTCTTTATCTTCTTTACTATTTGTTAAAGGTTCTCTCCAATCACAATTATTAGAGATGCCAATTTCTCCTTTTTGATGTGCATATTTTTCTCTATATAATTTTACTGATTTTGCATGGGCTAAAATTAAATGATGTGCTGCCAAATAAGGTTCTGAATTAGAAACTCTACCTGGAGCAAAAACACCTTGTCCGTAACCTAAAATAGAAACTACCCAAGGTTCGTTTAATGTAATCCAGTTTTTTACACGATCACCAAATCTATCAAAACAAACATTAGCATATTCTTTAAAATATTCAATAATATCTTTGTTAAGCCAACCATCATTTTCTAGCTGTAAAGCCAAAGGTAAATCCCAATGATATAATGTAACCCAAGGAACGATGTCGGCTTTCAAAAGTTCATCAATTAATTCTGAATAGAATTGAACTCCTTTCTCGTTAACAGTACCTTTCCCTGTAGGCATAATTCTAGACCAAGCAATTGAAAAACGATAAGCTTTAACGCCCATGTTTTTCATCAACTGTATGTCTTCTTTAAATTTATGATAATGATCGCAAGCAACATCACCTGTTTCTCCATTATTTATCTTACCAGGAATGCTACAAAATGCATCCCAAATAGAGGGACCTTTTCCATCTAAATCACTAGCACCTTCAATTTGATAAGATGATGTGGCTGTTCCCCAAACAAAATCTTTCGGAAATTTATTCATAATATATATTTTGTATCAATATTTTAAAATTCTATTTTTCTTCTAATCTTCTTGTATTTAATTCTAAAGTAATTTCATCCAATTTAGTCTGAGTAAGTGGATAAAAGAACATTACTATAGCGGCTAAAACTGTAACTATAGCAGGAATCCAACTCATTAACATGACAACTCCTGGTAAAGCACCTTCTATAGCTAATGAATCTTGTCCACTATAATGAAATGCAGCTAATACTAAACCAATAATTGCCCCAGCAATTCCTCCTCCAAATTTTGTTGCAAAAGAACCTGCAGAATACACTAAACCTGTAGCTCTTCTTCCGTTTTTAAATTCTGAATAATCAGCAGCATCACCTAACATTACAAAGAATAAAGTTGGCAGAATTGCTGCTCCAAATTCAGAAATAATACCTAGTATAAAAATCATAGATATATCATTTGGTCCGCAAAAAACGAGTAATGCATTTACACCTCCAGAAAATAACAGCGCATAAATAAATAACATGCGTTTCCCTATTTTTTTACTTAACGGAGCAGTTACCATCGCACCTGCTATTGAAGCCAACATTAAGCCAACCATAAAACTTGCAGCCAATAATTGATCATTTAAATAATGAGTAAAATAGACAACAACAATACCTTGTTTTATAGAGTTGTAAACATTAAATAATAAACCTATAGCTAATAAAATTAACCAAGGTTTATTAGATATTAAATCTTTTAAATCTTGTTTTAGATTTGTTTTTTGTTCTTTAGGTGGTAATACTCTCTCTTTTGTTGAATAGAAAGTAATAATCATAAATAAGGTTAAGAATATAGACATCACATAGATAGAATTACTATATCCTTTTTTTTGATCAATAATTGAAAAAGAAGCTGCATTAATATCTTTTTCACCTTCTACAATAAATGTGTAATTTTTATGAGCTTCTATTGTAAAGCTTTTTCCTTTTGTGGGCGTATTTTCTTTTTTATCAAGAGTATCCCAAGTGAATAATGCAATGCCATCTTCTGTTTTTATATTTGCATTTAATACATCTTTAGGGGCAGATATTTCAACTTTAAATCTTTCTGCACCTAATTTGTCAACCTTTATAGTAGGGTTTACATTACCAAAATAGGCAACCAAAAAAAGTAAGGCTCCTTGTACTAACATTCCTCCTCCAAATGCACCAACCATTCTAAAAGAACCAATACTTGTTCTTTCTTTATCATTCCCAGTCATTACTGCCATTAAAGCTCCGTAAGGAACATTATTTGCTGTATAAATTAATGTAAAAGCAATGTAGGTAATGTAAGCATAGATAATTTTACCAGTCGGATTTAAATCAGGACTAGAAAAAAGTAATGAAAGGCTGATTCCTAGTGGAACTGCTGTCCATAAAATCCAAGGTCTGAATTTCCCGTATTTAGATTTTGTTCTATCTCCAATAATACCCATTAAAATATCGCTAATACCATCGCTAAAGCGTGATATTAACATTAAAAGACCTACTGTTGCAGGATGCAACCCAAAAACGTCTGTATAAAAAATAAACAAAAAAGCAGCTACGCCTCTCCAAGCTATATTTGCAGCTCCATCACCAAGGGCGTAACCTATTTTTTCTTTTAAAGGGACTTTATTTATTTCTAACATTTTTAATTATGTAAATTATTATTTTTTTATTTAGTTATTTAAAACAGGTCAAAATAATATCAGTATTTATTGATCTTATCAATTTTTTTAAATACAATTTTGATATTACTAAAGTATTCTAAACTTGAAAAAAACAAAAACTTATTAATGATACATCTAAAGCAAAAGATAGCTCAAATGTGTTATTGATATAGGAAAAGGACGGCTTTTTAAGGAATTGCAACAAATGTTATAATCTTAGTTGAAATAGTTTTACTCATATATTCTGTTAAAAAGTAGTTTTATCAAAAAACAGAAAACTGTTAATTAATTTTCGAATATGAAATTACCGTTTAAAAACAATATATCGTTATTAACTTTTATTTTAAGCCTACATGTTTTATTTACAAATGGACAAAATAAAATACCACAAATTCAATTAGAAAAACATCAAACAAGTACTGCATATGTAGAAGCTAAAATAGATAGTATAATTGCTGTTTTAACGCTTAAAGAAAAAATTGCTTTAATTCATGCACAATCTAAATTTAGTACAAAAGGAGTTTCTAGATTAGGTATACCAGAAGTATGGATGTCTGATGGACCTCATGGAGTTAGAGAAGAAATTCTTTGGGATGATTGGGGGGAAGCAGATTGGACAAATGATGCAATAACAGCTTTTCCAGCATTAACATGTTTGGCTGCAAGTTTTAATCCTGAACTATCTGGAGAATATGGCTTTAATTTAGGTGAAGAAGCTAGGTATAGAGAAAAAGATGTTTTACTTGGCCCCGGTGTAAATATTTACAGAACACCTTTTAATGGTAGAAATTTTGAATATTTAGGTGAAGATCCTTTTTTAGCTTCAACGATGGTTGTTCCTTATGTAAAAGGAGTTCAGAAAAATGGAGTTGCTGCTTGTGTAAAGCATTATGTGTTAAATAATCAAGAACATTTAAGAGATAAAATTAATGTAGAGGTTAGTGATAGAGCATTACATGAAATTTATTTACCTGCATTTAAAGCCGCTGTACAAAAAGGAAAAGTTTGGTCTCTTATGGGAGCATACAATAAATTTAGAGGACAGTACACAACACATCATAAAATCTTAAATAAAATTTTAAAAACTGATTGGGGTTTTGATGGTGTGGTAATAAGTGATTGGGGTTCTGCTCATAATACAAAAGAAGCAGCTTTATATGGCTTAGATATGGAAATGGGTACAGGAACTGATGGTTTAGGTGTAAGTAAAAAAGATAATTATAATTACTATTATTTAGCAAATCCATTTTTAGAAGCTATTAAAAAAGGTGAATTAACAGAAGAGTTACTTAATGATAAAGTACGTAGAGTTTTAAGATTAATTTATCGAACAAACTTAAACCCAAACAGAGCTTTAGGAAAATTAAATAATAAAGAACATCATGAAGTTGCTAGAAAAGTAGGTGTTGAAGGAATTGTTTTATTAAAAAATGAAGATAATTTTTTCCCTATTAAAGACAAGAAAGGAGTAACAATTGCAATTATAGGGGAAAATGCAACAAGAAATATGACAAGAGGTGGAGGATCGTCTCAATTGAAACCCCTTTTTGAAGTTTCTCCTTTAGAAGGATTGAAAGCAAGGTATAAAAATGCTACTATAATTCATACAATGGGTTATGAGTCTGGTGCTTCTGCTTACAATGCAACACTTCCTGCTACTTTAAATCAAGATTCTTTATACGTAAAGGCGGTTGAAGTTGCTAAAAAAGCAGACATTGTTCTTTTTATTGGTGGTTTAAATAAAAGTTATCATCAAGATACTGAAGGAGGAGATAGAAAAGTTTTTGAATTGCCTTATGGACAAGAAAAACTATTAAATGGAATTTATGATGTAAATAAAGAGGTAGGTTTTTTATTAGTTACAGGAAATGCTGTAGAAATGCCTTGGGTTTCTAAAACGAAAGGAATTTTACAAACTTGGTATTTAGGAAGTATGGCAGGACATTCTATTGCAGATATTGTAAGTGGAGATGTAAATCCTTCAGGGAAACTTCCTTTTTCTTTTCCTAAAAAATTAAAAGACAATGCTGCACATTCATTTGGAGTAACATCTTATCCTGGAGATGATGTAAATCAATATTATAAGGAAGATATTTTAGTAGGGTATAGATGGTTTGATACTAAAAAAATAGTACCTCAATATGCCTTTGGTTATGGATTGTCTTATACTGATTTTGTAATTTCTGATGTAATAATAAATCAGAAAAAATATACTGAAAAAGACAAGATAGAAATAACTCTTAATATTTCTAATACAGGAAATAGAGAAGGAGCAGAGGTTATACAATTATATGTTGGTAAGCATAAATCCAAAGTAAAAAGAGCTTTAAAAGAGTTAAAAGGATTTAAGAAAGTATATTTAGATAAAGGTAGTGAAAAAACTATAACAATTTCTATTGATACATCTGAGTTAGCCTATTACAATACAGAAATTTCAGATTGGTCTGTAGAAAAAGGAACATATTATTTATATATAGGAAATGCATCAAACAACATTGTAAAAAAGATAAGGTTTAATTTGTTTTAATTTGATTTGTTAAATGTGAGAAAGCAGTATGAAGTTGATTTATGCTGCTTTTTTTTAAACTGATTAGTATGAGAAATAATCTTTTAGTAGTAATTTTTTTTATTTGTATAGCATGTAATCATAAAATATCATTAAATACTGAAGATTCTGATAAAGAGTAGGTTATGTAGAATATAGATAGTTTGCTAGAAAAGAAAACTTATAAAAAAAACAAAGGTTTAGAACTACCTTATCGATTGTTTTCACCTAAACATAATAAAAAAAAGAAGATTCCTTTAGTAATATTTCTTTATGGAAGAGGAGAAAGAGGTATAGAAAACGGAGAAATAATTTATAGAAATGCAGGAATTATTATGAATGAAAATTCATTAATAACACCTCAATCACAAAAAAAAATTAAAAGCCCCTTTAACTGGTTCTATTTTTAAATTAAAACCAGATGTTAAAGTAGTAGAGAGTAATTTTTAAAAAGAAATTAAATAAATGAGTACGTATTAATTATTTTGTGAGAGAAGACGTAAATCGTTATTATTTACTCCTACTAATATTCCTTTTATCCCTTCCTTTCCTAATAAAATTGATTTTAATTCCTTTACGTTTCCAGACAAAAAGACACCACTTTCCTTAGCTGTAAAAGCATGAAACGAATTGTTTCTTTTTCCACTTAAAAACAATCCTACAGAAGCATCTGCTCTAGTGGTTTCTATTTCTACATTAAATTTGTTCCCAGCACTAATAATATCTACAATTCCATCATCATTAAAATCATCTGTAATAGTACTTTGTATTGTAGAGAACTGAGATTGGTAAGGTAAGGGCTCAACAACTAACTTTCCTTTGTTATTTCTTAAAATTATACTTTTAAACAATTGTACTTCTTTTCTTTTAGAACTTGTATTATTCCCTCCAAGTATAGTTCCTATATTGGCTTTAGAAAAATCTTTATATGTTTTAATTTTGGTTGACAAACCAGGTAATTGCTGTGTAGAGCATTCTTTTCCTCTAACAGGTACAATTCTATTTTTATATTTTTTTGCTAGAAAAACATCATTTGTTCCATTTTTATCAAAATCTGAAGCATATACAAAAAATGGATTCTCTTCTGATGCCTTAAATTTATAGTTTTCACCTAAATTACCAACAATAAAATCTACATCTCCATCATTATCAATGTCTTTTGATTCTATATGATTCCACCAACCACTTGTGTTTTCTAAAGTAGAAATTTCGGTTTTGTTAAAAACACCATCTTTAAGTTTTGCTATTGTTATTGGCATCCATTCACCAACTATAATTAATTCATTTATAGAATCTCCATCAATATCTTGCCAACTAGCATCGGTAATCATTCCTAGATGCTCAAGACCAGAAGCTACTTTTTTTGTAACATCTGTAAAAATACCATTAGTGTTATTTAAAATATAACTTTTGGGTACTTCTAAATATCGATTAGGCACAACACGTCCTCCTATAAACAAGTCTAAATCTCCATCTTGATCATAATCCAAAGGTAAAACACAGCCTCCGCTTGAATTTATAATTGGAAGGTTATTTGATTTTGTAAACGAACTTTTACCATTATTAATATACAATCTATCTTGAAACAAAACGGAATTTTTTTCAAACTCATTACCTCCGCTAACGACATATAAATCTGTAAAACCATCATTATTTACATCAAAAAATAAGGAAGCAGTATCTTCATATGCTTTGTCATTTAAAAACGTATTTTGTTTTGATTCTTTAAATGTTGTGTTTTTTTGTTGGATATAAAGTTTAGCTGTATAGGAAGCTGAACCTCCTAAATAGAAGTCTTCTAAACCATCATTATTTACATCTGCAACTGCTATTGTTGGTCCTTCTGTAGATAATTTATGAGGTAACAAAATTTGTTCTTTAAAATCGTTAAATGTATTTTCTATATGTTTTAAAGGTTTGTTTGCAAACGCTTTTTTAGTAATATCTATAAAAACAGGAGAGGTATTTGTTTTTTTATAATCAAAATTAAAAGCGTTTTTATAAGGAATAGTAAGCGTAGTATTTACATCAACATTTTTTAAAGTATTTTTTTTACCATCTGGCCAAATAACATTTACAGAATCTATTTGCAACTTATTTTTTAAACCAAAGTGCGCTATAGGATCTACCGAAGACAAATAACCCCTAACATTTTTCATTTCATAATACTGAATACTATCTTTATGATACAATGTTATTTTTGCACCCAAGCCTAAAGTATTGTTTTTAGGACCTTTTAGTTTTATTTTAAGGTAATTATTGTTGTTTTTTTCTGCGTTATTTTTATAAATAAAAGCAGGATCATTAATGTTGTTTACCACTAAATCTAAATCTCCATCATTATCCAAATCAGCAACTGCTGCACCATTAGAAAAACTTATGTCTTGCAATCCCCATTCTTTCTCTTTTGATGTAAATTTTAAATCCCCCTCATTTTGATAAATACGATTTGCAATTTTGTTTTCTTTAAAAAGATTTACTATAAATTTTAAATTTTCAAGTTTTGACTTTTGTTTCTTTTCTTCGGACTCTAAATAGTTAACAAATTTGGTACTTGCATCTTTATCAAACACATCTCTTCTAAAACCATTTGAAATAAATAAATCTCTATTTCCATCATTATCAAAATCACTACCAAGGCAAGACCAACTCCAATCTGTTCTGTCTATTCCTGCCAACTGACTAACTTCACTAAAAAAACCATTTCCATTATTTATTTGCAGCATATTGTGCATATATTGGTAATGGTTTCCTTGTTCTAATATTCTGTTATAACCATCAACATTCATACTTGCCATGTTAACTTTAGCTCTTTCATGATCTGATGGTGTCATTTCCAATTCTATAAGATCCTCAAATCCATCATTATTAAAATCTACCACATCAACACCCATTCCATAAAAAGCAACATGATTTGTCATGTTTTTAATGTCTTGTGTAAATGTTTTATTTCCGTTATTTTTAAAAAAATAATCACTCTCAAAATAGTCGTTTGCTACATATACATCAGAAAAACCATCTTTATTGATGTCTGAAGTTACAAGACCTAAACCATAAGAAAAGGTTTTATCTATTCCAGATTCTAAACCAACTTCTTTATAAATACCATTTTTATTTTCAAAAAGTTTATGTCTAAAAAGCGGATGCTGGTCTTTTTTACCTTTTGCAATTCCGTTGTGAGAGATATTAAA
This sequence comes from Polaribacter sp. Hel1_85, assembly GCF_000766795.1. Lineage (GTDB taxonomy): Bacteria > Bacteroidota > Bacteroidia > Flavobacteriales > Flavobacteriaceae > Polaribacter. The sequence goes on from NZ_JPDS01000001.1 coordinate 166,843, forward strand.
CTGTTGAGGTCTATTTATAAGGTATAAATCTAGGTCGTTATCATTATCAAAATCAAAAAATGAAGCCATCATAGAAAAACCTATATCATTTATACCATAATCTTTTGCTTTTTCTGTAAAAGTATTGTCTCCATTATTCACAAATAAAAGATTGGCTCTTTCTTTATTAGATCCTTTCCAACCTCCTCTACAAACATAAATATCTAACAGAGAATCTCCGTTAATATCTACCATTACAACACCATTATTCCAACCAAATATACCAGCAACACCAGCTGTTTTGGTTATGTCTTCAAACTTAAAATTGCCCTTGTTTAGGTAGAGTTTATTTTCTACTTGATTACCTGTAAAATAAATATCTGGTAAATTATCATTATTTATATCTCCTATTGCAACACCACCTCCATTATATGCGTAATTGTACACAACAAAAAAATTATTTAGATTTTCTGTTATTCTATTATTAAAAGCAATTCCTGTTTCTGAAGCACTAAGCTTTTTAAAAAGAGTTTCTTTAGGTTTTTGAATTACACTTATAGGTTTTTCTTCTTTTTTACATGAAAAAAGAAGAAAAATAGATAGAATATAAAGTGATTTTAACTTTATATTATTTGTTGATTGATATAAACTGAATATAATCATTATTGTTTGCAACTATTATTTTTTGTTGAATACCTACTTTTATTATGGCCATGTCTTTAACATCTTCTGGAGCATAAAATCCACTTTCATCAATAGATGTAGGAGTAAAATTACCATTTCCATCACCTGTTAAAAAAACTCCCGTTCCTGCATCATTTCTTGGTGTTTCTATTTCTGATGCATATAAATTACCTGCCATAAGAACATCTAAATTACCATCTTTATTAAAGTCCTTTACTAAAATTTGATTATTACTAGAAAGTTGTGCCTCATTTGGTAATGCATGCATAATGAACTTCCCATTTTTATTTTCTAGATATGTTGTAGCAAAGCTATTAACTTGATAATGTAGAGAATTTTCTAGTTTATCTTTTCCATAAACATCAATTAAAGTAGCCTCTGAAAACTCATTGTATGTTTTAAATTGTTTTTTTATTTGTCCTACTTGAGATGATGAACAAGAGCGACCTCTAACGGGAAATTTTTTCCCTTCGTTATAATAACTTAGCACGATGTCATTTTTGTTATTTTGGTCAAAATCGTTAAAGTAGATATCAAAAGTTTCATCTTTAGATGATTTGTATTTGTAGTTTAATCCTAAATTTCCGGCTATAAAATCTATGTCGCCATCATTATCAAAATCTCCACTAGCAATACTAAACCACCAGCCTGTTGTATTTGTAAGCCCTAATTTTTCTGTGATTTCAGTAAATTTATTTCCTTCTATATTTTTAAAAACTCTAATAGGCATCCATTCACCTACAATTACAATGTCTTTATAGCCATCATTATCAATATCTTCTATACTTGCAGAAGTTGCTAAACCTAATTTTTCAAATTCTGGAATTATTTTTTTGTAACATCTTTAAATTTTAAAGTGCTTTTCGTACTTATGTTTTCTAAAATATATGTTTTTGCAGGTGCAGGATAATTTCCAGGAACTAACCTTCCACAAACTAATAAATCTTGATCTCCATCTTTATCAAAATCAAAATTGTACACTCTAGAACCACTTGTATACATTTTTGGTAATGCTGTTTTAGATAGTTTTAAGTTTCCTTTTCCATCATTTTTATACAATCTATCTTGTAAAAGTTTAGAGTTAGGTTCAAATTCATTACCACCACTAACCACATATAAATCTAAATCACCATCCATATCTACATCAAAAAACAAAGAACCCATATCTTCTTGAGCAATTTCATTATCAATCATAAAATCTTTCTGTTCAAAACCTCCTTTTTTAGTTTGATAAAATAAACCTCCTTTTTGATTTGCTGCTCCACTTGTGTAAAAATCGTCTAAACCATCATTATTAACATCTCCTACAGAAATATAGGGACCAAACATGGAAGTTTTATGAGGCAATAAAATTTCTTTTTTATAATCATCATAATCATTTTCTTGATGTTTAAACACATTGCTTAATGTATTTTCATCAGAATTAAATTGTTGTCTTTTTTCTTTTTCTTTTGATGGTTGAACAACAATTGCATTCACATAATCAATAGTAATTTTTTTATTTGCTGAAACATTTTTTAAAACTTGAACTTTTCCATCTGACCATTCTATTTTTAAAGTGTCAATTTTTAAACTTGATCCTAATCCGAAATGTAAAATAGGTGACATTGATGAAAGATAGCCACGTTCTAAAGAAAGTTCTTGAAACTGAGAAAGTCCTTCAGAAGTTACTGTACATTTTACTCCAATACCTCTTAAATTATTTTTTGACCCTTTAAATTCTAAGGACAAATAATTGTTTTTTGAAATGTTATTGTTTTCAAATATTACAGCTTTATCATCTATATTATTTAAAATAATTTCTAAATCCCCATCATTATCTAAATCAGCGTATGCAACACCATTAGAAAAACCTTTAAACTCTAATCCCCAGTCTGAATTTACTTTTTTAAAAGTTAGGTCTTTAGCGTTTTTAAATGCAAAATTATCGGTTTTTTCAGAAGGGATTTTAATTGAGTTTTCTAAATTATTATTTTCTTTTTTCTTTGAAAATGATTTTTTTTCAGACTTAATTTTATTAAAGTAATCGGTATTGTTAATTTCTCTTCTAGTTCCGTTAGAAACATATAAATCTTTCCAGCCATCATTATCTAAATCAGCAAAAACAGGACCCCAACTCCAATCTGTAGAAGATACATTTGCAAGTCTAGAAACATTGTTAAATATTGGGTCTGAATTTTTAGTTAGTATTCCTGCGTTTAATTGTAAACTATTATGCATGTATTGATAATGTAAGCCTGCATCATAAGTATCCCAAAAAACTTGTGGGTTCATACTTGCCATATTAGCTTTAGATCGTTTATTGGTAGAAGCATCCATGTCTACTTGAAAAATATCTAAAAAACCATCATTATTAAAATCAGCAATATCTGCACCCATACCGTAAAGTGCATTGTGTTTTGTAGATTCTTCTATTGTGTTTTTAAAAGTTCCATCTCCATTATTTATGTAGCAAAAATCTGCACTAGCAAAATCATTACTTACATAAATGTCTTTAAGTCCATCATTATTTAAATCGCTAACGGTTGCACTTAAAGACAAACTATAGGAAAGCAAACCTGCTTGTTTTGTAATGTCTGTAAATTTACCATCTCCATTATTTAAATATAAATGATTTGAATGTAATGATGTAGCATGTTCTATATGCTTTCTAAATATTTCTGGGGAAGTTTTAAAAGGAGTGATAGGGTAATTTGCAACATATAGGTCTAAATCTCCATCATTATCATAATCAAAAAAAGTACTCTGACTAGAATGTCCTTTATCAGCTATTCCATATTCTACTGCCTGTTCTTTAAAAGTAATGTCTCCTTCTTTATTAATTCCTTGATTTATTAATAATTTGTTTGGTGTTGACTGATTTTTACCAGATACACTTAAATAAATATCTAACCAGCCATCATTATTAATATCTACAGTGGTAACTCCCAAAAACCATTCATTACCCATAGCTACATTTGCTGTTTTTGTAATGTCTTTAAAGGATAAATCACCTTGATTTAAATACAATTTATTAGCAACTATATTGGCTGTAAAATACAAATCTTGTAAGTTATCATTATTAAAATCTCCTACAGCTACACCTCCCCCCATATAAATGTAAGGGTAGTTAAAATAATTAAGAGTGTCTGTTTCTGTAAGTGTATTTTCGAAATTTATATTTGATTTTTCAGAATTTAATAAAGTAAATTGCTTTTTAACTATTTCTTTTTCTGAACAAGCTGTAAATATAAAAAGTATAAAGAAAAAAGTATAAATACGCATGTTAATTACATTTAGAAAGTGTGAATTTAATAAAAAAAACCTTGTAAAGCTCAGACTTTACAAGGTTAAAATTAATAATAAACTCTTATTATAAATTAGTATTTGCTGATAACTCAATGTTTGGAATTGGTAACAAATAAGAGAATCCATCTAGCCTTTGTTTATCTAAATAACGAGATTGTTCTCCTGCTAATTCAACAATTCTTTCATGTACAATAGCATCCATAATAGCTGCTTTACCTACGACAGAAATAGCAGGTAAGTTAACAGAAGCTCTTGCTCTTACTTGATTTAAATACCCTAATGCAACAGATTCTACACCTCCAGTTGATTGTATTTCTGCTTCAGCTTTCATTAATAAAACATCTGCATAACGAATTACTCTTGCATTAATACCACTATCAGTAGTTTCTGCTGCACGATTATCTAAGTTTTGGTACTTTCTCCAAGCTGGATTATCATCTGGTCCAATACCACCAGATACAAAAGTATTTGCTCCATTATTGGATGTATTTGTCATCGTTCCATTATCGCTATCATCTATTGAATAAAAGTTAGCAGCATAACGTGTATCTCCATCTTCATATTCATCTAAAAGATCTTGACTAGGTTTTACATTGTACCAACCAGAATATTCCATAGCTCTAAAAGAAGTTTCAGAATTTCCTTTACCATCTTGGTTCCAAGAATCTCCTCCACCAGTAGATTCATCATAATGAACTTCGAATACAGATTCATCATTATGTTCTCCTGCAACCGTAAAATTACTTCTATAATCATCTACTAAAGAGTAACCCGTAACCTTTGCTAAAGCGGTTTTTGCTCCATCTGCATCTCCACTTTGTAAAAGTACTTTTCCTAATAAAGCCCATGCTGCACCAGAAGTAGCTCTTCCTTGTTCTTGAGTCACTTTTGTTGGTAAATTATTAGCAGCGAAATTTAAATCAGTAACTATTGCTGCATAAATATCACTTACGCTAGATTTTGGAGTTCCACCTTCAATAGCAATAGAAGATAAAACTAAAGGAGCTTCTCCGTATTTAGTAACGATATTAAAATAATACAAAGCTCTTAAAAAATGTACTTCTCCTAATCTTTGAGAAATTTCTGAAGTATCTATGTTTTCAAAATTTACTTCATTATCAATTACAAAATTAGTTCTTCCGATCCCTTTGTAGTTATGATCCCAATATTGATTATTACCGTTATTTGCTTCATCAACATCTAGGTTAATCATTTGTACCTTATCTGCTTCTAAATTACCTGCTGCATAATTTTCACCACCAATATTATCATTGATATAAAATTGATATCTACCGTAGTTACCAACATCTTGAAGGTAAGCGTATGATGCTGTAACTGCCGCTTCTAATTGTGCACTAGATTTGAAAAATGTTTCTGGTGATAATTGATTTGGATTAGTTAATTTAATTTCAGACTGATCACATGCAAACAAAAGACCAATTGCAATTGATGATCCTATTATTATTGTTTTTAAATTTTTCATGTTTTATAATGTTTTAAATAAAATTAAAATGCTAATTGTACACCTAAAATGATTGATCTCGGTTGAGGATAAGTACCTCTATCAATTCCAATACCTCCTGCTGAAGATAATTGACCAGGGCTTACTGTACTTCCTCCAATTTCAGGATCATATCCAGAATAATTAGTAATTGTAAATAAATTTTGTCCTGTTAAGTACAATCTAAATTTAGAAAATGTTCCTTTAGTTATGCTTCCTAAACTAGAATCATCAAGGCTATATCCAATTGTTAAATTTCTAAGTTTAGCATAAGAACCATCTTCTACAAAACGATCTGAACGGTTTACATTATCTGAATGAGCTGCAGTATATCGAGGCACATTTGTGTTTGTGTTTGTAGTTGTCCATCTATTCAAAACAGCAGTTCCTGCGTTAAATAAACGTGTCATCCCTTCTAAATCATACTTAGTTGTGTTATAAATGTCATTTCCGCTTACTCCATTAAAAAATAAAGAAGCATCAAATTGTTTGTAATTAGCTGATAGGTTTAAACCGTATGTGAAATCTGGAAAAGGATCTCCAATTTTAACATTATCATCACTATTTATAACACCATTGTTATCTTGATCTACAAAACGAATATCTCCAGGAGCAGCATTTGGTTGTGCGCTTGTATCGTCTCCAACTTGAAATAAGCCATTTGTTTCATACCCGTAAAAATAGAATAATGACTCACCTTCTGTAATTCTTGATAAACTTTCACCTTCAAAAGTATTACTTTCAATAAATGACAAGCTACTAATACTAGTAACTTCATTTTTAGATGAACCAAAATTTAAATTAGCAGACCAGCTAAAATCTTCATTTACAGTTTTGTTATACCCTAAAGTAAGTTCGATTCCATTAGTTGTAGTAGTTGCTCCATTACGCTGAGTAAATCTTGCTCCTAAACCATCTGATGAAACATTAGGAATTGGTACAATAATATCTTTATTATTAATATTAAAATATTCAAAAGATAAAGAAAAATCATTGTTTATCCCTAAATCTATACCAATATTAGTTTGTCTTGCTTCTTCCCACTTTAAATCCGGGTTTGAAGTACCAAAATTTGAAACTCCTGTGTTATTAGAAAAACCACTGTAATTATACCCTGTAATTAAACCTGATTGAAACACATAATCATTGTTTCCATCATTTCCTGTAAGACCAGTAGAAGCTCTCAATTTTAAATTAGTTATTGAGTTAGAGTTTTTAAGAAAGTCTTCTTCACTTAAAACCCATCCTAAAGATACTGCAGGGAAAGTACCCCATCTATTATTTGCTCCAAAACGAGATGAACCATCACGACGAATAGAAGCTGAAAAGATATATTTGTTATCATAATTATAGTTTAACCTTGCTACATAAGATATTAATCCGTATTCATAACGTGCATTATTTACTGTAGCCAACCCTTGAACAACTTCTATAGCATCTGATAAAGGATTGTCTATCTGTGAGTAGTTTACATTAGCTGTAGTCTCAAATTTTTCAGCGACTAATAGTACGTCTAAATTATGTACATCCTTAAATGTTTTTGAATAATTTATTGCATTTGTAAATGTATTTGAATTAAAAATAATAGTTCCTTGCTGTGTATCTGCGGCATTACGAAAATTTACACCTTCATTAAATGATGGTCTAAATATGTTATTTTCTGTAGTTGATCTATCGAAACCATATTGAAATTTATAGTTTAGTCCATCAAGAATATCATAAGAAGCATATACTGAACCTAGTATCTTCATGTTTTCAGTTACATTTGTTTGTAACTCCTGTAACCTTACTGCGTTTTCAGCATCAGAACCATTATCTAGAGTAGTATCTGGACCACCATAACCACCTAGATTAGAAGCATCATAAACAGATGTATATGGTAATGATTTTATTAAATGCTCTACAAGACTTCTATCTCCATTCTCTTCTTCATTGTCTCTATGTGAATCCGCAATAGAAAGTGTTTCTCCTATTTTAAATTTATCGCCTAATTTAAATTCACTGTTAGCTCTTAAAGAAGCTCTTTTAAACCCTGTTTCAATAATAATTCCATCTTGCTCTAAATAACCCGCAGATATATTAAAAACAGCTGTTTCATTACCACCAGAAACACCTATATTTGTATTATGCATAATTGCAGATTGAAAAACTTCATCTTGCCAATCTGTATTAAGTTTAGTTGTTGCGTTATCTGTTGTATACCTATTAGGTAATCCGTAAGTTTCACTTGCAAACTGTTCAAATTGATTAGAATTTAATAAATCTAATTTTTTTGCTATAGATTGCGTAGAGATATAAGAGTCAAAAGTTAATTTTGTTTTTCCACTTTTCCCTTTTTTGGTTGTAATCATTACAACACCGTTAGATGCTCTAGATCCATAAATAGCAGCTGTGGATGCATCTTTTAAAACGTCCATTGTTTCAATATCATTTGGGTTTATTTCATTTAAACCTCCCGACACAACACCATCAATAACATACAGAGGTTGGCTATTTCCAAAAGTACCTAATCCACGAATTTGCACTTGTGGACTAGCACCAGGTGAACCTGCATTTGTAACTGATACACCAGCAGCATTACCTTGTAAAGCTTGGTCAACAGATACGACAGGTGTTTTTGTGATGTCTTCTGATTTAACTGAAGATATAGCTCCAGTAACTGTACGTCTAGAAGTTTTACCGTAACCGATAACCACAATTTCATCTAAAGAGCTTGCATCATCTTTTAATACAATGTTTATTTTAGTTTTGTTACCTACTAAAATTGTTTGAGAAGCCATTCCTAAATAAGAAAAAACTAACTCGTTGTTAGGTGAAACATTAGAAATAGAATAATTACCATCAAAGTCTGTGGTAACACCTTTTTTTGTTCCTTTAATAATAACTGAAACTCCAGGCAAGGTGTTTCCTGAGGAGTCATTAACTACACCTGTAATTGTCTTATTCTGCGAATAGACGTTTTGCATACAAAATACTAGGCATGCAATAATTGCGACTTTAAATTTTATCATCATACATAAAATTGGTTAATTAAAAATGTTTGTTTGGTAAGCAATGCAAAATAAAATAAAAGATTAATTATATATTATTACCTATTAGTACTAGCAGTATTAACATAAGTAGTACTAATAATATTTCGTATAATAATTTTTTTTTTAAGTCTTTTTGCTTCATAGGCATTGTTGTACTTTTCAAATGTATAGTAACAAAACCATCTTTTTTAACACAGAAAATACAGAATTTAGAACTATTGTTGCTATTTAACCTTTATTTAATACTAATGCTACATTTAATTCATTGAACGCAACAATTGTTCTATAATGCTTCTTATATCTAAAAACTTAATTAATTTGCAATTGGCGTTCTTTAACTTTGCATTAAAAGTTTGTGTTTTTTTTAATGCTAAAGCTTGCTTTCTTTTTTAATTTCTATTTCTGATGGTAATTTACCAAAGTGTGCTTTAAAACATTTAGAAAAATAAGAAGGAGAAGAAAAGCCAACACTAAAACATGCTTCACTAATATTACCTCTACCAGAATCTAGAATTTGTTTTGCTCTTTCTAATCTAATTTTTCTGATAAATTCATTAACAGTTTGACCTGTTATTGTTTTAATTTTTCTATAGAGTTGACTTCTACTTAATTTTAATTGAGAAGCTAATTCTTCTACGCTTAAATTAGAATCAGAAATATTATCATTTATATAGTCTAATAGTTTTTGTATAAATTCTTTGTCTATAGAGCTTGAGTTTATTGTTTCTTCAGCACCACTTATTGCACCAAAAAATTTATCAAAAATTAATTGTCTACTTGTAATTAATTGAGATAAGCGAAGTTTCAATAATTTTAAATCAAACGGTTTTACCATATAAGCATCAGCTCCATTTTCTATTCCTTCAATTCTATTTTCAATAGTAGTTCTGGCTGTTAACATAAGTAAAGGTATATGACTAGTTGAGGCATCTGTTTTTATAGCCTTGCAAAAATCAAAACCATCCATTTCAGGCATTACAACATCTGTAATTATTGCGTCTGGTAATATTTCTTTAGCAATTTTAATTCCTTCACTACCATTTGATGCCGTAAAAACTTTATATTCTTGGTTTAATTCTATTTTTAAATAATCTATTAACTCTACATTATCTTCAACAATTAAAATTGTCTTTGTTTTATTAAAAACACTACTTTCTGTTGGTTCAACCTTCGTTTCATTGGGGGTTATTAATATAAATTTTTCTTTTATATTTTCTTCTTTCTCATTTTTATAAATAATCTCATTTTCTGTATAATGATCTTTACCAATAGGTAATAAAATTTTAAAAGTAGTTCCAGAACCAACTTTACTTTCTACTTTAATTTCTCCTTTATGGAGATAAACAAAACTCTTTACAACTTCTAAGCCAATTCCTGTTCCACCTATATATGTTTTGTTTTGATCTTCTACTTGGTAAAAACGTTCAAATATTTTTTCTACTTCTTTCTCATTTAAACCAGACCCAGTATCAGAAATCACAATTTCAACTGCTTCTACGGATTCTTGGTAATTAAATAAAGGTAACTTATGTAATTTATCATTAGAAAATAATTCAATAGTAATAGCGCCTCCTTTTGGCGTAGCTTTTATGGCATTAGATAAAAGATTGAAAATTATTTTTTCTAACATTTTTTCATCTGCCCATACAGTTATATTAGGTAATTCTGAATCTACACTTAATAAAATATTTTTTGTGCTTGTTTCTTCTTGAAAATAGTAAGATATATTTTTAGTGAATTCAACTAAATTAATTTTACTTGCTCTAATTTTCATCTTATTATGCTCTAATTTTCTAATATCCATTAACTCATTAATCAATCTATAGAGTCTGTTTGTATTTTTATAAATTATAGCATGTTTATTTTTAACACTTTGAGGAAGGTTCAGTTCTTTATTTCTGATAATATCTTTAATAGGGTTAATAATAAGGGTTAAAGGAGTTCTAAATTCATGAGAAATATTTGTAAAAAACTGGAGTTTCTTTTTATTTAGTTCATCATTTTGTATTTGTTGTAATCTTTCGTTTTTTAATATTTCTTTTTCTTTTACTCTTTTTTGAGTTAAGCTATTTAATAGATAAACACAAAAAAGAAATGCAAGTACATATATTAATATTGCCCAATTTGTTTTCCACCAAGGAGGAAGAACTGTAATTTTTAACTCTAACGGAACTTCATTCCAAACACCATCATTATTAGATGCTTTTAGTTTAAAAACATAGTTTCCTTGATCTAGATTTGTATAAGTAGCGTTTCTTTTATGACCTACATAATTCCATGCAGTTTCATAACCTTCTAAATAATAGGCATAATTATTTTTTTCTGGTCTTGTATAATTTAAACCTGTATATTCAATTGTAAAAACAGATTGATTATGTAATAATTGAATGCTTTCTGTTTCTGAGATTACTTTCTCTAAGGGAGAATCTTCTGCTTTTGGTATTACCTTTTCATTAAACAATTTAAAATCTGTTAAATGTAATGAAGGTATTGTAGAATTGGTTTCTAGTTTTTTTGGATTAAAGTAATCTAGCCCCTTATAATTTCCAAAATAAAGAGTACCATTTTCGTCTTTTAATGCAGCTCCAAAATTAAAATCATTAGATAATAAACCATCACTAGATGTATAATTTGTGTACTTATTATCTTTCAAAGATATTTTAGTCAATCCAGCATTACCACTAACCCAAATATTATTATCATCATCTTCAATTATAGCAGAAACATTTTCTTCGCCCAAGCCTTTAGATTTATTGAACCAAGTAAAAGAATCTTCTTTTTTATTATATCTGCAAAGACCAGCACCTCTTGTACCAATCCATATATCATTATTTGATGATTCATAAATACAAAGAATATGATTTACATCAGATAAATTACCATACTCTTTTTGCATCCTTTTACCTAAAGCAAGTATTTCAAATTCATCATTTCCTAAGTCTTTTATTTTAAATAAACCATCTGCTGTACCAACCCAAATAGTATCATCAGAAGAAACAAAGACTCTCATTATTTTACTATTTAAAGACTTATGTTTAAGAAATTGTTTAGAATCGTGTTTTTTAAATTTACTAGTTTTTAAATTATAGGAATAAAGTCCTTCAAAATAAGTAGCTATCCAAATATTACCTTTCGAATCTTCTGAAAAACTTCTAATTGTATTTGAGTTAAATTTTGATGCGGTATTAGTTTGATTAAAATTGATAAACTTTTTTGATTTATTTTTTAAAAGAAAAATACCGTTATCCCAACTTGCAGCCCATAAATTATTTTTTGAATCTATAAATAAATTGACAATATAGTCTGAGTTAAGACCAGAATATGGGGTGTTGTTTTTCTTATTTATATGAGTTATTTTGGATGTTTTAGGATTGTAAACATCAATACCACCACCATCTGTAGAGAGCCATAAATCACCTATTTTGTCTTTTATAACACTAGTTACTGATGAAATATTTAGAGAATTATTTTTGTTTGGTAAACTTTCTATATTCTTAAATTTATCAAAAAGTTTATCACTTACAGCAATTCCACTATTAAAATAACCCATCCAAATTCTATCATTTTTATCTATGAAAAGTTCCCAAATAGAATTGTGTAAAATGCTGTTTTTTTCTGTTTTACTAGAAACATATTTTTTAATAATTTCATCATTTTTATCAATATGTAAAAGTCCATCATTTTCTGTACCAATCATTATTGTGTTATCTGGTAACTGAATAATTTCCATTATTTTCTTAGAAGTAAAATCAAACTTTTTTAAATCTATAATATTATTATTTCTGTCATTTGTTAAAGTACATTTGTAGACGCCTTCATCTCTTTCAAAACCAACCCACAAATTATCTTTATTATCTATAAATAAAACTTCAATTGATTTATCTATCGTTTTTTGTTTGTCTGTAAATAAACTTGTGTGTATTAGTTTGTTATTGGTGAAATCTACTTCTTTAAGACCAAGATTAGTACCAATAAAAGTTTTACCTTGTTTAGTATGTTTAATGCTTCGAACACTTAGATCTTTGTCTGAATTATTTAAAAATTTATCAACTTTAAATGTATTTATATTTAATTTATATAAACCTCTTCTGCTAGTACCAATTAATAAATTACCTAAAGAATCTTCTTCAATAGATAAAATATTGTCTTTGATAATACTACCTGTATTTAATTTTACTTTTTTAAATGTATCTAAATCCCTTAGGTACAGATTTAACCCATCTTCTGTACCAAACCAAAGTCTTTTTTTACTATCTACAAAAGCACATTGTACTAAGTTATTAGTAAGTGAATTAGTATTTTTAAAATTAACTTTATAGGGTGTATAATCAATACCATCAAATTTATAGACTCCTGTACCAGTTGTTCCAATCCAAATAAAACCATAATGATCTTGAATAATACAAGAAACACCTACTTTAGGTATACCTTCTTTAATATTTACAAAATTATATTCTTTATAAGAATCTTGAGCATATAAATTTATACACAAAAAAAGAAGCATTAAAACCAAAGGGTTTTTCATAAAAAAATTAATTTAATAGTTTACTGTAATATTACATTTTTAAGCTAGTTATTCCAAATAGATTCTATTTCTTCTAAAGATTTTCCTTTTGTTTCTGGAATAAATTTATAAGTAAATACAATAATAATTAAAATAAAGAAAGAAAAAATAAAATAGGGCATAGACCCATTCCAAAAACTATTGTTATTTGCTTCACTAGCAGTAACCATAGGAAAAGATTGAGAAACAACATAATTTCCTGCCCATTGAACAGCAACAGCAACAGACATAGCTACACTTCTAATTCTATTAGGAAACATTTCAGATAAAACTACCCAAACAACTGGTCCCATAGATAAAGCAAAAGAACCGATAAATATTAAAACGCCTAAAAGTGATAAAATACCTATAGCTTGCTGTTGAATTGTAAATCCTAAAAGTAAAAAACCAACCAACATACCACCAGAACCTATATACACAAGTGGTTTTCTGCCTAATTTATCTACAGTTACCATGGCAACCAAAGTAAACACTAAATTTACAAAAGCTAATAAAACTTGTTGTTTTAAAATATCTCCTTTACCAAAACCTAACGATTTTTCAAAAATATCTGCACCATAATATAGCACAGCATTTATACCTGTAAATTGTTGCAGTAAAGAAAAAACAGATCCTATAATTATAATGATTAATATATTTTTAGAAAAATAATTAACTTTTCCCTTTTTTATTTCTTTTACTAAAGAGTTTTTTATTTCTTCGACTTCTCTTTTTGCATTTTCTTCACCATGAATTTTAGTTAAAACAGCAAGTGCTTCTATATCTTTGTTTTTTAATAGAAGCCATCTCGGACTTTTAGGAACCAAAAATAAAGCAATCAAAAACAGTCCACTTGGTATTAATTCAGACCAAAACATTTGTCTCCAACCAAATTCTACATTTTGCAATTCTGTTAGCTTATTTCCAATAAAATAAGTGACTAGAAAAACTGCAAAAAAACCAATTACTATCGCTAATTGATAATAAGTAACTAGTTTTCCTCTTTTGTCTGCAGGTGCAATTTCTGCAATATACATTGGCGCATTCATAGATGCAATTCCAATTCCTAAACCACCAATTATTCTAAAAACAACTAATAATGTTACCGATTCTTCTAAGAAACTAGGCAAACCAGAACCCCAAGCTGATAATGAAAATAAAATAGCAGAAATAATTAATGAACTTTTTCTACCTAATTTAATACTTAAAGGACCCGCAATAACTGCACCTAATAAACAACCTAATAAAGCACTACCTACAACCCAACCTTTTGTTGCTGCATCTAATTGAAAGTATTTAGTTAAATAAAATTGAGCTCCATTTATAACACCTGTATCGTAGCCAAAAAGTAAGCCACCTAAAGCAGCAATAGAGGTTATTAAAATTAGAAATCTAATGTTGTTCATTTTGCTATTGTTTTTTTTAAATTAATGGATAAAGATAATCTTCCACTATAAAAAGTGATGCAACAGAATAAACATCTATTAGTAGAAATGTTGCTTTTTAATAAATATGAAGAAAAAAATGGAGTATAGTTGAGGTTGAATTTATTTTTCACAAAACCTATTTTTGGGCGTTCCCTAAAGGTCGCGCTTTCATTACTCGCTTTTTTTGAAAAAACAAAAAAGAGCTCAAACAAACCATTCAATCGCTAACGCAAATTATTTACTAGCTTTTGGTTATGCATTAAGCGTATAGAATGTCTGCGTTAGCGATTGAAACGGCATCCTTTTTTGAGGTTATCGAAGCCAAGTTTTTTTTTGGTTGAAGATACTGAAGCGAAGCCTTAAAAAAGATATAGTGTAAAGCGCGACCTTTAGGGAACGCTAAAATTTAAATTTTAAGCGAACTTAATAGATTTAGATGGATTGATTTTTGTGATAATGTAAGAAGGAATAATGAGCATTAAAAAAGACATAATTAATGTGCCAATATTTAGTAGTAAAATATATGTAAATGAAATGTAAACTGGCATTGTTGTTACATAATACGTTTCTGGGTTTAGTGTAATTATCTTAAAATAATGCTGAATAAAAATAATAGTTAAACCAATAATATTTCCCCAGAAAAGACCTTTTAAAATAAGGTAAGAAGCATTGTATAAAAATATTTTACGGATGCTTGTATTTGTACTTCCTAAGGCTTTTAAAATACCTATCATTTGTACACGTTCTAAAATTAAAACGAGTAGGGCAGTAATCATATTTATACCTGCAACCAAAATCATAATAGCAATGATAAACCACACATTGTTATCAAAAAGCTGAATCCATTCAAATACTGTTGGGTAACTGTCTAAAATGGTTTTGCTGTTTAAAGTTGCGCCAATATTACTGTAAATTTCTTCCCCTTTTTCTTCAATATTATCAAAACTATCAAGAATTACTTCAAAACCACCAATCTCATTTTCTGTCCATTTGTTAAGGTTTTGTACTTCTCTAAGATCTCCAATCATCATAGATTTATCGAATTCTGCAAAACCAGAATTATAAATTCCTACAATGGTATATTTTCTGTTTGAGGGTAATTTACTGGTTGCCGTTTTTAAAAAAGTCGCTAAAATAGTATCGTTTAGTTTTAGTTGTAAACGATTCATTATTGTTTGTGATAATAATACTTCTTTGGTTCTTTGTAAACTTAAGTTTGGGATGCTACCTTCAACTAAATATTCCTTAAAGAAAGTCCAATCGTAATCTGTAGAAACCCCTTTAAAAATAATACCTTCAAATTCTGTTTTGGTTCTTAAAATTCCTGCTTTATTTGCAAAAACCTGAATGTTTTTAATGCCGTCTATATTTTTAAATTCAGGATAAAAATCTTGGTTTTTATTTATAGAAACTGTAGAAACATCAGAATTATTGGCATCATAATTGATTATTTGTACATGGCCTTTAAAACCAGCCATTTTATCGCGAATTTTATATTGCAATCCAGCGCCTGTTGCTACAGCAATTAACATAATAATGATTCCTAACGCAATTGCAGTAATTGCAATTTTTATTATTGGCGATGAAATGCTATTTTTATACTTTTTGCCAGCAATAATGCGTTTTGCAATAAATAACTCGTAATTCAAATTGATGATTGATTTTAAACCTTTCAAAAGTACATATTTATTCTTATTTCTAATGCTGAATTTTCAGCTGATTTCTTGTGCTCAAAATCCTAAAAAAACGATTCAAAAAATTGATAAAACTGTAACTGTAATAAAAACAGGAGCAGAAAGAACCAATTTGTATTTAAACTTATTAAAAGAGAAGAATGTTGCTGTTGTTGCAAATCAAACTTCTGTTTTATCGGTTTTACAAAGAGCAGAAGTTGCGCCAAATGTTATGGGTTCTAAAAAAGTAACGCATCATTTAGTAGATTATTTGCACAATTATAGAGATGTTAATGTTATAAAAGTGTTTTCTCCAGAACATGGTTTTAGAGGAAAAGCAGATGCTGCAGAATTGGTAAAAGATGGTTTTGACACCAAAACAGGTTTACCTATTGTTTCTTTGTACGGAAAAAATAAAAAACCTTCTGCGAAACAATTAGAAGGAATTGATGTAGTAGTTTTTGATATACAAGATGTTGGTGTTCGTTTTTACACTTATATTTCTACCTTACATTATGTGATGGAAGCTTGTGCAGAAAACGGAATTCAGGTTATAATTCTAGACAGACCTAACCCAAATGGACATTATGTTGGTGGACCAATTTTAGAAAAAAAACATACAAGTTTTGTTGGTAAACATACAGTTCCTGTAGTTTATGGAATGACAATTGGCGAATATGGACAAATGATTAATGGTGAAAAATGGTTGAAAAACGGAATTAAATGTGATTTAAAAGTGATTCCTTTAGAAAATTATACACATGATTCTGAGTACAGTTTAACCATTAGACCTTCTCCAAATTTACCAAATGATAAATCGATAAATTTATATCCAAGTTTAGGTTTTTTTGAAGGAACTATTATTAATGCAGGAAGAGGAACAGAGTTTCAGTTTCAAAGATATGGAGCGTCATTTTTTACGAAAAGTGATTTTAATTATACTCCAAAACCGAATTTTGGTTCTAAATATCCAAAAGAAAAAGGCAAACTTTGTTATGGTGTAGATTTAAGTAAAACAGAAAAATTAAGTTCGATAAACTTAGAATGGTTAATTGATGCTTATAATAAAACACCAAAAACAGAAAAGTTCTTCGGAAAAACATTTACAATTCATGCAGGAAATACAAAATTACAACAACAAATAGAACAGGGATTTTCCGCAAAAGAAATTAGAAAAACTTGGCAGAAAGGTTTGGAAGCTTTTAAATTGATTAGGGAACAATATTTAATTTATAAATAATGAAAAAATTTACTTTAGTAATAGTTTTATTGATTTCATATTTTGGAATAAGTCAAACTAAAGATTCTGATTTTTCAAAAAAGATCAATCAAGGACAAAAATTAACCAAATCTTTTTTTGAAAAAGAAAAAATTCCGGGAATGTCTATATCTATATCAAAAAAAGGCAAGCTTATTTGGTCTGAAGGTTTTGGTTTTGCAGATTTAGAAAATAGAAAAAAAGTAAATCCAAGTGAATCTCAATTTAGAATTGCAAGTATTTCAAAAACTTTAACAGCAGTTGCTTTAGCAAATTTAGTTGATGATAAAAAACTAAGTTTTGATGCAAGTTTATATGATTATGTACCTGATTTTCCTAGAAAAAAGTATGATTTTACAATAAGACAGATTGGAGGTCATTTAGCAGGAGTTAGACATTATAAAGGCAGTGAATTTTTATTGAATAGAAAAATGTCGATAGTTGAAGGTTTAGATGTTTTTAAAAATTCAGCGTTACTTTTTAAACCTCAAACCAAATTTAATTATAGTACTTATGGTTGGAATTTATTAAGTGTTGTGATACAGAATGCATCAGAAAAAGATTATTTTGAATATATGAGAAACAACATTTTTTCTCCTCTTAAAATGAATAAAACAGTTCTAGATAAATCTAATGTAGAAAATTATAATAGAACAAAATTTTATATAAAAAGAAAAGGAACTGTAAAAGAAGGACCAACTGTAAATAATGTTTTTAAAGCAGCTGGAGGAGGTTTTTTATCTACATCAGAAGATTTAATTTTATTTGGAAATGAGTTTATAAATTCTAAAATAATTTCTGAAAACTCATTAAAAGAGTTAATAACTCCACAAAAAACATCTGAAGGAAAAAATACTAACTACGGAATTGGAATCGCTATTTCTAAAATTAAAAATGATGTTATAAAATACAGTCATTCTGGAGGAGGAATTGGTGCAACATCTCAATTGTTAATTTATCCTGAAAAAGACATGGTAATAACTATATTAACAAATCTATCTGGTGTAAAAATGAAAGATTACATAAAAGAATTAGAAGCTGTTTTTATAGATTAGGATTTTAATTTATCTCTTCCAAATTAGTAGGCTTTCTAGATCCTTGAAAAGGTTGTTTTAGCAATTCTTTTAAAGAAGAGTTTTTTTCTTCGTCAAAAAAAGTATCAACTCCATACACAATTTTTTCTCTGTCCATTTCCATGTAGGTTCCTAAAAGTCGATCCCAAATAGAAAAAATATTTCCGTAGTTAGAATCTGTATATGGTAACTGATAATGATGATGAATTTTGTGCATATCTGGAGACACAATAAAGTAACTTAAAAAGGTATCCACCTTTGGTGAAATCTTTAAATTTGCATGTGTAAACTGTGTAAATATTAAAGACATAGATTGATATAGCATAACAATTGCAATAGGTGTACCCACCACAAAAACACCTAATAAAGTAAAAGAAAACCGAATAACACTTTCTATAGGGTGATGTCTGTTTGCAGTTGTTGTATCTACTTTATGATCTGAGTGATGTACTAAATGTACCATCCATAAAGTTGGAATTTTATGCTCTACATAATGTGCTAAATAAGCGCCAAAAAAATCTAGAAATAAAACACCTAAAACCATATATAACCATAAAGGCATTTCTGGTAACCAATTTATCAATCCAAAATTATTTGCTTGTACCCAATCTGCTGTTTTTAGTAATAAAAAAGCCAACGCAAAATTGATTACGATTGTTGTTGCTGTAAAAAATAAATTAGGAAAAGCATGTTTCCATTTTTTGTAATCGAATTTAAATAATGGAATTGCACCTTCTAAAAGCCAGAAAAATGTAATTCCACCTACTAAAATTAAACTTCTGTGTGCAGAAGGAATGGTTTCGAAATAATTAAATATAGTTTCCAAATTGATTTTATTTTTGTCTAAAATAATGAAAATAGTTGAACTCTTAATTTGAAGCCTATTTTAGAGCGATATCGACTTAAAATATGTAATTTTGCATACTAGAAATAAGCTACTTAATAATTCTAGAAACTTATGTACAAATCTATTGTAAGACCCATTTTCTTTTTATTCGATCCAGAAAAAATTCATCATTTTACATTTTCTTTAGTTAAAATAATGTGTAAAATCCCTTTTGTAGCTTCAATTTTTAGAAGTTTATATGTGGTTGAAGACAAGCGTTTAGAAAGAACATTATTCGGAATTACATTTAAAAATCCTGTTGGTTTAGCTGCCGGTTTTGATAAAAATGCAGTTTTGTATAATGAATTGGCAAATTTTGGTTTCGGTTTTATAGAAATAGGAACTGTTACTCCAAAAGGACAAGCAGGAAACCCAAAGAAAAGGTTATTTCGTTTAAAAAGCGATCAAGGAATTATTAATAGAATGGGGTTTAATAATGAAGGATTAGAAGCTGCTATTGAAAATTTAAAGAAAAATAAAGGAAAAGTTATTATTGGGGGAAACCTTGGAAAAAACACATCAACTTTACCAGAAAATTATACTGCAGATTATTGTGAAGTTTTTAAAGCATTACATCCTTACGTAGATTATTTTGTGTTGAATGTAAGTTGTCCAAACGTTGGAAGTCATGCAAAATTAAATGATAAAGATTATTTAGTTGAATTGATTTCTGCTTGTCAGAAATTAAACTCAGAAGAGAAAGTACAAAAACCAATTTTATTAAAAATTGCTCCAGATTTAAATAATATTCAGTTAGATGAAATTATAGAATTGGTGTCAGAAACTAAAATTGATGGTGTAATTGCATCAAATACCTCAACAAATAGAGATAATTTAAAAGCTTCAAAAGAACGTTTAGAAGAAATTGGTAATGGTGGTGTTAGTGGGCAGCCAGTTAAAAATCAAAGTACGAAAGTCATAAAATATTTAGCAGATACATCTAACAAATCATTTCCAATAATTGGAGTAGGAGGTATTCATTCTGAGCAAGATGCTTTAGATAAAATAAATGCTGGAGCAGATTTGGTACAAGTGTATACTGGTTTTATTTACGAAGGACCAGGTTTAGTAAAACGTATAAATAAAGCTATTTTAAAACAATCTTAACAACTGTTTATTTTTTATTTTGCAGTTGTAAACCATTATGAATAAGTTTTTACTTCAAATAATATTTTTAATTGGATTTTGTATTTCAAGTTTTTCACAAAAAACTGAAATGAGAAAAGCTTTCAATATTAAGGAATTTGAAAAAGTTATTGAATTAGGAAAACAAGTAATTGAATCTAGCCCAAATGATTTTGACGTACTTTTGGGAATCGGAAAAGCATATAATAGTCTTAATGAATTTCGAAATGCAATTCCTTATTTAGAAAATGCAAAAAAGTATTCAGAAAAAGAATGGCAATTTGCTTGGTCGAATATTGAACTAATGGAATCTTATTTTGCAATTGGAGAGATTGAAAAAGCTCGAAAATTTTATATAAATTCTTTAAAATACAGAGGAACTAAAAACTCAACTAAAAAATTGAGAGGTTTAGCTTTGTTATTTGGTTTCGATAAAGTTTATAAAAATTGGAAAAGATTCGAAACAGATCATATTATTTTTCATTTTCAAAACGAAAATTCAATTTTAGACATAAAGAAATATGTAAAAGAAAGACAAAAAGCGTATTTTAGTATTAATGTTTTCTTTGAATCTGAATTGCCAAAAAAAATTGATTTTTTTGTGTGGAAATCTAATGAAGAAGCATTAAAAGTATTAAAAACTTCATTGGGTTTTTCAAAACCAAAATATTGTATTTCTCATAATAGAGATAATCAAACCAAAGGGCACGAAATTGCTCATAATATCTCTTTTTGGTTGAGTAAAAGAAACAAAAGAAACAGGCTGATAAATGAAGGGATTGGGGTTTACTTTGACCAATCCAACACAAATAGATTAGAAAATGCAAAACAAGCAATCCAAAACCAAAGTTTTGATATTAAAGAATTGTGGATTAATGGAGATAAATATTCAGAACAAATTTTGTACCCTATTGCAGGAGCATTTATCGATTATTTGATTTTATTTGACAAGAAAAAGTTTCTTAAATTATGTGTAAATCAATCTTACGAAAATGCTGAATTAATTTATGGAACGGAATTTAAAAATATAATATCTGAATTTAATCAAAAACTAAATAAATAGTGGTTTACAAAAAAACATAAGGAAATAAAACAGAATACCTTTAATTATTGATATTATTTAATGAATGATTGAAACACTTTTTTCTTTTGCAATAGCAACTTCTATTTTAGCAATTTCTCCTGGGCCAGATAATATTTTTGTACTCACACAAAGTATTGTAAACGGTAAAAAGTATGGTTTAGCAACTGTTTTTGGTTTAATGACAGGTTGTATTATTCATACAACTTTAGTAGCTTTTGGCGTTTCTGCAATTATTAAAGAAAACGAAAATATTTTCTTTTTCATTAAATTATTAGGAGCAAGTTATTTAATTTATTTAGCATTTAAAGTTTATAAAAGTGATGCTAAAATAGTATTGTCTAATCAAACTGATAAATCTGAATCAGTTTTAAAATTATTCAAAAAAGGATTTATAATGAATGTTTTAAATCCGAAAGTAACTATTTTTTTTCTAGCGTTTTTTCCACAGTTTTTATTTTCTGACTCAATTTCTAATGTTGTTCAGTTTTATGTTTTAGGAGGGGTTTTTATTCTAACTTCTTTTTTAGTTTTTGCTTCTATTGCTGTTTTAGCAGGAAGTATTTCTAACTATTTAAAAGAAAACTTAAAAGTTGGTGTTTACCTAAAATGGGGACAAATAATTGTATTTGTTTTAATTGCGATTATGATTTTGTTATAGCAACAAACGTTTTTTTTATAAACGATATTAATTTTTCTAATTTAAAATAGTTCTTGTAACAAAATTACTTGTTAAACGTCTTATATATGTAACCAACTAAATATATAAATGAGTTTTTTTAGAGTATTATTTGCAATTATTTTTCCTCCACTTTCTGTTATAGACAAAGGTTGTGGATCTTTCTTTATTATCTTTTTACTTACACTTTGTGGATGGATTCCTGGTGTAATTGGAGCTTTGGTAATTTTAAATAATCCTAAGAATTAATTAAAGTTATAAGAGATGAAAGATTTAAAGTTGATGTTTTTCCTTTTTTTCATCTCCTTTAATTTAAATTCTCAAAATATTAATGAAAACTTAATTGGAGTTTGGTCTTTTAAATCTAATTTAAGTAAAAATCATTTTATACTATCAAAAGAAGATTCTCTAACTATTAAAAATATAGGATACCAATTTCTAGAAAATAAAAAGTTAATTGTTAGACATTTTGTAAATACTAGAATTTGTATGATGTCTGATTTAAGATTTAAAAATTACAAAAAAGGAAGTTGGAAAATAGAAAATGATATTTTATCAATTACTTGGTTAAAAAATAAAAATAATATAAAAGAAAAATGGATAATCTATAATTGTTCAAGAGAGGAATTGGAAATAAAAATTATAGATTATCAAATAAAAAATTAACTTACTTGTTCTCCGTTTTTTATTTCTTTAGAAGCTTGTAAAAGAACTACTTTACCATCAGTATTATAAACACCTAAAACTAAAACTTCACTTTTAAAATTAGCAATTTGTCTTGCTTTAAAGTTTACAATTGCAGAAACTTGTTTGTTTAACAATTCTTCTTTAGAATACAAGTCAGTAATTTGAGCACTCGATTTTTTAATTCCTAAAGAACCAAAATCAATTTTTAATTGATAAGCAGGCTTTATTGCTTTCGGAAAATCATTGACTTCAATTATAGTTCCTATTCTAATATCAATTTTTAAAAAGTCCTCAAAAGTTATTTCCTCTTTCATAGGTTATTTTTTCTTTCCTAATTTTTGAATTACCCATAAAGGACCAATCAATAAAAACTCTAAATCTTTTAAGAAAGATGGTTTTTTTCCTTCTACTTTATGTCCGTAAAACTGACCAATCCACGCTAAAACAAATATTATTATAGATGTATAAAAAAGATTTACTTGATTTCCTATTAGGTGGTTTCCAAAAATAGAAATAAGTATAACAAACAACATTTCAATAAAATACCAAAATCCCAATTTTAGATAAAAAACAGAAATAATAAGACCAACAACTACTGCCCAATTTTCTAATAATGGGTTTGATAAGTTTAAAGTATTTTCTATATACGTAGTTGGTATACTCATCAGTAAACCAATAACACTAAAAAATATTAGAGGAACACAAATATAGTGTATGGCTTGGTTTGTTTCATTTTGATGGCTTACAGCGTATTCATCAAAATACTCTTTTGCAGTTTTCATATAGATAAAAATTAAAACTGAAAGGTAAGTATTTTTTAGAAAGAAAACCAAATTGCTCTTAGACTCTTATTTCCAACCTTTTCTTATCATTAATTGCTCTATATGATGATAATGATGCCTACAATGCCAAGCATAAATTCCTATGTTTTCTTTCAAACTTACTTCTTCATTTCCAGAAGGATGTATAAAAGATTTCTCTAAATCTTTTTCAGATAAACCTCTTAATAAATACACCCATTTAGAATGCAAAGCTTTTAAACCATCAATAGATAATAGGATAGGAGCAGACTTAGAATCGTGTAATTCTGCCCAACGCTCTTCAAAATACGCTTTAATTACCGGTTTATCTTCTGTTAACGCCCATTTAAAACGTGTATATGAATTATGATGACTGTCATAACAATGATGTACAACTTGTCTTATTGTCCAACCATTTTCTCTATATGGAGTGTCTAATTGATTTTCAGATAATTCTCTTGTTAAAAATTCTAATTCTTGAGGGAATCTTTCCAAGAGTGAAATCCAATCTTCAATGTTTTTTTTAGTGATTTTTTCAGGAATATTAAATTTTCCTATTGGATATTTTAATTCTTCTATTGTCATTTATTTTTTTGTAATTTTCTTCATAAACCTTTTAACGCTTCTGTTTTCTGGATTGATAGACAATGCTTTTTTAAAGTTAGCTTTTGCATTTACAGTATCTTTATTTAGTAAGTAAGCTTCACCTAAACTATCATAAACATTAGAGCTATTAGGATATAAAGCTACATTAATTTTAAAAACTTCTATAGCTGTGTCAAAATTATTTTTTTTAACAAAATTGTAACCTAATCTATTTATTCTGTTTTCTCTTATAATTGGACTCAAAGAATCTTTTTCTTTAATTGTTTTAAAAGCAGTTAGGGCTTTGTCAAATTCTTTCAATTCAAAATATTCATTTGGCGTTTTTTCTCCATTTTTCATTTGTTTAAAATGATATTTTACACCTTCGTGTTCTCTTTTTGGCGCCAACTCAATATGCATTTCTGGTTGACTTACAAATACCATTTTTTCATTCAGTTCTTTCATGTAAAAAGAGCTATCACTTACTTTTAATAATGCAATATCATCATTTCCACGCCATTTTGCATGCAATGTTTTTTCTTTAAAATAGATTTCAATTACTTCATTGGCATTAAATAAATAACGTCCTTGAGTAGATTTTATAAATTCTTCAGAGTTTTTTTGTGATGTACAACCGGCTAATAAGACAAGCACAAATAATGGATATAGAAATTTTTTCATTGTTTGGTGAGTTAAAATGATTCTCTATTTTAGACGACTAATTTATAGGATTTGTTACAGAATTTTATTAATAATATTAGTTTTTTATAATTTAATTTTATAGTTAAATTATTATTTATTGCAAATTCTGATAGTATCAAAGATTAATTACCATTTAAGTAATTTAATATTTTTATATATTATTTTTTATAAAAAGCAAAAACAGGTTAAGAAATTTCTTAACCTGTTTTCTTGCAATGATAAACCCCCTACAGTTTATCAAAAAGTTTATAATTGATTAGTGTCTACCTCTTTCAATAATTACACTACCCGTAAAAATTTCACCGCCAGTTTTAATTTTTACAACATAAACACCTTCATCTAACCATCTACCACCCATTGTTACACTGTTCTCTCTTTTACAATCTTTAACATATCTACGTTGAAGAAGTCTACTGTGTAAATTAAAAAGTAGTATTTCTGCTTTATTCTCAAAGTTTTCTAGTTTTACACTAAAGTATCCAGTAGAAGGATTTGGATAAATATTTACATCTGTTACCAATTCTGGTTCAATATAAACTTCTGTTGCACAAGTAGCATCACAACCACCTAATACATCACCATGTTTTAAATGTCCTTTTACAGCATTTTTACTAACACTGATTAACTTATCATTACTTTGATGTGTATTTGAATTAGAATTATGCCCACAAGAGCGAGAATGACTATGAGAATGATGACAAATAATAACTTTATCATTAAATCTACCATGTCTGTCTTTATCTCTAGCATCTATAACACAAACTTCTATAGAATCTGTAGCTTGACATCCGTTAGAATTTGTTACAACAACAGTATACGTTGATGTGATTTCTGGA
Source organism: Polaribacter sp. Hel1_85 (assembly GCF_000766795.1). GTDB lineage: Bacteria > Bacteroidota > Bacteroidia > Flavobacteriales > Flavobacteriaceae > Polaribacter. The sequence continues at coordinate 192,682 of NZ_JPDS01000001.1, forward strand.
GATACTTTAGGATGTTTATCTGTAGAAATTACAGTTCCATTTTGATCTGTCCATTCGTATGTAAAATCAGAACCTCCATTAACTTCTGTTTTTAAGTATGTGTATTCTTGATATCCTAAGAAAACAGTGTTTTTCTTTTGTCCATTAACTGTGTAAAACTCATCAATAGAAATTACTGGAGTTTCTCCTAAAACATATACAATTACAGGTACAGTAGTAGTGTTACCACTTTGATCTTTAACAGAAACTTGAACTGTGTTTTCTCCTAAATTATCACAATTAAAAGTATTAATGTCTAAAGCTGTACTTGTTATAGAGCAATTATCGCTACTTATTACAGTTCCTTCTGGTACAGGTAATTGTAGGCAATCTGATATATCGAAATTGAATTCTCCTTTTTCTTTTTTACCTTTATTATTAGTGTAATAGAAAGATCCACTTAATCCGTAATTTCCATTTTCTAAATTTGCATTTTCTCCTAATTGGAAACCATACGAAGAGTATTTTTGATAAATTTCAGTTTCAAGACCAGCGTTTGAACCAATACCCGTTAATTTACTACCATCAGCTAATTCATAATAAGTCCAATCTTTATAACTATACCCGATGGTTTTTTTAGACCCATTATATTTTCTTTTTAAATCTGACCATTCATTCCAGTTTTTAGGATTGTTTAAGTTTAAGGTAACTTCCCATTTGTCATTTGCATCAGTTGTATTTACAAGCATACCTGTAACGATCATTGATCCATCTAGGTTTTTAATTATTGTTCCTTGATTTGCATCAAAAGAGAAAAAAGCATCATCATTTTTATGTCCATGTTTACTATTATTACACCCTTTCTTATAGTTACTTCTTTGATTATAACCATTACTGTTTTTAATATAATCATCTAAACACATTGCATGTTCTTCAGCATCAGTAACTATACAGCTATTACCTCTTTCTACATCATCTTCAGTTAAAATTAAAACATCTTCTGGGGTAATTGAAGCACTTCCTGTAGCATCTAGAGTTACAGAGATACTTTGAGTTCCTACAATTGGGGCAATATTATCTATAACAGTAATAATAGCTTCCTGAGAATTTACATTTCCGTTAACGTCGGTCACCGTCAAAGTAACAGTGTTGTCACCCAAATTAGCGCAATCAAATGAAGTAATATCTAATACAAGAGATTCAATTCCACAAGCATCAGAAGAACCATTATCTATATCAGTAGGTACAATAGATGTATTTCCGTTTTCATCTAGATAAACATTAATATTTTGTGTAATTAAATCTGGTAATACACTATCTAGAACAGTTACATTTGCTGTTGTAGAAGTAGTGTTTCCGCTAGCGTCTCTTACAGTTAACGTAACAACATTTTCTACATTAACATTAGAACAATCAAAAGAACTAACATCTATAGTAGTAGTAAACGTACAATTGTCAAAAGAGCCATTATCTATGTCTTCTGGAGTTATTGAAACATTTCCAGATGCATCTAATTGAACAGTAATGTCTTGTGCAATTGTATTAGGTGCAATGTTGTCAATTACAGTTACAGTAGCAGTTGTACTAGAAACATTATTGTTGTTATCTGTTACTATTAAAGTTACAGTGTTATCACCAACGTTTGCACACGTAAAAGAAGTTGTATTTAAAGCTAAAGAAACTCCACAGGCATCATTAGAACCATTATCAACATCTGAAGGTATGATTGAAGCATTACCTAAAACATCTAATTGAATGTTAATGTTTTGTGCAATTGCAGTAGGAGCAATGTTATCTTGAACTGTTACTGTTGCAGTTTGCGTTGAAATATTACCATTATTATCCGTTACTGTTAAAGTAACAATATTGTTTCCAACGTTTGAACAATCGAATGTTGTAGTATCTAAATTTAAATTTTGAATACCACAATTATCATTAGAACCGTTATCAATCATTTCTGGACTAATTGATGCATTTCCATTTTCATCTAATTGAACAATAATATTTTGTGTAACTACATTTGGTACGGAAGTATCTAAAATAGTAACAATTGCAGTGCCATTTGCTATGCTCCCTAAAGTACTTGTTGCAGTTAAAGTTACTGTTATAGGCGTACCTATATTATCACAATTAAAAGAAGTAATGTCTAGTTCTAAGCTTTCAATACCTACAACAGAAATAGAACCATTATCTATTTGTTGAGGAGAAATAGTTGCGTTTCCATTTTCATCTAAATTTACAATAATATCTTGTGTTATTACAACTGGAACTGGGTCAATAACAGTTACTAAAACAGGAACTACAGTTGAATTTTCACTTTGATCAGTTGCAGTTAGTTGAATAGTTACTGGACTATTATTTGCGTCTGCGACAGTAAATGTATCTTGATTAATTGTGTAGGTAATAGTTCCGCAGTTATCTGAACCATTATCTAAAACATCTTCAGGTAGTATTGAAACAGTACCAGAAGATGTTAATGTAACTGAAATATTCTTGCCTATAATAATTGGTGCAATAACATCTTTTACAGTAACAATAGCAGTTGCAGTTGATGAGTTTCCACTGGTATCTGTAATTGTAAATAGAACTTCGTTTGTTCCAATATTAGAACAATCGAAAGTATCTTTGTCTAAACTACGATTTGCTATTGCACAATTGTCTGTATTTCCTCCATCAATATCTATAGCATTAATAGTTGCATTTCCATTTTCATCTAATTGAATAGTAATGTCATTAGTAAGTATATTTCCTTGATTTTCACTTTGTACAAACACAAAAATTTGTTTATTGGAATATGTTGCTGCGTTACTAAAGAAAGTCCAATCTGGGTTTCCATAAGGTGCATTACCAATTCCTATATCACTATTGTCACCTATAGACCATCTGTTATAGCCAAAAAGAGTTTCTCCTTGATCGTAATTATGAATTTGAAAAGATCCGTAAGAATCAGTTGGGTAATTATTGTTATCTCCAAAATCATATGTATTATTATTAGCACCAGGTATACCATTTAAATTATTCTTCTCGTAGCTATTTGACCAAAACTCAATATTTCCTGTTGTAATTTCTGTTCCATTTGTAATTCCTGGTACATTAGAGAAAACATTTAAATTAGATACATTACCTGTAAATACTGCTTCTGTAGGTATGCCAATTTCATTCATATTATTTGTAAATGCATCTAAAGAAACCCAAACCCAGTTGTTATCTAATTCGATATAATATGCAATTCGATTATAGGAAACTCCATTAAGACCAGCAACATTATTAACTGCATATGGCACTTGGTCTTGTGTGTTCCAACTAGCAGTGTTTGGTACATTTAATTGATATACCATGTCATAATTAGCCGCTTCTGGTACATTATTTATTATTGTAGATGGAGCAGTAAAAATAACTGATCCACTTCCATTACCAGGTGCAATATTATCTATAATAGTAACATTTGCAGGTGCAGAAATAATGTTTCCATTTGTGTCTGTTACTGTTAAGTTTACAGTATTAATACCAAGGTTACTACAATCGAAATTTGTTTTGTCTAAACTTAAAGTAATGCTACCTGATGCATCATTAGAACCATTATCTATTTGAGTTGGTGTAATTATAGCATTACCATTAGCGTCTAAATTTATTGTTATATCTTGAGTTATAATTGTTGGAGGAGTAGTGTCTACAACATTAACAACTCTAGTAATAGGGATAGAAGTATTTCCTGAAGCATCAACTGCTGTATATGTTAATGTGTAACTACCAATAGTATTTGTGTCTACTGTACCTGAAACTAAAACTGCAGGATTATTATCGCAATTATCTGTTGCAGTTGCACTAGGATATGTATAGGTTGTAAAAGCGTTTATAGTATCTGTAGTATTACCATTTAAAGTTAATATTGGTGCTTCTATGTCTGGAGAATATGTAGTAAAATCGGCTCCAAAAGCAAAATTCACCCAATTTTCATCAGCTAAATAATCAAAAGAAATACTAGAAAAAACACCATTCATTCTAACAATAGCATAACCTTCAGTACCAGTAATTTGAGTAGATGAATCAATTGTTATACCTGTGGACCATAAAACTTCAATATCATTATTAAATTGAATAGGTACTGATTGACCGCCATTCCCTATAGAAGCAAATACTAATACAGGGTTTGTCATTGGGCTGTTAAATGTTAAAGTATTTGAACTCGAACTTATATTTTTAATAGTTGGGTTATTATTTGGTACATTATATGTTGTAGGAAAAGTTGCATGGCTATATAAACTTGAGGTTGTTTGTATAAATTCTGAAGAAGTATACGTATACCCAATTCCATTAATTGTTCCTGTTGTTTCTTTACTAAAAAAGCTTGTACTTGGAGCATCTGACCAAAAGAAATTTGATTGTGCACAACCACCAATGTTAATTACAGCAGTTTGACCATTTACTTTAACTTGTGCACCTGTTAAATTGTTTCCAGAAGGACAACTGTCAAATTGTGCTATTACTAATCTATTTATTTCATCAGGAACAGCCAAACTTGCATAATTTGCAGTTATTGGTGCTTGGCCAAACACTATTTGACCAATAAAAGCTCCATTAGGGTGTGCTGAATTAAAAATATATGCTCTAGCACCATCATCTGCAGCAGTAAAACTTATATTTAAATCAGAAACATTAAAATTTGTAGGAATATTTAAATATGTTTCAAAATAAGTGAAATCTATTTGTGTTAAACATTGCGTTAAAATAGAAGGTACTGAAAAGTTAATTGCTCCATTTGAATCTACAGGTGCATTTACCCAATTATTATCTGCAGGAGCAGGAATATTCATTTGTGAATACGCTGTTGGTTCTCCGTTATAACTAACATTAAAAGGTATAATTCCATTTCCGTTGTTCATTTTCCATGGGGAAATTGTTACCTGAGAGGACATTGTATAGATAAATGATAAAAAGAATAAAGTTAAAAAGTACTTTACCAGTTTAGAAAGTAATGTTTTTTTCATTGTAATGAATTTTGGTTAAATTATTTTGTTGATTAGTTAGTAAGCTTAATTAAAAATATGGAATCCAATAAGCAGTTCGCATTTTAGATATATTGAGATTAAATAATAAAATGTCTGATTTAAATCAGGAAATTATTTCGGAGTAAATTTTATATAACATTATAATGTTTTATAAAGCAGGTAGGGATAACTTTGGTTAGTTTTTTAGGTTGTTTGGACGTTCGATTTTTGTTTGCTATGCAAAATCTTGTGTGATGTAGAAAAATGCAATTGTTACTAGTAATAGCTTATTTTTTATATAGTTTTTTATTGGTTAAAATGATTGTAATAAATACAAATAAATGATATAAACTATACAATACAGCAAAAAGAGCGTTACAAAAACGTTACAAAATATTTTTTGTTAGATTTTTATTTTTAATAAGAATCTAGTTAAATTAGACGACATGTAAGCGATTATAACTAAATTTTTAAACTTGTGTAAATTGATTAACTAAACTTTTAAATATTTACTTGTTGTAAAAAACGTTAAAACACCTAAAAAAAAGAAGGTAATTTCTCCCATCTCTATCTTTAATTTACTTACAGATATTTTTTTGTTTTTTCATGGTTAAAGTCATTTTTTCTTCTAACTCATTTCTGTTGTTCAAATTAATTTTAGTATAAATATTTCTAATATGATACTTTACAGTGCTTTTAGAAATAAATAATTACTCACTAATTTTAGTATTGTTTAAGCCGTCTCAAATTCCTTTTAAAGTGTCAGTTTCTATTAAAGTAAGTAGGGGAATTACGAACTTATTTTCTTTTAAAAGATGAAAAAAAGTTTCTTTAGGTTGATGTTCTTTTTTTAAAGGTAAATCAGTTTCAGAGTTTTCAATATTGTTTTTCTGTTTCACTATTTCCCATTTTATAGCTAAGAGCATAAGTAAATATAAAAATATATAACCAACTTGCAATTTTTATAATGAGCATTTCCCTATGAACTTCCCAGAATCCAAACGGAAAACCTATAATAAAACCCCAGAAACCACAAAATAGGAAAAAGAGATACTCCTATAAAATCACCAATTGCTGAATAAACAAAATTATTAGTAGAAAAATAGAATGCATAGAGTAGGAGTACTAATAGGAGGGGAATGAAAAATAACTTTGTTAAAAGCGGATGTCTTTTGTTGAGGTCTAAGAATTTAATTGAGAATAACAAAAACCAAATCTCATTTGAGAAATAAGTTAAAAATTCTAGTTTATAGTAGAAAGAATCTCTTCTAAACAGGTTTATTAAAGAACCATCATATAATAAAAAAGTAACCATTAAAGACAAAAGAAACAACAGGTAGTATAAGTAGCTCCTGTCTTTTAGCTTTAGGGAGAAAAATAAAATTTAAAAGATAATTACAATCCAAGTACCGTAATAAAAACTATTAATAACTTGTTTGTTAGAAACGTATGTAATAAATTTTTTCTCAGGGATAATTTTTAAAGAAAAATCCGCTTCTTTTTGAAAATTTACTTTTAGATAAAAGATTCGGTTTCCTTTAGTATTAATGTTTAAAGCAGGAAATTTATAATCTAAAGGTATTTGTTTTCTATCGATATTACTCTCTGTAAATAATAGGTATTCTAATTTAGTTTCTACAAATTTATAGAGATCAATTCTACCAATATTATGTACTCGTAAATATGCAATTAGTTCTTTATTCTTTAATGATTCCTTCTTGTTAATTCATCTTCTGTAATATAACCATCTTTGTTTCTATCTCGTTTGTCAAAGTTGTCTTTCAATCTACCTTTTACTTCATTTTTAGAGATTTTCCCGTCATTATTTTGGTCCATTTTAGCTAATAATTCTTTAAAATCTGGAGCAGTATTTTGTCTTTTCTGACGATTCTGTTTTGGTTTATTTTGGTCTTTGTTTTTTAGTTTTATTACTGTTTTTTCCACGGTATTGGTGTTTTCTGTAGGATTTATATTTCTAACGCATCTTACGTAATTATAAACGTATCTAACATCACCTTGAGGTCCAAAATATTTAGGATATTCTTGTTTATTTCCATTTTTAGGATCACTTCTTTGAGCTCCTGCGCCATGTACATCCATTAATTTACCTCTCATTTGTCCTTGTGCTTCACCAAAAGCAAAATATACTGCACTTGCGTACGGATTTTGTCCGTCTAAATGTGTTGTACTTGTCCAGAAAAATGGATATTGATTTGCGTTTCCTGCTGGATCTTTAATTTTGGTAGTTTCAAAAATTGCATTTATTGCTGGTGAATTTGTGGTTTGTGGTGAGCGAGAATAATCTACAATACTTTGTAATTCTTTAGCATTTGGTAAACGCCAATCTGTATTTTTTTCTAACTGAAGATTTTCTGCGTATGTTAACGCTTCTTCCCAATTTCTACCAACACCATCATCGGCTTTTTGCCACATTAAACCTGTTGCATAATCGCTTACTGTACCATCTTTATTATCTATAAAATTATTTTTTCCGTACTCGGTATTTCCACGAACTAAACGAAAATACATTTTGTTTTCTGCACTAGTTCTTGGGTTGTATTTTGGATATCCTTTTATTCTACCATCAACAAAATTAACACCAAAAATAGTTTCATCATTTCTCATTGTTCGTCCAACATATGCTGTAGAAGACCACGTTTGAGCATCAATTTCTCTTTCTCCTTTTTCAGTATCACCCAAAGGTTGATTAAAATAATTTGTATCAATAAACATTTCTATGGCTTTAGCTCCTTTTACTTTTCCTGTAAATTGAATTAAAGAATAAAGCTCTTTAATTGTAGGTACTCTCCAATCATTAAAACCGCCCAAATTAGAGTTTTTTGCTTTTTTTATAGCTTCATCAAGCGTCATTTTTACGCCCATATCTTGTTGCCAAATTAAACCCGTTACATTGTCTGTAATTGTACCGTTATTGTTATTGATGTAAGAAGGCAAATTGCCATTGTAATTAGCATCTTGTCCGTAAAAAGGTTCATTAACAGATGGTGTAGAAATTTTATCTGTATCAGAATAAGAATCTGTAATTCCTGTATCTACAATTGGATAATTGTAATTAGATTTCTGATTGGTTGCAATGTTTTGTTTTAGCGGTAAAGACATTAAATCTTCAGCATAAATAATTGTACCTGTATAATTTTTATTTATTTCCGAAGAAGTAGCAACTTCATCAATATTTGTCGCAACAAAATGTGTTAACACTAAATTTTTAACATTGGCTTCTTTTGCCATTTGTGAGCTTTCAGATAAATTAACGTGCGCTTTTTGTTTGGTTTTATTTCCGCTTTTGTTCCTTTTACCTTTGTTAGAGTTTCTATTTGATCCTAATTGAATTGCTCCACCAGAATCAATAATTAAGTAATCTGCATTTTTAGCCAAAATTGGTAAAGATTCTGAGTAAGTTAAGTCTCCAGAAATTACAATAGATTCATTGCCAACATCAAAACGATAAGCTAGTGTAGCAATTGTGTGGTTTACAGGAGTGTAACTTATTCTAATATCTCCAATCTTAAAAGTATTGCTTCCTGTTAAGTTTTTAGCGGTATAATTAGTTTTTACGTCCTTTAAAGTTCTTCCAGATTTAGATAATCTGTAAGCAATATCTTCTTTATAAATAGCAAGAATATTATCAACGATAGCAGTGGTTTGTTTTGGTCCTGCAATTATTGTTTGTTGCCCTCCCAAAAGTGTTTGAATAAAAATAGGCGCAAACTCTTCATTATGATCTAAATGATGATGTGTAAAAAGCAATGCATCAAGATTTCTAACTTTCGTATTGTTTTTGTCTAAATTGGCTTGTGTTCCGTTTCCCATATCTACCAAAATCTGTGTGTTTTTGTATGATATTAATACAGAAGGACCAGAGCGTTCTGTATTGTATTTTGGAGAACCAGAACCAATAATTGTAGCTGTTAAATGTTCATTATTTTCTTGGGCGAACAGTTGTGTTCCTAAAATAAATAATAATATAGCTATGTGTTTTTTCATTTTTAATTCTTTTGCTTCTTTGACACTTTATTTTAATAATAGTTTAATTCGAAACAGAAAAAACGGAGATTGTATTATACTGAAATAGGTTTACCCTTTTTACACGTTCAAATTATTTTGAAATAGGTTTATTTTGAAATAGTTAGTTTAAGTAAAATTACATTAGTTAATTTATTAACAAACAACGATTTGTAAGTCTATGTTTTTGGTTGTTATAATTTATCTAAAGCGAAGAAGTCGAGAGGTCAATGAAAAAAGAAAGTAAAAATAATAGAGAGAATTAGAAAAAACAAAGAAAATATAAAAAGTGAATAGAACTTCAAGTAAAAAATTGCTTCTAATTTAGTGCTTTTTTAGTAGGCTTAAACCTCGCAATTATTTATTTGGTATAATTACCTGTTTTTAAAATTAAGTTTTTATGCGCTAGCTAAATATATAATATCAACAAACCTTTGTAAAGTAAATAAAAACTAATTATTGATTAAGTAGCTACACTTAGTTTTTAATTACAAAGGCGAAATCTGAAAAGCCTATATGTAAATAGAGTAAGAGAATTTTAATAACAAACAAAATGAAAGCAATACCAAAACTACAAGTACCAGCTATACAAATTCCACAAGATCAATATGCACACAAAGGAGCACTTACAGAGTGGTGGTGGCATATTGGAACTTTGACCGAAAAAATGAAGGAAACTCCAGATATTAAGGGGTTCAAGCCAAGACAATTTGGTTTTGAAGTAAATGCAGCCAATATGTATGGGATTGGTCTTATGCAAATTTCTATTGCAGATGTTTCTAAAAAAAAGCATCATCAATCGTATGAAATAATTGAAAATTGCCCTGCTTCATGGGCAGAATCAGATCCTTCTAAACCATGGAGTGTCAAATTACCTAGTAGCCTTAATACTATTGTTCCTAACACAAGTATTTCCATGAGTGCTCCGCAAAGTGATCCTACAAATATGAATGTCATTGCTAATTTCTTAGATGATAATAATGTAAAATGTACTATAAATATAAAAGTGAATCAGGTTGGGCCTCCATTATTGGTATGGGGTACAGGAATTAGGGATATATACCCTAAAGAGCAAAACCCTATAAAGCAGAATAACTATTACTATTCGCTCACAAACCTAAAAGCTAGTGGCACAATAACTATAGATGGTGAAACAATAGAGGTTGAGGGTACTACCTGGATGGATCATGAATATGGAGCTTTTCCACCAAGCGCCAAATGGATTTTACAGGATGTACAACTAGATAACGGTATTCAATTAACGAACTCAGCTCCAGGTGACAAAGTCTTAACGGTAGGTCAACCAATCGTTGGTAATGCCACAGTATTGTTAAAGGACGGTACTAGTATATATATTCCTAGTGTTGTGACACCTCTTAGTCCGAAATCTTATGATGGAGTAGACTATTTCATGGAATTCGAACTGACCATTAATAATGAGGAATATGGAATAGATACGGGACTTACTATTAAAGCTCTAATGGATAATCAGGTATTTACGAACCCTAATTCTGCACCAATATATGAGGGAATAGCTAGTTGTTCAGGAAGTTATAATGGTAAGCCAGTAAAAGGTGACGCATGGATTGAACAAAATATAACTAAAGCTGCCAGTTTATCTAGTTATACAGGGTATTATGCTTTGGAAGGAGCAGAACCAGGTGCGTTTTTATCTATTGATACAAATCAAACCGGTACAGTATTAGAATCCACTGGTGCAGAGAAAGTTGGAGTAGTGCTAGAGTCTGCAGTGACAATCTCGTATTCTATGGATGGTAAAAAATCAGTGAGTCATGTGTTTGATCATACATATTCTTTTAAATACAATACTTTGATATTCCCAAATGGCGATAAGATTACGTTTAATCGTGATTTTAATAATGGAACATTAATTAATGTTTCAGGAAATATTGCTGGTAAAAGTATTACAGGTTCAACGCCTTTTAATCCTGTACCATTAGTGAATTTTGCAGGAAATTATCATCAGTTTGGTAGCTCTAATGATGGAGATATAATACTGTCTATTAGTGAAAAAGGTGAGGTTTTATATGCATTTTCTACTCCAGGAGTGTTAATTGAGGTTCAGTCTTATACATACAACCCTGCTATGTATGTATTAAAGTTTAACAGTCCTAGTCCAGACTCAAAACCTTATACATTAATGTTAGGTACGGCCGGACCACTTGGGTTAGCATGCTCTATTATAGGAAGTGGTGCGCCAACATATGTGTTTTCATGTAATGAATCTACCCAAAGTGTTTAAAATACCCACATATGTAGATTCTGAGTAAATATTTTTACTTCAAGATTGTATGAAATAAAAAGTAGTTCAAGAGGTTTTATCCTATTGTACTACTTTTTTAGTTTTATAATACGAACTATATTTTTATTAAAGTTCGTACTAAATTTACATGTACTGAACTTGTTTCAGTATCTGTTAAAGGAAAAAAGAAAAGAGAGCCAAAAAACACACTCACATTTTTATTAAGGGTTAAATAATGTGGAGTAGTTCTGCACTAAACCCGACCTATTTTTATTTTTCGTACAAATTCAATTTTTATGGAATGGCAAGTGTCCAAAGAGTTTTAGCGGTCTGGACACGATAATGAAATAAAAAGTAGAATTTCAGAAAAATAAAATAAGTCTAGATTTTTGGTTCTTTTCATCAATGGAAAAGAATAAAGAGTAATAAAAAACACACACATCTATATTTTTATTAATAGAAAAATAAAACATGTCAATTACCCCAAAGCAATAATAATTTTTAGCTTTGTAAAGCGTATAATGCAAAACAAAAAGAATATGTTTAAAGGAGTAATTTTTGATTTAGATGGCACACTTGTAAATTCTTTAGAAGATATAAGTAACGCTATAAATGTAGTGTTGAAACAGCATGGTTTTCCTACGCATAGTGTTGCTGTTTGTCAGAGTTTTATAGGACATGGGTTAAGAGATCTTGTGGTTAAATCTTTGCCGAAAGAGTATCAAAATGAAGATTTTGTAAATCGTTGTTTAGATGAAATGATGGTAGAATATAGAGATAATTGTACCGTAAAAACCAAAATGTACGAGGGTATTAGTGATTTGTTAGATGCTTTAACTGAACGCGGATTAAAATTAGCGGTTTTTTCTAATAAAGCAGATGAACTTACCAAAAAAGTAGTAAAAACTGTAATGCCTAAATGGAATTTTGAAGTTGTAGCTGGTTTAAAAGTAGAAGCCTTAAAAAAACCAAATCCTACTGTTGCATTAGAAATTAGTGAAAAGACAGCGATAGCGGTAGCAGATTTTATTTTTGTAGGTGATACAGATGTGGATATGTTAACAGCAAAAAGCGCAGGTATGCATCCTGTAGGTGTAGTTTGGGGTTACAGAACTAAAGAGGAACTAACGACAAGTGGTGCAAAATTTATTTTAGAAACACCTTTAGATTTAATTAAAGTTTTATAAGTAAAAAAAACAAGTTTCAAAAATTAGAGAGATACATTATCTGAAAAAAGTAATACTTCATAAAAGAAATAGACATCGTATTTTTAAATAAGTTAAAACGCTGTTTTTTAGAATTATAAAGTATTCTTTAACAGTTGGGTATAATGTTTTAAAACGAATATTTAAATTTAAAAACTTATAAAATTTGTATTTTTGGTAGCTGATTAAATTAACAATCATTAAAGAACCAAAAAATGGCAAAAACATTATTTGACAAAGTATGGGATTCGCACGTTGTTCGTAAAGTAAAAGACGGACCAGATGTGTTTTTTATAGACCGTCATTTTATCCATGAAGTTACAAGTCCTGTAGCTTTTTTAGGATTAGAAAGTAGAGGAAACAGTGTTGTATATCCTGCACGTACATTTGCAACTGCAGATCATAACACACCAACAATAAACCAACATTTACCTGTAGCAGATCCTTTATCTGCAAACCAGTTAGATGCTTTAGAAAACAATGCAAAAAAGCATGGTATTTCTCATTGGGGTTTAGGAGATGTAAATAACGGAATTGTACACGTTGTTGGTCCAGAAAACGGAATTACGTTACCTGGAGCTACAATTGTTTGTGGAGATTCTCATACATCTACTCATGGTGCTTTTGGTGCTATTGCTTTTGGTATTGGTACATCTGAGGTAGAAATGGTATTATCTACACAATGTATTATGCAGCCAAAACCTAAAAAAATGCGTATTAACGTAAATGGTAAATTAGGTGTTGGTGTTACTGCAAAAGATGTTGCTTTATACATTATTGCAAAACAAACTACTTCTGGAGCAACAGGATTTTTTGTTGAATATGCAGGAGATGTTTTTGAAGATATGACAATGGAAGGACGTATGACTGTGTGTAACTTATCTATTGAGATGGGAGCACGTGGTGGTATGATTGCACCTGATGCTAAAACTTTCGAATATTTAAAAGGTCGTGCTCAAACTCCTAAAGGAGCAGATTGGGACAAGGCAATGAAATATTGGGAAACTCTATATACAGAAGAAGGAGCAGAGTTTGATGTAGAATTTAACTATGAAGCATCAGATATAGAACCAATGATTACTTACGGTACAAACCCAGGTATGGGAATTGGTGTAACTAAATCTATTCCTTTAGCAGAAAATGTAGAAGGTGGAGTAGATACTTATAAAAAATCTTTAGGATATATGTCTTTTAACGAAGGCGATTCTATGATTGGTAAAGAAATAGACTTTGTATTCTTAGGTTCTTGTACAAACGGACGTATAGAAGATTTTAGAGCATTTTGTTCTATTGTAGAAGGAAGAAAAAAAGCAGATAATGTTACTGCTTGGTTAGTTCCAGGATCTCACAAAGTAGTAGATCAAATACAAGCTGAAGGATTAGATAAAATAATTACAGATGCAGGTTTTGTTTTAAGAGAACCAGGTTGTTCTGCTTGTTTGGCAATGAATGATGATAAAATTCCTTCAGGAAAATTATCAGTTTCTACATCAAACAGAAACTTCGAAGGAAGACAAGGACCAGGATCTAGAACATTATTAGCATCACCTTTAGTTGCAGCAGCATCTGCAGTAGAAGGAGTTGTTACAGATCCAAGAACAATTTTAAACGCTAACGCTTAATAAAGAAAACAATGGCTTACGATAAATTTGAAGTACTAACAAGTACAGCATATCCTTTACCTACAGAGAATGTAGATACAGATCAAATAATTCCTGCTCGTTTCTTAAAAGCAACTGAGCGTAAATATTTTGATATCAATTTTTTCCGTGATTGGAGATTTGAACAAGATGGAACACCAAAAGCAGATTTTCCTTTAAATAAAGAAATTTATGCAGGTTCTAAAATTTTAGTTGGAGGTAGAAACTTTGGTTCTGGTTCTTCTAGAGAGCATGCAGCTTGGTCTGTGTACGATTTTGGATTACGTTGTGTAATTTCATCAGCATTTGCAGATATCTTTAAAAATAACTGTTTAAATGTTGGGGTTTTACCTGTACAAGTTTCAGCTGAATTTGCAGATACTTTATTTGCAGCAATTATGGCAGATCCTAAAGCAGAAATTAAAGTAGATTTACCTAACCAAAGGGTAACTTTAGTTGCTACTGGAGAGTCTGAATCTTTTGTAATTAATACTTACAAAAAAGACAATATGTTAAACGGTTTTGATGATATTGATTACTTAAAAAACATCGAAAACGAAATTTCTGCATTTGCTGAAACAAGACCATTTTAATTAAAAGATTATTTTAAATTAAAATTGTCATTCCGAGTAAAGTAATAGAGAAATCGAGGAATCTCAAATAGATTTCTCCACAAGGTCGAAATGACTTTCAACTGTCATTCCGATTGAAGCGGAAGCGAAACAGAGGAATCTATAATAGAATAAAAGACCTATATTTTTCAAGTTGATATAAATGACGAAGAGAAAGATTGAAATAATGGATACGACACTGCGTGATGGAGAGCAAACATCAGGAGTGTCGTTTTCAGTTTCCGAAAAATTAACAATAGCAAAATTATTGCTTGAAGAATTAAAAGTAGATCGTCTAGAAATAGCATCTGCAAGAGTTTCTGAAGGTGAATTACAAGCCGTTAAAAAAATAACTTCTTGGGCTGCTGAACACAATTTTTTAGAGACTATAGAAGTGTTAACTTTTGTTGATGGAGGAAAATCTATCGATTGGATGATAGCTGCTGGCGCTAAAGTTCAGAATTTATTAACTAAAGGTTCTTTAAATCATTTAACACATCAACTTAAAAAAACACCAACTCAACATTTTGCTGATATAAAAGCAACTATAGAGTTGGCTGCAAAGCATCATATAAAAACCAATGTTTATTTAGAAGATTGGTCTAATGGAATGCGTACTTCTAAAGAATACGTTTTTGAATATTTAGATTTCTTAGTAAATCAAAATGTAGAGCGTATTTTATTACCAGATACTTTAGGGGTGTTAACGCATGATGAAACTTTTAGTTTTATTAATGAAGTTAGAGAAAAATACCCAACTGCTCATTTCGACTTTCATGGTCATAATGATTACGACTTAGGAGTTGCCAATGTTATGGAAGCTGTAAAAGCAGGTGTAAATGGATTACACTTAACCATAAATGGGATGGGTGAACGTGCAGGAAATGCACCAATGGCAAGTGTTATTGCAGTAATTAACGACTTTTTAAAAGAAGTAGAAATTACAGTAAATGAAAAAGCATTAAATAAAGTAAGTAAGTTAGTAGAAACATTTTCAGGATTTAGAATCCCTGTAAATAAACCAGTAGTTGGCGCTAATGTTTTTACACAAACTGCAGGAATTCATGCAGATGGAGATAATAAGAACAATCTTTATTTTAATGATTTAATGCCAGAACGTTTTGGAAGAAAACGTAAATATGCTTTAGGGAAAACTTCTGGAAAAGCAAATATTCAGAAAAACTTACAAGATTTAGGTCTTAGTTTAAATGATGAAGAGCTTAAGAAAGTTACCCAAAGAATTATAGAATTAGGAGATAAAAAAGAAGTAGTTTCTCAAGAGGATTTACCATATATTATTTCTGATGTTTTAGACAGTGACACTATAGAAAAACGTGTTGTTGTAGAAAACTATGTTTTAGGGCATGCAAAAGGAATGAAACCTTCTACAACTTTACAATTAAAAGTTGAAGGTGTTTTATACGAAGCGCATGCACAAGGAGATGGGCAATTTGATGCATTTATGAATGCATTGCGTAAATTGTATAAAAGGCATAGTAAAAAAGATTTACCTGCTTTAATAGATTACGCAGTAAGAATACCTCCAGGAAGTAATTCTGATGCTTTGTGTGAAACAATTATAACTTGGAAGAGTGAAGAAAAAGAATTTATATCTCGTGGTTTAGATTCAGATCAAACAGTATCTGCAATTAAGGCTACAGAGAAAATGTTGAATATAATATAAAACAGAGGTTTTGAAGATGGAAGCTTGAAGTTGTCATTTTGAGCGAAACGAAGTGAAGTCGAAAAATCTAAATAAATATAATTAATCAAAAAGATCTCTCATAAAGTCGAGATGACAAAAATTAAAAAGAAATGAAATTAAATATCGCATTATTAGCAGGAGATGGAATTGGTCCTGAAGTAATTGACCAAGCAGTAAAAGTATCTGATGCAATTGCTAAAAAATTCAATCACGAAATCAATTGGAAACCAGCTTTAACAGGAGCTGCAGCTATTGATGCAGTTGGAGAACCTTATCCAGATGAAACACATGAAATTTGTGTAGCTTCTGATGCTGTATTATTTGGTGCAATTGGACATCCACGATTTGATAATGATCCTTCAGCAAAAGTTCGTCCAGAACAAGGATTATTAAAAATGCGTAAAAAATTAGGTTTATTTGCAAATGTAAGACCAACATTTACGTTTCCTTCTTTATTAGATAAATCTCCTTTAAAAAGAGAAAGAATAGAAGGAACTGATTTGGTTTTTTTACGTGAGTTAACTGGAGGTATTTACTTTGGTGAAAAGGGTAGAAGAGATGAAGGGGAAACTGCATTTGATAATTGTGTTTATACAAGAGCTGAGGTTCAGAGATTAGCAAAAAAAGGTTTCGAATTAGCAATGACACGTGGTAAGAAATTATGTTGTGTAGATAAAGCTAACGTTTTGGAAACATCAAGATTATGGAGAGAAACTGTGCAAGCTATGGAAAAAGATTATCCAGAAGTTGAGGTTGCATATGAATTTGTAGATGCAGTTGCAATGCGTTTAGTTCAATGGCCTAATAGTTATGATGTATTAATTACAGAAAACTTATTTGGAGATATTTTAACTGATGAAGCTTCTGTAATTTCTGGTTCTATGGGATTAATGCCAAGTGCATCTTTAGGTTCTGATATTGGTTTATTTGAACCAATTCATGGTTCTTATCCACAAGCAACAGGATTGAATATTGCAAATCCAATGGCAACGGTTTTATCTGCAGCAATGATGTTTGAAAACTTTGGTTTACACGAAGAAGGACAAGTAATTAGAAACACGGTAAACATTGCTTTAGGAAAAGGTATTGTTACAGAAGATTTAGCTGATGGAGGTAAAGCTTATGGAACGAAAGAAGTAGGAGACTGGTTAGCAGCAAATATCTAGAATATAATTCTAGTTTATATATATAAAAGCACTCAATTTTGAGTGCTTTTTTTTATTGAACTTTATTCTAATAAAATAGTATAAATACCACTTTGATTATCTAATGTATAGTTTGTATTATTAATTTTAATAGTTTCAAAACGAGTAAAAGAGCAACAGTTTTCACTCAGTCTTTTAGCTTCTACATATAGATTTAAAATTTCTTTATTAGCAATTTGTATAGAATAATTTACTGATTCCGTTTTCCAACCAATAGAATTAATGCTTAAAATATTATAATCATTTTCATCAATAAAAGTAAACTCAACAATTGAATTATTCTCTAGATTAATAACGTTTAGTTCATTTTTATCAAAGCTATTACTTGTAAATATGTTTTCACCAGTTTTAGCATCAACAAACTCAAAATTGAACTGATTTGGAGGAGTAAAACAAAGTGAGTTACAATCTTCTTTAGTGCATTTTTGTAGTAAAATACATGTAAAAAATAAAATAAAAACTAGCTTTTTCATGCTATTTGATTAAACAATTAATAGCATGAAATTACAAAAAGATCTCTAGTTCAGAGAACTTTTAGTATCGTTTTTTTCTCTTTTTTTATAATGAATATAAGTGCCAAATATTATTGCTGTAATGAACAAAAAAATTAGACCATTATCAATCGGTAATGTAGGTAGTCCAGGAGGTCCTGGACCTCCTGGTAATGGAGGTGTAGACGAGTTTAACGTCTCTATAAAAGTAATCATTAGGGGTAGGGGTTAGGGGTTACTCTATAATTATTTTTTTAGCTATTTTTCCTTTATTTGTTATTATTTTAATTAAATAAACTGATTTTGATTTTGAATTAATTTTTTGTTTGAATTCTTTATTGTTGTTTGTGATTCTCCATGAATTAATTTTTTGTCCTATAATTGAATATAGCTCAACTTTGTAAATATTAATATCATCATTAATATTGATATTAATTTCTTTTGAAAACTTATCATAGAAAACAGATACTTTATCTGAAAGTAAATTTTCATCTATAGCTAGAGTGTGTTTTTGTTTTTTTGTAAATGTTATGAAAAACCTTTCACTATATTTGCCTTTTTCAAGACTTATTACTGCTTTAGCTTCATGTAAAGGATAAAATTTATTTGTAATTTTATCAAACAAATAAACAGCATTGTTGTTTAAATTCCATTCATCTATTTCTATTGATATTTCATTATCTTTTTCTAGAACAATCTCTAATGGAACTTGTAAACTTGATGAGATTTCTCCAACTCCTGCTATTACATAATTTTCTTCAGAGCTAGGAAATTTCCAATAAAAATCAGAACTTGATAAATCAAAAATTTGGCTATCATACCCTGTTTCAAAATCAAAAGTATTATTTGAATTAAACGAAATACCAATTTGTCGATGCATTATGCGTTCATTGTTAGCTGTATAATTCATTCCTAATTTTATAATTGGTAAAGTAGGAAGTCCTTGGTTTTTAGATTTAAAAAACACAGAATTTTCACCCTCAGTAATATATTCTCTTTGACTATTATTAAATATTATAGGGCCACCATCAGAATCTGCATTTATAAAAAAACTTTGCCCCATTGCAATATAATTTGCAGGAACTGTATACTCACCGTCACCTAAACTTGGTAGAGAAGAATCGTTATTACTACTTACATTTTGTGCAGCTATTCCCATTGCAATATTTCTTGCAGAATAACCACCTATGTAACCTGCATAAGTATGACCTGCAATATTAGAACTTTCAATATCTTCCTCTCCTGCATGCTGCCAAAAATAGAGAGTTCCACTTATAGCGTTTGAGTTATCTTCAATAAATTTCTTTGCACTTAATGCAGAAGGATAAGGATTACCAACTAAATAAGCTTCTTCTGCTCCAATTGAGGTCGTTAATTCTCCATCATTAGGTGTACCAACAAAAGTATAATTTTGTGGTACTCCAGGACCTTTAATGAGAAAACCATCTGTAGAAGGTATTGTACCTCCTTTTTTTTCTTGAACCCAATTAGAGTAAGAACCATCTGAACTTGCATATGAGTAGATCCAATAATCTGCTATTTGAATAGGGCTTTCATTTGCACCATCATAACCAGTTACAAAATTGATATCTAATGGAGTAGAAGTAGCTGAAGTTGGTATTGTTCCATCTTTTAAAACACTTTCAATAGTATACGAACCTCCACCAACTGGAGAGCTCATGTAATTATATCTATAAATACTTGGTATTGTAGAGTTTTGATCTATATACAATTTACCTACTCCAGAAATTTTTTCTGTTGAATTATGTATTTGAATTAATTGCGAAGTACCTGCTAATCGAATTTCACTAGAAGTGTCAACTAAATTGATTTCACCTGATACTCGTAAAAAATTGTCTGAAACAGTTATTTTATTACCAGTATTAACAGTTAAATTTCTTGCGCTTAACACCGTTGAGGTTTCATAATCTTCTGCGATTACAACTCTTCTTGTGATATCTGGTAAACCATTACTCCAATTATTTCCTGTTCTATTTGTAGGATTTACTCTATGTTTTCCTAAAGACATATTAGATTCAGAATTTGCACTCGATATTTCTGACAATAAAGGATCATGAGGATGTCTTTCTGGTCCTCCTGATGCTAAATCTCTATATGGGTCTAAATTATCATCTACAAAAGCTATCCATTCTGTTGTAGTAAAATCTTTATTTGTAGAAATTATTTCATCAGATCTTACATAAGATGTGTTATTAGTAATGCTACTTGTAGTATCATATCTATTTTTCCAAGAAGTTGATCCAGAAGAAAGACCATTTGGATTTGTTAATAATAAAATATCATTTCCATCTGCAATATTTATGATATTAATGTTTGATATTAAGACAGATTCTCCTGGAAGTACATCAGTAGGGATAAAATAAGTTTCATCTGGAATAATATCTGTTTGACTTCCAGTTTTATTGCTAAATAGAGAAAATTTAATAGTGTTTGCTGGTATCGAATTTGTTGAATGTATGTTGGTTATTTCTATAACTTTATTTGCATCTGTTTGATGTATTTGAGTAATCATTGGGGTTCCAGAAACATGTGTATCTCTATAATCTACATCTCCTATAGTTAATACATCATTATCTGTGTCTAACAATGTTGTAGGTTGGTCTATATGGGCGTTTATATCTGTATAATCGTCAGATGTTAAAGTATCATCAATTCCATTTACACCTACAGATCCATTGGTTTTTCCATCATTATCATTGTCAATAGTTAAACTAACTTCAACAGTATCAAAAATACCATCATCATCAGAATCTAAATCAGTATAGTCTGCGTTTCCATTTCCATCTGTATTTACTACCATTAAGCCACTAGCATATGCAGTATCTAAGCCATTTGCTGTATAAATATAATTAGGAGCAATATAATCTATAGTTGATTGTGCTTCAACATTATCAGGAATTCCATCATTATCAGAATCGATATCTTTATCATTATTTAATCCATCTCCATCAAAATCTAAGTCATCTGCAAAACAAGATTGTGCAGTAGTACCATAAGCAAAACTATCAATACCATGAGCATCCCTTGCACATTCACTGGTGTCTCCAGAAAAAATAGTTGTTCTAATTTCAACATTTGATATTGCTGTTGGATTAATAAAACCAATAGTTGCTTCGGTTTGATTACCAATATTTATTGCGTTATTAACTAAGGTAGTTTTATCTCCTCTAAAGAGTTCCATAGTTCCTGTTATATCATTTCCAAAATTATCTGCTTTCATATAAGCTAATAACTTTCCATTAACAAATACTTCTAATTCATATACTGGATTTACACTACCAGGAGTTGTATCAAAAACGTCATTTATATCAAAACTAAAAGCATAAACACTTGTGTTAAAATTGATATGAACTGAATATGAATCTCCAGTAACAGAACCTCTTTCAGGAACTACATATACTGCTGATGAAGAGCCTCCAGAAGTAAATTCGCTACTAGTTGTTGTTCTTAATTCTGAATTTCTTCCAACAGGGTTTGAAGAACAACCAACACCTGCATCAGCATCATAATCTGGAGCATAATAGGTTGAGGTAAAGGTAACAACTCCATCATTTGAACTGGATGTAGGGTTTATACCAAAATAAACTTCATCATCTAAAGTTAAAGGAGAAGAACTAGAAGCAGGACTTTCTCTAACAAAATTTGTTGAAGAATCATCTAAAACAGTAAGGTTTATTCCTCTTTGGTAAGCAGCTTGTTGAAAACCAGATTCTTGATACCCTAATCCATTTGTGTTATTTCCAACACCAAAAACAGAATATTCTTCATCTATCCATGCCTCTGAATCTCCCGATGGATTTGCACTTCCTGGTATCACACAATTTTCATCGGTATCTAAGATACCATCATTGTCATCATCTATATCAATGGTATCTGGATAACCATCTCCATCTGTATCTTTATCTGTAATTGTTAATAGTGCAGATACATAGGTTATTGAATATTTAGAATTGCTTAAAGTACCTTTATTAATTGAATAAGTTCCAACAGCTTCTCCTGCAGTTCTTGTTAAACTACCTGATAATGTATCTCCATTTTCTAGACTTCCTGAGGTAATTGTGTAGGTTAGCGTAGGATCTGCATCACCAAATTCTTTTGTTTTGGCATCTGCAGTAACTGTTATTGGAATGCCTGAATTATCTGTAGTGCTATTAATAACAACGTTATCAATAGCAATGTCAGATTGCCAGCTGCCTAATCTTATTGCTTCAAAACGAATAATTATAATTTGATTATTATATGCACTTAAATTTATTGTTTGGTTTAACCAACTATTTCCCTTACTGCCAGTTTCATTGAAAAGAGTTTCTTGTAAAATGCCAGATTGATTAAGTATTTGAACTTTAAGTGTTCCCATATTAGTAGCAGTACCAGAATACATATGATAGTCAAAAGAAACTTCTGCATCAATTTCTCCAGTAAAATCAAATTCTTTTTGAAAATAAGCATTATCACCATTTCCTCTTGGACTTGAAGCTTCTATAAACATATAGTATGAGCCTACTGAACCTGTCGTTGGCCCGGTATTAGATGAAGGCGTACTACCACTATCATTTGTCCAATCAAAAGCATCTCCACCAGTGTTTGTCCAACCATCTATAGTGTTTTCAAAACTATAACTTAAGGTATTAAGAGCTGCTTTTGCAGAAGTATCAGTTAGCCCTATTTTTTTAGAAGGGGGATTTTCTTCTTTTAAATTTTTAATTTCATTATAGTTTTCATTCTCTAAAGCACTATAATTTTCTTCAGTTTCACCTGATTTATTTAAAAAAGAATCTGATAAATAATTAGTTGAAATATCATTATAAGATAATTTTAAGTTATTATCTAATAATATTTGTGCTGTTAAATTGAGATTTAACAGTAATACTATAAACGGTAACATATACCATCTACTTTTTGATTTAGGGATCATAAAGTAATCGTTTTAGGGGTTATTAAAAAACCAGATAGTTTTTTAATTATTGTAAATTTATTAAATTATTTTATAATTTAAAAATTTATTTAAACAAAAAAGAGCAGATAAATCTGCTCTTTTTGTTTTTACATAAAGAATATAGAATTATTCAATCATAATTTTTTTAGTAAGATTCCCTTTTTCAGTCTGAATTTTTACAATATAAACTGTTGATGATAATTTGCTTACTTTTAATCTGTTTTCAGATTCATTTTCAATATCTTCAAATTGTTTTACTCTCTGACCTAGAATATTAAATAATTCTATTTTTGTAATATTAATGTTATTTAAATTTTGAATAACAATTTCTTTAGAATTATTATCCATGAAAATAGCTAATTCTTTATTTAGAATATTGTTTTCTGTACTTAATACCTCATTGTTAAAGGTAATATAGAAACGATCTGAATAAATACCTTTTTCTAAATTTAGTTCAAAAGTTTCAGTAAAATCATAATACACTCCAGTCACTTTATCCAATAAATAAAAGGGTTGGTCAATATTTTGTTGTTCATCAACTGTGAAATATACACTTTCATTTGTGTCAATCTCTATTGTTAAAGGAACTTCTAATTCGTCTGTAATTTCAGAAATACCAGCTATTATTAATTTTTTATTAGGTATAGCTTCAAACTCCCAGTAAATATCTGTTGAATTAGTATCGAACATTTCACTATCATAACCATTATCATATTCAAAACTATTTTCATCATAAAAAGAAATACCAATTTGCCTGTGTAAAGCAACTTCATTAGCATTATAATAACCAAAACCAAGTTTAATTATTGGTAACTTGTCTATAAAATCATCAATTTCATCTTCATTACTTTTAATGGTTTTACCAGAATTATTTTTAAAGAAATATGTACCTGCATTATCATAATCATTATTCTTATAGTTTCTATGAAGATTTTCAAAACGTATTTCTCCACCAATTGTAGATGCTGAGACAAAAAATCCTTGACCAACTGCCATATATCTACTAGGTGCATGGTATTCTCCGTCTCCAAGGGTAATTCCACCTTTGGTAAATATTATATCATCTATTGCTACTTTAAAATCTGTAAAATTATTACTAGATATTTTAATTGATGTTACATCATTCCAACCAAGTGTTATTAAGTTTCCAGTTGTATTTGTTAAAGTAGAATTTACACTTGAACCTCCGTCGCTAGTTATAGTTAGATCTAAACTTCCAGATGTTATATCGTTATATAAATATATACTTGATAAATCTACAAGTTCACTAAAAGTAACTGTTATTGTACCTAATTCTGTTAAATTACTAGACATAGTAATTACATTACCAGAGGTGCTACCTCCTCCGTTAGCATCAACTAAATCTAGTCCATCTATATTTGAAGTAGTTACAGTAGCAGTAATATCATTTACTGTTTGTGTAATGTTATTTCCATTATCTGTAGCTGTTTCCCAATCGAATGTCTCATCATTTACGGCTTGAACTCCATTGGCAGCAATTCCCATAGTTAAATTTCTTTGAGAGTAACCTCCTTGATAACCTGAGAAATTATGGCCTTCAGACCCAGTAGTATAAGCATCTTCACCTGTATGTTCCCAAAAATATAAAGTACCATCTATTGAGTCTTCATTCGTAGAAATAAAATCATAAGTATCTAAAGCACTAGGGTATGGATTTCCTAATAAATCTGTAGTATTAGGGTCTATATTAAAGGTAATTGAGCCATCATTAGGAGTACCAACAAAAGTAAAGTTTTGTCCAACAATACCTGTAGATTTCATAGAGTATCCTTGTCCTCTTTCGATAACTCCAGTTTCGTATTGGTGTACCCATGAAGATCCATCTCCTGGGTCATTTAAGTTTGTGTAAATCCAGTAAGGAGCTATAGATATTGGGGTAGTTCCTGCAATTCCAGGTGCTCCATCATATCCTGCAACCCAATTTATATCAACAATTTCTGAAGTTTCAGAAGTTGGAATATTACCATCTTTTAAAACAGTACCAACTCTAAATGTAGATTTGTTATATTCTCTTACTGGTGATGACCAATAATGATATCTGTATATATTTGGAACCAAAGCTTGTTGGTCTTTATACAATTTACCTGTACCTTCTACATTTGATGCACCAGCATGTGTTTGTATTAATTGACCATCTCCAATTAATTTAATTTCTCCATCAAGAATAAAGTCTTCATCAAATTCTAAATAATTAGATGAAGAAACCATTAATTTAGAATTTTCTTTAATCCAGACACATTCTACAATTGCATTTTCTGTTAAAGTAGCATGAGTTAATGAACTTTCAGAATCTATTACCATTACTTTATCTTTATCTGAAGTGTTAGAACTAGGTGCGCCAGTAGTTGCTGCACTATTACCACCAACCCAAGTGCTACTATCTCCATTCCAGAAAATACCGTTTATTTCAGTATATGTAAAGTATTTAGTTCCATTAAAATCATAGTTTGCAGCATATACGGCTTCACTATTTATAGTAGTATCTGTTAGTGGTACGTAATCTACATTAATTGTAAAGGCTTCATCATCGGCAACTTTTAAAACTTTAATTGTATTTGCTGTTACTAGAGCTGCATCGATTGTAGTTTTATTTACTGCTACTTGTACAGAACCTACACTACCATTTTCATTAATTTTCCAGGTTCTACCAATTGTTTTTTCTGGTGCACAGATTAATTCTGTTTCTGTAATTGTATTTATAGTACCATTATCATTACCCCAAACTAAAAAGTCTTTGTTTGCAGAAAATGTATTTAGATTACTTGCATTATCTGCAACAATAGCACTTAAACCAATAGTTATAATAGCATCTGAATTTATAGATTTTGATTGTTTTTGAGTTAATGGCATTGCATCATCTCTACCAATACCTGCTACATCATTATGATAACCACTATTAGCAGTGAAATCCCAAATCTTTGTTGTTTGATCTTTTAAAATATAATCTCCTTCTATAATTTCTGAGTTATTTTGATATTCTTCAGTACTTAAAGTCATACCATATTTTATAGCTAAATAACTTTCTATATGTTGTTTATCTAAAGAAGTTGGTAAAACTGTAAACACCATAATTTCAGCAATTTCTCCATCGTAGAATTCATTGTTACCATCTGTTGATCCAATGTAGAAATTATTATTATTTCCGGTACCTATTGTACTAGTGTTTCTAGACAGTATTTCTTCACCATTTTTAGAAATACTTTTATTTTGCCCTGTAGGAGTTTCTGTAGAAGTACTACTACCTAAAGTCCAAAGGTTAAATTCATTAGTATTTGCACCCCATTCTCCAAAAATTCTCTCGCCATTATTAGTTGATCCAACGTCATAATACATTGGTTCTTCTGTTTCTATTGCTGTGCCACCATCCCATGGTAAATGTACTCCTACACGCCCTGTTGCTAAGTTTTCTCTAATAATACTATTTTTTTGTATGATATGTGTATTAGCTACAATATAAACCCATACATCAGTATTTGTTGAAGTTTCAAATAAACCGCCTGTAATTTGCATAAAATCATCACTACCATTAAAATCAATTGTAGGGTTAAAGTTTAAACCTGCATCTATTTTTGTAGGAGCTGTACCTGAAGTAGCAGTGGCGTCTTCGTCATCACCAGATTGATCATCCCAATCTAATACTTCTGTAGTACCTGTTACTTCTATATCTGCTCTCAGCCATAAATTATCTCCACTTAGACCAGGTACAATAGGGTCATCAGTATCATCTCTATAATCTACATCTCCAGTAGTAAATACATCAGAATCAGTATCTGGTAAGTCTACAGAAGGCGTATCTATTTCATCGTTTATCACAAAACCATCGTAAATATCAGAACCTTCAAAATTATCATCTAAACCATCTCCATCAGTATCATTTCCACTAAGAGTTGTATCTGAATCTCCGTTTTCTTCAATATCTAAAACGCCATCATTATCTGAATCTGTGTCTAAATAATCTGGATTGTCTGTACCGTCATGATTGTTAGGAATCGTTAAGCTTACTCCAACAGTATCACTATCTCCACAAGGGCTAACGGCAGTACAATCTGGATCGTAAGCGTTATTTAATCCATCACCATCCGCATCATTTATAGGATCTAAGGAAGGAGCGATGTAGCCAATTGTTGATTGAAATTCTACATTATCTGGTATACCATCATTATCGGCATCTATATCTAAATGATTTGGAAGTCCATCTGAATCTGCATGATATACATCTGGATATCCATCACCATTAGCATCTGTATAATCTGTGGTTAGAGTTCCTCCAACTTCATCATCAACAATATCTAAATAATTTAAGATTCCATCATTATCATCATCTCCATCAGGATCATATCCTCCACTTTCTACAGTATCTATAATACCATCTTTATCATCATCTATATCAACACTATTAATAACACCATCACTATCTGAGTCTAAACCAAAAACTGCATCTCTGTATTCTAAGTCTCCACCTGAATTTACATCATTATCATCATCATTAAAATTATCAGTTACTGTATTATCGAAGCTTCCGTTAACATCATTATAAGTATCAGTTACGTCTAAGGTATCATCTAAACCATTGCTACCAACACTACCATCGGTTTTTCCATCTAAATCTGCATCTGTAAGTCCAGTACCCGATTCTACAATATCAAAAGCTCCATCTCCATCAGAGTCTAAGTCTAAGTAATCTGGAATTGTATCTGCACCAGAAACAGCTGCTGCATCTGTGTTTACTGGGGTAACCCCGTTACCGTATGCTAAATCTATACCTTCTGCACTATAACTACCACTAGGAGCTATATAACCAGCAGTTGTTTGCGCTTCAAAATTATCTGGTATTCCATCATTATCAGAGTCTAAATCTATATAATCAAACACACCATCAGCATCAGAATCTAAAGGAGTACAAAAAGTAAAGTTTCCTAAAGCTATATCTTGTATTGCACTTACTGATCCACTAGGACTATTATTTTTATAAACTATTTCTATTTTACTAATCCAAGCAGGTATTGCATTTATGGTAACATCACTACTTCCAGTTGTGTTACCAATAAATGATGTTCCATTAAATGTATTTGAAGCTCCTGTAGTATAATCAGACGCTGTTAAGGTGTATAATGTACCATCTTGTTTTGTTAAGATGATTTCTACATTATCTATAGCTTGATCGTCATTATCAATATTTACATCAGAAATGGTAAAAGATAGATTGTAAATAGGTGAACTTAGCTCAAAAGTATGTGTAGACTCTGCATTAAAAGAGGCTTTTTGATCTAATTCGTAAGAATTATTATTTACAAGGTATTCACTATCACTAGTAACATTAGATATTCGAGATAAATTAAATGTTATGCTTGTATTTGTTATGGTAGGATTGGTAATTATTGGGTCATCATCATCACTATATTCAGCAGACCAATCTAAAGTTCCAGTATCAGAACAAGTGCCTATTTCTACAGAATCTAAAATACCATCATTGTCATCATCTAAATCTATATCATCACTAATACCATCGCCATCTATATCATTTGTTACTTCTGTATCTCTATAATCTACGTCACCTCCTGTAAATACATCACCATCAATATCAGGGAAATTGTTGGTCTGTGAATCATCAAAATTACCATTTACATCTGTGTAATTGTCTCCATTATCGTAATTATTATCCAAACCGTTTGTGCCATAAACGCCAGAAAGTGATAAGCCTGCTTCTGTATTGTCTAAAATACCATCGTTATCAGAATCTGTTTCTAAATAATCATTAGCAGAATCTCCATCAGTATCTACAGGTGTTAATCCACCTGTGTACGCCGTGTCTACTCCATTGGCATCAAATACACCATTAGGAGCAATATAGCCAACTGTTGTTTGTGCTTCTATATTATCTGGAATACCATCATTGTCTGAATCTAAATCTTGATAATTGGGAATTCCGTCTCCATCAGTATCTGTATTACAATCTGTGGAAACAATTGAGATTGCATCAACTTCATAGTCTACAGTATTTATTGAACCTTTTGCAAATCTAATATATCTAAAGTTTGTTGTTGATGTAATAGTCACATCTTGAAAAGTCACATTATCAGTACTTCCTGTTGGTGTTACTTGAAGAGTATATGTTGTGTCATCTAGAGATTCGCTTAAATCTATGTATGCAGTACCTGTTGTAACATCATTTCTTCTTCTCCAGGTAATTGTGTATTGAGTTCCACTAGGGTAAGTCTGCCCAAAATCAAAATCAAAAGTACTACCTCCATTATAAACTGTTGCAAAGTCTCCATCAGGTTCACCTGTTGCATTTGCAGAGTTACCTATATCATTTTCAGATTGAATAGTTCCATTATAAGTAACACAAGTACCTGTAATATAACCTTCTTCTGTATCTAAAATTCCATCGTTATCATCATCTAAATCTGTTGCATCTGGTATGCCATCATTATCATTGTCTAGAAAAATAGAATCATCATCTCTATAATCTACATCACCTCCTGAATTTACATCGCCATCAGCATCAGGGAAATTGTCATCTTGTGTGTCATCAAAATTACCATTAACGTCTGTGTAACCATCGTTAGTATCATAATTAGCATCTAAACCATTGGCACCATAGTTTCCGCTTAAAGCTAAGTTTGATTCTGCTTGATCTGAAGCGCCATCACCATCTGAATCTGTGTCTAAATAATCATCTATAAGATCTCCATCAGTATCTTCAGGACTTAATCCACCTGAGTATGCTGTGTCTACTCCGTTTGAATCATAAACACCGTTAGGGGCTATGTAACCTGTAGTTGTTTGTGCTTCTATATTGTCTGGAATACCATCATTGTCTGAATCTAAATCTATTCTATTTGGGATACCATCACCGTCATCATCACATTCTACAGTATGTGCTTGATACAATACATTATCAACTTCTAATTGACCACCACCACCGTCTGTACTTAATGTAATTTTAATATATCTTGCGTCTTCCGATAATTTATAAGGTTTGTTTTCATCTGTGTTTATAGATGTCCATGTAAATATCAAATTATTCGTAAAATTAGCTGTTGTAGTAGATTGTTGTACTTTCATAATATGATTAGTATTATCAGTTACACGAGCTTCGACTTCAATAATTGTGTTTTTTGGAACCGTTACTCCTAAATCTATAACTAACACATCAATTACATCATTTAAAGTTGCTCTATCATCATTAGAACCATCATATGAGGCATCTTCATTACCACCAACACCAACGCTAACTCCATCTACTACTGAATCAGCATTATTTTCTGTTCTTTCTATTATAGTACATTCTTCTGTGTCTAAAATTCCATCATTATCATCATCTAAATCTGTAGCATCTGGATATCCATCTCCATCTGTATCTTTACCGCCTGAATCATTATTATCTCTCCAGTTAACATCATCTACACCATTTGTGTTAGGGAAATTATCTGATTGTGTATCATCAAAGTTACCATTAACATCAGAGTAATCATCTCCATTGTCGTAAGAATCATCTAAACCATTTTCACCTACATCACCTGATAAATTTATATTAGCTTCTTCGGTATCACTAACACCATCACCATCTGAATCTGTGTCTAAATAATCTGGGTTTCCAGTACCATCTGTATCAATTAAATTTGTACCATCAAGACCACCTATACCATTAGCAGAATCTGTATCATCTCCACTTTCATATGCGCTATCTAAACCATTTGCCCCTACAACACCTGTTGGAGCTACATAACCTGCTGTTGATTGTGCTTCTATATTATCTGGTATTCCATCATTATCTGCATCTAAATCTAAATGATTAGGTATTCCATCACCATCAAAATCATAAACATCTGGTATTCCATCTCCGTTTAAATCTTCATAACTTGTTGTACTAGAGTCTCCCGTACCATTATCACTTGTGTCTAAGTAATTTGGTAAAAGGTCTCCATCTTCATCACCTAAAGGATCATAAATAACTCCATCAACGGTTGCTTCTACAGCATCTATAATACCATCATTATCATCATCTATATCTATTGTGTCATCTATACCATCACCATCAGTATCTACTTTTTCTATAGCGTCATTTTCTACTGAAATATGAATAGATTCTATATATACTCTAGTATTACCTCCTGTGTAGTTTGAATATTCTCCTGGAAATATATTTAAAACCATTGTTGAATTCCCTGGAACAGAGGTGTCTGGGTTTCCTATAAAATAAATTTGTGTTTCATTCCATTGATCTTCTCCTATAGAAGTTATATATTGTTTTGTAAATAGGTTAGATTGATTTACACCCAATTGATAATCATATTTCTTTTTATGTGTACCTGAATAATATTGGTTTTCACCTGTACCTCCATCTTCATTTGTTATTGGAGACATTGAATACAATGTGATTTTGTATAATTTACCTGCCTCAATATCTCCTATTGTAGTTGTTACAGATTCTTCAGAAGTACCAGCAACTCCTCCTAAATCTTTCATTGATATCCAACTTTGACCACCAGTTGGAGGAAAATCAAGAGGGGCATGTACCCAAGTTGCTCCACCTCCAGCATAAGCCTCTCCACCTGCTTTGTCTTTATTTGAAATATCTGGTGTTCCATTAAGATCTGCCCAACCAGTTGGAGTACAATCTCCACAGGTAGCATCACTAGTACCTCCAGTACCAGAAATTGTTTGTGAAAAAGATTGGTTGTTGAAGCTGAAGAGTAATAATAGTAATAAAATTACTGTTATATTTATTTTTTTTGACAAGGATTTAATTCCCAAAAATCCAAATATTTGTCTTTTTTTAATCATAATTGTTTTTTTAACCAAAATTATTGGAGAGATAAATACAATTCTAAAAAAAAATGACATAATTATTAATAAGACTAACTCATTAATAAAAAAGTATATTAACTCCCCCCAAATTAAATATACTTTGAAAATTAACTGAATAAAAAATTTATAGTTAATATTTGAAACAAATATAGTCTATGTTATTGATTTGTACAATAGTATTTTACTTAGTTTTATATACATAAGAAACAATTCTTAAAAAAAAGTCACATAAAAAGGTGTAAGTTATTTACTTTTTTCAACCAATTCTATTTTTTCAAGAGACGTTTTTGTTGTGAAAATTCCGTAATTAATTGTGACACTTTTCTTGTCAATTTTTTCTATTGTACCAACAGAATTAGAATCTATAATTCTTACTTTATCGTTAATTTTATAGACATATAAAGATTTTTCTTTGGCTATTTTTGCAGCTTCTATTTTCTTTTCTTTCCTAACTTCTACCACTTTTTGTAAAACTTCTTTTTCAACTTTTTTAATAATTTCTTGTTGCTTTTTTTCTACAACCTCCGCTTTTTGTTTTTGTGCTTTGGTTTTAGGTTTTTCAGGGTTTTTCTTTAAATGTTTTACTTTTTCTTCTGTAAACCATTTATTAAAGTTAACATTTAGCTCTTTTTTATTGTTGGTTTGAAAGTATTTGTTTAGAAGTTCGTTTGTTTTTCTACCTAAAGAAAGCATTTTTAGATTTTGGTCATAGAGTTCTTGAAAGCCAGCTAATTTATCTTGAACACGTTGTTCTTTTTCTTGTAAATTATCTAAATGTTCTTGACCTTTTGTTTTTTGTTTTTCTAAGTTATCAGAATTTTTTTGTAGTCTGTTTCTTTCTTTTTGAAGTTTAGATATGGTTTTATCTAAACGCACTTTTTCTGTTTCTACTCGTTTTTTAGCTTTGTTAATTAAGCTAAATGGAATTCCGTTTTTCTGTGCAACTTCAAATGTAAAAGAACTACCTGCTTGCCCAATAAATAACTTATATAAAGGCTCTAAAGAACGCTCATTAAATTGCATATTTGCGTTGGTAACGTTCTCTAATTCGTTGGCTAAAACTTTTAAGTTAGAGTAGTGGGTTGTTATAATTCCGAAGGCTTTTTTATAGTAAAATTCTTCTAAGAAAATTTCTGCTAAAGCACCTCCTAATTCAGGATCAGAACCTGTACCAAATTCATCAATTAAAAACAAAGTGTTTTCATTACATTTACGCAAAAAGTAACGCATGTTTTTTAAACGATAACTGTATGTACTTAATTGGTTTTCAATAGATTGGTTATCTCCTATGTCGGTTAGTATTGTCTCAAAAATATATGTTTGACTGCGTTCGTCTACAGGAATTAATATTCCACTTTGCAACATTAATTGAAGCAAGCCAATTGTCTTTAAAGTAATACTTTTTCCACCTGCATTTGGACCCGATATAACAATGATTTGTTGGCGTTCATTTAACTCAATTGTTTGAGCAATTGTATCAATTTTTTGCTCTTTGTTTTTTCGCCATAAAATGGGGTGATAAGCATTCTTAAAATAGATTCTTTTTTCCTTAGTTATTTTAGGTAAAATTGCATTAATTATTTGCGCATATTTTGCTTTAGCACCTACAACATCAATATGAATTAAAAACGAAAGATATTCTTCTAATAAATTAACTGAAGGACGAATTATTGCAGATAAATCTCTTAATATTTTTACAATCTCTTGCTTTTCGTCGTAAATTAAATTCTGATATTCTCTAGCGTAAGAAAGTGTTGCTTGTGGAGCAATATAAACAATTTTACCCGATTTTGAAGCACCTAATAAACTACCTGCAACTTTTTTTCTATGCATGGCAGAAACTGCTAAAACACGTTGGTTGTCTACAACAGTTTCTTTAATGTCATCTAAATAACCAGCAGATATTGCTTTAGATAAAGCACTAGAAAAACTTGCTCCTATTTTACCACGAACATTATTAATGTCTTTTCTAATTTGTTTTAAATTTATAGAAGCGTTGTTTTTTACTTCACCAGAAATATCAATAATTTTCTTTATTTCATCATCTATAAAAGTGGTAAATTCTATTTCTTGAGATAGCTCAAAAAATGTAGGGAACTGAACTTTTAATTTTTTAAAAAACTTAATTAATTCATTTACAGTAAGAGATGTAGTTGCAATTTTTAAAAAAGCATCTGTTTCTATAAAACTATTATCTATAGCTAAACGTTTTACGTTTTCTGTAATATTATCGAAACCATGATTTGGAACTCTATTTTCGCTTTCGAAAGAAGAAACATATTCATTTACCAAATACAATTCTTTAAACAGCGTTTTTTTGTTACTTATAGGTTTTATTTCTAACGTTTTTTCTTTTCCTAAACCAGAAATACAATATTCTGCAACATGTTGTAAAACAGTTGTAAATTCTAAATCTTGTAATGTTTTGGTTGATATGTTTTTATTCAAAATACTATCTTTGATATTCGCACAAAAATAACAAACAATGCAAATAAAAGTAGCTGATAGTTGGAAAAATATTTTACAGCAGGAATTTGATAAACCTTATTTTAAAGAATTAGCCAATTTTGTTGATGATGAATTTAAAAATCATCTATGTTTTCCTAAAGAAGATGTTATTTTTGCAGCTTTTGATTTCTGTTCTTTTGAAGATTTAAAAGTGGTTATTATTGGTCAAGACCCTTATCATGACGAAAACCAAGCAAACGGATTGTGTTTTTCTGTAAAAGACGGAATGAAACATCCACCATCTTTAAAAAATATTTTTAAAGAAATTGCTTCAGATTTACATCAGGAAATTCCTGAAAGTGGGGATTTAGAAAAATGGGCAAAACAAGGAGTTTTATTGCTAAATGCAACTTTAACTGTTAGAGCTCATGAAGCCGGAAGTCATCAAAAGAAAGGTTGGGAAACGTTTACAGATGCTGTTATTGAGCAAATTTCTAATGAGAAAGAAAATGTTGTTTTTTTACTTTGGGGTAAGTTTGCTGAAAGTAAAACAGCATTGATAAATACTCAGAAACATACTGTTTTTACAGCTCCTCATCCTTCTCCTTTAGGGGCTTGGAGAGGTTGGTTTGGAAGTAAACATTTTTCTAAAACGAATGAGGTTTTACAAAAATCTCAAAAAACTACGATACAATGGTAGACAAAACTGTTTGATTGTAATAAGGCAATAAAATTGCTTCTATAATTTCTTCTGTTGTATCTGGATAAGCTACTTCTGTAATTGTATTTGAATGAATCCATTTTGCAATTTTAGGAACTCTATTTCTACTTAGTTTTTTCATTACAGAAACGCCCATTTCTTTTAAAGCTAATGCATTACATTGTTGTTCGTATTGATTTTTCATAGGGATAACCATTAGTCTTTTTTTAAGATATAAAGCTTCAGAAGGAGTTTCAAAACCAGCTCCACAAAGTACACCAGAAGAAGAACTGATGCTTTTTATAAAATCGAATTCATTGATAGGATAAATGATAATATTCTTTTTAAAAATTAAACTGTTTGTTTCTTTTGAAAAAATATGCCACTTTACAATTGGTATTTTAGATAAAATTTTTACAATTTTCTCAACTTTATAAGAAGGTAAGTATACTGTAATATGGCCTTTGTTACTAGTTTTTATAGTTCTAATTTTCTTTCTAATAATTGGTGTAAAAGTTGCTGAACTATAAGGTTTAAAATGAAAACCAAAACGTACTTTAGAAGGCGCGTAGTATTTTAAAATATATTTTTCAAACTTATATTTTCCGTATTTAGGAGAAGCGGAATCTAAAACAGCATTTTGATGACTTAAAGAAATAATATTTACATTATTTAGTTTTGCTGCCCATGCAGAAACGGGTTCAAAATCGTTTATAATTAAATCATAGTCTTTAATTGGTAACCTTTTAATTTCGTTGTAAAAACGGCGTAATTTCATCTTTTTAAAACTTTGCCAAAAGTCAATACCACCTTTTTTACCAAATGTAAAATTTAAACCTTTTAAGTTGTACTTTACCTTAAAACCTAATTCTAAATTATTTTCATTTCCACTAATTAAAATATCTAATTCACCTTTTTGTTTTAGAATAGGAATAATTTCTTTAGCTCTTGTTAAATGACCATTTCCAGTACCTTGAATTGCATATAGTATTCTCATAAGTATTATTTTACGGGTTTTTGAATGTCAAATTCTTTTAAAAGCTCTTCAAAAAGAAAGTTGTTTTTTTCTTCTTTATTTATAATTTTTAATTCTTTTTTGCTTAGTTTATTTTCTTGTTTTTTTGCTACTTTATCTTTCGCATATTCATATAAATTCCATTCTTTATTACTGTATTCTAAGGCAGTTAAGTTTTCTATCCAATCTCCAGAATTTAAGTAGGTTGTTTTTCCTTTTTGAGTTTCTATTTCTCTAATTTCTGGTTGATGAATATGACCACAAATAACATAATCATAGTTGTTTTCTATAGCAATATCTGAAGCTGTTATTTCGAAATTATTAATAAACTTAACAGCACTTTTTACACTGTTTTTAATCTTTTTAGAAAGCGAAAGTTTTCCATAACCAAAAAGACTACTTATCCAGTTTATAAAGGTGTTTAGAACTATTAATAGATCATAACCTTTGCCACCTAATTTAGCTAACCATTTAGAGTGTTGCATGGTAACATCAAAAACATCACCATGAAATATCCATGCTTTTTTATCATCAATATCTAAAACAAGTTTGTTTAAAATTTTAAAGTTTCCAAGTTGAAAACCTTTAAACTTTCGTAACATTTCATCATGGTTTCCGGTGATATAGTATATTTCTGTTCCTTTTGATAAAAGCCCTGTTAAATGTTTAATTACATTCATATGAGATTTTGGAAAATAACGTTTGTTAAACTGCCAAATATCAATAATATCACCATTTAAAATCAATACTTTTGGTTGTATTGTTTTTAAATAGTTTAATAGTTCTTTAGCGCTACAACCATATGTACCAAGATGTACATCAGATATAACAACATAATCTAACTTACGTTTTTTTTGCTTTTTCATTTCTTAAAGTGAGGTAGAAGTGTTGATGTTTGCAAAAATGTAAGTTCTTTGCAATTTGTTTTTGGCAATAAAAAGGTACTTTGTTACTAAACAATAATCTTTCTTCTTTTGATTTAACCAAAAATAGCAAGTC
Source organism: Polaribacter sp. Hel1_85 (assembly GCF_000766795.1). Taxonomy (GTDB): domain Bacteria; phylum Bacteroidota; class Bacteroidia; order Flavobacteriales; family Flavobacteriaceae; genus Polaribacter. Next base: position 229,746 of record NZ_JPDS01000001.1, read on the forward strand.
AATGTTTAGTAATAGTAAACTTAAAATGAAAAATAGGTAAGAAAAACCTTATAAAAAGGTTTCGATATTGTTAGGTTAATATTATGTATCATAAAAAAAATCCGCTAAAAAGCGGATTCATTGAATTTGAAATTAAGAATCAAGAAGATTTTAAGAAAAATCTACCTGATTTAATGTTGTTTGAATAGTTGTTGTATTGTCTGCTAAACCACAAGATTTAGAAGTGCTTCTACAAGAAGAAAAACAAAGGATTCCTAAAATACAAACTGCAATAAATACTACTTTTTTCATTCTAAAGGGTTTTATAGGCTAAATGTACATATTTTTTATGAACTCGCCCGATTTTTTCTTCTCTTGGATAACGTTAAACTTTACCATTTTATTTTGAATGCGCGTAATTAAATTTTTAGTAATGGGTTTTCCATCATTCCATGCTGTAATTTTTAACCATTGTTGAATGTCTTCTATTTGTTGCTCATATCTTTCGGCTAAAGTTTTATCTATATTATTAATTTTTTTAAAGTCTTTAGTTTCATCATTAATAATGTCTAAAACCCTTTTTACTTCTTCAAAATTATTTTCTAAAACTTCGTTTCTAACAGCAACTACAAAGCAAGGCCAAGGAGTGGGGCAGTCATCAACTCTTCTAAAAGTTCCATTATCTACTAAGGGTTTTGTGGTAAAATGTTCCCACATAAAATAATCTGCTTCACCGTTAGTTAAAGCATCAATACCGCCTTGTAAATTACCAATTACTTTAAACTTTAATTTAGAAATATCCCAACCTTGATTATAAGCATTTACGATTGCCATTAAATGAGAACCAGAACCAAATCTGCTAATTGCAATTGTTGCATGTTCTAGATCTTCAATTTTTTGGAAAGTTGATTTTGCACCCACATGAATTCCCCAAATTAAAGGAGATTTTACAAATGTTTGTACAATTTTAGAAGGATTTCCTGCGCCAATATCTTTAATAATTCCTTCTGTTAAAACGATAGCAATATCTACATCTCCATTTCTTAAAGCTTTGCACATTTGCCCAGTTCCACCAGGAAAATCTTGCCAGCGAAGATTGATATTATGTTTGCTATATTCTTTATTTTTTAAGGTGATGTACCATGGATAATTGAAATGCTCAGGAACTCCACCAACTTTAAGGTTGGTCATTTACTCAACTAGTTTTTCAAGTGCATACTCTATTAATTCTGCGACCACTTTACCTGGATTTTTACTAAAAGTACCATCAGCTCTATTGGCAATAATTGCGTTAATTGAACACGATTTATGACCTAATAATTTAGACAAACCATATATGGCAGAAGTTTCCATTTCTAAATTGGTAATTCTATGTCCGTTAAAACTGAAACTATCAATTTTATGATTTAAATCGTTGTCTTGTATAGCTAAACGTAAAATTCTTCCTTGAGGCCCATAAAAACCACCAGCTGTAGCTGTTATTCCTTGAAAAGTTTTATCAGACTTTAATTTATTTTCTAAAGTTTTACTATTTTCTATAATAATTGGATATGCTTTTTTAGGACTCCAATTTGTATGTTTTACAAATGCGTCTTCTATTTCTGGGTTTGTAATTGTATCAATTTGATAGGAGTGTAATAAGCCATTTAAATCTAAACCATGAGAACTTATTACAAAAGAATCTACAGGAATATCTGCTTGTAAAGAACCAGAAGTACCCATTCTAACAATGTTTAATGACGTTAGATTTTCTTTTGGTTGTCTTGTTTTTAAATCGATATTTACCAAAGCATCTAATTCGTTTAAAACAATATCTATATTGTCTGGCCCAATCCCAGTAGAAATCACTGAAAATTGTTTGTTTTTATAAGTACCAGTTGTGGTTTTAAATTCACGTTTTTGAGTTGTGAACTCAATAGAATCAAAGTGTTTAGAAATTTTGTCGACTCTATCTTGATCGCCAACAAAAATTATATTATTCGCAATATGTTCTGGTCTTAAATTTAGATGATAAACACTTCCATCTGGATTTAAGATTAGTTCGGATTGTTTTATAGGCATATTTTATGATGTAATTTGTAATAGTTTTTTTGATTGATTATTAAATAAAAAACTATATTTTTTTGCTCCACCAAGATACGAATTTTCGTTGCGAATTTCACTATAAAAATTCATCTGGTTTTCTAATACTTTTTTACCTTTTCGAGATAATTTTACAGGATCGAATGAAGTAAATAGTTTTTTAAGTTGATCTATTTGATGTTCGTATTGAATATCTCCAAAACCATAGTTGGTTTGGGTTTTTAGTAATTGACCAACTAATTGATGTTTAGATGAGAATTCTTGTGTATTAGCAGTTTTTAAAATGGTATTTTCAATTTGATTTAAACCATTTTTGATAGTAGGAAATCTAAGTAAATGTGCTTCTAAAGCGTCTGCTAAATATTTAAATGGAGACATTGGGTTGTACTTGTAAATAGTTTCTAATCTTAAAGGACTATCAGAACAATACAATTGCCAAATATAATCTGCATATTCAATATCGTCTTGTGTTAAATCTACTCTGTTTTGGTAATGTTCTTGAATTTGATTTTCAGTAAGTTCTCCCAATCCTTTTAGTTTGTTAGTACCTTTTACTTTACCACTGCAAACTAAAGAAATATGATAACCTTTTCTGTATTTTTTTAACCAACTAATAACAGCAATCATATTTATTTGGCAGAATAAATCGTGCTCAAACCATAAGACTATTTCTTTACTTTCTTTTTTATTACAAAGACTTCTGTATTCTTTTAATGTAAAATCGATAAATTTCTTTTTACTAACATTGTAAGAAGTTTTTAAAAAGTCGAACCTGTTTTTCCAAAAGGTTTCACTACCAACATCTGTTGTCGTTTTCCCTTCACACAACATTTCTCTCCAGGTAATAAAGTCTCCTGAAAAATGAAGTTTTTTAAGATAGTTTGTTGTACTATCTCCGTTTGTAATATGTAATATTGAAGAATTCATAATTAAAAAACAACGTTTTTTTTGATTAATTATTGTGAGGCATTAAATATACTAACCACCAACACGTTTTACTTTAAACCCTTTATCTTTTAACATCATCATTATTCGGTCTCTAAAATCTCCCTGAATAATTATTTTATCATCTTTAAAACTACCTCCAACAGATAGTTTTGTTTTAATTTCTTTTGCTAATATTTTAAAATCTGATGTTGCTCCTGTATAGCCTTCTAAAATAGTAATTGGTTTCCCTTTTCGCTTTTCGTATTTACAGATAATTGGATCTTCTTGTAACCAAATATTCGATTTTTCTTTAACAGATTCAGCAGTTTCCTTGTGTTCTGGAAATAATTTTTTTAGTTGATCTTTGAAATCCATATTAGCCCCTCTTAATCTCCCCAAAGGGGAGAAACTCAACTCGGGTATTTGAGTTTTTATTTTATTTTTTTATTTCGCAAACCATTCCTTCCCTTTAGGAAGGTTAGGATGGGTTTTGTTTTTACTTTTTTAATCCTAATTCTCTTAAACGTTGATCTAAAAATTCACCAGCAGTTATATCTTCAAATTGTTTTGGATGCTCTTCATCGATACATTTATCTAAAACATCTAGCTTCATATCTGAAACAGGATGCATAAAAAACGGAATTGAATAACGAGAAGTTCCCCACATTTCTTTTGGTGGATTTACAACTCTGTGAATGGTAGATTTTAATTTGTTATTACTGTGACGCGATAACATATCACCAACATTAATCATAATTTCATCTGGTGCAGCCATGGCATCAATCCATTCTCCTTTATGGTTTTGAACTTGCAAACCTTTACCTTGAGCGCCCATTAATAACGTAATTAAATTAATATCTCCATGAGCTGCTGCTCTTTCTGCACCTTTAGGTTCTGTTTTTATTGGCGGGTAATGAATAGGACGTAAAATACTATTTCCATTTTTAATATAGTTGTCAAAATAGGTTTCCTCTAATCCTAAATGTAATGCTAAAGAGCGTAATACATATTTAGCTGTTTTTTCTAACATTTGGTAAGTTTCTTTACCAACTTTATTAAAATTAGCTAATTCATTAACAGTTACATTTTCTGGGTATTCATTTGCATATTTAGAGTCTTTATCTACATATTGTCCAAAATGCCAAAACTCTTTTAAATCGCCTTCTTTTTTACCTTTTGCAGATTCTTTACCAAAAGAGACATAACCTCTTTGACCTCCAATTCCTGGAATTTCATATTTCTCTTTTGTTTCTAGTGGTAAATCAAAAAAGTTTTTTATTTCAGTATATAAGTTTTCGACTAATTGATCATCTAAAAAATGACCTTTTAAGGCTACAAAACCAATGTTTTCGTAAGCATGACCAATTTCATCAATAAATTGTTGTTTTTTGCTTTCATCAGTAGATAGAAAATCTGCTAAATTTACACTTGGTATTTTATTCATGATATTTTAATTTAAAAATTGGGATGATAAAGTTACTAAAAATTCGATAAAGCCAAATTTTTATTTCTTTTTAAAAGGAATTAAGTAAGTAAGTGTGTAGTTAAATCCAAAACCAGATCCACTTTCAAAGATTCTATTAAAACCAGGTGAATACAGTGTTTTAAAATTTTCAGGATCTTTTACACTCATTAAAATTTTATAAGAACCACTAAATGTGATAAAAAAGTTTTTAAATGTTTCTGCTCTAAAACCAACAACAAATTCTGACCAATGTGCATTTAAACCAGTTATGGTAAATGGAGTTGTATTGGTATTTGCAGGGAAATAAAGAGGGTAATCTTCTATATCTGTTATTACATTAGGTGTATAACTATTTAAGGTTTGCTCAAAAAAGCTAAAACCATAACGATATCCTACAAAGATTTCGTTATTCATATCTAACCAATTTTGGTAAGCATTGTAATTAAAACCTAAACGGATATAATTCCCTTTTGATGTTGAATTTGTATAATCTTCAGCCGTAGTTTCTTCTTCGAAACCAACTTCTGCTGCAATGTAAAAGTTCTTTTTTATTCTATAATCTCCAACAATTTCTAAACCACTGTAAGAACTATTAAACTGTGCTAAAATAGGTTTGCTAATATCTATACCAACTCGAAACCCATAATTGGTTTTATAAACGATTGAATCTTTTTTTGATGCTATAATTGTGTTCTTTTTTTGTTCTTGTGAAAACCCATCAACATAAACAAAAAGGAAACAAATGCTAATGAAATATTTGTACATGTGCTGCATCTTGATTTTCTAATATGATTAATGTTTCTTCTGGTGTAAATTCTTTAATCCAAGTATTGTCTGATGAAAAAGTAACTTCATTAAAGACAATTTTATAACCACAAGAACGAGATACATATACTTCTTCTGGAGTGTATTTTATTGTAAACTGATTTATAACTCCTTCTTTTGAGAAATTATATACAGTTTCTGTAGTTAAACTATTTAAAGGAATTGTAATTGTATTTATAGTTTGATTTACATAAATGCTGTCATTTTTTCCTTCTGCCCAAACATACAATTCCTTTACGTTTTTTAGCGTTTCGGTATTTGATTCATCATAAAATTCTATAACTAATTTTTCTGTTACAGGGTTTTTTAAACAGAAATCATCTTTTTCACAAGAAATATTTATGAGAAGAATGAAACCTAAAAAGAACATTATTTTTTTCATACTATTCTTCTTCAACTTCAACAATTATATTGATAGCTTTAGCTAATTTAAAATCTAATTCTGTAACACCTGTAGCATCATGAGTTGTTAGTGTAATGTCTAATGTATTATAAATATTTGTCCATTCTGGGTGATGATTTAACGCTTCACATTCAAAAGCAATTCTATTCATTGCAGACATACAATCTTTAAAGTTGTCGAATTCAAAATCGGTATGCAAAGCATTATCAAAATATTCCCATTCTGGTAGAGATTCTAGTTTTTTTAATATTTCGAATTCTGTTAATTTTTTCATCTTCAATTTTTAACAAATTAATTATTAAATAAGTTTTTAATTTTCTTCAATCCTTTTCTATAAAAAATAACCCTAAATTAATAGCCTTATAAATACAGTACTTATTTTTTAAATTATATTACAAATGTAATTAAATGATAACAAAATTATTTCCTGTTTCTTGTTAATTATAATTATAAAATTATTCTAATGCCTTTAGAAATTAAAAAATAAATAAGCTCAAATTAAACTTTTGTCATAATATTAGGTCTAAATTTTAAAAGACCTTAACTAAACATTACTTGGTATAAATATATTTCAACAACCAAAAATAAATTTAAATGAGAATTTTAAAAACATTTCTATTACTATTTTTCTTTATATCGACTAGTTTTAGTCAACAACAATCACCAAACATATTATTAATAATTGCAGATGATATGGGAATTGATTCTACTCCCGGTTTTGGAATAAATAGTGATTTACCTGTTACACCAACTTTAGATTCATTAAGAGAAAAAGGACTTTCTTTTACGAATTGTTGGGCAGCTCCTCAATGTTCGCCAACTCGTGCTGCAATAATGAGTGGTAAATTCGGAATTAAAACCGGAGTTATGAAACCGCCTTTAGTTTTAGATACTAGCCATACATCATTGTTTACAAAAATAAAAGAGCAAAGTATAACAGATTACAGCATGGGGTTTATTGGTAAATGGCATCTTGGAGGCAATGATACTAGCAATTATAGTCATCCAATAGATTCTGGTGTACCTTATTATGAAGGTGTTTTTACGAGTCAAGTAGATGATTATTATGATTGGACAAAAGTAAATTCTGAAGGAAATGAAGAACAAATTACAGAATATGCTACTACATATCTAACAAACAGCGCAATATCTTGGATTGATAATCAAACAAAACCTTGGTTTTTATGGTTAGCTCATATTGCTCCTCATGTTCCTTTTCAAGCACCACCAGATGGAACTTATACAACTACACCTACAAATGATAGAACAACCTATTTATCTATGATTGAAAACATGGATTATGAAATTAATAGACTTTTGGAAAGTATGGATGAAGAAACACTCGAAAATACAGTAATTATTTTTATAGGTGATAATGGAACTCCAGGGCAAGCAAATAATTATTGGCCAACTGGTCATGCAAAATCTTCAATGTACGAAGGTGGAATTCGTGTACCACTAATAATTACAGGTAAATCTGTAGAAAGAGTAAATGAAGTAGAAACAAGTTTGGTGCAAGCAACTGATTTACACGCTACAATTTTAGAGTTGGCAGGAGTACAGTTATTAGGCGGAACAGAAAATAGTTTAAGTTTAAAACCTGCATTGTCTTTTGAAAATCAAATTTCAAAACAAATAAATTATACAGATTATGAAAGCGGTAATACTCAATTTTGGGCAACTAGAAATGATACGTATAAATTAATTGAAGACGAAAACGGTAATGAAGAATTTTATAATATTATTACAGATATAAAAGAAGAAACTAATTTAATTGGTAGTCTAACAACAGAACAAGAAGCAATAAAAGCAATGTTACAGCAAGAGGCACAGACAATTAGAAGTGATTGGTCTTGTAACGATGGTATTAAAAACGGAGCTGAAACTACAATTGATGATTGTAATAATACTTGTGGAGTTACCGATGTTTTGAGTTATGATAATATTGCTTGTGAAGACATACCAACTAGTCCAAGTATTTATTATGAGTTTGTAGAAGGAAACCAAAGAGTTGTGTATTCTAACAATTACCCAAATCATAATTTTTCTTATGTATCACCAAGAATTCCAGAACCATATTATAGAACATATAAGTTTGATTTAAACCCAAGTTTAAGCGAAGAAGTAACAAGTATTTCTAGAACTAATGGAAGACCTGTAAATTATTTTGGGATTGCGTTAAATGGCGTATATATGATGCCTGCACCTGCGACACCTTTTATTTTTGAAGATCAAATTACAGGAGAATATAATTGGGATTGGGTTTTTGAACCTACCACAAATATTGGAGATGGAAGAGATTTTGTTGGTTTAGATTGTGCTTCTGCACACGTAAATCCTAATTCTGGCTATCATTATCATGGAAACATGTTTGGGTATGTAGAAGAATTACAACAAGGTATTTCAACATTAAATTCGCCACCAACAGAACTTTTACAAGTTGGTTGGGCATCAGATGGTTTTCCTGTTTTATACAGATTTGGGCCAGATAAAGAAGGAAATATAAAAGAAATGTTTCCTAGTTTTCAGTTAGAAAGTGGTTTACGCCCTGGAGACGGAATTAGCGCGCCTTGTGGCCCTTATTCAGGAAAATACACCAATGATTTTGGATATGTAGCTGGTAAAGGAGATTTAGATGAGTGCAACGGAATAGAAGCTTCTGTTACATTAACAACTGCACAAGGGCAAGAAACATTTGAATATTATTATGTAGTTACTCAAGATTTTCCTCAAATTTCTAGATGTATGAAAGGTAATTTTAGTGATAGTTTTATTAGTAGTGCAGGAGGCTTAAATGATGTTGATGCAGATGGCGATGGATTTGTAAGTCAGTTTGATTGTGATGATACCAATGCAAATATAAACCCTTTTGCTACAGACGATCCTTTAACCAGTTTAGATGAAAGTTGCGGTAATACATTAAGTACACAAGATTTAGAATTAAAAGATTTAGGGTACTATATAAATTCAAACCCTAATGATGGAAATTTTTCTGTAATATCTACTAATTTAGAAAAGTATCAAGTTCGATTATTTTCGATAAAAGGACAACTTGTTCTTGAAAAAGAAGGTACAGGAGTTTTAGAAATAAATAATATAGCTACTAAAGGGATTTATATATTGAGTATTATAAAAGAAGGAAAAACCTTAGGAACTATTAAAGTTATGGTGAAATGAAAATTTTAATAATTGCTTTTTTAGCTTTACTCAACATAGGCAAAACAAATAATTTCCATGAGTCTATTTCTGCTACTTTTAATGTAATAAAAAGAGGGCATGTATTGATGCTTGAAATTGATTTTGATGAAGAAAACTTTATTAAGTTTGGAGACTCTAAAAGCTTACATGTTTCTACAGAAGATTTTAGTAAATATTTACACAAAACAACTAGTTGGCAGTTTGATGGCGAAAATATAATACCTCAAGTTTTAGATATAAAAACTAGTCAACATCATACAAAAGTAATCTGTTATTTGTCTAAAAATAAAACAAATATAAAATCTGTTACCATTAAAAATGAATTTTTACTAAATGTAAAATCTCATTCTAATATTATTAAATTAGATATTAACAATACTTTTAAAGATTATAGATTAGATAAAGAAAGAAGAGAAATAAAGGTGGATTATTAATCGACTTTTTATAAACTAAAAGACTTCTCAAAATTTATTATTTGAGAAGTCTTTTTTTGTAAGTTTAATATATTTTGAATTATATTTTCTCAAACAAAACAACAGTCTCAATATGACTTGTATGAGGAAATTGATCTACCAAACTAATTTTTTTAATTTGATAACCAGCTTCTCTTAACAATTCTGTATCTCTTGCTTGCGTTGCAGGATTACAAGAAACATACACCATTCTATCTGCATTTAAATTGATGATTTTTTGCAATGTTTTTGGTGCAATTCCAGCTCTTGCAGGGTCTAAAATAATCGTTTTAATTTTATTTTTATACTCAGGATGCGCAATTAAAAATTTACCAACGTCTGCAGCAAAGAATTTTAAACCATCAATATTGTTTCTTTTTGCGTTTTTCTTAGCATCTTCAATAGCAGAAGCAACGATATCTACACCAACAATTTTTGCGTTTTCACTTCTAGAAGCTACAATTTGTCCAATAGTTCCTGTTCCGCAAAATAAATCCATCACAACAGTATTGTTTACTTTTGTTTTATCTTCTAAAACATATTCTACAACTTTAGAATATAGTTTTTCTGCACATTTTGGGTTTGTTTGAAAGAAGCTTTTCATGCTGATTTCAAAATTTAAGCCTAATAGTTCTTCTACAATTTTATCTTTACCATATACCAAATCTAAACTTCCTGCTGTAGCAATTGTTCTGTCTCCAGTTTCATCATTAATTGTATGTAATAATCCCGCTAAACGCTCTCCAAAAATATCTTTTAGAAAAGAGGCAAATTTGTTTAAATCGAAGTTTTCTAATTCAGGAGAAGTGGTTACTAAATTACATAATAACTCATCAGTTTTAAAAGATTTTCTCACAACAAAATAACGGAAGAAACCTGTTTTTCTAGGTCCGTGCCAAGGTTCTAAACCTGTATCTTGACAATATTTTCTGATGTTTTTTAGGTTGTCTTCCATTTGTTTATCAAACAAACCAGAATCTTTCTCAAGATTATCTCCTATCCACCAAACTCCACGTCTTTTAAAACCTAACGTAAACTCGTCTTTATCGGTTTTATTAACTCTATCATAACCAATGGCAGAAAAACCATATTCCATTTTATTTCTGTAATGAAATACGTTTGGAGACGCTATAAACTCATCAAATAAATCTTCAATATTTTCTACTTTTCCAATTCTTTTAAATAATGAAAGTGTACTTTCTTTTTTATATTGATGCTGTAAATTGATAGGTAATTGAATGTAAGGCGCTCCAGGAATGTCTTGAAAAGTAACTTCAACTTCATCATCAGAAGGTTCTAAAACATCTATTAACTTTGCTTCCGCGTATTTTTTACTTGACTTACTAATTTGTGCTTTTACCAATTGTCCAGGTAAAGTATTGGGAACAAAAACAACAAAACTACCTTCTTCAGAATGTATTCTTGCAATTCCTTTTCCTCCAAAGGCGTAATCTTCAATTTTTAATTCTAAAACTTGATTCTTTTTTACAAATTTATTTCGTTCTCTACGTGGCATTCTCTATAATTTATTGGGTTGCAAAATTAAGGAAAAGTTATTGATAGATTTACGGATATTGAATTTAAGTTTCATCTCTTTAAAGTTTTGAATCTGCGTTAGTGATTGAACCTTTCGACTTCGCTCAAGACAGGCTAATTGTGTGAGCTCTTTTTGAGAAACGAAAAAAGCGAGTAGTGAAAGCACGAACTTTAGGGAACGCCCAAATAATTTTTATTACAAGTTATTATTTTATTACTTTTGCAAAACTTCGGGGATGATTTCTTTCCCACGCTGAATTTTCGAAACTTTCGAAAGGATAAAGGTAGAACAGGAATGGTTATTTAATTATAAACATTTAAAACGAAACAAATGACTGTTTTAGAGAAACTGACTTCGAAAGAAGCAATTGAATTAGAGAACAAATATGGTGCACATAACTATCATCCACTTCCTGTGGTTTTGAGTAAAGGTGAAGGTGTGTTTGTTTGGGATGCAGAAGATAAAAAATATTATGATTTTTTATCTGCTTATTCTGCAGTAAACCAAGGACATTGTCATCCTAAAATTGTGGATGCAATGATAAATCAAGCAAAAACGTTAACATTGACTTCACGTGCATTTTATAATGACATGTTGGGGAAATATGAGAAATTTGCAACTGAACTTTTTGGTTTCGACAAATTATTACCAATGAATACTGGTGCAGAAGCTGTAGAAACTGCACTAAAACTAGCTAGAAAATGGGCTTATGAAGTAAAAGGAATTGATGAAAATAAAGCAGAAATAATTGTTTGTGAAAACAACTTTCATGGAAGAACAACTACTATAATTTCTTTTTCTAATGATCCTGTTGCTAGAAAGAATTTTGGACCTTATACTAAAGGATTTATCAAAATTGAATATGATAATCTACAAGAATTACAAGAAACGTTAGAAAGTAGTAATAATATTGCTGCATTTTTAGTGGAACCAATTCAGGGAGAAGCAGGTGTGTATGTGCCTACAGAAGGATATTTAGCTGCAGCAAAAGAATTGTGTGCTAAACACAATGTTTTATTTATTGCAGATGAAGTACAAACAGGTATTGCAAGAACGGGTAAAATGTTAGCTGTAAATCATGAAAATGTGCAGCCAGATGTTTTAATTCTTGGTAAAGCTTTAAGTGGAGGTGCGTATCCTGTATCTGCTGTGTTAGCAAATGATAACATTATGAATGTGATTAAACCAGGAAATCACGGTTCTACTTTTGGAGGAAACCCAATTGCAGCAGCAGTTGCAATTGCTGCTTTAGAGGTTATTGCTGAAGAAAATTTGGCTGAAAACGCAGAAGTTTTAGGGAAAATTTTTAGAAGTGAATTAGCATCTTTTGCTGAAGAAAATGAATTGGTAAAGTCTGTTAGGGGTAAAGGGTTGTTAAATGCTGTTTTAATAAATGATACAGAAGAAAGTTCTACAGCTTGGGATATTTGTATGAAATTAAGAGATAATGGTTTACTAGCAAAACCAACACATGGAAACATAATTCGTTTTGCGCCACCTTTAGTAATGACTAAAGAACAATTAATGGATTGCATTTCAATTATTAAGAAAACAATTTCTGAGTTTAAGAAATAAGATAGATTACATAAATTTTTAGCCACGGAATCATTATTATTATTATATAATTGTGAATTCGTGGCTTCTTTTTTTTGTTTATTTTTGAAGAGAACTAAATTAAGAACTTATATTATGGTGAATAATCCTATTACACAATTAGAGCAATTAACAATTACAAGTGCTTCTAAAAGCTTTTTAAGAGAAACTGCAAAGTGGGCAAAATTTTTAGCTATTATTGGTTTTATCTTGATTGGTTTTATGTTAGTTTTTGCAATATTTGCAACGACTATTTTTGATATGGCTGCAAAAATGCAACCTGGAGTTCCAGATTATTTAGGAGTAACCATGTCAATTACCTATTTGATTCTTGCAATAATTCACTTTTTTCCAGTGTATTACTTGTTACAATTTTCAAATAAAATGAAAAAAGCATTGTCTACAAAAAATGATGAAACATTAGCAAAAGCTTTTGAAATGTTAAAATCTCATTATAAATTTATAGGTGTATTTATGATTATCACCTTGTCTCTTTATGCTTTAATGATAGTGGTTTCATTATTAGGAGCGTTTTAGATTTTAAAAAATAGTAAGCATAAAAAAACGAAAGCAATTTGCTTTCGTTTTTATGTTTATTTATAAAGAAACTTAATTTTTTTCTTCTTACCAAATAAGTTTCCTAAAACATCTTTTACTTTATCTTCTACCTTCTTTCCTTCTTCGATAGAGTCTTTCTTGGTAGTACCAATGCCAATTAAATCTTTTAATTTGTCTTTACCTTGGTCTATCAGACTGTTTTTTTGTTTTTCAACCAAATCTTTTATCAGAGTTGCTGTTGCATCTTTTATGTTAGATGTAAAACTGGGACTTCCAAAACTACCTGTTAAGTTTCCTTTTACAGGAATACTTTTTATTGAAGCGGCATCTTTTGCAGTTAGTTTCGAAATTAAATTAGTAACATCGGTTCCTAAATACTTTACAGGAACGTCAAAAACAATATCATAATTCATTGTTTGATCAAAACCATGAGTTCCTCCAACTTCTATAGCAATATCTTTATATTTAAGTGGAATAGGTTTTACGGTTACTAAACCATTTTCAAAAGAAAACAAGCCTGTTGCTTCATGTAAATTTAGTTGGTTTACATCTAAAAATTTCACTTTTTCCCCTAAAGTGGTTAACATTTTAGAATTGCCTGCTTTTAGTTTGGTGTCTAATAACTGACCTAATAAATTTCCAGAAATGGTTTTTAAATTAGGTGTCATATCATCATTTAAATTTCCAGAAACAGTAATTGTAGAATTCATTTTGCCTTCAATAGCTTTGGCAATAGGAGCTATAGATTTTAGCATTTCTAAATTCCCAAAAGAGTCACCAACATTTAACTGATTTAAATTTAAATCCATTTTAAATTTAGAAGTAGTTCCTTTTGTAGATACATTTCCATTAAAAGCGATATTTCCACCAAATACATCTGACTTTACGTTTTTTAAATCTACTTTTTCGTCATGAATAAAAACATCACCAGAAACGTTAGAAAGGTTTACGTTATCATAAACAACTTTCTTAGCATTAGCTGTAAGTTTAACATCTAAAAAAGCAGGGATTTTTAAAGAAGAACTATGTTCTTTATCATCTTTAGTTTTATCAATCGAAATAAAATCGGCCACAATAAGGTTGTTAGAATTTAAAAGAAAGTTTCCTTTTAATACTTCATCCTTAAAAATAAATCCATAGAAATTATCAAGGTTTCCTTTTATAGCCAAATCAGAGGTTCCTGTTTTTGCTTCAAATTCGTTTAGCTTTATAGAATTTGTATTGAAAGAAATACCTGTTTTGTTAATGTAAAAAGGCTTTGCAACATCTGTTCCTTCATATTTAAAATCTCGAATTGTAATTTCTCCAGCGTTTTTAATGTTTTGGTAACGTCCTTTGTCTACAGAATTCATATCAAAATTAGTGGTAATATCCGCTTTTAGAATACCAGCCAATTCCTTTTCTAATGGAGCAGGATACACTTTGCCAATATTAGCCAAATTAATGGTTCCTTTTGCAGCAATATTTATATTTGGATTTGTGGTAATATTTCTAAAATTTCCGTTTGCAGAAAATACATCTTCATCAATTTTAAAATTAAGTTTATTGATAGTTACATAGGTGTCTTTTGTTAATCCTGTTGTGTTAATTATTTTAGAATCAATGTTTATGTTTTTAACAGATTTAGGTAAATCGGCATATTTAAAAAGCGCATTTTTTGAAACGATATTAATATCAAAAGCAGGAATAGTTTTGTCAGACAAAGTACCTTTTACAACACCATTTACTTCAAAATTACCTTCTGTTTTTATCGTTTTTAAGTTTCCAGCATATTGTTTTGGTAACAAGGCTAATGCATTTTTAAAGGAAGAAGTTGGTGTTTTAAAATGGAGGTCATAAAACTGATTATCCTCTATCAATTGAATAAAACCATCAAATTCTAAAGGCAATTGATTTATGTAACCCGTGTTTTCTTTAAAAGAGTATTTGTTGTTTTTTAAATCGATACCAAGTATAGCATCCAAAGAAATTTTTACCTTATTGATGTAATTTGTTTTGTCTAAATCAAAAGATAAAAAGCCCGTTGTTTTTGTATCGAGATTAAAAATATCTTCAGCAAAATTTCCTTTACCAGAATGATAAATACTATCAATACTTACTTTTGTGTTGCTATCTCTATCTACATAATTAAAATTGATGTCTGCCAATTCATACTCTTCAATATTTAGAGAAAAAGTACTTTCTGAGGCTGTAGTTGCATCTATAGTATTTTTCTTGGCAATATCAAAATTCCCATTTCCTTCTTTGTTGAAAATAATATTTATATTTCCATTAGAAGAAGTAATGCTTTTAATGGCAATGGTTTCATTTTCCTTTTTAAGCAGCTCCGTAACTTTCATATCTAAACTTAAAGCTTTCGCATTAAACAATGTATCGCCTACAAAAGGAGCTTTATTAGCTACAGCCAAATCATTAACTGTTAAACTTAGTAAAGGGAAATTTTTAAAAAGACTAAGGTCTGTATCTTTAAAAGTTACTGTAGCATTTATATTGTTATTAATGGTGTTTTTTACCATTGCTACAATCTTATCCTTAAATACATAAGGAACAGCTATTAGGGCAGTTAATAATAGTAAAGCAGTAATAGTAATCCACTTTATAATTCTTTTACCCATTGATTTTTTCTTTTTTTCGGTATTCATCAGTATACTTTTTGCTAGATTAATTGGCAAGCGCAAAAATACAAATTAAGAGCTTGTTAGAATGTTTATAGAACGTTAATTGTATAAGAATGTTTTATAAAAAAAAAGCACTGTAATTATTATTAAATTACAGTACTTTTTTGTGTTTATGATGTATTTATATTATTTAAACATGTCCATACCAGGTATATTTGGCATGCCGCTTTTTGCAGCTTCAGCCATTTCTGCTTCGTTAATTTTAGTTGCTTTTTCTAGAGCTTTGTTCAATGCTAGAATTAAGTAATCTTCTAATTCTTCTGCATCCTTAAGTAAAGCTTCGTCTATAGAAATTGCTTTAATTTCTCTATTAGCTGTTAAAGTTATTTTTAGTTTTCCATCTACCGCTACTTCATCAACCAAAACAGAATTTAATCTAGCTTTTGTTACCTCTACATTTTTTTGTGCTTCTTTAAGCTTATTCATCATTCCTGATAAGTCTCCAAACATTTTGTTATTTTTTTTATGTTGTACAAATTTAGTATTTTTATAAGGAATTTAAATCACTTAAAAATGAGAAAAATAGTTATTCCTTTCATCGTATTAAGTCTTACATTTGCAATCGCTTGTAAAAATGAGACCATGAAAAGTACAGATGCAAAAACTCCAGTAGCAGCTAAAGAGCCTACAAAACTAGAAAAACACGGAGATGTTAGAGTAGATAATTATTTTTGGATGCGTTTGTCTGACGAACAAAAAAATGCTTCAGATAAAGATGCACAGACTCAAAAAGTAGTCAATTATTTAGAGGAAGAGAATGCATATTATAAAGAAGTAACCAAGCATACCAAACCATTTCAAGAAGAATTGTTCGAAGAAATGAAAGGTAGAATTAAAGAAGATGATTCTTCTGTACCCTATAAAGACAATGGATATTTTTATATTACAAGTTATAAGGTTGGAAATCAGTATCCTATTTACAGCCGTAAAAAAGGAAATTTAGAGGCAAAAGAAGAAGTACTTTTTAATGTAAATGAAATGGCCAAAGATTTCGATTATTATCAATTAGGAGGTTTAAATATTTCTAATGATAATAAACTGGTTGTTTTTGCAACAGATACTGTGAGTAGAAGACAGTATTTTTTAAGAATCAAAAATCTTGAAACAGGCGAAATTTATAAAGATAATATAGAAAATAGTACAGGAGGTTCTGTTTGGGCAAATGATAATAAAACTATTTTTTATACTAAAAAAGATCCTGTAACTTTACGTAGTTCAAGTATTTATAGACACGTTTTAGGTACGCCAACATCAGAAGATGTAGAAGTGTATCATGAAAAAGATGATACCTTTGGTACGTATGTAACCAAGTCAAAATCAGATAAATATATTATAATTGGTTCTTACAGTACTATTTCTACGGAAGCAAGGTATTTAGATGCTGATAATCCAACAGGAGAATTTACAATTATTCAACCAAGAGAAAGAGATTTAGAATACGAAGTTTCTCATTTTGGAGATCATTTTTACTTGTTAACAAATAAAGATAAAGCACTCAATTTTAAGTTGATGAAAACACCAGTTTCTAAAACAACTAAAGAAAATTGGGTTGATGTTATACCACATAGAGATGATACGTTGTTAGAAGGTTTTTCAATATTTAAAGATTATTTAGTATTAGAAGAACGTACCAATGGTTTAAATAGAGTAAGAATAAAACGCTGGGATAAAAAGGACGATTATTACCTACCTTTTAACGAAGAAACTTATGCTGTAGGTGTGTATGCAAATCCAGATTTTGATACAGATATCATTCGTTACTCATACAATTCGTTTACAACACCAAGTTCTGTTATTGATTTTAATATGAAAGATCAGACTAAAGATGTTAAAAAAGAACAAGAAGTTTTAGGTGGCAAATTTCAAAAAGAAAATTACATCAGTAAAAGAGTTTGGGCAACTGCCAGAGATGGCAAAAAAGTTGCTATTTCTTTGGTGTATCATAAAGATACCGACTTAAATAATAATACACCAGTATTGCAATATGCTTATGGTTCTTATGGTTATACTATACCAGATAGTTTTTCTACCACACGTTTAAGTTTATTAGACAGAGGTTTTGTGTATGCTTTAGCACACATTCGTGGAAGTGAGTACTTGGGAAGAGAATGGTATGAAGATGGTAAAATGCTGAATAAGAAAAATACCTTTAACGACTTTGTAGATTGTTCTAAATATTTAATTGACAACTCTTACACATCTCCAGAACATTTATATGCAATGGGAGGTTCTGCAGGAGGTTTGTTAATGGGAGCTATTGTAAATATGAACCCAGAATTGTATAACGGAATTATTGCTTCTGTACCTTTTGTAGATGTAATTTCTACGATGTTAGATGATAGTATTCCATTAACTACTGGAGAATATGACGAATGGGGAAACCCGAATGACAAAGAGTATTATGATTATATAAAATCGTATTCACCCTATGATCAAATAACTTCAAAAGACTATCCAAATATTATGGTAACTACAGGTTTTCATGACTCACAAGTACAGTATTGGGAACCAGCAAAATGGGTAGCTAAATTACGTGAATTAAAAACAGACAATAATTTATTATTATTAGATACAAATATGGAAGCAGGCCATGGTGGTGCTTCTGGTCGTTTTGATGCTTTAAAAGAAACCGCTAAAATGTACACGTTCTTTTTAGCTTTAGAGGATAAATTAGGCGTTGTAAAAATTAAGTCTTAAAACGGTTTACATATTTAAGTATTAAACGTACTTTTGCGTTTGAAATCAAAGAAAAAATAAGTGTCATTGCGAGCGTATCGAAGCTCTCTTTTTTAATAATTACGAAAGGTTTTCGGTTTGCAAATCGTAATGACATTTACTTTGAGAATAGTGAGAGAATGACTAGAAATAAAGGAATTACAAATTCAATATTAGAGTTAGTAGGAGAAACCCCACTAATTAAACTTCATAAGATTACAAAAAATCTACCGGGTTCATATTACGCAAAGTTTGAAGCTTTTAACCCAGGACATTCAGCAAAAGATAGAATAGCAAAACACATTGTAGAAGACGCAGAAAAAAAAGGAATCCTTAAAAAAGGAGCTACTATAGTAGAAACTACTTCAGGTAACACTGGTTTTAGTTTGGCAATGATTAGTATTGTAAAAGGCTATAAATGTATTTTAGCTGTGAGTGATAAATCTTCTAGAGATAAAATAGATTTACTAAAGTCTATGGGAGCAGAGGTACATGTTTGTCCTGCAAATGTTGCACCAGAAGACCCAAGATCTTATTATGAAGTTGCGAAGGCAATCCATAGGAAAACAAAAAATTCTGTTTATATCAACCAGTATTTTAATGAGCTAAATATAGAAGCACATTACAGAACTACCGGACCAGAAATTTGGGAACAAACAGAAGGTAAAATTACGCATTTAGTAGTTGCAAGTGGAACTGGAGGTACTATTTCTGGTTCAGGAAAATACTTAAAAGAGCAAAATCCAGAAGTTAAAATTTTAGGGGTGGATGCTATTGGTTCTGTCTTAAAAAAATACCATGAAACACAAGAACTCGATTTAAATGAGGTAAGTCCTTATAAAATTGAAGGTTTGGGTAAAAACTTAATTCCTACTGCTACCGATTTTGATGTAATTGATATCTATGAAAAAGTATCTGATAAAGATGCCGCTTTAGAGGCTAGGAATATTGTAAAAAAAGAAGGTATGTTTCCTGGGTACACAAGTGGTGCAGT
The DNA here is from genome assembly GCF_000766795.1 of Polaribacter sp. Hel1_85. Lineage (GTDB taxonomy): Bacteria > Bacteroidota > Bacteroidia > Flavobacteriales > Flavobacteriaceae > Polaribacter. The sequence continues at coordinate 249,152 of NZ_JPDS01000001.1, forward strand.
TATGCAAGCAGCCAAACAATACGCAGCTAAAGAAATGTTTACCAAAGATAGTTTTGTGGTCTTAATTTTTCCTGATCATGGGTCTCGTTATATGAACAAAATCTATAGTGATGATTGGATGAAAGAGAACAATTTTTTGTAAGTAGAATAGAACCGTTCACAATTTGATAAACTGCAAAAAAAGCGGTTACTTTGCAGTTCGAAGAAAAATAAAAAAAAGAGAACATGGCGATAGATTTATTTGAAAGAATAGAAGCAGATAAAGGACCTTTAGGTAAATGGGCAAAACAAGCAGAAGGCTATTATGTTTTTCCTAAATTAGAAGGACCTATTTCTAATAGAATGTCTTTTAATGGTAAAAAAGTAGTTACCTGGAGTATCAATGATTATTTAGGTTTAGCAAATCATCCTGAAGTTTTAAAAGTAGATGGTACTGCAGCTGCAGAACATGGTATGGCCTATCCAATGGGAGCTAGAATGATGTCTGGTCATACAAAATTCCATGAACAATTAGAGCAAGAATGTGCAGAATTTGTTGAAAAAGATGCTGCTTATTTAGTGAATTTTGGATATCAAGGAATGGTATCTGCAATTGATGCTTTGGTAACAAAACACGATGTTATTGTTTATGATATGGATACTCATGCATGTATTATAGATGGTGTTCGTTTACATGCTGGTAAACGTTTTGTGTATAAGCACAATGACATGGAAAGTTTTGAGAAAAACATTAAGCGTGCAAAAAAAATGGCAGAAAAAAACGGTGGAGGAATTCTAGTAATTTCTGAAGGTGTTTTTGGAATGCGTGGAGAGCAAGGTCGTTTAAAAGAAATAGTTGCTTTAAAAAAAGAATATAACTTTAGACTTTTAGTAGATGATGCTCATGGATTTGGAACTCTTGGAAAAGACGGAAAAGGAACAGGAGTAGAACAAGGAGTACAAGACGAAATAGATGTTTATTTTGCAACTTTTGCAAAATCTATGGCAGGTATTGGTGCTTTTTTTGCAGGAAATAAAGAAGTAATACAGTATTTACAATACAATATGCGTTCTCAAATGTTTGCAAAATCGTTGCCAATGGCAATGGTAAAAGGAGCATTAAAACGTTTAGATATGTTGCGTACAATGCCTGAATTAAAAGCTAAATTATGGGAAAATACCAACTCTTTACAATCTGGTTTACGTAAAGCAGGTTTCGATTTAGGAACCACGCAAACATGTATTACACCGGTATTTTTAAAAGGAGATATTCCTGAAGCAATGGCAATGGTAAATGATTTACGTGAAAACCACGGAATCTTTTGTTCTATTGTAGTATATCCAGTTATACCAAAAGGATTGATCATTTTAAGATTGATACCAACAACAACACATACACAAGAAGACATTGACGAAACGATTACTGCTTTTTCTGCAATTAGAGAAAAATTAGAAAACGGAACGTATAAAAAGGTTGCAGCAGCAATGATGTAATTCTTTATCAAAATTAATATTTAAAAAACCTCACAAATTTGTGAGGTTTTTTTGTTAATATGTTATTCTAACTAAAGAATGCCGTCAATTTCACAAGAAAAAAACGATGGTTTTCTTCACATCGTTTTGCCATTTCGAGACATAAAGTAATCTGTTATTTGTTGTTTTAATAATTACCTATTTGTAGGGATAATTTTTATACAAAAAACCAATTATATTTGTATAACTAACTTCCTAAACTACTATACAAATGTTTAAAAGAATAATTTTATTGGTTATGCTTAGCAGTTGCTACCTAGCCAGTTACGCACAGCAAAATGCACCTATAGATCTTGTAGTAGAATTTGATGCTTTTACAGGTTTGTTAAAAAGTGAATTACCCTACGATGTAAGTTTTAACATGAAAATTAAAATTTCTAAAACACTTAAAATAAAAAAAGTAAGTTTTAGAAAGTCTAGAATTAAATTTAGTGAGTTAAAATACTTTATAAAACTAAGGTCGCAACAATTTAAGGAAGACAGAAACAGAGATAAAACCATTAACTTTTATTATGAGCCAATTAAAGAGGATGATAAGCATCATTATTTGGTTTTAAATATGAATCCTTTGGCTCCCAATACAAGTTATGATATTTCTATTCTAGAAATGTTTACAGGAGAAGCTATGGAAACACTTCATAAACTAAATAGCTACATTAAAAATAATTCTAATACTGTATTTAAGGAATTTATAGAAAAAGAAAAAGGAATTTTATCAAGTACTACAATAGCAGAACCAATCGATTCTACGATAAGAAACCAAAAACTTAGAACATTTTATTCAGGCATTATAAAGAGTACTTCTGTAAACAATCGTTTTTATAAAGATAAGGCGTTTAAAAAAATATTTGATCAATACATAAAAGTAATCAAACAAAAAAGTAATGCTACGTTAGATAATAATTTTAATTATATAGGAGAAGCACCTTACAATTTATCTACATACAAGGCTATTTATGATGATAAATTAAAGGAAGATTATGAAGCTTTAGATGCTATTTTTTACATAAAGAAAAGTATGATTGAAGAGCTTATTAATACGCCAACGCTTGTAAATTTTTTAAAACTTTTTAAAAATGGTAAAGAGTTTAATAATGAGCCCAAAGAATATTTATTATCCTCTAAACTAATAGCAAATTTAAAATCTTTTAGTAACGAAAAAATTATTCAAATTTTAAAGGGTAGAGGTTCTATTGTTGGTAATGCAAACGATGAATTAGTTTCTGAGTATGATTTAGATGCAAGGTTATTATATACACAAACAAATAAAAAGGCGTTTAACACTTTAATAGAAGATATAAAGTCTGTGCGTTTGTTTATAGGTTTGGTAAAAGATATTGGTAGTGAATTTGATGTTGAGATTAGTAAATTTCTTACTGATATTTTACCTTTAATAGAAAATATGGATGCTATTATTAAAAGCATTGACAAAATTGTAAAGAGCAATTTAGACTTGCAAAGAAATACAAAAGAAGAGTTATTGTTTGCAAATACGTTTATGAGTACCATTTCTTCGGAATCAAGTAAATTAATTATACCCGACTTTGGTCTTGTTTTAGGTATTGATGAAAATAATAATTTTTTACGTCCGTTTTTGGGAGCAAATATCAATTTTGGGCCTGTTAATAAAGACATTAGAACAAAATATTTATCGAAAGAATTACCTCCAGGAAGCAATAAGTATTTTAGATATTTTAGACAGCATTTTTCTTTAATGATAGGTGTAAGTATAGGCACTATTAAGGTCGAGAATAAAAGAGAAGACTTATTTGATGGAGTAAATTTAATGACGGGTTTGTCTTATAGACCCACAAGATTAACAAGGTTTTCTTCTGGAGTTTTATGGTATAATAGTGTAGATCCAAACCCAACAGTATCCGAAAAAAGATTAGCAGGTTTATGGTATTGGTCGCTGTCTTTTGATATAGAGTTAAAAAAACAAACGGGATCTACTTTAAATAAATTCTTTTAATTATGAAACAGATACTAAGCCTTTTACTTTTCATTTTTTTAATTGTTAGCTGTAATCAATTTAAAAACATTGAAGCACCTGATGTTATTAGTATAATGGCAACCGATGATGTATATAGCATTCCTGCTGATAATAATTCTACCATTAAAATTACTTCTTATATTTCAATAGATTCAGATTCCGATAAAAGAGAGATAGAATTTATTACAACTGCTGGTGTTTTTACAGAAAACTCCAAACAAACTTTAACAAAAACAGCAAAAGACACTCTATCAATAAATAGATTAAAATATTTAAGTGCTACAGTATATTTAAAATCTAGTAATATTGTTTCTAGTGATGTAAAAGTTACTGCTAAAACCTTTGCTTATCCAGCATCAGTTAACTTAGCATTTACAGAAGCTGCTGCCAAAGCTTTGAAAATTAGTTCGAATATATTTGGTATGGATAATTCCTTTGAGTCTGAAGCTTTGTTAACAGTTAATGTTAATTCTGAAACGGGTTTTCCTTCTTCTGGGTATGAAATTGAATTTTTGGTTTTAAATGCTAATACAAATATTCCATTTTCTAATCCAAGATTTAGAGAAGAAAAATTAAAATTAAATGCTAATGGTTTAGGATCAGCTAAATTTACAGCAGGAAATTTACTATTAAATGGTAGTACGTTTAAAGGTGATTTAAAGATTATAGGAAGGTTAAAGAATAATGAAACTATAACAGATACCTTAAAATTTAATATTTATAATCCGCTTTAACGCCTTTAATTAATTTAATATTTGTGATTGCATATTGCACTATACTTTACAAAGCATAAGAGTGAAGCAAGCTCATATTGAAGTTTTTGGGGTAAAAATAATGAGTTTGCTTCACCTTACTATGAAGGGGTTTTCTTTTACAAAGAATTTGTATTATTTTATTTACTTTTTATCTTTTATTAAATATAAAGCTATAAAAGAGTTTTTGATATGATTAATATCAGTTTTGTGTATTTTAAATTTTGGAGACAAGAAAATGTATCATTCTTAGAATGATTTGTTCTTATAAACGTATAAAATATTTTAGGAATGTTATTAAAGGTAAAGCAATCTCACGATGAGTTGGGGTAGGATAATGAGATTGCTTTTTTCTTTAATTAAATAGTATCTGTCTTAAAAATATAAAGTAGGGGTTTTAAGACGAATCAAAAATAGGAAGAATACTTTTTCACATATATGACATTTATCATCTTTTGAAAAAAAATAATAATATTTTTTTTAATCGTGTATATTTAAAGAAACCACTCTACCGTTTAGAGGTTGTTCGTTTCTATAATTATTTTTAGGCATGTTGTTTTTAAGTTTTAAAACTTCTTCTACAGATACAATAATAGGATTTTTAAAAATAACCCAGTTTACACTTTCTGTACAGGGAGGTGTTGTTAAAGAACCTCCATAAGAATAGAAATCGGTATTTTGAGGAAATAAAGTAGCTAAATCTAAAGATTGGTGTATTTCTTTGGTTTTGTTTTCTGCAATAGGTAAAAAGCTTTCAAAAAACTCAAATAACTGACTTTCTTCTCCTTCTTGCGCTAAAATACCCATTACAGTATATTCATTCGTTTTATTTTTATGAACCAAATGAATTTCTAATGGATAACGAATTCCATTAATTGTATGTTCTGAAGATTCATGAAAATGTATTTGCATTAAATGATAAGTATCTCCATGATATTGAATAGAATCTCCTGCTTCAAAATTAAACTGAATAGAATGTCCGTTATTTATAACTTGATTTAATTCTGTTTTTGGAGAATACAAGATATTTAAAGGATTTTCTTTCTGTTGCGTAGGTTTTACATGAATATCTATTATATTAATGGGAGATTGACTTTTACCATCACAATCAGAATTTTTTTCTATTTCTGCCCAATGTTCTGGAGAAGTTTCCCCTTGATACGTCCAATGAGGATGTGTTTCTTTTTTGTGTGCCTCTTTTTGTTCTTTTTTAGAAGTACAAGATGTGATGCTAAATAATGCAATAGTTACGAAAGTGAATAGAACCTTTTTCATGGTTTTAATATATTTTAAGATAGATTTGTTTCTAGTACAAATGTTGTTAATTATCAAAAATGATTACCTAACATTTATCATGTTTTCTAGTAAATTAAGAAATCGGTTTCGTAATCCTATTAAATTAATAGTAAGGGAGTTGCTTATTATATCGAATTATTATTAGGTTGATGTGAAAATTTTACAAAAAAAAACCTCATCATTTTGCAATGATGAGGTTTGTATTTCTACTTTTATGTTGTTTAACGCTCTCTACGTCTTCTTCCAAAACCACCAGCATTTCTGTCTCCAGAATTTTTAGGTCTATCTGAAGAACGTCTTTCAGATCTTCTTCCTCCACCGTCATTACTTCTAGAAGAGTTTTCAGAACTTCTACGTCTTCCAAATCCGCCATCCTTTTTACCAAAAGGTTTTCTACCACCTCTTCGTCCACCACCAGAACGTTCTTTCTTTGTAATTTCTACGTTTACTGATCGTCCGTCAAAATCTGGTTGGTTGGCAGCAAAAGCTTCTAAGGTTTTGTCTTCGAAATTTTTATCCACTTCAAAGAAAGAGAAAGTATCTAAAATATCGATAGCTCCAATTTCTATTTTGTCTCCAATATTTTGGTCGTTAATTAAACCAATTAATTTACCAGGATTTAAGTTGTCTTTTCTACCAATATTGATAAAGAAACGCGTCATGTTATCATTGGTAGATCTAGCTCTAGAATTGTCTCTAGAAGATAAATCATTTAAATCTTTAGAGTTTTCATAATACTTTAACATCGTATTAAATTCTAAAGAAACAAACTTTTTAATTAATTCTTCTCTATCTAAGTCTTCTAGCTTTTCGTAAATAGTTGGTAAGAATTCGCCAATTTGAGTTTCGTTTACATCAATATTATGAACCTTATCAATTAAGTTTATTAATTGATTTTGTACAATTTCTTTACCAGAAGGCACTTTACCTTCAATAAATTTCTTTTTAATGATTCTTTCTATCTGTCTTAGTTTTCCTTTTTCTTTTCCATTTGCTAAAACAATAGAAATCCCTTTATTACCTGCTCTACCAGTTCTACCACTTCTATGTGTGTAGTTTTCTATTTGATCTGGTAATTTATGATTTAATACGTGTGTTAATTCATTTACATCTAAACCACGAGCAGCAACATCTGTAGCTACTAATATTTTAATTGTTTTCTTACGGAATTTTCCCATTACAGAATCTCTTTGACCTTGAGATAAATCCCCATGTAAAGAATCTGCGCTATAACCGTCTCTAATTAAATTGTCTGCAACTTCTTGTGTTTCTCTACGAGTTCTACAAAAGATAATTGCATAAATATCTGGATTTAAATCTGCAATTCTTTTTAAAGCAGGGTAACGTGTTCTTTCTGTAACTGCATAATACTCATGAGTTACGTTATCTGAACCAGAATTTTTCTCACCAGAAGTAATTTCTACTGGCTTTGTCATATAATTTCTTGCAATTGCTTCTACTTCTCTAGGAAAAGTAGCAGAAAATAACAAGGTTTGTTTTGTTTCTGGAGTTGCTTCTAAAACTTTATCTAATTCGTCTTTGAAACCCATGTTTAACATTTCATCAGCTTCGTCTAAGACTAACCATTGAACGTTTCCTAGTTTTAAAGCTCTTCTGTTTATTAAATCTACGGTTCTACCAGGAGTTCCAACTACAATTTGAGAACCTCTTTTTAAAGATCTAATTTGATCTTCCATACTAGAACCACCATAAACAGTTGTTACTTTAACGTCTTTTAAATATTTGCAAAAATCTTTAATGTTATTACCAATTTGAACGGCAAGTTCTCTTGTAGGTGATAAAATAATTGCTTGTACGTTGCTCTGAGTTGGATCTAAAATTTCTAATATTGGCAAACTAAAAGCAGCAGTTTTACCTGTACCTGTTTGTGCAAAAGCTTTTAAATCGTCTGTAGATGAAATAATTTGCGGTATTGCTTTTTCTTGAATAACGGTAGGTTTTTCGTAACCTAAATCCGTCAATGCTCTACTAATAGGTTCTTTTAAACCTAATTCTAAAAATGTTGACATACTGTGTTTTTTGTGGATTCACAGAACGCCCACCTGCAAACCCGATTATAAATTCGGACTGATTTTTAATGAGTTACACTCAAATAAAAAATCCTGCAAATATACTATTATATTATAAAATACAGTAAATAATTAGTGTTTACTTAAAGTTTTTAATTCTGGGTATAGTTTTTTAGAAGAAATAGAGGCAAAACCATTGGTTACAATTCCTTTTTTATTGATAATTATTGACCTAGGCATTTTACTGGTTAAGAAATTGTTAGCTTCACTTTTTGCCGTGATAAAAAATTGATTTTTAATATCCAATTTATGGATTCTATCATTTTTGTTTCCATCAATTTTAACAGGAATAAACTGTATTTCTGGAAATTTCTGAGATAAATAATTTAATCTAGACGATATATACATCGTAGACACATACTCTGGATTCCAAAAGAATATAAAAGTGTTTTTGTTTTTGATAAGATGTTTTATCGAATGTATACCATTGTTTAAATCATGAATAGCAAAGTCTGTTATTTTCTGATTTTTATGTAATGCTTTACTGTCTAGTAGTAATTGTCTTACCCGATCTTTGTCTTTTGTACTTGTACTTAAATCAAAGTAAGCATTAAAAGCATCTTTATTAGCATCACAACTAGATTTTCTATAAAAATGCCCAATCACAGTTTGTTTTAAAAAAGCATTTTTAGATTCTTTCGATTTTATGTTTTTATCGATTGTTTTTAATAAATCTACTGTAAAATCTGATGAATATTCATCAGTCATAGGTTTGTGGCCTAATGAGTATGTAGTATTGTATAAGAAATTACGCACATATTGAGAAAAGGGTGGGTAATACATAAGAGAATCATTATTAATACTTACAGATTGTCTGTGTGTATAAAATGAGTTTTTAAAATCATGGAAATCAGTCTTTTTACTATATTTTACATGAGCAATAGGATATCTTTCTATCCTTGCAAAAATAGGGTAGGTAAGTGCTATTTTTAAAACATTCTTAAAACCACTTGTTTCTTCAGGGTGATTTGCTATATAATCTGAATACGTTTTTTCTTTTATTAAAAGCAAAGAATCTGCTTTTGCATGAAACTCATCTGGTTCAAAATGATTTAATTTATAAAACATTTTATTGTCTTTTTCTTCTTCTAAAAAACAATCGATTAAAATGTTGTTTCTTTCTGCACCTTTACCTGCAAAAACGATAGATTCATCAAAATCCCACGTATTTAAACGTAACATTAAACTATCTAGAGGTTCTAAATAAATGTATTGGTTTTCATTACCATGTTTAAAATAATACAAGCCTTCGTTAGCATTGTCTAGCTTTCCTAAAAATTTATTGTCTTTTCCAAGAAATAGTGTGTCAATCACTTTTTCCATAGAATACAATATAACATAATTAGATTTTGGATTGATAATTTTACCTCCAAAATAAGTCGCTGTACTTTTAGGGTTAGAATCACAACTAACTAAAGCTGTAATAGCAAACAAAAAAGTTAAATGAAGTAAATATTTAAACATATAAAATTGGGGATCTTTACTTATTGACAAATTTAGGTATTCATCAGAGCTCTTGTTGTTAATTCGTTGTTAAAATCCTTCTTAAAAAAGACTTAAAAATTCAACTATTATTTATTGAAAACCAATTAGAATCGAGTATGAAAAGATAAATCAAATTTGTACTTTTGCACAAAATTAAAAAAATAGAGTATGTTATCAGTTTCTAACTTATCTGTACAATTCGGAAAACGAATTTTGTTTGATGATGTAAACACAAAATTTCAAACAGGAAATTGTTATGGAATAATTGGCGCAAATGGAGCAGGAAAATCCACTTTCTTAAAGATTCTTTCTGGTGTACAAGAACCTACTTCTGGTCAGGTTCACTTAGAGAAAGGAAAAAGGATGTCTGTGTTAACACAAGACCATTATGCTTTTGATGAATACCCAGTTTTAGAAACTGTAGTAATGGGAAACAAAGATTTGTTTAAAATAAAAAAACAAATTGATGATTTGTATGCAGATTACACAGATGAAAATGCAGAAAAGATTGGTGAACTTCAAATAATTTTTGAAGAAATGAATGGTTGGAATGCAGATTCTGATGCAGCAGCAATGTTATCTAACTTAGGTATTTCTGAAGATTTACATTATACATTAATGAAAGATTTAGATGGTAAACAAAAAGTACGTGTGTTAATTGCACAAGCACTTTTTGGAAATCCTGATGTGTTAATTATGGATGAGCCTACCAATGATTTAGATTTTGAAACAATAGCTTGGTTAGAAAACTTTATTGCAAACTTTGACAACTGTGTAATTGTGGTTTCGCATGATAGACACTTTTTAGATGCAGTTTGTACACATATTTCTGATATTGATTATAGTAAAATAAATCATTATTCTGGTAATTATACATTTTGGTATGAGTCTAGTCAGTTAGCAACAAGACAAAGAGCACAACAAAATAAAAAAGCAGAAGAGAAAAAGAAGGAATTAGAAGAATTTATACGTCGTTTTTCTGCAAATATGGCGAAATCAAAGCAAGCCACTTCTCGTAAAAAAATGATTGACAAGTTAAATGTTGAAGAAATTAAACCTTCAAGTAGACGTTATCCTGCCATTATTTATAAAAGTGATAGAGAAGCTGGTGACCAGATTTTAAATGTAGAAGGTTTATCAAAAGAATTTGAAGGAGAAAAACTATTTGATGATGTACATATCAATTTAAATAAAGGAGATAAAATTGCTGTTATTTCTAGAAACTCAAGAGCAGTAACTGCTTTTTATCAAATTATTACTGATAATGAAAAAGCAGATGCAGGTAAATTTGCATGGGGAGTTACCACTACACAATCTTATTTACCTTTAGATAATTCTTCTTTTTTCCAAGATGGAGAATTAAATTTAGTAGATTGGTTAAGACAATATGCACAAACAGAAGAAGAACGCGAAGAAGTTTTCTTAAGAGGATTTTTAGGGAAAATGATTTTTTCTGGTGAAGAAGCTTTAAAGAAAAGTAATGTACTTTCTGGAGGAGAAAAAGTGCGTTGTATGTTATCTAGAATGATGATGAAAAGAGCAAATATTTTAATATTAGATGAACCAACAAATCACTTAGATTTAGAATCGATACAAGCATTAAATAACTCATTGATTAACTTTAAAGGTACTGTTTTGTTTACTACTCATGATCATGAGTTTGCAAATACTGTTGCTAATAGAATTATTGAGTTAACACCAAAAGGTGTCATAGATAGACATGCTACTTTTGATGATTATTTATCAGATCCAAAAATTAAGGAATTACGAGATAAGATGTATTCTTAAAACAAAAAAAAGGAAGCTAAAGAGCTTCCTTTTTTTTGTTAATTTTATTACTGCGAAGGCAGAAATCTAAGTTTTACTTTTTTGTAAAGGACTAATTATTTTTACATCAGAAAAAGAAATAGCACCTCTTACAACACCATCAATTGTTTTTTTTAAAGCTTCAATTAATTGTATTTTTAATTGTGATTTATGATAAATTAGACTTACTTCTCTTGCAGGAGGAGGATTTGTAAATTCTCGTAAATGACTTTTGTCTATATCATTTAAATCTAATGTATGCATATATGGTAACAATGTCATTCCTAAACCTTCTTTAGAAAGTTTAATTAATGTATCAAAACTTCCACTTTGTAATTGAAACCCTTTTTTGTTATCAACTTTATGAGTTCTACATAAATTAATAACACTGTCTTTAAAACAATGCCCATCTTCTAACAATAAAATATCTTCCATTTCTAATTCTTCAGCAGATATTTGTTTGTGGTTAAAAAGCCTGTGGTTTTGCGGAACCAATCCTACAAAAGGTTCATAATACAAAGGTCTTTCTTTAATTGCTTCATTTTCTAGTGGAGTAGCAGCAAGGGCGGCATCAATATGTCCGTCAGATAATTTTCTTACAATTTCTTCTGTTGTTAATTCTTCTATAATCAACTTAACTTTTGGGTATTTTTTTGTAAAGTTTTGTAAAAACATTGGTAATAAAGTAGGCATAATAGTAGGGATAATTCCTAGTTTAAATTCACCACCTATATATCCTTTTTGCTGATGTACAATATCTAAAATTCGATTACTTTCATCAACAATAACTTTTGATTGTTCTACTATTTTTTTACCAACCTCAGTTAATTCAATTGGCTTTTTAGAACGATTAAATATCTTAACATTTAGTTCGTCTTCTAACTTTTGAATTTGCATACTTAAAGTAGGTTGAGTTACAAAGCTATGGTCTGCTGCAACCGTAAAATTTTGATATTCTGCAACCGATAAAACGTATTTTAATTGAGTAATTGTCATCTCGTATAAAAATTTTTGATAAAGATATTAAAACTATCAATTATGATTATAATTTAATGTGTTTATTTTCTCATAAATTTGATGTACCAAATAAAATTATAGAAAAATGAACAAAACAATATTAGGATTAGACAAACAAGAAACTGCTAAGTTAGTTACTGAATTAAACGGATTATTAGCAAATTTTCAAATTTATTACCAAAACCTAAGAGGATTACATTGGAATATAAAAGGAAAGAATTTTTTTCAATTGCATGAAAAGTTTGAAGAATTTTACACAGATTCTCAAATTAAAATAGATGAAATAGCAGAACGTATTTTAACATTACAAGGCAAACCATTGCATACTTTTACAGATTATTTAGAAAATGCAACGGTAGCAATTGGTAAAAATATTTCTAACGATGTTGAAGCTGTTGATTTGGTTGTAAATTCACTTTCAGAATTATTAAAAAATGAACGTTTAATTTTAGATTTATCTGATAAAGCAGATGATGAAGGTACAAACTCTATGATGAGTGATTTTATTGCCGAACAAGAAAAAACTATCTGGATGTTAAACTCATGGTTAGGAAAATAAGAAACAGTTTAAGTGAATAAAAAAAGGAACTCAATTGAGTTCCTTTTTTTATTTTAATAAATAGGATAAACCAATTTCGAATCCTAGAAAAGAATACCCGTTATTTGGTTTTTTTGTGTCAAAATTAGAAACATGTCCGATATTACTACCTAAATACAAAGATGTTTTTTTTGTAGTTTGATAAGAAAATCCTAAAGATCCATTTTCTATAAAGGTAAATCCTTTTGCCAAACGTTCTGTTCTAGTATTTATTGCAGCTAAACCTAAGCCAATTATAATTTCAAAATCTAATTTTTTTACAAGCTCTCTTTTTAAAACAAAACCCAATTCAAAACCATACAAATACATTGTTTTTGGTGTTGTAAATTCAGTTCTTTTGGTTAGATAATCTTCTTCCGAAGGTAAAACGAACTGTATATTTATCAATTGATGTTTAATAGTCTGAATTTGAGGTTGAACAATTAAATCAAATTTCCAATTTTTCCAAGTTCCTAAATCATAAAAAGCTTGTAATTTAAGAGTGTTTGTTGTATAGTTATAATCTACATCATCAAACAAAAAATTGTTTTCATCAGCATAATTATAAAGAAATCCAATTTTTTTGATGTTTAGAATTCCTTTTTTTGTCTCTTGAGCTTTTAAAGCAAAGAATGTAAAGAAAAAGATAGAAAATAAATATTGCCTCTTAATCATTCTACTTACTAAAGATTTTAGCTACTTTTTCTGCTTTTCTACTCTCAGAATAATCATAAAAACCTTCGCCAGATTTTACACCCAATTTTCCTGCCATTACCATGTTTACTAACAACGGGCAAGGAGCATATTTGGGATTTTTAAAACCATCATACAAAACATTTAAAATTGATAAACAAACATCTAAACCAATAAAATCAGCTAGTTGCAAAGGTCCCATTGGATGCGCCATTCCTAATTTCATAACCGTATCAATTTCTTCAACACCTGCAACATTGTTATACAACGTTTCAATAGATTCGTTAATCATTGGCATTAGAATTCTGTTGGCAACAAAACCAGGATAATCATTAACTTCAACCGGAATTTTATTCACTTTTTTTGAAAGCCCAACAATGGTTTCCATCACTTCATTAGAAGTATTGTAACCTCTAATAATTTCTACCAATTTCATAATAGGCACAGGATTCATAAAATGCATTCCAATAACTTTTTCGGGTCTGTTTGTTGCCGCCGCAATTTGAGTAATAGAAATAGATGAAGTGTTGGTTGCTAAAATAGTGTGGTTAGCACAAACTTCATCCAATTCTTTAAAAATTTTAGTTTTTAAAACAGTATTTTCTGTAGCAGCTTCCACAACTAAATCAACATTTTTAACACCTTCTTTAATAGATGTAAAAGTGCAAATATTTTGTAAAGTGTAAGTTTTTTCAGTTTCAGAAATTTTTTCTTTAGACACCATTCTGTCTAAATTTCTAGCAATAGTAGCCATTCCTTTTTCTAAAGAAGCTTCAGAAATATCTATTAAACTAACCTTATAATTAAATTGTGCAAATGTATGAGCAATACCATTTCCCATGGTTCCAGCTCCAATAACTGCTATGTTTTTCATTAAATAATTTATTTTATTAGGGCGTTTTAACAGGCTTTCGCTACTCGCTTTTTTGTAAAAACAAAAAGAGCTCAAACAAATCGCTCAATCCTTAACGCACTTATTTATCAACTTTTTACAAAGAAATAACAACTGTTTTTCTTTGCAACTTTGTAACTCTATAACTTTGCGACTTTAATTTAAAAACAATCAATAATCATTTGAGCAACTCTTAATGCTTCTGTAGCTTGGTTTAATGTAACCACAGGAGTTGTATTGTTGTTAATAGCGTCTGCAAAAGTTTCTAATTCATCTAAAATAGCATTGTTATTTTCTACTTCAGGGTTTTCAAAATAAATTTGTTTTTTAACACCTTCTGCATTTTGTAAAATCATCGCAAACTCATCAGGGTTTTCAGGTACATCTTTCATTCTTACTACTTCAGATTCTTTACTTAAAAAATCAACAGAAATATAAGCATCCTTTTGAAAAAACCTTGTTTTACGCATGTTCTTCATTGAAATTCTGCTTGCTGTTAAATTAGCAACACAACCGTTTTCAAATTCAATTCTTGCGTTTGCAATATCAGGAGTGTCAGAAATAACAGCAACTCCACTAGCGTGCACATTTTTAACTTCAGACTTTACAACAGAAAGAATAATATCAATATCATGAATCATTAAATCCAACACTACAGGCACATCTGTACCTCTTGGATTAAATTCTGCCAAACGATGACATTCTATAAACATTGTACTGTCAATCATATCTTTAACAGCAGTAAATGCAGGGTTAAAACGTTCTACATGACCAACTTGTCCTTTTACATTATGTTTCTTAGCAAGTGCTTTTATTTGTTCTGCTTCTAAAACTGTTTTTGTAATTGGTTTTTCAATAAAAATATGTCTTCCTTTTTCAATAGCCTTTTCAGCACAATCAAAATGCGATAAAGTAGGAGTAACAATATCAACTACTTCAACTGCATCTATTAAAGCTTCTATCGTTTCAAATGAAGTATAACCAAACTCTTTGGCAACATTTTTTGCATTTTCTTTAGAAGGATCATAAAAACCTACTAACTCATATTTATTAGATTGTTGTAATAAACGTAAATGAATTTTTCCTAAGTGACCAGCACCTAATACTCCAACTTTAAGCATATAAAATATTTTAAGTCTCTGAGAATAAAGTGAAACAATCTTTTTTTGAGATAAGATTACTTTTTCGAAAAGACATTGATTTTTGAATTTCCTGATTTTTAAAAATCAGCCAAAAACAAAGATACAATTTTATGCTTATTTATATAGATTAATTACTATTTTTAGACTCCAGAAATTTGTTAAATTTGAGAGATACTTCTAAACACCAAGGACTTAGAAACCAACTTGCTAACGTATTAAATGCAAAAGGTATTATTGATAAAAATGTATTGAATGCAGTACGTAAAATTCCACGTCATTTATTTATAGACAGTAGTTTTGAGTCACACGCTTACCAAGACAAAGCTTTTCCTATAGCTGCAGAGCAAACCATTTCCATGCCTTATACTGTTGCATTTCAATCGCAAACTTTAGAGGTGAAACCTGGTGAAAAGGTATTAGAAATTGGTACAGGTTCTGGTTATCAAACAGCTGTTTTACTAGAGTTAAAGGCAGAAGTGTATTCAATAGAAAGACAACGAGAGTTGTTTAAAAAGACATCTTTATTTCTTCCAAAATTAGGATATAATCCTAAGAAATTTATTTTTGGTGATGGTTATAAGGGTTTGCCAGAACAAGCACCTTTTGATAAAATAATTGTGACTGCAGGTGCTCCTTTTGTGCCAAAACCATTATTAAGTCAATTAAAAGTAGGGGGTAGGTTGTTAATTCCTGTTGGAGATAAAACACAAATAATGACACTTTTTATTAGAAAATCTGCTAAAGAATTCGAAAAGCACGAATTAGGAGATTTTGCTTTTGTGCCAATGTTAGAGGAGAGAAATTAATAGTTATGATTTTTTAGTTCTAAGTGCTTAGTTTTTTAAATAAACACTAATTAGCTCTTTTCCAATAAGCTGTTTTACCAAATAAAGCAAGACCAATATAACCACGTATTTTTAATTTATCTTTTTTTACCAATTCGATATAACATTTATAAACTTTACCATTTCTTGGGTCTAAAATATTACCACCAGACCATTCTTCTCCATCTTTTTCTAAACCAGTTAGAATATTTAAACCTAAAATAGGTTTGTTTTTGTTTTCATCCTCACATAAATCACAAACTGCATTTTTTCTTTCAGGATTTTTAATGTCAATTATTTTAGCGAAGGCTTTTCCTTGTTTTTTATATACTTCAATTACTGAGTCTACTTCACCAGTTTCTTCATTGGTAGAGTTCCATTTACCAAAAATACTTTGCGAATTTACAGAAATGGTAATAATTAAAAGAACTAAAGTTAAAAGTGATTTTTTCATAAATATAATTTTAAGATTTTCTTCCAAAATTTTGGAAACTAAAAGTGTTTTTTAAAATAATAGAATTTATTAAGATTTGTAAATATTAAAAAAAAATAATTAATTTTTTTTCTAATCGTACTTAGCATTAAAATTATTTTCCCATTTTCCTTGTACTCTTAGAATTTGTTCAATAACATCTCTAGCACAACCTTCACCACCTTTTTTGTCTGAAATATATTTTGATATACCTTGAATTTCTCTAACAGCATCGTTAGGGCAACAAGGTAATCCTACTAATTTCATTACAGGGTAATCTGGTACATCATCACCCATATACAATACGTTTTCTGGCTTTAAGTTGTATTTTTTTACCAATTCATTGTATTGTTTAATTTTATCATGAGCACCTAAATAAATATCTTTAATTCCTAAATTTGCTAAACGAGTTCTTACACCTTCATTTTTTCCTCCAGAAATAATACAAATATTAAAACCTTTATCCACTGCTGTTTTTAAAGCATAACCATCTTTAATACTCATGTGTCTTACCAATTCTCCATCTGGCATTATAGTTACCATTCCGTTTGTGAGAACGCCATCTACATCAAAAATTAAAGTGTTTATTTGGGGTAATAATTGTTTGTAACTAATTTCCATATTTTATGTTTAAAAAAAACCTTTCGATTTTACTCAAGGAGACAAACTATTTTAATTAAAATAATTTATTTTATAGATTTTTTAATTGATTTTGTTAAGATTTTATAAATTTTCTGTTGCTCTTTATTCAACAAATCTAAATGATTTTTTATTGTTTTTTTGTCATTTCTAATTGCAGGACCTGTTTGTGCTTTTTCTGGTGATAATGTTCTGATTTTTAAAGCAGTTTCTTTAATTAAAGGTTGTAAAACTTCAAAAGGAACATTGTATTCTTTGCAAATATCATTCCCAATTTTATACAGATGATTTGTGAAATTATTTACAAAAACAGCAGCAACATGTAATGCTTTTCGTTGTTTAGAATTTACATTGTATATTTTTTTACCGATTGATTTTGCTAATTCTTCAAGTAATTTATAGTCTTTATCATTTTCTGTTTCTATACAAAAAGGAACTTCATTAAAATCTACTTTTTTCTCTTTAGAAAAAGTTTGAAGCATGTAAAAAACACCTTTTTTTGTGGTATTTTTTAATTCATTTATAGAACATGCTCCAGAAGTATGCACCACAAAGGTATTTTTAATTTTTGATGAAACTTCTGCAATTGCATCATCAGAAACGGCTATAATCGTAATATCTGCTTTTGGAATATGTTCTAGTTTTCTGGAACTAATTTGTGTAAACACAATGTTGTCAACACTTAAAAAAGCATTGTGTAAATGTGTGGCAACATTTCCTTTTCCAACAAGTAAAATTGATATCATGAAACGAAGATATTGAAATTTTAGGTGATATTATTTAAGAATTGTTAATTTAGCAGGAATAAATTTTTTTTAATGAAAGAATCAAAAAAGTTAGGAATAAACACAACTTGTGTTCATGTTGGTGAGGTTAAAGATGAGCAGTTTAAAGGAGCCGTTTCTCCAATTTACCCTTCAACTTCTTATGCTTTTGATGGGGTTGATGTGAAGCGTTATCCACGTTATTTTAACACGCCAAATCAAGAAATGTTACACAAAAAAATTGCAGCATTAGAAAAAACGGAAGATGCTTTAATTTTTGGGTCTGGAATGGCAGCTATTTCTGCTGCATTATTTGGTTTTTTACAAAAAGGAGATCATGTTGTGGTGCAACAGGTAATTTATGGAGGAACCTATAATTTTATTGTATCAGAATTTGATAAATTCGGAATAGAATATTCTTTTACTGAATCAGATAAAGTTGAAGATTTTAATGCTTTAATCAAAAAAAATACTAAAGTATTATATATAGAAACGCCTTCTAATCCCTTATTAGGAATTACCGATATGAAAGCAATTTCATCTTTGGCAAAAGAACATGCTATTCTAACAATGATCGATAATACCTTTGCATCACCCATAAATCAAAACCCAATAGATTTTGGTATTGACATTATGTTACATTCTGCAACTAAATATATGGGAGGTCATTCAGATATTTCTGCGGGAGCAATTGCTGCATCTAAAGAACATATTGAACAAATCTGGAAAACGGCTATCAATTTTGGTGGTAATTTAAGTAATCAGACAGTTTGGTTGTTAGAAAGAAGTTTAAAAACATTAAACCTTCGTGTAAAAGAGCAAACCAAAAATGCTCAATTTATGGCAGAATATTTAGAGAACAATTCAAATATTGATGCTGTTTATTATCCAGGTTTAAAAAGCCATCCTCAATATGAATTGGCTAAAAAACAAATGAAAGGTTTTGGAGCAATGTTGTCTTTTGAATTATCAGAAGGAATTGATGCGATGAAGTTTCAGAATAATTTAGAATTGATAAAACCTTCAATGAGTTTAGCAGGTTTAGAAAGCACTACTGTAAGCCCTACCCAAACTACACACGCTTTATTAAGTGAAGAAGAGCGTTTATCAAGAGGAATTAAAGATGGATTAATTCGTTTTTCTGTTGGTATTGAAGAAACGAAAGACTTAATTGAAGATATAGAACAAGCTATAAAAAAAGCAAAGAGTTAAACTCTTTGCTTTTATAGTATAAAATTATTAAGATTTTACATGTGATCTAATTGATGATGCTCGTCAATTAAAGGACCACCTTCAATAATATGTTCTGAAGCTTCATTTGCAAATTTTTCAAAATTTAAATGAAAAAAATGAGCTAAATGTATGGCTTTACCAATATAAGCACCTTTTTTAAGCCAAGTATTCATTGGATCTAACATTTCTGTTGGTACATTAGGACAGTATTTTGGCATAAATAAACCAAAAATTGGATGTTGTTCAAATTCAATAGTATCTAAACTGCCTTTTAGTATTTCAGTAATCATGGCTCTCGTATATTTTAACTTTATTCTAGATCCTACACCAAAAGGTCCACCTGTCCAACCTGTATTAATTAGCCAAACGTTTACACCTGCTTCTGTCATTTTTTTACTTAACATTTCTGCATATTTTGTTGGATGAAGTGGCATAAAAGGCTCACCAAAACAAGCAGAAAAAGAAGGGACAGGTTCTGTAATACCAGCTTCTGTACCTGCTACTTTTGCTGTGTAACCAGATATAAAATGATAAGCAGCTTGCCCTGAAGTTAATTTAGAAACTGGAGGTAAAACACCAAAAGCATCACAAGTTAAAAAGAAAATATTTTTAGGATTGTTAGCATAGGAAGGTTTTGCAATGTTATTTATGTGATAAATAGGATAACTTACACGTGTGTTTTGTGTAATTGATCCATTCATATAATCGATTTCATCATCTTCTTTAAAAACGACATTTTCAAGTAAAGCTCCTGGTTTAATTGCATTAAAAATATCTGGTTCTTTTTCTTCTGATAAATCGATTACTTTAGCATAACATCCACCTTCAAAATTAAAAATATTGTTATCTGATGTCCAACCATGTTCATCATCTCCAATTAATTTTCTAGCAGGATCTGCAGATAATGTGGTTTTTCCTGTACCTGATAATCCAAAGAAAATAGCAGTATCTCCATTTTCACCAACATTTGCAGAACAATGCATTGGTAAAACATTTTTTTCAATTGGTAGAATTAAATTTAGTGCAGAAAAAACTCCTTTTTTTATTTCACCTGTATAACCAGAGCCACCAACTAAAACTGTTTTTTTTGTAAAGTTGATAATTGAAAAGTTTCCTTGACGAATTCCATAAGTTTTAGGTTCTTCACAAATGTATCCTGGAGCACATAATACTAGCCAATCTTCATCAAAAAGATACTGTTCTTTTTCAGTTGGTCTTAAAAACATATTATAAACAAATAAGTTAGACCAAGGAAGTTCAGTAATCGTTCTAATATCTGTTTTGTAATTTGGGTCCGCACATACATAACCATCTCTTATGTAAAGTTCTCTGTTCGATAAATATTCTACAATATTGTTTTGTAGTTTATCAAAATTTTCTGCAGAAACAGGTTTGTTGGTTTTTCCCCACCAAACTTTATCTTTGGTGTAGTTGTCTTTTACAATAAATCTGTCTTGTGGAGACCTTCCAGTAAATTTACCTGTATTAATGGCTAAAGTTCCGTTTTTGGTTTCTTTACCCATTCCTTTTTCTATGGTAATTTTTTGTAACTCTTCTGGTGATAGATTCCAATGTGGAGTTACGTTTTTAATACCATAAATTCCTAAATCTGATTTTTTAGGAATAATTACACACTCTGTCATAATAGTATTATTTAAAATTATTTATTTAAAATGGCCAACTTATTGGCGCTAATAATAACGTTGTAAATGCAAATAATATTAAAAGAGAGCATCCTACTTTTAAGTAAATTATCTTAATTATTAAATACTTATTACTTTATTAATAATTTTTCTACAATAGAATAGCCTGCTTTTTATTTAAGTAAAATTAAAGACATTTTAAATTACTTAAAATGATCTAAATCATTCGCTTTTATTAATTTTTTTATTATCTTATAGCCTTAGTTTATTGACCTTTTTTCAAAATCTATTTCTGCTATAAAAAGCAATTCTATCTTAAATTTAATATGTTGAGTTTAATGAATTGTAAATTAAAATTAGGTAAAGATATTTATGATATATTAATTGATAGCTAAAAAAAAATAAAGACTTTAATTTGTAGAGAAGCAATAAAAAAAAGCAAAGAGTTCAACTCTTTGCTTTTAGCGTTTTTAAAAAAAAATGAACTGATACTTTATTCTAGTAATTAAAATCAAGCTTCAGAAATAATCTCACCTTAAAAAGGCCAGATTATAGGTACTAATAAAAGTGTTGTTATTACAAATAATATTAAAAGAGGGAATCCTACTTTTAAATAATCCATAAATTTATAATCTCCAGAGCTCATAACCATTGCGTTGGTTGTGGTTCCAATAGGAGTTAAAAATGCAGTTGAAGCACTAATAGCAACTGTAATTAATAAAGGTTCTGGAGACACATTTAAAGTTGCAGCTGCCATAATTACAATTGGCGTCATTAATACTGCTGTTGCAGAATTATTTATAAATTGACTAAATGTTGTGGTTAATAAGAAAACACCTCCTAATAATAATGTAGGGTTTTCTTTTCCTAAGAAACTAATTAATGAATTTGAAATCATTTCTGCTGCACCTGTTTTTTGAATGGCAACTCCCATAGGAATCATGGCTGCAATCATTACAACACTTATCCAACTAATACTTTTATAAGCTTTAGAAAATGGTACACAACCTGTAAATAATACAATACCTGCAGAAATTAATGCGGCAATTGCACCTGGAACTAATTTAGCAACTAAAAGTACAATCATTAAAACTAATGCTCCTAATGCAATGTAAGATTTAGGTGTTAATTCATCAACGTCTTTTAACATTTCTTCTGGGCTACCAACTACAACTATATTTTTATGTTGATTTTTTAATTCTTCAATGTTTTCCCAAGGACCTCTAATGATAAAACTATCTCCTGCATGAACTCTCATTTTATCTTCAACATAAGGTTTTTTATGTCTAGAAGTTGCTAGTAACTGAATTTCATATCTTTTAAAGTATTCATGTAGTTTAATTTCTCTACCTACTAAACGAGATTTAGGAGTTACAATAACTTCAGACATACCAACCTCTTGGTTAATTAAGTTGTTTCTTAATTCGCTTTTTGCAGATTCTTTTACTAATAAACCAAGTCTGAATTTAATCATTAGTCTATTAATATCTTCTGTAGTTCCTTTTACTGTAATGATATCGTGATACCTTAATTCAGTTTCCTTTTCTGGGAACTCAATAAAAGGTTGTGTTCCTTTTAATCTATTAGGATGTCTTCTCTTTAAACGGATTACATTTATTCTATATTCATTTTCTAAATCCCAATCACTTAGCTTTGTATTGATTAAAGGAGATATAGAACGAATTCTTAGTCTGTAATAATCATTGTCAATTTGATAGGCTTCAATCCATTCGTGTAAAGTAGTATCTATATTTATCGGCTTGTTATTAGTTTTGTTACTTGGTAATAATTTAAAACCAATGTATCTAAAATAAATAATAGCAATAATTAGCAGAGGTAAACCTATCAATCCAAATTCAAAGAAAGAAAATCCTTCAAAACCAGCATCAATTAAAGCATTATTAGCAATGATGTTTGGTGGTGTACCGGTTAAAGTTAATAAACCACCTGTATTAGAACCAAAAGCAACAGGAATTAATATTTTTGAAGGCATTGTACCAATACTCCAAGCAGAAGAAATCGTTGCAGGTAATAAAGTAGCAACAGTACCAGTATTACTTACAAATCCTGATAATACTCCAGAACCAAGTGTAATAATTACTAATAATTTAGGAATACTTTTACCAGCCAATTCTATTAATTTCTTACCAGCTAACGCGGTCCATCCTGTTTGAGAAAGACCTTCGCCAATTATAAAAAGTGAAGCAATCATAACAACTGTAGGGTTGCTAAAACCACTAAGTGTTTCTGTTAAATTTAAAATTCCACATAAAAATAAACTCAACATGGAGACGAGTGCAATTACATCTGGGGAGTATTTACCCCAAACAAATAATGCGATGGTTATTGTTAAAATTACAAGCATTAAAATCATAATCTTTCTATTTTGGTATGGTTGGTTTAATATATGTGAACAAAATTAGAGCCAAAACTAATTCATTTTTATGACATATATCATGGACACAGTTTTGTTTTAATTTTTGTGATTTTCTTAAAAATTACAACAGTTTTTTTTGAAAAGAACACACGAAATCGAAATAGAAATACCTGCTTACTAATTAATCTTTCTAAAAAGGTTATTTTTGATTTTAAGAACTAATATACTTTTTTGTTGATATGTCTTTTTTTTAAGTAAAATCAACAGATTTGTAAGTTTAACAATCAATTATTGACATTGTTTTAAGTTGAAGACAAGAAAATTTTAACACATATAAGGTATATGAAATTAGATATTTTAGCATTTGGAGCACATCCAGATGATGTAGAATTGGGTTGTGGAGCAACCATTGCTAAAGAAGTTTCTTTAGGGAAAAAGGTTGGTATTGTAGATTTAACTCGAGGAGAGTTAGGAACTCGTGGTTCTGCAGATTTAAGAGATAAAGAGGCTGCAAATGCTGCAGAAATTTTAGGTGTTTCTGTACGTGAAAATTTACGATTTGCTGATGGGTTTTTTATAAATGATAAAAAGCATCAATTAGAGATTATAAAAATGATTAGAAAGTACAAACCAGAAATTGTACTTTGTAATGCTATAGATGATAGACATATAGATCACCCAAAAGGGAGTAATTTAGTTTCTGATGCCTGCTTTTTAAGTGGATTATTAAAAATTGAAACAATAATAGAAGGGAAGCGACAAGAAAAATGGAGACCAAAACAAGTATATCATTACATACAGTGGAAAAATATTGAACCTGATTTTGTGTTAAATGTTTCTGGTTTTATGGATTTAAAAATGAAATCTGTATTGGCGTACTCTTCTCAGTTTTATGATCCTAAAAGTAATCAGCCAGAAACTCCAATAACTAGTAAGAATTTTACAGATAGTGTGAACTATAGAGCAAAAGATTTAGGAAGGTTGATTGGGGTAGAGTATGCAGAAGGCTTTACTACAGAACGTTACGTTGCTGTTGAAAATTTAGGTAAATTAATTTAATATTTTCTTTCATCAGAAAAGAAAAAATATTTATATTTGCACCCGCAATTATATGGTGGTTGTAGCTCAGTTGGTTAGAGTATCGGTTTGTGGTACCGAGTGTCGCGGGTTCGAGTCCCGTCTTCCACCCAAAAATAGAATCCTTCTCATCTGAGAAGGATTTTTTTGTGGTCCTCATACTTTTTAATAAAATAACCAAAGGTTTCAATGATAGTTTAATTTTGGGTAAAAAAAAACACCTTTCTCAATTGAGAAGGTCTTTTTTGAAGCTTATTCAAACATTGAAGGTCTTTTCAACGATTAATAGTATCTGTTTTAGGGGACAATACTATTTTTAGAGTTGTTATTTTATATTCTTTGCGGGGAATATTTAATTAGACTGATTAACAGACTCCTCAATGTTTGATATTCTTTGAATAATACCGTTAGATAATTCTTCAAATTGCTTCCTAACTATGTTTTTTATCTGAAATTCTATAGGGGATCGAGCTTCATTTAATAGGGGTACATAGTTATTGTTATATTTTCCTTTACCAGTTAACAACCACATTGGTTCTATTTCTGATATATTATCGATGATAGCAAACAAGATCGTTTCGTTGGGTTTTTTAGAATAGTTGATTACAGCACTAATTAATTGCTGTGAAACTCCAATAAGTTCTGAAAACTGTCTTTGATTCAATCCGCTATCTTTAAAAACCTTAATTATTCTATCTGATCGTTGTCTATCTTTCTCTTTCATTATAATTAGGTCTTCAAATGTAGTAAAAATTCACCACAAATGATGATTAATTTAATAATTTTTTTTAGAAACTGTTTAAGAATTCAATTACATCTCCTTTTTTTCTTACTGAAACCGGTATGTTGCTTGCATCTTTTAAAATAATATAACCACCATCAGATTTTATAAATTCTTTAATTTGTGACTTATTTATTAAATGACTTTGATGCACTCTTAAGAAACCATGAGTATTTAGCATGTCTGAATAATACTTTAAAGTTTTAGAAACTAAAATCTTTGATTTGTCTTTAAAATAGAAAGTAGTATAGTTGTTATCTGATTTACAACGGATAATATCTTCTATATTTACTATAATTATTTTATCTTGTGTATGTAATGAAATCTTTTTAATGTTGTCTTTTGGGTTTGTAACTGCTTGTTTTAGAATGTTTAATTGCTCTTTTTGAGGTTCTATTTGCTGTTTTGCTTTTTTAATAGAACTCTCTAAATCTTCATTTGAATAAGGTTTTAGAATATAATCTATTGCAGCAAACTTAAAAGCTCTAATAGCAAATTCATCACTTGCTGTAACAAAAATAATTTTTGAAGTTAGGTTTGGGAATATTTCTAGCAAGTCAAAACCTGTTCCATCTCCAAGCATAATATCTAAAAATAGAATATCAGGTTGTTTTTTTTGAAGCAATTTAGCCGCTTCAACAACACTTTTAGCAGTACCTATTATTTCTATTTCTTTATGATGTGTAGTAATATCATTTACTAACATGTCTAAAGCTAAAGAATTATCTTCTACCACAAATGATGTTAATTTTACCATAATTATAGTTTTTCTTCTAATTCAAAAATTGTTATTTCTGGTCTTACATTAAACCTTACCTGATATAAATTTCCTAGAGCTCTATTTATATAAAGTGTTCTTCCATCATATAAATCAAATTCTCCTGAAGAATATCTTGTGTTTTTAACTGGTAGAATAGGTGGGTTTAAAAAAGGCGGTTTTACTTGTCCTCCATGTGTATGTCCAGATAAAATCCAACCTTTATAATTATTCCACACATTTAAATCACAAACATCAGGATTATGACAAAGAACAATGTTTGCCTTTTGTGTATCGTATTTATTCATAATTTTTACTGGGTTAAAATTTGATCCCCAGTAATCATCAACACCTAAGATATTTAATCCACTAAAACTAATCTCTTCATTTCTTAGAATTGTAACATTTACTTTATCTAAAATACTAGAAATTTTATCAGCCACATCAGGTTCTAACCAATCAATACCATAATCATGATTTCCTAAAACTCCTGCAGTTCCTAATTTTCCATTAACCGCATATTTAAATACTTTTTCTAATTGATTAAATTGTTCAGGTGTTTCATAAGAAACAAAATCTCCAGTATAAACAACAAAATCTGGATTATAAAGTTGTGCTTTCTTAAATGAATCTATAATGTATTCATAGTCAAATTTATTACCTACATGAACATCACTAATTTGCATTAATGTTTTTCCTATTAAGTTTTTTGGTAAATTTTTAATAGGCATTTTTACTTTTACAAATTCTAACCAGAAAGGTTCTATTTGCCAAGTATAAATACTTCCTAAAAGACCAGCTCCTAAAGATGTTATGAGCGTATTTTTTATAAATTTTCGTCTTTTCATGTTTTTAATAATCTGTTTTTAATGGAATCTTAAATTCAACTTTTGTTCCTTTTATTTCATTTTTATCTTTCATTTCTTCAATAGAAAAGGAGTTGTATTTTGATAAATGTTTAATCCGTTCTTTTGTAACTTTTAAAGCTACAGATTGATGATTGGATTTCAATTTTCCTTTCTTAGATTGATAAAACCCAATGCCATTGTCTTCAATTGTAAAATATAAGAATTTATGTTTTACTTTAAATGAAATGTTAATTTTAGCATCTTCTGTTTTTGGTTCAAATGCATGCTTAATACTGTTTTCAATAAAAGGTTGTATTAACATTGGTGGAATTAAAATTTCTTCTGAATCAATATTATTTAAAGATGTGTTAATATTAAAATCAAAAGGATTTGCATTCATTTTTTGCTCTAAAAATAAATAATTTTTTAATGTTTCAATTTCATCATGTAAACTAATTTCTTCTAAACGTGAATTATTTAAAACACTTCTTAATAGCTTAGAAAATTGAGAAATAGTGGTATTTAATTCTTTCGAATTTCCAGAATTACCAAGTGCTTTTATACCATTTAAAACATTAAAAATAAAATGCGGATTCATTTGTAGCTGCAATGCTTTTTGCTCTAATGTCAATAAATGGTTTTCTAGTTTTAAGTTTTCAACTTTTTGCTGGTTTTGCTTTTTTAACTTTCTAATATATAAATCAATAATTCCAGCTAAAAGAAGACAGAAAGCAATACCACCTAAAATAAGAAACCAACCTTTTTTGTAAATAGGTGTTTTTATAATAAATGGAAAGGATACTTTTTTACTAAGTAAGTTTCCGTTTTTAGATTGAATTGTAAATTGATATTTACCTGATTTTAATTCTGGAAAGTCTACTTTGTTTTGAGAATTCCAAGGTGTAAATTCTTTATTTAATTTATATCGATATTGAATCTTTCTCGCATTGTTTAAATCAATGGTTTTAAAGGAAAAAGAAATGTTATTCTCGTTAGGCTTTAAAGCTAAATTTTCATTATTTAGGCTAATTTTTTTATAATTTACTAATACATTTTCAATGTAAATGTTCGGTCTATTGGTGGTTTTAATAGAACTGTATTTAAACAATCCTTTATTCAAGCTTGCAATCCAAATTGAATTCTGATTATCACTAAAAATGGTGCTAATTTTACTTGATATTGCTGAATTATATTTGTTTATTTTTCTCTTAAATGTAAAATTATTTAGATCTAAAATTTCAATACCGTTTTCTTTTGAGGGTATCCAAATTTCATCATTTATTGCTTTTATGGAAGAGATGTTTTCTGAAGATTGAATACTTTTAATTATTGAGTTATTTTCAATAATTTTTACTCCATTATTAAATGTACTTGCTATAATTTGATTGTTATTTACCAGGAAAGAACTGCAGTTTTCATTAGAAATTTTTGATATTTTGTGAGGTTTGTTTACCTTATCAATATTCCATAAACCACTATTAGAAGCAATGAAAAGATTTTTTTTAAAATATGTAATGTCATTTATAATTGAAAAATCTATCTGCGTATTTATCGGTAAAGGTTGAATGTAATTTTCTTTTAATTCACAAACACCTTGAATAGTAGCAATGATTATTTTGTTATTTATCGATCTTATTTTTAGAATTTCTTTACTCTTAAAAAAGGAAGTTTTGTTATTTTGAATTACTACAAGCCCGTTTTTTAAACCGATATAAATCTTGTTTTTTTCTATAAAAATACAATTTGCCTTTTCTTGTTGGTAATTAGTAAAATTTACTCCATCAAATTTTGTGTACCCCTTGTCTGTAGCTAACCATAAATACCCAATTTCATCTTGATTAATATCATTTATTGAAATACTTGATAATCCGTCTGAAGTTGAAAAATTTTGAATATTATTCTCTTGAGAAACAATTGTAATTATTGCAAATAAAAAAAATAAAATAAAGAGATTTCTCCTCATTATTCTTTCGGAATATAAAACTGTAGCTAAGATTTTAAAAAAAAGATGCATGTATACAAACTTACTAATTAAAACGTCATTACACCATTTTTAATTTTATGTAATAACGTTTTTCAATTTAAAAAAGCTCCTTTAGGCTTTGCATCAAGGTTTCTAATAGAATTGTCAATCCCGTGAAAACGGGAACCTAAAATACAAGATTTTATTTTTCTTTTTTAAGAAAAGATAAAACCCTGTATTTCCAATTTCCATTCCATTTTACTTCATAGCATACAAACGTTTGTTGCTTGTGTCTGGTTCTATATGTTTTAAATCTCCATAAGGTTTAATTAACGGTTTTAATACACATAATGCAGTTGTTCTACCTCTTATAACTAAAGTGCTATTTTTTACGCTCCAATTCCATCTAAATTTTTCTAACGGAATGTTGTAATTATTAATTTCAACCATTAATTCATCATGTTGTTCTACCCAATCCATTACTTCTTCTTGCGAGTTGAATATTGGCATCTCATTATCTGTATTATGGTAACCAAATTCCCATTTAATTGGTATAGAAAACTGTGTAGTATAAGCTTCACCAATATATCTTTCTTCTTCATTATTTAATGCTTCAAACCAATCTATATCTTTTTCTTCTTTATATTTTTTAGCTATTTCTTTAGATAAATCGATTTTTCCTGGTGAATTTGCTGTTGGATAAAACACATAATATGGTTGTGCTAAAAAGTGATTCGAAAACTTTCCTCCAAAAATTGTATGATAAGGAGAAGCCATTACTTTTGGTAAATTTTTAGAAGAAAAAGCATCTTTTAATGTTTTTAGAAATTCTTTGTTTTCTACCAAGCCAGAAGCATGAAATATAATTTTTGTTTTATTATTTACAATATTTTTAAGTGATGGTAAAGTACCTTTTGTTAAGCTTTTTCTTAAAGTTTCTGTGGTTATTTTTTCTCCTCTAACAACTGTTTCTAAGTTCATGCCTTTAAAAGGATTACTCTGATTTACAATATGAACTTCACCATAAGGATTTTGATTTGCGTGTTCATTCATCCAAACAATAATTTCTTCTAATGAATATTGTCCGTCAATAACTTTTAATCCTTTTTCTTGAAAATATATTCTTGCATTAGAGTAAAAAGTTTCATCTCCTTTATCAAAACCCGCAATAAAAACAATGGGTTTTCTTGATGTAATTTCGATGTTGGTTTCTTTATCATTAGAAATAGCATTGTCTGCTATAATGATAACTTCTTTTTCTTTTTTTACTTCGTTGTTATCACAACTGATAAAAGTGCTGCTTAATATAATTAAACCTGATACAAATACTGATTTTTTTAGGAATGCTCTCATAATTTCTACTTTTTTAAATGTTAATACATTATAAAAGTAGTAGGGAAGTAGCGTAAAATATTGTCCGTTTTAGAATTCGTAAAAGATGAATTAGAATTTGTAATTTTAATTTAAAATTAAAGTGTAATCTATATCTGCTGTTAATAAAATATCTTTCGATTTACTTTTGTGAATACCTAAAAGAATTTTCAATTCTTCAATTTCATAGATATCAAAAACTAAAACTAGGTTTTGATGAAAAGTTGGGACAGGAATTTTTCTTCTTTGTGTGGTATTAGAACTGTAATCTAACCAATAATCGATATCAATTTTTGTAATATATTCTTTAAACGTATTTAATTGATTTCTATCAAACTGAAAAAAAATATTATTAAAAACAAGGTTATAGTTTTTACAACCATTGCATATAGACAATTCTCCGTTTTTAACTCTAGATATTATTTTAGATTTTTGGCACATGTAATTTAGATTGGTTATAAATAACAAATCTAAATAAACTATTGTGATTTAAAAAATTATTTAGATTAAATCTAAATAATTAATTTTTAGACTTTAAATATTCTTCTAAAGAATAAAACTAATGAGTATTAATGGAATTAAATATATAGGAAAATATTACTCGTTTTTATGATTATAAACCACCAATTCTGTCAATCCTTTCTCATTAGGATTATTGGCAAAAGAATGCAAATAAGCATCCATATATTTAATAATTCTATCTTCTGGATAAAATAAAACTTTATTGTCGAATTGTGCCCATTCATTCATATTAATATATGGTTTTCCGTTTTGAAAACGATAAAATCTTTGAATATGATCTGGTAAATTATCCTCTAACTCTTCATTAAGAAAAACATTGTAATAATTTAAATCTGCTGTAAAAAAATGGAATGATAACAAACTATCATAAAACCCAGTTAAATTATTAGCAAGTGGTAAACAAATGGTAAAAACAAGTATTGCCATCTTTTGTTTATTGAAAAACTTTAAGAAAAATTCAAAAGCATTTGCAGTTTTTAAAGTCCAAAATAAGATAACTACAGACAACATATTTTGGATATTCCAAGGCACAACATTGTAACCATAACCTAAATAAAATAAAAGAAAAGTAATGGTGCCATGCATTAATAGAATAAATAATACACCAAATTTTCTTGTTTTATTAAAAAGTAATAAAACACCCATTAAAGCTTCTAACCAAGGCACAGCATATGTAAAAGCAACTAAAAACCATTGAGGTAAAAAACTAAAATGTTTGTTTAAAGCACTTAACCATTGTATGTAAAAAGCTTCGTTTACTTTTTGTATTCCACTCCAAAAATAGGTTGCAAAAAAGATAAGAATTATAGCATATAATATTTTTTTAGGATTTGCATTTTTTCTAAAAATTTCAATTGCAAAAATGGTTAAAAAACTTTGATAAAAGTAGGGTTGTAATCTGTTTTGATCTACTAATGCTAAAAAAAGATAGAGTAAAATGATGGTCCAACCTTGCCATTTTTTATTCTGAAAAATGTATACAATCTGAATTAAAAAGAAAAAACTACCTAAAATATAATCGAAAGGATATTTAAGAATAGGCCACCAATCAAACAACGGAATTACAGGAAACCCTTTTGTAGAAATCCATAATTTTGGTGCATATATCATCAAAATTAAAACAGGAATTAGAGCAATTATTCTAACCCAATTAATTTTTTGTTTGTCTGTTAAATTCGTAATCATTTTACTTTTTTATTTTCTAACGGTTGTCATTTCGAAATGAGCTTTTTCAGCGATTGAGAAATCTCATTCTTTTTTGAACTCGTATTTACTTATTTGTGTTTGCCTTTTGTTAGCAAACAAGTTTAGCCCAGATTGAAGCATTTGTTTGAGCTCTTTTTTACCTTTTTAGGTTAAAAAAGCGAGTGCGTAAAGCTGGAAATAGCTTCAAATAAAAATTATTTCAATTTTAAAACACCAACTTTTCTGCCAAATATTTAGTAGTATAAGACTTCTTATTTCTTGCCAATTCTTCTGGAGTTCCTTCAAAAATAAGGTTTCCACCTTTTTTACCACCTTCTAAACCTAAATCTATAATATAATCTGCACATTTAATGAGTTCTATATTATGTTCAATAACAATAATAGAATGTCCTTTGTCAATTAAGGCATTAAAAGATGCTAATAATTTTTTAATATCATGAAAATGTAAACCTGTTGTAGGTTCATCAAAAATAAACAACGCTTTGTCTTTTGTGTTTCCTTTAACTAAAAAAGAAGCGAGTTTTATACGCTGTGCTTCTCCACCAGAAAGTGTAGAAGAAGATTGGCCTAATTGCACATAACCCAAACCAACATCTTGTAAAGGTTTTAGTTTATTGGCAATTTTAGGAACTAAATTTTCAGAGAAAAATGCAACAGCATCATCAATTGTTAAGTTTAAAATATCATCTATAGATTTACCATCAAATTTTACTTCTAAAACTTCTTTCTTAAAGCGTTTTCCGTTACAAACATCGCATTCTAAATGCACATCTGCCATAAATTGCATTTCTATGGTAACTTCTCCTTCACCTTTACAAACCTCACAACGTCCGCCTTCTACATTAAAAGAAAAGTGTTTTGGTTTATAGTTTCTGATATTTGATAATTTCTGATTAGAAAATAATGCTCTAATATCATCATACGCTTTAATGTACGTTACAGGATTAGAACGTGAAGAACGTCCTATAGGATTTTGATCTATAAACTCAACATGTTTTAAAGTATCAAAACTTCCTTTAATTTCTGTGTGCTGACCAATTTTATCTCCATAACCAATCAGTTTTTTTTGCATTGTTGGATATAAAATATTTTTAACCAATGTACTTTTTCCAGATCCAGAAACTCCAGTAATTACAGACAAACAATTTAGAGGAAAAGTAACATCAATATTTTTTAAATTGTTTTCTCTTGCTCCAATAATTTGAATGCTGTTTTTTGAAGTTCTACGTTTTGTAGGAACTTCTATTTTTAATTCTTCGTTTAAATATTTAGCTGTTAATGATTCTGATTTTAATATATCTTTAAAAGTTCCTTCTGCAACAACATTTCCTCCAAAAGTACCAGCTTCAGGACCAATATCTATAATATAATCGGCCTCTTTCATAATATCTTCATCATGTTCTACCACAACAACTGTATTACCTAAATCACGTAAATCTTTTAAAACGCCAATTAAACGTTCTGTATCTTTTGGATGTAAACCAATACTTGGTTCATCTAAAATATACATAGACCCAACTAAAGAACTTCCTAAAGAAGTTGCCAGATTTATACGCTGACTTTCACCTCCAGAAAGTGTGTTAGAAGTTCTGTTGATGGTTAAATAAGACAAACCAACATCTGTTAAAAATTGCAATCGATTGTTGATTTCTGTTAACAAACGTTTTCCTATTTTTTCTTCATATTTATTAAGCTTGATATTTTTAAAAAATACAGCTAATTCATCTAATGGAAGTGTTACTAAATCAGAAATTGTTTTCTTATTTATTTTAACAAAATTAGTTTCATGACGTAGACGTTTTCCGTTACAAGATGTACATTTTGTTTTTCCTCGATAGCGAGAAAGCATTACTCTATTCTGAATTTTATAACTTTTTTCTTCTAAAACGTTAAAAAAGTGGTGAATTCCTTTGAAAGATTTATTTCCATCCCAAACCAATGCTTTTTGTTCTTCAGAAAGTTCAAACCAAGGTTTGTGAATAGGAATATCGAATTTATAAGCTACATCAATTAAATCTTCTTTATAATGAATGTAAGAAGGTGTTTTAAAAGGAAAAATACAATCTTCAAAAATGGATAAACCTGTATTTGGTATCACTAATTCAGCATCAATGCCAATTACATTTCCATAACCTTCACAAGTTGGACAAGCGCCATAAGGATTGTTAAAACTGAATAAATGTGTGTTAGGTTCTAAAAAGGACATTCCGTCTAAATCGAACTTATTACTAAATTCAACAACCTTATTATCTTCTAAGTTTTCTACAAAACAAACTCCTTTTCCTTCAAAAAAGGCAGTCTGAATTGCATCTGCTAATCTGTTGTAAAAATCTTCATCATTTTTAGTGATAATTCTATCAACCACTAAAAATAAAGCTTCATTTTTAAATTCTTTTTGATGGAAATCTGCAATTCTAAATACTTTATCATTCCATTTTAAACGCGCATAACCTTGCTGTTCTAAAACTTGTAAAACGGTTTTTAAATCACGATTTTCATCAATAGTAATAGGTGCTAATAATAAAAGTTTTGTTCTTTCATCAAATTCTTTTACAAAATTAACAACATCAGAAACTGTATCTTTTTTTACTTCATTTCCAGAAATAGGAGAGAAGGTTCTACCAATTCTGGCGTATAAAAGTTTTATATAATCGTAAATTTCTGTACTTGTACCTACTGTAGAACGTGGATTTGTAGAGTTTACTTTTTGCTCAATGGCAATAGCTGGTGCAATTCCTTTTATATAATCTACTTTGGGTTTGTGTAGTTTTCCTAAAAACTGACGTGCATAAGAACTTAAGCTTTCTACATAACGTCTTTGGCCTTCTGCATACAAAGTATCAAAAGCTAAAGAAGATTTTCCAGAACCAGAAAGACCAGTAATAACTACTAATTTATTTCTAGGGATAACTACATCTATGTTCTTTAGATTGTGGAGTTTAGCTCCTTTAATTATGATGTTTTCTTTAGGGTTTACTTTAGAAATGTCAATCTTCATTAATAAAAAATATAAGCGATAAAAGTACCTTTTTTTTAACCTATTTTAAAACTAATATCAATGAATTTTGTTAAATTATTTGTTGTTTTAAAAAATATTAATGATATTTGGCATTCATAAAACTCACAAAATTAGACGCATATACTAAGAAAACTACTTTTTAAATTATTAATTTAATCTTAAATTAGAAGAACAACTTGTTCTTCGAAAAGTAGTTATGGTGAGAAAAAATACAATTACAGACAGTACTTTAGTAAGTGATTATATACAAGGAAAAGAAGCAGCTTTAGGAGTTTTAATAAAAAGACATCAGCAAAGATTATACAGTTTTATTTACAGTAAAGTTCAAGATAGAGATATAACAGAAGATGTTTTTCAAGATACTTTTATTAAAGTAATTAGAACTTTAAAAAAAGGGAATTATAACGAAGAAGGTAAATTTTTACCTTGGGTTATGAGAATTGCTCACAATCTAGTTATAGATCACTTTAGAAAGTCTAATAGAATGCCCACTTTTAAAAATACAGATGAATTCGATATTTTTTCTGTTTTAGGAGATGGAAACCTAAATGCAGAGAAACAAATTATTCAAGAACAGATTTACAATGATGTTAGAGAACTTGTAAAAGAGTTGCCAGAAGAACAAAAAGAAGTTTTAGTAATGCGTATGTATAAAGATATGAGTTTTAAAGAAATAAGTGAAAACACTGGTGTTAGCATCAATACAGCATTGGGTAGAATGCGTTACGCTTTAATCAATATGAGAAAATTAATAGAAAAACATAAAATTATTTTAGTGAATTAACAATAAAGTAAAAAATGCATCGTTACTTATTTATAACCAAGATATTAAATTAACTATATGATGCAACTTTACTCTAAAAAGTCATTTGATTTTCAGATGCAACCAAAACAAGAAACAGTTCAATTTTTGATTAATTTTTCCAAATCGCTAACTTTTGTTAAAACCAAATCAGAAGATCTCATTGAATTGAATTTGAATTAAGAGTGGAAAAAGCTTCAACATTGTTGGGGCTTTTTTTAATTTGGGCGTTACCTAAAGGTCGGGCTTTACGTTGCAATCTTTTTTATTTGTGAAAAACAAATAAAAAAGGATTTCCACTTCAATCCCTAACGCACATTTTTGCTAAATATAAGAATTTTGTCATTGCGAAGTTTATTTTTTATAAACTGTAGTAATCTCAATTTAAAAAAGATTATTTAGTATTCCTCCTCATAATAATGTGTTTTTATTTTTTTGTTTTAAAATAATCTTCTAAAACAGATTTTCTACCTATTGTTTTTGTAATAATATCCTTTTCTAAATCCCATCCACGAGCAGGAGAGTATTCTCTTCCATACCAAATCATTTGCAAGTGTAAATCATTCCATAATTCTTTTGGAAACAATCTTTTTGCATCTTTTTCTGTTTGTTGTACGTTTTTTCCGTTTGTTAAATTCCAACGCCACATTAATCTGTGTATATGTGTATCAACAGGAAAAGCAGGAACTCCAAAAGCCTGACTCATTACCACACTCGCAGTTTTATGACCAACTGCAGGTAATTCTTCTAAACCTTCAAAACTTTGAGGAACTTCTCCATCGTATTTTTCAATCAAAATTTTAGACAAACCATAAATCCCTTTACTTTTCATTGGTGATAATCCACAAGGACGAATAATTTCTTTGATTTCTTCTACAGACATTTTAACCATATCAAAAGGATTATCCGCTTTAGCGAACAAAATTGGTGTAATTTTATTTACACGTACATCTGTACATTGAGCAGACAATAAAACTGCAATCAAAAGTGTATAAGGATCTTTATGGTCTAAAGGAATAGGAATTTCTGGATATTTTTCTTGAAGTGTATCTATGACAAATTGTACTTTTTCTTGTTTATTCATAAAGTGAGTTATAAAATTGTAAAGTTAAAAAGTAGAAAGTAAAAAATAGGCTCTTTAAAATTTATTTTTTTAGATTATACTTGAAAGAACTTTATAAACTTTGTACTTTTAAACTTTAAAAACTATTTAGAAAATGACATCACTAAAAATAGGAGATAATGCTCCACAGTTTGAAGCAAAAGACAATGCAGGAAATACTATAAAATTATCAGATTATGCTGGTAAAAAGTTAGTATTATTTTTTTATCCAAAAGCAAGTACACCAGGTTGTACAAATGAAGCTTGTGATTTAAGAGACAATTACCAATCTTTTTTATCAAAAGGATATGATGTTTTAGGTGTAAGTGCAGATTCTGCTAAAAGACAACAAAATTTTATTAATAAAAACGAATTACCTTTTCCGCTTTTAGCTGATGAAGATAAAGCTGTAATTGAAGCTTTTAATGTTTGGGGACCAAAGAAGTTTATGGGACGTGAATATGATGGAATTCATAGAACAACTTTTGTTATTGATGAAAAAGGTATTATTGAAGATATTATTTTAAAAGTAAAAACAAAAGCACATGCTGCTCAGATTTTAGATTAAGAAACTATTAATCCGTTTTGAATACCAAATTTAATTAATTCTGGAGTATTTTTGGTATTTGTAATTTCAAATAATTCTCTTTTATGAGATTTTAAAGAGCTTTCAGTAATATTTAAAGTTTCTGAAAGTTCTTTTTCTTTCTTATCAGAATGAATATATAAAGCTTGTAATATTTCTAGTTTCCTTTTAGTAAATGTGTAATTCCCTACTTTTATTTTAGCATTTATTTTACTTTTTTTGACTCTATCATTATTAAAGCAATCTAAAATTACACTTTTAAAATTAGCTAAATCACCATCTTTTCCTATAAATAAATCTACACCTTTATTATGAGCTTTTTCTCTCATATAATTATTATTCATTGTTGTAAGTGCAATAATTTTAAAGTTTGAATTAGGTGGTTTTATTTCAGGTATAAAATCTAAAGAATTTTCGCCATTAAAATTTACATCTAAAATTAAAATATCTAAATTATTATTTTGAGTAAATTTTATTAAATCATTAATTGTAGTAAATGTATTTTTTACTGATAGTTCTTTATACTTGTTTAAACTATCTTTTAAAGCATCACAAAAAAAACGATTGTCATCTGCTATTACTATTTTTATTGAAGCTTTATTCATTTTCTGGTATTTGAATTTCAATAAAAGTTCCTGAGTTATTTGAGTCAATTTTTAATGAACCTTTCATTTGATTTACTCGAGTTTCAATATTATTCAATCCAAAACCTTTTTTGTTTACCATTTTTTTATCAAATCCTATACCATTATCAGAAACTTCTAAGGTTATTAAGTTTTTAACTTTTTGATTCAGGTTAATATTTATTTCTGAAGCTTTAGAATATTTAATTGCATTGGTTATTAATTCAGAAATAATCCTATATATATGCAAACATTTTTCTTGAGATAATTCTGTGTTTTCTATATCAAATTGATATGAAATATTATGTTCAGTTAATTGGTTTAATTTTTGGCAAAATTCAATTAAATTTTCTACAAAATTTTCTGAATTTATTTTAGGTGAATATAAACTATTTAGTAAATATCTATACTCTTTATAGAATGCATCTAAAATTTCTTGTATTTTTTCTGGAGAGTTTTCTGTTTTTTGTAACAATCTAAGTTTTAGAGCTTCTAAATAACCACCAAAAGTATCATGTACATTGCTAACTAGTTTATTTCGCTCTTCTTGTTGTATTTCTAAAGTTTTATTTTGAAAATTATATTTTAATTCATCACTTACTTTTTTCAGTTTAAAATATTTTTGTTGAGTATCTATAACAGAACCAAAAATAAATCTAGTAAATAGTAAAATTTCTAATGATAAAGTGATGTAATAAATATTTGGACCGCTAAATTTTATAGCTAATTGATTATGAACTTCTGGGTTCATAATTTGTCCGTTAATTACAGCAAGAATGGGTAAAATAAAAGCAATAACTAAATAAGCAGGAAGTTGTTTTTTGATCGTTAAATATAAATGGTTTAAAACCCAAATAAATATAATAATTTTTAAAACTGTCCAAACTGTTAAATATAAATTAATCAATCCTCCAAAACAATATTTATAGACGTATAATAAAATGATAGGAATTGTTAAATATGTTCCCCATTTAAAGATTCCTTTAGAAATAGTTTGAGAGGCTTTTAATTTATAGAATTTTGTATAAAAATAACCAATACAAAAAACTCCAACTGTCTGACTAAAACTTCTAATATTATTTATAAAAAAAGTACTATCAGACCAAAAATACTGAACACCCAAGCCTTTACCTGCAAGAAACTCAAATAAAACAGTAATTATATAAAGGGCATAAAATAAAACGGCATATTCTTTTTTAAGAACTGAAAAAAAGACCAATATCAATGTCATAGAAATAAGAAAAGAAATAAATAAACCGAAGTAAAAATATTCAGTTTCTACACGCTTTAAAAAATCATTTTCTGTTTCTAAATACATTACCATTCTTGTTCTACCACTGCTATTTTTTACTTTTAAAAAAACATCTGACGTTAATATTGAGTCTACAGGGATTTTCCAAACAGGATTTCTATAAAAAATATTTTTGTGAGGAAAAAAATGATTGTTTGAAACTCTATAAAGTGAATCTATCTTATTACCTTTTTTTAAATAGATTTTTCCATAAGGTAAATATGAATTTGATATTGTAAAATATTTAAAATGTATTTTGTTTTTAGAAGGCTTTACATAAAAATGACTCCACAAGGTTTTAGTATCTAACTTTTTATAAATTCTTTGGTCTTTTTCTTTATAAAATTCACCTTTATCAAATTTATCAACTATGGTTTTAATGTTCATAGAATCTTTGTTTTCTGAAAAGAAAATTGATAAATTAGAATAAATGGAAGAGTTTTTTTCCTGTGAAAATGTAACTGCTATAAATAAAAAAAATAAAAAAGTAAGTTTAATTTTCAATTAATATGGTTTAAAAAACACCATACTAAAGTATGATTTTTTTTTATAGAATTCAAATTAAATTTGAGTATTCATTTTAAATATAAATTAGGCATGGGAATAATTAAATTATATAAAAAAATTGAATATGAAAAAGAAGACAATTATAAAGTAACCCAAAGAAAAAACCTTCCAATTAGTTTTGTGAAAGATTTTCTTTTCTTTTTTAATATTTCTTTAGAAGATATACCTAAGCTAATGGAGTTTTCCGAAGAATTAGAAAATGAAAAGCAATTTATTCTTAAACATAAAAAACAATTTGATTCTTTAACTTTTAAAGAAAAACAGGTGTTTAAACATGTAATGGAAGGTAAGAAATCAAATGAAATTGCTAAACTACTTTTTGTTGAAACTACCACGATTTCTACGCATAGAAAACATATCAAACAAAAATTAAACTTAGAATCAATATTTGATTGGTATAAATATGCAAAGGCATTTAAATTAATTGAATTTTAGGGCTTTATAACTTCAAATACCTACTTGTAGGTATTTTATTGAGTTACTAATAAAACTATTTTTGAAAAACTAAACAAATATTATAACTAAAACCAAATTACTATGAAAACAAAACTATTTTTTTTAGGAATCTTTTTTTTGAGCTTAAATTTTCTCGCTCAAACAGTACCTGTTTCAGATTCAAATTTTGAGCAGGCTTTAATAGACTTAGGCTGGGACACAAATGGATTAAATGGAAACATACTTAATTCTGATGTTATAAAAATTGATAGTTTAAAAATCTGGAATCCAACAGGTATGGTAGATCCACTTATAAATATTAATAATCCGCATTTAACAAATGTAACAGGTAAAATAAAAGATATTTCTGCTATAAAATTTATGCCTAAACTTACTTATTTATATGCTGGTTATAATGATATTGAAGAAATTGATGTTTCTAACAATCCGCTTTTAACGTATTTAGATATTAGAGTTAATAAACTTACAGAAATAGATGTGAGTAAGAATCCTTTTTTGTTTGTTATAAATGTAGCATTCAATAATTTATCCTTAATAGATGTAACTAATAACCCTAATTTGGTTGTTTTTGCTATTTATAAAAATTCTATTTATAATGTTGATGTAACTAAAAACCCAGAATTAGTTCAATTCTCATTTGGTAATAACCCTATAGAAAATATAAATATTACAGATAACCCTAAACTTGTTGATGTTGATATTTCTTACACTAGCTTAACTAGCGTTAATTTCTGTGAAAACAAATTTTTAACAAGAGTAAGAGCTATAGATACAAAACTTACAGAATTAAACTTAATTGCAAATCCGTTTTTAACAAGATTAGATTTTATAAATAATCCTAATATTTCTACATTAAATTTAATTAATAATGTAAATATAGATACGTTAAATGTTGTAGGAAATATTGGGTTAACTTCTTTAAACCTTAAAAATGGAGGTAACACAAAAATTAAAGAATTTAAAAGTTTACAAAATCCACAATTAACTTGTATAGACGTAGATAATATAGAATATTCAAATACTACTTCTATATGGCTTTATAAAGACACAACTACAAGTTATAGTGAAGATTGTCAAGAAGGGAAAGTATATTTTCCTGATACAACTTTAGAACAACAATTTGTAGATCAAGAAGCCGACGATGTTTTAGATAATTATGTAAGTGAAGAAAACTTATCTAAAATTAAAGAACTTACAATATCTGGAAATATAAAAGATATAACAGGTTTAGAAAGAATTACTAACTTAGAAAAACTTAATATTATAGAAAGCGATATTGCCCAAGGTATAATTTCTGCACAGCCTAATTTAAAAGAGTTGTATGTTATCCAAGATAATAGTTATGAAATGGAAACTTTAAATTTAAATGGAAATTCAAAATTAGAAAAAATTTCTGT
Organism: Polaribacter sp. Hel1_85; assembly: GCF_000766795.1. Lineage (GTDB taxonomy): Bacteria > Bacteroidota > Bacteroidia > Flavobacteriales > Flavobacteriaceae > Polaribacter. Next base: position 290,727 of record NZ_JPDS01000001.1, read on the forward strand.
TAGTCATTTAGGGTTAAAAACGTTAACAATTAATAATAATTCTCCCTTACAAAGTTTATATGTTGCTTATAATAATTTAACCAACTTATCTTTTCCGAAAGCTAACTTAACTTATTTTAATGCTTCTGATAACCCATTAGAAAGTTTGAATTTTGATAATGCAAATTTACTTGAAAGTATTTTTTTAGAAAATATGACATCATTAAATACATTATCATTAAATAATTGTTCCTTATTAAGAGATTTAACTCTTTCTGCCTCTAACTTATCTGCAATAAATTTACAATCATTAGTAGAATTAAATGTTTTAAAGATAATTAGTAATTCAAAACCATTAGCCATAGATATTAGTAACAATACAAAACTTGAATTTCTGTCATTAATTAATAATGGTATGACCAGCTTAGATGTTTCTAATAATTTATCATTAATTAGTATTGAAATTTCTAACAATAAAATAACAAATTTTAATCTTGCAAACAACTCATTAATTTCGACATTAAATATTGGTGGTAATAAAGATTTAGTTGTCGACATTTCTAACAAAAAAGATTTGACTCATTTTAATTGTTCTACGACTAATTTAAACGTATTGGATGTTTCTAAAAACGATAAATTATATGATTTAAATGCTTCTAATAATAATTTAAATAGTGTAGATGTTTCAAATAATTTTAACTTAGCTAAGTTAAATATTTCTGCAAATAATTTATCACAAATAGATATTTCTAAAAACACAAATCTTGTAGATTTTAGTGGATCTAATAATAGTTTTACAGAAATCAATACAAGTTTAAATACCAAATTGATAAATGTTTATGTTTCATCTAACAACTTAAGTTCAGTAAACCTTACTACTAATAATCTAATTAAGTCTTTAGATGTTTCTAACAATACAATTACACAATTGGTTGTTAGTAGTTTAGATAATTTAGACTATTTGTATTGTCAAGAAAATACTATTAGTTCTTTAGATGTTAGTAATAATAAAAGTTTAAGATATTTAAATGTTAGAAATAATAATATTTCAGCAATAGATCTAGCAAATAATTCAAACTTAAACAATTTTTTGGCTAGTAATAATGATTTTACAACATTAGATTTTAAAAACAACTTAAGTCTTTCAGTAATAGATTTAATGGATAATAAATTGGCAACAGTCAATTTAAACGCAGGTTTTAATATAAAAAAGTATTCAAATGGTACTATTATTCCTTTAAGTCTAAATTTAAAAAATAACCCAAATTTAACTTGTGTACAAGTTGATGATGTTGCTTTTGCAAAAGAAAATTGGAAAAATATAGATAATGAGGAAATTTACAATTTAGACTGCGATTATACAAGAGAAGAATTTGTAGAACTAGATGATAGTTCTTTTGAAAGCAGATTAATTACTTTGGGTTTTGATTCGAACGGATTAAATGGTACTATTAAATTATCAGAAGCAAAAGCTATAGATTCTTTAAAGTTAGAGAATGTAGTAATTAAAAGTTTTAAAGGCTTAGATAGTATGACAAATGTTACCTATTTAAATTTAAATAATTCGTCATTAAACAGCTTAAAACTACCTAAGTTGCCTAAATTAAAACATGTATCTGCAAGGAGTAATGAAATAACATCTTTAGATTTAACTCAAGTAGAAATGTTAGAATATTTAGATGTGACAGAAAATAGATTAACTAATCTAGATATGTCATTAAACATAAAAATGAAAAATTTATATGTAGGTAATAACAATATTTCTAAACTAGATATTTCTAAAAATATTGATTTAGAAGATTTTTATATACACCAAAATAAATTGGAAGCCATAGATGTTTCAACAAATACTAAACTAAAACGTCTTTGGGGAAGTCAAAATGATATAACGACATTAAATATAGCAACAAATATAAATTTAGAACAATTAAATTTTGATTTAAATTTAAATTTAACAACTGTAGATTTATCTAATAATGTTAAACTTAATAGAATTCATTTTTGGCAAACAGCAATTACAACAATAGATGTTACTATGTTGCCAGATTTAGAAAGGTTATATGTTTCAGATTCTAAATTAACAGCCTTAGACATTAGTAAAAACCCGAAGTTATATGATGTAAGATTAGGTGAAAATGATATTACAGAATTAGATGTTTCAAATAATCCGTTATTAGAAAGAATTGATGCTTTTGATGCGAAGCTAACAACATTTGATGTTTCTAATAATACTCAATTAAAAAGATTGTTCTTAAATAGTAATGAACTTACATCTATTAATTTAAATAATGGAACAAATTCGAATATTACAGAAATTGATTTGTCAGAAAATATAGATTTAACTTGTGTACAAGTAGATGATGTAACATTTGCAACAGATAATTGGACACTTATTAATGATACAGCGGTTTATAATTTAGACTGTGGTTATGAAACAAATGAACCAATTGTTTTAATACCAGACACAAATTTTGAGCAAGCCTTAATAGATTTAGGTTTTGACACCAATGGATTGAATGGAAATATTTTAATATCAGAAGCACAAGTAATAGATAGTTTAAATATTCAAGACCCAATAAATAATACTTTGTTACCAAATGTAACAGCTAAAATTCAAAGTTTACAAGGAATAGAAGCAATGACCAATTTGGTTTCTTTAGAATCAGGAAATAACGAGCTAACCTCCGTAGATTTATTTCACAATACAGCGTTAACTAATTTATTTGTAAATGACAATCAATTAACAACAATAGATATTTCTAATAATACAGCTTTAGAACGTTTTGGAATTATGAGAAACCAAATATCGAGCGTTGATGTTTCAATACTCCCAATGTTAAAAGATTTATTTGTGCATGGAAATCAATTAACATCAATTGACGTTTCTAACAATCTGAATCTAACTATTTTTTATGCTTTTGATAATTTATTAACCTCTTTAGATGTAACACAAAACACATTGTTAGAAATATTACGTTTAGAGAATAATTATGAATTACAGCCAAATAACCAAATATCAACTTTAGATTTATCAAACAATATCAATTTAAAAGATTTACGTTTTTCAAATAATCCAATTGATGCAATTGATATAAGTAATAATTTAGATTTAGAATTTATTACTTTTTACGGAGTTGGATTATCAAGTCTAGATGTATCTCAAAACACAAAATTGAAAAGAATTTATTCTGGATATAATAATAATTTAAGTTCAATAGATGTTTCTAATAATCTAGATTTAGAATGGTTGACTATTGTAAATAATAATTTTACAAGTATTGATGTTTCAAACAACATCAAATTACAATATTTAGTAATGGATAATAATAGTTTATCTACTGTTGATGTAACTAACAACCCAGAACTATATTGGTTATCTTTTGAAAATAATGCCATTTCTACTATTGATATCAGTAATAATAGTAGTTTGACAAACTTGTACTTAAACGGAAACGATTTAGCAAGTTTAGATGTAAGTAATAATCTGTTATTAGGAGAAGGAGATCCACAATATCAATCAGTATTTTTAAATGAGAATCCGAATTTAACTTGTATTCAAATTGATGAAAGCCAAAATACAAGTAATTGGGTAAAAGATGATTCTGCAATATTTAGCACAAATTGTTCAGGAGAAAATACAATTGTAACAATTCTAGATACAAACTTTGAACAAGCGTTGATAGATTTAGGTTTTGACACCAATGGATTAAATGGAAATATTTTAATATCAGAAGCACAAGTAATAGACAGTTTAAATATTCAAGACCCAATAAACAATACTTTGTTACCTAACGTTTCAGCTAAAATTAAAAGTTTACAAGGAATTGAAGTAATGACCAATTTGGTTTCTTTAGAAGCAGGAATAAATGAATTAACTTCAATAGATTTAAGTCAAAATACAGCGTTAACTAATTTATTTTTAAATGACAATCAATTAACAAGTATTGATGTTTCTAACAACACAGCTTTAGAACGTTTTGGAATTATGCGAAATCAAATCTCGAGCGTTGATGTTTCAATACTCCCAATGTTAAAAGATTTATTTGTGCATGGAAATCAATTAACATCAATTGATGTTTCAAAAAACCCGGAATTAAACTGGTTTTTCACATCAGACAATCTATTAACTAGTATAGATTTATCAAACAATACAATGTTAAAACGTATTGATATCTATAATAATGAATTAGCTTCAATTGATGTAAGTTTGTTATCAGTTTTAGAAGATTTAAGAATTGCTAACAACAAATTAACATACTTAGATGTTTCTAGTAACACTAATTTATTTGCAATTAGTTGTAATGGTAATCAGCTAAATACTTTAAATGTTAAAAACGGAAACAATAGTAATTTTACATATTTTGATGCAAGCAATAATCCTAATTTAACATGTATTCAAGTAGATGATGTAGATTTTTCAATAACAAACTGGGATAAAATAGATGTAACTTCAAGTTTTAATACAGACTGTAATATTGCTCCAATTGTTTCTTTTTCAGATACAATAATGAAAGCAGCTTTAGTTGCAGATCCTATTATAAATAGTAATGGAGATTCTGAAATCCAAGTTTTAGAAGCAGAAGCAATAACAGAAACTTTAACAGCTGAAGGACTTGGAATTTCTGACTTAACTGGAGTTGAAGCTTTTATTAATATTACAGGGTTAAATATTAGAAATAATAATTTAACAAACGTTGACTTATCAAAAAACACAAAGTTAACTTGGTTGAGTATAGATCAAAATCAATTAACAAGTTTAGATATAAGTCCGTTAACAAGTTTAGAAATACTTTATGCTGGCGATAATAAAATAGCATCTATTGATGTTTCTAATAATACTTTGTTAAAGAAACTTTGGTTAAATATTAATGAGTTAACCTCCATTGATATTTCTTCAAATACAAATTTAGAAGAGTTACAATTAGATTGGAACTTTAACTTAGCTTCTGTGGATTTTGTCAATAACTTGGCACTAAATAGAATTCACTTATGGAAAACACCAATTAATACAATAGATGTTTCAATGCTAGTAGGTTTAGAAAGATTGTATGTTTCTGAAACCAATTTAACATCAATAGATCTTACAAAAAACATTAAATTATATGATCTTAGATCAGGTGGAAATAATATATCTTCTTTCAATTTCACAAAAAATATAGAGTTAGAAAGAATTGATATAAAAGACTGTGATGTTGAAAATATAGATATTTCAAATAACACAAAACTAAAAAGGTTTTGGGCAGATGAAAATGTACTTACAGGAATAGATCTTTCTAAAAACATATTATTAGAAGAACTTATTTTAAGCCATAATAATATTGAAAATATAGATATTAGTAAGAATCTAAATATTACAAAATTTGCAATTGTAGACAATGGTTTGGTAAGAGCATATTTAAGAAATGGTAACAATGCAGCAATTTCAGAGTTTGATATTTCAAATAATAGTTCTTTAGTTTGTATTGCTGTTGATGATGTGGATTATTCCAATACAAATTGGACTAATAAAGATGAAACCGCTTCTTACAATACAGATTGTAATTCAGAATGGGAAGTGTATACAACTGATGAAAATTTAGATAATGCATTAACTGTAATCACTGGTTTAGATGATGATAATGATGGTGTAATAACCTATGAAGAAGCACAAGCTTTTACTGGTGATTTAGATTTAAGCGGATTAAATATTACTAGTGTAGCTGGTTTAGAAGCATTTACTAATGCAGCAAGTATAAATATTTCTGGAAATAGTATTACAGATATTAGTAGCCTTTTAAATGCAGATACTGTAATAATTTCTTCAAGAACAACAGGTGAAAAGAAATCACTAGCCAGAACTGGTAATGGTATTAAAGTTTTAAATGTTGCTAATAATTTAATAGAAGAAGTAGACATTTCTAAGCTAACAACTATTGTAGAACTTGATATTAGTAATAATAAATTAACATATTTAAATCTTAATAATGGGGCAAATAGTAATCTAATAAATTTAGATGTAACTGGTAATGCAGATTTAAGTTGTATTCAAGTTGATAATGTTTCTGATTCTAATAATAATACTAGTTGGAAAAAAGATGCAACTGCAACATATAATACATATTGTGCAAGAACATTATCTGTAAATGAAGATTTCTTAAAAGAAAACATTGGTATTTATCCAAATCCAGCAACTACTAATATTAAAGTTTCAGTTTTAAACGGATTAGAATTAAAATCTGTAGAAGTATATAGTTTAGTTGGTAAACGATTATTAATAAATAAAAATGATGAAATTAACATTAGTAATTTATCAACAGGAATTTATTTTGTAAGAATAATCACAGATAAAGGTTTTATTAATAAAAAACTGATAAAAAATAAAAAGAAAAAGTGAAATTTGTTTTGATTGAAAAAGCGAGTTGATGAAAGTCAACTCGTTTTTTTTAATTATAATTTCATTGAAAGTTTAAAATTTAAAACTCTACCTGTCATGTAATTTGGAATACCAAATTGGGTTTTAGAATAAACATCTCTTACCCAAGTATTGGTTATTGAGTTTTGAATATCAAACATATTGAACAATTCTAAACCAGCACTTAATTCTTTAAATTTAGATAACCAACCTGTTTTGTATTGCCTGTTTGCATCTGTAAAAACATAAGAAACACCAAGGTCTGCACGTTTATAATCTCTTAAACGTCCTTGAAATTGATACACATCTGCATAAGAAGGAGAACCACCAGGAACTCCAGAATTATAAACTAAGTTTAAATATGCTTTTAAGTTGGGTAAACTTGGAACATAATCTTGAAAAAGTATACCGAATTTTATTCGTTGATCAGAAGGTCTAGCAATATTACCTCTGTTACTAATATCTTCTTCGGTTTTTAAATACCCAAGACTTACCCAACTGTCACTTCCAGGAACAAATTCACCATTTAATCTTATATCTAACCCATGAGCATAAGCAGTTGCATCATTATCTGCTCTGTACCTTATTCTTACATTATCTATAGTATAAGCGTTTACATTTGTTAAATCTTTGTAGTAAAACTCTGTTGTAAGTTTAAATGGTCTTTCCCACATTTCAAAACTATAATCCATACCAGTTACTAAATGAATCGATTTTTGCGCTTTTAAATCTACATTAATATTTCCGTTAGAATCTCTTAATTCTCTATAAGAAGGAGGTTGAGAATACCAACCAGCAGCAAATCTAAAAAGCATATCTCTGCGCCAACTAGGTTTCATAGAGAACTGTGCTCTTGGGCTAATAATAGTTTGATTTTTTGAGTTAATTCCATTCCCTTTAACAGTCCAGTTATGAGCTCTTATACCAACGTTGTACCAAATTTCATTCTCATTCCAAAATAAGCGTTCGTTAAATTGCAGATAACCAGAAATACGATTAATTTGAACTTCATTATCAACTCTTATATTTTGATATGTAGTAATAGGTCCTTCAAATGGTTGGTAAGGTTGATTGTTACTAATACTATTTGGAGGTCTTATAGAAAAACCTAAAGAATCTATTAATTCCCATTCTCTAATACGATCTTTAATATCTTCTTTTTGATATTTTACACCAAAATCGAACTGCATTCTGTCTGCTTTGTATTTTCCTTTAATTTGAGCGTTACTTATTAAAGCATCTAAATCATTACGAGCATGATTTAGTTGAGAGCCAATTCCTTCAGAAAAATCTACTTCACCAAAATTTTCAGATCCAATATTAGCATCAACTTCACCTAAACTATAAGCAGCAGCAATATCAAAATGCTCTTCTTCTTGTGTATTGTATCTAGAAAGAGTTCCTGTAAGAGTTAAAAAGTCATTTACTTCATATTCTGTTGAAAAAGCGCCAAATAAAGTAAGGTAATTGTCTTGTTCTTCTCCACTATAATAAACATTTAATTCTAACGGATCTGCAACAGTTCCAAAACGAGTTCTTCTAGAAATGGGTTTGTAATTGTAGTTGTTTAGAGAGAAATTCCCTAAAAAGTTGAATTTTAAATAATCAGATGCTTCATAAGAAAGATATGTTTGAAAATCTATAAACTTTGGTTTAAAATTTGTTTCAATCTGTTTACTATTTACAAATAAACTATTATCTCTATATCTTAAACTACTTATTGATGTTAGTTTTTCTTCTATTAAAGGAGCTTCAAAAGTAACACTAGCACCTAAAAGACTCAGGTCTGCACTGATGCCAACTTCTACAGGTTTTCTATAAGTAATATCTAAGACTGATGATAATTTATCTCCATATTTTGCTTGAAAACCTCCTGCAGAAAAATTTATATTTTGCACCATATTTGGGTTGATGAAACTCAAACCTTCTTGCTGACCAGATCTTATTAAAAACGGTCTGTAAACTTCAATTCCGTTTACATAAACCAAATTTTCATCAAAATTACCACCTCTAACATTGTATTGTGTACTTAATTCGTTGTTATTGCTAACACCTGGTAAAGTCATTAAAATATTTTCGACTCCAGCATTTGGTCCAATTACATTTTTAACAACTCCAATATCTATTTTTTTGATTCCTAGCGCTTCTTTTTTATTATCTTTTATGACTATTTCTTGTAATTGTTCTGTTTTTGATGTTAGAGTAACAGATAAACGGACTCCATTTCTACTATTTGCAGTATATTTTCTAGAGAAAGTTTTATAAGATAAATGACTAAAAATGATGGTAATTTCTTCTTTAAAAGGAATTCTAATTTGGTAGTTTCCGTTTTTGTCAGTTGTTGTACCTGTGTTATTATATTTAATTGAAACCTTTTCAATTGGTTGCTTGTCTTTATTTTTAACAGTTCCTTTTAGGATTGTCATTTTTTGAGCAAAAGCAAAAAAGGGGAGAAAGAATAAAAATAGAAAGACTTTTTTCACGTAAGTTAGTTTACTTGTTTCTTAAAGAACGTTGCAGAAAGCGTATTCGTATTTCCAACATTGTCCGAGACTACAATTTTAAAGATATGTTTGCTACCAACCAATTTTTTATCACTAAAATTATAGGTTAATAATTTTTTCTTATGGTTGTACTCCATTAAAATCCATTTTCCATCAATAGTAGCTCTGTAATTTTTTATTCCAGAACCAATATCAGAAATCTTAACTTTTATGGTTTTTCGTTTAGAAATCCATTGTTGATCTTTAAAGTACAATAAGTTAATTTTAGGTTTGTATTTATCAGTTTTTAAAGTGTATTTACCTAAGGTTTTTGTTGTGGTATAAAATGTACTGTCTTTTTTTCTAGTATATTGAAATCTTGGATATTTTGGGTTTTCTACGTTAGCAATATAAAGTTGTTGTTTTTCTGCTTCAGAATAATTAGATACATTAAATGTTAATGTAAAACTTTTATCTAAAGGAATTGTAGGAGTATGTATTTTTGCAACGCCATTTTTTACAGCAAAATCTAAATATAAATCTTCATAAAAAGTATTTTTAGGAAATGCTATTGCAATATTTTCTTTTTTAAATTTTTGAAAATTACTTGCAATTACTTTAAAATTGGTTGTGTCTTTGGGTTTAGAAAAAATAGTATTACTTTCTTTACCAGTAACAGGTATTTTTAGATAACTAGTATTTCCCTTATAATCTTTGGCAATAATTTCTACAGTATAACTAAGTCCGTTTTTTATGTTTAATTTTCCGTTATTAATTAGTTTATTATAAGTAGAAAGCTTGTTTTTAGTTTCTTTATATGTTTTTTGATAACGTCTTTTATATTTCTTATAATGAGGATAATCAATATGTAAGTTGATGAATTTACTCTCAGCAAAAGAAAATGTTTCTACATCATGATAGTAAAAACGTTTTCCATTTACCAGCATTTCTAAACTATAGATTCCGTTTTTATTTGGTGCTTTATTTAATCTATCAAAAACACTTGCTCCAAAACCAATAATTCCAGAAGCAGAAATTCTATCAGCACTATATTTACCTTTAGAAATATTTTTTAAAGGAAGAATAAAACTATTGTTTTGATTGTTGATTCTTGAGTTATTATTTAAAGGATAAACTTTTAAAGATTGAAAAACAGGAGGTGTTGTATCTTCTGGTTCTAATCCAAAAATTAAAGGATTAATAATATTCTCGCTTTTTGTGTTTCTTATTTCATAATGTAAATGAGGTCCACCAGAACTACCAGTATCACCAGTAAAAGCAATAATTTCTCCTTTTTTAACGGGGAATTTATCCTTCTTAAAAAACAAGTTCCCTGTTTGGTAATTTTCTTTTTTGTATTGAATAGCTTTTACATGTTTTTGAATCTTATCAGCATATTTACTTATATGAGCATACACAGTTGTAAATCCATTTGGGTGTGTAATATAGATTGCTTTACCAAAACCATATTGAGCAACTTTTATTCTAGAGACATATCCATCTGCAGCAGCATATATTTTTAAACCTTCTTTTCCTTGTGTTTTAATATCGATACCAGAATGAAAATGATTAGATCTTAATTCACCAAAAGTACCTGCTAAAACTGTGGGTATGCCTAAAGGATTTCTAAAATAGTCTTTTAGGTATTTTTCTTGAGAAAAACTGAAAAAAGTTGAAAAGAATAAGAATAACAAAAAGGTTTGTTTCAAAATGCAATTATTTTTTACAAAAATACTAAAAATCATCTTTTTGATAACTTGCTAAATTTCAGTACATTAGTAATAAAGCAACAAAATGTTGTAAAGTATAAAACAGAATGTTAACTTTGTGTTATAGTTTTATTCTTATAGATATAGATGAGTAATACAATAGAAGCAATTCATATACTGGAAGATAAGTTAGAAAGCTTACTGTCTAATTATGAATTTTTAAAGAATGAAAATGAAATATTGCTTCAGAGTACAACAAAATTACAACATCAATTATTTGAAAGAGAGCAATTGCTAGCAGAACAGAAAAAACAATATGATTTGCTTAAAATTGCAAAAACTATAGATGGCAGTAGTACAAATACAAGAGAAACGAAACTCAAAATAAATACTTTAATTCGAGAAATCGATAAATGTATCATTCAGTTACATGAATAAAGTTCTTTAAATTGTGGGAAAACTTAAAATTAATGTAGTAATAGCGGGTAGAACCTATCCTTTAAGTGTTAATAATACTAAAGAGGAAGAAGGAATGAGAAAAGCAGCCAATGCTATTAATAAATTAATTTCTATGTATGAAGAAAACTATGCAGTTAGTGATAAACAAGATGTTTTAGCTATGTGTGCATTACAGTTTGCTTCAAAAGTAGAAATATCAACCATAGAAAAAGATTCCACAAGTAGAGAAGTAGTAGATAAAATAAAAGAGTTAACTCATTTAGTTGATTCTCATTTAAAATAAGTTCTTTAAAATACACATTAACAACACACTGCCTACGTTAGTACATTGTTTATTAAACTCAACACGATTCAATTATGAAGGATGAGTCTTAATTGTAAAAGCAAGCCATAGTAGCTGAATTATTTCAGAAACAAGTGGATCCTTGACCAATTAGTTAGTCCTATAAATACCATAATGGAGTTTAAAAAACCAAACTAATGTAGGCTTTTTTTATATATAAATTTAAATTATGGAGGGAATGATACTGCCAATTTTGGCAGCAATTATAGGAGTAATAATTGGTTTTTTAATAGCAAAAGCTATGGAAAAATCTAAAGGTAAAAAATTACTAAATGGTACAAGAAAAGAAGCAGCAGCAATTCTAAAAGAAGCTAAAATAGATGCTGAGTCTATTAAAAAAGATAAAATATTACAAGCTAAAGAAAAGTTTATAGAACTTAAGTCTGAGCACGAAAAAGTAATTCTAGGAAGAGAGAAAAAGATTTCTGATGTTGAAAAACGTATTAGAGATAGAGAGTCTCAAGTTGCATCTGAAGTTGATAAAAACAAAAGGTTAAACAAGTCTTTAGAACATAAAGAAAACGACTATAACAAAAAATTAGATTTTATTGAAAATAAAGAGTCTGAGCTAGAAGTTATGCATAAGCGTCATGTTGATATGTTAGAGCAAATTTCTGGTTTATCTGCAGATGAAGCTAAAGTAGAATTAGTAACCTCATTAAAAGATGAAGCTAAAACTGAAGCAATGGCTTTTGTACAAACTTCAATTGAAGAAGCTAAATTAACTGCAGAACAAGAAGCAAGAAAAGTTATTTTAGGAACCATACAAAGAGTAGGTGTAGAACAAGCAGTAGAAAACTGTGTTTCTGTATTTAACTTAGAGTCTGATGATGTAAAAGGACGAATTATTGGTAGAGAAGGGCGTAATATTAGAGCTCTAGAATCAGCCACTGGTGTAGAAATTATTGTTGATGATACTCCAGAAGCAATTATTCTTTCTTGTTTTGATCCTGTTCGAAGAGAAATTGCTCGTTTATCAATGCATAAATTGGTAACAGATGGAAGAATTCACCCAGCAAGAATTGAAGAAGTTGTTAAAAAAACAGAAAAACAAATTACACAAGAAATTATAGAAGTTGGTAAAAGAACTGTTATAGATTTAGGAATTCATGGATTACATCCAGAGTTGATAAAAACGGTTGGTAGGATGAAATATCGTTCTTCTTACGGGCAAAATTTATTACAGCACTCTCGTGAAGTTGCAAATCTTTGTGGAATTATGGCAGCAGAAATGGGCTTAAATTCTAAAGTAGCAAAACGTGCAGGTTTATTGCATGATATTGGTAAAGTGCCAGATACAGAGAGTGAACTTCCTCACGCATTACTAGGAATGGAATGGGCAGAGAAGTATGGAGAAAAACCAGATGTTTGTAATGCAATTGGAGCTCACCATGATGAAATTGAAATGAAAAGTTTAATATCACCAATTGTACAAGTTTGTGATGCAATTTCAGGCGCAAGACCAGGTGCAAGACGTCAAGTTTTAGATTCTTACATTCAACGTTTAAAAGATTTAGAAAATATTGCTTTTGGATTCTCAGGTGTGCAAAAAGCATATGCTATTCAAGCAGGTCGTGAATTACGTGTTATGGTAGAAAGTACAAAAGTAAATGATGCAAAAGCGGCTGAATTATCTTTTGGAATTTCTCAAAAAATTCAAAATGATATGACGTATCCAGGTCAGGTAAAAGTTACTGTAATTAGAGAAACAAGAGCTGTAAATGTAGCTAAATAAAAACCTTATTGATTTTCTTAAAACAAGAAATTATTGATAATAATAAAATAGAATTCCTACTTTTTTAAGTAGGAATTTTTTTTGAAGCTATTTCCTGCTTTTCGCTATATCTTTTTTAAGAAAAATAAAAAAGGATGCCGCTACAATCAGGGCTAAACTTGTTTAGTAATTAATTGCTTTAATTAAAAAAAGAGATGTTTTATTTATTTTGTTAGTAACAATTTGACTGAATACTGTTACTGAAAACTAATTACTTGTTTATTTTCTAGGATGAAATGTTTCTACAACTTCTTTTAAGTAGCTCTTGTCTATATGTACATAAACCTCTGTAGTTGTAATGCTTTCATGCCCTAACATTTGTTGAATCGCTCTTAAATCTGCGCCGTTTTTTAATAAATGTGTTGCAAAAGAATGTCTTAATGTATGTGGACTTATTTTTTTTGATAAATCTATTTTAATAGCTAGATCTTTTAAAATAATAAAAATCATTTGTCTGGTTAAGCCTTTTCCACGTCTGTTTAAGAAAACAGTATCTTCAAAACCCTTTTGTGGAGCAATATGAGTCCTTATATCATTAATGTAAAATAAAATATATTTCTGAGCATTATAATGAATAGGCACAAAACGTTGTTTGTTTCCTTTACCAATTACTCTTATAAAACCTTCTTCAAAAAATAAATCAGAAATTTTTAAGGTAATCAATTCACTCACACGTAAACCGCAACTATACATAGTTTCTAAAATGGTTCTATTTCTTTCTCCTTGAGGATGACTTAAATCTATGGCAGAAATTAATTCGTTAATTTCATCTTCAGAAAGAGTGTCAGGTAATTTTCTTCCAATTTTTGGAGCTTCAATTAAATCTGTAGGATTTGTTTTTCTGTAATCCTCAAAAATTAAATAGTCAAAAAAACTACGCAATCCAGAAATAATTCTTGCCTGACTTCTAGGGTTTACTTTTTTAGCAACATCATAAATAAATTGTTGAACAGTCTCTTTATCAATAGAAATAGGGGAGCAATTAATTTCATTTTGTTCAAGAAAAATTAATAGTTTTTCTAAATCTCTAGAATAACTGTCAATTGTGTTTTGAGATAGCCCTCTTTCTATTTTTAAAAATAATTGAAAATCTCTAATTGCATTTTGCCATTTCATAGTATAAAGATATTAAAAATAATAAACTAACTCTTTAATAGATAAAAGTAGTAAATATGCTTATCTAGAATTATAATAAACTATATTAAATATTCTTTTATTATAGATTTAAGGTTACATTTTTTTATATTTGATTATATAAATTTTAAAAAAAAATATAATGAAAAAGTTATTATTTATTGCTGTAGTAGCATTATTAGGATTAAGAAGTGTGAATGCACAGGACTCGAATATTGCATTAACAGCAGGTTTCCATGATTTCACGCTAAAAGCTAGCGGAGGAGGTATTTCTGCTTCACAAAGTGTGCAAGGTTTTTATGTTGGGGTTTCTACAACTTTTTCTGTTTCTGAAAAATTATTAATTGAACCTGAGTTTCAATTTGTAAGAACATCTGAGGATGGCGAATCAGTAGAGCAGATTGTACTACCAATTATGGCTAAATATTATGTTTCAGAAAAGTTTAATTTACAAGCTGGACCTCAATTTGATTTGGTGGTTTCTGAATCTGAAGGACTAAATACTTTTGGTTTAGGTTTAGGAATTGGAGCGGGATATGATATTAATGAAAAGTTTTTTATTAGTACAAGGTATGCATTTGGTTTAACAAATAGAGCTGAAGATGCGCCTTCTGGCTATTCAATGAAATTTAACACTTTTCAAGCAGGATTAGGATATAGATTCTAATTTATAATTTTAAAGAATTTAAAAACGGAAGCATTTTTGCTTCCGTTTTTTATTTGTTATATTTTAGCAGTATGAAACTAATTATTATAAACGGACCCAATTTAAATTTATTAGGAAAAAGAGAACCAGAAATTTATGGTTCTAAAACTTTTGAAGAATTTTTTAGCGAACTTCAGTTAAAATTTAAAGAGGTAGAGTTATCTTATTTTCAATCTAATATAGAAGGCGAAATTATTGATAAATTACACGAAGTTGGTTTTGATTATGATGGAATTATTTTAAATGCTGCAGCTTATACACACACTTCTGTTGGTATTGGAGATGCTGTAAAAGGAATCACAACTCCTGTTGTAGAATTACACATTTCTAACGTGCATGCACGTGAGGAGTTTAGGCATCACAGTTTTATTGCTCCTTCAGCAAAAGGAGTTCTATTTGGTTTTGGATTAAAAGGATATGAATTAGCAATTCAGAGTTTTCTTTAATTCTGAACTTGTTTCAGAATCTTTTTTCTGAAAACTGAGACTGAAAACTGTTTACTTTTTAAAATTCTAAAAGCATTTTAATATCTGAACGCTCATAGTGAGATTCTTTTTCTAATTCTACTTCTTTAAAACCTATTTTTTTATACAAATTAATTGCAGGAACTAATGTTCTGTGAGAGTATAATGTAATGTTTTTCCATTGTTGTTTTTTTGCAAAATCGATACAGAAATTCATTAGTTTTAAACCAATTTTTAAACCTTGATATTTGGGTGAAACAGCCATTTTACTTAATTCAAAAAAAGTTTTTTGATTGATGAGCGAAACAACACCAACAATTTCATCGTTATATTTTGCAAAAAAGATGAATCCCCCAGAATCAATTACATATTTCTGTGGATTGCTTAAAACCTTTTCATCATAAGGTTCTACGTAAAAATATTTTTCTAACCAAGCTACATTTAAACTATAAAAGTGAGGCGCAAGTGCTGGTTGATATGCTATAATTTCTAAGTTTTCTATTTCCATATTAAGTAAGTTGCATTAGGGATTGACGTGGAAATCCTTTTTGTGAAGAATGAATAAAAAGATTGAAACATAAAGCCCGACTTTTTTACACTAAAACTTTTTCTGTTTTGGTGTAAAAAAGAATGCCCAAAATAAATTAAATATAAGCGTTAATAATTTCCATCATTTCATTTTCTAAACTAATCGTTTTTTGATAAATATTTGCTGCTTTTGATAAAATTTCTTCTGCAAATTTTCTATCTTTAATATCTTTTGCATTGATGCGAACATTAAAATAAGCGCCAGTAACTGCAGTTTTGGCGCATAAAACACCAACGCCACCATCTGAGAGCGAATTTTGTAATCCGTTTTTCATCATTTCTAGCATCACTTCTATAGAATTATGAGCTGTTTCCATCACTTTAAAAGGGATTTCTGTTGCGTATTTAGTAGCGTTTTCAATTGCCAATTTTCTAGCTTCAATTTCTTCATTATTAGATTTTGGCATTCTAAAACCATCAATAATTTTATTAAAAGCATTGGTGTCTTCATCAACCAAAAACAATAAATCGTTTTTGTATTTCTGACCTTTTTCTGCCCAATTCGAAAAATATTCCCATTTAGAATCCCAACCCGCTTTATGTGCTGAAAGATTTGCAACCATTGTACCTAGAGAAACGCCCAAAGAACCAACGTAAGCAGCAATACTTCCACCTCCAGGAGCCATAGATTCTGATGCAGTTTCTTCTGCAAAATCATTAATAGTAAAGTCGATTAGTTTTTTATCTGCATCAGAATTCATCACATATTCTATGATTCTTTCTTGTGGATTAAATGGCTTTAAATCATCTAAACCTAGAGATTTTATGGCAATTTTTATTTTCTCATTTTCGCTAATTCCTAAAGAACGTTGTTGTTTTATCAGATAAAAATCTGCTGCATCTAGCATTGCTTGTAAAGGAACTAAACCAACTAATTCTGAACCTGTAACTCTTAAGCCGCGTTTTGTAGCCGCTAAATCAGTTTCATAAAAAGCTTCGTGCATTGATGTAATTGTAATGTTGGTTAAATTGTACGAAATTTGTGCAATTCCATATTCTTCTATAAACCAACCAATTCCTTTAACTGCTTTTAATTTTCCAGGAATTCTTTCTGGTTCTCCGTTTTTATCTAATACTTTTTTTCCGTTGACTAATTTGGCTCTTCCATTTTCACGGATATCAAAGGCAACTGCGTTTGCACGCCTTGTTGATGTTGAATTTAAATTTACATTATAGGCGATTAAAAAATCGCGTGCAGAAATTGCTGTAACTCCAGAAGAAACTACTTGTTGGTTATATACTGTTGGACCAAAATCTGGTTTAAAATTAGGGTTTGATAACTTTTCTTTTAAACCTTCATATTCTCCAGAACGAACTGTGGCTAAGTTTTTTCTGTCAGCAGAAGTTGCAGCGTTTTCATAGAAGTAACCTGAAATACCTAATTCTTCCCCAACTCTTTTTCCTAATTGATGTGCATATTTTGCAGTTTCTTCCATAGAAATATTTGCAATTGGCACAAGTGGACAAACATCTGTTGCTCCAAATCTTGGATGTTCACCAGTTTGTTTGCTCATATCAATTAATTCTGAAGCTTTTTTAATCAATAAGAAAGCAGCTTTAATTACATTTTTTGGTTCGCCAACAAATGTAATTACGGTTCTATTTGTAGCTTTACCAGGATCAATATCTAACAATTTTACTCCTTCAACAGTCTTTACAACATTTGCAATTGTATTTATTTTTTGTAAATCTCTTCCTTCACTAATGTTAGGAACACATTCTATAAGTTGCTTGTTCATGATATTGATTTTATTCATCGTAAAAATAAGAGGATTCAACGAAAAATAATATGAATTCACTTAAAATAATTTATATTTGTTTATATCAGTAATATTTATAAATGAACAAAGAAAAGTGGCTTTTTGAAATTACTCCAAAAAACAATTTACTTGATTTAAATTTAAAAGAAGTTTGGCAGTATAGAGATTTATTATTGCTTTTTGTAAAACGTGATGTTGTTACACTTTATAAACAAACTGTTTTAGGACCACTTTGGTATCTAATTCAACCTTTATTTACTTCAATAATATTTACACTGGTATTTAATGGTATTGCAGGAATATCAACAGGTGTTGTCCCTTCTTTTTTATTCAATTTAGCAGGTATTACTATTTGGAATTATTTTAAAGAATGTTTAATAGCTACTTCAGATACTTTTAAAAAAAATGAAGCCATTTTTGGAAAAGTGTATTTTCCAAGAGTTATAATGCCAATGTCTATCATTGTTTCTAATTTGTTGAAATTTGGAATTCAAATATTTATATTTATTTGCGTTTATATTTATTATTATTTTAATGGATTTAATGTATTACCAAATATTTATATTTTATTTTTTCCTTTATTAATTATTGCTATGGGAATGATTGGTTTAGGTTTAGGAATGATAATTTCGTCTATGGTTACTAAATATCGAGATTTAACATTTTTAGTTTCTTTTGGGGTACAATTATTAATGTATTTATCAGCAGTAATGTATCCTTTAGATTTAATGAGAGAAAAATTGATAGATGTTGAAAAAGGAACTGATTATTCTTGGATTGTAGATTTTAATCCTATTGCACATTTAATAGAATTTGGTAGATTTATACTTTTAAATGATGGTAATTACTCAGTTTTCGGTATTATTTATACATCTATATTTACAATTATAGTTTTCTTTTTAGGATTATTAATTTTTAATAAAACAGAAAAAACTTTTATAGATACTATTTAGATATGAGTAAAGATGTAATTTTAAAAGTTGAAAACTTATCTAAACAATATCGTTTAGGAACTTTAGGGACAGGTACTATTAGTCATGATTTTAATCGTTTTTTAGCTAAAATTAGAGGTAAAGAAGATCCTTATTTAAAAATAGGAGAATCGAATGATAGAGCGTCAAAAGGAGAGTCAGAATACGTTTGGGCTTTAAAAGATATCAACTTTGAAGTTAAAAGAGGAGAAGTTCTTGGAATTATTGGCAAAAATGGAGCTGGAAAATCTACATTGTTAAAAATACTTTCTAAAGTTACAGGGCCAACAACAGGTTCTATAAAATCGAATGGAAGAATAGCTTCTTTATTGGAGGTTGGTACTGGTTTTCATCCAGAAATGACTGGGAAAGAAAATATTTTTTTAAATGGAGCCATTTTAGGAATGACAAAGAAAGAAATAGCATCTAAATTAGATGAAATTGTTTCTTTTTCTGGTTGCGAACGTTATATAGACACACCTGTAAAGCGGTATTCTAGCGGAATGAAAGTTCGTTTAGCTTTTGCAGTTGCTGCACATTTAGAACCAGATATTTTAATTGTTGATGAAGTTTTAGCAGTTGGTGATGCAGAATTTCAAAAGAAAGCCATTGGTAAAATGCAAGATATTTCTGGAGAAGATGGAAGAACTGTTTTGTTTGTGAGTCATGATATGACTGCAATACAAAATTTGTGTCCAATTAGTTTGTTATTAGATGATGGTAAAGTAAGTTTTAAAGGAGAAACTAGTAAAGTTATTTCTGAATATTTAAAAAGTGAACCTTTAGTAGATTTAAATAGTGGTAAAATAAAATTTGAAGGTTTAGTGTCAACAAATGGTGTTGAGCTTAAATCATTATTAATACAAGACAATAAGTTATCACAACCCAATATATTAAATACTTATGGAAATGGTTTTTTTGAACTTTTTTTTGAAAGTAAAAATTTAGAAGAATGCAATATTCAAGCAGCCTTCACAATTAAAAATTTAATAAATAAACCTTTACTAACTTTTAGTACTACATTTAGAAAACAAATATTAAAAAAAGGAAAAAAAGATTCTATAAAATGCAGTTTTGAAAATTTGAATTTAATTCCGGGAACATATATGTTACATATTTGGTTTGTAAATAATGCTGATAAAGAAATAATTATAGAAAATACATGTAAAATTAAAGTAGTAGAAAAAGATGTCTTTAATTCAGGTGTTTTACCAACAGAAAAATATCACGGACATATAATTTCTAATAATTTCAAATGGGAGTAAATTATGGAAAATAGATTAACAACAAAACAGCATTGGGAAAAATCATATTCAAAAACAACTTATAATAAACCTGATACAAATTCAGATATTTACAATTGGATTAAAAAAAATTTACCAAAATCAAAAGAAAATCAAACAAGTTTTGAGGTAGGTATTTTTCCTGCAGGATTTTCAACAATTTTTGGAGATTTAGGGTATCAAATAAATGGTATAGATAGAATTGAAGATGTTAATTTATCTATGAAAGATTGGTTAATTGATAATAAATATGAAGTTGGAGATTTAATTTGCGATGATTTTTTTGATTATAATTACAAAAGAAAATACGATGTGGTTTCTTCTTTTGGTTTTATAGAACATTTTAAAGATTATAAAAGTGTTATAAAAAAACAAGCAAGTTTAGTCTCAAATGAAGGGTACATTGTGTTAGAAGTTCCAAATTTTAGAGGCTATATCCAGTTTTATTTAAAAAAAATGTTTGATAAAAAAAATTTAGACATTCATTATGTTCCTTCCATGAATTTTAAAGAATGGGAAAAAGTTTTAAAAGAAGAAGGTTTTAAAATTATTAAGAAAGACTACATAGGAAAATTTACTCTAGATTTTTATCCGCAAAAAAGAAATTTTATTCAAAAATATTTTGTAAATTTTTTAACCAGAAGAAAATATTTTATTAAAAAACACCTTTTTAAAGGTACATCTAAACACTTTAGTCCTTATATGATAATGGTTGCAAAAAAGAATGATGATTTTTCAAAATAAAAAAATAATATTTCTTTTAAAATCATTTACTCTTGGTGGGGCGGAAAAACAGGCTTTGAATTTTGCAGCTTATTTACAAAATGAATTAAATTGTTCTATTTTTATATATTCATACATAAAAACTAATGAATCAAAATTGTTTTACGAAGAATGTGAAAAATTGGGATTAAATAATTTAAGATTAGAAAAAAACCCATTAAGCGCTTCAGGTAACTTTAAGTACATTAAAAGAAGAATAAAAATATTTTTATTAGGGATTAAACTAAGAAAGCATAATCCAGATATTATAATACCCTACTTAAATCCACCTTCAATTATAGCTGTTTTATGTTACAAAATTTCTGGAGCAAAAATAACTTTTTGGCATCATAGAGGTGCTGACTATTATAGAGGTGATTATATAGAAAAAATAGCCGTAAAAAAAACACCTTTTTTTTTAGCTAATTCTATTGAAGGAAAAAAAGAACTTGAATCTAAATTTAAAATTAAAAAAGGCTATTTTTTGCCTAATTTTTCTACTGTAAATAAAATTAATACTAATAATTTCTTACTCAAAAATAAAGGAATAAAAGGAAAGGTTGTTTTAGGGATGATAGCTCATTTTAGAGAAGAAAAGTTGCAAATCATTTTAATTGAAGTTTTTTCTAAATTGTTACAAAAGAATAAAAATATACATTTAGTTTTGGTAGGTGATGCTTTAGATAAAAAAAAGTTTAATGAAGTAAAAAAATATATCTTTATCAATAATTTAAAAGATAGCATTACAATTCTTCATAACACTAAAGCAGAAGATGTATTACCTTGTTTAGATATAGGAGTTTTAATTTCTTTAAAAGAAGGAATGCCTAATACTGTTATGGAATATATGGGGTATAGTTTGCCAATAGTTGTTACAAAACATGATGGATGTGTATCTTTATTAGGTAGTAATTATAAATATTTTATTGATAACAAAAATGAGGTAGATCAATTAAATAAATTAGAGAAATTAATACTTGAAGAAAAAGAAAGAAAAAAAATTGGGGAACAAAATTATATGTCTTTACAAAACAATTTTACAATAGAAAAATATATAAATAGATTAACTGTAATACTCAATTCATAAATGTGCGGAATATCAGGAATTATTAATTATGACATTTCAAATACTGTCTCTATAGAGGATTTAAAACCAATTACAGATGTAATAGCGCATAGAGGACCAGATGGTTTTGGTTACTGGCAACATAATAATATTGGTTTTGGACATAGGCGATTATCTATTATCGATTTAGAAGGAAGTAAACAACCGATGAAAATTGATGATGATAAATTTGTAATTACTTATAATGGTGAAATTTATAATTATTTAGAATTAAAAAAAGAACTTCAAAAATTAGGTTTTACTTTTAAAACTACAGGTGATACTGAGGTAATATTAAAATCTTATCAATATTGGGGAGAAAAATGTGTAGAAAAGTTTAGAGGCATGTTTTCTTTTGCTATTGCAAATATTTCTAAAAGTGAAATATTTTTGGCAAGAGACCATTTTGGTATAAAACCTTTAGTTTATTACCAAGGAGAAAATTTTTTTATGTTTGGGTCTGAAATTCAACAGTTTTCTAAACATAAAGACTTTATAAAAAGTATAAATGTTACTGCTCTATCAGAATATATGAAATTTGGTTATATACCTGCACCTTTAACTATCTACAATAATTTATTTAAATTGGAACCTGGTAATTATATAAAATTAAATTTTGAAGGGGAAATTATAGAGCACAAAGAATATTATGATATTCAATTTAAACCTGATTATAAAGTATCTTATCATGATTGGGTAGAAAGAGTTGAAGAAGCAGTAGATATATCTGTTAAATACCATAAAATTGCAGATGTGCCTTATGGTACTTTTTTGTCAGGAGGCATAGATTCTAGTATAATTGCATCTTCTTTAGCTAAAGAAGGAAAAAATGTTGATGCTTTTACAATGGGGTTTGAAAATGAAGCTTTTAATGAGGTTCCATATGCTAAACAAGTTGCAGAAAAGTATAATTTAAATCATCATATAGAGTATATAGATATGCAAGATATGCAAGACGTTTTCCCAAAATTAATTAAACATTATGGAGAGCCTTTTGCAGATAGTTCTTCCATACCAACCTATTATATAACAAAAAAAATTAGTGAACATTTACCTGTAGTATTATCAGGAGATGGAGGAGATGAAGCATTTGGAGGCTACTACAGTTATCAAAATTTTTTAAAGATTTTAAAACCAAGTGCTCCAAAACATGCTTATAAAGATGTCTTAAAAAAGGCATTAAAATATATAGGTAAAACTTATCCTAATACACCTAGACAGCCTAGTTTAAATGATTGGATTAATTTAATTAGCTTTTTTAATATTAATGAAACTAATAAAATTTTCAGAAAAGATGTAATCAAAGATTTTGATATTGAATATAGTTCATTTAATAAGTGGTATAAAAAAGCAAAAAGCCAAAGATTAGATACTTATAGTACTGGAAGTTATTTAGACTACAAAACTTATCTTTATGGAGATATATTAACAAAAGTAGATATAGCTTCTATGATGAATAGTTTAGAGGTAAGAACACCTTTAATTGATGTTGATATAGTTAATTTAATGGCTAAAATACCTTCAAAACATAAAATTAGTCGAAATTATAATGGTTCATGGCAAAAGAAAAAAATTTTAAATTCTATTGCTGAAAAACGTTTTGATAAAGAATTTGTTTCTCGAAAAAAGCAAGGATTTTCAATTCCGTTAAAAGATTGGTTTCAACCAGATAATGATTTTGGTAATGAATTCTTTAAGATTATTAAGAACAAGAATTCTTCCATTTTTGAATATTTTAATGAAAATGAAATTAAAAGTAATTTTTTAAATAAAGAAAATATAAACTACAGTAAAATGTTTCAAATTTTTACTTTAGAAAACTGGTTAAATAATTAACATAATCATAATAAAAAACTTTACATAAAATAAATGCTATTTAACTCTTTAGAATTCTTAGTGTTTCTACCTATAGTTTTTTTCTTGTATTGGTTTATTTTTAAAAAACTAATTATACAAAATAGTTTAATTTTATTTGCGAGTTACGTTTTTTATGGATGGTGGGACTGGCGCTTTTTGTTATTAATTTTATTAAGTACTTTTCTAGATTACTCATTAGGTTTATTAATAGGAAAAACTAAAAATAAGGTAAAAAGAAAATACTTTTTATGGATAAGTCTATTTTTTAATTTAGGGTTACTAGGATTTTTTAAATATTTTAATTTTTTTATTGATAATTGGGTAGATGCTTGGTCAGTTATTGGTATTACAATGCATAAAAGTTCATTAAACATTATCCTTCCTGTTGGAATCTCGTTTTACACTTTTCAAACATTAAGTTATACTATAGATGTTTATAAAGACAAATTAGAACCAACCAAAAACTTTATTGCCTTTGCAAGTTTTGTGTCATTTTTTCCACAATTAGTTGCAGGTCCAATTGAACGTGCTTCTAATTTACTACCTCAGTTTTTTAAAAAACGAATTTTTAGCTATGATTTAGCTGTTTCTGGAATGAAACTTATACTTTGGGGATTGGTAAAAAAAGTAGTAATTGCAGATAATTGTGCAGTTTATGTAAATCAGATTTTTGAAAACTATCAAGAGCAATCTGGACTTACTTTAATTATAGGAGCTGTATTTTTTGCATTCCAAATTTATGGAGACTTCAGTGGTTATTCAGATATTGCTATCGGTACAGCTAGATTATTTGGGTTCGATTTGATGAGAAATTTTAAATACCCTTATTTTTCTAGAGATATTGCAGAATTTTGGCGTAATTGGCATATTTCTTTAACCACATGGTTTCGAGATTATGTATACATTCCCTTAGGAGGTTCTAAAGGTTCTAAAATATTTCAATTAAGAAACGTTTTAATTATATTTTTGGTCAGTGGTTTTTGGCATGGTGCAAATTGGACTTTTATTGCTTGGGGAGCTTTAAATGCCTTATTGTTTATCCCATTATTATTAACAGATAGAAATAGAAAGAATATAAATATTATTGTTGGGAGTAAAAAAAGTGTAACATTAAAAGAATTTAGAGGGATTATAATTACTTTTTCACTAACTTGTTTAGCATGGGTGTTTTTTAGAGCAGAAACAATAACAGGAGCTATAGAATATATTTTTAGAATTTTTGATGGCTCTAATTTCTTTCCTTCCGTAATTCCTCAAAAAAGAATGTTTCCAATTTTATTTTTATTTATTTTAATAGAATGGTTTTCAAGAAGAGATGAAATTGTAATTATTTTTAAAAATAAGTATCGAAAAACATTCTACATGTTTTTCATATTTTTAATTCTATATTCAATGTCTTCTGCAGAAAAAACATCATTTATTTATTTTCAATTTTAATCAAATGAAATTATTCATTAAAAAAATAACTGTCCTTTTTTTAATAATTATCTGTTTGTTTTTTATTCTAGATAGATTTGTTTTTCCTAAAAATAAAAATATATACAATTATAAATCAAATTTGTTGCAGAATAAAGATGTAGAAATTATTGTTTCTGGTAATTCTCACTTGTATTTTGGGGTAGTTACAGATAGCATTTTTAGTTTTAATTCAGTGAACATAGCTACAAAGGCTAGAGAGTTAAATACAGATATTGATTTGTTAATTGGTAACATTAAGAATAGAGAGAAATTGAAAGGAGTTTTAATTCCAATATCATATTATTCACTATTTAATGAATTAAATGGTTTAAAAAAGTATCATCAAAGTCAGAAAAGGCTTTACTATAATTATTTTAAAATAAAGGAATACAATCAAGGTGCTATTAAAAACAGTTTAATTATAAATGAACCTTTTAAGGAATTGATGAATGATAGTTTTTTTCTTTCATTTATGAAAAAACAAAAAGTATCTAAAAAAGGCTGGAGAGCAAACGATAATTTTTTTGTAAAAGATTCTAGCATAATAGAGAAATTAAAAAGGCTAGAGATAAACTTAAACAAGACATTTATTATTGATGAAAATTTAGAAAGAATTAAATACTTAAATAAATTATGTAAAGCAAATAATGTGAAATTAATATTAGTTTTACCTCCTTATTCAGAGTATTTTTATACCTTAACCAATTACAAATACAATAAAATTATAAATAAAATACTTTCTGATAATCTAACAGATATTGAAGTAATTGATGCTTTAGATTTTATGCCAACAAATTTATTATTTTATGAGAACTCAGATCATTTAAACGTAAAAGGAGCAAAGTTATTTACTAAAAAGTTAGACAGTATTTTAAAGCATAGTTTATGAAAATACTTTTTGTTTGTCAGCAATACATTCATGCAGCTAGATGGATTGGTCAATTAAAAGATACAGAACACGAAATTTATGTGTTCGATTGTTTAGACAGACCCCTTCATAAAGATTTATTATGGACGAATTATACAACTGGTTGGCGTAAAAGAAAAGTACCTTATTTTAAAGGAGAATATTTTTTAGAAAAAAAAATGTCATCCATTTATGAAAAAATTGTACCTTATTTAGAAGTTACCGCATCAGAAAAGTTAGAAGAACTAATTAAAGAACTCAAACCAGATTTGGTACATTCTTTAGAAATGCAATCGCAAACTTATCCTTTGCTAAAAGTTCGCAAAAGGATATCGTTTAATTGGGCATATTCGTGTTGGGGAAATGATATTTATTTTTATAAAGATAAAAAAGAACATAAATTAAAAATTGAGAAGATTATACATAGCATTAATTATTTTTTTCTAGAATGTAATAGAGATAAAGATTTAATTAAGTCGATAGACTCTAATGCAAATGTATTAGCTGTTGATTTTCCTGGTGGTGGAGGTTACTATATAGAGAAATATCAAGAATACGTGATACCCGTTGAAAAAAGAAATTTAATTATTCTTAAAGGATATGAACATAATTTTGGACGAGCATTATTTATTTTAAATGCTTTAGTTTTAATTGCAGAGGAATTAAAAGATTATGAAATTTATGTGTATTCTGCACATGATATAGTTGAAGAAGAAATTTTAAAAATAAATAAAAAGCATAATTTAAAGATTAAATACTCCACAAGAAAAACTCAAATTAGCCATCAACAATTATTAGAAAAGTTTGGAAGTGCTAAAATAGCCATTGGTAATAGTGTTTCAGACGGTATACCAAACACACTTTTAGAAGCCATTATTTTGGGTGCTTTCCCAATACAATCTAATCCAGGTGGCGCAAGCGAAGATTATATTTCTGATGGTGAGAATGGTTTTTTAATTCAGAATCCAGAAGATGCTGTAGAAATTTCTAAGTTAATTTCTAAAGCTTTAAAAAATGATGCGTTATTAGAAAACGCCTTTGTAATCAATAAAGAAATTGCGAAAAAATTAGCGTATAAAACAATTCAACAAAAAGTTTTAAATGTGTATAATAAAATGGAGTCAGAATTATGAAAAACATCTTATTTATACTAAATCAAGGACCCATTTCTCCTAATGCAAACGGAGGAGCTTCTGTATATTATAGTCATTTAGAGTTGTTGTATAAAGCCGGTTTTAAGATAAAGTTATTGGCAGTACAATGGTCTGATAGCGATGTTTTTATGGAGGAAGATTATCAAGAAGTACGTCCGTTTATAAAGTCTGTTGAAACGTATAAAATTACATCGATTACGCCGAAAAAAGGTTTAAAAAGAGGTTACAATGCAGTTTTTAAACCAGCATTATTCGAATATTTTTTCTTGAATGCTAAAAATATAAATTACCTTACTACGTATGTAGCACAAAATAAGATCGATTTAGTTTTTGGAGATTGGCGCTGGGCGGCAATTTGGGCTTGTTATTCTAATTTAAAAGTACCTGTAATTTATGGTCATCATGATTGGGAATATAAATTGGCAAAATTAAGAACAAAGCAGAATCTTTTAAAAAAGTTGCATACTTTTCAAAAAAAGAGAGTAGAATTTCAGTTAGTAAAACAGGTAGCAGGTTCCATTTCTGGTTCGGCTACAGAAGCTAAAGAAATAGAGGAGATTTCAAATAAAAAAGCATTGTATATTCCTACCACCTATCAAGAAATTCAACCTAAAAATTTGCCTAAAAACAAACCAGATATTGTACATTTAGGTGGTATGGGAACTACAGCAAACCGATTGGGTTTAGAGCGTTTTTTAGATGTTTGTTGGCAAGAAATTCATACTAAAAATCCATCAACAAAATTAGTTGTTGTTGGTGGATTAAAACAAGCAACACCTAGTTTGTTAGAAAAATTAAAAGGTAAAAACATTATTTGTAAAGGGTTTGTAGCAGATTTACAAACAGTTTTGTGTCCAGAAGATATTCATATCATTCCTTGGGAATACAATACAGGAACTAGAACTAGAATTCCGGTTATTTTAAATTACAGACAAGCATTGGTAGCTACAAAAGCTTCCGTTTTGGCGTTTCCAGAACTAAAAAATAAAGAAAACGCCATTTTATGTGATGATTTGCAAGATATGACCAAACAGATTTGTACGTTGTTAGAGTTTCCAGAACACTTAAAAAGTATCAGTAAAAAAGGTAAAGACACGTTTAGAAATCATTTTACAAGTGAAAACCATGTGGATGCTATTAAAAATTACATCAATAAAATCCTTTTAAAATAAAACAATCAAACAAAATTAAAATAGTAAATTTGAAAACCTATTTTATAAAGAGTCACAATGCAAAAAAATCTTGTAATTATTCCTGTTCGAGGCGGTTCTAAAAGGCTTCCAAAAAAAAACAGTAAGCTGTTAGGTGGCATTCCATTATTTGTACATAGTATTAATTATGCGAAAAAAAATTCAAATATTTGTCATAAAATAGTTGTTTCAACAGATTGTTTAGAACTTAAAAAAATAGCATTAGAAGAAGGAGTAACTGTAATGGATAGACCATCAAGTTTATCTGGAGATTTAACTCCAACAAAAGCAGTTTTACAACACGTTTTAGAAAATGAAATTGAAAATTTTGATAATGTAATCTTATTACAAGCAACAAATCCTTTTAGAGGAAAAGATTTGTTAATAAATGCATTTTATAAGTTTACAAATGGAGCATATGAGAGCTTAATGACTGTTTCTGAAAATAGACAAAAATTTGGCAAGATTGAAAAGGATAAATTTATACCTTATAATTATTCATTCGGACAGAGAAGCCAAGATTTAGACCCTTTATATTTCGAAAATGGATTACTTTATATTACTAAAGCAAGTTTAATTAAAGAAGGTAAAATTATTGGAGATAATAATTATCCATATATTGAGAATAGCCCATTAGCAAAAATAGATATTGATGATGAAGAAGATTTTGAATTAGCATCATTTTATTATAATAAACAATTGAAATAAAAGTATTATATGAATCCTTATATTGAAATATCTGGCAGAAAAATTGGTAAAGATTTTCCACCATTAGTAATTGCAGAAATAGGAATTAATCATGAAGGATCTTTAAAAACTGCCTTTGAAATGGTTGATGCAGCTAAAAGAGCAGGTGTAGAGGTAGTAAAACATCAAACTCATATTGTTGCAGATGAAATGAGTGGTGCTGCAAAAAGTGTAGTTCCTGGTAATGCGGATATTTCTATTTATGAAATAATGGATCGTTGTTCTTTAAATGAAGAAGATGAAATTGAGTTAAAAAAATATGTAGAAAGTAAAGGAATGATTTTTATTTCTACACCCTTTTCTAGAGCAGCAGCAGAACGTTTAGAAAAAATGAATGTTTCTGCTTATAAAATTGGTTCTGGAGAATGTAATAATTATCCATTATTAGAACACATAGCAAAATTTGGAAAACCTGTAATTTTAAGTACAGGTATGAATACAATAGAAAGTGTTGCTAAAGCGGTTGCTATTTTTAAAAAGCACAATGTACAATTAGCATTATTGCATACAACAAATTTATACCCAACACCAGCAAAATTAGTTCGTTTTGGTGCAATGACAGAATTACATGAAGCTTTTCCTGAACAAGTTTTTGGTTTGTCAGATCATACGGTTTCTAATCATGCTTGTTTTGGTGCTGTTGCATTAGGAGCTAGTATTTTAGAACGTCATTTTACAGATCATATGAAAAGAACAGGTCCAGATATTGTTTGTTCTATGGATGAAAAAGAATGTGAAAATTTAATTACTGGAAGTAATTTAATTTGGCAAATGCGAGGAGGAATAAAAGAACCAGCAAAAGAAGAACAAGTTACAATAGATTTTGCTTTTGCTACAGTTTGTACTATAAAAAGTATAAGTAAAGGAGATGCTTTTACTATGGATAATATTTGGGTAAAACGTCCAGGTACTGGAGAAATTTTAGCAGAAAATTTTAATAATATTCTAGGTAAAAAAGCCATTAATAATATTGATGTAGATCAACAATTAAAATTGTCAGATATTGAATAGTAAAAAGAAAATAGTTTTTTTATCGGGTACAAGAGCAGACTTTGGTAAAATAAAATCCTTAATTCAAATTTTAGAAGATCACTCAAGCTTTGAACCATATATTTTTGCAACTGGTATGCATTTGTTAGAAAAATATGGCAAAACAGTTATTGAAATAGAAAAATGTAAATTTTCTAATATCTATAGTTTTTCGAATCATACTTCAGAAAAAACAATGGACTTAACTTTAGCTAAAACTATAGAAGGTTTTTCTAAATATGTTAAAGATATTAATCCAGATTTAATAATTATTCATGGAGATAGAGTTGAGGCACTTGCTGGTGCTATTGTAGGTGCTTTAAACAATATATTAGTAGCACATATAGAAGGTGGTGAAGTTTCTGGAACTATAGATGATTTAATAAGACATTCTGTGTCTAAATTAAGTCATATACATTACGTGTCAAATGAATCTGCTAAGCAAAGAATTATTCAATTAGGAGAATTAAAAACTTCGGTAAAAGTAATCGGATCACCAGACGTAGATATAATGTTTTCTAGTAATCTACCAACACTCAATGAAGTTAAAAGATATTATGAAATTCCTTTTGATGAATTTGCTGTTGTTATGTTTCATCCTGTAACTACCGAAGTAGAAAATGTTGAAACTTATGCCGAAGTATTTGTTGAAGCATTGTTAGAAGATGATAAAAATTATGTAGTTATTTATCCAAATAATGATCTTGGCTCAGAATATATTTTTAATGCTTATAAAAAGCTAAAAGGAAATAAAAGATTTAGAATTTTTCCTTCTATACGTTTTGAATATTTTTTAACACTATTAAAAAATAGTAAATTTATCATAGGTAATTCAAGTGCAGGAATTAGAGAAGCTCCATATTATGGTATTGGAACTATAAATATTGGAAATAGACAAGAAAATAGAGCAATGCATTCTCAGATAATTAATGTAGATTATCAAAAAGATGCAATTTTAACAGCTATGAAGTCTGACTTTTTAAACATAAAAAAAGATAAACATTCTTTTGGTATTGGTAATG
Organism: Polaribacter sp. Hel1_85; assembly: GCF_000766795.1. Taxonomy (GTDB): domain Bacteria; phylum Bacteroidota; class Bacteroidia; order Flavobacteriales; family Flavobacteriaceae; genus Polaribacter. The sequence goes on from NZ_JPDS01000001.1 coordinate 322,002, forward strand.
CAGCTTCTTTATTTATAAATTCTCTTTTAAACATTGATCTTTGGGCTATTTCTAAGCAAAAGAAGTTTGTAGATATTAAAAAATAATTTTCTATTTGCAAGTAAGTTATTGAATAGTTACCTTGCAATGTTAGTCATAAATTTCCCCCACAAAATTTTTGAAAATGGATTTAAATAAATACGATTATATAGTTGTTGGTGCAGGATTTTTTGGAAGTGTAATTGCAGAAAGATTAGCAAGTCAACTTAACAAAAAAGTAGCAGTTATAGAGCGTAGAAATCACGTAGGTGGAAATTGTTATTCAGAGGTACATAAAGAAACAGGAATAGAGTACCATAAATATGGAACACATATTTTTCATACTTCTAATGAAAAAGTATGGGAATATATTACACAGTTTACTGCATTTAATGTTTATTATCATCAAGTTTTAACGGAATATAAAGGTAAAGTATACCAAATGCCAATAAATTTAGAGACTATAAATAGTTTTTATAATGTTAATTTAAAACCTTTTGAAGTTGAACCTTTTTTAGAAAAAGAAAAAGCAAAAGAATCTTATAAAGAACCTGCAAATTTTGAAGAGCAAGCAATTAATTTTGTTGGCAGACCATTATATGAAGCATTTTTAAAAGGATATACACAAAAACAGTGGGAAAAAGATCCGAAAGACATTCCTGCTCATATCCTAAAAAGATTACCTTTTAGAACCAATTATAATGAGAGTTATTTTTTTGATAAATATCAAGGAATTCCGTTAGATGGATTTACAGCTATATTTAATAAAATGTTAGCGCATTCTAATATTGATGTTCATTTAAACACCGATTTTTTTGAGGTAAAAGATCAAATTCCTTCATCAACAAAAATAATTTATAGTGGTCCTATAGATCGGTTGTTCGATTATAAACACGGAGACTTAGAATGGAGAACTTTAGAATTTGAAGAAGAAGTAAAAGAAGTAAATGATTATCAAGGAACTTCAGTAATGAATTATGCAGAAACTAATGTTCCGTTTACACGAATTCACGAACCACATCATTTACATCCAGAAAGAAATCATACTATTAATAAAACCTTAATAATTAAAGAATTTTCTAAAAAGGATGAACGAGACGATCCTTATTATCCAATAGGAGGAAAAATGAATCAAGAAATTTTTAATAATTATATGGAAGAGGTAAAAAATCAAGGAAATATAATAGTTGGAGGTAGATTAGGTGATTATAAATATTATGACATGCACCATACTATAGAAAGAGCTTTAACAATTTTTGAAACAGAATTAGCTAAATAATAAAAATTAGTATATTTTTTTTATAATAAATTTTTTAACATGTACGATTTAAAAGTAGTAATTCCAGTTTATAATGAAGAAGGAGCAATTAAATTAGTAATTGAAGATTGGACAAATAAACTTTCTGAATTAGAAATTAATTATCAAATTATTACCTATAATGATGGTTCAAAAGATAATACGTTAGCATTTTTAAAATCTTTAGAAAAAGAATATAAAACACTTAAAGTAGTTGATAAAAAAAATAGTGGGCATGGTCCTACTATTTTAAAAGGTTATAAAGATAATATAGACGCAGAATGGATTTTTCAAGTAGATTCTGATAATGAATTAAAAGCTACAGAATTTAATAAGTTTTGGAGAGAAAGAGATAATTTCGATTTTTTAATAGGAAAACGTATTCATAGAGATAGTCCGTTGGTTAGAGTTGTTACAACACAAATATCTCGTTTAGTAGTTGGCATTTTTTATGGCTTTAAGGTTAAAGATGTAAATGCACCTTATAGACTAATGAGAGTAAGTGCATTTAGTGATGAGTTTAATAAAATTCCTGCGGATACTTTTGCTCCAAATTTAATAGTTTCTGGTTTAGCAAGTGTTAGAAATATGCGAATAAAACAATTTGATGTGACTCACCATAATCGAGAGACAGGTGAGGTTTCAATAAAAAAATGGGGTTTATTTAAAGCTGCTTTTAAATCATTTTTACAAACTATTTCATTTAGATTTAAATAGGATGAAAAAATATATTGCATTTTTAACTTTGGTTTTATTTTTACCAATATTTTTTAATGTATTCTCTAGAGATGCTTCTGTTTATGCCTATATGGGAACTTTGCTTTTTGAAGGTAAGATTCCATATATAGACGCTTGGGACCATAAAGGTATTTCTTTATATTTAATAAATGCTTTAGGGTATCTTATAGGATTTAAAAATTATATAGGAATTAGAATTTTAGAATTTTTTTTGATTCTTTTTTCTTTTTTCAGTATTTATAAAACTCTTTTACAAAAATATTCTAAAACTGCAGTATTTATATCAGTTTTATTTGGCTTACTTTCTTTAAAATATTTTTTTGATGGTGGTAACTTAACGGAAGAATATGGTGCAGTAATAGTATTGTTTGCTCTTTCGTTATTGTTAAAAGAAAATAAGAAAACACTAGATTATTTATTAATAGGGTTATTATTTGTCATTAATTTAACAATTAGAGCAAATTTAATTTCATTTTGGATTGCCTTATTCTTTGCTTTAGTAATTGATACTTTTGTTAAGCAAAAAAGCATACTTGCTTTAATTCAAAAATTTCTAAAAATAGGATTAGGTATTTTTATTGCTGCAGTTATATTAACAATCTACTTTTTAATAACGAATAGTTTTTCAGAATTTTATAATGCAGCATTTATCTATAATTTTTCTTATGCTAAACAATCTGTTAGTAATGTAATTGTCTTTATTATTAAAAGTACAAGAACTTATGAGGTGTCGTTAATTATGTTGTTAGCATTTTTAATTGCTTTGATTTCTTTAATTAAAAAAAGAATTCATTTTATAGCCCTCTTATTATTGTTTTGGGTGCCGCTAGAATTGTATTTTACCAATATGTCTGGTAAAAGATTTACCCATTATTATATGATGTGGGTTCCTGTAATTGTGCTGTCTACTGCATTTAGTATCGATTATTTTAAAGCGGAATTGTTATGTAAAGAGAAGCAATTAATCGTCTTAATAATTTCGATGTTTTTGTTCTTTCAAATTCCTGTTTTTAGCACGTTGTCTGGGTATATATCTTTGGTTAAAAACAAGGAGCATAAAAATGAAGTAATTGCTAATCATATCAATACAACTTTTAAAAAGGAATCATTATTAGTTTGGGGAAATGAATGTGTTATTTATAATTTAACAGAAAAAAGGGCTACGGTCTCTAATTTTTATCAGACGTTATTTAAACTAAATTCACCTATAACAAAACAAATGATTGTTGATTTTACAAATCAAATAAAGCAAAATTCTCCAGATGTAATTATAGATATAAAAACACCTTCTTTATTGTTTTTAGATAAATCGAACATCAGTAGCATAGATAAATCGCTACAAGAAAACTTGAGAGATTTCTTTATTTTTTTTGAAAATAATTATCAATTAAAGGAAACAAAGAATGGAGTAGATTTTTATATAAAAACGATCAAATGAGTTTAAAAAAAGAACATGTTTTTTTGTTAGTCCAGTCTGGGTATAGTGCGAAGAACTTTGTGCTATCGGGCTTTGTCAACCAGAAAGAGGTAAAAACTACTTTTTGGTCAGATCAAGATTATATAGAACAATATAATATTAAAAATAAGGTTGTTCATTTGCCCAAACAAGCATACAGTGCTAAGTTAAATTTTCTTCAAAAAATTAAAAATAGGGCAGAAATCTTTTTCAATTCAAAAACCTTTAAAAATGAGGATTACAAATTTTATTTAATAGGTATTTCTAAAAACACTTCTTTAAGAGTTCAATTAAAAAACTTTTTAATCACAACCATTGCTACGCTGTTTTCAACAGAAAAAGGAATCGCCTATTTAGACAAACCATTTTATAAAATCACCAGAAAAACAAGTTATTATAAAGCGTGTAAAGAACAATTATTACAGCACAAACCTACAATGGTTTTTTGTACGCATCAAAGGGCAAGTAGTGGTGTTGCGCCTATGTTAGCCGCAAGAGATTTAGGGATTAAAACAGTTTGTTTTATCCATTCTTGGGACAACATTCCTAAAGGAGCATTATTAATTAAAGCAGATGAATATTTTGTGTGGAGTGCCTATATGAAAGACGAAATGCAAGCACATTATCCGTTTATAAAAGCATCTGAAATTAAAATTACAGGAACGCCACAATTTATGCCGTATTTTAATGAAGAATATCGGTTAGAAAGAGCAGAATTTTTTGCTCAGTTTCATTTAGATCCTTCTAAAAAGTACATTTTGTATTCTGGTAATGATAAAACAACATCGCCAAATGATCCTGATTATTTAAGTGATGTTTGTGAGGCAGTTTTAAAATTAAATGCTAAAAGTAAAGAAGTTTATAGTGTGCTTTTTAGACCAAATCCTATTGATAGAAATGACGGATTTGATACGGTTTTAGAAAAATATGCAACTATTGTTAAAGAATTACAACCCAATTGGTTTGGTGCAGAAACTTTTTTATGGAACCAAGGTGGACCCAGTAAAAAAGATATTGTGTTACTAATAAACACTATTTTACATGCAGACTTGGTGGTAAATATGGGCTCTACAATGGCGTTAGATGCAGCTTTATTAAATAAAGCAACTTGTTATATCAATTATGATATTGCAGAAAGTAGTTATAATTGGTCTGTAAAAAAAACATATCGATTTATACATTTTAAGATTATAAAAGATTTAGACGCTGTTTTCTGGATAAAAAATAGAAACAATGTTCTAAAAGTAATTGAAGATGCATTAAAAAATTCTTCTAAAACTTTAAAAGGTAGAGAACAATGGATAAATAGAGTAACAATGTTGCCTATTGAAGAGACGAATAAAAGAATGTGGAATTACTTAATCCATACTGATGAAGTTTAGTTTAATTATTTGCACCTACATGCGTCCAGAAGCAATTATAAAGTTGCTAAAATCTGTAGAAAAACAAGAATTGTATCCCAATGAGATTTTAATTATTGACGGTTCTACAGATGATAAAACAACCATTGTTTTAAAGGAAAATAAGTTTAAAAACCTTAACTATTTTAAAGTTGATGATACAAATAGGGGATTAACAAAACAACGTAATTTTGGTATTGATAGAGTTTCAGAAAATATGGAAGTTGTTTGTTTTTTAGATGACGATATTATTTTAGAAGAACCGTATTTTAAAAATTTAATGGATACATATAAAGTATATCCAGCAGCGGGTGGAGTTGGAGGTTATATTTTAAATGAAGTAAAATGGAGAGTTTTAAAGCAGAATGAGAACCCTCATTTTAATGAATTTGAAATTGATGGTTATGTTAGAGATTTAGGAAATAGAAATGTTTTAAGAAAACGTTTTGGTTTATTATCTGACCAACCACCTTGTATAATGCCAGGATTTTCAAACGGATTTTCGGTGGGTAGCTTACCTCCAAACAATAAAACCTATAAAGCAGAATATTTTATGGGAGGAGTTTCTTCCTTTAAAAAAGAGGTTGTAGATACCATAAAATTTTCGGAGTATTTTGAAGGCTATGGTTTGTATGAAGATTTAGAGTATTGTTTACGAGTTTCTGAAAAATATAATTTATACGTAAATACATCTGCTACTTTACATCATTATCATGAAGAAGGAGGAAGACCTAATAAGTATGCCTATGGAAAAATGGTGATTCGTAATGGTTGGTATGTTTGGCGAACAAAATTCCCAAATCCGTCTTTAAAAGCAAGACTAAAATGGAATGCCATTGTTTTGTTATTAATGACCATACGTTTTACTAATTGTTTAAAAGGGAATAAGAAAAAAGAAGCATTTACAGAAGCCTTAGGTAGAAAAATGGGATGGGTTAGTTTATTATTTAATAAACCATTAAAAGTATGAAGTTTGCAATAATTACACATACTTTACATAAAAGTAAAAAGCAAAAACTGTTTGCTTACGAGCCTTATGTACGTGAAATGAATTTGTGGTTGCAGAATGTTTCTGAAACTAGAATAGTGGCTCCTATTTCTAAAGAAGGAATAAAAGCTATAGAAGTTGCATATAATGCGAATACTATTCAATTAAAGAAAATACCTTGTTTTAATGTATTGACTTTAAAAACTAAAATTAGTTCGATTTTTAAAATTCCGGTTATCTTACTTCAAATAATAAAAGCATGTTTTTGGGCAGATCACATCCATTTAAGATGTCCGGGTAATGTGGGTTTATTAGGATGTTTTGTTCAAATTTTGTTTCCATCAACACCTAAAACCGTAAAATATGCAGGTAATTGGGATCCTAAAAGTAAACAACCGGTAAGTTATCGCATTCAAAAATGGATCGTTTCTAATACTTTTTTAACTAAAAATTGTAAAGTTTTAGTTTATGGAGAGTGGGAAAATCAATCTAAAAATATTGTTCCTTTTTTTACGGCATCTTATGTAAATAATGAAATTGTAGAAGTTCCTGAAAAAGATTTCTCTTCTAATATTAATTTTATCTTTGTGGGTGCATTTACAGCAGGAAAACAGCCGATGTTAAGTGTTAAAGTGATTGAAAAACTTGTAGCAAAGAATATAAAAGCACAATTAAATATGTATGGTAATGGTTTGGAGTTTGTAAAAGTTCAAGAGTATATTGAACAGCACAATCTCCATGATTCTATTATTTTACATGGTAATCAACCAAAAGAAGTGGTTAAAAAAGCATTTCAAGAATCACATTTTTTAATTTTTATTTCTAAATCAGAAGGTTGGCCCAAAGTGGTTGCAGAAGCAATGTTTTGGAGTTGTTTGCCAATTTCATCGAATGTTTCTTGTGTAGAAAATATGTTAGGTTATGGTACTCGAGGTACTGTAGTTAAGTCAAATATAAATGAAATAAATATCGTTACAATAATAGAAGGCTATATTAAAGATTATAAAGAGTACATTAATCAAGTTTTAAAAGCGAAAGAGTGGTCTCAACAATATACACTAGAAAAGTTTTCATCAGAAATAAAAAAAATATTATAAATGAATAATTTTGGTGTGATACAAGTTATAGACTCTTTAAATGCTGGTGGAGCTGAAGTTCTTGCTGTTAATATTGCAAATTCATTATTAGAAAAGGGAATAAATTCACATTTATGTACTACTAGAAAAGAAGGTATATTAAAAAGTAGTTTAAAAGAAAAGGTTGGATATATATATTTAAAAAGAAAAAAAAGTATAGATTTTTCAGCAATATTTAAGTTTAGAAAATATTTAAAAAAAAATAGTATTAATATAATTCATGCTCATTCTACATCTTATTTTTTTGTTTTTTGTTTGAAGATGGTTTACCCAAAAGTTAAAATAACTTGGCATATACATTCAGGAAATTATACAAAACTTAAAGGCTTTAAATTTTTTATAATTAAATTTTTTAGCTTTTTTTTTGATAGAATTATAAATGTAAACCAAGAACTTAATAATTGGTCAACTAAAAAGTTAAAACACAAGCATTCAATAAAGTTAGAAAACTTTCCACTTTTTAATAATTTAGGTAAAAAAACAGTATTACAAGGAATAGAAGATAAAAGAATTGTGATTTTATCTTCCTTAAGAGAAGTAAAAGATCATTTAAACCTATTAAAAGCATTTAAATTTCTTCAACCTAAGTACCCAGAATGGACATTACATTTTATAGGTAAAGATTTTAAAGATGAGTATTCCAATAAAATAAAACAATATATTGTAGAGAGTAATTTAGATAAATCTGTATATTTATATGATTTGTGTTTAGATATTAAAAATATACTTTACCAATCTACTATAGGTGTTTTATCTTCTAAATCTGAAGGTTTACCAATATCTTTATTAGAGTATGGTTTAGCTAAATTACCTGTTGTAGTTACAAATGTTGGAGAATGTGGTAAGGTTATAGAAAATGGAAAATCTGGTATAGTTGTAGAAAAAGAAAATAGTTTAGAATTAGCAAATGCAATAGAAGAATACATCAATTCAGAAGAAAAGAAAAAATCTTATGGAGAGTTGCATTACAAAAATGTAAAAGCAAATTATTCTAAAGAAAATTTTATAAAAAAATTAATAACAATTTACGCAATTTAATTTGGTAGAAAAAGTATTAAATAACAAATTAATTTTTATTTTAATCCACATTGCTTTTGGATATTTTGGAACATTACCTTTTTTTCCAAAATTTTATGGTTTAGCTTGCTTTGTTATTCCAATTGTATTAATTATAGTTTCTAGTAATAGAGAAGAAGAAGCATTCCTTTTTGCTTCATATATTGCAGGCGCAGAAGTTTTTTTAAGAATGAGCAAGGGGTTCTTTTTATACGAAACAGGTAAATATGGAGTTATTTTATTTTTAGTTTTAGGTATTTTTTTAGGTCCATTTAAGCAAAAGTTTTCTGTCCATTTTATTTTTTATATTTTACTTTTATTATTAGGTATCGTTTTTACTAATGTCCCAGAAGGAGAGTCTTTAAGAAAAAACATTGTATTTAATTTAAGTGGGCCAATTGTATTGGGTGTTTCTGCCTTATACTTTTATTTAAGACCCATTAGTAAAAAAGAGTTAATGAAGGGCTTGTTTTTTATGTTACTACCTTTATTTTCAATGATTACCTATTTGTATTTTAGAACTCCCGACCTAGAAGAAATTATTTTTGGTGGTTCTGCTATTGCAGAAACTTCAGGTGGATTTGGACCAAACCAAGTTGCAACTGCAGTTGGTTTAGGTATGTTTATCTTAGCAGTTTTTCTATTATTAAAAGAAAAGTTGAGTGGTTTTTTATTCTTAGATGCTTTTTTTTTAATCTATTTTACTTATAGAGGTTTATTAACTTTTTCTAGAGGAGGAATTATTACTGCAGCTATTTCTTTAGCTCTTTTTTCGTTTTTCTTTGTTTTATATAAAAAAATGAGTTTTCAAATACTTTTTAAGTATATCTTAATACTTGGATTCTTTATTTTTGCTATTTGGGTTTATACATCAAATATTACTGGAGGAATGTTAGATAATAGGTATACAGGTAAAAATGCTTCAGGAATACAAAAGAAAGATATAACTACAGGTAGATCAGATTTATTGGGGTATCAATTTACCAATTTCTTAGATAATCCCTTAGGTATTGGTGTTGGTAATGGAAAGTATGAAAGGATGAAAAGTAATAGACATATTACAGCTGCATCACATAATGAAGTAGGAAGGTTAATTGAAGAACATGGTTTAATTGGTTTTATTTTACTATTAATACTATTAATTATGCCTCTTATTAATTTTTTTAATGGTAATAATTTTCAAAAAGCATTTATTATTTCATTTTATATGATATGGTTTTTAACTATAAATCATTCGGCAATGAGAATTGCACTACCAGGTTTTATTTATGGATTAAGTTTAATTAATATTACTAACATTCAAAAAGAAGAGTAACAATGATAAAAAAAAGGATTCTTTATATTGGTAATAACTTAGTTAAAAGAACTAACTACAATACTTCAATGGAGGTTTTATCTAGATTATTACAACTAGAAGGACATAAAGTAAAAAAATCTTCAAGTAAGAACAATAAAATTCTTCGTTTATTAAGTATGTGTTTAGCCGTTGTAAAAAATAGTAACAAAACTGATTATATTTTGATAGATACTTTTAGTACTTCAAATTTCTATTTTTCTTTTATAACATCGCAATTAGCAAGGTTGTTTAGAATTAAATATATTACGATTTTAAGAGGTGGAAATTTGCCTTTTCGTATCAATAAGAGCGTAAAAATATCTAATTTAATTTTTAATAATTCATATAAAAATATTGCCCCTTCAAACTATTTAAAAAGTGAGTTTGAAAAAAAAGGATATAAAACTGATTTTATACCAAACATTTTAGAAATAGAAAATTATAGTTTTAAAAAAAGAATAGAGCTTAAACCTAAAATTTTATGGGTACGTGCGTTTAAAGAATTATACAATCCTACATTGGCCATAAAAGTATTGTCTTTATTAAAAGAAAAATACCCAAAAGCAAAATTATGTATGGTTGGTCCAGGTAAAGATACTTCTTTTGAAGCTTCAAGAAATTTGGCAAAAGAATTAAATATTATTGATTCGGTTGAGTTTACCGGTGTTTTACCCAAAGAGGAATGGCATAAAAAAGCAATAGATTTTGATCTTTTTATTAATACTACAAATTTTGATAATACGCCTGTAAGTGTTATGGAAGCAATGGCTTTAGGTTTACCAATTATAAGCACAAATGTTGGTGGTATGCCTTTTTTAATTGAAAATAATATTGATGGAGTTTTAGTAGATAAGGAAAATGAAAACCAAATGGCAGATGCAATTATTAAAATTATTGAGGAAAATAATTTTAGTTTGGCTTTAAATGGAAGAAAAAAAGCAGAAAGTTTTGCGTGGCGCGAAGTAAAACAAAAATGGAATCAAATTCTTGTTTAAATGTATTCGAAATTTCTTGAAAATATTGTTTTACCCATTGGTGATTTTTTTAATAAATCTTCATACAAAAAAGAATTAAAATATTGGCGAAAGGTTGATTTGTTTTCTGAGGTTGAATTAGAAAACCTTCAAAAAGAAAACCTTCAAAAAGTGTTGCTACATGCAGTAAATACAGTACCTAAATATAAAAAAATTCAATTAAAAGGAGAAAATCCGTATGCTTGGATAAAACAATTTCCAATTTTGTTAAAAGATGATATTAGAAACAATGTAGATATTTTAATCTCGAAGAATTATGATAAGAAAGAATTAGTATCCTATTCAAGTAGCGGTTCTTCTGGTATACAAACTACGGTGTACATGAATAAAAAAGAGCAATCTGTTTTAAGAGGAATACTTACACATTGGTGGGAGTGGTCTGGTTATAAAATAGGAGCACCTATTGTACAAACGGGCATGAATTTAAATAGAGGTTTTCTAAAATCGACAAAAGATTTTTTGTATAATACTATTTATTTAAATGCTTTTTCTTTGTCGGATACGCAATTACATGTTCTTTGTGAAAAATTAAATAACACTAATAAATATTATTTATCTGGTTATGCTTCATCTTTGAATATTATATCTGAATTTGTACTAAAGAACAATTATACTATTAAATTGAAGGCTGTAATAAGTTTGGGAGATAAACTTTTTAATCATTATAGAAATAATATTCAAAAGGCATTTAATTGTAAGGTTTTTGATACTTATGGTAGTAATGAAGGTTTAATGATTGCTTCTCAAAAAGATTTAGACTACAAATATATCTTAAGTCCACATGTTTTTCTAGAAGTAGTAGACGATGATGGTAATAAGTTAGATGATGGTAAAATGGGACATCTCTTAGTAACAAGGTTAGATGGGTTTTCGATGCCATTAATTCGCTATAAACTAGGCGATTTAGCAATTATTTTGCCTAAAGAAAATTATCCAGAAAAAAGGGAATATAATTATCCATTATTGCAACAAATAGTAGGAAGAGAAACAGATGTAGTTGTTTTAAAAGATGATAAAAAGCTAATTGTACACTCTTTTACAGGTATTTTTGAATATGTATCCACTATAAAACAATTTAGAGTAATCCAAAAAAACAGAAACGGAATTACCATTGAATATATAAAATCTAAAGGATTCAAATTTGAAACATTAGAAGAAATAACAGCAGAATTGCAAAAACATATTCAAGATAAATCATTTGTAATCGATTATGTTAATGTTGATTATATTGCACCAACAAAATCTGGTAAGCCAGAAATAATAACCTCACTTTTATAATGAAAAAAACTATTTGGGTATTAAATATGACTGCAGGAAAATTGGATTCTGGTTGGGGAGAACGTCATTATTATTTTAGTAAATACTGGATAAAAAAAGGATATGATGTTAAGATAATATCTGGTTCTTACAATCATTTATTTCATAATCAGCCAAAAATAAATCAAAAGCAAAACTTCACATTAGAAAAATTAGAAGAAGGGATTACTTTTTGTTGGGTTAAAATACCAGAATATGACGGAGGAAGTATCTTTAAACTATGGAGTATGATTGTTTTTGCAATAAAAACAGCTTTTCTAAAAAAAGAATTATTAGGTAAACCAGATGTTATACTTGTTTCTTCAATGCCTATTTTTCCTATTCTAACAGGTTGGTTTTTAAAAAGAAAATATAAAGTTAAAACTCTTTTTTTTGAAATTAGAGATTTATGGCCTCTTACACCAATGTATTTAAAAGGGTATTCTAAAAATCATCCAATGGTAATTTTAATGAGATGGGTAGAGAAATTTGGTTATAAAAAAGCAGATTATATTATTAGCTTATTACCAAATGCACACAAGTATATAAACCCTATTTCTAAAAACCCTAATAAATTTGTATGGATACCTAATGGAATTGATGAGTCGTTATTAAAGAAAGAGGAACTTACACTTGAAATAATTAACCAAATTCCAAAAAATAAATTTATTATTGGTTATACAGGAACAATGGGAATGGCAAATGCTTTAGAGTATTTAATTGAAGCATCAATATCTTTAAAATTTGAGAAAGATATTCACTTTGTTTTTGTTGGAGATGGTTATTTAAAAGAAGAATTAATAAAACAAGTTGATAGTCAGGATAATGTTTCTTTTATTTCTAAAATAAATAAAAATCAAGTACAAAGTATGTTGGCTCTTTTTGATGTTTGCTTTGTAGGAAGAAACAATACCCCTTTATTTGACTATGGTGTGTCTTCTAACAAGTTTTTTGATTATATGCTAGCAAAAAAGCCTATAATATCTTCATCTAATAGAATAAAAGATCCTGTAGAATTATCTGGTTGTGGTTTTGTTGTTCCTCCAGAAAATTCTAAAGAGATTGCTGATGTGGTTTTAAAGCTAAAAGAGATGACAATCCAAGAGAGGAGTGATTTAGGTTTAAAGGGCTATAATTATGTTAAAAAACATCATAACTTTAATTACTTGAGTGGTTTATATGAAAAACTATTTTAGCTATTTATAATATTTTACTATTGTATCAACTATTATTTCAGCTGTATTTCCTTTTCCATATAAACTATCATTCCAATTTAATAAATCATTAGTAAATATATTCTTTAAGTCAGATAATTCATCAAAAATCAATTTATTTTTATCATCGACCAATGTCTCAATCCATTCTGTTTCTTTTCTAATAGTAACACATTGTTTTTTTAACCAATATGCTTCTTTTTGCATTCCACCACTATCTGTTAATAAACCATTACTACTATTTAAATAAGAAAGATTATCAAAATATGATTGAGGGTTTATAAAATGAATGTTTGAATAGGATTCTCTTTTTATATTGTATTGGTTCATTAATTTTGTTGTTCTAGGGTGTATAGACATCACTACTTTTAACTTCATTGAGTTTAATGACTTTAATACTAAAGAAAGTCGTTCTTTATCATCAGTATTATATGGACGATGAATAGTAGCATAATAAAAATTAGAAAATGGTTTTTTAATAGTTAAGTGATTGTTTTTTTTAATATAAAAAACTAAATCTTTCATAATATCTCCTACCTCGATTACATTATCTAAGACCCCTTCTTTCTGTAAGTTTTTTGTTGCCAATTGAGAAGGAACAAATAGTAGATTAGAAACATGATCAGTTAGAACTCTATTAATTTCTTCTGGCATTTTTTTATTATAACTTCTAAGTCCAGCTTCTATATGAAAAATTGGAATTGCTAGTTTTGAACCAGCAAGAGAAGCAGCCAAAGTTGAGTTTGTGTCACCATAAACAACAATACCATCTGGTTTTTCTTTAAGTAGAATTTCTTCAATTTCAATTATCATTTTTCCGGTTTGTAATCCATGACTTCCACCTCCTGTATTTAATTTATACTTAGGTTTTTTCATTCCTAATTCGTTAAAAAAAATGGCACTCATATTTTCATCGTAATGTTGTCCAGTGTGAATAGTTATTAAGTCTATTTTTTTTGTACTTGACTTTTCAAATGAAAAGTGTTTAATAAATTGAGGCCTTGCACCAACTACAGCAATAATTTTTATCATTATCTAATATTATATATTTAAAAATAATCGAAAATAAGATTATTGCCAAAATATTTATTACATTTATTTAACTATTTAAGTCAAATTGTTTTAACAACACTGTCTGAGACACTTTTTTTAACTTAATTAAAATAATTATTAGTAATAACTTTAAATCATTTATTAGTTAATATTCTTTTTTATAAATTTGTGATATTCATAAATTTATTTCAATTAAAACTAAGTATTTGAATTCATCAATAAATTAGATAAAATATAAACATTTGGCATCAAAAACATCCTATTTTAATTTATCTGAAAGAAAATTTTTTTTAAGAATTATAGACATTTTTATTCTTGTATTTAGTCTTTACCTAACCTACTCTTTTATAAATTTTAATTATATTAATTTTAAAAGTGAAGGAATATTAAATTGGTTTTTATTACTTATTTTTTATTATTTGATTTTTGGAGAAATATTCCAGTTATATAATTTAAATATTTCAAATAATAGATATACCGTTGTTAGAAGTGTAACTTTAACAGCTTTTTTCACTACAATTTTTTATGTTTTTACTCCTTTTATTTCTCCAGAGTTACCATCTAACAGGTTACAGATAGCATATTTCTTTTTAATTCTTTCTTTACCAGTTATAATTTGGAGGTTTTTGTACATGTGGTTAATATTTTCACCAAAGTATTTCAAAAACATAATTTTTATAGGTAATTCAGATAGAATTCAGAAATTAATTTTAAAAGTAAAAAATGATAACATACATAACTTATATTGCTATTTATCTGATAAAAAAATAAAAGGTGTAACTAATTTTTATAATATTTCTACAAATAAAATATCAGATTTAATAAAAGATAATAATGTAACGGAGGTTATTGTATCCTTAAAAGATTTATCCTCTATAGAGGTGAAAAAATTAAATAGAGAGTTGATATTATTATTCGAACAAGGAATTAACATCGTTAGCTATGAAACATTCTATGAAGAAGTTACAGCAAGGGTTCCAAAAGAATATTTACAGAATAATTTTTACAAATATTTAAATTTTAGTAAAAATAATAATAGTAGATTATATCTATTTGGTTTACGATTAGTTGACATTATTCTTTCAATATTTGGACTTGTTATTTTATTAGTGCTAATCCCAATTTTGTTTTTAGGGAATTTAATTGGAAATCGAGGTGCTTTATTTTATAAACAAGAAAGAGTGGGGCAAAATGGTAAGAATTTCAATATTTTTAAACTGAGATCAATGGTTAAAAATGCGGAATCTAATGGAGCAGTTTGGGCTGTGAAAAATGATAAAAGAATTACATCTTTCGGTAAATTTTTAAGAAATACTAGATTGGATGAAATTCCTCAATTTTATAATATTTTAAAAGGAGAAATGAGTATTATTGGTCCAAGACCTGAGAGACCAGAATTTGTGCATGATTTAGAGTCAAAAATTCCTTTTTATGCTATAAGAAATGTTGTTAGACCTGGATTAACAGGTTGGGCACAAGTTAATTACCCCTATGCTAATACAATTGAAGAACAAGAAATTAAATTGCGCTATGATTTGTATTATATTAAAGAAAGAAGTGCTTTTTTAGACTTTAAAATCTTAATAAAAACAATAACTACTGTTTTATTTTATAGAGGTCAATAATCGTTTTGATAAATAGAAATATCTAACAAAAAGTAATAGCAATAAAGGAATTACTACTATTGGAAAAACCTGAATTTTAGCAAACCATAATACTGGAATAATTACTAAAAATAATATCAGTACAAACAAATAATTTTGTAACCATTTTTGTTGATTTTTTTTTACTAAAAGAAAAGCAACTATTAAGTTTGGTGCAAAAGCCCACAATACATTAAAATTACTTGGCGCTGTAGAATGACTTGAGAAAAACCAAAGAAATATCAGAATACAACCAATTAATCCAGTTATAAAAAATAATATAAAATCAAACCATCTTGTTCTTTTGTTCTTTTTAAAGTCTTTATAAGTAATATAAATTCCTATAAGAGAAAGAATACTAAAAATTAAAAAAGGATTAAAAAATGAATTTTTAGGTTGTTTTTCTTCAAAATTTAAAAGGTTATCCTCTCTTTTTACTAATTTTTTTGACTGGTTTTTTATATAAACTGTTGCATTTTTAAATGCACTATATACAAAATCTGGTAAGTACATATATTCTTCAGAAGTAGCTTTTTTATCTAATTTTGTACCAGCAATTAAATTTAATCCAAAAGTTCCCCAAGAATTTAAATTGATTTCATTGTTTGTTAATTGTCTAAATGTTAGTTCTTTTTCTAGGTGATTATCGTTAAACAAAAGTTTACTACCTAAAACAGATTTTGTTATATCTCTTAATTTAGTAGCGCAATTATCAAAGTAAGGATCATAGAGGTAATCTCTGTTTTCTGGTGAAGCATTTTTTTCTAAAAAAATAAAATAAGCTTGTTTTTCTTCTTGCGTTAAATTTAAAACCTGTTGTTTAACCCAACGTTTATCTCTTTTATAACTCGCTAAAAAGTATTTAAAGTCGTAGCGAGCTAGACTATAAATCATGTTTCCTTTTGCAAAATTTAATAAAAAATTTGGTTGATTAAAATCAAACATTCCATAGTTATAAATTAAATCTAAGTTTAAAATAGGGTCTTTAATTCTAATTGCAGAATGCCCAAAAGCTTCATATAATTCGTCTCCTGGTCCTGCAGTAATAATACTTACTTCAGAATACACAGAAAGTTGAACCTGAGCTTTTAATGGTGCATAAATGGAAAGTAAAAATAATAAAAAGAAGTATTTTTTTTTCATAAAAACTAGCGTCTAAAAAAACTATAATCAATAGTAATTGAAAAAATATTTGAATATAAAGCGTTACCAACACTACCAATATTGGTTAAAGCATAATCAATTTTGATTCCATTGTATTTAAAACCAACACCAAAATTAGGTTGTAAAGAAAGTGATTTTGTGTTGTCGTATTCTGTTATGTATTGAAAATTACCAACTCCCGCTCTTAAATAAACCAATTTATCAAAATCTAATTGAAAACCTGCAGCAGGATCAATACTTAAAGCATCCGAAGCAAAAATATCGTTTGTTTTTGCAAAACGCATATTTGCATTTACTTCTGTAAGTAAATTAAAAAAACGTCCTATTTTCCAAGTTTTTGCAACTCCTAATTGTAATTTAGGTTTTGTTACTTCTGTAGTTTCTGGTAATTCTTGATTTGGACTAATAACTTCTCCATTTTCATCTAAATAGGGAGTATTATCTTTGTAAGTTAAAATTTCTTCTCCATTTACTTCATTAACAAATAGTTGATTTCCATTTTCATCTACAAACCAATTTGCATCTTTTATTTTCTGAAATCCATCTTCATTTATGGCCCAACTATTAAAAGTAGTTGTAATATCTCTTGCCATCAATCCAAATTGCCAAGAATTTCTTTCAAATTGAATTCCTGCATCGAAACCAAATCCCCAAGAAGAAGCAAAATCACCAATTATTCTTCTCACAATTTTAGCATTTACACCAAACTTAATATCCTTAAAAGGTAAGTTTCTAGCATAAGCAATATTAAAAGCATAATCAGCAGAAGAGAAAAGACTTATTCTGTTAAAATCTATGTTTCCATTGCTATCAATTAATTCTGTAGTATTTAAAATGTCATCAACACCAAAACGAATAATTGAAATTCCAACGGCACTTTGCTTGTCAATTGGCATTGCAAAACTGGCATGATTATAATTAGCAATTCCAGCAAAATAAGAAGCATGCATTAAAGAACCTTGATAATCTTCTATACCAACTAAACCAGCTGGGTTCCAGTAAATCGAATTTACATCATTTGTAGTAGCAACAACACTTTTGCTCATTCCTAATCCTGCAGCATCAACACCAATTGTTAAAAATTCATTAGAATAATTTCTAAATGCTTGTGCAGATAAAAAGAGAGGAGTAAATAATAAAAAAAATAATATTTTGTGTTTCAAAAGGCGAAAATTATCAATACAAATATCTAAAAACATACTAAAATAACAGTAGTTTTTTAAAGATATTGTTTACTTAAGATTAATCTGAATATTTTCTCTGATAAATCGTTCAATTCTATGTTCTAACCAAGTGTTCTCTGCTGGTTTAAAAGAAGTTATAAATCCAACATGGCCACCATAATTTGGGCCTTCAAAAAAGAAAAAGTCAGAATTATAAGCTTCATCAAAAGGAAAACAATCTTTTGATAAAAAAGAATCATCTTTTGCATTAATCAATAAAGTTGGCTTTTTAATTTTAGATAAATAAGGTTTAGAACTCGCTTTTTCCCAATAATCTTCAGGACTTTCAAAATCAAAAACAGGTACCGTATATAAATGTTCTAAATGTTTAAACTTAGTAGCTTTAAATAATTGTGTTTTATCTAAATTAAATTCTGGAAATTTATGTGCTTTTTCTAAAATTTTATTTTTTATTGTTTTAAAAAATACTTCTAGATATAATTTGTTTTTGAGTTTATCCATTTCTTTTTCAGCAGAAGTAATATCGATAGGAACAGAAACAGCAACTCCTCCTTTTATTTTTGGAGATATTTTTTCTGATTGCTCACCTATATATTTTAATGTTAAATTTCCTCCTAAACTAAAACCAACAATGATTAAGTTTTCGTATTCATAATTGTCTAAAAGATAGTTTACAACAAAATCAACATCTTCTGTTTTTCCACTATGATAAGTTCCTAAAAGTAAATTATCATCACCAGAACAGCTTCTTAAATTAAAACAAACGGTATCTAAACCTTTTTTATTTAGGTGTTTAGAAGTTGAAGCCATATATTTAGATTCTGAACTTCCTTCTAAACCATGAATCAATAATACCAAGGTTTTAGAACCAACTAAAGAAAAATCTAAATCTATAAAATCATGATCCCAAGTAGTTACTCTTTTTCGTAAATAACTACAAATATCTTTCATAAAAAGAGGTCTATACATCGTATTAAAATGACCATTTTTAAAAGGCAAAGTAGGAGAGTAGTCTGAAGTGAAAACTGGCATAGAATTTCTTTTCTTACAAATATGATGAAAAAATAAAGAATAATGAAAACCACTATAAATTGATTTCTTATTTTAGCTTTTCAATCAATCAAAAAATGAATATTAAAAAACACATTCCAAATTTAATAACACTTGGTAATCTTTTCTGTGGTACAATTGCCACTATTCTTGCTGTAGAAGGTAATTTTGTTTTAGCAGGTTTATTTGTAGTTATTGGAATTTTATTTGATTTTTTTGATGGATTTGCTGCACGTTTACTAAACGTTACAGGTGAATTAGGAAAACAATTAGATTCTTTAGCAGATATGGTTACAAGTGGTGTTGTGCCAGGAATTATTATGTTCAATTTATTGTCAACAAATAATAAATTTGGTTCTTTTTCTGAAAGTACTGAGTTTATGAGTTGGAGTGGGTTTCAATTTGAACCTATTCAAATTTTAGGTTTATTATTAACTCTCGGAGCTTGTTACAGATTGGCAAAATTTAATATTGATACTAGGCAGTCTGATTCTTTTATAGGTTTGCCAACGCCAGCAATGAGTTTATTTGTTATTTCTTTACCTTTAATTCAAGAATATTCTAATATTGAATTTGTACAAAACTTAATTACAAATAATTATTTTTTAATAGCCATAACAATACTTTTAACCTATTTAATGAATGCAGAAATCCCTTTGTTTTCATTAAAGTTTAAAGAGTATTCAGTAAAAAATAATTTAATGAAGTATTTGTTTTTAGTTACTTCTTTATTGATGATTATTTTCTTGCATTATATTTCAATACCTTTGATAATCATTATTTATGTAGTTTTATCTATTATTTCAAACGATGGAAAAAAATCCGAAATTTAAATCTGTTAGAAGCTTTATTGGAGCTAAAGACTTCCAAGAATCAAGAAGTTTTTACAAAATAATGGGTTTTTCTGAAGTAGTTTTATCAGAAAACATGTCTCTTTTTAAAATTGATGAAAAACTGAGTTTTTATCTTCAAAAAGCATACGTAAAAGATTGGGTTGATAATTCTATGTTATTCTTAGAAGTTGAAGATTTAGAAGAGTATTTAGTAGAACTCAAGTCTAAGAAACTTACAGAGAAATTTTCAAAAGTTAGATTATCAGAAATTGTTGTAAACGATTGGGGAAAAGAATTCTTTTTACATGATCCATCAGGAATTCTTTGGCATATTGGTAATTTTAAAAATTAAAAAACTTTCTTTTTCTTTAATTCGAAATCTTTACCTAAATATACTTTTCTAACCATTTCATCTGCCGCTAATTCTTCTGGTGTTCCGCTTTTTAGAATACTGCCTTGATACATTAAATACGTTTTATCTGTAATCGCTAAAGTAGCTTGTACATCATGATCTGTAATTAAAATACCAATATTTTTATTCTTTAATTGCGCAACAATACTTTGTATATCTTCAACAGCAATAGGATCTACACCTGCAAAAGGTTCATCTAATAAAATAAAATTTGGGTCAGAAGCTAAACAACGAGCAATTTCTGTTCTACGTCTTTCTCCACCAGATAATAAATCTCCTCTGTTTTTACGAACATGACCAATATTAAATTCTTCAATAAGAGATTCTAATTTATCTTTTTGTTGTTTTTTAGTTAAGTCTGTAAATTGTAAAACAGACATAATATTATCTTCAACAGAAAGTTTTCTAAAAACAGATGCTTCTTGTGCTAAATATCCAATACCTTTTTGCGCACGTTTGTACATGGCATCTTCCGTAATTTCTTCATCATTTAAGAAAATTTTACCAGCATTAGGTTTTATCATTCCAACAATCATGTAGAAAGAAGTTGTTTTTCCAGCTCCATTTGGACCTAAAAGTCCAATAATTTCACCTTGTTGAACTTCTAAAGAAATTCCTGTTACAACTTTTCTACTTCCGTAGATTTTTTCAATATTTTCTGCTCTTAAAATCATAAATCAAATATAGTAAATGATTGAGGTTGAAATCTTAAATATATTATAAATTACTTTCTTCTAAAGCTTCCCAATATTCAACAGCTCTTCTTAAATGAGGAATCATAATTGTACCTCCAATTAAAGTAGCTATAGACATAGTTTCCATCATTTCTTCTTTACTAACACCTAATTTGTGTGCAGATTCTAAATGATATTGCACACAATCATCACATCTTAAAACTGCCGATGCCACTAAACCTAGAAGCTCTTTTGTTTTTACAGGTAGATGACCTTCTTTAAAAGCGTTTGTGTCTAAATTGAAGATTCTTTTTATTACTTTATTGTCAGAATCTAAAATTTTATCGTTCATTTTCTGACGATAGTCATTAAACTCTTGGACTTTTTTGTGCATCTTTTTGTTGTTTTTTAATAACTCTTTTCGAAACCTTAATACCTATTTCATATAAAATAAGTATTGGAATTGCTACAATTACTTGACTAGCAATATCTGGTGGTGTAATAATAGCTGCTAAAATTAATACAACTACCAAAGCGTGTTTTCTATATTTTTTTAAAAATTCTGGAGTTACTAATCCAATTTTTGTTAAAAAATAAATTAGTACAGGTAATTCAAACAATACTGAAACTCCAAGTAGCATGTTGGTAATTAGTCCTATGTGAGATTGTAGTGTAAAGCTATTTACAATGCTTTCAGAAATCTGATAATTATATAAGAAATGTACAGATATAGGTGCAATTACATAAAAACTGAATGCTAAACCTATAAAAAATAATAAGGATGCTGTAAAAATAAATCCTTTAGATTTTTTCACTTCATTTTTAGTTAAACCTGGAGCAACAAACCTCCAAATTTCCCAAAGTAAGTAAGGGAAAGAACAAATTATTCCTAATATTAATGAAGACCAAATAGAATTCATTAATTGCGAGGTAACTTTTATGCTCTGTAACTTTTTATCAGCAAAAGTTACATTACAAAAATCACTATCCATACCCAATAAATTAAAAAAATCACAAAATAGTTGATAAGTGATAAAATCTGGTTTAATATGAGCTAATAGGAAATTATCATAAACTTGTTCTGCATACACAAAAAAGCCTATTGCTAAAATAAAAATTGCTGATGCACTTCTAACTAAATGCCATCTTAATTCTTCTAAATGACCTAAAAAGGACATTTCTTTCTGTTTTTCTGCCATTAGAAAATTCCTTCTTTAATTAAATCATGTAAATGTACAACACCAACATAATTGTTTTTATTATCAACAACTAACATTTGTGTAATACTGTTGTTTTCCATTGTATTTAAGGCATCTATAGCCATAGCTTCTTCAGAAATAGTTTTTGGGTTTTTTCCCATAATATCTTTTGCAGTAAATTGAGTTATTTCTGTTGTTTTAGAAAGCATTCTTCTAATATCTCCATCAGTAATAATTCCTGCCAATTTATCATCTTTCATTACTGCAGTAACTCCTAGTCTTTTTTCTGAAATTTCAACAATTACTTTAGCAATACTATCTGTTTCATTTACTCTTGGCACTTCATTTTTTTCTACTAAATCAGAAACTCTTAAATATAAACGTTTTCCTAAAGCTCCTCCAGGATGATATTTTGCAAAATCTTTACTCGTAAACCCTCTTAAATCTAATAAGCAGACAGCTAAAGCATCTCCCAAAACTAATTGAGCAGTTGTGCTCGTTGTTGGAGCTAAATTATTAGGACAAGCCTCTTTTTCTACAAAAGCATTTAATGTAAAATCTGCATGTTCTCCTAAATAAGAGTCTACATTTCCAGTAATTGCAACTATTTTATTGCCATAATTTTTAATTAACGGAACTAATACTTTAATTTCTGGAGTATTTCCACTTTTAGAAATACAAATAACAACATCGTCTTTTTGTACGTTTCCTAAATCTCCATGAATTGCATCTGCAGCATGCATAAATATAGCAGGAGTTCCTGTAGAATTAAATGTAGCAACAATTTTTGTAGCAATATTTGCACTTTTACCAATACCAGTTACAATTACTCTTCCGTTAGAATTTAAAATAAATTTAACTGCTTCTTCGAAGTCAGCATCAATTAAATTAGCTAAATTAGCAATAGCATTACTTTCTACTAGTATAGTTTCTTTAGCGGTTTTAATAATTGAGTTTGTCTTTTTCAATAGTTTGGTATTTTATCAGAATAAAAAAAAGTTATATCTTTAGATTAAGAAACGAGCAAATTTACTATAAATAATAGTTAGAACAAATATTATAGTATGTTTGTGAGTTGTTTTTAAAGTTAAACGAATATTTTATATAAATGGATTTATACAGTCCTCTTAAAAAATTCTTTGGATTTAATAAATTTAAAGGATTACAAGAGCAAGTGATTAAAAGTATAGTTGAGAATAATAATACTTTTGTAATAATGCCAACTGGTGGAGGAAAATCACTTTGTTATCAATTACCAGCTTTAATGGCAGAAGGAACTGCAATTGTAGTTTCTCCTTTAATTGCTTTGATGAAAAATCAAGTAGATGCTATTAGAGGTATTTCTGAAAACAATGGAGTAGCTCATGTTTTAAATTCATCTTTAAATAAGACAGAGGTTGCTCAGGTTAAAGAAGATATTACTAACGGAATTACAAAACTTTTATATGTAGCACCAGAATCTTTAATAAAAGAAGAGTATGTTACTTTTTTAAGAACTCAAAAAATTTCTTTTGTAGCAATTGATGAAGCGCATTGTATTTCTGAATGGGGGCATGATTTTAGACCAGAATACAGAAATTTAAAACACATTATTAAAGCAATTGACAATGTGCCTGTTATCTGTTTAACTGCAACTGCAACAGAAAAAGTACAAGAAGATATTTTAAAAACTTTAGGAATTCTAGATGCAAATAGATTTAAGGCATCTTTTAATAGACCTAATTTATTTTATGAAGTACGACCAAAAACAGCAGATGTACAAAAAGATATTATTCGTTTTGTAAAGCAAAGAATGGGTAAATCTGGAATAATCTACTGCTTAAGTCGTAAAAAAGTGGAAGAAGTTGCCCAAGTTTTACAAGTAAATGGAATCAAAGCAGTTCCTTACCATGCAGGTTTAGACGCAAAAACTAGAGTAAAACATCAAGATATGTTTTTGATGGAAGATTGTGATGTAGTTGTTGCTACAATTGCATTTGGAATGGGAATTGACAAACCAGATGTTCGTTTTGTAATTCATCATGATATTCCAAAAAGTTTAGAAAGTTATTACCAAGAAACTGGTAGAGCAGGACGTGATGATGGAGAAGGATACTGTTTGGCTTTTTATGCTTATAAAGACATAGAAAAGTTAGAAAAATTTATGGCAAGTAAGCCAGTTGCTGAACAAGAAATTGGTCACGCATTATTACAAGAAGTTGTTGGTTATGCTGAAACTTCTATGAATAGAAGAAAATACTTATTGCATTATTTTGGCGAAGAGTTTGATGTTGAAAATGGAGAAGGTGCAGACATGGATGATAACTCAAGAAATCCAAAGAAAAAACATGAAGCAAAAGAAGATGTTATTACTTTATTAAAAGTTGTAAAAGATACGCTTCAAAAATATAAAGCAAAAGAGATTGTTAATACTTTAGTGGGTAAAGAAAATGCACTTTTAACATCTCATAAAACACATTTACAACCATTTTTTGGTATTGGTAAAGATAAATCTGCATTGTATTGGATGGCTCTAATTAGACAGGTTTTAGTAATTCATCTGATAAAGAAAGAGATAGAACTATATGGTGTTGTTAAATTGACAGAAAAAGGAGAAGAGTTTATTAATAAGCCTTATTCTTTTATGATGACAGAAGACCATACTTATAATGAAGAGGATGATAATTCTATTATTACAAATTCTAAATCTTCTGGAGCAGTTGCTGATGAAAAGTTGGTGCATATACTAAAAGATTTGCGTAAAAAAGTTGCACATAAACAAGGTGTTCCTCCATTTGCAGTTTTTCAAGATCCATCGATAGATGATATGGCTTTGAAATATCCAATAACTTTAGCAGAATTATCTACAGTACATGGAGTAGGTGAAGGTAAAGCAAGAAAATTTGGTAAAGAATTTATCAAACTTATTTCAGCCTATGTAGATGAAAATGATATTTTAAGACCAGATGATCTAATTGTAAAAAGTACAGGAACTAATTCTGGATTAAAGTTATTTATCATTCAGAATACTGATAAAAAATTACCTTTAGAAGATATTGCTAAATCTAAAGGGTTAAAAATGAGTGAATTGATAAAGGAAATGGAAATGATTATTTTTTCTGGGACTAAATTAAATATCAATTATTCATTAGATGATTTATTGGATGAAGATCAGCAAGAAGAAATACATGATTACTTTATGGATGCTGATTCTGATAAAATTCAAGATGCTTTAGACGAATTTGATGGAGATTATGATGAAGAAGAATTACGTTTAATGCGTATTAAATTTATCAATGAAGTTGCAAATTAAAATTGATATTTCTTATCAATAGCATATTTAACCAATTCATTTCCAGAAGATAAATTCAATTTACGAATCATATTTTTTCTATGAGTATCAACAGTTGTTTTAGCAATAAATAAATTTTCAGCTATTTCTTTGGAAGTTTTTCCGTTTGCAATTAAATGAAGAATTTCTTTTTCTCTATTTGATAAAACTACTTTTTCTGTTTTTCCAATAGTAACGTTATCGTCTATGTAACTATTCATAAAATTGAATGCAACATTTGGGTCAAAAAAAGTTTCACCTTTAGCAACTGTTATAATTGCTTTTGATAGCATTTTGATTCCAGAATTTTTTAAAATATAACCAGTTGCACCAGCATCTAACATTTGTTTTATTGCATCTGGTTGATCAAACATTGTCATTGCTAAAACATGAATATGGGGAAATTTTTTCTTTATAATTCTAGTAGCTTGAATTCCGTCCATTTTTGGCATTCTGATGTCTGTAATAACAAGTTTGGGTTGTTTTAATGAAACCAATTTCACTAATTCTTCTCCGTTATTTACAGTACCAATAATATTAATTTCATCATCATATTCAAAGAAAGATTTTACTCCATCTATTAACATTTGATGATCTTCTGCCATTATAATTGTAATCATAGTTTATTTTTTTTATAAAAATACAGATTTAACAAATAAAAAATAATACCTATAAATAAGGAGTTATAAAATAGGAAGGTCAATAATTATAGAACTTCCTTTTCCTTTTGTAGAATCTACATTAAAAGTACCTCCTAAATGGTTAACTCGTGTTTTTATAGAACTGATTCCCATTCCGTTTTTAAGATTTACTTTATTTATATCAAAACCTTTTCCATCATCTTCAATTATAATATTTAGGTTTTTATCATATAAAGAAATATTGATAGTAGCATTTTTTGCCTCTGCATGTTTTAGAGTATTGGTAATTAATTCTTGTATAATTCTAAAAACAGTAATTTCTAAACTGTTTTCAAGCCTTTTATCTAAACCAAAATCTATAACTTCAATTTTAATTTTATCGGCAGAAGATATTTTTTCTGCCATCATTTTTATAGCAGTTAATAAACCTTGATTTGCAATAACACCAGCATTTTTAGCATGTGCAATACTTCTTACTTTTAAATACGCTTCATCAATCAAACCTTCTGTTTTATCAAATAGTGTTTCTTGGTTTATCTTTTTCTTTTCTCTATTTATTTTAAGGTTTTCAAAATGCAGTTTTAAAGTAGCTAAAACAGAACCTAAATTATCATGTAAATCTTCTGCAATACGTTTGCGCTCTTTTTCTTGACCATCTACCATTGCATTTATTGTAGTCAATTCTTGTTCTTTTAAAAGGTTAAGATTTTTTTGAGTTTCTAACTCTTTTTCTTGTTCTGCTAGTTTTCTTTTTCTTTTGGAGTTTTTAAGTGATAAAACACCGATTGTTCCAGCCAACAAAATGAATAGGAGAGAGCCAATTAAGAAGTTTTTGTTTTTTATTCTTTTGGCTTCTATCGCTAGATTGTCTGCTCTTAATTTTTCATTATCATATTTTTCTTTAATATCAGAAATGGCAATATTTTGCTTGGTATCATTAATGCTATCTTTTAAATTGGCTATTTTTTTTAGATATTTAGTTTCGTTTTTGTAATCATTTAGTTTATCATAAGTACCTGCAATGTTTTGGTAAAAAATTAATTTACTTTTTGCAACATGCTTTGATAAAGTTATTGAATCTGCCTTCTTATAATATTTAAGCGCAAGATTATAATTTCTAGTCTGTTTATAATATTCACCTTGATTATTATAATTATAAGCTAAACTTATATAATCTTTATATTTAATGTAAAATGCAGTTGCTTTTTTTTTGTAATAAATTGATGAATCTATTCTTATTGGTTTTGTGTGTTTAAAAGCTGTACCTATATTATCATAACAATAACCAATACGTATACTGTCTTTTTGTTTTAGTGCAATTGGAATTATTTTTTTAAAATATTCTATTGCTTTTTCTCCATTTCCTAAATGAATATATTTAGTGGCAATTCTCCTATAAACATTTCTTAAAGCTGTTGAATCCTTTTTTTCTTTAGCATATTTTTCAGTTTCACTGATAATAGCTTCTGTGTTAATGTTTAAATTATTTTGATGACCTAAAATCGCAAGTAATAAAATATTACAATCAATAGCATCATCAAATTTTTGTATAGAGTAAAATAGTTTCTTAGATTTTATAATACTCTCATAAGCTTTGTGGTGTTTGTCTATTCTAAAATTGTAATCTGCATCATAAAACAACCAAGTAGCCTTATCATATTTTGATATTGAACTTGTATCAATTTTTTTTAAATTTTTATTAATATTCTCATAATCATTTGTTTTAAAACTTTTTAAAACATCTTTAAAACTTGTGTTTTGCGAAATACAAATATCAGCAACTAAAAAAATTGCTGATATGAGAATAAATTTTGTGATGTAATTTATATTCAATTATTTTATGGATTTCCAAGTATTATATCGCCATCAACAGTTTCTGGGTTATAACTGTTACTATTAAATGGGTCATATTTACAATCAGTTTCTTCATCAGTTTTATCATCATAGAAATTAAAAGAAGATAATATTAACTGTCCAGAATCTATCTTCAATTTTGTTGGTGTAATTACAACTTTTTCATGTACTGGATTTAGACCTACTTTTTGTAGATTAACTAAAAAGTGAAATACTGTCTTATTTTTAAATTCTTTACCACAGTATTCAATGGCACTTACTAGTTTATAAGTATTGTTAAGTTCATTTAAAACTTTAATCTCAATTTCATCAACTTTATGATTTGAAATATTAATTTTAAAAGTAGCAACAAGTAGTAATTCTTGTCCATTCTTTATTTGAGAAAAAATTTCTAAAGTTTGAATTTGTTTTTTCTTATCAATTTTTCTAATGCTCATAAATAATAGTTTTTAGTGTTAATGAAATAATTCTAATTTAAATTTACCTTGGGTTGTTGTAATGATTTTATTGTCAAATAGATTATATAAATTATTAGCTATTTTTAATTTATTATTCTTTCCCATGTATAAGCCCAATACGCTTTTATTTTTGTCTGTTATTACTGACCCAGAATCTCCATCTGTTAGTTCTAGATTCTCAAGTAATATTTGATTTTTATACCAATCATTTCCATCAATTTTCACAATAGCCTTACTTGAATATAGGAAACCGCATTTTTTACCTGACTTCCCTCCAATAGTTAAAACTTCATTAATCTCAAAAGTAGTTTTTATTGGTTTTTTGTAATGAAATCCTAAGTTTTTAGGATTATACTTTTTATTGGTAATTCTAGCTAAAGCAATATCGTATTCACCACCATATTTATAATTACCTCCGAATTCACTCCAGTAAAGATTTCCAATTTTTTCATCAGCAGCATTTAAAATATCATCATTCAGCTTAGAACATTTCCCTGCAATTACATGATGGTTAGTGATTAAAAAATAATTTTTTTTCGCATTAATTGTTAAAATTCCACCAAGTGTTCCAAGTTTAAAACCATCTTTATTATTATATATTCTTAAAGATTGTCTTTGTCTAACATCTTTAACGTTTTCACAACTATATCTAAAACTAGATTGAGAAGGTTCTTCATTTATTTTTAAGGTTTTAATTTCTTGTTTATACAATTCTTTCCTAATGGAAGGAAGATCAAGTATTCTTATTTGGTTTTGTAATTCTGTGTAAATAAAGGTTTTAATTTTGAGTAACTCAATTTTATTAATTTCACTTTCTTTGTAACCTAATTCAAAAACAAAGTTATTATCTATTTCATTTTTTACAGCTAAATAATTAAGACCTTTAACATTTCTAAAGTTATAAATGAATTGATCTTGAATAATAGTCATTAATTCTGAAGCTTCTAATTCTGTCATAACAAATTTACATCAAAGGATTAAACAAATATACTAAAACAAAAACAGCAATTGCACCAGATGCAGTAATAGCAGGTTTTTCTTCTGCAAGAGTTTTAAAAGTTCCTTGTTTGCCAATATTAACAGCTCCTGGAATAATAACACTTATAGCACTTGCACATAAGGAAACAATAACTCTTAAAAACCAAATTTTAGTTTCTAACTCATTATCATCAGCTGTTAAATTAAAAATTATATTACCAATAAAAAACATCATAATAAAAGCAATAAGAAACAAAATAATAGGTGGTATAATTTTTTCTTTAATTTGTTCTTTCATTGTTAGCTTGTTTTTGGTTGATTAATATATTTCAAATATCCAAAATTTGGTAAGTATTTATATACCTACAAGTAGGTATATTTATATCACTAAAAATAAGAAAAAAACTATAAAGTAAAAATGGTTAATAAAACACCTAAAAGAATAGCAATAAATTTCTGTAGGTTAAATTTATGGTTTTCAGTACTTTCAAAAAGAATAATGGTAGAAATATGTAAGAAAACCCCTATAATTAATGCTGTAATCTCTGTAGCGTAAGTGGTAAAAAAAGATATTTTATCACCGATAAAAACTCCTAAAGGACTCATAAAAGCAAATACAATTAAAAAAATAAAGGTTATTTTTTTTGAGTATTTAGTCTGAATTAAAAAAGTAGTTAAAACCACAGCAATAGGTATTTTATGAACAATAATAGCCCACAATAAGTTATCATCAGCATTATGAATTGGTAAACCTTCAGAAAAGGCGTGTAAACATAAACTTACAAATAACAAAGTTGGAAATTCTTTTCCATCAGAAAGAATATGAATATGTCCATGTTCTGCTCCTTTAGAAAAAGATTCTAAAACAGATTGTATAATTATCCCGACTAAAATAAAAATTCCGATTTTTTTATAATCTGTAGTTTCAGAATAAACATCTGGCAATAAATGTAAAATTGTAACTGATAATAAATAAGCGCCACTAAAAGCTAATAATAAACGTACAACTTTATTATTAGGATTTAAAATAAAAACCAATAGTGAACCAATTAAAACAGATGCTATTAAAAGAATATAACTCATTTTGCAATAATAATTAATCTATCTGAAGTTTTGGAATCAAAATTATCTAAATTGTAATTGCCAAAAACTTTTGTAATTGTAAAACCAACTTTTTTAAAGAAAGAAGTCATTTTTTCTAAATCTAAATACTTTACTTTCTCTGTATAACAATGATTTTTTCCATCAGTAAAAAAAGATATATGCTTTAAGATAAAACCATCTTTAATTTCTCTTTTAATGTTAAAAGTAATGGCATCAACAGTTTTGGTCTCTTTAGTTACTAAATTTAGTTTTACTTTTTCAGCATTTAAAAAATCGAAAACAAAAAAACCATCTTTATTTAATCCATTTTTTATGTTTTGAAGAATTAAAATATCTTCTTTATCATCTTCAAAATAACCAAAACTAGTAAACAAGTTAAAAATAGCGTCGTATTTATTATTAAATGGTTCACGCATGTCATGCACTTTAAACTTTAAAGTGTGATTTTCAAATTTTTTAGCAGATTTAATACTATTGGCAGCTAAATCTCCACCGGTAACTTTGTAGCCCAAGGAGTTTAAAAATACAGAATGACGCCCTTTTCCACAAGGTAAATCTAAAATATGTGTTGATTTTGGCAAGTTTAAAAAAGAAGTAATATTCTTCATAAACAATTGTGCTTCATCATCATTTCTTTCTTTATACAGTGTGTGATAATAAGGAGTATTAAACCAATCTGTAAACCAATCTTTTGTTTTCATAAGTTCTTTCAGTCTGTAAAAGTAACTAAATCTTACGTTTCTAAAAATGAAAAATTTAATTACTATTTATCCTATTAATAAAATGTATTTTTGCAATCAATTTTATGAGTATGAACAAAGATTTTAAAATGACAGCAACAACACTTTTCGGTTTAGAAGGCGTGTTGGCAAACGAATTGAAGCAACTTGGCGCACAAGATGTTAAAGAAGGTATAAGAAGCGTTACTTTTAGAGGTGACACTGGTTTTATGTACAAAGCAAATATTGCTTTAAGAACTGCTGTAAGAATTTTAAAACCAATAAAAGTTTGTAAAATTTACGATGAAGAAGATTTGTACGAAGCAATTCAGAAAATAAAATGGGAAAACTATCTAGAAACTGAAGGTACTTTTGCAATAGGCGCTGTGGTAAACTCTAAGAATTTTACTTCTAATTCACATTATATTTCATTAAAATCTAAAGATGCAATTGCCGATTATTTTCGTCATAAATATAGTAAAAGACCCAATGTAGATTTAGATTATCCAGATTTAAAAGTTCACATTCATATTCATAAAGATTGGCTAACCGTTTCTTTAGATTCTTCTGGAGATTCTTTGCATAAAAGAGGCTATAGAACAGCAACTAATATTGCGCCAATAAACGAAGTTTTAGCTGCTGGTATGGTTTTATTGTCTGGTTATACAGGCGATGAAAATTTCATCGATCCTATGTGTGGTTCTGGTACAATTTTAATAGAGGCAGCAATGATTGCTAACAATATTCCTGCAAATATCAACAGAAAATTGTTTGCTTTCGAAAACTGGAAAGATTACGATGAAGATTTGTATTTTACAATTCAAGATTCATTATTAAAGAAAATTCGTTCTTCTCATTTTAAAATAATGGGGTTTGATAAAGCACCTTCTGCTGTACAAAAAGCACAAGCAAATATCGAAAATGCAAATCTAGATGAGTTTATTGGCGTGCATCATGTCAACTTTTTTAACTCTAAAAAAGAAGTTTTTGGAAACACTACCATTTTGTTTAATCCACCTTATGGCGAGCGTTTAAACATAGATACAGAAGAATTTTATAAGAAAATTGGTGATACTTTAAAACACAATTACCCAGGTTCTACAGCTTGGTTAATCACTTCAGATACAGATGCATTAAAATTTGTAGGATTAAGAACTTCTAAAAGAATTGCCCTTAAAAATGGTGATTTAAACTGTAAGTTTGTAAAGTACGAATTGTACGAAGGAACTCGTAAGTTTAAAGAACGTAAAACGATTCCAGATTCTGAAGATTAGTGAAAATATCATTCTTAAATGAGTTTTTTAAATAATTTAGGAATTTTTTTGAAGCTATTTCCTGCTTTTCGTTATATCTTTTTTATTTCTGTTCTCGATACAAATTTTTCATTCTTCAAAATTCACCCGAACATAAATAAAAAAGGATGCCACTGCAATCAGGGCTAAACTTGTTTGCTAACTTTAGAAATAATGATTTGTTTAGTTTTAATATTAAAAAAAACCTTAAAAAAGCGGAATGAATTTCAGTTTATTTAAAGGATCTTTGTCTTTTTCTGTTACTTTTTATAATTTCAGTTTCTTATTTCAAAATAGCATTAATATTTTCTAATTCATCTTCAGAAAATACAGTATTTTCAGTAGCTTTTATGCTATCTAAAATTTGTGATGTTTTACTGGCTCCAATTAAGACAGAAGTAATTCTATCATCTTTTAAAATCCAAGAAATTGCCATTTGTGCTAAATTTTGGTTTCTATTTTTAGCAATTTCATTTAATTCTTTAATTTTTGGTAGCATTTCTAATACGGTATCCGTATTTAAAAACGGGCTGTTTTTTACTGCTCTAGAATCTTTAGGTAAACCATTTAGGTATTTGTCAGTTAACATTCCTTGTGCTAAAGGAGAAAAACAAATAGCACCAACACCAGATTTCCCTAACAAATCTAACAATCCATCTTCAATCCAACGATCAAACAAACTATATCTTGGTTGATGAATTAAACAAGGTGTTCCTAAATCTTTTAAAATTTTAAAAGCTTCTTTTGCTCTTTCTGGTTTGTAATTAGAAAGACCAACATACAATGCTTTTCCTTGTCTTACCATTAAATCTAAAGTGCCCATTGTTTCCTCTAAAGGCGTATCATTATCTGGTCTGTGATGATAAAAAACATCTACATAATCCAATCCCATTCTTTGTAAACTTTGATCTAAACTAGCTACTAAAAACTTTTTAGAACCCCAATCTCCATAAGGTCCAGGCCACATTCCATAACCAGCTTTAGTTGAAATAATTAATTCATCTCTATAAGATTTAAAATCTTTCTTTAATATTTTACCAAAGTTTTTTTCTGCAGAACCTGGAGGTGGTCCATAATTATTAGCCAAATCAAAATGGGTAATTCCATTGTCAAAAGCACATTTTAAAAGATTTCTAGCATTTTTAAAATTGTCTTTTGCTCCGAAATTGTGCCATAAACCTAAAGAAAGTTCAGGGAGTAATAAACCACTGTTTCCTGTTCTTCTATAATTCATTTTCTCATAGCGATTTTCATCAGCTATATATTTGCCTTTTTTACTCATAATTTTGATATACTTTTTCTAAAGCCTAAAGATTTTATGCCATAAATATAAAACTTGTAGATGATAAATGATTCCATTTATCATTATTATTTATAAATAAACTTTTTCTGATAAAAGAATAAAAAGATATTATTTTATAATCCTTTTATTGGATAAAAAACTTTAATTACGTAATATTGAGGTAACTAAAAACCAACTATGAAAAATTTAATATATCCATTATCAATAATTATTTTGATATCCACTTCATGTGTCTCTAAAAAGAAGTATGCAGCATTAGAAACTAAATATTCAGATACCAAAACGAGTTTAAATGATATCAAACTTAAGTTTGCAAAAATTGACAAAAGAGTTCAAATTTATAATGATAAGATAAATTCTTTAAGAGGAGATAATATTACTTTAGAAAGAGAGAATAAATTAAAGCTAGATTTTGTTGATGGTAAAGCTGTAGTTTCTGAACAAACTAGAACTTTAATGAATAAAACATTAGCAAAAATGGACCCTAAAAAACTAGCCAATGCTAAGACATTAAAGGATTCTTTAAATTTAGCAGTTTCTTATAATGTAGTTAGAAAAGCTTTGGGTAAATCAGAATTTAAAGATTCTGAAGATATCAATATAAATATTGAAGAAACTGTAGTAATGATTTCTGTTTCGGATAAATTACTTTTTAATTCTGGAAGTTATCAAGTTAAAAATAGTGCCTTAAAGTTAATTACCAAATTAGCAGATATTATACAATCAGAACCAAGTATAGATGTTATGATTGAAGGTCATGCAGATTCTAAAACTATTAAAAATGAAAGTGTAAAAGACAATTGGGATTTAAGTGTAAAAAGAGCGACTTCTATTGTTAGGCTTCTTCAAAATAAATTTGATATAGAAGGAAGTAGGTTAATTGCTTCTGGTAGAGGAGATACAATGCCTTTATACCCTAATACAAGTAATGAAAATAGGGCTAAAAATAGAAGAACAAAAATTATAATTCTTCCTAATTTAAATAAGTTTTTTGCCTTACTAACAGAAGAAGGAGTAATAGAAAAATAGAATTATTCTACATAAAAAAACTATCGTTTTTAAGTAGACGATAGTTTTTTTTAAGAATTTATTCTAGATAATTACTACAAAAGTGCCTCTTTTAATAATGTAATAGGGTGTTTTGCAACACGTTTTGTTCCATCAAAAATTTGATGTCTACAACTTGTTCCTGCAGCTGCAATTTCTGTATCTTCACTACAGTTTCTAACTTTTGGAAACAATGTATCTTCACCAACTTGCATAGAAACTTTATAATGTTCTTTTTCATAACCAAAAGAACCTGCCATTCCACAACAACCAGTATTCATAATAGTTACCGTATAATTTTTAGGAATATTTAAAACCTGAAAACTAGCATGAGTTCCTGTTAAAGCCTTTTGATGACAATGACCATGAACTTTTAATGTTTTAGATTCTTCAGTAAATAATGTGGTATCGATGTTTCCTTTTTCTAATTCTTTTGATAAAAATTCTTCAAATGTAAAACTGTTTTTTGCTATTTTTTCTGCGGAAGATTTATCATCAGCTAAACGAATGTATTCATCTCTAAAAGTTAAAATTGCTGATGGCTCTATACCAATTAATGGAGTTTCATCTGTAATTAAATCTTTAAAAATAGATACATTATTGTTACTAATTGCTTTTGCTTCTTTTAAAAATCCTTTAGAAATATGACTTCTTCCACTTTCATCATGTTTCACATTTTTAATTTCGTAACCTAATTTTTCTAATAAAATAAATGCATCTTTTCCTATTTCTGCATCATAAAAGTTGGTAAACTCATCATTAAATAAATAAACTGCTTTTTTAGAAGGTGTTGATTTATGTTTCTTTAACCAACTACTTAAAGTTTGTTTTGCTAATTTAGGAACCGTTCTTTCTACTGCAACACCTAACATTTTTTTAGAAAAGTTTGTATTTGTAATAAAGTTCGTGATAGAAGGTGCAATGCTTCCTAGTTTATTGTATTTAGCATTGTTTGCAAACATTTTACTTCTAAAAGAATAGCCATTTGTTTCTTGATATTGATATAAAAACTCAGCTTTTAAACTAGCAATATCAACATTACTAGGACATTCTGTTGCACATGCTTTACAGCTTAAACAAAGGTCTAAAACTTGTTTTAATTCTTTAGAATCAAACTTATTTGCTGCAGTATTGTTTGTTAGAACATCTCGCAATGTATTTGCTCTTGCTCTTGTGGTATCTTTTTCGTCTTTTGTAGCTCTATAACTTGGACACAAAGTTCCTCCAGCTTCAACAGGTTTTCTACAATCTCCAGAACCATTACATTTTTCTGCGAGTTTTAAAATCCCTTCACTTTCAGAAAAATCTTGTATCGTTTTAATAAGAGGTTCTTCTCTATCAACTTCATAACGTAAGCTTTCATCCATTGCAAAAGCATCTGTTATTTTTCCTTGATTAAACACGTTATTCGGATCAAATGCTTTTTTTATTCTTCTTAATAATTGATAATTTTTATCACCAATCATTAAAGGAATAAATTCTGCACGCACAATTCCATCTCCATGTTCTCCAGAAAACGAACCTTTATATTTTTTGACTAATTCTGCAGTCTCAGTCGTAATTTTTCTAAATAAAACGACGTCTTCTTTTTTCTTGATATTTAAAATCGGACGTAAATGTAATTCTCCAGCTCCAGCATGTGCATAATACACAGCATTTTGCTGATATTTATCCATTATTTTGGTAAACTCTTCTATATAATTTGGTAAATCTTCTAAAGCAACTGCTGTATCTTCAATACAAGCAACCGCTTTTTTATCTCCCACAATATTTGCCAAAGCACCTAAACCAGCTTTTCTTAAATAATGCACTTTTGCAATATCTGCACCATAAACTTTTGGATGATGATACCCAAAATTGTTTTTTTCTAAATCTGCAATTAAATTATCTGCATAAATTTCTGCTTGTTCTATAGTTGCAGCAGAAACTTCTAACATTAAAACTGCTTCTGGATCTCCTTGTAAAAAGAACCTGTTTTTTGCTAAATCTGGATGATTTTTAGTACAATCTAGAATTGTTTTATCCATTAATTCACAATTATATAAATTGTGATTCATAGAAATTAAAGTTGCTTTTAAACTTTCGTTTATACTCGTAAAATGAGTACAAACCATAATACTTTCTTTAGGAGGAATAGCATCTAATTGTAAAGTAATTGCAGTAGAAAAAGCCAGTGTTCCTTCACTTCCAGAAAGTAGTTTTGCTACATTTATAGTAGGTTTTGTTCCTCCAAATAAATCTGAAGTTAAAAACTCATCTACAGCATAACCTGTACATCTTCTGTGAATAGTTTCTTTGGGAAATTCGTTTTTAATTTCTTGCTGATTTTCAGCTAAAGAAAGTTCATCAAAAATGGCTTTATAAATTTTTCCTTCTTGTGTTTCTTCTTTTGTTTTTTTAATAAATTCTTCTGAAGAAATTTCGTTGAAAGTTGCTTTGCTACCATCACTTAAAATAGCATCAATACTTAATACTTTATCACGTGTAACACCATATTTTATAGAAGTACTTCCAGAGGAATTGTTACCAACCATTCCACCAATCATACACCTGTTAGATGTTGATGTATTTGGGCCAAAAAATAATTTATAAGGTTTTAAATACACATTTAAAGAATCTCTTACAATTCCTGGTTGAAGTGTAATTGTTTTTGCTTTTTCATCAAAAGAAATAATTTCTGTAAAATGCTTAGAAACATCTACTACAATTCCTTCTCCAACACATTGGCCTGCTAAAGAGGTTCCTGCTGTTCTAGGTATTAAGGTGATGTTATTTTTTGTAGCAAAATCAATTAAAGTAATAATGTCTTTTTCATCCTTTGGAAAAGCAACAGCTAAAGGAATTTTACGATATACAGAAGCATCTGTTGCGTATAAAGTTTTGTGTAAATCGTCAAAAAGAACATCACCAGAAAGTGAATTGTGTAATGTGTTTAAAGTAGTATTATCTATCATTTTTTACTATTGAAAAATAAGATTTCAACAACAAATATCCGAATAAAAAATAGTAATGTATAGAGATTAGACCATGTAAAAAGTAATTTTATCAATTATATAATTTTGCAATCACTTTTAGCCTAAAAATTGAATTAAATATTTAGTTTAAATTCTTTTGTTTAGAAAAGCTAAATAAACCAATAATAGGTCCAATAGCTAAAACCATAAAGATGTAATTAGAATTAAAATTTTCTTGTAAATAACTAATTATTTGAATGCTGATAATTGTAATTGCAAAACCAATAGAATTAACGATTGTTAGAGCAGTTCCTTTGTCTTTTGAAGGAGCGTTTTTAGCTACTAAAGTGGAAAAAAGTGGTGAGTCTGCAATCACAAACATTCCCCATAATAATAAGAATCCTATAAAAATAATTTGATTATCAATAGAAAATATAAAAGGAGATATTAAACAACAAAAACCAGATAATAAAAGTGCATAAAAAGCTATTTTTTGAGCTCCAAATTTTTCTGCTAAATAACCTGCTAAAACACAAGATAAACTTCCAATACCTATAATGATAAAAGATAGTAAAGGAATATTAAAAACAACATCTGAATGCAGGTTAGCGTAGGTTTTTAATAAAATAGGAACAAAAACCCAAAAAGTATATAATTCCCACATATGTCCAAAATAACCAAAAGCAGGTTTTCTAAAGTTTTTGTTTTTAAAAATTGAAAAACAAATAGTAATATCAAGTTTTGTTCCCGCTTTTCTAAAAGGTCCATTTGGAACGAAAACAAGCATCATAAAACCTCCAAAACTTGCCAAAATAGAAATAGAAATTAAGATGTTTTTCCAAGAATAATCATGTAAAAAGTCTTTTAATAAATGCGGTAAAGCAGTACCTAAAACTAAAGCTCCAACCAAAAATCCTAATGATTTTCCTATACCTTTATCAAAATAGTCTGTGGCAATTTTCATTCCTACAGGATAAATTCCTGCCAAGAAAAATCCAGTAAAAAAACGTAAACAGATTAAACTAAATAAGGTTTGGTTTTCGATGATTAAACTCACGTTAAAAATAGCACCAAATAAGGCGCTCACAAAGAAGACTTTAGAGGGTGAAAATCGATCTGCAATTGTAAATAAGGCAAATAATAAAGTTCCTATTATAAAACCAAATTGTACTGCAGAAGTTATATGGCTTGAGGCGCCTTCTTCTAAATTATAATTGGTTATTAAATCGCTCATAACTCCATTTCCTGCAAACCATAAAGAGGTGCAGCAAAACTGAGAAATAATGATTATAGGAAGAATTATTTTTGATTTGCTCATAGAGAAAACGAAAGTACCAAAAAGCATGCAATAATCAATTAAAAAATGTTTTGCTACTTCATTAGAATCTCTATCTTTGATATTGATGAAAAAAGTAAAAATCATAGAATGTCCGCGTGATGCAATGCAAGGAATAAAAAGTCATTTTATTTCTACAGAAAAAAAGGCATTATATATTAACTCATTATTAAAAGTGGGTTTTGATACTATTGATTTTGGAAGTTTTGTTTCGCCTAAAGCAATTCCTCAAATGCGAGATACTGCAGCAGTTTTAAATCAATTAGATTTATCTAAAACTACCAGTAAATTGTTGGCAATTATTGCGAATGTAAGAGGAGCAAATGATGCTTCAAAATTTGAAGAAATTGATTATTTGGGATATCCTTTTTCAATTTCCGAAAATTTTCAAATGCGTAATACACATAAAACGATTGAAGAATCTATTGCAACTTTAGATGCTATTTTAAATATTGCAGACAAAACTAATAAAGAAGTTGTAGCTTATTTATCAATGGGTTTTGGAAACCCTTATGGAGATCCTTGGAATGTAGAAATAGTAGGTGAGTGGACAGAGAAATTATCTTCTATGGGCGTAAAAATTTTGTCGCTTTCAGATACAATTGGAAGTTCAACACCAGAAGTAATTGATTATTTGTTTTCTAATTTAATTCCACAATATTCAGAGATAGAATTTGGTGCGCATTTGCACACAACTCCTAATAAATGGCACGAAAAAGTGGATGCAGCATATAAAGCAGGTTGTTTGCGTTTTGATGGAGCCATAAAAGGTTATGGAGGTTGCCCAATGGCAAAAGACGAATTAACTGGTAATATGCCAACAGAAAAATTATTGAGTTATTTTACAGTTCATAAAGCTGAAACAGGAATAAAACCGATGAGCTTTGAAAGTGCGTATAACAAAGCTTTAGAGATTTTCTAAAGCTTAATTATTAAATTTAATGTTTAAATTAAAATAGATTAAAATGAAATTTATTAAATCACTTTTTTATTTTTTATCACTAATAATTTTAATGTCTTGCTCAAAAGATGATGGAAAAATAGATTTCACTTTTTTACAATTGAATGATGTTTATGAAATTGCACCAATTCAAGGAGGAGCATATGGAGGAATGGCAAGAGTAGAAACTGTTCACCAAGAATTATTAAAAGAAAATTCAAACACAATGCTGTTTTTAGCGGGAGATTTTTTAAATCCTTCTTTATTAGGAACTTTAAAAGTTGATGGTGAAAGAGTGCGTGGAAAGCAAATGGTAGAAGTAATGAATGCTATGAATTTTGATTTAGTAGCTTTTGGAAACCATGAATTTGATGTTTCACAAAAAGATTTACAAAAAAGATTGAATGAAAGTAATTTTCCTTGGATTTCTGCAAATGTAAAACTTAAAACAAAAGAAGCTGCCATTCCTTTTTATAAAGAAATAAATGGTGTAAAACATTCTGTAGGAGAAACCTTTGTTAAAGAATTTTCTGATAAAGATGGAACAAAAGTTAAAATTGGTTTTATAAGTGTTTGTATTCCATCTAACCCAAAAGATTTTGTAGAATATGGAAATATGTTTGTAAAAGCAAGAGCATCTTATGCTGCTTTAAAAGACTCTGTAGATATCGTTTTTGGATTGACTCACGTTAAATTAGCAAACGATAAAAGAATTGCAAAGTTAATACCTAATATTCCTTTAATTATGGGAGGTCATGAGCATACTAACTCATTAGATACTATTGGTAATGTAATAATTTCGAAAGCAGATGCAAATGCAAAAACTGTTTATATTCATAAAATCTCTTATGATAAAAACACAAAGAAAACTGTTGTTAAATCAGAATTAAAAGAAATAAATACAACCATTAAGTCTGATGAAAAAGTTGCTAAAATTGTCAATAAATGGCAATTATTATTAACATCGAAAATTAAAGAAATAATTGAAAAACCTGAAGAAGTAATTTTTGAAACAAAAACACCTTTAGATGCTAGAGATACACCAATAAGAAGTACACAAACAAATTTTGGACAAATTATTACGAAAGCAATGTCTTTTGGTTTTAATGATGAAGTAGATTGTGCATTGATAAATGGAGGTTCTATAAGAATTGATGATCAATTAAGTGGTAATATTACTGCTGTAGATATTTTTAGAGTTTTACCTTATGGTGGAGATATTTTAAAAGTAAAATTGAAAGGTAGGTTATTAAAGAGAGTATTAGATTATGGACAATTAGCTGCAGGAACAGGTGCTTACTTACAACGCTTTAATGCTGAAAAAGTAGGAGAGAAGTGGATGATTAAAGGAAAAGAATTAAACATCAACAAAACTTATTCTGTTGCATTTTCTGATTATCTCTTAAAAGGGTTTGATATTCCTTTTTTATCGGATAAAAACAATGAAGTACTTTCTATATATAAACCAAAACCAACAGAATTATCTTCTGATATTAGAAAAGTGGTGATTTCTTATTTAAAATCTATTTAGATTTCTTTCTGATATTTAGTTAGTTATTTATTTTTGTTATTTTTATTTAAATTAAATCTAAATAAAGTTTGCAAATATAAATTTGTATGCTACATTTGCATGAAAATAAATCAACTATTTATAATTAATCTAAATAAAAATGAAAAAAGTTATTCTAAGCATTGCATTTGCTTCAATATTATTATCATGTAGTAATTCTTCAGAAATAGAAACTACTACTGAAGCCCCAGCAACATATTCTTTTGAAAGAAATGGTGTTTCTACTGTAGATTTTAATGGTCAAACTACAAGAATACAAATGGCAAATGAGTTTATTTCTGATTTAAAAACAACTTCAGAAACTGTAGTAAGTTTAAACGCAAAGTTTGCACATGCAGAAGGAGATAATGATTTTTCAGATGCAGATTTAAATGCTTCTTCTAAAAATATTAGAAGTAAAACAGCAGCTTCTACAGATTTTTATGCCTCAAATACTACTGATGCTAATGCAATTAAAGCAGAATTTGATTCTTGGATTGCAGAACAAGTAAATGATGTTTTTCCTAACTGGAGTGTAAATGCTAGTGCAGGTGTTGCTGGTAAGATTCAAGAAGCTGGTGGTGGTTCTGAAAGATTTGTAAATGCAAAAGGGTTAGAATTAAATCAAATGATTAATAAAAGTTTAATTGGAGGTTTAATGGTAGATCAAATTTTAAACAATTATTTAAGTACTGCAGTTTTAGATGCTGGGTCTAATACAACAGATAATGATGATGATATTGTAGCTTCTGACAAAGTATATACAAACATGGAGCATAAATGGGATGAAGCTTTTGGTTATTTATATGGTA
The DNA here is from genome assembly GCF_000766795.1 of Polaribacter sp. Hel1_85. Lineage (GTDB taxonomy): Bacteria > Bacteroidota > Bacteroidia > Flavobacteriales > Flavobacteriaceae > Polaribacter. The sequence goes on from NZ_JPDS01000001.1 coordinate 364,480, forward strand.
ATGAAAGTGATATAACTGCACCTGTTTTAAATGTAGATTCGTTCTTAAATAAATATTTAAGTAGAGTAGAAGGAGATACTGATTTTACAGGGATAGCTTCTGATATTTATGATGCATTTAAATTAGGAAGAGCTGCCATTGTTGCTAAAGATTATACAACTAGAGACGCTCAAGCTGAAATAATTAGAGAAAAAATTTCTGAAATTATTGCAATTAGAGCTGTTTATTATTTACAACAAGCTAAAGCAACTTTAGGAACAGATAATGCTTCTGCTTTTCATGATTTATCTGAAGGGTTAGGTTTTGTGTATAGTTTACAGTTTACAAGACAAACAAGTTCTGATGCTCCATATTTTTCTAAAACAGAAGTAGATGCTTTTGTAGATACTTTATTAGCTGGTAATGGTTTTTGGGATGTTACTGATTCTACATTAGATACTATTTCTACTACTATTGCAGCAAAATTTAACTTTACTGTTACTGAAGCAGCAAATTAATAAAATTTAATTTAGAGTAGTAAAAGGTGAGATATTTCATACCTTTTACTATTTTTGTATGTTTATTTAGAATAAATAGAAATAACATGTTTAAAAAATCAGCGATACTTTTAGTCTTAGTAACAATTATTTATGCTTGTAGTTCATCTGAAGAAATAGAATCAGGAGTTTCAGATAATTTTGATAGAGGTGCTATGCTTACTCATTTAGTAGACAATATTATAGTACCATCTTTTCAAGATTTTAGTTCAAAAATGACTGATTTAAAATCGGCTGGTGAAACTTTTACATCATCACCAAACCAAATAAATTTAGATGCTTTAAGGGCTTCTTGGTATATAGCATATAAAGAATATCAACATGTAGAAATGTTTAATATTGGTAAAGCAGAAGAGTTGCAATATAAATTTTATATGAATATTTATCCGCTTTCTGTTACAGATGTAGAAACAAATATTTCTAATGGAAGTTATGATTTAGATAATGTAAATTATCAAGATGCTCAAGGTTTTCCTGTCTTAGATTATTTATTGTATGGTGTTGCAGCTACTGATGAAGATATTTTAAAAAAATATACTACAGATACAAATGCTACAGGTTATAAAAAATATATTACAGATGTTTTAAATCAAATGGAAGGCTTAACAACAGAAGTTTTAAATGATTGGACTACATCTTATAGAACTGAGTTTGTAAATAGTACAGATAATACTGCAACAAGTGCTTTAAATAAATTTTTGAACGATTATATAGAGTTCTACGAAAAGAATTTAAGAGCTAATAAATTCGGAATTCCAGCAGGTGTTTTTTCTTCAACAACATTACCAGAGAAAGTAGAAGCTTTTTACAGAAAAGATATTTCTAAAGATTTAGCTTTAGAAGCTTTAGATGCTTTTGAAAATTTATTTTTAGGAAACTATAAAGGATCATCAATAGCAAATAAATCTAGTTTTCAACAATATTTACAAGCTTTAGATAGACAAGATTTGGTAAGTAGTATAACAAATCAATTAGCTGTATCTAAAACACAAATTGAAAAATTAAATGCTAACTTTTTTGAGCAAGTTAATACAGACAATACTCAAATGACAATGGCTTATGATGAATTACAAAAATTAGTTGTTTTTCTAAAATTAGATATGGCTTCTGCGTTAAATATTAGCATTATTTTTGTTGATAGTGATGGAGATTAATAATTGAATTTAATTATAAAAAATAATAAAAAGTTATTCTTAAATTTATAAGAATAGCTTTTGTTTTTTAAAGATGACAAATAAAGACATACATTATTTAATTAAACAAACAAATGCAGCACCTTTAGTTGTTTTTCGTTTGTTTTTTGGTTTAATGATGTTGATGAGTATTGTTCGTTTTTGGCTAAATGGTTGGATAGAAACCTTATATTTAGAGCCAAATTTTCATTTTTCTTATTATGGTTTTAGTTGGGTAAAACCATTAGGTAATTATACTTATCTCTTATTTATTGTTTGTGCATTATCAGCATTTTTTGTTGCAATAGGTTATAAATATAGAATAGCCATTATAACTTTTTTTCTATCTTTTACTTATATTGAATTGATGGATAAAACAACTTATTTAAACCATTATTATTTTATAAGTATTTTAAGTTTTTTAATGATTTTTTTACCCGCAAATGCTCAATTTTCTGTTGACGCATTTATCAAAAAAAAACAATATCAAAACATTCCAAAATGGACGATTGATAGTATAAAATTATTATTAGGAATTGTCTATTTTTATGCAGGTTTAGCCAAATTAAATTCTGACTGGTTATTAAGAGCAATGCCTTTAAAAATATGGTTGCCATCTAAATATGATATTCCTTTTATTGGTAATAATTTAATGCAACAAGATTGGTTTCATTATACAATGAGTTATGGAGGTTTATTATATGATTTAATGATTCCTTTTTTATTACTGTTTAAAAAAACTAGAACTTATGCATTTGTTTTAGTGGTTTTTTTCCATGTTTTTACAAGAATATTATTTCCAATTGGAATGTTTCCTTTTATAATGATAATTTCTACCTTGATATTTTTTGAAGATAATTTTCATCAAAAAATAATTAAGTTCATTAAAAAACACCTTTTAAAAGATAATTCAAGTGATTTTGATCACCAAAAATCAGAATCTAAAATCTCTTTAAAATCTATTAAAAATTACACTTTTTCTAAAAGTAAAAAACAATTAATATATCCTATTTTAGGTTTGTTTTTACTATTGCAAATACTATTTCCGTTTAGAAATTTATTGTATCCTGGGGAGTTGTTTTGGACAGAAGAAGGTTATCGTTTTTCTTGGAGAGTCATGTTAATGGAAAAAGCTGGTTATTCAAATTTTAAAATTGTAGATGCCAAAACAAAAGCTTTTTTTTATGTAAATAACGATGATTTTTTAACACTTTATCAAGAAAAACAAATGAGTTTTCAGCCAGATTTTATCTTAGAGTATGCACACTATTTAGGAGATCACTTTAAGAATCAAGGCCATGAAAATGTACAAGTATTTGTAGATAGCTATGTAGCTTTAAACGGAAGAATGAGTACTGTTTTTATAGATCCTAAAGTAAATTTATATCAAAAAAGAGAAAGCTTTAAACATAAAGATTGGATTGTTCCATTTTCATCAAAAATAAAAATTAAAGGTATTTAATATGATATTAAAAAATATAACGACAATTATTATTTTTCTAATTGGTTTTATAACTTTTAGTCAACATAAAGTAACAGGTGTTGTAGTTAATCAAGACAAAGAATTGCTAAACAATGTTCAGATCTATAGTGAAAATGGAGGCTTATTATCACAAACAAATAAGCAAGGTCAATTTAACTTTTCAACTGAAAAAGAAACGATTTCTTTGGTTTTATACCTAGATAATTACCGAATTAAAAATATTACAATATCATTAAAACAATATGCTAATATATCTATAATATTAGAACCTTTTTCTGAAGAGTTATCAGAAATTCAAATTCAAGCAAATAAGAAAAAAGTTTTTGAATTAAAACGTTTAAAAGATGTTGTTGGTACATCCATATTTGCAGGTAAAAAAACTGAAGTAATTTTGGTAAATCAATCTACAGCAAATTTAGCAAGTAATAATGCAAGGCAAATTTACAATCAAATAGCAGGTTTAAATATTTTTGAAAATGATGATGCTGGTTTGCAATTAAATATTGGTGGTAGAGGTTTAGATCCTAATAGAACTGCTAATTTTAATACAAGACAAAACGGATATGATATAAGTGCAGATGTTTTAGGGTATCCAGAAAGTTATTATACTCCTGCTTCTGAAGGTTTACAAGAAATTCAAGTTATTAGAGGAGCAGCATCTTTACAATATGGAACTCAATTTGGAGGTTTAATTAATTTTGTAATGAAAAAGCCAAATGCAAATAAAGAATTAGAAATTATAACTAGAAATACCGTAGGCAGTTTTGGATTATATACTAATTTTACAAGTGTAAGCGGAACTAAGAATAAGTTTAGTTATTACGCTTATTTTAATTATAAGAAAGGAAATGGTTTTAGACCAAATTCTAATTTTGATTCTAAAAATGCTTTTCTACATTTAGGGTATAAAATCAATGATAAAAGTAATGTTGCTTTAGAAGTATCCTATTTAGATTATTTAGCTCAACAAGCAGGTGGTTTAACAGATAACATGTTTGAAGAAGATCCTTTTCAGAGTAATAGAACGCGTAATTTTTTTAAAGTAGATTGGTTGTTATACAATTTAAAATATAATTTTGATTTTACAGAAAATACTAAGTTTAGTTTTAATTTCTTCGGATTAAATGCATCTAGAAAAGCTGTAGGTTTTAGAATTGCAAGAGTTGCAAACCCAGATGATTTTGATGCAAGAGAACTAATAATTGGTGATTTTAATAATTTCGGATTTGAAACTCGTTTTGTAAATAAATACAAAGTATTTAATAAAAATGCTACTTATTTAATTGGAGCTAAATATTATAAGGCAGATAATACTTCTTTTCAAGGACCAGGTACAGATGGAAGTGATGCTAATTTTACTTCAGCAATAGACCAATTTCCAAATTATCAATATCAATCAGATTTTGATAATCCAAATGAAAATGTAGCTGTTTTTGGTGAGAATATTTTTTATGTAAATGATAAATTTTCTATAACTCCTGGTTTTCGTTTAGAGTACATTAATACAGGTAGTAATGGAACAAAAAAACGTGTAAATTTTGATGGAGCAGGAAATCCTATTGGTACAATAGAAGATTCTGATAATATTACAAAAGAGCGTTCTTTTGCTTTATTTGGAGTAGGAGTTAGTTATAAGAAGACAAAATCTTTAGAGTTTTATGCAAATGTTTCTCAAAACTATAGATCAATTACATTTTCAGATGTAAACATTGTGAATCCTGCTAATGCTGTTGATACAAATTTAGAAGATGAAAAAGGGTTTACTTCTGATATAGGATTTAGAGGGAATTTTAAAAACATTATTTCTTATGATGCTAATGTCTTTTCACTTTTTTATAATAATAGAATAGGTGATGTCTTTACAACAATTCCTCCTGTTAATAATGTTGGTTTGTTAAGAACCAATGTTGGTAAAGCTAGAATTTTAGGTATTGAATCTTTAATTGATTTTAATTTGAAAAAAATATTAAAGATGGATAATAATTATAGTTTTAATGTATTTATAAATTCATCTTTTATCAACTCTAAATATACAGAAGCTAAAGAAAATGGAATTGTAGGTAATAAAGTAGAGTTTGTTCCTGACCTAAATTTAAAAACAGGGATTAGATTTGGAGTAGAAAACTTTTTAATGAGTTTACAATACAGTTATTTATCAGAACAATTTAATGATGCTAATAACACAATCATTTCTGATGAAGCTAATGCAGTTAGAGGAATGATTCCTCAGTATAGCATTTTAGATTTCTCTACTTCTTATAAATATAAATTTATGAAGATAGAAACAGGTGTAAATAACCTTTTAGATAATGTGTATTTTACAAGAAGAGCTACTGGTTACCCAGGTCCAGGTATTATTTCTTCTGCACCAAGAAATTATTATGTTACTTTAGAATTTAAATTCTAACCTTAATTTAATGCCAGAATTCATTTATTAATTGTAAATTTGCACGCAATTATATCTTAATTGCAACATGACAGCACACAACAACAAAATTTTAGGTGAAGGATTAACTTATGACGACGTTCTTTTAGTTCCAGCCTTTTCAGAAGTACTTCCAAGAGAAGTAAGTATTCAAACAAAATTTACTAGAAACATTACTATTAACGTACCAATTGCCTCAGCTGCAATGGATACTGTTACTGAATCTTCCTTAGCGATTGCTATTGCAAGAGAAGGCGGTATTGGTGTGTTACATAAAAATATGACAATTGATCAGCAGGCTAAAGAAGTTAGAAAAGTAAAACGTGCAGAAAGTGGAATGATTTTAGATCCAGTTACTTTACCTTTAACTGCTATTGTTTTAGATGCTAAAGCATATATGAAAGAACATAGTATTGGAGGAATTCCTATTGTTGATGACGATGGAATTTTAAAAGGAATTGTTACCAATAGAGATTTACGTTTTGAGCATGATAATCAAAGACCAATTGTAGAAGTAATGACTAGTAAAAACCTAGTTACTGCTGATGTTGGAACTTCTTTAAATGATGCAGAAAAGATTCTTCAAAATTATAAAATTGAAAAGCTTTTAATTGTTGATGAAAATTATAAATTAAAGGGATTAATTACATTTAGAGATATTACTAAAGTTACTCAGAAACCAATTGCAAACAAAGATTCTTATGGAAGATTAAGAGTTGCTGCTGCATTAGGTGTAACTGGCGACGCTGTAGATAGAGCAGAAGCCTTAGTTAAATCTGGTGTAGATGCTGTAATTATTGATACTGCTCATGGACATACAAAAGGTGTAGTAAATGTATTAAAAAAAGTAAAAGCTAAGTTTCCAGAACTGGATGTTGTTGTTGGAAATATAGCAACTGGTGCAGCTGCAAAATATTTAGTAGAAGCTGGTGCAGATGCAGTAAAAGTTGGTATTGGTCCAGGTTCTATTTGTACAACAAGAGTTGTTGCAGGAGTTGGTTTTCCTCAATTTTCTGCAGTTTTAGAAGTTGCTGCTGCAATTAAAGGAAGCGGAGTTCCTGTAATTGCTGATGGAGGAATTCGATATACAGGAGATATTCCTAAAGCAATTGCTGCTGGTGCAGATTCTGTAATGTTAGGATCTCTTTTAGCGGGTACAAAAGAATCTCCAGGAGAAACTATTATTTATGAAGGAAGAAAATTTAAGTCTTATAGAGGAATGGGTTCTGTTGAAGCTATGAAAAAAGGTTCTAAAGACAGATACTTTCAAGATGTAGAAGATGATATAAAAAAATTAGTTCCAGAAGGAATTGTAGGTAGAGTTCCTTATAAAGGAGAATTATCTGAAAGTATTCATCAATTTATTGGAGGTTTACGTGCAGGAATGGGATATTGTGGAGCTAAAGATGTTGAAACATTAAAAGAAACAGGAAAATTTATAAGAATTACAGCAAGTGGAATTAACGAAAGTCATCCTCATGATGTAGCAATTACAAAAGAAGCTCCTAATTATAGTAGAAGATAAAAACAGTTATCATAAAAAACCGAGTAATTATACTCGGTTTTTTTGTTTTAAAATATAGATAAAGGTTATTTTAATTCAATTTTAGAATTACTGTTTTCAAGTAAGTTTAAATAATCTTCAGTTTTAAAAACTTTGCTACTAAATCTAGAAACTCTATTTCTACTTTCACTTTGTCTTGTTATACTTCTTGCAAAACGTCTAACTTCACTTTTATTAGTTAAAATAATTCCTGGTACAGGAACACTTTTTCCATTTTCATCCTTTGCAACCATTGTAAAATAAGACGAGTTACAATGTTTTATTTCGCCAGTTCTAATGTTTTCAGATTCAACTCGCAAACCAACAACCATAGAAGTTCTTCCTGTAAAATTAATTGAAGCCTTCATAGTTAACAATTCGCCAACTTCTATTGGGTTTAAAAAATCAACTTTGTTAACAGAAGCTGTCACACAATAATTTCCTGAATGTTTAGAAGCACATGCAAATGCAATTTGATCCATCAAATTTAAAATATGTCCTCCATGAATCTTACCACTAAAATTAGAGTTAATAGGTTTCATTAACTCAGTTATTTTAAGCTGTGAATCTTTTATGTGTTTAAACTTTTTCATTTAATTATTTTTGTTTGTAAAATGAGGTGATTGTTCTTTTTCAACTTTTGTTATAAAATATTTTGTATCTCCTAACCAAAAGAATGTTTTATAACGCTCTTTATAGGTTAGTTTAACATAATTTCCTTGAAATTTTTGTAAATTTTCTATTACTTTTTCATTTTTATCTTCCACAGAAAAAGTAAAAATTTGTGCACCAGAAATACCTTGACTAATTTGACCTTCCCAAGTTTTAACAATTACTCCTTTTCTACTAATTTTTATCAATTCTCCAGATCTTACTCCAGTGCTGTAGGTAATAAAATAGATAAAAAGATAATATAAAACACTTAGAATAATTGCGGCACTTATTAAAACTCCAATGATTTTTTTCATATATCAAAAATACAATTATAATTATTACAGGTTTTAAAAAATGATTTACGAGTGAAAATTCAACCTAATATTTTCCCTTTTAACGCTACTTTTTCCTTTTAAGCCTACTTTTATTTAAAGAATGCGAAATTATAGTTTTATTTACTGTGTTAAATAAAAAACAATCATTTTCTAGTATTTTTAAGAGTATAATAAAATAAATAGATATTAACTGATGATTGTGTGTTATTTTAATTAAAATATTACGACTACTATTTTTTAATATCAACTAAAACCAAATTAAAATGAAAAAACATTACTATTTAAAATTTTTATTATTGTTAATTCCAGTTTCAGCATTTTTATTAATGTCTAGTTCTGGTGGAAGAGACGGAGGTACTACAGGTTCTCCTGGAGATTCTAGTAATACATGTACACAATGTCATAGTGCAGGAGCAAACTTTAATTTGTCACCAAGTATAACTACCAATATTCCTGCTTCTGGTTATGAATTGAATAAAGCATATACAATAAATGTAAATTCAACATCATCTTCATCTAAACTAGGTTTTCAATTGACTGCAGAAAATGGTTCTAATACAAAAATTGGAGCTTTTACAGCAGGTTCAGGTTCTAGAGTTAGCGGACAAAGAATAACGCATTCTAGTCCTTCATCTAGTGGAAATTGGTCTTTTACATGGACTTCTCCATCATCAAATGAGGGCGATGTTACTTTTTATACAGCAGTAAATGCAACAAATGGTAATGGAAGTACTTCTGGAGACCAAGTAGTAACAACAAACACAACTGCACAAGTTTTAGGTATTTCTACAGCTAAACGTTTACAATTTGATATGTATCCAAATCCTGCATCAGAAAGTATTTCTATTCAATTGCCTTCTGGTTCAAATAAAGCTACTGTTCAGTTTTATGATTATGTAGGTAGATTAGCTTTAACAAAAAATATCTCTTCAGCTAATGATAATATTAATGTAAGAGATTTGAGTTCTGGAGTTTATATTCTTAAAGTTATTTCAGAAGACAAAATTGGAAGTCAAAAATTCGTAAAAAACTAGTTAGTTGATTTTAGTTTTGATAAAAACCGATTGTAATTTTTACAATCGGTTTTTTTTGTGCTCTTTTTAAAGTAAATTTGTACTACTTTAAAAAAGAAAAAAATGAATTATATTCTATTTGATGGAGCTGCTAGAAATGCTCTATTACCTTTTACATATACAAGACCAGTTGCAGATATTAGAATAGGTATTTTAACCATTAGAGAAAAATGGGAAAAGCATCTAGGCTTAACTACAACTACTATTACTGAGGAATATTTAGAAGAAAAATATCCAATGGTTGAAATGGAAGAGAATATTTTGATAAATGCCTCTTTTTGTCCTACTAATAGTTTGGTTGAAAAAATAAAACAATTATCAAAAAATGAAGCTATTTTTAAAGGTGATGATGTAATTGCTTTTTATACTTCAGATTCTCAAGAAGAAGTTAATTTTGATGATTACAAGCAAATAGAATTTGATGAGGAGATTATTCAGGTAAAAAATACTTGGGATATATTTTCTTTAAACTACGAAGCAATTCAGCAAGATTTCGATTTAATCACAGAAGGAAGAATATCACAACCAATACCAGAAGGAACAAGATATATTAACAAAGAAAACATTTTTATTGAAGAAGGAGCAGAAATAAATTTTGCAATTTTAAACGCTTCTTCAGGACCAATTTATATTGGTAAAGATGCTGTTGTTTTAGAAAACTCTGCTGTAAAAGGTCCATTTGCAATGGGAGAACATGCTGTTCTTAAAATGGGTGCAAAAATATATGGAGGCACAACTTTAGGTCCTTATTGTAAAGTAGGAGGTGAGGTTAGTAATTCTGTTTTATTTGGTTTTTCTAGTAAAGGACATGATGGTTATTTAGGAAATTCTGTTTTAGGAGAATGGTGTAATTTAGGGGCTGATACAAACAATTCGAATCTTAAAAATAATTATGCAGAAGTAAAATTATGGAATTATGAAACAGGTCGTTTTGCTAAAACTGGTTTACAATTTTGTGGATTAATGATGGGAGATCATTCTAAATGTGGAATTAATACCATGTTTAATACAGGAACTGTTATTGGTGTTAGTGCAAATATTTTTGGTAGTGGTTTTCCTAGAAACTTCGTTCCGTCTTTTAGTTGGGGAGGAGCCTCAGGATTTACAGAATACAAAACCAATAAAGTTTTTGAAGTTGCAGAAATTGTAATGAAACGTAGAGATATTGTTTTTGATGAAAAAGAACAAAAAATATTAGAACACGTTTTTGAAGAAACTAGTAAGTACAGAAATTATTAATAAGCATCTACATCCGTAATAAAACGGATAGGTCTAAAATCTTTAACAGCTTCAAAAGTGTCTTTAATCTTTTGAAGTTGTTTTTTTGTGTTTGCTAAACTTTGTTTTGGCGGAATCTTTATCACAATATTCTTAATATATTGATTTCTAATTCTAGAAACTGCAGGAGCTGTTGGTCCCAAAACATGTTCTCCAAAAGAGTTTTGTAGCGCTTTTGCTAACCAATTTACACCACTATCTACTTTTTGATAATCTCTATGTTTTAAAGTAATTTTTATCAACCTATAATAAGGAGGATATTTATACTGCCAACGTTCTTGTAATTGTTCTTTATACATTTCTGTATAATTTGTGGTAGAAACTTGTTGCAATATTTGATGATAAGGGTTGTAAGTTTGTATGGCTACATTTCCTTGTTTTTTACTTCTACCAGCTCTTCCAGAAACTTGTACCATCATATCATAGGCACGTTCATGTGCTCTAAAATCTGGAAAATTTAACATAGAATCTGCATTTAAAACACCAACTAAAGAAACATTTTCAAAATCTAATCCTTTAGAAAGCATCTGAGTTCCTACTAAAACATCTATTTCTTTGGCTTCAAAAGCACCAATTATTTTCTGATAACCGTATTTACCACGAGTGGTATCTAAATCCATTCTTCCAATTTTATAATCCGGAAAAAGTTCTTTAAGTTCTAATTCAATTTGTTCTGTTCCAAAACCTTTATTGTCTAAAGTATTGCTACCACAAGCACCACAACTATTTGGCATTGCTCTTTGATAATTACAATAATGACAACGTAATTCATGTCTGAATTTATGATAGGTTAAACTCACATCACAATTAGGACATTGAGGAGAAATTCCACAGGTTTTACACTCCACAACTGGAGAAAAGCCACGTCTATTTTGAAAAAGAATAACCTGTTCTTTTTCTTCTAAAGCTTCTTTGATCAGTTTTAATAAACGATCAGAAAAATGACCTGTCATTTCCTTTTTACGTTGCTTTTCTTTAACATCTATCAATTCAATTTTTGGCAATTGAACGTTACCAAAACGTTTATTTAATTCAACAAAACCATATTTTTTTTGTTGCGCATTAAAATAGCTTTCTAAAGATGGAGTAGCAGAACCTAATAAAATTTTTGCTTTGTGAATTTTAGCCAAAACTATAGCAGAATCTCTTGCATTATATCTAGGTGAAGGCTCAAACTGTTTGTAGGAAGTTTCATGCTCTTCATCAACTACAATCAACCCTAGATTAGAAAATGGTAAAAATATAGATGAACGAGCTCCTAAAATGATTCTCGCTTTTGGTTTATTCTCTAATACATTATTCCAAACTTCTACACGTTCATTCATTGAGTATTTTGAATGAAAAACAGAAATTTGTTCGCCAAAATAAAACTGCAAACGTGTTATAATTTGTGTGGTTAATGCAATTTCTGGTAACAAAAATAAAACTTGTTTTCCTTGGTCTAAAACCTCTTGAATTAATTTGGTATAAACCTCAGTTTTACCAGAACTGGTAATTCCGTGTAAAAGAGTAACATCTTTTTCTTTAAAAGTTTCCTTGATTTCAGCAAGTGCTTTTTCTTGAAATTCATTCAACTCTTTTAAAGAATTTGTATCTCCTTTAAACTGAATTCTATCTGTTTGAATATGATAAATTTCAAAAATATTTTTATCAACTAACGATTTTAGAATAGTCGAAGAAACATTCGATTTTACTTCTAGTTCTTTTGATTTTATAGGTTTTTTAGCAGCTGATAACTGGAAAAATGTTAAAACAGCATCTCGTTGCTTTTTTGCTCTTGATAGTTCTTCTAGTAATTTTTCTAAAGAATCATCAGAAGTATAAGCAGCATTTAAACGAACATATTTTACTAATTTTGGTTTGTATTGCTCGTAAATTTCTTCTTTTATGGTAATTGCAGATTTTTTAATCAACGAATTTACAATGGGCATTACTTTTTTCTTTCCTAGAATGGTAATAACTTGATGAATTGTTAATTGAGATTGATGTTGCAATGCTTCAAAAATTAAAAACTCATCATCTGCAAGAATAGATTCATCTGTAAAAGAGTCATTTTTATTGATAATTGTTTCGCTTTCTAACAAAAAAGCAGAAGGTAAAGAAGCTCTATAAACATCACCCAAAGAACACATGTAATAGCTAGAAATCCATTGCCAAAGTTGTAATTGTAATTCATTTACCAAAGGAGTTTCATCTAAAATTTGATGAATTTCTTTCGCTTCATAAAGAATTGGTTTTGTTTGATGAATATTAAAAACCAGAGCAGAATACATTTTCGATTTACCAAAAGAAACAGCAACTCGCATTCCTTTCTGTAGAAAAGTAGCTTCATCTTCAGTTACAGAATACGTAAATGTTTTCTGAATAGGAATTGGTAATATAACGTCTATAAAATGCTGCAATAATTGTGTTTTAGTTGCTATCATCCCTAATGAAAAACGGAGAGAATTTTTCTTTTTGTAATAGATTTCTCAAACGCTCAAAAAAACTAATTTTTGAAAGACAATAAAGAATCAAAATTACATAAAAATCAATAGAATTTTCTGATAAAAATATAAAGTTCAAATTTTATTTTATCTTTATAAAATCAACTTAAAAACTAGAATTTTGAAAGATATTATTTATGTATATAACAAATCAGTTATTAAAATTCTTTTTGTTTATAATATCTCAAAAATGAAAAAACATGTAAATTCTTTACAAAATAAATAAAATGATTCAGCTTAAAAAAATTGACATTCTTTTTTTTTGTTATGTTTTTATAACCACAATTTTGTTGTTTTTATCTTGGAATGATTCTGATAAATATCTAGAACTATTTTTAACAAGAGGTTTATTATTAGGAATAGGAATGGTACTTATTTACTTCGATTCTAAAGTAAAAAACACCCTTTTAAACTTATTAAGAAACTGCTATCCAGTTTTGTTTAGCATGCTTTTTTATACCGAAACTGTTTTTTATAATAAGTTGTTTTTTAGTAATTTAGATAAGTATTTAATTAAACTCGATTTGCAATTATTCGGTTTTCAACCAAGTGTAAGATTTTCTGAGTATTTCTCAAACCCTGTTTTTAGTGAGTTGATGTATGTTGGCTATTTTGCTTTGTATATTTTGATTATCAGTTTTGTTTTTATTACATATTTTAAATTGAAAAAAGACTCAGAAGAATTGTTTTTTAAATTGGCAGCTTCCATGTTGTTATTCTATTTATTCTTTTGTTTTTTTCCTGCAGCAGGACCACAATTTCATTTTGCATCACCAGAAAAAGATTTACCAACAGCATTTTTGTTCGATGAAATAATGCATTTAATTCAGAAAGCAGAGCAACCAACAGGCGCTTTCCCTAGTTCTCATGTTGGTCTTTCTCTAATTGTTTTGGTGTTGTTTAGAAAAAGAGTTCCTAACTATTTTAAAATTGCAATTCCGTTTGTAATTTTACTCATATTATCTACAGTTTACATAAAAGCACATTATGCTGTAGATGCAATTGCAGGAATAATTTCTGTACCTATTGTATTGTTTTTAAGTACTTTTTTATACAAAAATACGCCTGAATATAAATTATGATTCAACTAAAAGAAGTCAACACTAAAAGGGAGTTAAAGCAATTTATTCTTTTACCTTTTTCCATTCATAAAAATCATAAAGAATGGTTGCCACCTTTAATTTCTGATGAATGGAAAGTGTTTGATAAAACCAAAAATTATTCTTTTGAACATTGTGATACTATTTTATATTTAGCAAAAAAAGAGAATGTAATTGTTGGGAGAGTTATGGGAATTATCAACCATAATTATAATACAGGAAGTAATGAAAATAACGTGCGTTTTTATGGTTTAGAATGTTATGATGATGCAAAAGTATATGACATTTTAATAAATGCAATTGAAAAATGGGGAAAACAAAAAGGAATGGAAACTATTATTGGTCCTTTAGGTTTTTCTGATAAAGATCCTCAAGGGTTTTTAATTGAAGGGTTTAAAGAAGAAATGTCGGTAATGGTTACCAATCATAGTTTTAAGTACCTAATGAATCATACAGAAAGAAATGGTTTTAAAAAGAAACTTGATATTTTTCAATACAGAGCAATAATACCAAAGAAAACTCCAGAAATTTATGATAGAATTGCTGAAAGAGCAACTAAAAATGGATTTAAAATTTTAGAGTTTAAAAAATCGAAACATGTGAGACCTTATGTAAATGATGTTTTTAATTTAATAAACAAAACCTATAAAGATATTTATGGCTTTGCCCCTTTAGATGCTACAGAATCTAAAGAGTTTTCTGAACGTTTTTTGCCTTTATTAAAACCTCAATACATAAAAGTAGTTCTTAATAAATCTGATAAAGTTGTGGCTTTTGTTGTTGCAATGCCAGATATTAGTAAAGGTTTTAAAAAAGCTAAGGGAAAATTATTTCCATTCGGGTTTGTTCATATTTTAAAAGCATTTAAAAAGACAAATCAATTAAACTTATTATTAGGTTGTGTAGATGAAAATATTAGAAATTCTGGGTTGGTTGCTTTATTAAATATTGCCTTGCTAAATTCTGCAAGAAAAGGAAATTTAACAATTTTAGATAGCCATTTAATTTTAGAAGAAAACAAAAAAATGCGTGCTGTTGTAGAAAGAATGGAACACACTATCTATAAGAAATATAGAATTTTTGAGAAAAAATTATAAAAATATTTTATACTTTGTAATCTTTACAACTACAAAAAAAGAATGTTCAACAAACATTATAAATATATAAAAGACTGGAGTAAAAAGATAAAAGTTACACTAATTGTATTTTCAATTACGACGTTTATTATTTTATTTTTAGAACCCTTTAAAACTGATGACAGTAACAAGTTTATCGTTTTAGGGTATAGCATTTGTATCTTGTTTTCTTATCTAGTTATCCTGTTTTTAGAATCATATTTCTTTAAAAACAAACAAATTTGGTGTGTTAAAAATGAAATAATTGTTTTTCTTCTCTTATTTATTTTTAGTTCATTAAGTGTTTATTGGTATGATGTAACAATTATTAAAGAGCAGTTTTTTAATTGGAATCAATTTTTGTCTTTTACACTAAGAATTATAATTCCTTTTGGAGTGCTTTTAATTCCATTAATTGGTTGGTTGCGTTTTTATTTTGGTGAAATTTATGAATTACCAAATGAATATAAAGTTTTTATAAAAGGAAATAACAAATCAGATTTTTTAGATATTGATTATCGTCATATTTTTTATATAAAATCTTCGAATAATTATATTGAAGTAAAATATAAAAATGAAGAAAATGAAATTAAAAATAAACTTTTAAGATGTACTTTATCTCAAGCAATTCATCAATTACCAAGTTTTATTAAATGTCATAGAAGCTATTTGATTAATCCTTATTTAATTGATTCAATAGATGGTAATCAAAAAAAAGCATCGTTATATTTAAAGAATATAGAAGATAAAATTCCTATCTCAAAAACATATTATAACGAGATAAAATCAAAATTACAATAACAAGTTTCATTCACCACAAATCGAGGTAATTTTACCACAAAACCTATTATTACTACATTCTTGATTGTATAATTGAATAGTTTTAAACACTAATAATTCAATATTACTTTTATGAATGTATATGTTTTTATAACACCAATTGTTGTTTTACTCTTAGTTTTAGAAATAATTTATAGTGTTAGAGTTAAAAACGGAAAGTATCCGTTTCAAGACACTATTTCTAATTTAGGAACAGGAATTGGAAATCAATGTATTAATTTAGGTGTTGCTTTTTTTGTGTATAAATGGTATGGTTGGTTGTACGAAATTACACCATTTGAAATTCCTATAGTTTGGTATACTTTAATTATACTTTTGTTATTACAAGATTTTGTTTTTTATTGGTTTCATAGAGTTGGGCATACTATAAATGTTTTTTGGGCAGCACATATGGCACATCATTCATCAGAAGAAATGAATCTTTCTGTAGGAATTAGAGCAAGTTTTACGCAACGTATTTTTCAGTTTTTATTTTTTGATTGGATTTTAGTTCTCATTGGTTTTAGCCCAGAAGCTGTATATTCTATGGCTGCTGTACATTTATTACTTGCTTATTGGCATCATACTGCTGTTATTAAAAAAATGGGTTGGTGGGAAAAGTTTTTTGTAACGCCTTCTCATCATCGTGTTCATCATGGTGTAAATCCACAATATATAGACAAGAATTTTTCTGAGTTTTTAATTATTTGGGATAAATGGTTTGGTTCTTTTGAAGAAGAAGTTGAAGAAGTTTGTTATGGTGTAACGCATCCTCCAAGAACTTGGAACCCTATCCATATTAATTTTCAGTTTTGGAAACAACTTTTGGATGACGCAAAAGAAACCAATTACGTTTGGGATAAAATTAGAATTTGGTTTATGCCATTAGGTTGGAGACCAAGAGATTTAGAACCTTATTTTAGTGAAGATGATGTAATTGGTTACAATAAATCTCAACAAACAAAATTTGTAAGTAAACCAATGAAAAAATCTAAAAATTATTTAGTTTCTCAGGTAGGAATTGGTATTTTATTCTTGTTTTTCACAATCAATCTTAAACTACCATTAATTTATTGGCACAGAATATTATTGTCTTTAGGTGTTTTTGCAATGATTATAAGTTGGGGAGCAATTTTAGAGTCAAAATCTTGGGCAAATACCATAGAAATTTTTAGAATCTTATTTATGGCAATTAGTTTAGTTTTTGTTTTAAATACAACTGGTATTTCTTCGTATCAAAATTGGACAACAATAGTCATTTGTTTAATATCTGGAATTAGTATTCTATATTTTTCTTTAGTAGTCGCAAAACCAAAAAAGGTATATAGTTAACCCATTGTTATTCTTATTATTGGCAAAAAAAACATTTTGACTATTAGTATAAATTAAAAATTAACATTTATTTTCGTGAAAAATTTAATTTTTATTTATGAAAAAGATTACACTAATAATTTTATTTATCATTACTACAATTCAATTTACAAAAGCGCAAGACGATTTGTTAAATAGTGCTTTTGAAAGTGCTTTTGATGATACAAATATTTTTAATGCTAATTTAGGATTGACAAATATTGATGGTCAAAATTATTTTGGTTTAAGAATTCAGCCAGAATTTACCATTGGAAAATTAGGTGTTGGGTTAGACATTCCTTTACTTTTTGATATGGAAAGTGGGCAAATTAGAACAGAAGAATTTAATCATGGAGCAGGTATTTTAAGAATGATTCGTTTTTTAAGATATGGAAATAAAAATACAGATCCTGTTTATGTAAAAGTTGGTGATTTAACAGGAGAAAAATTAGGTTATGGATCTTTAATTGGTAATTACACAAATGCAACTTCTTTCGAAAGAAGAAAAATAGGAGTAAGTGCTTCTATTTTGGTAAAAAAAATGTTTGGTATAGAAGTTATTTATAGTGATTTAAATTTTAACGGATCTACAAAAATGTTAGGAATAAGACCCTTTGTAAAACCTTTTGGACAAAGTGAAATTCCTATTATTAAATCAATGGAAATTGGTGCGAGTACTGTTTCTGATAATGATAATTACCAAGAAGTAGGAGCAACAGAAATTACAACCAAATATAGTAATGATGGTATAAAAGCCAATAGTTTTGATGTTGGTGTAAGTTTAATACGTACACAAATGTTAAATTTAGGATTAGATGCACAGTTTAGTAAATTGTCTAAAAATAATTTGTTAGCTTCAGACAACCCAACTGCTAATTATAATGCAGGAACTGGTTTTGCAATTGGTGTTGAAGCTGATTTTAAATTTATTGCAAATACTGTGTATATGAATGCAAGAATAGAAAGACAATGGTATGGAGATAATTATATACCTCAGTTTTTTAATTTTGCTTACGAAATTAATAAAGATGCTAGATTAAAAGAATTATTAACAGCAACAAAAGCTCAAGGTATCTTTGGTACGTTAACTGCAGAAATTTTAAAATCTATAAAAATTGGAGGTTCATTATTAATTCCTGATGATTTAGACGGAAATGACCCAAATAGTAGAAAAGCAATTTTAGGTTTAGATTTAGAAACTAAACAAATAGGTAAATTTAAAGCAAGAGGTACTTATGTAAAAGCAGGTTTAAATGATTTAGGAGATGCTTTTTCTTTAGATGAAAGATCTTTAGCAAACTTAATGGTAACTTATAAAGTAAATAGATTTATGGAAGCTGGTGTAGATTATCAATGGACTTTTGCTGAAAATGAAAATGGCGTTTTTAAAGCTATAAACCAAGTGAGACCTTATGTTGGAGTAAGTATTGATTTTTAATAAAAGGTTACTAATTATAAAAAAACCTCTAATTACTGAAATATATTCAGTTGAATTAGAGGTTTTTTTTATACTCATTTTTAAGGCTGAATAACTATTAAGTATTGTTTTGTAATGAATAAAAACAGGTATTTATACGCTTGTTTTTTAGAAGTAAAAACATTTAGTTTTGGTGTTAGTAAACTCATTTAAAATAAACTAAGTATATGTTAATCATAAAAAGATATTATTTTTCGTTAATTTTTATAGGGCTTTTAGGTTTTACGTCATGTAAGGAAAAACCTAAAAAAGAAATAGAAAAAAAAGTTCCTTTAACCATTGTAAAACCAGAAAAACCCTTTGTTTTTGGTGTGGATATTTCTCATTTTAATAATAATGAAATTGATTTATTGATAAAAAGAAAAGATAGTTTACAGTTTGTTATTTGCAAAGCCACAGAAGGAGTAACTTATATTGATCCTAAATTTAAAATGAATTGGAATGATATTAAAGAAAAAGGTTTTATTAGAGGAGCTTATCATTTTTATAGAACTCAAGATGACCCAATAACACAAGCAAATTTTTATTTGAATACAGTAAATAGTTTTGAAACAAATGATATTCCTCCAATAATTGATTTTGAAGAGGCAGGTATTGATAAAACGCAATCTATTGAAACCATACAAACAAACCTTTTAAGCTTTATAAAAGAAGTTGAGAAGAAGGGAAACGTTATACCCATAATTTATACGGATATTAATTGTGGAAACACTTATTTAAACAATTCAGTTTTTAGTAAATATCCACTTTGGATTGCTGATTATAATGGCAAAAAACAACCAGATTTACCAAATACTTGGAAAACGAAAGGTTATTTAATTTGGCAAAAAACTGATAATTATAAAATTGTAAATGCAACGGATGATGCTGATATTTTTAATGGAAATCTTACCAAGTTTAAAGCATTTATAAAAAATAGTTATTACTAATAGTAAATTTTTTAAAACTGATGATTATTTTCTCTTAAAAGAAAAAAATAAAATACATGAAGTTATGTTAGACAGGTAACTTACAATTTATAAACTATTTAAATTGTTGAAAAATAAGTTTTTTTACGGTAGCTTTTTGGTGTTAAAAAGGTAATTTAACTAACGTCGATTATAAGTCATAATAACAACATTATAATCGTTTTAAGTTAGTAAAAAATACTATAATTTGAAATAAATCCAGCAAACAAGTTTAGCCCTGATTGAAACCGTTCGAATAACTGTTGATATTCTTAACTTTTTTTGAAGAACGAAAAAAAGATATAGTGGAAAGCAGAAAATAGCTTCAAAAAAAGAAGTGTGTTTTTATTTTACCTATTTCTAGGGGTGGTTTTAAGTTGTATGTTAAAATATATTTGACATGTAATTTAAAACTAAATATCATGAAAAAAATTAAACTTTTACTTTTAGGATTCTTTGCACTTATTTCTGTATCATTATCTAGTTGTGAAGAATTATTTGGAATAGAAGAGGAAGAGGCTGTTGTAGAGACTGAAGCTTGTGGCGAATATAATAGACCTGCTAATATAGATAATCAGTACAATTATCAATGTCAGGCAGCTTATGCTTATAAATGTAATGGGCAAACTGAAGCTTTGGCGCAACAATGTGCTTATTATAAACAATTGCAGCAACAATTAAATTTACCAGATTGTGAATATTGTGATTAAAAAACAAAAAAGCCTCTCAAAATTGAGAGGCTTTTTTAGTTACGCTAATTTCTTAGCATTTTTAACTTTTTGCTTTGTAAGTGCAATATCTATTACTTCGTGCATATCTGTTACATAATGAAATTTAAGTCCTTTTAAGTAACTTTCTTTAATTTCTAAAATGTCTTTTTCATTGTCTTTACACAGAATTATTTCTTTAATATTAGCTCTTTTAGCAGCTAATATTTTTTCTTTAATTCCGCCAACAGGCAACACTTTTCCACGTAAAGTAATCTCGCCTGTCATTGCCAACTTGTTTTTAATTTTACGTTGTGTATAAGAAGAAACCAAAGAAGTTAGCATAGTAATACCAGCACTTGGTCCGTCTTTTGGTGTTGCACCTTCTGGCACGTGAATATGAACATCGTATTTTTCTAAAAGTTCTGGTTTAATACCAAAAGCTTCTGCATTCGACTTTATGTATTTCATGGCAATCGTAGCAGATTCTTTCATTACAGTTCCTAAGTTTCCTGTAAT
The DNA here is from genome assembly GCF_000766795.1 of Polaribacter sp. Hel1_85. GTDB lineage: Bacteria > Bacteroidota > Bacteroidia > Flavobacteriales > Flavobacteriaceae > Polaribacter. The sequence goes on from NZ_JPDS01000001.1 coordinate 385,499, forward strand.
AGAAAGTGCTCCTTTTCCTTTAGATAAAATAGATTCTATAAATAAAATATCTCCACCAACACTTGTCCAAGCTAAACCTGTAACTACACCGGCAACATCATTGTTTTCGAACTTGTCTCTAAATCTTGGTGTTCCTAAAATGTCTTCTACTTTTTCTGAAGAAACTGCAATATCATATGCTTCTTCTAGCGCAATAGATTTTGCTGCAAAACGTACCACTTTTGCAATTTGTTTTTCTAAACCTCTTACTCCAGATTCTCTTGTGTAACCTTCTACAATTACTTCTAATTGTTTTTTACCTAACTTTAAATGTTCGTTAGATAAACCATGTTCTTTTAATTGTTTTGGTAATAAATGTCTTTTAGCAATTTCTAATTTTTCTTCAATTGTATAACCACTAACATTTATAATTTCCATTCTATCTCGTAAAGCCCAAGGAATTTGTCCTAAGTTGTTTGCTGTTGCAATAAAAAGTACTTTAGATAAATCGTAACCAACTTCTAAATAGTTGTCGTAAAATTCTTCGTTTTGCTCAGGATCTAAAACTTCTAACATAGCAGAAGATGGATCTCCTTGATGACTTTGGCCTAATTTGTCTATTTCATCTAAAACAAAAACTGGATTTGAAGTTCCTGCTTTCTTCAGATTCTGAATTAAACGCCCAGGCATTGCTCCAATATACGTTTTTCTGTGTCCTCTAATTTCTGCTTCATCTCGCAAACCACCTAAAGACATACGTACATATTTACGTCCTAAAGATTCTGCAACCGATTTTCCTAAAGAAGTTTTACCAACTCCTGGAGGTCCGTATAAACAGATTATTGGAGATTTCATATCTCCTTTTAGCTTTAAAACGGCTAAATGTTCTATGATTCTTTCTTTTACTTTTTCTAAACCAAAGTGATCTCTGTCTAAAACTTTAGTTGCGTGTTTTAAGTCGAATTTATCTTCAGAGTAAATTCCCCAAGGTAATTCTAATAACAATTCTAAATAGCTTCTCTGAACACCATATTCAGCAGCTTGTGGATTCATTCTTTTTAAACGATTGATTTCTTTTTCAAACGTTTCACCAACTTCTTTACTCCACTTTTTAGTTTTTGCTTTTACACGCATTTCTTCTAACTCTTCATCATTAGAAGCGCCACCCAATTCTTCTTGAATGGTTTTTAATTGCTGATGTAAATAATACTCACGTTGTTGTTGGTCTAAATCTTCGCGAGTTTTAGACTGAATATCATTACGTAATTTTAATTTCTGAAGCTCTTTGTTTAAGTTTTTTAACGCTAATAAAGCACGTTCTTTTAGATTGTCTTTTTCTAAAATTACTTGTTTGTTGGCTACAGATAAATCCATATTAGATGAAATAAAATTCACTAAAAACGAATTTGATTTTATGTTTTTTATTGCAAAAGAAGCTTCGCTAGGCAACATAGGGTTTTCCTTAATTACCTCTAAAGCTTGTTCTTTAATAGAATCTATAATGGCATTAAACTCTTTTTCGTTTTCTGCACTTCTATCATCTACAGCTTCTTTTACAGTTGCTTTTAAATAGGGTTTGTCTTGAATTACTGCATCAATTTCGAAACGTTTTTTACCTTGAATAATTACTGTTGTATTACCATCAGGCATTTTTAAAACACGTAAAATTTGTGCAACGACACCAGTTGTATGAATATCCTTTAAACCTGGTTCTTCAACATCTTCATTTTTTTGTGCAACAACTCCAATAACTTTATCTCCTTTGTTTGCATCTTTAATTAACTGAATAGAAGTGTCTCTACCAGCAGTAATAGGAATTACAACTCCTGGAAACAAAACGGTATTTCTTAAAGGTAAAATTGCCAAAACTTCTGGAACACTTTCCTTGTTAATAATTTCCTCGTCTTCTGGCGTCATTAAAGGAATTAATTCCGAATCTTCATTTAACATACTATGAAGCGACAAATTGTCTAAATGCATTATTTTTGGTTTGCTCATGTGCTATATCTCTGTCATACTGACATTGATTTTTTAAAACTCTAAAATCAATATCAATGTTATAATTTTAATTTACTGATAATTAGTTAGTTGTAAAACAATTATCCAATCATCAACACTATAAAAACAATTGTTGTGCCAAGGTTTATATATTAACATTTTAGTAGTACTAATACTAAGTTTATTAATTTAAAAACTTTATTATAAAAATATATTACCGTTTAACTATTCTTTTGACTACTTTACGATGTGATTTCTGAGGGGGGATTTCAGTTTTTTATAAATTATTAATATTCATGTATATGAAGTCCTCTTTTATCATAAAAAAAATAATAACTGTTGTGTTTTCCAGGAACTACTTAGATATAAAGTATGATGATAATTATTTTAGACATATTCTTAGAAAATATAAAAACATAGCTTATTACTCTAATTTACAAATACAATGTAACAATAAACAAGGTGTATCTACAAATAAAGAAGTTTGTTATATAAATAAATTAAATTTTGGTAGTAGTCTTAAAAAGGTAAAGAAAAATATACCTAATAATGAAGTATATATAAAAAAATATTTGTCTAATTCTATAATTCTACTTTTTAAAACTATTGTTGGTGGTTATTCTGCAGAATTATCATTGCATTTTCATAAAAATAGTTTGTTTTTATTTAATTACACGTTTTCAAATTTATCAAAAGAGGATAAAATTATGATAAACAATATTCTTGTAGAAAAATATTTAAATGGAAATACTGAAGTAAACTTTTCTACTCAAAAAATAACTGATAATTTTGGTAATCATATTTTTACTGAAGATGATGTTTATTATACTATTAACTATATTTCTTTAACACATAATTTCTTTAATTTAATAAGTTATGAAGGAGTAGAGTTAAATAAAAAAAGAATAGAAAATGAAAAGTTTAAAAAAGAAGAATTATATTATAAATTATAAATTATGGTTGTAATTATACCTTGGTTCTTTTCTAAAGTATGAGTTAAAAGTTGTTTTTCTCCTTTTATTTTTAAGTGAAAAGGTGCTTTTAAAAGATTGATTCCGCTTTGTTTTTTTATACGAATTCCTTGTCCAGAAATAATGTCTTTGTTTGGTGTGAAATCTCCATTTGGTAGATGTTCAGTAAGAATTACATATTTATAATTGATGAATTTTTCTGTAACTTTTTGTACTTCTGCATTCGATAAATGTTGTAAAACTTGTCTAACAATTATACAATCTGCAGCAGGTAAATGGTCTTTAGCAATATCTAAACATAAGAAATCTAAATTAGCTGCATTAAAAACATTCTTATTATAATCAATTAGATTTTCTACAATATCTACTGCAACATAATTTTTTGTAAAATCTATAAAATGTTTACCAATATTAAAATCTCCACAACCTAAGTCTAGTACAGAAATTGGTGATTTAAATGATTTTAAAAATGAGGTAACAACTTCAATATATGGTTTTACAATTTTTGGTTGATGAGAACCATCTCCCGAATAAAATTTAGAATTATTAGATCCCCAAAGATTCATTTTATATACTTGTTCCATTGCCTTTTTGGTTGGCCAAGGTTTTTTGTTTTTTTCTGCCAATTTTTTATTATAATTTATTCAAAAGTAAGATGAAAATTCATTTAAAAAAATATTACAAGTATCTTAAATCTTTATTTTATCTAAAAAGATTAACTTAGCTTGTATCAAATTTTAAGTTTTATAAAAAGTTAAGGCAGTAATTCAACTTTAATTAAATCTTATTTAATAGTTTCTTTTTAAAAATGTTATTTTTATTTCAACAAACTGTCACAAATTAAAAACAGTTTTGTCTATAATATAGAAACGTTTTATTGGAAGCTAATCAACCACATATAACCAAACTTATAGAACGCTGCAAAAAGTCGGATAAAAACGCGCAGTTAGATTTATACAAAGCTTATTACAAAGCCATGTATAATACTGCATATCGTATTTTAAAAGATAATTTTGAGGCAGAAGATATTATGCAAGAAGCGTTTTTAACGGTTTTTACAAAAATGGACTCGTATAAAGGCGAAGTAACTTTTGGAGCGTGGTTAAAAAGAATAGTTATCAATAAAAGTTTAACACAATTAAAGAAAAACAACCGATATCAAGAAGTAAAAATGGAAGTGATTCCTAATGATGAAGTAGAAGATGAAGCAATTGATTATGCTGGTTTAAAAGCAAAAAGTGTGTTGAATTGTTTACAAAGTTTAAAAGAAAATTACAGATTGGTTTTAACCTTACATTTAATTGAAGGTTATGATTATGAAGAAATAGCTCAGATTTTGGACTATACAAACGAAAATGTTAGAACAACAGTTTCTAGAGCAAAAAAGAAATTAAAGCAAGTTTTACTTGCAGAAAATATAGAATCACAAGCGTATGGAAGATAAATTACATCAATTTTTTTCTGAAAATGAATTCGATTTTCAAGAACCACATTCTGGTCATTTAGAACGTTTTGAACGCAAACTAAATCAGCCAAAGAAAGTGAACAGAACTTCTTGGAAATGGCTGTCTGCAGCAGCATCTGTAGTTCTAATATTTGGTTTTTGGTTGGGGAGTAATCATCAAAAAAGTCAGTTAGATTTGGCAGATGTATCACCAAAAATGGAAGAAGTACAAACGTACTTTGTTTCTACCATTCATCAAGAATTAAAAACTTTAGAAAAAAACAGAAGTTTAGACACAGAAAGTATTATAGAAAATGCTTTAGAAGAATTAGAAGAGTTAGAAGACGAATACAAAGTTTTTGTAAAAGAACTAACAGAAAACGGACAACAAAGAAAAATTATAAACGCAATGATTAGAAATTACCAACAGCGTTTAGACATTTTAGAAAGTACATTAAAACAAATTGAACAAGCAAAGAATCCTAATATTTTAAACAATGAAGTCTATATATAAAATTACACTCCTTTTTATCTTAATTCCACTGATAACAATGGCTACAGATGGACCAAAAAAGCACGAAAAAAGTAGAGTTATAAAGAAAAAATATGCTGTAAATGCAGATGCAAAAGTATCTTTAGATAACAGATATGGAAATTTAAACATTACAACTTGGAACAAAAATAGTGTAGAAATTGAAGTTACAATTACTGTAAAAGGTGATGATTTAGATGATGTTGAAAACAAACTATCTATTATTGATGTTGTTTTTAATGCAACTTCTTCTTTAGTAGAAGCAGAAACCATTTTTGAGAATAATAAAAGCAGTTGGTCTTGGTGGAAAAAGAGCAATAATGTGAATTATAAAATTAATTATGATGTAAAAATGCCAAGGTCTAATTCTGTAGATTTAGATAATGATTATGGTAATATTTATTTAGATGAATTAGATGGTAGCGCAGATATTAATTGCGATTATGGTAAAATTTCTATTGGAGAATTAAACTCATCTAACAATAATATCAATTTAGATTATTCTTCGAGTTCAAGTATAAATTACATGAAAAATGGAGATGTAAATATTGATTATTCGAAATTAACTATAGAAAATTCAGAGAAAATTAGAGCAAATACAGATTACTCAACTTTAAAGTTAGAAAAAGCAGGAACTGTTAGTTTTAACAGCGATTATGGCTCAATTACAATTGATGAAGCTATAAATATTAAAGGAAATTCTGATTACTTATCTATGAAATTTGGAACTATTCATAAAAATTTAACCATAGAAACAGATTATGGTTCTTTAAAAGTTCAAAATTTAGCCAAAGGTTTTGAAACTGTAGATATTGATGGAGAATATGCAGGTATAAGAATTGGTGTAGATCCAAATGCAGTTTTTGAGTTTGAATTAGATTTACAATATGCAGGTTTTAGTAGAGATGATGATAGAATGGAATTCTTTAAAAGCATTTCTAAACCCACAAAAAAATATTATCAGGGTAAATTCGGAAAAGGAAATACCAATTCTAAAATTAAAATTAGATCTCAATATGGAGGTGTAAGTATCAAAGAAAACTAAAAAAAATAACAACCAAATAACACTATTATGAATAAAAAAATACTTTTAACGAGTTTGATTTTAACCTTAACTTTTGCTGTAAATGGGCAAGATTGGTTTAGCAATAAAAAAATAAAAGGTAATGGAAATGTAGTTACAGTAAATAGAACAACTTCTGATTATGATGCAGTTTCTGTTGGTGGTTCTTTTGATGTAATTCTTGTAAAAGGAAAAGAAGGAAAGATCACTATTGAAGGAGAAGAAAATATTATACCTTATATAGAAACAGAAGTTTCTGGCGACATTTTAAAAATTAAGTTCAAGAAAAATACAAATATTAGAACTACAAGAAGATTAACAGTAACTGTACCTTATAAAACTATAGAAAGTGTTGCGTTAGCGGGTTCTGGAAAAATTACTTGTAATTCTATTATTAAAGCAAATGATTTTAAAGCAAGTTTAGGAGGTTCTGGAGATATTACTTTAAAAGTAGAAGCAGATGAAATTAAAGCGTCTATTGGTGGTTCTGGTAACATTAATTTAGAAGGGAATTCTAATGAGTTAACGTGTTCTATTGCAGGTTCTGGAAGTGTAAGAGCTTATGGTTTAGAAACGGATGAAGTTTATGCAAATGTTGCAGGTTCTGGAAGTATAAAAACAACAGTAAAATCTAAAATTAAGGCAAAATTAGTAGGTTCTGGAAGTGTATATTACAAAGGAAATCCTACACATGTAGATAGTAAATCTGTTGGTTCTGGTGATATTGTTGATAGAAATTAAATTACCACCAAACTAAAAATATTTTTATAAGTGTTCCATTTTGCTTTTTCATCCAGCAAAGTGGAGCGCTTTTTCTTTGGATGTAATCTTGGGCAAGAATTTGAAAGTTCTCATAATTCAACCAGTTTACATTTTTATGCGGAATTACAATCCAACCTTTTTTATTAGGAATATAAAATTTACAATTTTTAAATTCTAAAAGTTCTTTTTGGTTGATGTAAAACCCAACAATACAATCTTGGTTTAAAGTTTCTAATTGTAAACTTTTACTAGAAAACGGAACAAATAATTGTCCTTTAAAATATACTTGTTGTTCAATTTTATTAGAAGTTAAATTGATGGTTTTTAAAAAACTTTTACATTCATTAGAGTAGAGAAGAGGCAGTTGTTTTTCTTTTAATTTAGTAAGTTTTTCTACTAAAGAATCTTTTCTGTTTGGACCAATAAAGTGTTCAATTTCAGTGTTTCCAACAGAAGAATCATATAAGTAGAATTTGTAAATCACTTCTAAATGAATTGGTTTTTCTTCTCTTTTAATGATACAATCTAGTTCTCCTAAAGTAATTTTTTCTTTCTGAATTTGAATGTTTTCAGATAGAATAGAAATATCTTTTTCTTGTTCTAGCTGAAAAGAAACCAAACGTTCAATATATTTTCCTAAACGTAGTTTTTCATTGATGTCTATATCAATTTTAGTCGATTTTGTTTCAATATCAAATTGAAGAATTTCATAAACAACATTGTCTTTCCACAAACAATTGGTTTGTAGAAATCCTTCATAATGTTTTTGTAAATCTTTGTTTTGTTGATGCATTTTAAATGTCAAATTTACGGATTTATAATTTTCATTTATAGAATAATTTGTACATTGAAAATCTAAAAAATATCAGAATGCAATTTCAGAAAAACAGTTTTCAATTTTTAAAAAATTTACAAAAAAACAATAATAGAGAATGGTTTACAGAACACAAACCAAAATTTGTAGAAATTCAAAAAGAAGTGAAAGATGTATTTTTAGAAATGCAATCGAATTTAGAAATGCATGATGAAATAGAAAAAATGAAAATCTATAGAATTTATAGAGATGTTCGTTTTTCTAAAGACAAAACGCCTTATAACCCTAGGTTTGCAGTTTCTTTTTCTAGATTAGGAAAGCATCTGAGAGGTGGTTATTTCTTACAAATAAAACCAGGAGAAACTTTGTTAGGTGGTGGTTTTTGGCAACCAGAAAAACACGATTTACAAAGAATTAGAAAAGAAATAGAACAAGATGCAACTGAATTTAGAGAAATATTAGAAGACAAAGAGTATATAAAATACTTTGGAGGTAAATTTGGTGGAGACGAATTAAAATCTGCTCCAAGAGGTTTTGATAAAGAACACAAAGACATCGATTTATTGCGTAAAAAAGGTTTTATTGCTGTAAGAAATTTTACAGATGCAGAAGTGCTTTCTCCAACATTTTTAGAAGAATTAGACAAAAGTTTTAAAGCTTTACGTCCTTTTTTTAACCTGTTTAGTGATGTCTTAACGACTAACTTAAATGGTGAATCTATAATCTAGTTTAAAAGTTTAAAAGTTTAAAAGTTTAAAAGTTTCCAGTAGTAATGTCATTTCGAAATGAGCTTTTTTAAGCGATTGAGAAATCTTTTTTCTGTACATTAATTTATAAAAATCACTATAATTGAAAAACATTTTTTCCTTAACCATAAAAGTTTCTAAAGAAGATATAGACGCTTTGCAACATGTAAATAATTTAGTCTATGTAAAGTGGATGGATAAAATAGCAACTACTCATTGGAATCATTTAACTAAAGAAAATCCATTACCACAATATGTTTGGGTAGTAAAGAGACATGAAATAGATTATTTGAAACAAGCTGTTTTAGGAGATGAAATTACGGTAAAAACCTGGGTTGGTGAAACACAAGGAATTACATCTGTTCGATTTATGGAGTTTTATAAAGAAGATCTTTTATTGGTAAAAGCCAAAACAATTTGGGTAATGTTAGATTCAAAAACCTTTAAGCCTACAAGAATTAGAGAAAATGTTTTAAAAGTATTACAAGCTCTTAAATAAAAGTATCTTTGCACAAAATTAAGATACAAAATGTCAACTTTTTCTACATTAGGGATTCATAAAGATTATATTAAAGCAATTAAAGAATTAGGGATTTCTACACCTTCAGAAATTCAAGAAAAAGCTATACCTGTTTTATTGGGTTCTGCTACTGATTTTATTGGTTTAGCTCAAACAGGTACTGGTAAAACTGCAGCTTTTGGTTTGCCTGTTTTACATCATATAGATGCTAGTTCAGATAATATTCAAGCTTTAATATTATCACCTACAAGAGAATTAGTTCAGCAAATAAAAAAACAACTATTTAAATTCACAAAATATAGTGATGATAAAATTTTTGTTGAAGCTGTTTTTGGTGGAGAAAAAATTGACAGGCAAATGAATAATTTAAAGAGAACAACTCATATTGTAGTTGCAACTCCTGGTAGATTAATAGATTTAATAGAAAGAGGAAGTGTAGACATTAGTCATGTTAAAACTGTTGTTTTAGATGAAGCTGATGAAATGTTAAGTATGGGTTTTAAACAAGATTTAAATAGAATCTTAAAATTCACTACAAAATCTGATAGAAAAACATGGTTGTTTTCTGCAACAATGCCAGAAGAAATTAAAAGAATTGTTAAGACATATATGGATGCGAATGCTCCAAGAATAGAAGTTAACAAAAACGCTTTGGTAAATGCTAATATTCGTCATCATTTTGCAAAAACTACTTTAAAAGAAAAAGCAGACGATATTGTTACATTTTTAGAAAAAAGACAAGACCAAAGAGGAATTATTTTTTGCAGAACAAAAGCAGGTGCACAAAACTTGGCTACATTTTTAATAGAAGAAGGTTTTTCTACAGCAGCATTAGAAGGTGATATGCAACAAAAAGAACGTGATAAAGTAATGCGTGCTTTTAAGAAAGAAAATTTACAGTATTTAGTTTCTACAGATGTTTCTGCACGTGGAATTGATGTGAGTGGATTAGAGTTTGTAATTCATCATCAATTGCCAGAACAATTAGAATATTATACACACAGAAGTGGAAGAACTGCAAGAGCAGGAAAAACAGGTGTTTCACTTGCGTTTATTTTGCCTTCAGAAATTTCTAAAATTCATGAAATTCAGAAAGAATTGAATATAAAGTTTTCTCAAGTTACAGTCTAAAGTCTTTTAATAATTTTAAATTGATATAAATGGATCTCATTTATGTTTTGGATATTTTAGGAACCTTTGCTTTTGCAATTAGTGGAGCTTTAGTAGCTTCAGATAAAAAATTTGATTTATTTGGAGTTTTAATTATAGCCTTTGTTACAGCAGTTGGAGGAGGAATGTTGCGTGATGTTTTAATGAATGCACATCCAATAAATTGGATTGGAGATTTGAATTATTTATACACAATTCTTGCTGCAGTTATTTTTACTTTTTTGTTTAAAAGTAAGATTGCACATTTAAGTAAAACTATGTTTTTGTTTGATACCATTGGTATTAGTGTTTTTACTTTGTTAGGATTAGAAAAAGGTTTGTCTTTTAATTTACATCCAATTATTGCTTTAATAATGGGTATGATTTCTGCAGTTTTTGGTGGAGTTTTACGTGATGTTTTAACCAATAAAATTCCATTAATATTTGAAAAGGAAATTTATGCTTCTGCATGTTTAGCAGGAGGAATAACCTATTTAACATTGAACTATTTTAATGCTCCAGAAAATATAATTTTTGTAATTTCAGCATCTGTTATTGTTGTTATTAGAGTGATTGCAGTAAAATTTCATTTACAATTGCCCAAAATAAAAGACGATTTATTTACTAAAAACTAAAATATGAAAGCATTAGAATTTATTGATTTCGAAGATTTTAGAAAGATAAAAGGAGCACAGTTACCTGTTGGAGATTGGTATACAATTACACAAGAGATGATTAATGATTTTGCAAATGCTACTTTAGATAAACAATGGATTCATGTTGATGAAAAGAGAGCAGCCAAAGAAAGTCCTTTTAGAAGTACAGTTGCACATGGTTTTATGTCAGTAGCAATGATTTCTAAATTATTAGAAGAAGCTTTTACTATTAAAAGTGTAAAAATGGGATTGAATTACGGATTAAATAAAGTTCGTTTTCCAAATCCTGTTCCTGTAAATAGTCAATTAAGAATGATTACTGTTGTAAAGGAAATAGAAGAAATTGCAAATAATGGCATAAAAGTTACCTTTTCTTGTACTATTGAAATAAAAAGACAAGATAAACCTGCTTGTGTTGCAGAATTTATTGCAGCTTTATTTGAATAAAAAAGAGCTACAAAATGTAGCTCTTTTTATATTATTATTCTAAGATAGAATACCATCATCAGCACATTTTTTAGAGTACCAAACTAAAAATACTCCAATAACTAATACCATAAGTGGCATTATCATTTCTAGTGGTCCATAAACATCCATAGCTCCGCTAATAAAGAAATTATAAACCATTTGTACTATAATTCCTATTAAGGAAATAACAAAAATAGATTTAGCCATAGCTTTTCTCATTAAAAGCAGAATACAAGCTAATAATCCACCCCAAACTGCAATTGCAAATGCGGCTGTTACCCAAGTAGGTATATTTTCATATAAAGCTTGCTGATCTTCTGGTAAAGCAGCTTTCATATCGTCTGTCATAAAAGCTTGACCTAAATAAGCCATAACTCCCATTAAATTCCAAATTAGAGCAATTATACCAATTACCCAAAATGATGTTGCAGGTTTGTTTGTGTTTTCTTTCATTGTGTTTCGTTAAAAGGTTAGATAATTTAAATGTACAAAAAAACCTTGTATAATTTAAAAAAGTAAAGTAAACTTGTCTAATTATAGAATTTATTAGGGCGAGTAAATAGTATGAAAAACACCTTAAAAGTTCAACGTGCAATTTTGGATTTAACGCAAGATGATTTAGCGAAAGCTATTGGTGTTTCAAGACAAACCATTAACTCTATAGAAAAAAGTAGATATGTACCTTCAACAGTTTTAGCTTTAAAGCTATCTAAAGTATTTGGTATTTCTGTAAACGATTTTTTTACTTTAGAAGAAAATGATTGATTTTTAATTAAAATAAAATTATAATTAGTGACTGTTATGTGTTTAGTTTTTTTTGATTTAATAAAATATATCCTAATTTACTATTAGAAAAAGTTTAAACATACATACTACTTTAACCTTTAGATGTTAAAAATTTATAAATATCATTTAGAAATACTATCTTTGTAGCATTAAGAAAGAATACACTCCACTCAATACACTAGTTAGCGTTAGTTTGATTTTGAATTTTCAGTTAGGTATTTTTATCTTATCAGAAATATTAATTTAAAAAACTCTTATATTTTTAATGGCAAAATCGCAACAAACATTTAGTAAAAGTGAAAAAGAAAAGAAACGTTTAAAAAAACGTTTAGACAAGCAGAAAAAAATGGAGGCTAGAAAGGCCGAAAAAGAAGAAAAAGGTTCAACAGGAATTCAGTTTGCATATGTAGATCATAATGGAAACTTAACTGACACTCCACCAGATCCAGATTTAAAAGTGGAATATGAATTAGAAGACATTCAAATTTCAGTAACCAAAAAAGAAGATTTACCAGAAGAAGATCCTGTTAGAAAAGGAAAAGTATCTTTCTTTGATTCTTCGAAAGGTTTTGGTTTTATTATAGATTTAGAAAACAACGAAAAATACTTTACACATGTTAGTGGTTTAATTGATGAAATTACTGAAAACGATAAAGTTTCTTTCGAATTAGAAAGAGGAATGCGTGGTATGAACGCTGTTAAAGTGAAAAAAGTTTAACAATTTCCTTAAATTATATATAAAATCCTTCTATTTAGAAGGATTTTTTTTTGATATCAATAATAGTTTTCTAGCTAATAAACCTTATTATTATATTTAGTCTAATAAGCTGAATAAATGTAATTTTACCAACTTAAATTTTAGATAAAACCTATTTCGATGAAATTAATAAAAAGCATATTTTTATTTTTGACTTTTACAATCTGTCATATTACTACAGCTCAATTAACTGGAAAAGTTGTTGATAATGAAGATAATTATCCTCTAGAATACGCAAGTGTAGCAATTTACAAAACCTTAAATAAAAAATTAGTCGTTGGTACTATAACAAATAAAGAGGGTGTTTTTTCATTTTCTGATGTAAAACCAGGAAATTATTATTTAGAAACTTCTTTTTTAGGATATAAACTTTACACAATTAAGTCAGTTGTAATTGATAAAAAAGGAGTAAAAAAAGATTTAGGAATTATTAAACTAGTTTTAGGTTCAGGAAATCAATTAAACGAAGTTGTTGTTAGAACAGAGAAACACGCCGTTTTACATAAAATTGACAGACAAGTTTTTGATACAAAAAAATACCAAAGTACTGTTGGTGGTAATGCTGTAGATGTTGTTAAAAATTTACCTTCTGTAACTATTGATGGTTTAGGAGATATTAGTGTTAGAGGAAGTAAAGGTTTTACAGTTTTAATAAACGGTAAACCAACTCAAGGAGATGCTAGTACTGTTTTAGCACAATTACCTGCAAATGCTTTAGAAAGTGTAGAGTTAATCACAGCGCCTTCTGCTAAATATGATCCTGAAGGAAAAGGTGGGATTTTAAATATTATCACTAAAAAAGGAGCAATTAATGGAACTTTTGCTCAAGTGAATTTTCGTGGAGGATTTCCTTCGATAGAAGACTATGATACTAAAGTTGCAGCAAAAAGATATGGAATTGATGCAACAATCAATAAAAGAACTGACAATTGGAATTTCTCAGTTGGAGCAAGTTATCAGAGAAACGATAAATCGGGTAGAAGGGAAGGAGATATGTATATTGTGAATGCTTCAGAAAATAAAACAACTTTTTTACCTTCTGATGGAGAACGTAGTTTTGATGAAGTTACTTATAATGGACGATTTAATGTTGATTATACGCCAAACAAATCAGATACTTATTCTTTAGGATTTTTTGCTGGAAAACGAACAAAAGAGCGTTTAGCAGATATTGTTTATTATGATAATCATTCAATTTCTCCAATTGGTGGTGCAAATCATGATTATACGTTTGCATATTACAATCATAATTTAAGAATTAGAAAAGGAGATTTTGCTTTAGGTAGTTTTGATTATTCTCATCAATTTGATAATAAATCTAAAATATCGACTTCAATTTTATATGAATACACTTTTTTAGGAGGACCAACAGAGAATGATAATTTAGGTCATCCTGATAATAATATTGTGTATCAAAAAGAATATAATACAAATGATAATCCTTTATACGGAACTCGTTTTAACTTAGATTATCAATGGAAACCTTTTTCTTTTGGTAGTTTAGAAACTGGTTATCAGTATAGAGATTTAGATCATACAGGTAAGTTTGTATATGAAAGAGATGGTGTACAAGTTCCAGAATTTTCTAGTGATGTTAGCTTAAAAAGAAAAATCCATTCTGGTTATGCGCAAATTACTGGTTCTAAAAGTAAATGGGATTATAATGCTGGTGTTCGTTTAGAATCTATGGATAGAGTTTATAAAGAAGCTTTACAAAGCGAAACTACAGAAAACGTATACAATTACGATTTTGTAAAGTTATTCCCTTCAGCGTCTTTACAATTTAAAATAAATGATAAAACAAATATTAAAACTGCATATAGTAAAAGAGTAGAAAGAACTACAACTTTTAAAATGAATAGTTTTGCAGAACGTGAGCATTCTGAAGTTTTTGAACAAGGAGACAATACTTTATTACCAGAATTTATAGATTTAGTAGAATTAGGAATTACTAAGAAATTAAAAGGAGGGAATTCTATTTATGCAACCGCTTATTTTAGACATGTAGATAATGTTATCAATCGTGTAAATACTTTGGCATATCAATCTAATGGACAAGTTATAGATAGTATTATTAATAGAGTATATTCTAATGTTGGTAAGAGTAATTCTATTGGTTTAGAAGTTGGAGCAACGATAAAACCAACAAATAATTGGAGTAATTTTATAGGTGTAAATGTGTATAATTATGCAATTGATGGAGTTTTAAACTTTAGGCATAGAGATGGAATTGAAAGAAATTATGACATTGATTCTAAATCAACAATTTATTCTTTCAATTTAAATTCTACATATAATTTCTGGGAGAATGCTTCTTTGCAGTTTACTTTTAATTATTTGTCTGATAGAAATACAGCTATGGGAGAAGATTCTCGTTTTTACTCACCAAACTTAACGTTCAGAAAAAAGTTTATGGAAGATCGTTTAACAGCAACTTTACAATGGCAAAATATTGATATGGGACTTTTTAAAACTAATGAACAACGCATTACAACATCAAGACCAAATCAATTTTATACAACTACAAACTATGTATATGAAGTTGATGCAGTTTCGTTAAATCTATCTTATACTTTTAATGCTGCTAAAAATAAATCGAAATTTATTGATAGTGAATTTGGAAAGAGAGAGTTTTAATAAACAATATACATTAAAAAAGGCTTCCACATTTAAGTATATGGAAGCCTTTTATGTTTCGTCTTGATTCTTGTATCTAAAAGCGAAGCAATCTAAATATCTTGTAGATTATAAAACTCCATACTTTCAATAATCAACTCTTCAGGTACTTTACAATCTATTTTATGATCTTCGTAATCGTTTAATAAAACAAAGTTTACTTGTCCGTTTACATTTTTCTTATCGTGTTTTAATAACTCCATAATGTCAGAAAAATCTTCTTTTAAAAGATTTGTTCTATTATAAATTGATAAAACAACATCTTTAATTTCACCAACTTTTTCTAATGGAAATCCTAATAATTTAGAAGACATAAAACTTTCACAAACCATTCCGATAGCAATTGCTTCTCCATGTGTTAGGTTCTCTTTATCTTCAGATTCTAAATAAAAAGACTCAATTGCGTGTCCTAAAGTATGTCCGAAATTTAAAATTTTACGTAAGTTTTGTTCTTTAGGATCTTGTAATACAACTTCATTTTTTATTTCTATTGAACGAAATATTAAATCACTGATTTTTAATTCTTTATTGTTCTTTATTTCATTAAATAGTTTAATGTCGTAAGTAATGCCATATTTAATAATTTCTGCGGTTCCAGATTTAATTTCTCTGTCTGTAACTGTCGTTAAATAATTGGTATCTACAATTACCATCTCTGGGTTTGCAAACAACCCAATTTGATTTTTTAACACCCCTAAATCAACTCCAGTTTTTCCTCCAACAGAAGCATCAACCATAGATAATAAAGTTGTAGGAATATTTACAAAATCGACTCCACGTTTAAAACAAGAAGCAACAAAACCACCCAAATCAGTAATTACTCCACCACCTAATGTGATGAGTAAACTTTTTCTATCTCCACCTAATTCAGTTATAGCATTCCAAACACCAATACAAGTTTCTAAATTTTTATTAATCTCGCCAGATTCAATTTCTATAACTTCAATACGTTTATCTGTAGCTAAATTTTGAATAAATTTAGGGTAACAAAGCTCAATAGTATTCTCATCAACCAAAATAAAGATGGTAGAATAGTTATTAGCCTCAACTAAATTAGAAAGTTCTTTGTATGCTTTGTCTTGAAAATGAACAGGATACGTGACAGCTTGAATGGATTTCATTGATAAATTATTAAGTATGCAAATTAAAAATAAATTATTCAATTATTACTATTCTATAACTATATTTGTTATAGATAAAATGATATTCTATGAAACTTTTTGATAATACCGAAGTAGCTTTTGCTTTAAAATCAGATTCTCAATTAGAACGTGCTTATTTTTTGTTTAGAATGATACAAAATGAGCCAATGGTAAAAATAGGAAGCGCTGTAACCAATTTTGCTTTAAAAGCACATTTGCCAATAGAAGGTTTAATTCGTTCAACTGTTTTCGATCATTTTTGTGGTGGCGTAACAGAAGATGATTGTTTGCCAATTATTGATAATATGTATAATAATGGAAATGTACATAGTGTTTTAGACTATTCTGTAGAAGGTAAAGAAGAAGAAGCTAGCTTTGATGGTGCTTTAGAAAAAATTTTAAGAATTATTACTTTTTGTGAAGAAAAACAATCTATTCCATTTGCTGTTTTTAAACCTTCTGGTTTTGGACGTTTTGGATTATTTCAAAAATTAACTGAAGGAAAAGATTTAACAAACGAAGAACAAGAAGAATGGAATAGAGTAGTAGCACGTTTTCACAAAGTATGTGAAGTCGCATTAAAAAATGATGTTCCTTTGTTAATTGATTCTGAAGAAAGTTGGATGCAAAAAGCTGCAGATGAGTTGATTGAAGAGTTAATGAAAATCTACAATAAAGAAAAAGCTATTGTATTTAATACATTGCAAATGTATAAACACGATAGAATGGATTATTTAAAAGCTTTGCATAAAAAGGCAAAGGAAAAAGGTTTTTATATAGGAATGAAGATTGTAAGAGGAGCTTATATGGAGAAAGAACGAGAAAGAGCTGAAGAAAAAGGATATCCATCACCAATTTGTAAAGACAAAAATGCTACAGATACAAATTATGATGCAGCCATAAAATATATGATGGAACATCCAAAAATGGCTTTATTTGCAGGTACTCATAATGAAGATAGTTCTTATTTATTAATGGATTTAGCAAAAAAATACAATATTAAAGAAAATGATAATCGCCTTTGGTTTGGACAATTATTTGGTATGAGCGATCATATTAGCTATAATTTAGCCAGCAAAGGTTATAATGTAGCAAAATACTTACCCTTTGGACCAGTAAGGGATGTTATGCCTTATTTAATAAGAAGAGCAGAAGAAAACACATCTGTTGCAGGACAAACAAGTAGAGAGTTAAATCTTTTAAAAACCGAAAGAAAGAGAAGGAAATTATAATGAATAGTATTGAAGAAATTAAAACATTGCTTTATAGAAATAAGCTAAGACTTGCACAAGAATTAAAGCAAAGTAAAGAAGCGGTTTCATTAATTAAAAAGGCTACACATTCTAATTTATCAGAAGAAGAAAAAGAGAAAATTAAAGTTCAATTATTAGATATTTGCAAAGCAATTCCTTCATTGGCAGTGTTTTTACTTCCGGGTGGCGCTTTGCTATTACCACTTTTAATTAAACTAATTCCAGATATTTTGCCTTCAGCATTTCAAGAAGATCTACCAAAAGATAAAAAATAATTTGGGCGTTACCACGTAGAAAAAACGTGGTCGTGCTTTTCGTTTCAAGTCCTCGTTCGTAAACTCACTGTGGGCTTTCCACTACAATCACTAACGCAACTATTTGCTAGCTTTCAGAGAGTCAATAATTTATAGCAAATCAAAAAAAAAATATAGAATAGTGATAAATCACTTTTAAACAACTACTTTTGCACGAAATTTAAGAATTTACAAATGCAGCCAATTAGAAACATCGCTATTATAGCCCACGTCGATCACGGAAAGACAACTTTAGTAGATAAAATTATAGATCAAGCAAAAATCTTAGACGATCGTAAAGAACGTACAGATTTATTGTTAGATAATAATGATTTAGAGCGTGAAAGAGGAATTACTATTCTTTCTAAAAACGTTTCTGTAAACTATAAGAACACAAAAATCAATGTAATTGATACTCCTGGTCACGCCGATTTTGGAGGAGAAGTAGAACGTGTTTTAAAAATGGCTGATGGTGTTTTATTATTAGTTGATGCTTTTGAAGGGCCAATGCCACAAACTCGTTTTGTATTAGGGAAGGCCTTAGAATTAGGATTAACACCTATTGTTGTTGTAAATAAAGTAGATAAAGAAAACTGTACACCTGATTTAGTTCATGAAAAAGTTTTTGATTTAATGTTTGCATTAGAAGCTACAGAAGAACAATTAGACTTTACTACTATCTATGGTTCTGCAAAGAACAACTGGATGAGTACAGATTGGAAAAACGAAACTGATAATATTGTACCTTTATTAGATGCTGTATTAGAATCTATTCCAGAAACAAAATACAATGAAGGAACTCCACAAATGCAAATTACTTCTTTAGACTTTTCTTCTTTTACAGGTAGAATTGCTATTGGACGTGTGTTTAGAGGAGACTTAGTTGCAGGTAAAGACTACATGTTATGTAAAGCAGATGGTTCTACTAAAAAAGTAAGAATTAAAGAATTACACGTTTTTGAAGGAATGGGTAAAGTAAAAGTAGATACTGTACCTTGTGGAGATATTTGTGCAATTACTGGTGTTGAAGGATTTGAAATTGGTGATACAATTGCAGATTTAGAAAACCCAGAAGCATTACCAAGAACAGAAATTGACCAACCTACAATGAGTATGTTGTTTACAATTAACAATTCTCCTTTCTTTGGTAAAGAAGGTAAATTTGTAACATCTCGTCACTTAAGAGATCGTTTATTTAAGGAATTAGAAAAAAACTTAGCATTAAAAGTTGAAACTACTGATAGTGAAGATAAATTTAACGTTTTCGGACGTGGAGTTTTACACTTATCTGTTTTAATTGAAACAATGCGTAGAGAAGGATATGAATTACAAGTGGGAAGACCACAAGTAATTATTAAAGAAATAGATGGTAAGAAACATGAGCCAATGGAAACATTGTCTATTGATGTTCCTGAAGAAATGGCTTCTAAAGCAATTAATTTAGTATCTCTTAGAAAGGGTGATTTATTAATTATGGAACCAAAAGGAGATTTACAGCATTTAGAATTTACTATTCCTTCTAGGGGATTAATTGGTTTAAGAAATAGAATCTTAACAGCAACTGCTGGTACAGCAATTATTAACCACCGTTTTTCTGAATATGGACCTTATAAAGGAGACTTTACTGAAGAAGTAAAAGGAGCAATTGTTTCTTCTGCAGCAGGTAAAGCAACTGCTTATGCATTAAACCGTTTACAAGATAGAGGACGTTTCTTTATTGATATTAACCAAGAAATTTATATTGGTCAAGTAATTGGAGAAAATAGTAAGGATACAGATTTAGCTGTAAATTTAATTAAAGGAAAACAATTAACAAATATGCGTAAATCTGGTACAGATGATGCTATGAAAATTGCTCCAAAAGTAGATTTTTCTTTAGAAGAAAACATGGAATACATTAAAGCAGATGAGTATTTAGAAGTTACTCCAGAAAGCTTACGTATGCGTAAAATTACTTTTAAAGCATAATTTTAATCTTTATATAAAATAAAAAAAGCTCAAGTTTAAAACTTGAGCTTTTTTTGTATGTAATTTAATGAACTAGGGTAGTACTTATATATTAAATAAGTTTTATTAATCTTTTAAAATTATTAATAATAAAATCTGCATTTTCTAAAGTTTGATCTTCTGCCATTGGATTTTTATATCCAATTACATAAATACCAGCATCATTTGCTGCTTTTACACCATTATCCGAATCTTCTATAACAATACAGTTTTCTTTTGGTGTATTTCCTAAAATAGCCGCTTTTTCAAATATTTCTGGATGAGGTTTTGATTCTGATAAATCTGCACCACTAATTTTAGCGGTAAAATATTGATTTAAATTGAATCTATTAAAAACTCTATCAATATTAACCATTGCAGAAGAGGATGCTAAAACCAATATCAAATCTTTATTAAAACAATATTTAATCAAGTTTTCGACGCCTTTTACTAAATGTAAAGTTGGATCATTTTCAAAGAAATTTACATATCTTTTTCTTTTGTTTAAAACCAATTCTTCTGGATCTATATCTAACTTAAAATGTGCTACTAATTTCTGAAAAGCATTTATAGTAGATGAACCCGTTAAGGTTTTATACAATTCATCAGAAACATTAACTCCAATAGAATTAAAGGTTTCGTAATATGCTTTTTTATGGATTTCTTCAGAATCTATAATAACTCCATCCATGTCAAAAATAACACACTTTATTTCTTTTGGTAATTTCATTTTAATTTAAAAATTTATTTTTTAATTCTTGGGTTGGTATCATACAACTTTCTTTTTTACCAAACCATTTATAACGGTTCTTTGCAATATAATCATAGATGTAATTTCTAAAAGATTCTGGAAAAATCCAAAATAGTTGAGTTAGTTTCCAAAAGCCACTAAATTCATTCATAATTTTTAAAGCAGCAGTAGATTTTATATCATAAGAAACACCAGGTTCATATAAAATAATAGAATCAATATTTGAAACATCAATTCCTAAATGATTTACTATTTCTTTTCCTTTTTCAGATTGAATAGCAGTAAATAAAAAGACATTTTTTTTATCATATTTAATCACTTTTAAGACAGAGTTATTGCATAAATTACAAACTCCATCAAATAAAATAATTTTTTTGTTTATAGGTAAATTAGGCATTTACAGTCTTTAAATTTTAAGAAAACAAAGATAGTTTATCTTTTTTTTATATTTCTTGTAACATTTATTTTAATCGCACGTCTTATATTTATACTTAAGTAAAAAGATTCTTTGTTTTAACAAAAAATTAGTAAAAGCAATCAACAGCTTTCGGTACTTTAGTTTAAAATTAACCAACGAATGATTAGAATAGAAAAACTACACAAATCTTACCCAATTGGTAAAGATTCTCTACATGTTTTAAAAGGTATAGATTTACACATAAAAGAAGGTGAATTCGTTTCTATTATGGGGTCTTCAGGTTCAGGAAAATCAACATTATTAAATATTGTTGGTTTATTAGATGAGCATGATGAAGGAGATTATTTTTTGAATGGACAGTTAATTAAGAATTTAAATGAGAAAAAAGCAGCAATTCTAAGAAATAAGTTTTTAGGATTTGTTTTTCAATCATTTAATTTAATTTCATACAAAACAGCTTTAGAAAATGTTGCACTTCCTTTGTATTATAAAGGAATAAACAGAAAAGATAGGTTAAAAATAGCTTTAGAATATTTAGATAAAGTTGGTTTAAAAGCTTGGGCAAATCATTTACCAAATGAACTTTCTGGAGGTCAAAAACAGCGTGTTGCCATTGCTAGAGCTTTGGTAACAAAACCAAAAGTTGTTTTAGCAGATGAGCCAACAGGAGCATTAGATTCTACAACTACAGATTCTGTAATGGATTTATTAAAAGACATTAATGATGAAGGAATGACTGTTTTTGTAATTACGCACGAAGAAGAAGTTGCAGAACAAACCAAAAGAATTGTACGTTTAAAAGATGGTATTATTATTAGTGATGAATTAACTAAGCCAGCAAAAGCCGTTTAATTATGTTTGATTTAGATCGTTGGAGAGAAATATTTCAAAGTATTAGTAAAAACAAATTACGTTCTGCGTTATCTGGTTTTACAGTTGCTTTTGCTATTTTACTATTCACTTTACTTTTTGGTATTGGTAATGGACTTCAAAATACATTTAAAAATGAGTTTGCAAAAGACGCCATGAACTCAATTTACATATGGTCTAATTACACAACAAAAGCGTATAAAGGAAATCAAATAGGAAGAAGAATTCAATTTAAAAATGACGATTTTACTTTTTTGAAAGAAAATTTTGGAGATAAAATTCAAACGATTAGTCCAAGAATTCAAAGATCTGAAGATGTTGTTTATAAAGATGAAAAAGACAGATATACTGTAAGAGGAGTATATCCAGAGTATTATGTGTTAGAATCTGCAAAAGTTACAGAAGGAAGGTTTTTAAATTATAGAGATATAAATGAAAAAGCAAAAGTTGTAGTTATTGGTAGAATGGTTGAAAAGGATTTATTTGGTCAATTAAGTGCTTTTGGAAAACAGATAAAGATGGGGGGAATCATTTATAAAGTAATTGGTGTTTTTTCTGATCCAGGAGGAGATAGTGATGAAAGGTTTATTTACACACCATTTTCTACGATGCAAAGATTATATGGTAATAATGATTATTTAGATGAATTTGGTATTACTTATAACCCCAATTTAAGTATAGATGCAGCAATTGCTTTTGGAGTTAAAATGCAAAGAGCTTTAAAGAAAAAACACAATGTTTCACCAAATGATCAAAGAGGTATTGGTTTAAACAATTATGCTTCAGGAAACAAAGAGGTTTCTGGGATGATGTTTGGTTTAAGTATTTTAATATTAATAATTGGTTTTGGTACATTAATAGCAGGTATTGTGGGTATTAGCAATATCATGGTATATATTGTAAAAGAAAGAACAAAAGAATTAGGAATAAGAAAAGCAGTTGGTGCAACACCAAAAGCAATAGTAGCTATGATAATGCAAGAAGCAATGTTTATTACTGCTATTTCTGGTTACGTTGGTTTATTAATTGGAGTAGGAATTCTAGAAATTGCAGGTCCAAGTTTAGAGAAATTTTTCATTTTAAACCCAGGAGTTTCACAACCAGTAGTTATAGGTGCAACAATAATATTAATCTTAGCTGGTATGATAGCAGGGTATTTACCAGCAAAAAAAGCAGCAAGAATTAAACCAGTTGTAGCATTAAACGCAGATTAATTATGAAGTTTTTATTTGAAAAAGATACTTGGCAAGAAATTTATGGTAGTATTCGTAAGAATAAAACCAGAACAGCAATTACTATTTTTGGTGCTTTTTGGGGTATACTTTTATTAGTAGGTTTATTAGGCGCTGCAAAAGGAATAGAAAATAGTTTTAATAATATGTTTGGAGATTTTGCTACAAACAGTGTTTTTATGTCTGGTAATAGAACTTCAATGCCTTTTAAAGGTTTTCAAGAAGGAAGAAAAATAAATTTAAGACTTGGTGATGTTGATAAGATTCGTTCAGAAATTGATGCAGTACAATTTGTAGTTCCTAGAAATGCAACTGGAGGACAAGTTGTACATGGTTTAAAAACAGGGAATTTTACAATTTTTGGAGATTTTCCACTTTTAGATGAAGTTCAAAAAAAGAAATTAATAGAAGGTAGGTTTATTAACCAAAGTGATATTAATGAAAATAAAAAAATCTGTGTTATTAGCGAAGGTGTTTATAAAGAATTATTTGATAAAAATGAAGATTCTATAAATACATACATAAAAATAAGTGGCATAAACTATAAAGTAGTTGGTGTCTATGAAACAAGTCAATTTGAAGGTAAAAATAACATTCATATTCCTTTTAGCACATTTAAATTAGTGTATAATAAAGGAGATAAATTTGAATGGATGGTTGTTACTGGTAAAAAGGAGTTTGATATTGTACAAGTAGAAGCAGATGTAAAATTGTTGTTAAAGAATTTACATAAAATTCATCCAGATGATAACAGAGCATTTAGAGGCTTTAATTTAGGAGAGAGAATAAAACAAGTAACAGGTTTTTTAACAGGAATGCAGTTTTTAACATGGTTTGTAGGTATTGCAACATTAATTGCAGGAGTTTTTGCAATTGGAAACATTTTGTTAATTACTGTAAAAGAACGAACAAAAGAAATAGGAATTAGAAGAGCTTTAGGAGCAACACCTACAAAAGTAAGACAACAAATTATTTTAGAATCCCTGTTTTTAACATTACTTGCAGGTTCTTTAGGAATTATTGCAGGAGGTGGAATTTTAATGTTAATAGACAAGTTCGATTTATTAGTAAACCCAACAGTAAACATCCCAATAGTTTTAATTGCATATGCAGTACTTGTAATTTTAGGTACTTTAATAGGTTTTATACCAGCTTATATGGCAACAGTAGTTAAACCAATTGACGCATTAAGAGAAGAATAAAAAATCAATTAACTAAGAATAAATAAAATATAAATGAAAAAAATAATCATTTTTGGAGGAATTGCCATAGCACTAATTGCTGTATTAATTTGGTTTGGAAAAAAGAATAGTGCTTCTCCAGTAGAATTCGAAACTGAAAAAGCTTTTAAAGCAACAATTGTTAAAAAAAGTGTTGCAACTGGTAAAGTTACTCCGTTAGAAGAAATTGAAATCAAACCTCAAATTACTGGAATAATTGATAAAATTTTACTTTTAGAAGGTGCTAAAGTTAAAAAAGGAGATTTAATTGCAACAGTAAGAGTTGTGCCAAATGAGCAATCTTTAATTAGTGCAAAAGGTACAGTAGATAATGTAAGAATTCGTTTAAGTAATGCAAAAGTTTCTTATTTGAGAAATAAAAATCTATTTGAAAAAGGTGTTATTTCTAGAGCAGAGTATGAAGCTGTAGAATTAACTTATAACCAGGCAATGCAAGATTTAAAGAATGCTCAAAATAATTATCAAATTATTAAAAAAGGATCTTCTGGTTCTGGAGCATCTGCAAATACAAATATTATTGCACAAATGTCTGGTACAATTTTAGAAATTCCTGTTAAAGAAGGAGATCAGGTTATACAGTCTAATAACTTTAATGCAGGTACAACAATTGCTTCTATTGCAGATATGAATAAAATGATTTTTGAAGGTAAAGTTGATGAATCTGAAGTGGGTAAATTAGTAAAAGGAACAGAAATAGAAATTGCTTTAGGTGCAATTGAAAATAAGAAATTTCCAGCAGTTTTAAATTTTATTGCTCCAAAAGGTACTGAAGAAGCAGGGGCTGTTCAATTTAAAATTAAAGCTGATGTTTCATTAGATGATAAATATTTTATTAGAGCAGGTTATAGTGCAAACGCTGAAATTGTTTTAGAGAAAAAAGATAGTGTTTTATCAATAAAAGAATCTTTACTTCAATTCGATAGAAAAACAGAAAAACCTTTTGTAGAAATAAAGAACGCTGAAGGTAAATTTGACAAGAAAGACATTAAATTAGGAACTTCTGATGGAGTAAATGTTGAAATTTTGGAAGGTGTAACTAAAGATGATGAAATTAAGATTTGGAATAAAACATCTAAAGAAGAAGATGAAAAAGAAAATAATTAATATTTTTTAGTATTAAATTTTAAAAAGGAACTCAATTTGAGTTCCTTTTTTTATTTTTATCAATTCAGACAATTAGACTAAAATGTCAGTTGGAGTACAGTATAGAACTAAATATAAATATTTATGAGGTTTAAAAAAGAATACGATTTAATATGTGTTGGTGGTGGAATAATGAGTGCAACTTTAGCACTAATCACAAAATTACTGAAACCAGAAATGAATATTTTAATTGTAGAACGTTTAAATAAAGTTGCTTTAGAAAGTTCTGCTGCATGGAATAATGCAGGAACAGGTCATTCTGCTTTGTGTGAGTTAAATTATTGTCCGGAGAATGAAAACGGAAAAGTTTCCATCAAAAAAGCGATTGATATTTGTGCACAATACGAAACTTCAAAACAATTTTGGTCGTATTTAACAAACGAAGGTTTGTTAGAAAATCCTGAAGAATTTATTGCTTCTGTAAAGCATCATAGTTGGGTTTTAGGAAAAGAAAATGCAGATTATTTAGAAAGTAGATTTATAGAAATGAAAGACCATTTTATGTTCGATTCTATTGAGTTTACTCGAGAAATCGACAAAATGAAACAATGGTTTCCTTTAATTACCAAAGATAGAACTGATAATGAAATTATGGCAGCTTCTAGAATTGATAGAGGTACAGAAATGAATTATGGTTCGTTAACAGAAAAGTTGTTTCATATTTTAAAAACCGAATTTAATACACCTGTTCATTGTAATATGGAAGTGTTAGATATAGATCCTGATACAGATTTAGATTGGACTGTAGAAATAAAGAATTTAAAGACAAAAAAAGTACATCAATTAGAAGCAGAACATGTTTTTATTGGAGCAGGAGGAGGAAGTTTATTATTACTACAGAAAGTAGAAATTGATGAAAAAGAAGGCTATGGAGGTTTTCCTGTAAGTGGAGAATGGTTGGTTTGTAAAAACGAAGAAATTATAAAAAAGCACAATGCAAAAGTATATTCTAAAGCAGGAATTGGAGATCCACCAATGTCTACACCACATTTAGATACACGTTATATTGATGGAAAACGTCAATTAATGTTTGGTCCTTTTGCTGGTTTTAGTCCGAAGTTTTTAAAAGAAGGTTCTCATTTAGATTTGTTTAAATCCATTCAGTTTGATAATATTCCTTCTATGTTTGGTGCTTTTTGGCATAATTTACCATTAACTCAATATTTAATCGAGCAAGTTTTAATGAGTAAAGAAGACAGAATGGATTCTTTACGAAAGTTTGTAAAAGATGCCAAAAATGAAGATTGGGAAGTTGTAAAAGCAGGACAAAGAGTTCAAATTATTAAAAAGGATGAATTTGAAGGTGGAAAATTACAATTTGGTACAGAAGTAATTTCTAGTAAAGATGGAAGTATTACGTGTTTGTTAGGTGCTTCTCCTGGAGCTTCAACAGCAACTTCTATAATGTTAGAAGTAATTGAAAAAGCTTTTCCAGAATTGATGAATTCATCCGAAGGAAAAGAAAAATTAAAACAAATGGTACCTTTTTATAAAACAGAAATTACCAAAGAATTGTTTGAAAAAGAATTGGAAAAGAGTAAGGTTTCTTTGGGATTGTAATTAATTATTTTTTGTAAGATAAAAAAGTTCCCTTTCAAATTCATATTTAAACCTTTTAACACTTCTTCTTAATAATAAGTATGGAATTCCAATCATAAAAGATCCGTGAATTAAAAGAAAAGGAATCGCTAGGTAAATAGAAAAGTCATCTGTATTATTATTTGTAAACAAACTAATTGCTATTACTAGATAAATGAGAATAATAAAAACAAAAAAAATAATCATTATACCTTTAAAGGCATTGATTTCAGTTTTAATAAATAATTTATCATCTTTTTGATTTAAAAAACCTTTAGCAACAGGAAAGATAATATTCATATCAAAAAACTTTTTTTTTCTTTTAATTTTAAAACGTGAAAATTCTATTTCTCCTTTATATTCATTTTTACTTGATGAAAAGATATCAAACATATCGAACAATGAATTTGTACTTCCTTCATCAACAATTTTACTAAATCGATTTGTAAACTCATTTTTTGGAATTTCTAATTCAGTCTCTAAAAAATCAATCAGTTTAATTTTCTCTAGAATCTTTTTCATCTTTTTTTTTCAATAAAGATAAAACTAAAAACCATCAACCAAAAATTAACAACAAATTTATTTTTTCCTCCAAGGCAACCTTTTTAAAACATCTGTAGTCTATATATTTGTAAGGCAGTTAAAACAGAAACGAGAGGCTTGAAAATTATCACTTTGCATAACAAACAAAAATCGTTGATTAAAAAAGCGATAGACAACAATAGGGAAGCCCAACAACAATTGTTTGAGCAGCACTCACCTAAAATGTTGGGAGTTTGCAGGCAATATGTAAAAGATATGCATCATGCAGAAGATTTAATGTTGCAAGGCTTTTTAAAGGTTTTTACCAACTTACACATGTTTAAACACGAAGGTAGTTTTGAAGGTTGGATTCGTAGAATTATGGTGAATACCTGCATTTCTTATCTCCGTAAAAAAAACTTGGTAGATTTATCTGATGAAGATTTTGTTTTTAATGATGCAGCTACAGAAAGCTTAGAAAATACAACTGTAGAAGACATTCAAAAACTGATAGATAAATTGCCAGAAGGTTACAAAATGGTGTTTAATTTATTCGCCATAGAAGGTTATAAACATTCAGAAATTGCAGAACAATTAAATATTTCTGTTAGTACATCAAAATCGCAATTATTTAAAGCACGTAAATTATTGCAAGAAAATTATTACAAAATGAATAAAACAATTCATGAAAACAAATAAGTTAGACAATAGTATAAAAGAGAAGTTGCAAAACAGAACTTTTGAGCCATCAGCTTCTGCTTGGGAACGTTTATCTACACAGTTAGATGAAGAACCAAAGCAAAAGAAAAGGGGGTGGTTTTTTTATATAGGAGCTGCAGCAAGTATTTTATTATTGGTTGCTATCGGAACTCAATTTTTATCTTCTAATAAAGAAGAAATTACTCCCAATGTAATAATTGTTGACAATCCTATTGATACCAATACAATTGATAAAAAAATAGAACAATTTATAAATGAAATTCCGGTTGAAAAAGTACTTGTTAAAAGTAAAAAAGTAGAGGAGAAGCAAAGAGTTGAAAGAGAAATCGCTAAAAACGGTATTATTAAAAAGAGCAAGAGTGTCATTCCGACAAAAGAGGAATCTCAAAAGAATAAAAACCGTTACAAAGAAGAAAGTAATATTATAGTAAATGTTGATGAGCAGCAGGATGTTTATCCGACGAAGGAGAAAAGTATAAAACTAAAAACATACAAACAAGACCCAAATAGTAGCATAAAAATAAACAGCGATGATTTGTTATTCGCGGTAACACATTCGTCAAAAGAAGTAAAAGAATATTATGCAAAACACGATTTAACAAGGGATGATATTTTAAAATCGATTAAAAGTGAGCTCAAAAAATCGAATATAAAAGTGAATCCAAATGCTATTTTAGCAGAAGTAGAACGTACTATTGGTGAAGAAGATTTTCAAAATAACTTTATGAAATCTATTAAAAGAAGAGTTTCAGATATAGCAACTGCCCTTGCAAGTAGAAACGATTAAAAAACACATCAATTAACTTGTCATTTTGAGCTAAACAAAGTGAAGTCGAAAAATCTTAATTAAAATAGTAAGATTTCTCCATAAAGTCGAAATGACATTAGTAATTAAATAAACAAATTTTTAAAACATACAAGATGAAAAGAATACTACTAATATTAGTGTTGTTTATTACAACTATTGCTTTTTCTCAAGAAGAAAAAACATTTGAAAGAGAGGTTAGTAAAATCTCTAAAAGAATAGAAAAAATTACAAAATCTCAAAAAGATTCTTTAAAAACAAAGGTTGTTGCTATAGATAAAAGGCTAGAAAAAGGTGAAATAACTAAATCTACAGCAGATACTTTAAAAAAGGAAGTTGCTGCATATCATGCAAGAAGAATAGAAAAGTTAGTTAGTGAACAAGAAAAAATGTTGCAATTATTAGTGCAAGATAAAACCAATGGTAAAATTGCAAGTTCTGAAGATGAAATAGAAACTGAAGATGATGACGAAAGTACTTTTACAATTGGTAACAAAACTTTTCGCTTTACATTAAATGGTGATAAAGAAAAAGACAGAAATTATTCTAGTTCTTCTAACAGAAGAAACAATAATAGAAGAAGTAGAAGAACAACAAGTCAGTTTGTATTTGCAATGGGTGTAAATAATGTACTAGAATATGGGCAAATAGAATCTTTAAATGATTCTGATTACAAACTTTGGCAATCTCACTTCTATGAAGTTGGTTGGACTTGGAAATCTAGAATGAACAAAAACCCTGGAATCTTTTATTTTAAATATGGTGTTTCTTTCCTTTGGAATAATTTAAGATTAGACAATAACCAGTATCATGTTAAAAATGGAGATATTACAGAAATACAAACATTTCCAAATTCGTTAGATGAAAGTAGGTTACGTCATGTACAAATGACTTTTCCGGTACATTTTGAGTGGGATTTATCTAAAAATAAAACCTATAATGATGGAGGTGTTAGAGATAGAACGAATAGGTCAGTTCGTTTTGGAGTAGGTGGTTTTGTTGGTTTTAAATTAGGAACAAGACAGTATTTAGAATTCAAAGATAATAATGGAGTTAATGTAAAAGAAGTGCAAAAAGACAATTATAATATGAATACTATAAACTATGGTTTAAGTACTTATTTAGGGTATAGATCAACAAGTTTATATGTGAAATATGATTTAAATCCATTGTTTAAAAATACAGATACTAGAAATATTTCGATGGGAATTCGTTTAGATTTAGATTAAAATCAAAAAGTGTAATTGTAGCTGACTAAAAATTGTGTTCTAATAATTGAATATTTAATAATAATGTTGTAAAAAATTAATAAAAAATAATTCTCAAACTAAAAAAATACCGTATTCATAAAAATAACAATTTACAGTCTTTTTGTTAAAATATAAACTAAAAGACTGTAAATTTACTTGCTTAAAATATCTAAATTAAGCAAAAATGAAAATTGGAATTCCAAAAGAAATTAAAAACAACGAAAGTAGGGTTGGTATGACACCAGCAGGTGTTTTTGAGTTAACAAAAAAAGCACATACCGTTTTTGTTCAATCTACTGCAGGAGAAGGAAGTGGTTTTTTTGATGCAGACTACATTAAGGTTGGGGCAGTAATTTTAGACACTATTGAAGATGTTTACAGTCAAAGTGATATGATTGTAAAAGTAAAAGAGCCAATAGAGTCTGAGTATTCTCTGATAAAAGAAAATCAAATTGTTTTCACTTATTTTCATTTTGCATCAAGTGAGCCACTTACAAAAGCAATGATAGCAAGTAAAGCAATATGTATTGCTTATGAAACTGTAGAAGATGAAGAAGGAACTTTACCTTTGCTAACTCCAATGTCTGAGGTAGCAGGTAGAATGGCAATTCAACAAGGTGCTAAATATTTAGAAAAACCTATTAAAGGAAGAGGAATTTTATTAGGAGGTGTTCCAGGTGTTGCTCCAGGAAAAGTATTGGTTTTAGGAGCAGGAGTAGTTGGTGTTCAAGCTGCAAAAATGGCAGCGGGTTTAGGGGCTCATGTTACTATTATGGATATTAATATGAAACGTTTACGATATGTAAATGACGTTTTACCGAATCATGTTATTACAGCTTTTTCTAGTGAATATAGTATTAGACAGCATATAAAAACTCATGATTTAATTGTTGGTGGTGTTTTAGTAAAAGGAGGTAAAGCTCCAAAATTAATTACAAAAGACATGTTGAAAGAAATGAGACCAGGAACTGTTGTTGTAGATGTTGCAGTAGATCAAGGAGGTTGTTTTGAAACTACAAAAGCAACAACACATGAAGATCCTACTTATATAATTGATGATGTTGTGCATTACTGTGTTGCAAATATGCCTGGTGCTGTGCCTTATACTTCTACCATAGCTTTAACAAATGTTACATTACCATATATTGTAAGTCTTGCAAATAATGGATGGGAAAAAGCATGTGCTTTAGATAAAACACTTGCAAAAGGGTTAAATATTATAAAAGGAGAAGTAGTTTATAAAGAAATAAATGAAGCTTTCGATTTAGAACTTATAGAAGCTTAATTATTTTCTTCCCACTTTTTTCTTAAATCTTTTGATAAAACTCCAGTGTTGTCGTGTTTCCAACCTGGAGGTTTTATCAAATATTTAAACTTATTTAAAAATGTAGTTTTTGAAGTGAAAAAATCTTTAAACATACTATTCCATTCTATAAAAGCAATTTTTATAGGATTATATGTTTCAATATTTTTGACTAAACCATAAACTGGTTTTTCAACTTCAGGCTCAAAAGTGCCAAAGATTTTATCCCAAATAATAAAAATTCCTGCATGATTTCTATCTAAATATTGAGGGTTTGTAGCATGATGCACTCTATGATGACTTGGAGTATTAAAAATAGCTTCAAACCATTTTGGCATTTTAGTAATTAATTCTGTATGAATCCAATATTGATATAATAAACTAATAGACATTTGTACTAAAACCATAATAGGGTGAAAGCCTATTAAAACTAATGGGATCCAGAAAATAAAAGTATAAAAACTACCTGTCCAAGTTTGTCTTAGAGCTGTACTTAAATTATATTTTTTAGAGGAATGGTGTACAACATGACTTGCCCAAAACAATCTACTTTCATGTGCAATTCTATGATTCCAGTAGTAAACAAAATCTTCAGCAAAAAGTATTAAAATCCAAGACCACCAAGCAAAAGGAATAGTGAAAAAATGAAAGCCATTATAAATAAGGTAGAATAAACCAAGCATAATGCTTTTGGTAAACAAACTTACAGCTACATTTCCTAAACCCATTAAAATGGAAGTTCCTGCGTCTTTAAACTCATAATCTTCTAATTTTACTTTTACAGTTAAAATTATTTCAATAATAACAGTAGCAATAAAAATCGGAATCGCATAATGAATTAAATTTGGGATTTCAGGTATTTGCATATCAGTATTTTAAGTAGTTTTAACTTATAAAGTATTCTTTAGTTTTAAAAGTAAAAAAAGTTCTTTTAAATACAAAAAAGTTACTATATTTGCAGCCTTAAAAATAAACAATAAATATTTAATTTATGAATCATTACGAAACTGTTTTCATTTTGAATCCCGTTTTATCTGATACTCAGATAAAGGAGACAGTACAAAAGTTCGAAGATTATTTAGTTTCTAAAGGAGCTGAAATGATCTCAAAAGAAGATTGGGGCTTAAAGAAATTAGCGTATCCAATTCAAAAGAAAAAAAGTGGTTTTTATCACTTATTAGAGTTTAAAGTTGCTGGAGAAGAAATCTCTGCATATGAGTTAGAATTTAGAAGAGATGATAGCGTTATGCGTTACCTAACTGTTAAATTAGACAAACATGCAGCTGCTTGGGCAAAAATTAGAACTGAACGTGTTAAATCTACAAAAAAATAAGAAATGGCATCAATAGAACAACAAGCAAAAGGTGGTAAATCTGCTGACGTTAGATATTTAACGCCGTTAGATATAGACACTAAAAAAGAAGCAAAATACTGTAGATTTAAAAAGAAAGATATCAAGTATATCGATTATAAAGATGCAGACTTCTTAATGTATTTAGTAAACGAACAAGGTAAAATTTTACCAAGACGTTTAACAGGAACATCATTAAAATATCAACGTAAAGTTGCTCAGGCAATTAAAAGGTCTCGTCATTTGGCGTTAATGCCTTACGTTGGAGATTTGTTAAAATAATAAATACGTAGGAAATGGAATTAATATTAAGAGAAGACGTAGAAAATTTAGGATTTAAAGATGATGTTGTATCTGTGAAAAACGGTTACGGTAGAAACTTTTTAATACCTACAAAAAAAGCAGTTTTAGCTACTTCATCTGCAAAGAAAGTTTTAGCAGAGAATTTAAAACAGCGTGCTTATAAAGAAGCTAAATTAATTGAAGATGCTAATGTATTAGCAGAAGCAGTTAAAGGATATGAAATTAAAATTGCATCTAAAGTTGGTTCAGGAGACAAATTATTTGGTTCTGTAAATAACATCGATTTAGCTGCAGCACTTGCAAAAGCAGGAACAGAATTAGACAAGAAATTTATTAAAGTTGTTGGTGGTTCTGTAAAAAGATTAGGTAAATACGAAGCATCTGTAAGATTACACAGAGCAGTAGTTGCTGACATTACTTTTGAAGTTGTTAAAGAATAATAACACACTTTAAATATTTTATTAAAAGCTCGTTAGAAATAACGAGCTTTTTTATTTTTGATCAAAGTATAGTATAGTTTAGAGCATAGCACAAACTTTTAAACTTTTTACTTTCCAACTTTATTACTATTTATGAAATACAGACAACTTACCAAAGAACAATTTGAAAGTTTACACGAAGATTTTGCACGCTTTTTAGCAACACAAAGTATTGATGTTAAAGAATGGAATCAAATTAAAGCAGAAAAACCTAAAGTTGCAGAAGACGAAATGAATGTTTTTTCTGATGTTGTTTGGGATGATGTGCTAACAAAAACTAGTTATGTAGAACATTTTTCGAAGATTTCAGTAAATTTATTTAAATGCGATACAGAAGAAATACATAGAATTGCCATTAAAATAAACTGGGATATTAATTTATTAGAACAAAAAGGTTTTGAGTGGTTAATGCAAAACCCGATGGATGATTCTGTAGATATTTTTAAAGGCACAAAACCTTATAATTCAGAAAGAAATCCAGAAATTTTTGATTTAATAGAAAAAGGAAGCTCCATTTCTAAAGGAGAAATCTTTGAATATTTTAATCGTTTAATTTCATAATTTTTTTTGGAGCTATTTCCTGCTTTCCGTTATATCTTTTTTACTTCTTTTCTCGATACAAATTTTTCATTCTTCAAAATTCACTCGAACTGACAGTAAAAAAGGATGCCACTTCAATCAGGGCTAAACTTGTTTGCTAGCTTTTATCTGTATTTAAATAAACAATATTGTCTTGAGTATTGCTGAAATAAAAATGTTTTTAAGTAGCTTGAGAAGCTAAAAAAAAGCGAAAAATCTTATTACACCTAATAATCAGTAAGATTTCTCCATAAAGTCGAAATGACACTCATTTACTATGTCATTTCGAACGTAACGCAGTGAAGTTGAGAAATCTTTATTTTTTAAATTTTAACATAAAATAGAAATGGTAAATTAACTTAATAATTCCAACAATTTATCAGTACCAGAACTAGCAATATCTTTAATAATAGTTAAATTATTAAAACTGGTTTCAGAAACAGAAGGTTTTGGATCTATAAAATAAATTGGTGTATTGGGTTTTACAAAATCTATTAAACTTGCTGCAGGATACACTTGCATAGAAGTGCCAATAATTATTAGCAAATCAGCTTTTCGGGTAATTTCTATTGCTAAATCTAACATTGGTACCATTTCTCCAAACCAAACGATATGAGGTCTTAATTGACTGTTTTTAATACATAAATCGCCTAAAATTAAATCTTTTTTCCAATCTAAAATAATATTTTCATCCGCAGAACTTCTTACTTTTAAAAGTTCTCCGTGTAAATGAGTAATTTTTGAACTTCCTGATCGTTCATGAAGATCGTCTACATTTTGAGTTACAATTTCAACATCAAAATACTTTTCTAATTTTGATAAGTTATAATGCGCTTTATTAGGTACAACTTCTAACAACTGTTTTCTACGCTGATTATAAAAATCTAAAACCAATTCAGGGTTTGCAGCAAAACCTTCAGGAGAAGCAACTTCCATAACATCATGTCCTTCCCATAAACCATTAGCATCTCTAAATGTTTGTATTCCACTTTCAGCGGAAATTCCTGCTCCAGTTAAAACAACTATTTTTTTCATTCGATTGTAGGTTTGAGTATTTTTATAAAATCTTTAATGAAGATAAAAATAATAATTTTAAGTTTGTAAATATGATTGATGAAAAATTATTAGCATATTTTGAAGGTTATTTAACGGATAAAAGAAAAAATCTCTTTAAGAAAGTACTAGAAAATAGAACCAGGCATTTCGCTGTTGTTTTAGAAGATATTTTTCAACCACACAATGCAAGTGCAGTAATAAGAACTGCAGATATTTTTGGTGTTCAAGATGTACACGCAATAGAAAATAAGTATACAAATAAAGTTTCTAGACATGTTGCAAAAGGTTCTCAAAAATGGATAACTTCTATGCGTTATAAATCTGATGGAGATAACACCAAAATTTGTTTAGATAATTTAAGAGAAAAAGGATATCAAATTATTGCAACGACACCACATAATGATTCTTGTTTATTGCAAGATTTTGATGTTACAAATAAATCAGCATTTGTATTTGGGGTAGAAGCAGAGGGAGTTTCAGATTTTGTAAAAGAACAAGCAGATGGTTTTTTAAAAATACCAATGGTTGGTTTTACAGAAAGTTTAAATATTTCTGTAGCAGCAGCAATTATTTTACAAGATGTAACAACAAAACTCAGAAATTCTGATGTAAACTGGCAATTATCACAAGAAGAAAAAGATGTATTGTACTATAATTGGGTAAGGAAAACCATTAAAAATGTCGATAAAATTGAAAAACATTATTATCAAAATTTAGAATCATGAATATTAAAATAGATGAATACATTGCTAAAAAAGAAAACTGGAAAACAGAATTAGAGTTATTACGTTCTGTCTTTGCTGAATTACCTGTGGAAGAAACTATAAAATGGGGAGCTCCCACTTACGTTTTTAATGGTAAAAACATTGTAGGTTTGGCTGCTTTTAAAGGTTATTGTGGCTTGTGGTTTTTTTCAAGGAGCATTATTAAAAGACAAGCACAAAGTTTTTATAAATGCACAAGAAGAAAAAACAAAAGCCATGTTGCAGTGGCGATTTTATACTTTAGAAGAAATAAATACAGAATTAATTAAAACTTATGTTTTAGAGGCTATTGAAAATGTAAAAATTGGTAAAGAAATAAAACCAAATAGAATTAAAAAAGAACTCATTATTCCTGTAGAATTTGCTTCAGAATTGTCTTCAAACAAAGAATTAAAAAAGCAATTTGAATCTCTAACAAATGGAAAACAAAGAGAATATGCAGATTATATTTCAGAAGCCAAAAGAGCAACAACAAAACTAAAAAGGTTAGAAAAAATTATTCCAATGATTATCAGTGGAGTAGGATTACACGATAAATACAAGAATTGTTAGTTTTATTTAATTTGAACATCTGAAGTAATTTCTTTCTAAAAAAACAGATTACTTCGTCATTCTTTCTCGTAATGACATACTTAATAATATTTACTCAACAATCACTTTTTCTATAGTAGCAGTAGAATCACAACGTTTTACTAGTAAACTCACGTTTTCTAATTCTTTTTTTCCTGTAATATAATATTCGGCACAAGGTTTTTGTCTTGGTTTTCCTTTTCCGAAATCTACATCACCATTATATAAAATAGTAGATATTTTTAAAGTATCAATATCAAATTTATACATTGCGTTTTTAGCATCATCAGAAAATAAACGTTCTTTAATTCTAATAGATTTTAAAGTTCTTGCATCCATTCCATAATCGAAAGTTGCTTTTTTCTTTTGCCAGAAAAAATATACACCAATACAACCTATTGATAAACCTACTAAATAATATCCTATTCTTTTAATGAGCATTGTAAAATTTTGAAGTGCAAATGTACTTTTTTGTATTGTAAAAAGGCTTTATAATATCAACAAATTAATATCTCTATAAGGGATGTCAAACCAATCTGCAACAGTTCTATTTGTTAAAATTCCATGATAAAAATACATTCCGTTTCGTAAACTTTTATCAAAACGAGCAGCATTTTCAAAACCACCTTCCTCAGCTATATTCAATAAATAAGGTGTAAGAATGTTGCTAATAGATAAAGATGCAGTTCTTGCATAACGAGCAGGAATATTTGGTACACAATAATGTACAACTCCATGTTTTACAAAAGTTGGTGTTTTATGTGTAGTTACATTAGAAGTTTCAAAACAACCACCTCTGTCAATACTTACATCAATAATTACAGCACCTTCCTTCATCGTTTCTACCATTTCTTCAGTAGCACAAATAGGAGATCTGCTTTTACCTCTTATTGCTCCAATGGCAACATCTGCACGCATTAAAGCCTTTGCAACCGATTTTGGTTGTAAAGTAGAAGTGTAAATTGGCGCATTTAAAGAATGTTGTAATTTTCTTAGTTTACTAATAGAATTGTCAAAAACTTTTACTCTTGCACCTAATCCTAAAGCAGTTCTTGCAGCATATTCACCAACAGTTCCTGCTCCAAAAATAACAACACTCGAAGGAGGAACACCTCCAATATTACCTAACAACAAACCGTTTCCTTTGTTAATTCCGCTCATTAATTCTGCAGCAATTAAAACAGAAGCTGTACCCGCAATTTCACTTAACGATTTTACAATAGGATAGGTATCATGATCGTCTTTGATATAATCGAATGAAACTGCTGTAATTCGTTTTTTAGCTAAACACTCGAAGTATTTTTTGTTCTGTGTTTTTAACTGTAATGAAGAAATTAAAATCGATTGTGGATTCATATATTCAATTTCCTTTTCAGTTGGTGGAGCTACTTTTAAAACAATATTACATTTAAAAGCTTCTTCTACATCGTAAGAAATTTTTGCACCAGCTTCAGAATATTCTCTGTCTGGGTAATTTGCATTGTCTCCAGCACCAGTTTCAATAACAATTCTATGACCATGTGCACATAAGGCTGAAACTGCATCTGGTGTTAAACAAACACGCTTTTCTCCTAAATAAGTTTCTTTGGGTAAACCAATAAATAATTCTCCTTTTTGTTTTTTAATTTCTAACATTTCTTCTTGTGGAAGTAATTCTTCTTTACTGAAAGGAGAAAATGAACTCATAGTTTGATTATTTTATTTGAATATTACGTTGTTGATCATTTAAAATAGTTAAATGAATTTCCACAGCATCTAAAGGTAATAAATTTTCTATATTTTCTGGCCATTCTACCAAACACCAAGCGTTATAATCGAAATATTCTTCAATTCCCATGTCTAATGCTTCTGTTTCATCTTCAATTCTATAAAAATCGAAATGAAAAACCTTTGCTGTTTTTGAAGTTTGATATTCATTTACCAATGAAAAAGTAGGTGAGGATATGTTGTCTAAAACCCCCAACTGTTTGCAGATTTCCTTAATTAAAGTTGTTTTACCAACCCCCATTTGTCCGTAAAAAAGTAACGTTTTGTTTTCTACGGATGAAATAAGTTCTGAAGCAATAGATGATAAATCTTCTAAAGAATAGTTTTTGTTCATGATGACAAAAATAGTGAAGAAATTAACGATTATAAAATTTAGTTTTTATAACGATAATGTCCTATAATCTTAAAACGAAATAAACAATCTTCTAAAACCTGACCAGAACCAATATTATGAACTATCATAAAACGTTTACCATCATTAGATTTTTTATTCACAACAATACCTGTGTGTGTAATTGCTCCACTTAAATTCCAACAAATGATATCTCCTGGAATATAATTTTCAGGGTTTTTAGAGATGAGTTTTACAATTCCTTTTCTAGAAAAAAATGTCATTAAATTAGGAACTCTTCTGTGATCAATGTTTTTGTCGGTTCTTTTTAATCCCCATATTTTAGGGTATAAACTAAAATTATGCTTCATATCAATATGAACTTCTTTTTGTAAATCAATTCCTAATTTTCTATAAGCACGTATAATAACATCTGTACAGACTCCTTTTTCTTTTGGTACATCTCCATTTGGATAATCTATAGAAAAATAACTTGGGTCGTAAATAATCTTATCTTTTGTTAATTCTAATGCAGCTTTTGATAATTTATCATTTTGAGAATAACTTAAACAAACAAATAATAAAATAAAAAATAAATTAAGTAAAAGTTTCATGTAAATTTAAATTTTAAAATTTGAACACATAGTCACATAGAAAACTTAGATTTTTACTGTTTACTACCAACTGAAAACTGCTGACTAATTTTACTTCGGACTATAAACTGCACAAGGAATAATCACTTCTTCCAAAGAAATCCCTCCATGTTGATAGGTGTTTTTATAGTATTTTACAAAGTGATTAAAGTTGTTTGGATATGCAAAAAACAAATCTTCTTTTGCAAAAACAAAAGAACTATTCATAGCTATAGTTGGTAAAAAAATGTCTTTTGGATTTCTTACAGCATATACATCTTTTTCTTCATAAGTAAGGCTTCTACCAGTTTTGTAACGTAGGTTTGCACTTATATTTTTATCACCAATTACTTTTGTTGGATGTTTACAATTAATGGTTCCATGATCTGTTGTGATGATTAATTTTTGACCTAATTTTTGCGCTTTTTGTATAATTTCGAACAAAGGTGAGTTTCTAAACCAACTTAAAGTTAAAGAACGATAAGCTTTATCATCTCCAGCCAATTCTTTTATCACTTCCATTTCTGTTTTAGAATGTGATAGCATATCAACAAAATTATAAACGACAGCAGTTAAATCGTTTTGTTTTGTACCATTATAATTATCCGCTAAATCTTTTCCATTTTTTAAATTGGTAATTTTATAATACTCGTGTTTTATGTCTAAGCCTAAACGTTTTATTTGTGCTGTTAAAAATTCATTTTCAAACATATTCATTCCACCTTCATCTGTGTCATTTTTCCAAAAATTTGGATGACGTTTTTCCATTTCTGAAGGCATTAATCCAGAAAAAATGGCATTTCTAGCATATTGAGTTGCCGTTGGTAAAATAGAGAAGTAAGAATATTCTTCATCTTTTTTATAATGATTGTTAATTAACGGCTCTAAAATTCTGTATTGATCGTAACGTAAATTATCAATGACAACCCATAAAACCCCTTGATCTTTACTCAACTCAGGAACTACATAATCTTTGAATAAAGTATGGGAAAAAGTTGGCTTATCATGAGCAGTTAAAAAATCTTCGTAATTCTTTTTGATGAATTTAAAAAACTGATTGTTAGCTTCTTGTTTTTGACTTTCTAAAATACCTAACATTCCTGGATC
This sequence comes from Polaribacter sp. Hel1_85, assembly GCF_000766795.1. GTDB lineage: Bacteria > Bacteroidota > Bacteroidia > Flavobacteriales > Flavobacteriaceae > Polaribacter. The sequence continues at coordinate 426,266 of NZ_JPDS01000001.1, forward strand.
GCTAATATTTTCTAATTCTAACTCCCAGTGAACTAGTTTTTTATAGAGATCAATCCATTCTTCGTAAGAATTCACCATTGCCATATCCATAGAAATTTTTCTAAATTCTTGCTGATAATTAGTGGTCGTTTTTTCTGAAATTAAACGAGAGTGATCTAAGTTTTTCTTTAAACTCAACAAAATCTGACTTGGATTTACTGGTTTAATCAAATAATCTGCAATTTTAGAACCAATTGCTTCCTCCATTATATATTCTTCTTCACTTTTTGTAATCATTACTACAGGCAAATTTGCTTGTTTCTGTTTGATTTCTGCAAGTGTGTCTAAACCTGTTAAACCAGGCATATTTTCATCTAAAAAAACGATATCAAAATTTTCTTCATCAACTAAGTCAATAGCATCTGCACCATTTGTACAAGTAGTTACTTTATAGTTTTTGCGTTCTAGAAAAAGAATGTGAGGTTTTAATAATTCTATCTCATCATCAACCCATAAAATTTGTATACTGCTCATATTTCGTTTGTAATTTTAACATTTAACGATAAAAGTAACGAATTGTTATACTTTTTGAGTTTTAAAAATGATAAAATATTGCCAAAATCTACATTATATTTATAGTTAATAGTTTAGGTAAATAAACTTTTAATTTTTACTGAATTTTAAAATCAATAATTTAAAGTTTATGAATTCGTTGCATTAATTTGTACTTTGCCATATCATTAATAAATACTCTCTTTTGGATACCAAAAAACCGAATAAATTAAAGATTTTAAATGATCCTATTTATGGATTTATACAAATACCAAGTACTTTAATTTTTGATATTATAGAACACCCTTATTTTCAGCGTTTAAGAAGAATAACTCAAATGGGTTTTTCTAACTTGGTTTATCCAGGTGCAAATCATACACGTTTTCATCACGCAATTGGTTGTATGCATTTAATGCAAAAAGCAGTTAGAGTTTTACATTTTAAACAAATTGCTATTTCTAAAGAAGAAGAAAATGCATTGTATGTAGCTATATTGTTGCATGATATTGGCCATGGAGCTTTTTCCCATGCTTTAGAACATAGTATTGTTAATGGAATTTCTCATGAAGAAATTTCTTTAAAATTTATGAAGAAATTAAATGATGAATTTGATGGACAATTAGATTTAGCCATTCAAATTTTTGAAGGAAAGTATCCACGTAAATTTTTATGTCAACTGATTTCTAGCCAGTTAGATATTGATCGATTAGATTATTTAAAAAGAGACAGTTTTTACACTGGAGTTACAGAAGGAAATATTTCATCAGACAGATTAATAGCGATGATGAATGTAAAAGATGATGAATTAGTTATCGAAGAGAAAGGAATCTATTCTGTAGAAAAATTCTTGATTGCTAGGCGTTTAATGTATTGGCAAGTGTATTTGCATAAAACAGGTTTAGTTGCAGAAAATATGCTGGTAAATGTTTTAAAAAGAGCCAAAGAATTAGCAGAAGAAGGAGTGGAATTGTTTGCAAGTTCTTCTTTAAAATATTTTTTATACAATCAAATTACTGAAGAAAACTTTAACGAAGAAACATTAGTGATGTTTTCTAGACTAGATGATTATGATGTTCTTTCTGCAATAAAAGAGTGGGAGAATCATGAAGATAAAGTACTCTCTTTATTGTCAAAAATGATTATTGATAGAAAATTATTAAGAATTGAAATTCAGCAAAAAGAATTTAAAGAATCAGAGATTAAAATGGCTCTTAAAAAAGTCTCAAAAAATCTAAAACTTTCTGAGAGTGAAGCTAAATTCTTTGTTTTTACAAAAAGAATCAAAAATCAAGCTTATCAGCAAGAAAAGCCTATTTATATTCTAAGTAAAAAAGGAAATTTAAAAGATATTGCTAAAGCATCTGACCAATTAAATTTACAAGCACTTACAAATCCTGTGATAAAACATTTTATTTGTTATCCAAAGTAGCAATGATATTAGCCAAATCACTATAAATTTTATATTTTTGCGTCTAATGAAATTTACAGCAAAACAAATAGCAGATATTTTAGAAGGTGACATCGTTGGAAATTCTGATGTGGAAGTTTCTAAATTATCTAAAATAGAAGAAGGAGAAGAAGGTTCCTTAACCTTTCTTTCGAACCCAAAATACAATCCTTTTTTATACACTACAAAAGCTTCTGTTACTATAGTAAATAAGAGCTTTCATCCAGAAAAAAAAATTAATACAACGTTAATAAAAGTAGAGAACGCTTATGAAGCTTTTTCTAAAATATTAGCGTTTTATAATGAAGTTAAAAATAATAAAATAGGTAGAGAAGCTCCTCATTATATCTCAGATTCAGCAAAAGTTGGCGAAAATGAATATATTGGTGCATTCTCTTATATTGGTGAAAATGTAGTTTTAGGTGAGAATGTTAAAATTTATCCCAATTCATATATAGGTGATAATACTAATATTGGTGATAATTCTACCATATTTTCAGGAGTAAAAATTTATTCTGAATCGCAAATTGGTAAGAATTGTAAAGTTCACTCAGGTTCTATTATTGGTTCTGACGGATTTGGTTTTGCACCAGATAAAAATGGAGAATATAAAGCGATACCACAAATTGGTAATGTTATTATTGAAGACAATGTAGATATTGGTTCTGCTTGTACAATTGATAGAGCTACAATGGGTTCTACAATTATAAGAAAAGGAGTTAAGTTAGATAATCAAATTCAGGTTGCTCATAATGTAGAAATTGGGAGTAATACTGTAATTGCTGCTCAAACAGGAATAGCAGGATCAACAAAAATTGGTGAGAATTGTATGATTGGAGGACAAGTTGGTATTTCTGGTCATTTAAAGATTGGAAATAATGTGAAAATTTTGGCTCAAGCAGGAATCTCAAAAGATTTAAAAGAGAATGAGATTGTGAATGGATCACCAGCATTTAAAATACAAGATTTTAATAAAAGTTCTGTTTATTTTAGAAATTTACCTAAAATGGCATTGAAAATTAATAATTTAGAAAAAGAGTTGAAGACTCAAAAATCAACCATAAATGAGTAAGAAACAAAAAACGATTCAGCAAGAAGTAAGTTTATCAGGTGTAGGTATTCACACAGGTAAAACAGTGAATATGACCATTAAACCAGCACCTATAAATCATGGTTTTGCATTTGCCAGAATAGATTTAGAAGGTTCGCCAATTATAGCGGCAAAAGCTGAATATGTTGTTAATACACAAAGAGGAACAAATTTAGAGAAAAATGGTGTTCAAATTCAGACTTCAGAGCATGTTTTAGCAGCTGCTGTTGGTTTAGATATTGATAACCTTTTAATAGAATTAGATTCTTCTGAACCACCAATTATGGATGGTTCTTCGAAATACTTTGTAGAAGCTTTAGAAAAAGCAGGAATACAAGAACAAGAAGCAGATATTGAAGAATATGTTGTAAAAGAAATTATTTCTTATAAAGATGAAATAACAGGAAGTGAAATTATTTTAATGCCTTCAGATGAATACCAAGTTACAACAATGGTAGATTTTGGTACTAAAATTTTAGGAACTCAGAATGCAACATTAAATAAAATTTCTGATTTTAAAGAAGAAATTGCTGATGCAAGAACTTTTAGTTTTTTACATGAAATAGAAATGCTTTTAGAAAACGATCTTATTAAAGGTGGTGATTTAAATAATGCCATTGTTTATGTTGACAAAGAATTGTCTGAAGGAACAATGGAAAAATTGAAAAAAGCTTTCAATAAAGAAGATATTACAATTAAACCTAATGGTATTTTAGATAATCTTACTTTACATTGGGCTAATGAAGCTGCTAGACACAAATTATTAGATGTAATTGGTGATTTAGCTTTAGTTGGTATTAGAATTAAAGGAAAAGTAATTGCTAATAAACCTGGGCATTTAATAAATACACAGTTTGCTAAAAAATTATCAAAAATTATAAAACAAGAGAAGAGAAATAATGTTCCTTTTTACGACTTAAATTTGCCTCCATTATTAGATATTCATCAAATTATGGACATTCTTCCTCATAGACCACCTTTTTTACTAATAGATAGAATATTAGAACTTTCTGATAAGCATGTGGTTGGTATGAAAAATGTAACAATGAATGAGAATTTTTTTGTGGGGCATTTTCCTGGAGCACCAGTAATGCCCGGTGTTTTACAAGTTGAAGCGATGGCACAATGTGGGGGAGTCTTGGTTTTAAATACAGTACCAGATCCAGAAAATTATTTGACTCTTTTTATGAAGATGGATAAAGTGAAATTTAAACAAAAAGTATTACCTGGAGATACTCTTATTTTTAAATGTGAATTAATTTCCCCAATTCGAAGAGGAATTTGTCATATGCAAGCGTACGCTTATACTAATGGTAAATTGGCAACAGAGGCTGAATTAATGGCACAAATCGTAAGAAAAAAATAATTATGAATCAACCTTTAGCATACGTCCATCCACAAGCAAAAATTGCAAGAAATGTAGTAATAGAACCTTTTACTACAATTCATAATAATGTAACTATTGGTTCTGGAACTTGGATTGGTTCTAATGTAACCATAATGGAAGGCGCAAAAATTGGTAAAAATTGTAGGATTTTTCCTGGAGCAGTTATTTCAGCAATTCCTCAAGACTTAAAATTTGATGATGAAGAAACTACTGTAGAAATAGGTGATAACGTTACTATTAGAGAATGTGTTACCATAAACAGAGGTACTTCAGATAGAATGAAAACCAAAATTGGAGACAATTGTTTAATTATGGCATATTGCCATATAGCACATGATTCTTTTGTTGGTAATAATTGTATTTTCTCAAATAATTCAACTTTAGCAGGGCATGTTACAATTGGTGACAATGTTGTTTTAGCTGGTATGGTTGCTGTACATCAGTTTGCTTCTGTAGGTAAACATGCATTTGTAACTGGTGGTTCTTTGGTTAGAAAAGATGTACCTCCTTTTGTAAAAGCAGCAAGAGAACCTCTTTCTTATGTTGGTATTAACTCTGTAGGTTTAAGAAGAAGAGGGTTTACAACAGAAAAAATAAGAGAAATTCAAAATATATATAGAATTTTATTTCAAAAAAATTATAATAATTCCCAAGCAATTGCAATTATAGAAGCAGAAATGGAAGCAACTCCAGAACGTGATGAAATAATACAGTTTATTAAAGATTCGCACAGAGGAATTATGAAAGGATATTATAATACTAATTAAAAAATAGAAATGGCAACAACATCAGACATTAGAAACGGATTGTGTATTAAGTACAACAATGATATTTACAAAATTGTAGAATTTTTACATGTAAAACCAGGTAAAGGTCCTGCATTTGTAAGAACAAAATTAAAAAGTGTTACCAATGGTAAAGTGGTTGATAATACTTTCCCTGCAGGTAGAAAAATTGATGATGTTCGTGTAGAAACTCATAAATTTCAATATTTATATAGTGAAGGAGATACTTATCATTTTATGAATGAGCAAGATTACTCTCAAATTCAATTAGAAAAAACGGCTTTAGATTCTCCAGACTTAATGAAAGAAGGAGAAGTTGTTACTATAATTATAAATTCTGAAGACGACATGCCATTATCTGTTGATATGCCTGCAAGTGTTATTTTAGAAGTTACTCATACAGAACCTGGTGTTAAAGGAAACACTGCTACAAATGCAACAAAACCTGCAACTGTAGAAAGTGGAGCTACTGTTAATGTTCCTTTATTTATTAATGAAGGAGATAAAATTAAAGTAGAAACTACCAAAGGTACATATCAAGAAAGAATTAAAGAATAGTTTCTGATGTCTAAAACAAGGGAAGAAATTAATCAAACTGAAAAAGATTACTGGAATGAAGGTAAACTTGAAAGAAGTAAGATTAAAAAATTAAGAAGACATGCTTTTTTTTACTCTTATAAAAGAGAAAAGAAAATTTTAAATAAACTTTTAGAAGATTTTAATGGACAAGATGTTTTAGAAATTGGTTCTTATACTTGGGCTTCTTGGTTTACAGAAAATATAAAACCCAAAAGTTTAACTTGTATTAATATTTCAGAAGTAGAATTAGAGTCAGGAAAAAAACATGCTATTTCTAAATCATTTCCTATAAAACATCATTTAATGGATGCAAATGCTTTAACTTTTGAAGATGAATCTTTTGATATTGTTTTTGGTGGAGCTATTTTACATCATTTAGATATTGAAAAATCTATTGGTCATGTTCATAGAGTTTTAAAACCTGGTGGAAAAATTGTTTTTCTAGAACCCTTAAATATGAATCCTTTTTATAAGATTTATAGAAAACTGAATCCAAAAGAAAGAACACCAGATGAACATGCTTTAGTTTCTTCAGACTTTAAAATTATTAAAGAAAAATTTACTTTTGATCATTATTTTTTCGATTTCTTTAGTGTTTTATTTGGTTTTATGTCTCTTAAATTTTTTGGTGATAAAAATTACGATAACTGGATTAACAAATTAGGATCTAATTTAGATGTGTTTTTCTCTAAAATTCCTTTTTTACATTCTCTTTTTGCAAGAGTAATTATTTATGGTAGTAAAAAATAGATTTTAATGAAGTTCAAAAAAAAGCAAACATTACTTCAAATTGCTTCATTATTAGAAGTTGATTTTATTGGTGATAAAGAATTTGAAATTTCAGGAATCAATGAAATTCATGTTGTTGAGGCTGGAGATATTGTTTTTGTAGATCATCCTAAATATTATGATAAAGCATTAAATTCTGATGCTACTACAATATTAATCAACAAAAAAGTAGCATGTCCTGAAGGGAAATCTTTATTAATTTCTGATGATCCTTTTCGTGATTTTAACAAAATAACAAATCATTTTAATCCTTTTATAGCATCCAAAGTGAGTATTTCACATTCTGCAGTAATTGGAGAGAATACAACTATTCAGCCAAATGTATTTATTGGAAACAATGTTTCAATTGGTGAAAATTGTGTAATTCATCCAAATGTTGCTATTTATGACAATTCAGTAATTGGAAACAATGTAACAATTCATGCAAATACTGTTTTAGGAGCAGATGCATTTTATTATAAAAATAGACCAAAAGGATTTGATAAATTGATTTCTGGTGGAAGAGTTGTTATAGAAGATAATGTAGATTTAGGTGCATCGTGCACAATAGACAAAGGTGTCACTGGAGATACAACGATTGGAAATGGAACAAAAATAGACAACCAAGTTCATGTTGGTCACGATACTGTTATTGGGAAAAAGTGTTTAATTGCTTCACAAACAGGTATTGCAGGTTGTGTAATTATTGAAGATGAAGTAACGATTTGGGGACAAGTTGGTACAAATAGTGGAATTACCATAGGTAAAGGTGCTGTAATTTTAGGTCAAACAGGAGTCACAAAATCTGTTGTTGGAGGAAAAAGTTATTTTGGAACTCCAGTATCAGAATCAAGAGAAAAATTAAAAGAAATGGCAGAAATAAAACGTTTTTTAAAAGATAGAAAGAATTCATAAAAATTCTTTTTTTTTAAAGAATCTATAAACTATTTTTGCATAACAATATAAAATATCAAACAAATGAGTGTTTTAGTAAATAAAAATTCAAAAATAATAGTTCAAGGTTTTACTGGAAGTGAAGGTACTTTTCATGCTGGTCAAATGATTGATTACGGAACCAATGTTGTTGGAGGTGTAACTCCAGGTAAAGGAGGTCAAGAACACTTAGGTAAACCAGTTTTTAATACAGTGAAAGAATCTGTAGAAAAAGTTGGAGCTGATACTTCTATAATTTTTGTACCACCAGCTTTTGCTGCTGATGCAATTATGGAATCTGCTGATGCAGGAATTAAAGTAATTATTTGTATTACTGAAGGAATTCCTACTGCAGATATGGTAAAAGTAAAAGCATATGTAGATGATAGAGATTGTACATTAGTTGGTCCTAACTGTCCAGGAGTAATTACTCCAGATGAAGCTAAAGTTGGTATTATGCCAGGTTTTATCTTCAAAAAAGGAAGAGTTGGTATCGTTTCTAAATCTGGAACTTTAACTTATGAAGCTGCAGATCAAGTTGTAAAACAAGGATATGGTATTACTACAGCAATTGGTATTGGTGGAGATCCAATTATTGGAACTACAACAAAAGAAGCTGTAGAATTATTAATGAATGATGATGAAACTGAAGCAATTGTAATGATTGGTGAGATTGGTGGAAATTTAGAAGCTGAAGCTGCACAATGGATTAAAGCTGATGGAAATAGAAAACCAGTTGTTGGTTTTATTGCAGGACAAACAGCACCAGCAGGAAGAACAATGGGACATGCAGGAGCAATTGTAGGTGGAGCTGATGATACTGCACAAGCAAAAATGAAAATATTAGCAGAAAATGGAGTACACGTTGTAAGTTCTCCTGCTAAAATTGGAGAAATGATTGCAGAAGTATTAAAATAAAAAGACATTTTTTAAAAAACTGTTAAAGTTTTATAATTATATAGTGTATAATCCGTTGAATTTGTAAATTCAACGGATTTTTATTTTAACCCAAATTAATAATTATGAAAAAAATTAAATTGCTATTAATTAGCTTTTTATTAGTTGCAGCTGTGAGTTGTAAAACTGATAAAGAAAAAAGTTACGAAGTTACTTCACAAAATGATTCAAATGGACTAAGATATGAATCCGTAGAAAACGATCCTACAGGTTTACGTTTATACACATTAGAAAATGGTTTAAAAGTATATTTAAGCCAGAATTCTGATGAACCAAAAATTCAGACTTATATTGCTGTTAGAGCAGGTTCTAATTACGATCCAAAAGAATCTACTGGTTTAGCTCACTATTTAGAGCACATGGTTTTTAAAGGAACTCATAAAGTAGGGACTGCAAATTGGGAAACTGAAAAAACCTATTTAGATAAAATTTCTACTTTATATGAACAACACAGAGCAGAAAAAGATGCAGATAAAAAATTAGCAATCTATAAAGAGATTGATGAAGTTTCTTTAGAAGCGTCTAATTATTCAATTGCAAATGAATATGATAAAATGACTGCTTCTCTTGGTGCCACAGGTACAAATGCATACACATGGTTTGAACAAACTGTTTATACAAATAAAATTCCTGCAAATGAATTTGATAAATGGGTGAATTTAGAAGCAGAACGTTTTGAAACTTTGGTTTTACGTTTGTTTCATACAGAATTAGAAGCTGTTTTCGAAGAGTTTAATCGTGGACAAGACAATGATTTTAGAAAACGTTATGCAGCAATGTTAGATGGTTTATTTCCAAATCATCCTTATGGACAACAAACGACTATTGGTACAGGAGATCACTTGAAGAATCCTTCAATGATAGATATTCATAACTATTTTAATAAATATTATGTACCTAATAATATGGCTGTTGTTTTAGTAGGTGATTTTGAGTTTGAACCAACAATTAAAAAAGTAAATGATGCTTTTGGGAAGTTTGAAAGAAAAGAATTAACACATCCAATTTTACCAAAAGAAGAAAAAATAACTTCACCAATTATAAATGAAGTTTTCGGACCAACATCAGAATCTATTTCAATTGCATTTAGATCTCAAGGTATCAATACTGAAGAAGAAAAAATGGTGACATTGTGTGATATGATTATGGCGAATGGAAATGCTGGTATTATCGATTTAAATTTAAATCAAAAACAATTAGTACAAAGAGCAAGTTGTTCTCCTACTTTTTTAAACGATTATGGATATCATTCTTTTACAGGAAACCCAAAAACCGGACAAACCCTAGATGAAGTTAAAGAATTATTATTAACTCAAATAGAAAAATTGAAGAATGGTGAATTTGAAGATTGGATGATTGAAGCTGTTGTGAACGACTTAAAATTAAGTCAGACTAAACAGTATGAAAACAATTCAGCTTTAGCTGATACTTATGTAAATGCTTTTATTTATCAACAAAACTGGTCTCAAAGAGTTAAATTCTTAGATGATTTAAAGAAAATTACGAAAGAAGAGTTAGTTGCTTTTGCAAAGAATTTTTACCAAGATAATTACGTAGTAACATATAAAAGAAAAGGAGAGGATAAGAATATTGTAAAAGTTGCAAACCCGGGAATTACTCCAGTAAATTTAAATAGAGATAAGAGTTCAGATTATATAAAAGCATTCAATAAAAAAGAATCTGAAGCTTTACAACCAAAATTTATTGACTATAAAACTGCAATTAAAGAAACTAAAACAGAAAATGGAATTAAAGTTTCTTATGTACTAAATGAAAAAAATGATTTATTTGATATGAATATCATTTTTGATATGGGTAGTGATAATGACAAAAAATTAACTTTAGCTGCTGGATATTTAGAATATATTGGAACTGACAAATACACAAATGAAGAAATTAAAAAAGAGTTTTACAAATTAGGTATTTCTTATTACGTTAGCACTGCAAGTGATAAAACTTATGTTGGTTTAAACGGTTTGAAAGAAAATTTACCAAAAGGATTAGAATTACTAGAACACCTTTGGGATAATGCAAAAGCAGATAAAGAGGCTTATAACAAATATGTAGAAAAAATCTACAAAGGTCGTCAAGATGGAAAAACTCAAAAAGGAAATATTCTTTGGAATGGTTTAATGAATTATGGTAAATATGGTGAAGATTCTCCATTAAGAGACATTATGCAAATTGATGAATTAAAAGCGATAAATCCTGAAGAATTAGTAGCCCTTGTAAAAGATATGAAGAATTACAAACAACGTATTTTCTATTATGGAAAAGATGTAAATACAACTGTTTCTTCATTAAATACACACCATAAAGTATTTGGAGATTTAAAAGAATATCCTGTTGCAAAAGAATACAAAGAAGTAGAAACTGGAGGAAACGTATTCTTTACCAATTATGATATGGTACAGACAGAAATGATGTTTTTAGCAAAAGGAGAACCTTTTAAGCCAGAAAATATGGCAGCTTCAACTTTGTTTAACACGTATTTTGGAAGCGGTTTATCATCAATTGTATTTCAAGAAATTAGAGAATCTAAATCGTTAGCATATTCTGCTTTTGCAGCTTATAGAGGTGCTTCTAAAAAGGATTCTCCTAATTATGTAATGGCGTATGTTGGTACACAAGCTAACAAATTAGAGCAAGCTGTTGATGCTATGATGGAGTTAATGAATGATATGCCAGAAGCAGAAAAGCAATTTAATGCAGCAAAAGAAGCTACTTTAAAGAAAATAGCAGCTCAAAGAATTACAAAATCTAATATTTTTTGGTCTTATGAAAGATTACAAAAATTAGGAATTGATAATGACAATAGGGAGTTAATGTACAATACCATTAAAGAAATGACGATGAAAGATTTAAAAGCATTTTTTAACAAAAATATTAAAGGAGAATCTTATAATGTTATGGTTATTGGTAATAAGAAAGACTTAAATGTTGAATCTTTACAGAAATTAGGAAAAATAAAAGAATTAGAAATCGATTATTTATTTAATTATGTAGATAAAAAAGAAGTAAAACTATAAGTTTTATTCTTAAAAATATTAAAAACTCGTAAGACAATTTTGTTTTGCGAGTTTTTTTATTTTAGTATCTTTGACGCCTTAAAAACAACCAAACAACATGAAATTATTAGAAAATAAATCAGCAATTATTACAGGTGCAACAAGAGGTATTGGACGTGGAATTGCTATTGAATTTGCTAAACAAGGAGCAAATGTAGCTTTTACTTACAGCTCTTCTGTTGATGCTGCCAATGCTTTAGAAGAAGAATTAAAAGCATTTGGTGTTTCTGCTAAAGGATATCAATCTAATGCAGCAGATTTTAATGCTGCTCAAGAATTAGCAAAAGAGGTTTTAAAAGAATTCGGTACTATAGATATTTTAGTAAATAATGCAGGTATTACAAAAGATAATTTGTTAATGCGTATTACTGAAGAAGATTTTGATAAAGTAATTGAAGTAAATTTAAAATCAGTTTTTAATTTAACCAAAGCTGTAATTCGTCCAATGATGAAACAAAGAGCAGGTTCTATTATTAATATGAGTTCTGTTGTGGGTATAAAAGGAAATGCAGGTCAAACTAATTATGCAGCATCAAAAGCTGGTATTGTTGGTTTTTCTAAATCAGTTGCTTTAGAATTAGGTTCTAGAAATATTAGAAGTAACGTAGTTGCTCCAGGTTTTATAGAAACTGAAATGACTGAAAAATTAGATGAAGCTACCGTACAAAGTTGGAGAGATGGAATTCCTTTAAAAAGAGGAGGACAGCCAATTGATATCGCAAATGCGTGTGTATTTTTAGCTTCGGATATGAGTGCTTACATTACAGGACAGACCTTATCTGTTGATGGAGGAATGAGTTAGACTATATTTTTACATATTATAGAAAGCTTCAATTTATAGAAAGCTTCAATATTTTATATGTTGAAGCTTTTTTTTATGAATATAATATCAAAAAAACACCTAATAATATTCCAAATAATGGTACTAATTTTTTACGCTTGTTTTGTTCTTTAAATATAAGTCCTCCAACTACAACTGCAATTAAAATCTGACTTCTTTTTATGGCTGATAAAAGCATTATTAAAGCATCAGGATCTTGCAATGCTTTAAAGTAAAAATAATCTGCTGTTTGTAATAAGATACCAACTGCAGGTATAGACCATCTCCATTTAAATGCTTTTCTTTTTTCTGCATTAGGAAACCATGTAAATGATAATATTATCAATAAAATAAGAATGGTATAAAAACAAAACCAAAATTGTAATGTTTGTGGATTTAAAGTTAAAGTTTGAATAAGAAATTTGTCATACAAACCACTTGAAGCACCTAGAAAAGTAGCCCCAATAATAGCAAAAATCCATTTATTTTTTTTGAAGATAATTCCTTCTTTTTTACCAATTCTAGAATATAATAGTACAGATAATATGATAAGAAAGAAACCTATCCATTGCAAAAAATTAGGACTTTCCTTATAAATAACAATAGCTCCAATAAAAGTAAAAAATGGACCTGCAGAACGAATAGGAGTTACAATTGTTATAGGCAAATGCTTTAATGCTTGATAAGCCAAAACCCAAGAAGAAGCCATTATCATAGATTTTATAATTATGAATCCATGTGTTTTCCATGAAACTTCTGTGATATAAAATCCAATTTTCTGCATATATAAAGGATACCAAACAGAACCCAAATAGAAGGGAAGTAGTAGTAAAAAACCTGCCGAAATCGTTCCTAATAATACAGGAAATACTTCATTGCCTTGTACAGCATGTTTTTTACATAAATTATGTAATCCTAAAAATAAAGCAGCTAAAAGTCCTAAGTACATCCACATAATGCGCGCGAAGATAATAGAAAGGAAAAAACTAAATAGTAAAAGATTAAAAAATAATAAAACTTAGATTTTTACTCCATTATTCCAAATTTTCTTAAGCTACAATGTTTCCATTTTAGATAAGTACAGAAGCTAAATTTTTATCAAAATTTGCTAATTAAAATTTCTATATTAAATCATAATTAATTAATAACCAAATCATAAATAGAAGTGATAAAAAAATAACAATACTACTAAAAAGTTAAGAATAAGTAAAAATTAAGAGTAGAGTTACGTTTTTTAAAAATAATAGAATTTCTTTATAAATAAAAATCTACTTGATAAATGATTGTTTTTCATGTATTTATGTGCTGTGTAAGTGTTTTTAATCACCAGATATAATAACACTTAAGTTATCTAAAAGTAAAAGAGTTTATATTTTTTAAATTATTATGATAAGTATCATAACATAAAAAATAGTTCTGTAATAAATTTGATGAATATAAATATAAGTTATGAATATTTCACATATAGAACATTTAGGTATTGCTGTTGAAAATTTAGAAGAATCAATAAAATATTATGAAACGGTTTTAGGACTAAAGTGTTATTCTATAGAAGAGGTTGTTGATCAGAAAGTGAAAACAGCCTTTTTTTTGGTGGGTAATACAAAAATTGAGTTATTAGAAAGTACTTCTCCAGATGGACCAATAGGTAAATTTATAGAAAAAAAAGGGCAAGGAATTCATCATATTGCTTTTGCTGTACCCAATGCAACAGATGCATTAAAAACAGCTGAAAAACGTGGCGTTAGACTTGTTGATAAAGTTTCTAGAAAAGGAGCAGAAGGTTTAGATATTGGTTTTTTACACCCAAAATCAACATTAGGTGTTCTTACAGAGCTTTGTTCTAAACAAGAATAAATTGAAATAATAAAAAAGATAAGGAAATAATTAGATTTATGGCAAATCAAGATAAAATTAATGAGCTCATTGAAAAAAGAGCAAAAGCGAAGTTGGGTGGTGGAGAAAAACGTATCGACTCACAACATGCTAAAGGTAAATTAACCGCTAGAGAACGTATAGATATTCTTTTAGACGAAGATAGTTTTGAAGAATTTGACATGTTTGTTACTCATAGAACAAAATCTTTTGGGTTAGATAAACAGATTTATCTTTCTGATGGAGTAGTAACGGGTCATGGAACAATTGACGGAAGAGTTGTGTATCTTTTTGCGCAAGATTTTACTGTTTTCGGCGGATCTTTATCTGAAACTTATGCATTAAAAATTTGCAAGGTTATGGATATGGCTATGAAAATTGGAGTTCCTGTAATTGGATTAAATGATTCTGGTGGAGCTCGTATTCAAGAAGGAGTAAGGTCATTAGCAGGTTATGCTGAGATTTTTCAACGAAATATTATGGCTTCAGGTGTTATTCCTCAAATTTCATCGATTTTAGGACCTTGTGCAGGTGGAGCAGTTTATTCTCCTGCTTTAACAGATTTTACTATTATGACAGAAGAAACAAGTTATATGTTTGTTACTGGACCAAAAGTAGTAAAAACAGTAACAGGAGAGGTAGTAACAGCAGAAGAATTAGGAGGTGCTAAAATTCATTCAACAAGATCTGGGGTTTCTCATTTCTTAGCAAAAGATGATGAGACTAATTTATTATTGATTCGTAAGTTATTAAGTTACTTGCCTTCAAATAATTTAGAAGAAGCACCAATACTTCCCTGTAATGATCCTATTGATAGACTAGAGGATGCATTAAATGAAATTATTCCAGAAAATCCAAATCAACCTTATGATATTGTTGATGTAATTTCAATCATAGCTGATAAAGGAGAATTTACAGAAGTTCACAGAAACTATGCAAGAAATATTTGTGTAGGTTTTGCAAGATTTAATGGACGTCCAGTTGGTATTGTAGCCAATCAGCCAAAATATTATGCTGGTGTTTTAGATATAGATGCTTCAAGAAAAGCGGCAAGATTTGTTCGTTTTTGTGATGCTTTCAATATTCCAATTGTAACACTTGTAGATGTACCAGGTTTCTTACCTGGAACAGGACAAGAATATGGAGGGATTATTTTACATGGAGCTAAATTATTATTTGCTTATGGTGAAGCAACCGTACCTAAAGTCACAATTACTTTACGTAAATCTTATGGTGGAGCACATGATGTAATGAGTTGTAAACAATTAAGAGGAGATGTAAATTATGCGTGGCCAACTGCAGAAATAGCAGTAATGGGAGCAAAGGGAGCTGTAGAAGTTTTAGAAGGATCTAACATTCGAAAAATAGAAGATGCTACTGAAAAACAAGATTACATTCAGAAAAAAGAAGATGAGTATACGAAGAAGTTTGCGAATCCTTATGAAGCTGCTAAATATGGATTTATTGATGATGTCATTGAACCCAGAAATACACGTTTCAGAATTATTAGAGCTTTAGAATTACTTCAGAACAAAAAAGAAGTAAACCCTCCAAAAAAACATTCAAACATTCCATTATAATGAAATACTTACTAATAAATACAGATATAATAAGTGAAGGTTACGTTATATTAATTACAGGATTGTTAATTGTTTTTAGTGCATTAGTAACATTAGCACTTTTTTTTAAATATGGATTACCTGTAATGCTTTATGTCTATAAGGTGATTACTAAAAGAAAAGATAAAAAAATTAGTGAAATAAAAAGAACAGCAGATAAAGATTTTACTGGAGAAATTGCTGCAGCAATAGGTACTACTGTTCATTTATACTTGAGTGACCAACATGATCATGAAAGTGCAATTTTAACTATTAAACAAGTTAAAAAATCATATTCACCTTGGAGTTCAAAAATTTACGGAGTTCAAAATAGATTATAAAAAATGAAAAGCTATAAATTTAAAATAAATGATAACGGCTATACCGTTAAAATAAAATCACACGAAAACAATACTATTAACTTAGAAGTTAATGGAACTTTATATGAAGTAAAAATGAAAGAGGATATCAAAAAAACGAAAACTCCTACTTTAGTTCGTGCTGCATCTAAAAGACCTGCAGAACCATTAAAGGTCAATCCTAAATCTCAAAAGACAAGAATTGTTGCTCCTATTCCAGGTGTTGTATTATCTATTGATGTAAAAGTTGGTGATACACTTAAAGTAGGAGATAGAATGCTAGTTTTAGAGGCAATGAAAATGGAAAATAGCATTGTTTGTGAAAAAGCAGGTACCATTACTGATATAAAAATTAGCGTTGGCCAACAAGTGTTACACGATGAATTAATGATAGAACTAGAATAAAATAATAAACATGAAAAAAGTAATTTTAATATTTTGTGTTTTATCATTGTTGATTTTTATTAGACCAGTATTAGGTTTAGGCACAAATTCAAACACTTCAAATAATACTTTAAACAACACAACAATTACTGCATTACAAGTTGATGATGCTCCTCAACAAGAAAGTGTTTTTAATGCAGCGTTTGACGGAATAAAAAAATTTTATGGATATACTGGATTTGCAAACGTAACTTCTGGAAACTTGATAATGATCTTAATCGGAATTATATTTATCTACTTAGGTATTAAGTTTGATTACGAACCATTACTATTGATCCCAATTGGAACAGGAGTTATATTAGGTAATATTCCTTTTGTAGCAGGAAATCAAACAGGTATTTATGAAGCTGGTTCAGTTTTAAATTACCTTTATTTTGGGGTGGTAAAAGGAATTTATCCACCGCTAATTTTCTTAGGAATTGGTGCAATGACAGATTTTTCATCATTAATTGCAAATCCGAAATTAATGCTTTTAGGTGCTGCTGCTCAAATTGGAGTATTCGCCACGTTTATGGGAGCTTTATATTTAGGATTTAATCTTCCTGAAGCTGGAGCCATAGGAATTATTGGTGGAGCAGATGGACCAACAGCTATTTTTCTTTCATCAAAATTAGCAAATGGAGTTAATATATTAGCAGATGGTACAACAGTAAAAAACCTTATTGGACCTATTGCTATTGCTGCATATTCTTATATGGCTTTGGTTCCAGTAATTCAACCTCCTTTAATGCGTTTGTTAATTTCTAAGGAAGATAGAAAAATTAAAATGAAACCACCAAGAGCAGTAACTCAAAAAGAAAAAATGATTTTTCCTGTAGTTGCATTATTATTAACACTTTTCATTTCTCCTAGTGCATTACCATTATTAGGTATGTTATTCTTTGGTAACTTATTAAAAGAATCTGGTAGAACGGAAAGACTTGCAGATACAGCTAGAACTAAATTAATTGATATTGTAACTATCTTGTTAGGTGTTACAGTAGGTGCATCAACTCAAGCTGATATCTTTATTACTAAAGATTCATTATTAATCTTTGGTTTAGGAGCAATATCTTTCGTAATAGCAACTTGTGGAGGTTTATTATTTGCTAAATTTATGAATAGGTTTTTGAAAGGAGACAATAAAATTAATCCTCTTATTGGTGCTGCAGGAGTTTCTGCTGTGCCAGATAGTGCACGTGTTGTTCATCATGAAGGGTTAAAATCTGATCCAAGTAATTATTTATTAATGCATGCTATGGCTCCAAATGTTTCTGGTGTAATTGGTTCTGCAATTGCTGCAGGTATTATTTTAAGTTTTTTAGGTTAAATAAAAGTTGATTTAATTATTGGAATAAACAGAACAACAAATTTTAAATTTTGATAAAATGGAATTACCAAATAAAATGACAGCACAAGAAGCTGTTAAGTTAATAAAATCAGGAGATAGAGTTTTAATACAAGGAGGTTCTGCAACGCCACAAGCATTAATAAATGCAATGGTTGGAAGAGCACCAGAATTAAAAAATGTTGAAATTGTTCATATACATACAGAGGGAGCTTGTGGTTATATATCCCCAGAATTAAGAGAAAGTTTTTTCACTAATGCATTTTTTATTGGAGGCAACATTCGAAAAATGATTGGAAATACTGCAGATTATATTCCAATTTTTTTAAGTGATATACCTAGCTTGTTTAGAGAAGGATATATGGATTTAGATGTGGTTATGATAAATGTCTCACCTCCAGATAAACACGGTTTTTGTTCTTTAGGAGTTTCAGTCGATATTGTTATTTCTGGTATTGAACAAGGAAAAAAAGTGATTGCTCAAATCAATCCTCAAATGCCACGTACTTTTGGTGATGCTCAAGTCCATATTAAAAATTTTGATGCTTGTGTTCAAGTTTCTGAAGATATATATGAAATGAAATTTGTTGAACCTTCAGAAATTGAAAAAGCAATTGGTAAAAATATTGCTGAAATTATTGATGATGGAGCGACACTTCAAATGGGAATAGGAGGTATTCCAAATGCTGTCTTAACATTTTTACATAACCATAAAAATCTAGGGGTACATACAGAGATGTTTTCTGAAGGGATTGTAGATTTAGTTGAAAAAGGTATTGTAAACGGATCACAAAAAAAATTAAACCGTTATAAGATTGTATCTGGTTTTGCTATGGGAACGCGTCGTTTATATGATTTTATGGATGATAATCCTGAAATTGAAATGTTAGATATTGCCTATGTTAATGATACATCAGTAATTCGTCAAAACCCAAAAGTAACCGCTATTAATTCTGCAATTGAAGTTGACTTAACTGGTCAAATTTGTGCAGATTCTATTGGACCAAGAATGTTTTCTGGAGTTGGTGGTCAAATGGATTTTATGCGTGGAGCTGCTTTATCAAATGGCGGAAAACCAATTTGTGCAATAACTTCAACAACATCTAAAGGTGTTTCTAAAATTACACCAATGTTAAAATTGGGAGCAGGTGTTGTAACAACTCGTGCACACGCAAGATTTGTTGCTACAGAATATGGTATTGCAGAGTTATTTGGTAGAAACTTAAAACAACGTGCTCAAGCACTTAGAGATATTGCACACCCAGATCATAGAGAAGAATTAGATAAAGCTATTTTCGAAAGATTTGGAAGTAGTTTAATGACAAAATAAATTAATACATAATGAGCGATAAAAATAAAGCACTTTTTTCTGACTTCCCTTCAGTTTCTACTGAAAAATGGATGGAAAGAGTGACCGCAGATTTAAAAGGAGCTGATTTTGATAAAAAACTAGTTTGGAAAAACCTAACTGGTATCAATATTCAACCTTGTTACAATACAGAAAATGAAATAACACAACTTCAAAATACAGGAGAAAATTCTCAAACTCTGGTAAACTATAGAGGTATTGCTGTTTGTTGTGCTAAATCAGGAAATGATTTGGCTTTAAAAGCAATTGATGAAGGTATAAATGGAATCATTTTTCAATTAATAACAAATGTACCTGTTGAAGAGCTTTTAAACGGAATAGATTTGAATGAAATAACGGTTTCGTTTAAATTATTTAATAATATCATTGATTTTACTAAAGACTTAGTCGCTTATGCAAAAGGTAAAGACTTAAAGGGGTTTATTGATACAAACTTAGTTTCTAGTTATGTTACATCTGGTTCTTTTAATGAAAGTCTAGTTCAAGTTACTTCAGAATTAGTAAAATTAACTGCAAGTTTTCCAAACTTTAAAGCAATTACAATTTCTGGAACCGAATATTTAGATTCAGGTGCAAACCAAGTTCAAGAAATTGCATACACTTTAAACTCATTCGTTTTTTTAACTGAAAAATTTATAGAAAAAGGAGTATCAGTGCAATCAATATTCGATAACTTAAACTTTCAATTAGCAATAGGTTTAGAATATTTTGTTGAAATCGGAAAATTTAGAGCATTTAATAATTTATTAGCAGAAGTAACAAATAAATATGGTATTTCAGAATTTTCAAATACAATTACTGCAAAAACTTCTATTTGGAGCAAATCAGTAACAGATGCAGAAACCAATTTATTACGTTGCACAACTGAAGCTATGGCTGCAATATTAGGTAATGTAGATGGTGTTTTAATTGATGCTTACGATAAAGAGTTTAAAAATTCTTCTGATTTTTCAAGTAGAATAGCTGGTAACATTACTACTATATTAAGAGAAGAATCTTATTTTGGGAAAGTTTCAAATCCGGTTGATGGATCTTATTATATTGAAGAAGTTTCTTCAAAAATAGCTGAAAAAGCATTAGAATTATTCAAAGCGATTGAAGCAGAAGGTGGTTTTTATACTGCTTTCGAAAACGAAACGATTCAACAACAAATTGCTGAAATTCGTCTTAAAAAATTAAAATTAATCAGTCAACGCAGAACTCCAATGGTTGGTATTAATAAATACCCTAACTTAATGGAAACTGTTGCTACAGAATTACTTTCTAAAGAAAGTAACGAAAACTCAAAAGTATTAACTCCAAGAAGAGCTTCTTTAGAAATTGAAGCGATGCGTAGAGTTACAGAAGAATTAGTTACAGATACTAACGTACGTCCAATTGTACAATTAGCCAGTTACGGAAATTTAAATATGCGTAAAGCAAGAGCTGCCTTTGCCTATGATTTTATTGGTGTAAGCGGTTTTGATGTTCATCAAGAAGAAAGTTTCGAAAGCGCAGAAATAGCCGCTACAGAAAGTGCTAAAAGTATTTCTCACGTTGTTGTTATTTGTAGTTCAGATCAAGATTATGATGAAACTGCTATTGACTTTATAAAAGCATTTAGAACAATTAATACTGATAAAGTATTACTATTAGCAGGTGCTCCAAAAAATATGGACGAGTTAACTGAAGCTGGTTTAGACGGTGTTGTTAATATGAGAACTGATGTTCTTGTTGCACTTTCTAGCATTCAGAAAAAAGTTCAAAAAACATTAAAATCTTAAGAAGTATGAAACCAGATTTTTCAGATATAAAATTAAATTCAGCTGTTAAGCAAACAGTTGCAACTTCAGAGAATCAAGACGTTTGGAATACTCCTGAAGGAATCCCAGTAAAAAAGAAATTCACAAAAGAAGATATTTCAGAAGCAGAACATTTAGGTTTTGCTGCTGGCGTGCCTCCTTTTTTAAGAGGTCCATACAGCGCTATGTATGCCATGCGACCTTGGACGATTAGACAATACGCAGGTTTTTCAACTGCAGAAGAGTCAAATGCTTTTTACAGAAGAAATTTAGCTGCAGGTCAAAAAGGGCTTTCAGTTGCTTTTGATTTAGCGACACACCGTGGATATGATTCTGATCACCCACGTGTAACTGGTGATGTTGGTAAAGCTGGTGTTGCCATAGATTCTATTTTAGATATGGAAATTTTGTTCGATCAAATTCCTTTAGATAAAATGTCTGTTTCTATGACAATGAATGGTGCTGTACTACCAATTATGGCCTTTTATATTGCTGCTGCAAGAAAACAAGGTGTTTCTTTAGATCAACTTTCTGGAACCATCCAGAATGATATTTTAAAGGAGTTTATGGTTCGTAATACATATATTTATCCACCAGCTCCTTCAATGAAAATTATTGGTGATATTTTTGATTACACCACTAAAAATATGCCTAAGTTTAACTCAATTTCTATTAGTGGTTACCATATGCAAGAAGCTGGTGCAACTGCAGATATTGAATTAGCGTACACTTTAGCAGATGGAATGGAATACATTAGAACTGGATTAAAATCAGGTTTAAAAATTGATGAATTTGCACCACGTTTATCTTTCTTCTGGGCTGTGGGAATGAATCATTTTATGGAAATTGCAAAAATGCGTGCTGCACGAATGCTCTGGGCAAAAATTATAAAATCATTCAACCCAACCAACCCAAAATCGATGGCATTGCGAACGCATAGTCAGACATCTGGATGGAGTTTAAGTGAGCAAGATCCTTTTAACAACGTAGCTCGTACTTGTGTTGAAGCAATGGCTGCAACATTAGGAGGAACACAATCTTTACACACAAATGCGTTGGACGAGGCAATTGCTTTACCAACAGATTTCTCTGCAAGAATTGCACGTAATACGCAAATCTTTATTCAAGATGAAACTCAAATGACAAAGTCTGTTGATCCTTGGGCTGGATCTTATTATGTTGAGTATTTAACGCAAGAAATAGCTAAGAAAGCATGGAAATTAATTGAAGAAGTTGAAGAACTAGGAGGAATGGCGAAAGCTATTGAAACTGGAGTTCCAAAATTACGTATTGAAGAAGCTTCTGCTCGTAAACAAGCGCGTTTAGATTCTGGTCAGGATGTTTTAGTTGGCGTAAATAAATTTCAAACCGAAGAAAAGTCTAACATTGAAATCTTAGAAGTTGATAATACAGTTGTAAGAGATTCTCAAATTGCCCGTTTAAATAAAATGAAAGCTGAACGTAATTCAGAAGTTGTTGCCACCAATTTAAAAGCATTAGAAGACTGTGCTGGAGGTGGTGAAGGTAATTTATTAGAATTGGCTGTTGAGGCTGCAGAAAATTTTGCTACATTGGGTGAAATATCTGATGCTTTAGAAGTTCATTTTGGAAGACATAAAGCGGATACTAAATTGATAAGTGGTGTGTATGGAAAAGAAGTAAATAATGATAGTACATTTGCTAAAGCGCAAAAAATGACTGATAAATTTGCTGAAATTGAAGGCCGTCGTCCAAGAGTTATGATTGCAAAAATGGGGCAAGATGGTCATGATAGAGGTGCAAAGGTAGTTGCTTCTAGTTTTGCTGATTTAGGTTTTGATGTAGATATGGGAGGTTTATTCCAAACTCCAGAAGAAGTTGCAAAACAAGCTGTAGAAAACGATGTACATTTTGTTGGAGCATCTAGTTTAGCTGCTGGTCATAAAACTTTAATTCCTCAATTAATTGCTGAATTAGAAAAATTAGGAAGACCAGATATTATGGTTTTTGCTGGTGGAGTGATACCTGCACAAGATTATGATTACTTATTCGAAAGAAAAGTGGTTGCTGTATTTGGTCCTGGTACAGTAATTTCTGAAGCTGCGATTACAATTATGGAAAAATATTTAGAACAAGATTAAGTTCTCAATTTTAGAGATTTAAAAAAGCCCTAACATATAATGTTTGGGCTTTTTGTTTCTTATTATAAATCTTGTTCTATAAAATTGTATTAAAGTGATTTTTTAAATTCCTCAAGTATTTTTTGTGCAGCTTTAACTGGCGAAATTTTTGCAGCAACAATCTCTTTTTCTAATACTGAAAGTTCACTTTTAATATTTTTTGAACCGTAAAATAACTGTTTTAATTCTTCATTAATATTGTTATACATCCATTTTATTTGTTGCTGATTTCTATTTTTCAAGAAATATCCGTTCTCTTTAACCAATTCTTGAAATTTTAATATTTCATCCCAAACATTAGAAATTCCAATATTTTTTAATGCAGAAGCAGTGGTTACCACAGGGCTCCAACCAGACTCAGATTGTGGAAAAATATGAAGTGCATTTTGGTATTGTAATCTTGCCATTTGACTCATTCTAATATTATCACCATCAGCTTTATTAATGACTACCATATCAGCCATTTCCATAATTCCTTTTTTTATTCCTTGTAATTCATCACCAGCACCAGATAACATCAACAATAAAAAGAAATCTGTCATACCATGTACAGCAGTTTCAGATTGACCAACACCAACAGTTTCAATTAAAATAACATCATAACCAGCAGCTTCACAAAGTAACATAGTTTCTCCTGTTTTATTAGAAACTCCTCCTAAAGTATCTCCAGAAGCAGAAGGTCTTATATAAGCTTCTTCTAAATTTCCTAATTCTTCCATTCGAGTTTTATCACCTAAAATACTACCTCTAGATCTTTGACTACTTGGATCTATAGATAATATAGCTACTTTATGTCCTTCTTTTACTAAATGCAATCCAAAAACTTCTATAAAAGTACTTTTACCAACTCCTGGAACTCCAGTAATACCAATACGAATCGATTTACCTGAATTTGGTAAAATCGCTTGTACTATTTCTTTGGCTAATACTTTATCACTCTCTAAATTACTTTCAATAATTGTAATTGCTCTAGATAAAATTACTCTATCTCCATCTAAAATGCCATCAATATAAGCTTTTGCAGGTAATCTTTTTTTGGGTTTGTAATTTTTCATTTTAGAGATAGAAAGCTAAGTTTGTATTAAAAATTTCGCATTTACCAAAGATACTAATAATGAAAAAAACACCACTAATTAAAGGGTGTTTTTAAAAAATTATTCTAATTAATTACAATCAATAAAACTAAGTAAAGTTGATACGATTATTCCTTAATCTTTATAGCTTTCAATTTAATAAGTCCCAAAAGATCTAAAACTCTTATTATTAAATACGTTATGTCTATTTCATGCCATTTTACACCAAAATTAGCGTTACTTGCATGTTTATGGTGATTGTTATGATATCCTTCACCCATCATTAAAAAATCAAACCGGAAAAGGTTTTTACTTGTGTTTTTCATTTTAAAATTAACATAACCATAAATATGGCCAAACCAGTTAATAATAACTCCATGAATAGGAGCCATTAAAAATGCAATTGGCAATAAAAGCCATTGCCACCAAGCAGTTGCAAAAAAAACAAAGAATAAAATGTAACCTGTTATCCAAAGAAAACGAGAAAAACGAGAGCCCGCAAAAGCATCAAAATTTTTCCATTGTGGTACATTTTTAGTAAAACGTTCATCAATAGAAATACGTTGCTCATTAATATCTTGATAAATAGTTTTTGTTTTCCACATCATTGCAAACATATTTGCATCATAAGATGGAGAATGGGGGGTCTTTTTCTGTGTCTGTATATGCATGATGCATTCTGTGCATAATTCCATATCCATAAGCACTTAAGTAACTTGATCCTTGAAAAATCCAAGTTAAAATAAATGTGATTTTTTCCATGGTTTTAGACATAGTAAACACTTGATGTGCTGCATAACGATGTAAAAAGAAAGATTGAAAAAACAACCCTCCATACCAAAGCACTAAAATGAAAATAATAACAATCATATCTTTATATTTTTGCAAAGATAGATGGCTATTGAAAGCAAAACAATGAACCTAAATCAATTAAAATCCTTTGTTAAATCTAAAAGTTTTTAATTTAGACGCCAGAATTCACGGGAATGACATTTTTAGTGGAAAACGAAGTAAACCTCCTAGACTTTTTTTAAATTAAATGCGCTTTCTGATTCTGCTTAATGCTTGTGCTGTAACACCAATATAAGAACTGATGTATTTTAATGGAATCACTTTTAAAAGTTCTGGACGTTCTTTAAATAATTTCATATAACGTTCTTCTGCAGATAGATTTAAAAGATTTTGTTCTCTTTTAGATTTTATTAAAAAAAGACGCTCTGCAGTTAATCGGCCAATAAGATTACCAATTTGAGTCTTTTTATAAACCTCTTGTAAATCAGCATATGTAATACTTAAAAGAGTTGTGTCTGTAAGTGCTTGCAATTGATATGCAGATGGTGTCTGAGTTAAGAAGGAATCATATGCACTTATAAATTGGTCTTTAAAACTAAAGCCAAAAGTGATTTCTTTGTCTGGGTTTTCTTTAGGAATGAATAAGCGTACAACACCAGATTCTATAAAAGAAATATGATTTTCTATTTCGTTTAATTTTAAAAAAACAGCTTTCTTTTTAATAAAACGAGGTTGTAATTTTGATGTAAAAAAATCCCAATCCGATTGAGATATGGTAGCTATTTGATCTAAGTAAGCTTTTATTTGTTCCAATTTTTTTATTTCCAATTATTTAGACTGTAAAGATACATATTCAGAAAACTTTCATAGAAATAAATATCAAATTCTATCAAAAGAAACATTTTAAATGTACAATAGGGTAATTGTACATTTTTCAAGAACCTTATTGCTACCTTTGCAAAAAATAGAATTGATGTCAAAAACATTTTCAGCTTTAGGAATTCATAAAGAATTAGAAGCTCGTTTAGCAAAATTAGAAATTACTGTTCCTACTACTGTTCAAGAAAAAACCATTCCATTTATCTTACATAAAAAGAAAGATATGGTAGTATTAGCAAAAACAGGAACAGGTAAAACAGCTGCTTTTGGATTGCCTTTATTACAAAAAATTAAAACTGAAGAAACTCATATACAAGTATTAATATTAGCACCTACTAGAGAGTTAGGTCATCAGATTTATGATAATTTAGTAACTTTTGCATCAGAAAATCAAAAAGAAAAAATTGTTTCTATCTGTGGAGGAATTCCGATAAAACCTCAGATAGAAAGCTTAAAGAACAATCCTAATATTGTGGTAGCTACTCCAGGACGTTTAGTAGATTTAATGAAACGTGAAGCTATTAATATTAAAGAAATCAGCTATTTTGTTTTAGATGAAGCAGATGAAATGGTAAGCGCTTTAAAGGAGGAAGTAGATACTATTATTAAGGAAATTCCTATAAAAAGAAGAACTTTATTGTTTACAGCTACAATGCCAGGAACGATAAAGCAATTGATACAAAACTATATGTCTAAACACGTAGAGCATATAGAAACTGATATGGATTCTTTAGGTCATAAAGGGATTGATCATCAATATGTGGTAGTAGAACCAATAGAAAAGTTAAATGTTTTGATGCATTTTTTATCGACTAAAGAAGGTGAACGTGGTATTATTTTTTGTAAAACCAAAGCTGCAGTTAATAAATTAGCTAAAAACTTAGCCATAAATAAATTCTCTTCAGGAGCTTTACATGGTAGTTTAACCCAAGGAATTCGTGATCGAGTTATGGGACAGTTTAGAGAAGGACAAATCGATATTTTAGTAGCAACAGATTTAGCTGCTCGTGGTATTGATGTAAAAGAAATCTCTTACGTAGTAAATTATCACTTGCCAGATAGATATGATACTTATGTGCACAGAAGTGGACGTACAGCAAGAGCAGGAGCAACAGGACTTTCATTAAGCGTTATTCAACAAGAAGAAGTAGAAGAAATTCCTGAATTTGAAGAAGATTTAGGATTGGTTTTTAAGGAATATAAAAAGGCAGATGCTAAAAGTATTGAAGAAAACAATACATTATTATGGGCGAAAAAAATATTTAAAACCAAACCAAATCGTAGTGTTTCGGAAGATTTAAAAGCTGAAATTAAAACCATATTTCATCATTTAACCAAAGAAGAATTGGTAGATAAAATTGTAGCAAATTATTTAGCACAAGCTACTTCTGCAAAGACAAAACCAGCAATAACTAAAAAGAAGAAAAAGAAATAAGCATGGCAAATATTATAAAAAGTCAACAAGATATTTTAAAAAAGTTACAGATTGAAGCTTTAAATCCGATGCAAATAGAAGCTGTTTCTGTTATTGAAAAAAACACAAATACCATACTATTATCGCCAACAGGTACAGGAAAAACATTGGCTTTTTCTTTACCATTGTTAAAGTCTTTAGATGCTGAATCTAAAGAAGTACAAGCGTTAATATTAGTACCATCTAGAGAATTGGCTATACAAATAGAACAAGTAATTCGTTCTATGGGCTCTGGTTATAAAGTAAACGCGGTTTATGGAGGAAGACCAATGTCTAAAGATAAAATAGAATTAAAACATATTCCTGCTATTTTAATCGGAACACCAGGTAGAATATCTGATCATTTTGCAAATGATCGCTTTTCTAAAGACCATATTAAAACGTTAATTTTAGACGAGTTTGACAAGTCTTTAGAAGTAGGTTTTGAGTATGAAATGCGTAATATTATTAATCAATTATCTACTTTAAATAAGCGCATCTTAACTTCTGCTACACAGGGAGTTGAAATACCTGAGTTTGTAAAATTAGAAGCGCCAAGAATCATCAATTATTTAAAAGGAAAAAGAACATCTCAACTAAATTTTAAAACAGTAGTTTCTCCTAATAAAAGTAAGTTAAAAACGTTAGTAGATTTGGTAGAACATATTGGAAATGAACCAGGTATTGTGTTTTGTAATTTAAAAGATTCTATTACACAATTAAGTACTTTTCTAGATAAAAAAGAAATAAGTCATGCTTGTTTTTCTGGAGGAATGGAGCAAAAAGACAGAGAACGTGCTTTAATTAAATTTAGAAACGGAACGTGTCAATTATTAATTGCAACAGATTTAGCAGCAAGGGGAATTGATATTCCAGAAATGAAGTTTATCATTCATTACGAATTGCCAAAACATGAAGAAGAATTTATCCACAGAAACGGAAGAACTGCAAGGGTAAATGAAAAAGGAACTGCCTATATTTTAAAATGGAATAACGAACGTTTACCAGACTTTATTAAAGAGAGTAAAGGCATCAACATTTCAAAGAAAGCACCAAAGATTGAACAATATTGGGAAACGTTGTTTATTTCTGGTGGTAGAAAAGATAAAATTTCTAAAGGAGATATTGCTGGTTTATTTTTTAAACAAGGAGGTATTTCTAAAGAAGAATTAGGTACCATTGAATTAAAACCAGATTGTGCATTTGTTGCTATTCCATTAGCATTGGCAGATGGTTTAGTAGAAAAACTAAACAATACACGTTTAAAAAAGAAAAAAGTTAGAGTTACCCTTTTATAATTTATATGAGCAAAGAAAAACAGCCTCTAGATATTGATGCTTGTATCAATACATTAGAGCAGTTATTAGAAGATACAAATCAACTTTTTGAAATTCCTGAAGTACAAAGAGTAGCTCTTTTTAAAGCTGCTGGTGCATTAACCAGACCAAATCGTGATGAATTTCAGCGAAGAAGAAAGGATGCTAAAAAAGCGGCAAAACGTAAAATGATTGCCAAAGACACACATGCAAGAAAATCAACCGGAATTCGTTCTGCAAGAGAAGCTGCATTGTTTGTTGCACCTAAATTATTAGGAGTAGCAGCTATAAATGAAGATACTCCTGAATTAGAATCACCAAGAAACTGCTATGTTTGTAAAGCAGTATTTACCAAATTACATCATTTTTATGATACGATGTGTAAAGATTGTGGCGATTTAAACTATGCAAAACGTTTTCAAACTACAGATTTAAAAGATCAAGTAGCTGTAATTACAGGTTCTCGTTTAAAAATTGGGTATCATATTACCTTAATGTTATTGCGTTCAGGAGCAACTGTAGTTGCTACGACACGTTTTCCTGCGGATTCTGCAATTCGTTTTTCTAAAGAGGAAGATTATAAAGATTGGAGCCATCGTTTACACATTCATGGACTCGATTTGAGACATATACCTAGTGTAGAGATTTTCTGTAATTATATAGAGCAAAAATACGATCGATTAGATATATTAATCAATAATGCAGCACAAACAGTTAGAAGACCTTCTGGTTTTTATTTCCATTTAATGGAAAATGAAAAGTTACCGATTGATAAACTTCCTAAACTAGCGCAGACTTTATTAAAAGATCATTCAAGTTGCTTAGCGGAATTAGCAGAATTAAGTGTTTCTACTTCAAAAACAGATAAAAACAATGTATTGTCAGTAACTTGGCATGGTCCTGAACCAGGAATTGGTTTGCGTAATTCAGCAGAATTATCTCAAATTCCATACAGTTTTGACAACTCGTTACAAACTGCAGAAGTTTTTCCTGAAGGCGAATTAGATGCCGATTTACAACAAGTAGATTTAAGAAAAACGAATAGTTGGCGATTAAAATTAGGCGAAATCGAAACTACAGAAATGGTAGAAGTACAGTTGGTAAATGCTGTTGCTCCTTTTGTTTTATGTAATCGTTTGTCTAATTTAATGATGAAAGAAAACACCGGTAAAAAACATATTATTAATGTAACTGCGATGGAAGGGAAGTTTCATCGATTTAAAAAGGTAGACAGACATCCGCATACAAATATGGCTAAAGCTGCCTTAAATATGCTAACACATACTTCTGCTTCTACATTTGCAAAATCTGGTATATATATGAATGCTGTAGATACAGGTTGGGTTACAGATGAAGATCCTGCTGAATTATTAAAGAAAAAAATAGAAACACACGATTTTCAACCACCCTTAGATATTGTAGATGGTGCAGCAAGAGTGATGGACCCTTTAATTGATGGAATAAACACAGGTAAACATTGGTGTGGTAAATTTTTGAAAGATTATTTTCCTATTGATTGGTAGTCTAAAACGAAATATAATACTAAGGATCATTTTTGATTTTTAGGTGAAGTTTTATGTCTTTAATTAAGATACATATTCTTTATCAGGTACTTTTTTCTTGTATTAATGAAACTAAAATAGTAATTTACAAGAGTTACTTTCGTGTAACATTATTTATGAACTTTTTGAATTTATATAATTATGTTAGCATATAGAACCGAAATTAGAAACTCACCAAAAGAACAAACGTTAAAAATTTATTTAAACGACATCTCTTTAGATGAAGAATTAAAAAATTTATTGAAAACCATCAATTGTGTTCGTTTGGTTGAAGTACAAGAAAGTATCAGTAGAAATAGAGTTGAAGAAAATGTAACTGTTTTTAGAAAAGATGATACCTCAATTAATATTTTAAAGGAAAAAGTAGATGCTTTTTTAGACAATTATTTTGAAAGAGTAAATGGTTAATACAGGCAAAAATTGGTTTGATAAATTTTTAAATGATTATTTTCCAATAGATTGTTTGCTAAGAAGTATCATAAATTAGCATACTTTCTCAACTAAAAAGACTAATAAGTTGATTTTAAATTGATTATTTCTTTATTAAATGAAAAAGAAGACATTTAAAATGTTGTATATCAGAAAAATGGCACCATCTTTGTATTCTAATTAGTATTATAAATTTAATTACAATATCATGAGTAAAGGAACAGTAAAGTTTTTCAATGAATCTAAAGGATTTGGATTTATCACTGAAGAAGGAGTAGACAAAGATCATTTTGTACACATTTCAGGTTTAATCGACGAAATCAGAGAAGGTGATGAAGTTGAATTTGACTTACAAGACGGAAAAAAAGGTTTAAATGCAGTTAACGTAAAAGTTATCTAAAAAATATACTTTAAGTTTTAGAAAAGCCCATCATTTAATTGATGGGCTTTTTTTTATATGTATTGTTTTATTAAATAAAAAAGACCGCTTTTATATAAAACTGATAATTCTCATATATATATGTGGCTCTCTCATTTATTTTTGCCTTGCTTAAACGTTTAAGCGCAACCAAAACTAATTCAACCAAATGGCAGAAAAAAACACAAATTCTTATAAAGAAAAACGAAGGAAGTCTAACGAATTTGAAAAAAGAGAAGACTATTTAAAACATGAATTATTAATCATGAAATTTCGTAGATGGAGAGTTCATCTACCTTTTAGAGATTTTCATGTAGAATTTGAAGATTTAGTTCCAGCTTTAGCAGCAACCATTGGTAAAGTAGTAATGGTAACAGCGATGGTAGCTGCATTTGCAGCACAATTTGGTTTAACACCAGAATTTGTTGCAGAAAACGTACGATATGAATTATTGATTGCCGGAGGAATATTTGTAATTATATTTTCTGCAATTTTAAACCCAAGAGCAAATTTAGCAGGAACTCATGGTCCTATGATTCCTTTAATACCCATTATTGCAGCTGCTGGAGGACATCCACTAGCTTTAGGTATTTTAATAGGTGTTTTTGGTTTAATTTTAAGTATTACAAAAGGAGGCTCTAAACTAATGGCTTTAACGGGTGTTGGAGTTAGAGGAGGTTTACTTATTTACTTAGGTGCAGTAGGTTTAATTTCTCAGATTTCTAAATTCGAATCTTGGGCAGCTGCAGAACACGTAAGCACTGTTTCTTTTGTTGTGATTGGTGTAACTTTAATAATTTATGCTGTTTTAGCTAGATTGAAAAAAAGATGGTTAGCCATTCCTTTATGTTCTGCAATTGCAGGTGTTATTGCTTATTCAATGGGTGTTAATTTTGAATTTACTACAGCTCCAGGACTTCCTCATATGAACCCTTTTTGGTGGTGGGGAGAAAATACAGGTTGGCAACTAGGTTGGCCAGACTTTGGTCATTTTGTAGCAGTTATTCCATTTGCAATTTTAGCAGTTGCAATGTGGTCTCCAGATTTTTTAGGACACCGTGTTTTTCAAGAATTAAACTATCCAAAAGAAGCCAAAGATGTACTAATGGATGTAGATGATACCATGGCAGTTTCTTCTGTTCGTCAAATTGTTGGTGCTACTTTAGGTGGTGGAAATATTGCATCTTCTTGGGGAACCTATATGATACCTGCTGCTATTGCAAAAAGACCAATTCCTGGTGGAGCAATATTAACGGCACTTTTATGTGTTTTAGCTTCTGTATTTGGTTATCCAATGGATTTAGCCATGTGGGAACCTGTATTAAGAGTTGCCTTAATTGTTGGTGTATTTTTACCATTATTAGAAGCAGGTATGCAAATGGTTAAAAAAGAAAACGATTCTTTAAGTGCTGGTACTTGTATTTTTGCATGTGCATTTGTAAATCCTGTATTTGGTTGGGCATTAACAATGTTACTTGATAATTTAGGATTAATTGGAGATCGTGAGAGAGCAAAAAAATTAACTCTAAAAGAACGATTAATTATTCCTGGTGTTATGTTTATTGTTTGTGCTGTTTCCTTGGCTTTGGCAGGGCAATTACCAGGTATTCCAGGTATTCTATAAGAATTTTAATAGTTGACAAAACTGTTATAAACTTTTCAATTATTCCAATTTACTGATACATTTCAGTAATTACAAAATGATTCCCCCAATTTTATCATTTTAAGGAATAATTGAGGAGTTTTTTTGTATAAATAATAGTTCATTTGTTTTTAAGAGAACTAACTAAAACTAACTAAATATTGAGATTACTATTTACAGTCTAAAATCATCAATTGTTTCTTACTTTTAGAATGATTGTACATTACAAATTTACCATCAGCAAAACTACCTTTATAAGGTATATACTTGGTTTTTCCTTTGTTGTCTTGTATTTTTTCATGACTTACATTACCATCTTTATCATATAAAAAAACATATAAAGAACTAGACTCAAACCAACCTTTAGATACTTTTAAACGACCATCTGTTTTAGCTGTTAAATTTTTACCTGAATTTAATAAAACATGTAATTTACCGTTATTTAGAAAAGCATTATAAGAAGGGGATGTATCTCTTTTAAAAATACTTCGTCCCCAATTTAAGTTTCCATCAGCGTCTAACTTAGTTATTAAAATATCATCATAATGATAAGTAGTTACATACATACCACCATTCATTCCGTTAGAAACATAAACCTGTGTAACATAAAATTCTTCAGCAACTAAATAAGTGTTACCTTCTTCATCTTCTAATAAATAATCTAGTGTAAAGCTTGTTAATTCTGCATTTTTTTTATTCTTTGCATTTCTATAACCATAGAGGTCTTCAAAAACTTTTAATGGTAATTTTTGCTTCTTTTTTTCTATTACTTCAAGATTATTTGTATCAACAATAAACGTACTAACACCTTTAATACCAAATACTTTATCTTCAGAATAATATCCAATAAGTCTTAAGTTATCATTTACAAAAGACAAATTTAAACTTTGAATATATTCATCTTCTTTTAAAGAGATAGCACTCGTTTCTATATTGTCTTTATCAATTTTATTGATAACATAAGAATAGTTCGCTTTTGCATTTTTACGTTCTCGTTTTCCCTTAAAATATTCTTTACCAACATTATAAACCACAGCATTATCATCTACAACCATGTCTGAAGATCTATAATATTTTTCTGTATTTGAATAATAACTTTTAGAATAGGTTAATTCTAAATTTTCGGCATTATAGACATGAATATTATACGAATTAGAATTCTTCTTTTCTATGTCTGTTGTAATTGCAATGAATTTTTTATTTGGTGAAATAGAAAAATTAGTTTGCCTTTTATTCTGACCAGAAAACAAAGCGCTTTTCTTTTTTACCGTAGTTTCTAATAGCGTTACTTTTGTATAATTATTAGATGCTACATTATAAGTGTAGCAATGTAATATACGTTCTGTTTTAGAAGGGCTTTCTACCATAAAAATACGTAGCTGATTATTATAAAATAGCTCACCAACAAAACTTTCTTTTTTACTTAGTTTTACAGTTTTTATTTTTTTACCCTTTGCTTTATTATCAAAAGTTTCAAATACCAAATACGTTTTACTTTTTCTAGCAATTACATTTAAATCATTGTCGGTTGTATAAATATTTAAAATATTAGTAGACTTAAACTGGTCTATATATTTCTGACTTTCATGAACAACAAAATGATTGTTTTGTGAAATACTTGTTGAAGAAAAAAGGAAAATAAATAGCAAGGAGCTATAAAATAATTTCATGTAATATTTTTTTACGAAGATAATGATTTATCAGATTTACTGTTTATGAATGTCCAAAAATAATTCTTAAACCAGCTATGAAAGATATTATTACTACTTGGTTTTCATTAATAAAATACTAAATAGAAGTCAAAACTTAATTTTATAATCAGGTATTTATACGCTTAATAGGGGCTTACATATTCTTTAGTTTTGTAACAAACCAACTTTTTAAACTATAAATATTATGAGCTACTTACAATTTCAACCTGGTAAAAAAACATCAAAGATCCAAAAAAAGGGAGCAGGTTCTGTTCGTAAAGCGTTTTCAGAATGGTTGATAGAAAACCATGGTTCTGATTATGAAACAACTATAAACAAGCAAAGAGCTCGTAAAAAAGCAACTCAATTTAAAGCTTCTATAGATTCTGTAAAAAAAGATAAACCTTTGGTTGGTATTGTTGGTGGTGGTTTTGCAGGTTTATATGCAGGTCTTATTTTACAATCTTTAAATATAGAATGTGAAGTTTTTGAAAGTTCTAAAAGAGTTGGTGGTAGAATCGATACTTGGTATTCTACAAAATATGATTCAAAAAATAAAGATACAGCTGGTTTGTATGGAGAAGTAGGAGGAATGCGAATTCCACAGTTTTCTGATGATATGTTACCTGTACAACAATTAGCACTTTCTGTAAACGCTGCTTTAGAAAGAAATGGTTTGCAAGATCAAGCGCTTATTTGGCGAAAATTTTATTACAATTCTCCTGTACAACGTTTGCGCTATAATAATATGAAAGCACCAATTCTTGCAGAAAATGTAAATTTAAATCCTTTAAACTTTGGTGTAGATAAAGGTGGAGATATTGCTATGGTTTGGCTTACAGAAGTACAGCTTTCTAAAAGCGAGACATTTCTTCCTATTAATAAAATATTAGACAAAGTAAATGAACCCTTTATAAAAGCCATCAATAAATCTTTTTCTAAAGGATTTAAGAAATTAATGAAGTTTGATAATTTTTCTATGTGGGCTTATTTAACCAACGTATTTACATTGGGCGATTTGGGCGAATACTACAACCCAGAAATGGGAAAGAAATCTGATTTTTTACCATATAATATTGCTAGTTATTTAGAAACATTAAATGTAGGTACAGGCATGTATTCTGTTTCTTTTGTAGAAATTGTTTTGGCAACTTACGATTGGCATGGAAGTAAAAACTCATACGATGCAACAGATGAAAATATTTATATGGTTACTATTGATAAAGGAATGCAACATTTTCCTGATGCGTGTAGAACCATACTAAATTTAGACACAGGAATTTTACCTTCCGATGGATATAGAGCGCAAATATTAACAGGTATGACAACTGGTATTGATGGATATTATGGATACTCTCCAAATAACTTAACAGCTGCTGCAAAACCACCAAGTTCTGTCCCTTCAGCAAATGCTCCAACACCAATTTCTGGAAAAAAATCGCATAAAAAAGAACGTGTTTTTATGAATCATAGGGTAACCAATGTACATTATGATGAAGATTTATATAATGGTCATGGAGGTATGAAAATGACCATTAAAAATGATGATAAAATAATTAAAAAACAATATCCTTTTGTAATAAGTACGTTACCAAATGGTGCTTATTTAAGTGGTGAATTAAAAACTAATTTTTT
The DNA here is from genome assembly GCF_000766795.1 of Polaribacter sp. Hel1_85. Classification (GTDB taxonomy): domain Bacteria; phylum Bacteroidota; class Bacteroidia; order Flavobacteriales; family Flavobacteriaceae; genus Polaribacter. Next base: position 462,433 of record NZ_JPDS01000001.1, read on the forward strand.
CGACAAATTGTCTTTTGCAAAAGCACGTGCAATTAGAGAATGTAATTATATGCCTTCTTTTAAAGCGTTTATTACCTTTAAAAATCAGTTTTGGGCAACTTTAGGAGAAAGACAAGATAAAGGATTAGGAGTTGCTGTTTCAGACAAATCGAACCGACAAATTGTGTATCCTTCTTATGGTTATGACGCTAAAGGTGGTGTTTTACAAATTTATTGTTGGGCACAAGATGCAGAACGAATTGGTGCTCTTTCTGATGAAGAACGTGTAAACGAATGTTTAAAAGGAATACAATATTTATATCCAGAAGTAAAAGTTTATGAAGAATTTGCAGGCTACAAACCAGAAGAAACTACAAAAACTTGGTTTTGGGACAATCATGCAAATGGAGGTGCTTTTGCTTTGTTTAAACCAGGGCAATTTAAAAACTTGTACCCAACATTATTAACTCCAGAATTTAATGGATCTTTATTACTTGCTGGCGAATGTTGTTCTGTACATCATGGTTGGATAGTTGGTGCGCTAGATTCTGCTTACAATGCTGTTTTAAATATTTTAAAACAAGCAGATGCAAAAGATAAAATAAAACAAATGGAAGAAACTTGGGGAAGTCTTTCTTCTCCTGATGTTGCTCTTAAAAAGAGAAAATTAAAAAGAAAAGTATAGAATTTTAGATAAGTATTCTCCTCAAAAAATAGTTAGTAATAAGAAGAGTTTGTAATGACAATTATCATTTGAATTTGTAATAATCTTTGGTATTTTTATAGTTGTAAACTATAAAATACTTCATCATGAAAGATTACCCAAAACATTACGAATCTATTATTAAAGGCATGGAAGAAATTGGTGGAAAAATACCCAAAACAATGGCTGCTTTTGGTGAAATGCATGAAAAAACGATTGCAAATGGAGCACTGTCTTCTAAAACAAAAGAACTTATTGCATTAGGAATTGCCATTACTGTTCGTTGTGATGGTTGTATTGCTTTTCATGTGCATGATGCTTTAGAGTCTGGTGCTTCAAATGAAGAAATTATGGAAACAATTGGTGTTGCCATTTTAATGGGTGGTGGTCCTTCTGTAGTTTATGGTTGTGAAGCCATGGAAGCATTAGAACAATTTAAAGTTCTTGCTTAATTTACATATTTCATCTTTAAATGCTCATCAATAAAAAAAGAACTCATTATAAAATTACTTTATAGACAATATTCTTATAAAATTGAATCATTGCAATTTAAATCTTCCTAGATTTTTATTGCGTTACAAGCCTAGTCATTTATGATTGGGCTTTTTTCTTGTATGGTTTTATTACTAAGATACTAGGTATGAAACTTATTATAAAAGCGAATTGAAGTGAACTATCTATGGAGGATAATGACAGAATAAACTATTTTTTATTTCTATACTTATAACTTCACAAAAAAGCGGTCATTCTTCACATTTTTTTGTTTTGTTTAAGAAGATTAAACATTTTTACATTCAAATGTGTTTAATCTTCTTATATAATAAATTATGGCAAATCATTACTTACAACTTTTTTTATCTCCCTTTATTTTTTTTATTTCTAGAGATAATAAAATTTCTAGAATTTTCATTCTAATAATAGCTCTTGCTAATTATTCTAACAATATTAACGCTCAAACTGTTTTTGATTTAATGAATGTTAATAAAATTCCTAATGGAATTACAATGAATTCGGGTACTCCAAATACACTATTTTTGGCTTCCGCTCCAGATAGTATTACTGCGGGTAATTTAATTGCTAATGGTGGTACTTTGCAAAACAGTCTTAATGCAGCAGATGCAAAGCTAACATTAAATAGTGAAGGTACTACTGCTACTGTTGGACCTATCACTTGGACAGCTGCAATGAATGATGATTGGTCGGACTTTATAAACTGGAATCCTACAGTTGTTCCAACTAGCTCTGATGATGTTATTATACCCAATATTCTTAATTCACCTATTATATATGGAGATGAGGGAGTAACCATAAAAAACATTACTATAGATCCTGCTTCTACTATAAATATTAATAGTGGTGGTTCACTTATTGCTACAGGAACAGCGAGTGGAAATGTTACCTACAAAAGAGCACTTACCTCTAACTGGCATTTAATTTCATCTCCTCTAAGTAGTGAAACTTTTGAAGATTTAATTGCAAGTACCACTTTTGCAGCTGGTAACGGAACTAATATAGGAATTGCTCCTTATAAAAATGATGGTACAGCATGGAATTACTTAACAAGTGCTTCTAGTGGAGCCATAACATCTGGTCAAGGTTTTTCTGTTAAATTAGCTGTTGGTGGTGATTTAAATTTTGTAGGAGGTATAAACACAAGTACTGTTACCTATGCTATTACACAGGCTACTAATACTTTAAACTTGATAGGTAACCCTTATGCTTCTTACATTAATCTTGGTAGTTTTTTCTCAGACAATCCTACAGGACCTGTACTTTCTGAAGCAACAATATGGTTATGGAATCAAGCCACTAATAGTTATGATTTAAAAATGTCTGGTACAGATGCTGGTTTTCAAATTGCTCCAGGCCAAGCATTTTTTGTAAGCGCAGGTGCAAATACAGATGTTACTTTTGATGTTGCAAATCAAAGCCATCAAACAGATACTTTTCAAAGAAATTCAAGAACAGAAATACAATTAACAACTACAGAAAATGAAGTTTCCAGATCTACAAAACTATATTATATAGAAGGTACTACCACTGGATTTGATGACGGGTATGATGGAAGTTTATTTGGAGGTGCTGATTATAATTTCGCTTTATTCACGGAGTTAGTTTCTGATAATCAAGGTAAAAAATTAGCCATTCAATCTTTACCTGATTCAGATTTTGAAACTACAGTTGTTCCTGTAGGACTAATTGCTAAAGCCGGTAAAGAGATTACGTTTTCTGCATATACTAAGAATCTTCCTACAGGAATAGATGTGTATTTAGAAGATAGAATAAATGGTGCTTTTACGAACTTATCTGAAGAGAACTATAAAGTTACTATAAAGGATGCTGCTAATGGTATTGGGCAATTTTATGTACACACTACTTCTCAAAGGCTGAGTATTAATAGTGAAAGACTAGAAAACGTAAGTATTTATAAAACAGATGCTACTACTTTAAGAATAGCAGGTTTACAAGGCAAACACGCTTCTATAAAAGTGTATACTATTCTCGGAAAACAAGTATTTAATTCTACATTTCAAGCAAATGGTGTAAAAGATGTTTCTTTACCAAAATTAGTTGCAGGTGTTTATCTAGTTGAGTTACAAACTGAAAAAGGAACATTGAATAAGAAAATAGTTTTAGAATAATATCGAGAATTTTAAAGATAAAACATCATGAAAAATAATACCAAAAATACTCAAGATATGGCTCAAGAAATTACTCGTAAAGACGCAATAAAGAAAATAGGGACATATGGTAAATATGCAGCGTTAACAGCTTTAGGTACTTATTTAATTTTAAGTCCTCAAAAAGCACAAGCTGCAAGCCCAGAAGCTCCTGGAGAAGGTTTTTAATTGATAGAAAACCTTTCTAAAAGAAAGTGAAATTTCCTCAAGTTTCAATTATGTAAAAAGTCCAATATAGCATGATTGGGCTTTTTTCTTGCATTGTTTTATGATTTAAAAAGGTGGAGTTTTTTAAGAAAAAAAGTGATCAACTTATTTTTTTGAATAAAGTTTAAAAATCACAAACTTCACATAAAATGACTTAAGTATCACATTTTTTTGTTTTTTTGAATATAATAAATCAATTTGCAATAGTATTATGATATTAATTAAAAGAATTTTAATTCTATTCTTTCCGTTTTTCACTTTCGGCCAAAATATTGATTTACTTAAAAAAGGAGATTTCTTCTTTGATAAATCTGTAAACGATTCTGCCGTATTTTATTATGATGCTGGTACAAAGAATTGTAAAAATTGTGATGAAGCTTTATTGGCAGAATATTATTTAAAATTTGGAAAAGCAAATAGATTAATAGGGAACATTGAAAGTGCTTTAGTTTTTTATTTAAAAGCAGAGAAAATTTTTAATAATTTAAATAATTACAATGGTTTATTTGAAGCAAAAATTAATTTAGCAGAATTTTACAGATCAATAGATGAAATTGAAAAATCTTTTTATTTAATAGAAGAAGCTGAAAAAATTAGTAAAAAGAATATCATTCGTAAAGAAGTATTGGCATACTATTATAACAGAAGAGCTGCAATTATTGCTGATAAATTTGATGATAAGGACGAAGTAATTAGGTTGTCTAAAAAAAGTATACAAATTGCAGAAGAATTAAAAGCAAACAAATTATTGATATATTCTTACAATGAATTAGCATATGTCTATGAATCCCAGAATAAAAAAGATTTAGCTTTAAAGTATTATTTTAAGGCTTTTAATATTGCAGAAAAATTAGACCTTGGAATAGAAATGTGTGATGTTCTGTATAATATTGGGCGCGAAGAGTTTTTAAGAATTGAGTACAATATTGCTCCACCCAAAAACGAGAATCCAAAACTATATAAAAAAGCTAGAGATTATTTTAAACAAGGCTTAGAATTAGCGACCAAAATTAATTATTTAGAAAGACAAAAAGATTTTTCTAAACGCTTGTTTCATAATTTTGTTAAAACTCACCAGTTTAAAGAGGCTATTAAGTATAATGAATTATACCATAGTTATAATGAACAATTGCTTAAAAATAATAAGCAAAAAGAAATAGCTGAAATTGAAGCTAAATATTTAAATGAAAAAAAAGACAACCAAATAATCCTAAACGAGAAAGAGATAAGAGTACAATACTTTATATTGTTTTGTTTTGGAATATTATTATTACTTCTTCTTCTCTTTTTTATAAAATCGAGAAAAGACAAATTTAAGATTGAAGATATATTAGAGCAAAAAACGGTTTTACTCAAAGAAATTCATCACAGAGTTAAAAATAATTTACAACTAACTTCTAGCTTATTGTATTTACAAGCAAACAAGCATAATGATCCAAAAACATCCGCTATGGTAAAAGAATCACAAAAGCAGATAAGTTCTATAGCTTTAGTGCACGAAATGCTATATCAAGATGATACTGTATCGTTAATATCTATAGATCAGTATCTAAAAGAGTTAGGAAGTAGACTTCTTCAATTCTCACCAAGTAAAAATATTGTATACAATTTAGATACTAAAAATGTTTCATTACCAATAGATTATGCTACAACGTTAGGGTTAATTTTAAATGAATTGATTACAAATTCTTTAAAACATGCTTTTAAAGATGATAAAGGAGTTATTGTTGTTTCTTTAGAAAAGATAAAAGGCAAACAATACAAATTTACCTATTCAGACAATGGTGTTGGTTTGCCTAAAAAATTAAAAGAAAGTACACATAAAACATTAGGCTTAAAGTTAATTAAAATGTTTGCAGAAGAAATAGATGCACAATTAGAGGTTATTAATGAAGGCGGATTAACCTACCGTTTTATTTTTAAAAATAAATACGATACAGATGTATAATGGTCTAAAAATTTTTATTGTTGAAGATATGGCAATATCTAGAGTCGCTTTAGAACAAATGCTTTTAAGAAATGATTATGAAGTAATTGGTTCTGCAGCAAAAGCAGAAAAGGCATGGGGAATATTACAAGAAACCGCAGTAGATTTAGTCTTATTGGATATTAATTTAGCAGGACCTAAAAATGGTATTTGGTTGGCACAACAAATACGTAAATATTTAAACGTACCTATTGTATTTTTAACAGCTTATGGAGATCAGAAAACATTAAAAGGAGTTATAGAAACCAAACCAAATGGGTATTTAATGAAACCCTATCAAGAACCAACTTTAATAACAACTATTAGTATTGCAATTCAAAATTTTTTAGACAATCAAAAAGAGACAATTACTTCAGATTCAGGTACTATTTTAAATAATGTTATTTATATAAAAGATAAGCATATAAGAGTAAAACTAAAAATAGAAGATATTTTTTTTATAAAATCTGATGGAAATTATCTAGAGCTAAAATTAAAAGAAAAAACACATGTTGTAAGAAGTAAATTATCAGAATTTCAAAAATTACTACCCCCGACAGTTTTTCATCAAATCCATCAACGGTATATTATAAATAAGGAAAAAGTAGCTGTTTTAGGAAAAGATTTTGTCACCATTAACAATGTAGATATACCTGTATCTCAAACTTATAAAAAAGAAATTGAAGCATTATTTTCCACTTTATAACTTTTTTTTACGTTCGTAAAGAAGAAAAAACAGCATACTTCACAAAAAAGTAGGCATACATCACATATTTTTGGCTAGATTATTTTTACTATTTATTTTTAGTAACCAAAGCTAAAAACAATGATAAAAAAAATAACTTTCGTATTCTTTTTACTAGTATCAATTACTGTTAATGCACAACAAGGCACACATTTAAATTTTGATGGTACAAACGATCAAGTAACTATTGCTTATAACAGTGAATTCGATTTTACAACAGGAACTATAGAGACTTGGGTTCGCCCTCAATCAAGCGCCAATAATCAATGTTTTGCTGCTGTAAGAAATGGTCTAGGTGCGGCTACAAGGTGGAGCTTGCATATTAATAACACTAATAATACCATTGGTATTTATAATGGAGCAGGTTTTTATACAATATCTACAACTATTAATTCTGATGAATGGTACCATCTAGCATTTGTTATAACAAGTACTACTACAGAAGTTTTTAAAAATGGGGTTTCTGTAGGAACTATTGCAGCAGGATTCAATACAACTTCTAATCCAAGTATTCCATTGATCATTGGTAGTACTAGTGATTCAGAATTTTTTTTAGGTGATATAGATGGTGTTAGAGTTTGGAAAGACGCAAGAACAGCTTCAGAGATCTCTAGTAATAAAGATAATGAATTAGTAGGTACAGAAACGGATCTTGTAGCGTATTATAAATTTAATCAAGGAACACATAATGCAGATAATACTAGTGTTACTACATTAACGGATGCTACTAGTAATAATTATAGCGGAACTTTAAGTGGGTTTACTTTAACAGGACTAACATCTAATTGGGTCTATGCTGAAACGAATCCGTTTATTGGTGGTACAATCCCACCAATTTTTGAAAATAGCACCCCATCAGCAGTAAGTATCACAGAAACAAGTTTTACTTTAAACACAGATATTGATGAAGCAGGAAAAATTTATTATGTAGTATTAACAAATAATGCAACAGCACCAACACCTGCAGAGGTAAAAGCTGGTACAGGCAATCTTGGTTCTAGCGCAGTTGCTAGTGGTAGTGCAGAAGTAAGTTCAGCAGCTTTTACCAATGCTTTTAGTGTTACAGGCCTAACAGCAGGCGTAGCTTATGATGTGTATGTGGTGGCTGAAGATGAAGTAAATCCACCAAACATACAAACTACAGTTACAAAAATAGAGGTAACTACAACGGGTATAGAGGGATATATAAAACATGGTATTATAACTTTTTTGGCAAATAGAATTTTCTCAGGTGATTTAACCACTGAAGAATCATGTAATAATTCTGGTAGTGAAACCATTAATGGAATTACTGCGAGTACTAATGATGATGGTTATTGGTGGCATACGGTGGAAAAATGCTTATCTCTAACTTCAACAACAACTGTTACTACTACTACTTTTTCTAGGGGTGTTAATGTAGCCAGTATAGAAATAAGTATTCCAGATACCTGGACTATTACTGCTTCAACAGGTGTTGCAATAACGCATACTGGTTCTGGAGTTATATTTTTAGGCTTCAACAATGTAACATCCTTTACTGTAACTGCAGCCAGTGGGATCAGTCCTAGTGAACGAATTAGTAATATAAGAATAGCAGATGATATTTGGACAGGTGCAACAGATACAAATTGGGCAACTACTACAAATTGGACTTCAGAGGCAATACCAACAACTACTAGTGATCTTTTAATACCAAATATAGCCAGAAAACCGATAATTAGTGCTAGTACAGGTGCGGTTGCAAATGAGATTACTATAGACGCTTCCTCTTCAGTAACTATAGAAAGTGGAGGTTCTTTAATTTTAGAGGGTACAGCTACTGTAAATGGAGATTTTATTTATAATGTAAATGCCCCAGATGATAAATGGCATTTAGTTTCTTCTCCTGTTACAGGAGAACAATATGATGATACTTGGAACACCGCAAATAGTATTGCAACCAATCTACCAAATGAAGCCCTTGCACGGTATATAAATACAAGTGATGCAGATGGAGATTGGGTCTATTTTCAAGATTCGGGTACAGCAACTACTTTTGGTTCTGGAACAGGGTATTCTCTAAAAAGAACAGGAACTGGTAACTATAGTTTTATGGGGACTTTTCCTGCACCACCAATAAACCCAACTATTACAGCCAATGATATTGGTGGAGCAAATCAAAACAGATGGACTTTAGTAGGTAATCCTTTTCCTGCTTATATAAACATTGCTACTTTTTTAGCAGCAAATACTACACCATTAACAGATACGCACGAAGCTATTTATATTTGGAATGCAAGTGCAAATGGAGGTGTAGGTGAATACCAATCATTAACAACGGGTCAAATTCATCCAGGTCAAGGGTTCTTTGTAAATGCGAATGTAGCTTCTACGTCTGTAACATTTACCAAAGCAATGCAGAGCCATCAAGTAAGCTCTACTTTTTACAGAACTGTCAACCCAAAAATAATAGTAACACTTAATGATGGTTCTAGAACTAAGTCTACCGAAATTAATTACTTATCTGATAAAACTACTGGTTTAGACCCAAGGTTTGATATTGGAATATTTACAGGACAATCTTCTAGTTTTAATCTATATTCTCAATTGGTTAGCAATAACGAAGGAGTAAACTTTATGAAGCAGTCTTTACCAGATGCAAATTATGAAAACATGATTATTCCTATTGGTGTAAATGCAGCAACCGGTTTAGAGATTGCATTTTCTACAGAAGCTTTAAACTTACCAAATGATATAAAAGTTTTTTTAGAAGATAGGGAAACAAATACATTTACTCGTTTAGATGAAACAAATAGTACTTATAAAGTTACTTTAACAACAGCTTTAAACGGAATTGGAAGGTTTTATTTACACACTACTACAGGCAAAGCACTAAATATAGACACTAATTTTCCATTGCAAAACATCAGCATTTATAAAACAGATGCTACTACTTTAAGAATAGCAGGATTACAAGGCAAACACGCTTCTATAAAAGTGTATACTATTCTCAGAGAAGTAGTATTGAATTCAACATTTCAAGCAAATGGTGTAAAAGATATTTCTTTACCAAAATTAACCACAGGTGTTTATCTAGTTGAGTTACAAACTGAAAAAGGAACATTGAACAAGAAAATAATTTTAGAATAATACCGAGAATTAAAAGACATAACATCATGAAGAATAAGGAAAAAAATACTCAAGATACAGCGCAAGAAATTTCTCGTAAAGATGCAATTAAAAAAATAGGGAATTATGGTAAATATGCTGCACTAACAGCTTTAGGAACATATTTAATTTTAAACCCTCAAAAAGCACAAGCTGCAAGCCCAGAAGCTCCTGGAGAAGGTTTTTAATTGATAAAAATTCATTCTAAAAGAAAATGAAATCCCCCCGCCCAGATTTCAATTATGTTAAAAGTCCAATATAGTATAATTGGGCTTTTTTCTGTGAGTTTTTTTTAAAAATGTATATAGTTTCTTTTGTCTTTTTTTCAAGTAATAAATAAGGAAAAAAAGACAGTTATTTATTTAAGTACTATTCTTCTCGGTATGATTCCATGTTAATAAGTACCCAAAAAAGAGTCATTAATGGTAATTATTCATTTTTAAAAGTAGCTTTTTTTAAAAAACGTTGAAAACTTCAAGGGATTTGTGAATAAGTATCCTCTTGTATAGAAAAATAAAGGCCTTAATTTTACATCATAAAGATACAGCAGTTATGTCAAAAGCCTTGATACTGTTAGTTTTAGTTTACTAAACTAAACAAAAGTGCCTATAAACTGTTGATAACTTCATTCTTAAAAAACAAATGATGTCGTATCTTTGTAAAAAGCAAAAAACCTTAAAAATGTTGTTTTAAGGCTTTTTTTAAAACGGTAACACTTTAAGAAGTGTGTAGTTTCATCTTGAGACCATAAAATTACAATTCTTCTTAAAGCTTACCAAAAATAATTAGTTAATATTTTAAAGCAGTCCAACAAACTGCAATTTGGTAAGAACATGACTTAATTTTTTAGCGAAAACTCCTATAGGCATCACCCTTGCTTGTAGTTGAACTACACAAAAAACGTGTGTGGTTGGGCAAACTATTGCAGAGTTTTTAAAGCGTACCCAAAGAGGAAGTCCTTTATAACGCCTCTAAAAATAAAGATTATAAGAAGAATTTTAATTTTTAAATACAAAAGAATATGAGTATTCAATTCAAAATAATACCGAGGAAAAACCCTCAAGATTTTACAGCAACGCCAAAATATTATGCGGCTGTAAAAGCCAACGGAAGTGTAGACTTCGAATCTTTAGCAGAAATGATTTCTGAGCAATGTACGGTAACAGACACCGATTGTTTGGCAGTACTAAACGTGTTAGAAAAAAACATTGTGAGAGAACTCAAAGAAGGACGCATTGTTCGTTTGGGGAAATTAGGGAATTTTCAAGTAGGCTTAAGTTCGGAAGGCTTTGATACAGAAGCAGAAGTAACTGCAAGTGCTGTTACTAAATCTCGAATTCTGTTTCGTCCTGCTGAATTATTACAAACCTTGTCTTTTCAGAAAGCGAGTTAGTCTAAGAAGCGGTCTTTGTTTCGGTTGTCATCCTATGTTTGTAAAATATAATAATCTGTTTTAAAAAAGTTTAAATTAGATTTAATATTTAACAAGAAAAGTAAGGGTAAAGGAAAAGATTATAGTCCGTCATTTGTCATTAAAGACCGTTCGCAATGCTAATCACTTTACCTCTTACTACATAAACTTGAACAGATCATTAGACGTCTAAGTCTGTATTTAGGATTGATAAGTAAATGTAGTAATTTTTCTATAAAAACATTTGATATGAGTAAAATTATAGGAATTGATATTAGTAAGCAAACCTTTGATGTTTCTTATTTAGAAAAAGATAAATGGATACACAAAATTTTTAAAAATCAAAATAGAGGATTTGAGCAATTTACTAAATTGATTGGTACATCAGACTGGATTGTAATGGAGGCTAGTGGTCCTTATTATGTTCAGTTAGCAACTTTTTTACATGCATCTAATTTTAATGTATGTGTATTAAATCCATTGATAATTAGAAGATATAGTCAAACAAGATTATATAGAGCAAAAACGGATAAAAAAGACGCAAAGACAATTGCCGAATATGGTGCTCAATATGAGTTAAAAAGATGGTGCCCAGAGAGTAAACCTAGTATAGAGATTAAACAACTTTACACAGCTTTAGAATTACTAAAAAAACAAAAACATCAAACAAAAAGACAACTAGAATCCTTTGAAGTAACAGGTTTGTTGAGTCCTGATCTTAGAAAAGAATTAAAACAAGTACTAATATTATTAATAAGACGCATAGATAAGTTTGAGAAAAAGATAGAGCAAATAGGGAAATTAGCCTATAAAGACACGGTCGAAAGAATAAAAACAATTCCAGGGATCGGGCTGAAAACGGCTATTATGATGAGTGTTATTACAGACAATTTTACAAAATTTGAAAATTATAAACAACTCACAGCTTTTGTAGGTTTTAGCCCAAGATTATATCAATCAGGAACAAGTGTAAAGGGAAAGGGACATATTTGTAAAATGGGAAAACCACAAATTAGAAAGTTATTATACTTGTGTTCTTGGTCTGCAAAAAGAGTGAATAAAACGTGTATGGAAATGTATAAGAGACTAAAAGAAAAAGGAAAACCCGAGAGAGTTATTAAAATCGCAATAGCAAATAAGTTAATAAAACAGATTTTTGCTATCGCAAAAAACAAAAAATATTACAATGAAAACCATCAAAGTTTATATTGCATAAATTAAAAAAAAAATAACTAAAAATAATAGTTTTTTAACACAGATCATTCCGAAATGAGGTACGATTGAGGAATCTCAATTATTTTAATGATATCAAACCTCAATAACCCCGTGTTATTGAGGTTTTTTTATGCCTTTTTGTTGCTTTTTAGTCAAAATTGCGAACGCATGCAACTTGTATCGCGTACGGATGCAATGCAAATTGCATACGGATGGCGTAAAAGTTGCCTCCTAATGTGATTCTCAAATCGTTATTGTGACGCTTTTTGCTAGGAATTAAGCAAAAAAGACGTGGTAATCTCATCATTTTATTCTAAATCATCAAAAAGATTGCTTTATTAGGTACTAAACCGAGTTGAGGACAAGCGCAATGAGGGTTAAAAAATACCCACTTATCAACAAAACGGACGAGTTATCAACTAAAAATACCCTATACAACCTGTATACTGAGCGCGTTAGCCTGCCACTTCTATATTTCCGTTACATTTCCCACTTTTTTCCTTCTATAATAGGTGAAAGATTGCTACATTTAGTCTTCAAAAAAAAAATGCAAAACCAATCTTATTTAGAATGTCAGAAGACCATAAAAAAATACTAGAGTCACAACTTTGGGGAATTGCCAATTTATTACGCGGAAAAATAAGCGCAGACGATTATCGTGATTATATCCTTGGATTTATTTTCTACAAATACCTTTCTGAAAAACAATTATTATATGCCAACGAGTTATTGGTTGGTGAAAAAGTAACTGACTTTAAAAAAGTAACAGATAAAGACACTTTAGAAGCCATTAGAGAAGAATCGCCTATTAGCAGAAGGTATTCTTAAAAGAAGATAATGATATGTATGTTTTTCAGCAGGATTACATCTTTAATTCTCCAAGTGCTGCTGCTGCAACAATTTTAGGACGCTCTACTAATGGTTGGACAAAGTGGAAAGACAAAGAAGGTAAAACGTTAGATGAATTAAAAAGGAAGTAAAAAAATAAAAAAAGAAAAGTAATAATAAAAAATATCCCCCTATGCAAAAAGTAATTACTCGCACAAACTTAAGTACCTTAAATGACCAACAACGAAAAGCAGTACTTTCATCAGAAAAAAGAATTTTAGTATTAGCAGATGCTGGCTCTGGAAAAACAAATACTTTACTTCAAAAAATAAACTACTTAATAAATGATGAGCAAGCAGATTCTAAAAGTATTCTAGCCATCACTTTTACAAAAAATGCGGCTAATGAAATGGTAGACCGTATGATTTTATCTGCGGATAAAACAGGGTTCTACAAAAAGGTATTAGAAACCAGTGGTAATAAGCCAAAAGAAATAGCTAAAGAAAGAAAAATCATTAGGTTATTCTGCTTGTAAAGTTTGCAAACCAACATTAGAAAATACAAAATCTACCTCAAAAAAGAAAACAACATCAAATTCCTTAACAACGACAAATAAAAGTAATACAACTTCCAAAAAGAAAGCTATAGCAACACAATGCACGGGGAAAACAAAAACAGGTTCACGTTGTAAACGAAAAACAAAGAATGCAAGTGGTAGATGTTATCAGCATTAAGTGTAATTATAAGAATTATCATTTTTAAAATGTTAATAACTATTTAGTTAACATGATGTAGGTCATTGTGTTAAATGTGTATTTTTTGTTCTTTTATATAAAATTACATGATGGTTCTCACTATTTTTTTGATGCTGTTTTTAGCATTGATATTGTACCTGTTATTTGTACCTGTTGTACTATTTGTAGCTACAACTACAAACCAATATTATGTTCACATAAAAGGATTGGCAAAAGTTAGCGCAGAATATCATTCAGAAGAAATCTTAAGAGTGAAACTTGAAGTTTTTTTTTGACCTTTTATTTTTATCCGTTTAAAGCTAAACGTATAAAAACAAAGAAGAAAAAAGAAAATAAGATCGTGAAAAAGAAGCATAAAAGCATCAATTTTAGCCAGATAATAAAAGTTTTACGTTCTTTTAAGGTAAAGCAATTCTGGTTAAATATAGACACAGGAGATTGTATTTTAAATGCAAAATTATACCCCTTAGTAACATTTATAAATTTTTATAAAGGAAGTTTCAGTGTAAACTTTCAAAATAAAAATGAATTAGTTTTAGAAATAGAGAACAGCCCCATTAATATTATTAAATCATTTATTAACATATAAAACGAAATATTATGGAACTACATTTTGAAGAATTATTAAACCAGATTACTGAGTTTATGAAAACGGAAGCAAACACAAATACTGTTATAGGGGAACAGTTTGATTTAGGAGAATTTAAATGCGTACCTGTTATTAAAGTAGGTATGGGATTTGGATCTGGTGGAGGAGAAGGCACAGATGCAAAAACAAAAGGTAAAGGACAAGGCATGGGAGCAGGTGCTGGAGTAGGGATAGAACCTATTGGTTTTTTGGTAACAAAAGGAGATAAAATTTCTTTTGTTGAAGCAGGAAAAACGCACGGATTAGCTGCAGCATTTGAAAAAATACCAGATTTAATTGAAAAAGTTGTTGATAAAAGAATGGAACCAGCTTTATAAGTTTTTTTCTTTGTAATCTTTAGAACTGAATATGTTTTCAAAAAACATATTCAGTTTTTTTTGCTGAATGTACTTACCTGTATCAGGGAACAATAATAATTCTGATACAAATTCAGATAGATATTGTGAGTAGTAGCTGTATTTAAGAATAAAATCTAAAGAAAAACCATAGTAATCAGGTAAAAACACCTATTAAAACATGTACTATATCTGCTTACATTTAATTTTAAATCCCTATTTTTATAGAACAACTTTTAAAAAATAAAATAGCTATGAAAAACGATTTTAAACCTTTTGAAAGTATCGGACTTTGTTTTAGTGGAGGAGGGTATCGCGCAACATTTTTTGGACTTGGAGTAATTTCTTATTTAAACAAAATTAAATATAAAGAAAACTCATTGTTAAACAATGTAGAAGCAATCAGTACAGTAAGTGGAGGTACCTTATTAGGAATGGCGTATGCAAAAGCAACACAAGAACCCAATTATAATTTTGAAGACTTTTATACAAAATTTTACAACTTATTTACACCAGAAAACGACAAACTTTTAGCCACGGCAATCAACAAATTAGAAGATGATAACGTTTGGAAACAGCATCCACATAAAAAACGATCACTGATTAATGCATTTGCGTTAACCTATGCAGATATGGATATCTTTAAAGGAAGTTTTGAGCTTTTTGAAAACACTCAATCAGATCATTTAAAACACGTATGTTTTAATGCGACCGATTTTTCATTCGGATTACCATTTCGATTTCAAAACACAGGTAATTTTGGTAATAAACCTTTGCACAACAGTCAGATTAAAAAAATGCAATACAAAACTCAATTGGGAGATATTGTTGCTTCATCTTCCTGTTTTCCATTAGGTTTTGAACCCATTGTATATCCAGATGATTATTACAAAGATCAAAAATCTACCGATTACAAATCCTTAAAAAGTTTAGAACGTTTTATAGATGGAATCGGAATTATGGATGGAGGCATTACAGACAATCAAGGTATTGGAAGTATGATAAATATTAGCAAACAAAGTAGCAGAAAACGTGAGCTAGATTTAATCATTGTAAATGATGTTGGAAGTTTTAAAATGGACCCATGGCAATCTGATACTTCTTCTATTGATAAAAGTACTAGTTTAAAAGACAATATTGCTAAAATTCTAAGTTTTATTAGCCTAAAACCTTTGTATTGGCTTTTATTAGTTGTTGGTATTTTAATGATACTTTTAAACTCTTTTAAAATTATTAGCAATACTGCTTGGACCTCTTTGTATATATTAGGAAGTATACTTACAGGTATCGGGCTTACATTAACCTCATTTGGAATTCTTGGTGGAATCGCAAAAAGTATTGGAATTAATTGGTTTAAAAACCTATTTAAAAAGAATGTACCTGCAGTACTTGTAGATGATATTACAAGTTTTAATAACCTAAATATTAATTTGATACAACGCATGCTTAAAGACCGTGCAACTTCTACAGTTACCATGGTAAATGACATCTTTTTAAAACAAATACGCCGTTTAAATTACGATTTATTATACGCAACACCTTCTTTAAAGCATAAAAAGATTACAGCTACTGTGTATGAATTAAATGGCGAAAAAACAGCCTATACAAATACATTTAGTTATAAAAAAGACATAAAACCTGCACCTAGTAAAGTTTTAAAAAGCATTGGGTTAATTGCTTCTGAAACACTTACCACTTTATGGTGGGACAAAACAGATATTTCTAAAAACAGAATGGACTCACTTATTTCTTGCGGACAGTTTACTACCTGTTATAAATTACTAGATTATATTTTAGATTTAAAAAAAGACCCTGAAATACAAGAAAATATAGATACTGTTGCTATTGACGATCTTTATAAATTACTTTTAAAAGATTGGAAAGAGTTTAACAAAAACCCTTTGTTTTTAGTGGAAGCGTTAAAGGTTGGTAAAAGTAAATAAGTTTTTGATGATGCTTGTGCTGAACTTGATTTAGTATTCATCAATAGAAAAAAAATAAAGTATAAAGGCTGTATAATAATCGATTTTTATAACTGACCAATTTTTTAATTTTCGTAAAAATTCAAAACACCAAAAAAACTCATCGATAAAAAAGGACTTTCTGTATAGTCAATACTCTCAAACTTCTATTACTTTTTTATAAGAATACATATAGTTTCACCTTTGAAGTGTTCAATTAAAACACCTTAAAAATGAAATTATACTTCATCATTGCAAGTTTCTTATTTGTGCAAATTTCATTCGCACAAGAAGCTTCTAACACATCACCAAAAATATGGTCTTTACAAGATTGTATTACATATGCTTTAGAAAATAATATTACAGTTAAAGATGCAACGCTCAATAAAAGTATTGCTGAAATAGATTATAACAAAGTAAAATCAGCAAGATTACCCAATTTATTTGGGAGTGCTTCTCAAAGTTTTTCTAACGGAAATACCATTGATCCAATTAGTAGTGATTATGTAACAGATCAAATACATAGCACAAATGTTGGTATAAACAGTTCAATGACATTGTTTCAAGGAAACCAAATTAACAATCAGATTAAACAAAATAAACTACTGTTAGATCAAAGTTTTTTTCAAGAAGAAGTAGAAAAGAATAACATTGTTTTAAATCTTTTAGAAACGTATTTGCAAACGCTGTATAGTAAAGAAAGTATTTTGATATCAGAAAATAACTTAGCAGCTTCAGAAAAAGAAGTTTTAAGAGCAAAATCTCGTTTAGATGCGGGTACAATTTCTTTAAGTGATTATACAGAAGCTCAAAGTCAGGCAGCTACAAACAAATACAATGTTATTACCGCTAAAAATGAATATCAACAATACATAATAGCTCTAAAACAATTATTAGAATTATCACCATTACAAGATATAGAAATTGAAACTATTGATGAAAATATGGATTTAGTAAACCTAGAATTGAACAAGGTTGATGTCTATAGTAAAGCTTTAGGATTTTTACCAGAAATTAAAGCAAGTAATTTAAATATTGAAGCAAACGAAAAAGAACTAGACATTGCAAAAGGTGGATTTTTACCAACACTAGCTTTATCAGGAAGTATGGGGTCTGGTTATACAAGTATCAATACAAGTACATTTTCTGATCAGTTTGATGTGAATTTCAATCAGAAATTAGGATTGTCATTAACGATTCCGATTTTTAATAGAAATCAAACTAAAAGTGCTGTACAAACTGCTTCCATCAATATAGAAAAAGCAGAAATACAAAAATTATCTACAGAAAAAGAGGTGTATAAAAAAGTAGAAACTGCTTATCAAAATGCAGTATCTGCACAAGAACAAGTAATTGCGGCAGAAGCTTCTAAGGTTAGTGCAGAACAAAGTTATAAACTCGCGCAAAAAAAATACGAATTGGGTGGTTTAAGTACAACCGATTTAGTGATTAGTCAAAATACATTTACCAATGCACAACAAAACTATTTACAAGCAAAATACTTAAATATTTTATACCACCAATTATTACAATTTTATCAAGGAAACGACATCAAACTTTAATCAATAGAATCATGAAAAAAAATAAAAACATCATCATAGGCAGCATTGTAATCGTACTATTTGCTATTGCAGGATACTTCTTTTTAAATGGAGATGATGCTATGATAATAGAAGCAAAAACAATCACTGCAAAAAAAGCAAATGTAACTACCATGGTTACAGCAACAGGAACTATAGAACCTACAAATCAAGTAGATGTTGGTACACAAGTATCTGGAGTAGTAGAAAAAATATATGTAGATTATAATAGTGTGGTTAAAGAAGGGCAATTAATTGCAGAATTAGATAAAACGAATTTAAGAGCCTCTAAAACACAAGCGCAAGCATCTTACGACAACGCAGTAACGCAAAGAAATTATATGAAGACGATTTATGACAGACAAAAATCGTTGTATGATAACCAAGTAATTAGTAAGGCTGATTTCGATGAAGCAACTTATAATTACGAAACAGCAAAAGGGACAGTTACACAACGTTTATCTGATTTACAATCTGCTAAAACAAATTTAGGATATGCTAATATTTATTCGCCTATAGATGGGGTAGTACTTTCTAGAGATATAGATGAAGGTCAAACAGTTGCTGCAAGTTATAGTACACCAACACTTTTTACTATTGCACAAGATTTAAAAGAAATGCAAGTTGAGGCTGATGTTGATGAAGCTGATATTGGACAAGTTAAAGATGGACAACGTGTCACATTTACGGTAGATGCTTATATAGGTGAAATCTTTAATGGTGTTGTAACACAGATACGTTTAGATCCAACAGTTACTTCAAATGTAGTGACGTATACAGTAGTTATTAAAGCTGAAAATGAAGATTTAAAACTAAAACCAGGGTTAACAGCAACCATTTCTATTTATACTTTAGAGCTAAATAATGTTTTAACAGCTGAAGCTAAAGCAATAAATTTTAAACCAAACGCACAAATGTTAGCAGAATATAATTCACAACACAATTTACCAATTAGCGACACTAGTAGTAGCAATGAAAATACAACACTTTGGGTGTTAGGTGCCAATGGTGTTATAACTTCAAAAGTAGTGACATTAGGTGCTAGTGATGGTGTAAACGTACAGGTTTTAAGCGGAATAACTCAAGGCGATAAATTAGTATACAGTTTAAAAGGTGTTGCTAAATCTGAGGCAAGTGCAGGTGGTACAAATGAAAGTCCTTTTATGCCACAACGTCCAGGATCAAAGAAAAAATAAAAAGCCATGCCTAAAGAAATTATAAAAATAGAAGATTTAAAACGAGAGTTTATCATGGGGCCTGAAACTGTTCATGCTTTACGAGGGATCTCTTTCACAATAAATGAAGGCGAATTTGTGACCATAATGGGCTCTAGTGGTTCAGGAAAAAGTACTTTGTTAAATATTTTAGGCTGTTTAGACCAACCTACTTCTGGAATTTACGAAATTGATGGAGTAAAAATGAAGGATTTAACTAGAAACCAATTGGCTACTATACGAAACGAAAAAATAGGCTTTATTTTTCAATCGTATAATTTATTGGCAAGAACATCGGCATTAGAAAATGTAGAATTACCCTTGTTCTACAATAGTAAAGTATCTTCAGAAGAGCGACGTGACAGGGCTATAAAAGCCATAGAAATGGTTGGTTTAAAAGAAAGAATGGATCACACACCTTCCCAACTTTCAGGAGGACAACAACAACGTGTGGCTATTGCAAGATCATTGGTAAACAACCCAGTTATGATTCTAGCAGATGAGGCTACAGGAAATCTAGACACAAGAACAGCCTACGAAATCATGTCTATTTTTCAAGAGTTAAACAAACAAGGTATCACTATAGTATTTGTAACTCACGAACCAGATATTGCATTATTTAGCCATAGAACCATTGTTTTAAGAGACGGAAACATTATTAAAGATTATAAAAATACGAATGTACTGTCTGCAACAGAAGAATTAGCAAAATTACCTAAACAAGAAGATTAATTATGAGACTATTAAATTTATTAAAAATCGCATTTAAAGCCATCGTTCTTAATAAAACAAGAACATTGCTAACCATGTTAGGTATTATTATTGGTGTTGCATCTGTAATTGCGATGTTGGCTATTGGAGAAGGTTCTAAAGAAAGCATTCGTACAACAATTTCTGCAATGGGTTCTAACATGATTACCATTAGACCTGGTGCAGATGATAGAGGTCCTGCAAGAGGAAGTGGTGGTAATGTACAAACATTAACCCTTCAAGATTATGAAGTTATAAAAGAAAAAAGTGAATTGTTAAGTTATATTACACCCGTTGTAAATAGTGGTGGTCAAGTTATTAATGGTTCTAACAACTGGCCAAGTACTATTTATGGTGTAAATCCAGACTATCTTAATATAAAAGTTGTTGGTTTACAAAGTGGAAGTATGTTTACAGATATTGCTGTACAAACAGCCTCTAAGGTGGTGTTAATTGGACAAACTGTTGTTGATAATGTGTTTCCTGATGGACAAGAACCAGTTGGACAAATGATTCGATTTAATAATATTCCGTTTAAAGTAATTGGGGTATTAGAAGAAAAAGGAGAAAATACTTTTGGACAAGATCAAGATGATGTAGTGATTGCACCTTACACAACAGTTCAAAAACGTATTTTGGCCATCGATTATTTAAATCAAATTATGGCTTCTGCTATTAGTGAAGATGATGCTCCTGAAGCAGTAACACAAGTAACAGATATTTTACGTTCGCAACACAAATTAACAGCTACTGAAGATGATGATTTTACCGTACGTTCTATGGAAGAATTAATTTCAACCTTTAGTTCAACGAGTGAAATGTTAACCATTCTACTAGTGGCAGTTGCAAGTATCTCGTTATTAATTGGTGGTATTGGTATTATGAATATTATGTATGTTTCTGTGAAAGAACGTACCAAAGAAATAGGTTTACGAATGGCAGTAGGAGGTAAGGGCTCAGATATTTTAATGCAGTTTTTAATTGAAGCTATTTTAATAAGTATCACTGGTGGAATTTTAGGGGTAATTTTAGGGCTTTCGGCCACGGTTTTTATAGAGAAATTCTTAAACTGGCCTACAAGTGTTGCTTTGTATTCTATCATCATATCTTTTGCAGTGTGTGCTTTAACAGGTATTTTCTTTGGATGGTATCCTGCAAGAAAAGCATCAGCATTAGACCCAATAACAGCTTTACGTTACGAATAATTAATACGCTAATATTGTCTTATGAAATAGTATTATCTTGGCGGATTAAAAAACAATCAAAAGATAAATGAATTCCATAAAGTATCATAAAATGAAAAAAATCATTAATAACTCTTTATCTGTATTAATCTTTTTATTGATGAGTAATTATACAATTGCTCAAGATAAAGTTATTAAGATTACAGGAATATTAGTAGAAGACACAACTTCTCAACCTATTCCTTATGCAACAGTGGTGATTAATGATAAGAATACTAAGAAAATTATTTCAGGGACAACATCAGATGATAATGGAAGATTTAGTATTTCTACGTCAAAAACCAATTTCTATGTAGAAATAAGTTTTATGGGTTTTGAAACAAAAACGATAACCGAGTTTAAGATTACGAATGGAAAAGTAATTTTAGGAAAAATTGCACTTGTTACAGACAATGAAGCTCTTGATGAAGTGGTGGTAACTAGTGAAGTTTCTAAAACTGTTTTTAAATTAGATAAACGTGTTTTTAATGTTGGAGCAGATATTAGTAGTACAGGCGCAAGTGCTTTAGAAGTACTTAATAATGTACCTTCTGTAACCGTTAGTATAGAAGGAGAAATAAGCTTAAGAGGTAGTTCTGGAGTGCAAATATTAATAAACGGTAAACCATCTGTTTTGGCTGATGAATCTAGCAATGCTTTAGGAACTATTACTGCTGATATGATTGAAAGTATTGAAGTTATTACAAATCCTTCTGCTAAATATGAAGCTTCTGGAACAGCAGGTATTTTAAACATTATTTTAAAGAAGGATGAGAAAAAAGGTTGGAATGGATCTGTATCAATAAATACAGGTATTCCAGATAATCATAGTGTAGGATTGAGTTTAAACCGAAGAACAGAAAACTTTAATTTATTTGCACAATTAGGCGCTGGTTATCGTTCTTTACCTAAAGATTCTGAAGCTATTAATAAAAACTTAACCGATAATGAAGTTATTTATAGTGATGGAATAGAATATAGAAACGAGACTTTTTACAACATTACTCTAGGTACAGATTATCATATTAACGATTTAAACGTTTTAACTTTATCAGGTAATTTTGCTTATGAAATTGAAGAGCAACCTTCGGAAACAAATTTTAGTTATTTCGATTCTAATAACGACCTTATTTCTAATTGGGTAAGAAATGAAACAACAGATGCTACCAACCCAAAATACAGTTACGAGCTTAATTATAAAAAACAATTTAAAAATAATGAAGAGCATACATTTCAACTTAGTGCTTTAGGACGTTTCTTCGGAAAAGACCAATCTTCTCATTTTACAAATACTACAATAAGTGGTACAGATAACAATAGTAACCAAGAAACAGAAACAGATTTTCAGCAAGCAGATTATACTTTTAAAGCAGATTACACCAATCCGATTAACGATACTTACACTTTAGAAACAGGTGCGCAATATGTAATTAATGATGTAGGAAATGATTATGAAGTTAGAGGTTTAATTAATGATGTTTATGTTGTAAATGAAGAATTAACTAATAATTTTGAATACAACCAAAAAGTGTTTGGGTTTTATGCAACAGCTGCTTACGAAAAAGAAAAATGGGGTATAAAAGCAGGACTTAGAGTAGAACAAACTAATTTAAAAACACTTTTAACCAACACCAATGAATCTAACGAACAGAATTTTAGTAACTTTTTTCCAACATTACATACGTCTTATAAAGTAAGTGATAATGTGTCGTTTCAAGCAGGTTATTCAAGACGAATATTTAGACCAAGATTATGGGATTTGAATCCCTTTTTTAATATCAGAAATAACTTTAATGTGCGTGTAGGAAATCCAAATTTACAGCCAGAGTTTACAGATTCTTATGAGTTAACAAGTATTTACAAAATAGGAAAAGCTTCATTAAGTTCAAGTATTTATCATAAATATACAACAGCTGTAATAGAACGTGTTTCAACTTTTGAGAATAATGTTACGATTACAACTCCAGAAAATATTGGTACAAATGCAACCATTGGTTTTGAAACAAATGGAAAATATAGACCCAATAATTGGCTTACATTAACTGGTGATTTTAATTTCAATTATTTTGATAGAATTGGAACTAATGAAACGCAAATTTTTAATTTTTCTGGAAGTCAATGGTCATCAAGGTTTGGTTCTAAAATAGGTTTACCAGCAGATATTGATGTTGAATTAACAGGAAGATATCAATCTAGTTTCGAGACTGTTCAAGGTAATGTAACAGGATATGCCTTTTTAGATTTAGGAGTACGAAAAAAAATATTTAAAGGAAAAGCAATTATAAATTTGGGTGTTAGAGACTTATTTGAATCTAGAATCCAAGAAAGTTATGTTTACCAACCAACCTTTGAAACCTATAGTTTTAGTCAAAGAGGTCGCTTTATTACTTTAGGTATCAGTTATGGGTTTGGTAAAGGAGAAGCAATGACATATTCAGGAGGTAGAAGAAGGTAATTGTTTCATACAATAGAAGTTTCAAAATAAAAAATATGCATAAAAATAAAAAAATAGCAGTCTTATCACATTTACTTGTTTGGTTTATGTTATTCTGTATGCCCTATTTATTATCTTATGGACAAGCACAAGAAATCAATAGAGTAATTGCGCATTTTTGGATTCCGTTAGTATTTTCTGCTATTATCTTTTATTTCAATTATTTTGTATTAATTGATCGGTTTTTATTTCCTAAAAAAATGGTTCAGTTTATCATTATAAACGTTTTAATTATTGTTTTTTTCTTATTCTTAAAGGAATATATAGAAGACACTTTTTATCAGGATCTTGTAAAAAAACGATCTACAGAAACTGAAGGTGGAAGACCTCCATTTAAGATGTTTATTTATGTACAAATACTCTCTTACATGGCACCTTTATTGTTTTCAATTGCTTTAAAATCAACAAAACGATGGGTACAAACAGAAGCAGAACGTAAAGAAGCAGCTAATTTTAAGTTAAAATCAGAAATACAACATTTACGATATCAATTACAACCACATTTCTTTTTTAATTCATTGAATAATATTTATTCAATGGTAGATATCTCTCCAGAACAAGCTAAAAGTTCTATACATAGTTTAAGTAAATTAATGCGATATATGTTATACGAAACAAATGTTGAGCAAATTTTATTATCAAAAGAAATCGATTTTATGAAAAAGTATATCGATTTAATGAAGTTACGCGTTTCAGATAAAACAATCGTAAATTATCATTTTCCTTCAGAAGAAACAGGTGTAAAAATTGCTCCTTTGTTGTTTATTTCTTTAATAGAAAACGCTTTTAAACATGGAGTTTCTGCACATAACGAAAGTTTGATAGAAATAAATATGACTTGTAAAGATCAAAAAGTTTTATTTACTATTAAAAACGATAATTACCCAAAACAAACTACAGATAAAAGTGGGTCTGGAATAGGATTACAAAATCTAGAAAAGCGTCTTCAATTATTATATCCAAATAAATATAGTTTTAAAACCAGTGTAAAAGACAATCGTTTTTTAGTAAATTTAGAATTAGAAACATAAACTTATGAGCGCTGTTAAAATTACCTGTGTTATTGTAGATGATGAGCCAATGGCTCTAAAACTGGTAGAAAGTTATGTAAAAAAAACACCTTTCTTAGATCTTAAAAAAAAGTGTAGTAGTGCTATTGAAGCTTTAGAGTTTATAAAAGAAGAAACTGTAGATTTACTTTTTTTAGATATTCAAATGCCAGATTTAACTGGGTTAGAATTTTCTAAAATGCTACCTAAAGAAACACGTGTAATTTTTACTACAGCTTTTGATCAATATGCTCTAGAAGGTTTTAAGGTGGAAGCTTTAGATTACTTACTAAAACCTTTTGATTATGC
The DNA here is from genome assembly GCF_000766795.1 of Polaribacter sp. Hel1_85. Classification (GTDB taxonomy): domain Bacteria; phylum Bacteroidota; class Bacteroidia; order Flavobacteriales; family Flavobacteriaceae; genus Polaribacter. The sequence continues at coordinate 487,616 of NZ_JPDS01000001.1, forward strand.
TGAGTTTTTATCTGCAGCAAATAAAGCAAGTACTTGGTTTTCTATGGTAAAAGGAAAGCAAGAATCAATTGTTTCTAAAGAAAAAGAGTTCCTATTTGTTAAATCAGAATACAAGCAACTACGTATTAAATTGGCAGATGTTTTATATTTTGAAGGTTTAAAGGATTATATCAAAATATATTTAAAAGACGAGCCTAAACCTATTTTAACATTAATGAGTTTAAAATTAATTGAAGAAGAATTACCCAATACTCAATTTTTGCGTGTGCACAGGTCTTTTATTGTATCCTTAAATAATGTTGAGGTTATAGAAAGAAGTCAAATCGTTATCAATAAACAGCGGATAACAGTTTCTGAACAATACAAACCAAAATTCTTAGAATTTATAAATAACAACTCTTTATAACAGTATTTACTTTTAGCTTCTTCTATAAATTTACTTCATTGAGAGGTAAATAATCACGCTTCGTCTATTCCGTTTTGTGATAGTAATATGTAGAGCTACTTTTGAATAAATATTAAAAATTTAAATATCTATTTATGAAGAAAATCTTACTATCATTAGTTTTAATGATGACCTTGCTAAATTGTAATAGTATAAAAAACATTGGATCTCCAACAAATATTAAACAAGCTGCAACTTTATTAAGTTCTTTAAACTCAAACTCTACAGAAAAAGAAATTTCTAGTCTTTTTAACTTATTAGATATTAACAAAGATGCTACCATTGGTAATACAGAAGCTATTGGTGCAATAGAAGAAAATTTTAATGTATTAGATACAGACAATAATTTTAGTATAAACCTTACAGAGTTAAAAGGTTTACTTGCCTTATTAGAGTAACAGAAACAGATATCAAAAAGGGATTTCTAATCAGAAATATTAAAGTAGTTATCTCTTTAGAAATTGAGCTTAAAAAAGAAAATACATCACTATTTTTTTACTTTTTAATATATTTTTAACAACTATCTTTTTAAACTATTAACCAATAATCAGGTCTAAGAAGTAGAAGATAGAAAATTAATAAATTATGAAATCACAGATAAAAATATACGGAATAGCTGCATTACTTTTAGCTTCATTTACACTACAAACTTCTGCTCAAACAAGGAGAGATTCAAAAGTAAAAAAGACAACTGTAAAAAGAAATACTAGCAATAGAACTGTTAGTAAAAGAGTACCAAGAACAAAAGTAACGTATAAAAAAAAGCAACGAAAAATAGTATCAGTAAGAAACATACCTAATAGAAAAATTATTAAACATAAAGGGCATAATTATTACTATGCCAATAATAGATTTTACACGTATTCTAGAGGTCGATATATTGTAATTACCCCAAAATTAGGTTTTAGAATAAATATTTTACCAAGAAATTATAGAACTATAAGATTTAATAACCGTAATTATTATAATGTAGAAGGTGTTTTTTATGTGCAAATAAACAATGAATACGAAGTAGTAGATCCAGAAGTTGGTACAATTGTTTATGAATTACCTAATGATTATGAGAAAGTAACTATAGATGGACAAACCTATTATGAGTTTGCCAACATTTTATATGAAAAAATACAAGTGAATGGTACTAGAGCTTATGAAGTAGTAGGTGTCATAGAAATGAAATAAAGATTTAGTTTGGTTAGTTAATTGTTGAGAAGGAGTATCATTATTAAATGATACTCCTTCTCTTTTTTTTGATTATACAGCATTTTTATTATGCATAAAAATTATCTTGAAGTGTTGTTTAGTAATTTTTAAATCTTTTGAGAGTAGTAAAATCGTTAGTAGGTTCCATTGATAAGGTCTAAAACAAGTTTATTATTACTTGTTTATTGAATTTTTAAATTATATAATTGTCTTTTTAAATTAAAAAATGATGAAAAAATTTATTTGTTTAGCAATAATCCTAAGTTCGTTAAGTACGTTTTCACAGAAAAATAATTCAGCTGCAGAATTTGATGAAATAGTGTTAGATGGTAAAAAAGCTTATATGAATATTAAAACAGGAGAAATTGTTACAGATATCTCAAAAAAAGCATCTAATAGTGAGTCTGAACATAATAATCTTGCTATTTTAAACTCTAATAATTCTCTTATTCATTCTGTTAAAAAAGGAGAAACATTATCTTCTATTTCTAGAACTTACGGAATTACAATGTCTCAATTAAAAGATTTAAACGCCAACATTAATTTTAATAATATCAAAATTAATCAGATAATATTAATTAATAATATTAATAAAAAAATTGATGAAGTAGCTTCTAATGAATACGTTGTAAAAAAAGAAGATACTTTATATTATATTTCTAAAATGTTTAAGATTTCAGTGAGTGATTTAAAAAGAATCAACAATTTAGATTCCAACTTGATTTCTATAGGCCAAAAAATTAGATTTAAATAATTGGTAACTACTTTTTATAAAGTATAACGTTGCTCGTCAATAGAAGAAGCTCTCAATAATTGATTAAATTTTCTAATTAAATTAAAATCGCGTGTAATTTCAGTAGAAACTCCAATTCCAGAAATACCAGTTTCTAAAATAGCTGTAACATCTTCTGTAGTTATGCCTCCAGAACCTATAATAGGAGTTTCTGTTTTTAAAGAATCAATAATTGCAGCATATCCTTTTAAACCTAAAACGTTTGCTATATTGTTTTTACTTGTAGAAGATTTAAAAGGGCTTAAACGAATATAATCGATTTCTTTACTCAATAATTTTTCACAATCTTGTATGGTATTTGCTGTTGCTCCAATAATTTGCCAAGTATATAAATGTGTTCTTGCAATAGTAGGGCAGGAGTCCGTTTTTTCTAAATGAACACCATCAGCTTTTATGGTTTTCGCTACTTTATAATATGAGGTTATAAGCAATCTTGTTTGAAAATGAGCCGTAATTTCTCTAGCTTCCTCTGCTAATTTTAAATATTTTTTTTCTGAGATACCTTTTAGAGATAATTCCACTAATTCTGCACCACTAGAACATGCTTTTTGAATGTTTTCTAGATGTTCTTTTGGAGAATTTCCTTGAGAGATATAATGTAATTTAGGTATTACCATGTTTTTGTTTCTTTGTTGAGAATTATAAATAACTTCTCGATTGCAATAGAGGAAATAGTTTTAATTAATTATAGTAAATCTAAATTGAAACTTTTTTAGCATATTGCATAAAATAAGATTCAAAACGTTTTAATGTTGGATGTGTTTTTTCTGAATAAATTACATACTGACATTTATGAATACTTTGTGTAATTGCCAAAACAGCAGCGTAAGAAGTTTTATCAACTAAAAACTCTGCATCATCAATACTAAATATCTTTAATTGAGTTGTATTTACACCTTCTAACAACAACAATTTATTCATTGTATTTGGTGTAGTAATAAGTATGTCTACACCTTCAAATATTTCTGATTTCAATAGCTCGATATGCTGTTTTTCATCACATCCATAAACACGTAAAGTAGTATGTCTTGTATACGCAATAAATGCTTCATACATTGCCAATACTTGTTCATTATTTTTTACTAAAACAACAGCTCTTGGTGCAGATCCAACTTCCACACATTTTAATTTCTGTAGAGTTGTCAATATAATTGTTGTTGTTTTACCACTATTTTTTGGAGCTGAACAAAAAAGATTTGCCCCACTTTTTATTACAGGAATACTTTTTGTCTGAAATAGTGTAGGAGTGCTTATTTCGAAGTCTGCTAGTTTCTCTTTTATTTCGGAATGTAATTTTTTAAAAGGCATAGTGTAAAAAAGTAATTGTTAAGCATAAAAATGAGGGCAAATATACAACTTAATTGATGTACTTATTTTAAGAACTCACTTTTTACAAATTCACTTTTTATACCTTAATATTTTTCAAATGAACCTTTAAAATTATTCTGCATTTTTCCAGGCATCTTTTATAAAAATTAAATCTTTTTGAATACGTTTAAAGACTTCTTTTTTAGGAATCATTATTTTGTTAGATCCTTTTTCTGCACCACCCAAATCGTATTCTACATGCAAGGAAACAGGTACATTTATTTTATATTTTTTTAGCAAAGAAAAGTAACGATTAAAATCAACCATACCTTCACCTAAAGGAACATTTATTGGTTGCCATTTTCCATCAACAACTCCCCACTTAGCATCTTTTAATACAATAGAGTTTATATATGGTTTTATACGTCTTAATCCCAATTCCCAACTTTCACCACCTTCAATTACAGCATGTCTAATATCGTATTGACTTCCCATAAATTGACCCTTTGTAGCTTCTAAAATTGGAAGCAAATCCCAAACTGGTGCCCCAACATTCATTCCAGAATTATTTTGATAACCTCCAATAAGTCCTAATTTTTTATTTAGAAGTTCTAATTCTTTTGCATTTTTTCCAAATATAGTTTGACTTTCAGTTATAGCAATTCCTTCAGAGTATTTTAACCAATCTGTTCTGTAATGACTAAAACCTAATTTACTTGCAGTTTCTAGCACATTAATATTTGTTTTATCATGTGCATCCCAAACATTGGTAGACATCATTTTGGGCATAAGTCCACACTTTTTCATAGCCTCAACAGCTTTTGGTAAATCTTCAGAAACTCTTGTTGGCAATACATGTCCTTTTCTTCTAACCGTTAAATCAAGTCCATCAAAACCCATTTCTGCAGCAGCTTCAGACATGTTATTATAATCAAGAAATTGTAGGTGCTTAGAAAACAAATGTACATTTAGTTTCTCTTCAGATGCAATAAAAGGTGTTTGTAAAAACGGCGATGTAAAAGACATAAATGGAATGGCACTTAAGGCCAACCCAGAAAGTTTGGTAAATTCTCTTCTAGAAAAGTTCTCTATTTTCTTATTCATTGCTATATAGATTTTGGTTTAAATAATAAAAAAACATACACTAAGCTAAGATACATAAAATTGGTTAACCAGTTTTATTAAAAAACAATATTCTATTTACGGTTTATATATTTAATAGCTAAAATTAACAAACTACAACAACGAAAATTCAACACTGTTTTTGTTATTTAATAGGATAAAAATGCACTGTTTTAAATGACAAAAAGATGAATAAATAAAATGTATGTTCTTTATTGATTTAGGTCATTGTAAGATGAGTTTTTTCAACCTATTTTTGATATTATATCTATAATTAAACTAATTATGAAAAAAATAAAATGGATTATTCCATTAATTTTAGCAATAGGGATTTTAGTTTATTTTATTGTGCTAAAACCTAAAGTAGCTGCCAAAAATATAGAGTTCACTTATACCTCAATAGAAAAAGGAAACATTGAATCTGTAGTTTCGAGCACAGGAACTTTAGAGGCTATTAATACCGTTGAAATAGGAACACAAATTTCTGGGACAATAAAAAGAATATATGTTGATTATAATGAGAAGGTAAAAGCTGGACAACTGTTAGCTGAAATGGATTTAAAATTATTAAAAACAAGCTTAATAAGTGCTCAAGCTAATTTAGCTGTAAGTAAAGCACAATTAAACCAGGCTAAAGAAGAATATGAAAGAAGTAAAATATTGTTTGAAAAAGGGGTCATAGCACAACAAGAATTTTCGAATGTAAAATATACTTATGAACAAGCTAGGGGAGCCACAAAAGCTGCTTCTGCAAATGTGAATAACATTCAGGTTAATATGCAGTTTGCACATATTACTTCTCCAATAAGTGGTACAATTACAGAACGAAGTGTTGAAGAAGGACAAACAGTAGCAGCTTCATTTGCAACACCAAAACTTTTTATTATTGCAGAAGACCTTTCTAAAATGCAAATTTTAGCAGATGTAGATGAAAGCGACATAGGGTATGTTAAAAGTAAGATGAATGTTCGTTTTAGTGTACAAACATATCCTGAAAAAGAGTTTATGGGTTTTGTTAGTCAAATTCGCTTGCAACCAATAGAGGTAAATAACGTAGTAAATTACCAAGTTGTTGTTGATGTAGATAATTCTGATAGGTTGTTGCTACCAGGAATGACAGCAAACCTTGAGTTTATTACCCAAAAAGCTAGCAATGTATTTCTTATAAATAATTCAGCATTACGTTTTAGACCTAACGAATATATGCTTAAAACAATAAAACCAGTTTTAGAAGAAAAAGCTAAAAACAATCTTCCAGATTCTATTTATAAAAAGTTTACAATAGCAATTAACAATGAAGAAACGTATGTTCCTGCAAGGTTCAAAAAAAGTTTACCTCCAAAAATAGGTGGTTTTTTCTATAAAAATGATGATGGAAATATCGATTTTGAATTTATTGAAATTGGTATAAAAACAGGGTTACAATCAGAAATTAAACATTTATTAAGTGATGATATTGAGCTAAATAAAAATATAAAAGCAATCTATGGTATTAAATCTAAATAATAAAAGAGGATGCCAAAAAAGAAAGTCATAGAAACTAAAAAATTAGGTCGTGTATTTATAAATGGAGATATAGAAGTGCACGCACTTTCTGAGATAAATATTAGTATTGAAGAAGGTGAATTTGTTGCGATTATGGGATCTTCAGGTTCTGGAAAATCAACCTTGTTACACATTTTAGGATGTTTGGATCAGCCTTCATCGGGCGAATATTATTTAGACGGCGTATTTGTAAATACATTAAACAAAAATGAACTTGCAGACATCCGCAATCAAAAAATAGGATTCATTTTTCAAAGCTATAATTTATTAGCTCGTACAACGGCACTTGAAAATGTAGAATTACCGTTAGTTTATGACAGAACAGGGCGTTTTTCTAATTCAAAAGAACTCGCAAAAAAAGCATTAGAACAAGTTGGTTTGGGAAATCGTACACACCATAAAACGAATGAACTATCGGGAGGGCAACAGCAACGTGTAGCTATTGCCAGAGCTTTGGTAAACAACCCTGCACTCATTTTATCTGATGAAGCAACAGGTAATTTAGATAGCAGAACTAGTATTGATATTGCAGATTTATTTGTTACGTTAAATAATGAAGGAAAAACCATTTTAATGATTACTCATGAACCTGAAATAGCTCAATTTGCAAAACGCATCATTTATTTAAGAGATGGTCATGTATTAACTGATGAACTAATTCATAATAGAAGTACTAAAGAAAGTGCTTTAAAAGATTTAGAATTGATCACATAATCTCACGTAATGAAACAATTACTAAAAACATTTAAAGTCGCTTTTAAGTCTATAAATAAAAATAGAACTCGAAGTCTACTTACAGCACTAGGTATTATAATTGGTGTGGCTGCTGTTATTATGACGATTTCTGCAGGAGAAGGAGCAACCCAAGAAGTTCAAAACCAAATATCTGGATTGGGAACTAATTTGTTAATGATTACTACCAAAAAAGAACATAGGGCAGGTATTGATGTTAGAATGGGGAGACGTATTGAAAAAAAAGATTTCGATATTTTACAGAAAAACTCAATATGGATGTCAAAACTCTCTCCGTTTATTGCAAGTGGAGTGCGAGCTATTGGCCCGCAAGGAAATAAATCGACAACTATTTATGGAGTCTCATCTGATTACTTTGAAATTTTAAGCAGAGAAATTGTTTCTGGTGATGTTTTTACTGAGGAAGATGTAAATTCTGCAAGAAAATATTGTGTTATTGGTGAAACTATAAAAGAAGAACTTTTTGCAGGAACAGATCCTGTAGGTCATCAAATTAGAATTAATAAAGTTCCATTTACTATTATTGGTCTTTTAAAAGAAGAAGGAAAAGGTACCATGGGACAAGATCAAGATGATATGCTAATTGCACCTTATACGACCATTTTAAACAGATTATATGGCCATCGAAGTGGATATAATATGATTATGGCAAGTGCATTAAGCGAGAATCATATTGTAGATGCCAAAATTGAAGCCACAGAACTCTTAAGAGAATCACATAGAATAAAAGAAGGTGAAGATGATGATTTTGAAATTATGACACAAATAGAACTTCAAGAAATAACAGGGAATGTAACAGGTATATTAACCTTAATTTTAGGAGCAATTGCAAGTATTTCATTAATTGTTGGAGGCATTGGAATTATGAATATTATGTTGGTTTCTGTTACAGAGCGAACACGAGAAATAGGAACTCGATTAGCTATTGGAGCAAGAGAAAGTGATATTTTAACCCAATTTTTAATTGAAGCTATTGTGTTAAGTTTAGCAGGTGGTGTTTTAGGTATATTATTAGGTATTATTGGGAATCAAATTATTTACAAAGCAACTGATTTTTACATTCCTACAGACGTAAACTCAATATTAATTGGTTTTGGTTTTTCAGTATTGGTTGGTGTTGTTTTTGGCTATTTTCCCGCTAGAAAAGCAGCAAGATTAAACCCTATTGATGCTTTAAGATATGAGTAATTTAACGAGTTTTTTGTATAATTAATAGTTACTATTTTTATTAATAAAGCTGTTTTATTATCAATACTACTAAAAACACTTTTTTTGTACTTTACCCTTCTATAAATAAATTTTTAGAAGATAAAAGTTTACTTAATAAGCATAAAAAGACGGTTAGTAATTGCTATCATAAATTAAATATAAAACTCCTTTCAATACTTCAAAAGAAGTATTTTTGCATTCAAATATTTTTACAAATGCAAGAAAGAAATTTACAACGCATTTCACTTTCAACCTATTTTTTATTATCAGGTATTTGTTTTTCTTCTTGGGCATCAAGAATTCCAACAATAAAAGACAATTTTAATTTTAGTGAAGAGCAATTGGGTAATATGTTAATGATAATGCCAGCAAGTGCTGTTATTGGTATTCCTCTTTCTGGTTGTTTGGTATCTAAGTATGATAGTAGAATACCCCAACAATTTGCCTATGTATTCTTTTCTATAGCACTATTGTTAATTGGTTTTTCAACGAGTTTACCCTTACTTATTTTTGCGCTATTTCTATTTGCAGTAAGTCTAAGAGTTTTAAACATATCAATAAATACACAATCTATTTTTTTACAAGAAAAATTTGAAAAACGTATTGTTGGTGCTTTTCATGGTTTATGGAGTATTGGAGGAATCATAGGCGTTTTGTTTACAACTTTAATGTTGAAACTAAACGTTTCTATTCAAATGCATTTTTTAATGGTTGCTATTTTTACATTGATTACTATTTTTATTGCATATCCTTATTTAATAAAAAATGATAAGGCGAATGCTGGAAATAAATTTAAGTTAGAAAAACCCAACAAATACATTATGCTTTTGGGTTTAATGGTGTTTCTTGCTGCAATTTGTGAAGGAGGAATGTACGATTGGAATGGCGTTTATTTTAAAGATGTAGTAAAGGAGGAAGTTTTTACATACGGATATTTACTTTTTATGATTTGTATGTCTATTTATAGATTAACAATAGACAAATTGATCGATTATTTTGGGATGAAAAAATTATACTTTTTAAGTTCCATTTTAATAATGAGTGGTGTTTCAATTGCTGTAATTGTTCCTGAATTTTGGCCTGCGCTAATTGGATTTTGTTTAGTAGGGATAGGTGTTTCAGGTCTTTTTCCGATGACATTTATTTTGGCAGGTAAAGCAAAAAAATATTCTACAGGAATCGTTATTTCAATTGTAGGAACCTATTCTACAGTAGGTATGTTTTTAGGTCCTCCTTTAATTGGGTATTTAGCAGAATCTTTTGGCTTGCAAAAAGCGTTTATTGTATTTATCATTGGTGGGTTTCTGTTTATTCCATTAACATTAAGTGTTTTTAATCATTTAAAAAAGATTTAAAACATAACGGTCTTCGAGCGAAGTCGAGAAGCAACACACTAAATCCCTTCTCGACTCCGCTCGAACACCATGTAGAATAAAGTTTAGATCATATTTACTCTAGTAATAGATAACTAAACTTAAACCTCAACCCCGACATACTATAAATTCAGTAAGAATTCAAAAGGAATGAAACGGCTAAGTGTCCAAAGAGTGCAACGGTCTGGACACGATAGTGAAATTTCTTGTAGAATTCAATGAAATTATAGGAAGTCTAGATTTTTTTGGTTCTTTTTTCAGCAATGGAAAAAAGAATAAGAGATAAAACATTCCAAATTAAAATACATAACAACGGTCTTCGAGCAGATTCGAACAGTCAATGCAAAAGAATAAATAACAACTTTAAATATTATTTAATCAACCTTTAAATAATCAATAATCTCTAACATAGAAGTTAACGTTACATCCGCCATAGTAAACCGAGTATCTGTTTTATCTTCAGGAATTACAATTGTTTTCATAGAAGCAGCTTTTGCAGCAATTAAACCTGTAACACTATCTTCTAAAACCAAACAATTAGTTGATTGCACACCTAACTTTTTAGCTACTTTTAAATACACAGCAGGATGAGGTTTCCCATAAACTTCGTCATCAGCACTACAAACAACATCAAAATAATGAGCAATCGATAATCTGTTAAAAACAGCATTAATAATGGGCTGACTAGAAGAGGTTGCTAAAGCAATATGAAAATTGTTTTCTTTTAGAAACCCTAACAATTCATATAAACCCTGTTTAGCGTTTCCTTTTTCACTAATTAAATAGGCAACGGCAGTAATAATTTCTTGTTCTAATATTTGAGGATACACTTTTAAAGAATGTAATTGACACCAAGTACGTGCAACATCATCAATTCTTTTTCCCATTGTATATTGTATACAATCTGCTACAGTAATTGTTGTGTTGTATTTTAATAAGATATCAATTTGTGCTTGTCTCCAGAAAGGTTCAGAATCAATAATAACCCCGTCCATATCAAAAATAAAAGTGTTTGTACCCATTAAATGCTAATTAAATAATTTTTTTGAAACATTTTGTCATAAATATCTTTACTAAACATATATAATTGGGCTGGTTTTTTTGAGACTCCAACTTGTTTTTCATCTAAGGAAACAATGTATTTTTTATTGATTAATTTCCTTCTAAAGTTTCTATTATCTATTTCGATTCCTAAGATAGATTGATAGGCATCTTGCACATCATTAATAGTAAACTTGTCAGGTAATAACTCAAAAATGATGGGGTCTTGCAAACATTTTATTTTTAGATCTTCATAAGCTTCTAGTATAATTTGCTCATGATCAAAACCTAACTCTGGTAATTCATTAATAGAAAACCATTTTGCTTTAGAAATATTCTTCTTTAAATCAACTTCTTCTGTTTTTAATAGAAAATAGTAAGCAATAGTAACGGTTCTTAAGTTAAAATCTTCATTTTTAATCCAGATTAAATCTTTAGGCCCCGACAATCGGTTAGGGTCTCCAAAAGCCTTAAACTGCTTTTTATAGATATTGGTTAATCCTGTTAACTCTTCTAATACTCTAGAAGCAGAATCATCTAACGTTTCATTCTCATATACGTGATATCCTGTTAACACATAATCATCAACAAGTACCTCATCACCAGATTTAGTTTCTAAATAACGTTTTATCAATAAAACATTTAAAGATTTTGTGTCTGTATCATAACCAAAAACAACACAATCTACCGATAAATTTAAGATTTTCTTAATTTCCATATTATAATTTGAGATGTAATATTACATAATTATTTTATAAGTAACTAATAAACGTCAAATATACACTATTTATTAAAATATGACCTTTTAAATTTTAATAAACCCTGAAAATAAATTTATTTCAACATGCTTAAAAGTATCCAAAACCCCTTATTTATATCAATTTAGAATATTATAAAGGTAATTTAGAGTATTTTTTTTAACCCTTTTTAGAAGTTTGTATTATTTTTTTATATACATTTGCATAGTAAACGTCAAAAAGACGCTTTATTTAAAAGTTTTCAATTACCATCAGTATAATATATAAAACAGAGATAATGAAACTAACAGAACAACATTTAAAACAAAGAAGTATACCTTCTGCAAGAACTAACAAGCTTATAAGTTTGTCAACTCTAATGTTTAGCCTAATTGTTTTATTAAATTTTCAGACAATCCATTCTCAAGAAAATAATACAGAAGATGAATACCAAGCATTTACAATTGGCGCTCATTTAAAGAACATGCATACATGGCATGGATTTGTAGTGCATTCGGGAGCTGTATTTGCTACAAACCTTGAATACAATTCTAAGGATAGTAAATTTACATTAGGTGTTTGGGGAGGCGCTAGTTTTGCAGGTACTGATGTTTGGAATGCTACAGAACAACAATATGTAAATGCTAATTATAAAGAATTTACAATATATACTTCTTATCGTTTTTCTGATAAATTCTTTATGGAAGCCATTACACATAATAATTATACGGGTGTAGAGGAAAGAGGAGATGAATTACATTATTGGAGTTATGATAAAACACAAGGATATAATTTTGTAGACATTAGCTTCGGATACAACCTTACCCAAAACACGTCTTTATATTTAGCGACGATTATTGGTGGTGGTTCTGGTGATTATGAAGTACAATCGGATGGTTATCTTAAAGATTCTTGGACACAATATTTAGAGCTTAAAAGCAAGGTTTGGGAAAAAGGAGACGCTAATTTATCTTTATTTGCAGGTGGAGCTTGGTCTTTAGCTACTGATAAAACTTTTTATACAGAAAGCAAAGGAAACATTATTAACGTAGGTGCTACCTTAAGTAAGAAAGTAAAAATAGCTAACTTTAGTTTACCTGTAGAAGCTACCGCTATGTGGAACCCCGAAAAAGAAATTACAGTATTACAATTAGACATCACATTATTTTAAATAGAACAACAAATAGTACACAGCAGTTTTATCAATTCTTTATTACAACTTAATATACTTGTCATTGCAAAAAAATACAATAACATTTAATTTCAAATAAAAATATTATGGACAAATCCAATAACTTTCAAGAGTTTAACAACTTAGAAGAAGAACAATTACCAGTTGCAAAACATAAATTACATAATTGGACTCATTTTTCGGGTCTATATGCTGCAGAGCATGTCGCCGCTACTGAGTTTGTTATTGGAGCTACTTTTGTTGCTTTAGGAGCAACTACTAAAGATATTATTTTAGGTTTATTAATTGGTAATATTTTAGCTGTTTTAAGTTGGAGATTTATTACTTCACCAATTGCTGTGGATACGCGATTAAGTTTATACACCTATCTTAATAAAATAGCGGGAGACTCAATGACAAAGCTTTACAATTGGGCTAATGTTATTATTTTTACAGTGATTTCTGCCGCGATGATTACAGTGTCTGCCACTGCAGTACGTTTTGCTTTTGATATACCGGCGCAACTTAATTGGTATCCTACCAATACATGGTTTATAGTAATCGTTTTAATTGTAGGTTCTGTTGTTGTTTCGATTGCTATATATGGTTTTAAAGCAGTTTCAGAATTTTCTGGAATTTGTGCTCCCTGGTTATTTGTAATGTTTACTTGTGGCGCCTTTGTTCTTTTACCTGCTTTATCTTTAGAAGTATTAGGAAAACCAATTCCTAATGGATGGAGTGATTTTTTAACTTTAGGAAACCAATCGATATGGACAGGGATTAATAGTAACGGAGAAGCAGGAATCGGGTTGACAGAAGTAATCGGTTTTGCTTGGGCTGCTAATACAATTACTCATTTCGGACTTATTGATATGGCTTTACTGCGTTTTGCTAAAAAGAAATCTTACGGATTAGCAACAAGTACAGGTATGATGTTTGGTCATTATGTTGCATGGATATCCGCAGGTATTATGGGAGCAGGTGCTGCTATTATTCTTGGAAAAACTATTGTAGAACTTGATCCAGGTGATGTTGCATATTACGCATTAGGTTGGTCTGGATTTGTGATTGTAATTGTAGCTGGTTGGACTACCGCTGTTGCAAACCTTTACAGAGCTGGTTTAGCTGCACAAGCAATTTTTCAAAAACAATCACGTAAAAAAACAACCATAATTGTAGGGTTGGTTACCATGATTGTAGCTTGTTTCCCTTTTGTATTTTCTCAAATATTACCTTTACTTACCTATGCAGGATTATTAGTAGTACCCGTAGGAGCAATTGTATTTGCAGAACATCAAATATTTCCTAAAATTGGGTATACAAGATATTGGTCTCATTACCGTCAATTAACATTTAGTACGCCAGCTATAGCCTCTTGGGGATTAGGTCTTGTATTCGGTTTTGGGTTAAATGCTTTAAATGTAATGTCTTTCTATTATCTATTTATACCTACTTGGATTTTTACGATACTAATCTATACGTTCTTAGCAGGTCGTTATGGAGCAAAAGACAAATATCCTGAAGCAGCAAATAAAGAAAAAATATACTATCAAAATATTGAAGCTTTTCAAGAAGAAAAATCAAAAGAAGAGGAAGTACCAGTTATAGACAATTCAATTTTTACAAAAGTATTAAGAATCATTTCTTTACTTGTATTATTAATCACATTAGTACTCGCTTGTATTGTTCTATTTGGTAGTTCAAACGAAGCTGTGTACATACAAAACCGTGAAATATTTTATCAATATGCATTTATCTGTACATTAATTTACTTTGTTACTGCATACTGGGCACTTAAACGTGGAAAATCTAAAAAATCTTAAACATCATGAAAACATATAAATTAAATAGCCAGAATTTACCTCAATTATCAGAAACTGTTTCTATCCCCCAATACGATAGATCTAAAGTAAAAGCAGGTATTGTACATGTTGGCGTTGGTGGCTTTCATAGAGCACACGAAGCCTATTATACAGATCAATTGTTGCAAAATGAAACAGCAGGAAATTGGGGTATTTGTGGTGTTGCATTATTAGAATATGATGCTAAAATTTACAATACTCTTAAAGAGCAAGATGGTTTATACACTTTAGTTGTAAAAGAATTAGACGGTACTTTAACAAAAAGAGTAATCGGTTCTATAGTAGAAATGTTATACGCTCCTGAAAATCCGATGAAGGTGATTGAGAAAATGGCGAGTCCAGCTATTAAAATCATCTCTTTAACAATTACAGAGGGTGGTTATAATTATAATGAAGCAACAGGCGAATTTAATTTCGAAACCCCTGCCATTCAATATGATTTAGAGAATCCTAAAGCGCCAAAAACAATTTTTGGTTATATAACCCAAGCTTTAAAAATGCGTAAAGAAAAAGGATTAGAAGGTATTACCATTCAATCTTGTGATAATATTCAAGGAAACGGACATATGGCAGAAAAAATGTTATTGAGTTATGTAAAAGTAGCTGAACCAACATTAGTTACATGGATTAATGAAAACGTATCATTCCCAAATGCAATGGTAGATAGAATTACACCAGCAACAAGTACTACATACATTTCTAGTTTAAAAGAAACATATGGTATTGATGATGCATGGCCAGTAGTTTGCGAACCTTTTAAACAATGGGTTATCGAAGATAACTTTGCAGCTGGAAGACCTGCCTGGGAAACTGTAGGAGCTCAGTTTGTTGATGATGTTGTACCGTTTGAAAAAATGAAATTAAGTTTATTAAATGCAGGACATTCTGTATTAGGAATTTTAGGTGATTTAATGGGCTATGCAACCATTGATGAGTCTGTGAACAATGAAGAAATACAACGCTTTTTAAACAATTATATGAATCTTGAAGTAACACCCACTTTAGCAGGTTTAGAGGGTGTTAATTTAAAAGAGTATAAAAAATCTTTATTACAAAGGTTTGGAAACATCTATATTAAAGATCAAATAGATCGAATTTGTTCAGAAAGTTCTGCAAAATTTCCAATATTTATTTTACCAACCGTAAACAAACAACTAGAAAACAAGGGGTCTATTGGATTTGCATCTTTTGTGATAGCTGCTTGGGCAGTTTACAGTTTAGGTAAAAATGAAAATAGCGAACCTTTAATAATAAAAGATGCAATGAAGACTATCTTAAATGAAAAAGCAGTAGCGGCAAAAGAGAATCCTGCAGCATTTTTAGAAATAGCATCGATTTTCGGAAAATTAAAAGATGCTGAAACATTTGTAAATGCCTACACAACTTCTTATCACAATATTGTAAAGTATGGTGTAGAAAAATGTATAATAACAATGAATAATTCTATTCTTAATTTATAGTTTATGAAAAATATAGTTTGTTATGGTGAGGTTTTATGGGATGTATTTCCGAACCATAAAAAAATTGGTGGAGCTCCTTTAAATGTTGCTTTAAGATTACAATCTTTAGAAAATAACGTTGCTATAATTACAAGGATAGGAGACGATACTGAAGGAAAAGAAATTAAAGATTTTATAATAAATAGAGGAGTAGTAACTGAAAACATTCAAATAGATTCAACTTTAAAAACAGGAGTAGTAGCAGTTATTTTAGACGCAAAAGGGACTGCTACCTATACCATTAATTTCCCTAGAGCTTGGGATAACATTAAGCTTACAGAAAAAGCAAAACAAATTACTGAAAATTCTGACGCTTTTATCTTTGGTAGTTTAGTGGCAAGAAATGATGTCTCTAGAGATACTTTATATCAACTTTTAAAAATAGCAAAATATAAAATATTTGACATCAATTTGAGAGCTCCTCATTATACCTTAGAAGTTTTAAAGACGTTAATGAATGAAGCAGATTTTATTAAATTTAATGATGATGAAATTTTTGAAATAGCCAAAGAGCTTAAATCTGAATCGGATTCTTTAGAAGAGACAATTCAATTTATAGCTAAAGAAACCAAAACAAAGTCTATTTGTGTAACAAAAGGTGGTGATGGAGCTATTTTATATTATAATGATGTCTTTTATCATAACAGTGGTTATAAAATAGAAGTTATAGATACAGTAGGAGCAGGAGATTCTTTTTTAGCATCCTTAACCAATAAATTGTTAAAAGGGATCTCACCACAAAGAGCAATAGACTTTGCTTGTGCAATTGGTGCTATAGTAGCTGGGAGTGAAGGAGCAAACCCTCAAATTAAAAAAGAAGAGATTAACAAGTTTGTAGATTTTTAAAGCTTTTCAATACGCATTAGCAATAGTATTTTAGTAAATAGTAAAAACTATCTTTAAAAGCTTAAAAAGCTATGTTAAGGATATTTTTTATGTTTATAGTAAAGAATAATATTTAAACAAGTAACTTCATAAATTAAAACGATTCAATAAACAGATTACCACGTCCTAACGTCCTCGTAATGATCTGTGTTAAAAAACTATTATTTTTAGTTATTTTTTTTTTAATTTATGCAATATAAACTTTGATGGTTTTCATTGTAATATTTTTTGTTTTTTGCGATAGCAAAAATCTGTTTTATTAACTTATTTGCTATTGCGATTTTAATAACTCTATCGGGTTTTCCTTTTTCTTTTAGTCTCTTATACATTTCCATACACGTTTTATTCACTCTTTTTGCAGACCAAGAACACAAGTATAATAACTTTCTAATTTGTGGTTTTCCCATTTTACAAATATGTCCCTTTCCCTTTACACTTGTTCCTGATTGATATAATCTTGGGCTAAAACCTACAAAAGCTGTGAGTTGTTTATAATTTTCAAATTTTGTAAAATTGTCTGTAATAACACTCATCATAATAGCCGTTTTCAGCCCGATCCCTGGAATTGTTTTTATTCTTTCGACCGTGTCTTTATAGGCTAATTTCCCTATTTGCTCTATCTTTTTCTCAAACTTATCTATGTGTCTTATTAATAATATTAGTACTTGTTTTAATTCTTTTCTAAGATCAGGACTCAACAAACCTGTTACTTCAAAGGATTCTAGTTGTCTTTTTGTTTGATGTTTTTGTTTTTTTAGTAATTCTAAAGCTGTGTAAAGTTGTTTAATCTCTATACTAGGTTTACTCTCTGGGCACCATCTTTTTAACTCATATTGAGCACCATATTCGGCAATTGTCTTTGCGTCTTTTTTATCCGTTTTTGCTCTATATAATCTTGTTTGACTATATCTTCTAATTATCAATGGATTTAATACACATACATTAAAATTAGATGCATGTAAAAAAGTTGCTAACTGAACATAATAAGGACCACTAGCCTCCATTACAATCCAGTCTGATGTACCAATCAATTTAGTAAATTGCTCAAATCCTCTATTTTGATTTTTAAAAATTTTGTGTATCCATTTATCTTTTTCTAAATAAGAAACATCAAAGGTTTGCTTACTAATATCAATTCCTATAATTTTACTCATATCAAATGTTTTTATAGAAAAATTACTACATTTACTTATCAATCCTAAATACAGACTTAGACGTCTAATGATCTGTTCAAGTTTATGTAGTAAGAGGTAAAGTGATTAGCATTGCGAACGGTCTTTAATGACAAATGACGGACTATAATCTTTTCCTTTACCCTTACTTTTCTTGTTAAATATTAAATCTAATTTAAACTTTTTTAAAACAGATTATTATATTTTACAAACATAGGATGACAGTTATATTATGTTATTAGAAAAAAGGAAACAAGAGACAAGAGACATAATATTAACTAAAATTACCACCCCGACATACTATAATTTCAGTAAGAATTCAAAAGAGATGAAACGGCTAAGTGTTCAAAGCTTGTCCTCAACTAGATTAGGGAATCAAATAATAAGTAGTTTGGACACTGCAGTGGAGTTTCACTATAATACAACAGAAAATACAGAAGCGTAGTTTACTAAACTGTAAATAGATTGAGTTTTTAAGTTAAAATCGTATTCATTCAATCAGCTATTTCATCAATTTTACTACGAGCATCTGTATATAATTCTTCAAATTTGTTATGCAATACAAAGAAGTTCTCTCCTGTAATACTTAAGTAAAAATTTCAATATTTTTAATTATATATATACTAAATTTTATTTGTTCTTCCTCTAATTAAAGAGATTACAAACAATACTAAAAAGATAAAGAATAAAATTTTTGCAAATCCTGCAGCTGCACCAGCTATACCGGTAAATCCTAAAATTCCTGCTATTAATGCGATGATAATAAATGTGATTGTCCAACGTAACATAATATAAAGTTTTTAAATGGTTAATAATTATTTTTTATTTACACTACAAAGTTAGAATAGAACTATTATTTGCTTTTGCTCATATAAAATTGATATTAACTCAAATGCAAATAAGTAGTTTTTTTTCATTTTTGAAATGAGCAAAGATTGAATTGATATGAATTAAGAAAAAATAGGATTTCATTATAATTTTGTTCTGATCATAAAAATAAATTAGAAATGAGAAGATATCAAAAACTATAATAACCTAATTAAAATGAAATATAGCTTATCAAATACAGCAAGTAAAACTTTAATTAAAGAAGAATTAGGTGTAGATTTTAAATATCCAAACATCTACAAACCCAGGTTAAAAATAGATGGGTATAAAGAACAAACAGTTTCAATTATTACAATGGATTTTCCCAATATAATTACACAAGGTATTTGGGGGATTTTGCCACAAAATTTTGAAGGAGATTGGAAAAAATTTCAGCGCTTAAAAACAACATTACATGTAAATAAAACTGAGATTTCAGAAAATGTATTATATAAAGATGCACTAGCAAAACGTAGGTGTTTAATTATTGTAACGGGTTTTTATACGCATCAGCTCACAGGAAAAAAAATTACGAGTTACCTAGTAGAAAAAAAGCCTTTAAGGCCATTTTATTTAGCAGGAATATATAATGTTTTAGAAGATGGTTTTGTAACATGTTCTGTAGTAAATACAGATGCCAATTCATCTGTAGCGTCTATTAATAATTTATACGAAGTAATGCCTTTACAAATACCAGAAATTTTAAAAAATATTTGGTTAGATAAAAATACTGAAATTAAAGACATTAACTATATTGTTTCTAAGCCATATATTACTAAATTTAAAGTTCAAAAAATAGCCTCTTAATGTTAATTGCTTTTTATAGTATTTATGGAGTTAGTACCCTTTGGGCAATTTTTAGTATACTTTTATACGGAAATAGACCTGCAAGATCTATTGGTTGGCTTTTAATTGTAATCATTTTTCCAATCTTAGGAGTTGTTTTCTATATACTTTTTGGTGTAAACAGAAAGAAATTTAAGTTTTTTACACTTAATTTTAATGCAAAAAGAAAATTATACGATTTAAATCATAAAAGTAAAAATATTGAAAAATTTACTTATAAATTTAATACAGACAAGTTTGGTCGTATAGGTAAGTTATTACAAAGAAGCTCTGGTTTTCCGGTTGTTCAAGGAAATAGTATTCAACTTTTAAAAGATGGGGCGCTTACTTTTGATGAAATTTTTGAGGCCTTTTCTAAAGCTGAAAAATTCATTCATATTCAATATTATATTTTAGAAGAAGGAGAATTGTTAGATAAATTAATTAGTTTATTTACAGAAAAAATTAAAAAAGGTGTAGAAATTAGAATTTTATATGATGCTTTGGGTAGTAATGGATGGAAAAACAGCGCTGTTAAAAAGCTTGAAAATTTAGGCGCAAAAACACATTCTATACTACCTTTTAAAATAGGCACAATTTTATCAACTCTAAATTATAGAAATCATCGTAAAATAGCTATTATTGATGGAGTAGTAGCTTTTACAGGCGGAGTTAATGTTTCTGATAAGTATATAAAAGCAAATTCAAATTTGGGTATCTGGGATGATTTGCATTTAAAAGTTGAGGGACCTGCGGTAGATCATTTACATAGAATTTTTATTAAAGACTATTATTTTGCTAGTAATGAAGTATTATTAACAAACGATTTTTATCTTCCTTTTCAAAAAGAAAAAGGAACTTCTTTAATACAAATTGTTGCTGGTGGACCCGATTTAAAATACCTCTCTATATTACATCAATATCTTATGATGATACATACAGCAGAAAAATCTATTTACATTCAAAACCCCTATTTTATTCCAAATAAAGCATTATTAGAAGCCTTAAAAATGGCTGTTTTAAGTGGAGTAGATGTAAAAATTATAGTTCCAAAAAATAACGATAGTATATTAGCAAAGCACAGTATGTTTGCTAATTTTGAAGACTTATTAGAAGCAGGTATTAAAATTTGTGTATTAAAAACTACTTTTTCGCACTGTAAATTAATTATTATTGATGACGAAATAGCTTCTATTGGATCTGGAAATTTTGACTATAGAAGTTTTGAATATAATTATGAAGTAAATACGCTTATTTATGATAAAAATATTACTAAAAACTTGAGTAATGATTTCCGAAAAAGCTTAGAAAATTGCATGGTTTTAGATTATAATTCTTTTAAAAACCGTCCTTTAACAACAAAATTATTAGAAGGATGTGCAAAAGTATTTAGTCCGTTATTATAAATACCACACTATAATGAATAAAAAAATAATTCAAAAAAACATTACTAAACTTGAAGAATTAGATAAAAACATACCTATAAATCTAGTTTTATCAGGTGGAGGTGTTAAATCTACAGGACATTTAGCCCTCCTTGAAAAAATTGAAGCTTTAGGTTTAAAAATTAATGCTATTGCAGGGAGTAGTGGTGGAGCATTAGTTGCTTCTTTATATGCTTCAGGAGTACCCACAAAAGACATTTTAAAAGTATTTAAAGAAACTAGTATTTTTAAAATTTCTTTTTTCAGTATTTCAAAGGCAGGCATTTTTGATACTCTCTTATTTAGAAATGCTATTGAAAATAAAATTAAATCTAAGTTTAGTGAATTACAAATTCCCATATATATAACGGCATCTAATATGCAAGAAGGTAAAATACGTTATTTTAGTAAAGGAAAATTATTGAAACCCATTTTAGCTTCGTGTGCTATACCTGGTATTTTCAGTCCTATTAAAATTAATAATGTTTTGTATTCAGATGGTGGTGTTTTAGATAATTTTCCAATTAAGCCTTTTGAAAAATCAGATTTACCTTTAATAGGAAGCTATGTTAGTGATCCTCCAAAACGAACTCAAGAAGAATTAAATTCTACCTTAAAAGTAGTAACACAAGCTACTTATTTAATGGCTCATTCTGCGGTAAGTTTTAAATTCTATATTACAGATCTTACGATTCGTTTTCCTTTATCTAATTATTCGGGTTTAGACACTAAAGAAGCAGAGGAAATTTATAAAAAATGTAAGTCTTTCTTAAAAACTAAACAAGTAAAAAAAACGAACTAAATTATTTATTAAGCTACTTTTATATCTGCTTCTTGTTTGTTTTTTATAAACTCACTTGGACTAATATTGTATTTCTTTTTAAATATTTTTGAAAAATAACTTCTACTACTAAAACCAATTGTATATACAATTTGAGAGATGTTTAAATCTGTGGTATTCATTAAATCTCTTGCTTCTTCTAATCGAATATGACGAATGTATTCTGTGACTGTTCTGGTGTATAACGATTTAAACCCTTCTTGTAGTTTTGCTTGTGTTAACCCGCTTATATTAGCTAATTCTTCAACCGTATAATCTTTAGAAACATCTTTTAAAATCTTTTCAGCAATTTTTCGAACACTATTTAATTCTTTTTTAGTAAGTGACGTATTCGGTTGTTTTTTTAGTTTCACATCTTTATCATGCTGTAACATATGTTCAGATAAAATTTGATATACAATACCTTCTTTTATCAGAATTCTAATCATTCCTTTTTGCTTTACTTTATCATATTGTTTTATAAGATTCGCTAATTTTAAATTATAAGTACCAAAATAAGCAAATACTTTTTCGTGTTGCTGATCATGAAAAACCTTATATAAATGTTGATTTAAAATAGAAGCATCATTTAAACGTTTTTTAATAAACTTTACTCTGCTTATTTGAATCACATGAATGTGTATTTTTACGTCTTTTTCAAAATAGCCATAGTTATAACCATCATCTTTACTGGTTATAATTACAGATTGAAATTGCTCTAGCTTTCTTTTCTTGTCCTCTAACTCAAATCGGTGATAACAATGTCCTAGAGAAGTATAGGTAAAATGGATTGGGTTAAACTCCGAAGTATTCATAATTAAAGTAATATCTTCTAAAAAAGTAATATTATACTCTAAAGTACTACCTCCCCATTCAAAAGTAATGAAGGTAATTGTTCCTTTCGCATTTTCGTTATCAACTTCTAAAATATACTCTCCCCAACGTTCCGTTATTTTACCTCCAATAGCATCTCTAATTTGTCTAACGCTACCTTCTGTACTTGTTGCAGTAATAGTTATTGTTTTCAACCTTATTATTTTGGTTATAAATATAAACTAATTAAGGTTGCTTGTGATTTTTTTTTAAAGATACCCTAAAGTATTTTTAAAAAATCGAATATTTTAAATGAGCTAACATCAATTTGATATGAGCAAAACAGCCATAAACATAGACTGTATCTTTGTAATGAACTTAAAAACAATAATAATGAAATATTTAAAAACAATACTTTTTAGTACAATTTTATTAATGAGTGCAACAATTTCTGCACAAGATATCTCTAAAAATGCCTTGGGTCTTAGAGTAGGTGATAATGACGGATTTGGAGGAGAAATCTCGTATCAACGATATGTATCAAACAATAACCGGTTAGAATTTGATTTAGGTTATAGAAACTCAAATGATGTAGATGCATTTAAACTTGTAGGACTCTATCAATGGGTATATGCTATAGATAATAATTTTAACTGGTTTGTAGGTGCAGGTGCAGGAGTAGGGTCTTTTGATTCTCTAGATAATAATGGCGCTTTTATTTTAGCCGCTGCAGACTTGGGGATAGAATATAATTTTAATATTCCTCTTATAATGTCTTTAGATATTAGACCAGAACTAGGCTTTAATGATAATTATAGTAACGATTTAGACTTAGATATTGCCTTAGGTATAAGATACCAATTTTAATAAAAAAACCTTAAAACTTATAACTTTAAAATTTATAACCATGAATAAAACGATTAAAACTATTTTAATAATTGCCGGATTAGCACTATTAATTTACGGAGGATATGAACTTATTACACCAGAAGCCTCTTTAGATATTGGAATTGCAGAATTTGAATCTCAAAACAATGATAATGCTTACATAAGCATAGGTATTGGTATAGTAGCACTTATTGCTAGTTTTTTAGTAAGTAAAAAGTAACAACTTTATTAAATCTATTTTATAGGTGTAAACCTAGTAAGCATCTTAATAGTAGATTAAAATCTATTGTAATAAAAAATACTAAAAAACTAATGTTAACTCTTAAACAACAATTTTTCCTTTTTTTTCAACAGCATAAATTCCCCAATTAGCAATAGATTTAATTACCGGAACTAATGTTTTACCAAAATCAGTTAAAGAATACTCCACTTTTAATGGAGGTTTAGATGTAAATACTTTTCTTTTTATGATTCCATCTTCTTCTAATGTCTTTAGCTGCAAACTTAAAGTACGTTTTGTAACAGTTGGCATTTCTTTTCTCAACTCATTATAACGTAGTGTTTTATCAATTAAATGAATTATTTTTTAATAATCCTAGTTGAAATTCGAACATCATTGATAAGTTTTAAACTTAAAAAGTAGGTTCCGTTATGAAGTTCACTAATATTAATTTCTCCTGATTTAAAATTAACTTCAAGGCTTTTTATTTTCTGACCAAGAAGATTAAAAATTGAAATTTCTTGTATTGTTTGTTTTGAACTCAATATTAATTTTCCTGCCGTTGGATTAGGATACACAGTGAATTTAACATTATTCTTATTAAAATCATTTGTATTTAAAACAGTATTTGAACTTGCTATCCAATTAGTAGCCATTGCATTGTCTGAGTTAACATCTATTAATTCTAAATAAAACCCATCTCCATCTGCAGCTTCTGGCCAAGGATCTTTATCAAAATATTCAACTTGATCAATTACATTACCAAATGCGTCTGCTAATACTAAATTATGATTCTTATTAGATAAATCTCTTTCAAATGTATCAAAGGGAGCAAAACCATATTTGTTTTCAAAAGTAGTAACATCTCCAGCTAAATAAATAACATTTCCAGCTTCAAGAGTTGCATTATTTGGAAATTGATAAGAAACCCCAAGTTTTACTAAATAAACTCCAGTAAGGTTAACAGTTGTAGTTCCTGTATTTTTAATTTCAATAAATTCTAAATCATCACTTTCTGTAAATATGTCAGTTTCTTGCGGATTGTAATCAATTTTGGTAATCACTAGAGAGGGCATTTCAATAGTATTACAATCATTAAATTGCCCAAGGTTATTTTTCATCCAAGTAATTCTTTCTTGCAACCAGCTTTTCATGTTGGTTATTTCTCCAGAAAAATCATTAATAGTATTCCATTTTTCATTTTCACGAACTACAGCTTCAGAAATTAAAGCCACAGTACTGTCTATTAACTCAGATATATAGTCATAACTCAAAGATTCTCCACTAACTGTGACTTCATTAAAACGTTTAGATAAATAACATTTAAATTCTGGATTGTAAAAAAGACTGCTCCAAATATAAGATCCAGTATTACTATATTGAAATTGCCAAACATTTGTGAAACTTCGATCATAATAAGTACCAAATGCGTTAAATAAATCATTTCCATAGGTTAAATTATAATCCCAAACAGGACCAGCTCTTAATTTTCCTCCTCGATCTTTATGATAATAGGTACTTAAAGCATAGGCATCTACATTTGAAGAGATTTCTGCCATTAACATATAATCTACAAAAGAAGGTACATCTATAATAGAAGGATAACCATTTATAATATTTGAATTATTAGCGTTTTGATCAAAATTTCTAAAAACACTTTCTATATATGAAGATTGCTGTGAAGTAATATCATCTGAATTTGGTTTTTCGTGAATATAACCTGCTCCATTATTATACCAAGCCTCAGGGTCTTCAGCAGTAGGTCTATCAGTTTGTAAAATATAACCTCCTGTAATTTCTGGGTACGAATTTTCATCATCAGCTAATTTTGAAATATCTACTCGATCTCCATCACGTTTTATTTTTTCTGAAAGTGCATATAAACCTATGTATTCGCCATTCAAAACAACTTCACAATATTTTAAATTTACTGCGTATTGTCCCATTTTTCTTGCCATTTCATAACTAATATAATCACGCATCATACTATCATCAAAAGCAAAGGAATTTAAGATCCAATCATCTTCTTTAGGCATTCCTAATAACTCTACACCTTTATCTTCTATACCATCATCTTCTAAAGTATCAATTCCATAGGGTTTTTTATCCAGTGTTTGAGATGAAGAACCTCTAGTTTCGATACCAATAATTCCTGAATAATTTAAAAAATCTTCATTATTGGCATCAGTTAGAAAATTTCTAGCACCATTAGGTCTTTGAATTATTTTCATTGTACCAAGTATTTTTGGTTCATCAGGAATAGTCGCACCATTATCCGTTGTAATAATAACAATAGGTAAATTACTATCGGTAAATGACATATTACTTGTATTCAGAATATATGATTTTGTATAAACAGAAGAAGGTAAATAATTTGCTAAAAACAATTGTGCTTGTACAGTAGTATTCTCATTAATTTCAATAGGATTTGTATATATATATGAAATTTCAGATGGAATAGTTCCATCAGTTGTATATCGAATTATTTCTCCTTCAGTATTTCCAGATAATACTAGGCTTATTGGTGTATTAATAACACCACCTTGGTGAGAAAAAACAACTTCATTTTGAATACTTCCTACATATTCTTGATTAGAATTCTCATAACCTGGTGTAGTTTCTGCATAACTTACAATCTCTCCAGAGGTTATAGAAGTTCCGATAGAGGTATTCTGAGGTAAATTATTTGCAACTATTTGATGTTCTATAGTGCCAGATGAATTCGTTAAGTATAGTGTTTCTGAACTTGATGATATTTTAAAATTTGTATGAAGATTGTTTTTTGTTAATTCTAAAATAGCTGGTGGATCAATTCCAGAATTATTAGGTGTAGAAAAAGCTGCCGACAAGAATGGTATTATGGTAAAATCTGACGAAGAAGAGCTGATATTGTGTGCTTGAATGGTTAAAATATTTTCACCCTCATTTAATATTGAATTGAAATTTGTTATTAAGAACCTTTCAGGTTTTCCTCCAGAATAAATTTGAGCCTCATGATCTGTAATTGTTGCTGAATTATATACTGGTGGTGTACCTATAATATTTGCTCTTGCTATTTCAGTACCATTTATATAAGCAACAAATGCATCATCATAATCTAAATCTAAAATTAATGAAGAAATCGTAGAGAGGTTATTGATGGTAAAAGTTTTTCTAAGGTAAACAGATTGTGTGCCATTTGGAATAACCGTTGCATCATCACCATCATCATATCCAAACCCAGAAATACCTGAAGACCAACTTGAATCATCAAAATTGAAGGTTTTCCAATTAGAATTGGGCTCAGAAGTAGGGATTAAATAGTTAAATTCATCTCCTTGATTTATAAGTGTTCTAGGATAAGAAAATGTAGAAATATTTTTTGATGAAGCCCATAAAAGCAAATACTCATTAGGAGTTAATGTAATATCTGGAAATGTCCATTTTGTAAGATCATTTACATCATCAGATAAAGACCAATCAATAATTGAAATATCTTGGTTTCCAGAATTATGAATTTCTAACCAATCTGGAGTATCTCCATCTTCGTCTGAATAAACAGAATTTGATGAAACTAGTTCATTTATTCTAACTGTTTGAGCTTTTAAATTAAATATAAAAAATACGAATAAAATGATTATTTGAAACCTATGTTTTTTTTCAATCATTGGAAAGTTTTTAGTGGTTAGATTAAATCTCTTATTATTTTTAAACAAAAAAATGATTCTTCAAATAATATATGATTTGTAATAATGCTAATTTAATTAATTTAAATGCAAATTCTTGGTAAACTCACCATACAAAACCTATACAATAGATTTTATTATAATTTATGTATTGTGTTCATAATTAAATCGTTATCGATGTTTTTTTTTAGAATAATGTATTTTAAAAAAATCAATAATATCAATAAAGTAAATTTTGATTGATTTGCCTATGCTGAACTTAATTTAGTAATCGTTAAGAAAAAAACATAAAAAAAGAGCTATAACGTTTATAAATTATAGCTCTTTGAATAAAAATTGAATTATTATTTCTTACTAGAAACTTCAAATTTATATGTGATTCCAAAGTTTATCCCAAATGAAGAATAAGGTACTTTTTGTGATAATTTTTTTGAACCATCTGTATTTGTATTAGACAAATTATCTACATAAGTAGATTCTTTATAAACATCAGCAGGCAAATTATCTAAAGAATATACATTACTAACAGCTACTGTGCCATCAGATAAAACAAAATCAGTATTAAATTCTGTAATTTCAGAGTCTTTTCGTTTTAAACTAATTCCATAATATTCTGCTTCAACAAAAAGGCTTAAGTTCGTGTTTAAATCAAACTTATAACCAAGAGCAGCAACTAAACCCAAAGGAAAATGTCCATGATAATCCTCAACATAATTCGTTTCAGAATACGATCCACTAGGTAATCCTATAGCAGTTGCTTGTGCATCCGAAAAAATAGATTTTTTATACACAACAGCTTCTGTTTTACCGCCTAATTTTATCAATGCACCAAAACGTCCATAAATATTATTAGTAAATTGATACACAATAGAAGTTGATGCTCCAAAAGCACGTGCTCTTGCAATGGCATTTACATCTGTATTTGGTAAGGTAACTTTAGACACGGTTTGGTCTGCACCATTTAAATATCCAAATGCTAAATCTACACCAAAGGTTTCATTAAAAAAGTAAGTCCCTCTTAATTGTAAATTAAAACCTTCACCATAACTACCATAGGTGTTTTCAGTTTCCGAAATATTTATTTTTTCTCCTATTTTCATTCCTGCACTACCTATTGCATAACCAGTACTAGCTGATATTTGAAATTGAGCAAAAGAAGTTGCACTAATTAAAAATGCTGCAAATGCTATGATATAATGTTTCATTTTGTGTATTCTATTTGTAATATTTATTTTATAAATTTTGATTGAAAATAAATCGTTTACAAAGGTACTTTTTTACAAAATTTTACTCACTAATTATAGTGTTTAAATGTGGGTTTTATAAGGCTTTTATGGTTATTTATAATTGAACTAAATTAAAGTAAAAAAAGACAAATAAGTTAAAGTAATCTGTTTAAAATAGATAGCTTCTATAATTGATTTTTTTGATGATTTAAGAATTAAAATTGGAGTGAATTATTTAGTTGTTAAAAGGTTAAAAACGAACTGGTATTCTAAGCAAATTTTATTTTTTTGAAATTAAAACAGGTTTAGCATAATTATTGATTAAATAATGAAAAAGTAAACGATGAAAAAAAAATTTATAATAATCTTTTTTTATTTAGGAGTAATAAATTTCCATTACGGACAAGAATTGCCTTTAAAAAAAGTTGAATCTAAACATTTTAGAAATTTATATAAAATAAATGCTATGTTGTATCGATCTGAGCAACCTAGCAAAAAAGGGTTTAAAGAACTTGAATTGATGGGAGTAAAGACCATTCTTAATTTAAGGAGACTTAAAAATAATAAGAAAAAAGCAAAGAACTTTAACTTTAATTTGGTACATATTCCTCTAAAAACTAAAGAATTAAATGAAAAGGATATTTTAAATATTTTACATGTAATTAAAGATTCTAAACAACCTGTTTTAGTGCATTGTTGGCATGGTTCAGATAGAACAGGATCTATAATAGCTGCCTATAGAATGGTAATTGAAAATTGGTCTAAAGAGAAAGCTATTAAAGAATTTCAGAAAAAGAATTTAGGATATCATTATAAAATGTACCCTAATTTATTGGTTTTATTAGAAAATTTAGACATTCAAAAACTAAAAAAACAATTAAATTAATATTTTCTATTAAATTGGAGCGAAGTAACATTTATAAAAGAATAAAAAATACTTATTCTAATATTACTCCTTTTTTTTCAACCGCAAAAACGCCCCATTCTGCAATAGATTGTATTATAGGAATTAATGTTTTACCAAAATTAGTTAAAGAATATTCTACTTTTAAAGGAGGTTTAGAAGTATATACTTTTCTTTTAACGATGCCATCTTCTTCCAAAGTCTTTAATTGTAAACTTAAAGTACGTTCAGTAACCGTTGGCATTTCCTTTCTTAACTCATTATATCGTAGCGTTCCATCAATTAGATGAAATAAAATTACAGTTTTCCATTTTCCTCCAATAATTCCCATGGTTAAACTAGCACAGCAAGGGTATTCTTTTCCTCTAAATTTATACATAATACTATTTAATTATTTTACAAATATATAGTACTATATATATTTACACAACTATATTTTTTATAGTAAATATTTTATTTTATAAAATACTGATAATTAGTCATTTGTAAATTTTATTTATACTATAATTTTTGACCGTTATTGTGGTATTTAAATACTATATATACTTTTGTGACTATAGTATTTATAGTATAATAATTTTCATAAAACAGATAATAATGAATACACCAAACATTGCAAAACAAGAAATTTTAAATGCATTTCAATACAGACACGCTACAAAAGAATTTGATGTCAGTAAAAAAGTTTCAGAGGAGAATATCAATTATATTTTAAAAACAGCAAACTTGTCGCCAAGTTCTTTTGGGTTTGAGCCTTGGCATTTTGTAGTGGTACAAGACAAAGAATTAAGAGAATTGTTAAAACCTGTAGCTTGGGGAGCACCTTTAAAATTAGATACAGCAAGTCATTTTGTTTTAGGTTTAAGTATGAAAGCACCCATGGTAAAACACGATGCAGATTACATTATGCACATGATGAAAGAGGTTAAACAATTGCCAGAAGATGTTATCGAAATGTATTCTAAGTTTTACAGAGAGTTTCAAGAGCGTGATTTTGATTTAGATACTGATAAAAAACTATTTGATTGGTCTTCTAAACAAACCTATATTGCTTTAGGGAATATGATGACATCTGCAGCTTTAATAGGCATTGATTCTTGTCCTATAGAAGGATTTCACCAAGAAAAAGCTGAAGCCTTGTTAAGAGAAAAATTTGACATAGATACAGACAAATATGGTTTATCTTTTATGGTGGCATTTGGTTACAGAAAAGCTGACCCAGAATTTGGTAAATCAAGAAGAAATTTTGAAGATATTGTAACTTGGAAATAATAAAAACATTTAAAATGAAGAAATACATCATCTTAATTCTATTTTTAGCTTTAGGTATTAGCTGTAAAAACAAAGTTGAAAGTAATACAGCGAAAAGCAATGCTATATCAATTACCAAGGTTACAAACAAAGTAAAATTAGCTTCAGAGATAGAATGGGAACAATTGAATCCTGCAAGAGGAGAAAACAGTCCCAAAGCAGGAACTATTTGGGGAGACCGAAAAGCAAATGAGGCAACAGGATTTTTAGCCAAATTTACAAAAGGGTTTTCGTCACCACCACATATTCATAATGTGTCTTATCATGGAATTGTTATTAGTGGTTCTATTCATAACGACGATCCACATGCAGAAAAAATGTGGATGCCAGCAGGATCGTATTGGACTCAACCAGAAGGTGAAGCACATATTACAGCAGCAAATGCTTCAGAAAATGTAGCTTATATAGAAATTGAAAAAGGACCTTATTTGGTACATCCAACAGAAGCTGCTTTTGATAATGGAGAACGACCAATTAATGTTGATAAGTCAAATCTAGTTTGGTTAGATGCTTCAGATATTTCATGGATTGAAAATTCGGAAAACCATAAAATTAAAGCGGCATTTCTTTGGGGAAACAAACACAACCAAGAATTGTATGGTACATTCATAAAAATTGCACCTGGTTTTAAAGGTAAAATTTTAAGTGAAGGAAAAATTTTTAGAGGTATTGTAATTCAAGGTAATATTAACTATCAAATGCCAAGTAATCCTAAAAATTATGTGTTAGCTCCTGGCAGTACATTTAGTGCTACTGAAAATTCTAAACATTTCATTAGTATTAATGAAGAAGTTATTATTTATCTTCGTACAAATGGTAATTTTGTAGTGTCTTCAAAATAATTAGTTGCTGCATTTATTTTAAAAGAGTACCTATGAAAGTATTTGAAAACATAAATAAAGCCTACAATGCTGTTTTTAAACAAAATGAGTTAAGTATTGGAGTAGTCGTGCCTATAGAAAATTATTCAATAGGTACAGTTTCCACAATGCAAGATCATTTAAAACGTGTAAAACAAGTAGAAAATTTAGGTTTTAAAGCCATTTGGATTCGAGACATTCCGTTTAATGTTCCAAACTTTGGAGATGCAGGTCAAACTTTTGATCCTTTTACCTATTTAGGTTATTTAGCAGGACAAACTTCGGATATTGCATTAGGATTTTCTAGCATTGCTTTACCGTTACATCACCCATTAAACGTAGCTAAATCTGCAGCAACTATAGATCAATTATCTAATGGAAGATTATTATTAGGGGTAGCTTCTGGAGATCGTTTTGAAGAATATCCTGCAATGGGAATTGAATATGAAAAAAGAGGAGAACTGTTTAGAGAATCCTTTGATTATATCCGTAAAGTTCAAAATAATTTCCCAACTTTTAAGACCCAAAATTATGGAAGTTTACAGGGGAATATTGATATGTTACCCAAATCTACATCACATAAAATACCCATGTTAATTACCGGTGGAAGTAGACAAACTTTAGAATGGAATGTTAAAAATGCTGATGGTTGGATGAATTATCCACGCGATTTACACGATCAACAAATTAAGATTAAACATTGGAGGAAATTGATTGAAGAATCGCAAGAATTTGATAAACCATTTATGCAACCTTTATACTTAGATTTACATCATCTTGCAGATTTTAAGCCTCAACCCATACAACTCGGATTTCGTTTAGGAATCAATTATTTTATAGATTATATAGATAAATTACGTAAAATAGGTGTCAATCATTTAGCATTAAACTTACGTTTCAATGCTATGAATATAGATGAGACATTAGAATTAATTGCTCATAAAATTTTACCCGAATTTCATTCCTTAGAAAAAAATAAATAGCATGATTAAAACAATTCTAATAACAGGAAGTACAGACGGAATAGGAAAACTTACTGCTCTAAAACTAGCAAAAGAAGGCCATTCGGTTTATATTCATGGTAGAAATGAGGCAAAAGTAAATGCTGTTATTTCTGAAATAAAAGAAATTTGTAATAACGAGAATGTTAGCGGGTTTGTAGCCGATTTTTCAAATATAGAAGCTGTAAAAAAAATAGCAAAAAAAATAAAAAAAGAAATCCCAATAATTGATGTTTTAATCAATAACGCAGGAGTTTTTAAAACTAAAAATACTTTAAACAAAGCTGGTTTAGACATTAGAATAGTTGTTAATTATTTAGCACCTTATCTATTAACAAATGAAATACTTCCTAATTTAAGACTATCAAAAGCTCCAAGAATTATCAATTTAAGTTCTGCAGCACAAGCACCAGTTTCTGAAAATGTTTTAACAGGAAAAGAACAGGTTGCTGAAAATAACAGTTATGCTCAAAGTAAATTAGCGTTAACAATGTGGAGTTTTCATTTAGCAAAACAAGAATCAAATATTAACATTATTGCAGTAAATCCTGGTTCTTTATTAAATACGAAAATGGTAAAAGAAGCTTATGGGCAACATTGGTCGCCTGCAGAAAAAGGTGTTGATATTTTGTATGATTTAGCTTTGTCTAATAGCTATAAAAATGATTCTGGTAAATATTTTGATAATGATAAAGGCGAAATTAAAGGTTGTTTTGCACCAGCACATACAGATGCTTATGATAAAAATTTAATTTCGGTATTGTTAGAAAAAACAGAAGCATTACTTTTAGGTTTGTAGCCCTTTATAAAATTGAATTATGCATTAAGAGGATCATTTATTTGAGTATCGGCTTTAAAACGTTCCAGACATTTTTAGCCAAAACTTGATGACCTTCTTTTGTTGGATGAATTCCATCAGGTTGATTTAAATTGGCTATTCCACCAACATTTTCTAATAAAAACGGAATAAAATATAAATCATTTTTTTGAGCCAATGAAGGAAAAATATTTTTAAATTCTGAGGTGTATTCTTGCCCCATATTTGGTGGAATTTGCATACCTGCTAGCACCATTTTTGTTGTAGGATATTTTTCTTTTACAGTAGTTATTATTGTTTGTAAGTTCGTTTTTGTTTCTTTTAAAGGCACACCTCTTAAACCATCATTTGCGCCTAGTTCTAAAACAAAAATAGTGGGTTTTTGATTCAATACCCATTCTATTCTATTTTTTCCTCCAGCAGAAGTTTCTCCACTAACACCAGAATTCACAACAATATATGCTAAATGTAAAGAATCTATTTTATTTTGAATGATTCCTGGAAAAGCCTCATTAATATCGTCTAAACCATAACCAGCTGTTAAACTATCACCAAAAAAAACAATTCTTTTTAAACTATTGTTTTTAGTAGTATCAATTGCTGTTTTAGGGTTTATTTCATTAGAAGTAACTTCTTTATTTGTGACCTCTTTTTTACAAGAAATCAATAGAATTAAGAATAAAAAATAACATATCTTTAAGAAAATTGTTCTTGTTTGATTGTTGCTATTTCTCTTCAAATGATTATTTTTCAGCATCAGTATGTTTTTTAGATTCCTGTTCACACAGGAAGGACAGTTTTAACGGAAACCTCGAAGCAGCGCTTAGAGGAATTATTTTTCAATTAAATAAAAAATTAATGTCAAAGATATTAAAGATTAATGATTTAGAGAAAACTTATACCAGTGGTTCAAAAAAATTAACAGTAATTAGTAATATTTCTTTTGAAGTAGAAAAAGGAAGTATTTTCTCTATTGTTGGGCCTTCTGGAAGTGGAAAAACTACTTTATTAGGTTTGTGTGCAGGGTTAGATTATCCAACTTCTGGAACCGTAGAATTATGCGGAACATCTTTACAAAATTTGAGTGAAGATGAACTTGCTGAATTACGAAACAAAGAGGTCGGTTTTATTTTTCAAAACTTTCAGTTATTACCAACATTAACAGCCTTGGAAAATGTGATTGTTCCTTTAGAATTACAAGGCAAAAAAAATGCTGCTAAATTTGGAATTGAATTATTAACAAAGGTAGGTTTGGGAGATCGATTGCATCATTATCCATCGCAATTGTCTGGAGGAGAACAACAAAGAGTTGCTTTGGCTAGAGCATTCTCTAACAAACCTTCTATTTTATTTGCTGATGAACCTACAGGAAATTTAGATGAAGAAACTGGCGAAAAAGTAATTCAGTTACTTTTTGAGTTGAATAAAGAAGCAGGTACAACTTTAGTGATTATTACACACGATTTAGATTTAGCAAATAGAACCCAACAAATTTTAAGGCTAAAAGGAGGGAAGATCATTTCTAACGAAAAAATAGCCAACAATTAATGAGCAACAAAAAATCAAAAGCAAATTTTAACTGGCTTTTAAAAATGGCTTGGAGAGATGGTAAAGCAAGCATTTCTAGATTGATGCTTTTTATGGCGTCTATAATTTTAGGAATTGCGGCTGTGGTTTCCATTCAATTGTTTAGCGATAATTTAAAACAGAATATTAAAAAACAATCAAAAGCCTTAATGGGGGCAGATTTTATTATAGATAGTAGAAAAGAACCCTCCGAAAAAGTATTGAAAATTATTGATTCTTTAGGAGCAGATGCCTCGGAAGTAAACTTTGTTTCAATGGCTGCTTTTCCTAAAACTGAAGGTACAAAATTAGTAAAAGTAAGAGCATTAGAAGGTAGTTTTCCTTTTTATGGAAATTTAACCACAGTTCCAGTAAATGCTGCAAAAAACTATCAAAAATTAGGAGGTGCTTTAGTAGATGCAACTTTGTTGTTACAATATAATTTAAAAAGTGGAGATTCTATCAAACTAGGAAAAGTTACGTTGCCAATTATTGGCGCTTTAAAATCAATTCCTGGAAGCACAGCAATTTCATCTTCTGTAGCACCAAGCGTTTTAATTCCGTTTCGGTTTTTAGAACAAACAGAACTATTACAAGTAGGAAGCAGAAAAGAATACCAATATTTCTTTAAAGCACCAGAAATGGATTTAGAGTTACTAGACAAAAAAATTGACCCTATTTTAGATGATGAAAATGCAGATTTAGATACCCATACAAGTACTAGTCAACGTTTAGGAAGAAGATATGATAATGTGAGTCGGTTTTTAAATTTAGTTGCCTTTATTGCATTATTATTGGGTTGTATTGGTATTGCAAGCTCAGTACATATTTACATCAAAGAAAAATTAAAAAACGTTGCTGTTTTAAAATGTTTAGGCGCTTCAAGAAAGCAATCGTTTTTAATTTATTTGATTCAAATTATAGGAATTGGTTTCATTGGTGGCCTCATTGGTTCTGCCATCGGAACAAGTTTACAATTTGCTTTTCCTTATATTTTACAAGACTTTTTACCTTTTAATGTAGAAATATCTATTTCATTTCAACCCATCATAATCGGAATTATTTTAGGAGTTATCATGTCTGTTTTATTTGCATTATTACCACTTTTAGGTACTTGGTATATTTCTCCTTTAGAAGTTTTAAGAGGTACAGAAGATAATTTACAAAAAACCAAAAAAGCAAGAATTTTCGTTTTTATAACTATTCTTCTATTTATCTTTTTATTTTCTTTTTGGATGTTAAAAAGTATCATTAATGCAATCGTATTTACCATTGGTATTTTTATCACATTTGCAATAATGGCAGGTGTTGCCAATTTATTTATCAAGTTAATAAAAAAGTTTTTTCCAAGTTCTTGGGGATATACAAAGCGTCAAAGTTTGTTAAATTTATTCAGGCCAAACAACCAAACAATGGTATTGGTTTTGGCTATTGGATTGGGTACTTTTTTAATTAGTACTTTATATTTTACGAAAGATATTTTATTGGCAAAAACAGCTATCGAAAATAAAAAAACGGATGCAAATATCATTTTAATGGATGTGCAAAGCAATCAAGAAACTGCAATTTTAACCAATTTTAAAAGCAAAGGTTTAGAGGTGATTGATAACATACCAATTATTACCATGCGAATGGAAAAAATACGAGGTAAAACTGTCAATGAAATTCGTAATGACACTACAACAAGAATGCGTAAATGGATGCTAAATCGTGAATTTAGAGTTTCCTACAGAAATGCTTTAACAGAAACAGAAGAGTTATTAGAAGGAGAATTTATTGGAAAAGCAGTACAAGGAACGCCTGTACCCATATCTATTGCAGATAATCTTGCTGAAGACGCAAATTTAAAAATAGGGGATGCTGTTGTTTTTAATATTCAAGGTGTTTTAATGGAAACCACAATTGGAAGTATTAGAAAAGTAGATTGGAGCAGTATGAAAGTCAATTTTATGATTTTATTTCCAATAGGTATTTTAGAAAAAGCACCTAAATTTAACGTGATGACTACTCATGTGCCCAATGAAGAGCGTTCTGCAGAATTGCAAAGAGATTTAGTCAAAAATTTTCCAAATGTTACTATTTTAGATTTACGCCAAGTATTTACTATTGTAGAAGATATTTTAAATAAAATTTCTTGGATTATTAATTTCATGGCATTTTTTAGCATACTCACTGGTTTTATTGTGCTCATTGGTTCTGTTAGAAATAGCAAATACCAACGAATAAAAGAAAGTGTTTTGTTAAGAACTTTGGGTGCAAAAAGTAAACAAATTCTACAAATTACTGCTTTAGAATATGTGTATTTAGGTTTATTAGGTAGTTTAACAGGAATTTTATTGTCTTTAATTGGCAGTCAATTATTAGCAACCTTATTATTTAAAGAACCTTTTATACCCTCTGTAATTCCGTTCTTGGTTTTTCTACCAGCAATAACAATTTTAGTAGTTGTTATAGGACTCAGTAATTTAAAAACTGTGTTGAGCAGTCCACCTTTAGAGGTTTTAAGGAAAGAGGTATAGCACAAAATAATTTAATACTAATAACAATCTGTTTTTATTTGGTTTTTAAAATGATGTAAATCTTTCTTTAAATTTTTTATAGAAATACTTTCTAGTACTAATAAAACTTCTTTCATCATAGCCACAGAACCACAAATCATTATCACCCCTTTATTTTTTAAAACGGAAGTAACTAATGCTTCTTGTTTTGCAATACTATCTTGAACGTATTCTTTGTTTTTTTCTTGAGAAAAAGCAAAATGAACTTTGCTAGTTTTTAAAAATGGTTTGTAAATGTTACAAGAAGCTTTAGTTCTTAATCCACAGAAAACATGCGTTTTTACTGTGGTGTTTAACATTCCTAAATACGGAGCAATACCTGTTCCGTTTGCAATTAAAATTACTTCTTTCGATTTTTTAGGAAAATGAAAGCTTTTGTTTTTTTCGATGTTTGCTTTTAGTAGTTCATTTTTATCTAAGCCTAAAAGAATTTTTGAACAAACTCCGAATTCGTGTTTTTTTATACTCAATAAAATGTCATTATCTATTTTTCCGATAGAATACAAACGTTTTACATTGTCTACTTCTGGAGTTATCGCTAATAAATCACCAGAAGCAAAATTTACTTTGGTATCAGGCTGTAATCGAATTAAAAAAGTATCATCAATATTTAAATCGGTTTTACGATTCATAAACAACGTTTCAAATAAGTATTAAGAATAGGGTATATTATAATAAACAAGTAGTTTAGACAAAAAAATAGTACTTTTAGCTCCAAGCCACAAAATTGGGTGGCATTAATAGAATAAATCCCCCTTATATGTTAGAAAAATTAATTGCAAGAAATAATATTACAATTCAAGGTGATGGTAGCAAATCTATGTTACTTGTTCATGGTTATGGATGTGATCAGAATATGTGGCGTTTTGTTACTCCCCAATTTAAAAAGGACTACAAAATAATTCTTATTGATCTTGTGGGTTCAGGAAACTCTGATGAAAATGCGTATGATTTTGAGAAATATAGTTCGCTAGATGGTTATGCAGACGATATCGTTGAAGTTTGTGATGCCTTAGATTTAAAGAATATAACTTTTGTTGGACATTCTGTGAGTGCAATGATAGGAGTACTTGCTAATTTAAAAAGACCTGCTATTTTTGATAAATTAATTATGATAGGTCCATCTCCACGATATATTAATGATATTGATTATTACGGAGGTTTTTCTCAAAATGATATTGATGAGCTTATAGAAACCTTAGAATCTAATTACTTAGGCTGGTCTAGTGCGATGGCACCTGCAATTATGGGGAATCCTGAAAAACCAGAACTAGCAGAAGAGTTAGAACAGAGCTTTTGTCAAACCAATCCTGAAATAGCAAAGCACTTCGCAAAAGTTACTTTCTTAGGAGATAACAGAAGTGACCTTGATAAGCTTACTACTGAAACTCTTATACTACAATGTAACTCAGATGTTATAGCATCCATAGAAGTAGGGCAGTATGTACATAAACATGTTTCTAATAGTAAATTTGTCTTATTAGACGCAACGGGTCATTGTCCACATCTCAGTGCTCCTAAGCAAACGATTGAAGCAATGAAAAGCTATTTAGTATAAATTCTCATAAACTTAGTTACAAATTTTAATGAATTATAATATAGACTATAAAGAACTTTATAACACATCTCCTTGCGGTTATTTTTGTTCATTACCAGATGGTACCATCATTGATTCTAACAAACGTTTTTTAGAATTTTCTAACTATAAAAGAGAAGAGGTCATTCATATAAAAAAATTTACAGATTTTCTTTCTGTAGGAGGCAAAATATACTTTCAAACGATTTATGCTCAAAAGTTAAATTTAACGGGTACTGTAGAAGAAATAAATTTTGACTTTATTAAAAAAGACGGAACTAAATTTCCTGTTCTGATTAATTCAGTAGAAATAAAAAATAAAGAAGGACATCACATTTTTACGCAGTCTACGGTATTCAATATATCTCAAAGAAAAAAATATGAAACAGAACTTCTAATTGCCAAAAAAAAATCAGAAGCACTCTCTAATGAATTGGTCCTTAAAAATAAAGAATTACAAATTGGTTCTGAATTAATTTTACAACAAAAGTTACAGTTAGAAAAATTCAATCAAGAATTAGAAAACAAAAATAAGCAACTCTCAAATTTTACACATATAG
Source organism: Polaribacter sp. Hel1_85 (assembly GCF_000766795.1). Lineage (GTDB taxonomy): Bacteria > Bacteroidota > Bacteroidia > Flavobacteriales > Flavobacteriaceae > Polaribacter. The sequence goes on from NZ_JPDS01000001.1 coordinate 527,632, forward strand.
CCTCTCATAATTTAAGAGCACCTGTTAGTAACCTTAATTCATTAATGGCTTTCTATAATGAAAGTACAGATACAGAAGATAAGGCAATGCTTTTCACTAAATTTGAAATAGTGATAGATCATCTTACAGAAACGTTAAATGAATTAATAGCGTCTGTAAAAATTCAGATGGATGTAAATATAAAGCATGATTCTGTAACTTTTGATGCGGTTTTGAGTAAAACAATGCAAATTTTAGAAGGTAAAATATTGGAGTCTAATGCTGTGATAACATCAAATTTTTCTGAAGCACCAGATATTGAATACCCTAAACTTTATTTAGAAAGTATTATACTAAACCTCTTGTCTAATTCCATTCGATATAGATCTCCTAATCGCATAGCTAAAATACATCTCGCTACAGAAGTAAATAACAATGAAATAACGCTTATAGTTACAGATAATGGACTTGGAATCGATTTAAAAAAACATGGGCACCGCCTTTTTAAACTCAACAATACGTTTCATAGACATCCAGATTCTAAAGGCGTTGGACTTTTTATGACTAAAATTCAAATAGAAACAATAGGTGGTTCTATAGACGTAGAAAGTGAAGAAGAAAAAGGAACTACCTTTACAATAATGCTAAAGAAAAAAAATAATTATGAATACCCCCCTTTTAATAGGTATTATTGATGATGATGAAATTTATCAATTTACCTTAACTAGAATTATAAGTCGTTATAGAATAACCTACAAGACGCTTTCTTTTTTAGATGGAGAAAAAGCAATGGAATACCTTACAGATAATATATTGATTGAGGATAATATACCTGATGTTATTTTTCTTGATAATAACATGCCAATTATGGATGGTTGGCAATTTATAGAGGAATATGAAAAAATGGAATCTAAAATTAATAAAAAGGTACTTATTTTTATGGTAAGTTCTTCAGTAGATCCTAAGGATATCGAAAGAGCAAATAAAACAAATCAAATCTCTGATTATTTTATAAAACCTGTAAGTATAGAAGATATCAATGGAGTTTTTGATAATTTAGAAAAGTTTTTTTAATATCAATTATTACTTATTATAAATTTTAAAACACCACAATAACAAAGTTTAATGCATCTTTTTAACTTAATGGGCTATTTTATATTTTGACTTCACTCAATATAAACTCCATAGAGAATTATATGCGTGTGAAATGGAATTTAATAATTCCTATGGAAATCTCACTAATTAACAACGAATCTTAACCCGACATACTGTAATTTTAGTAAGAATTCAAAAGATAAGGAAAGGCAAGTGTCCAAAGCCTGTCCTCAACTAGATTGGGGAACCAAATAAAAGGTCTGGATTCGATAGTGAAATTTCTTGTAGTATTCAATGAAATTATAAGAAGTCTAGATTTTTGATTCTTGGAATTTATCTCGATCGAAGTCGAGAGGTCAATGGAAAAGAAGAGTAATATAAACAATAGAAGAAACAGATTACTTCAATCGTGCCTCTTTCGTAATGACGTGGTATTTTAAAGCCTTTTAATCCCCAAAAACAACACCCCGTATTTATACCTATAAAACAATACTTTATAAAAAATTAATTATATTGTGGTTAATATACTCTATATCAATATCCTATGTTATTAAGAAAAAGCGATTATGAAAAAGAAAAAAAGCACCCACCAAAATTACAAAACACCCATGTAGAATTTGATTCCCATTTATTAGAAAATGAAGTATGGCTCACCACAGAAGAAGTCATGGCACATTTAAACGTTAGCCGCAGTACCATGAACCGATTGCGCAAACAACAAAACATTCCTAGTATTAAACTAGGGCATAGCCCCATGTATCCGAAACACTTATTAAACAAAATATTTATATATAAGGCATTGGGTAATATAAATAAGAGGTAATACACTTTTTAGGTTGAAATGCGTAAAATTTGTACTGAGAATAGGGATTTAAACAATTAATAAGTTATCGATACAAATTTTTTAGCTTCGCTAGCTCCCTTCAATCAAAATATATTTTGATTTCGCTACTCTCAAAATCACTCGAACTGACAGTATGATAAGATAATGACACATGATGACACAGAAACCCACTTTTTAGGATTGTTCGAGAGTAGGAAGGGGGTATTTTTAAAAATGGACTTTTTGGGAGGAAACCCGTAGCAGACTCTTGGAAAGGGTAGTGGTATGTTGTTATTGTGGGTGTTAACGAAGCAACACTCTAGATATTTAACGTTGTTGTGTTATGGAAAGTTGCGTTTAAAGTGAACGGCTATTTTCTGCAGGAAAATAGGAGTTTACAAAAATGCAACTGACTTTAGGTTATGCTAAAAATAAGCAATTTTTTATACACGGTATTAGCCACAGTTATTATATTATTTCATTCAAGTCGTTATCATTCTGTAAGGTTTCTTCGCTATTCTTATATAATAAACTTGCCGAATTATTAATCTCTTTTACAGATAGTTCTATCCATTTATTATAATCACTTTCATAATCTGACTCAAATATAATTTGAGATAAATTTTTAATTAAACTGTAATTCGCATAAGAGTGTGAATGTTTTCTATTCTCTGAATTTGCTCCGTTTAGAAATTGTGCGATTCTGTCATAAATAGTTTTTTCAGTACAGTACATCAGTTCAATTATTTTTGCTCTGTATTCTAAATCGGCTGCACTTAAATTCGGATACTCATTTAGGTCAGTAAAATGTAAACTTTCGTGTTTTAAGTAAGATATATTAAATTTCTCGGAATTTAAATCATATTCCCCTTTGTTACAATACAAAGTAGCAGATTCCTTTTCAGCCCAACCTCCAACTTGGGAAGAACCAAATGTAGCATAATTATCATATCCGTTTAAATTATAATTTTCTATGAATACAACATTTGTATTTATTGTGCTTTTGGGTAAAATAACTTTATATTTTTTATTCGATTCTTTGTTCCATATTAACAAATCCTGAAATCCATTACGATACATAAACTTTGATTTGAAACCTTCTTTGTCTATTATTCTTTTGAGTTGAGTATCATCTCTAATTGTTTTTATTAAACTGTCTGATGAAATATTTGTCAAATTATTCAGCAATAAATAATTAGCAATTTTATTATAAAGTTTAGTATCAGTTCGCTTTTTTTGAGTTTCCTTTAATAGTTCAACCCTCCAATAATCACGATAAATATTTGAAATATCATTAATGATTTTGTTTTCAGATGTATTTGCAATAATATCTTCATTTGTAATAAATCTAGAGTACATTTTTTTTTTCCATTTTTGGTAAGCAAAATTTATAAGCGGATTTGAAAAACTTTCTATTTTTTCCATTTTGTCAAAAGCATTTTTAATTTCTCCATTTCCAGCTTTTGTTTTTAATTCTAATAAAATTTGTTTGTCATTCTCAAAATTATTTTTTCCATAGAAGAATAGACAAGTCAAAACCCCAATAGTAATAAATATAATATTTCTTGTTTTTTTCTTCATTTCAATAGCAGTTTTTAATTTTGTTTAAGCCACAAATATAAATGCTATAATCCTGTTAAAATTGTATGAGACTAACCTGTAATGACTTTTCTGAAATTATTAGGTGTTGTATCTATATGTTTTTTGAAGTTCCTATTAAAATGACTTTGATCGTAAAACCCATTTTCTAAAGCTATAGACGTGATGTTTTCTTTACTTATAAGTAGTTGTTTTACTGAGTGTTCCAGTCTTATTTTGGTTAAATATTCAGAAAGTTTAAAGCCAGTAATTTCTTTGAATTTACGAACAATATAATTGGGGTGAAGTGAAAATTCAATACTCAATTTATCAAGTGAAATCGTTTCTAATGGATTATCGTTTATTAGTTCTTTAATTTTTTTTACCCAATTAATATCACCTTCTCCATTAAAAACATTCATTACTGCAATCATTGATTCGTAACAATATATATTTAAAATGTCATTTGATAAACCTCGTTTTAAACCATACAGTAATTTATACATTTCTAAATTTCCTTTTTGTTTTGAAACCTTAAAAGGTAGATGAAGTTTATTTAGTGTTGTGAATTTTTGATGATTATTAATTTCAATATTTAAACATAACCCTCCTTTGTCTGAAAAACTATTTGAATGCTCATAGTTAGCTGTTCTGTAGAGAACTTCTCCTTGTGTGATAATATCTGTAATATTACTGTCTTCTTTATATGTTCCAGAAGCTAGTAAACACAAATATGGTTTGTCGTGAGAGTGTAATAAGATTTTTGAGTTTGCTGAATGACTAGTCAATGAAATATTAAAACTTTCGGTTTTTATTGATTTTGTTGTTATTCCAAAATATTTATTTGGTTCTAGATTCATTGGTGTTAATTGTAGCTAACTGGTTATACATCAATTAATATATTGATTTTTAGTAATAATGATAATTCAAGTTAAGAAATAAAACTGAGAGTTCAATTTTTATTTAAAAAGTTTCATTTACAATTTTGTTTAAAATTAACAATTATAATTTTAATATAGGGTGCATAACTAATATTTATAGGGTAATAAATAGATCTATAAAATGCATACAATTTGTACTGAGAATGTGAATTTAAACACTTCATAAGTTCTCTATACAATTTTTTAGCTTCGCTAGCTACCTTCAATCAAAATATATTTTGATTTTGCTAATCTCAAAATCACTCGAACTGACAATTTGAAAAGATAATGACACATGGTGACATAGAAATCAGCTTTTTATGAGATTTGTTCGGGAGTAGGAAGGGGTTATTTTTTAAAAACGGACTTTTTGGGGAGTAAAACTGAGGGAAACTTGGGTAAAGGATAGTGCAATGGTGTTATTACAAAGAAGGAAGCAATTTTTAAGTTTTAGCTAATAGAATGCTATTGTTTATGAATCTTATTTTATACAAATATGATTGTAGGATTTTAAATTGGAATAGTAGCTTTTATTTAGAACTCGGTAAGTTTACTTACGTTGTTATATAAGGAAAGTTGTGGTTTTGTCAGCGAGGAATTTCTGAAGGAAATTCAGAAGTTGATAAAAATGCAACGACCTTTAATAAAGCACTAATTTAGCAATTTTTTTATACGGTAACTGGCTTTATTTTTTTTCTATAACAGCTGGTAATATATATTCAATCATCATTTTGTCAACATTAGCATGTGCATTGGGAATGTTATATGCAGAAGTAGTAATAACAATTACAAAAGGAATGTCTTTGAAAATAAATATTTTATTTCCTCCCATACCATTACAATAAGATACTTCATATTCTTTGTTGTTTAGTGAAAAAGTTTTGTTCCAAAACAAATAACCATAGTAACCATTATCAAGTGATTGTTCTATATGTTTGTCTAAACTTTTTTCTACCCATGTTTCGTTTAAAATTTGTTTCTCATTCCAAAGTCCTTTGTTTTTATATAACTGACCATATTTTGCAAAATCAATTGCCCTTAGTCTAATTCCGCCAGCGGTATTACCAACTTTTTGTGGTGTATATTCCCATTGATAATTTGTAATGCCAAGAGGTGAAAATAATTTTTTATCTGCATAAGAAATTAATCCCTTTGGAACAGATTTATCAATGATATCTCCTAAAACTACTACGCCAGCTGTAAAATAGGCAAAATCTTCATTAATTTTACCATCTTTTTGCATCGGTAAATCAAGTGTGAATTTTACCCAGTTTTTTGTTGGATACATGTTTTCTTCATTTCCTAAACTGCTATAATCATTGTCATCACCTTGAAACCTAGAACTCATTGTTAAGAGAGATTTAAGAGAAACAGAATCTTTTTTCTGGCTATAATTATTAAAAGACTTTAAGTTGTAAAAATCTTTTAATAAGGCATTTTCATTTTTTATATAGTTTTCTTCAATTGCTATTCCCATCATTGTAGAAGCTATTGATTTCCCAACAGACCTTGGGTCGTGTAAACTATCTCTAGTTTCACCGTTAAAATATTCCTCTATTAAAAGTTTGCCCTCTTTTATTATAACAATTCCATTTATATTCTCAAATCTATTTTCCGCTATCTTTCTATTCAATGCCCTAATTTTATTTTTATCAAAATAATCTTTAGATATTTCCCAACCACTATTAGTCTGTATTTTTTGAACAGTAATTAGTTTTTCATCTACTGGTATTTCTGCAACTTCTACGTTGATTTTTCCTTTGGCTAAAAGATTACCCACAATTAATGTATCTTGTTTTATATACGGTCTTACTTCTATGCTTAAAGTATGACTTCCTTTACTAAGTTCGTCTTGTCCACCACCTAGTTTCATAAATTTAAGCCACATAAACCAACCCCAAAAATCTAATTGTTTTGGTGCTACTAAACGTATTGTGTGAATTAGTTGCTCTGTTTTAGATGCTTTTAATCCAGCTCCCTTGCTTAAATTTTCCACATAAACTATTTTCCCATCTACCAAAAAAGAAAATTGAAAATTTCCTTTTTCCAATAATTCATTTTCTGTTAGGTTTGCCCCAATTACTTGAAGATTCTTTATAAGTGGTTTGTCTAATTTGAAATGAATGCTTAAAAACTCATCTTTATTTAAAACGAAGTTATCTGAGTAATCTGAAGTTGTAGGTTTAATCTTTGTTATGTCAACTTTTGAAAAGTGTAAATTTTCTATTTTATTTAAATTACTGTTTGTTGATTTTGTGGTGTTACTATTTTTACACGATATTAGAAAACAAGCAATAAGGGCAAAAAAATGATTTGATTTCATATTTTGAGTTTTGATTGAGTTTTGATGAATAGCAAAGTTGCGATTAATTAATACCTCAAAATTGTATGAAATTAACATTAAGAAATTTTCTTCAAAAATTCTGAAGGTGTCGTCTTGTAAATTCGTTTGAAGTTAGTGATGAAATGACTTTGGTCGTAGAAACCACATTGGTAACAAATTTCAGTCATGGAAAATTTGTTTGAAATAAGTAATGAAAATGCTTTATTCAGTTTCATCAATCGAATGTAGTTACTCAGACTTGTTCCAAAATATCGGTTAAATTCTCTTGATAAATGGACAGGATGAATTTCTAATTTTGAACTTAAGCTTTTTAAAGAATAGTCTGTTTTTTCCTCAATCAATAACTCTTTTAGCTGGTTTACCCAAATTGGTTTTTTTGAATTTTCTTTTTTTGATTCTTTTATTGTGTTAAATATATCAATCAAGTTACTCTCAATACTTAAATTTGAATACTGGTCGTTAATTTTAGTCTCAACAAAAATATCGTTCATCAAGTTCTTTATTATCGGATTCTTTAAATTAATACTTCCTTCAAAATCTATTATTTGAATATCAAAAATTGAAAACCAATTCTTATTCAGTTCAATGTGAAAACCTCTTGTAAATTCTGGTGGTTTTATATTGTAATGTGCATCTTGCCAATTATGAAATAGTAGATTCCCTGGCTCTAAATAGTAGGATTCTTTTTTGTTGGATTCAAATAATTTTCCTTGAAGTAAATACGTGAAATACGGATTTTCGTGATAATGCCAATCCACCTTACTATGTGTATATTCAGTATCTGTGATTATTAGATTTTCAAAAGCTGATTTTTGGTAATGTGTTCCGTAAAATTCTCCTGTATTTAGTTTATTCATTTTATTTCTTCAGCTTGTTGCCAACGTGTTTTTGTATGGTTTGTTCTGATTTTATGCAATAAAGTTAATAAATAAAACATAAACCAAGAAAATCCGAGAGGATATTCGTAAGTAAACAATTTGCAAGCAATAACTTATACAAGTTGTTGTGTGTAGTACTTTACCACAAGTTACTTTCATAGGTTTTTATACTATTTATTAGCCAGTTCTCAAATAATAAATCGATTATATAATGTAAATATGTCAGTTATTTAGATTAAAATATGTCAATAATTTATTAATATGTCAAAATTTCAGAGAATTAAGTGGTTTTCTGCACAAAAACTGGGTTCTGTTTATTTTGGTATTTTTTTTGCTTTATTGAAGTCGAAATCAATTAAGATTTCAAATTTGAAATAATGTTTAATTTAAAATTTTGTAATTATGAGCAATTTAGTTAGTGTTCCTAAAAATGGAAGTTTAGCGAACAGCAATTCAAATCAAAACTTCCCAACTTTGTCAAATTGGTTAGATGATATCTTTAATAGAGACCTACCATCAGTATTCACTTCAAATTTTAATACTGGAATTACTTTACCCAAAGTAAATATTAAAGAAACTGCCGATGCTTTTATGGTTGAAATGGCAGTTCCAGGTTTAAAGAAATCAGATTTTCAAATTGACCTCGATAATCAAGTATTATCTATTTCTACGGAAACAAAGGAAGAAAGTGAACATAAGGAAGAAAATTATACTCGTAGAGAGTTTGGTTATTCTTCGTTCAAAAGAACCTTTAACTTACCAGAAAGTGTAAACGATGAAAAGATTAATGCAAATTATGAACATGGTATTTTAAATATTCTTTTACCAAAAAAAGAAGAGGCTAAACAAAAACCAGCCAGAAGCATTAAGATTTCATAATTGTTTCATTAAATTTTAGAGTAAAATATTAAGAGGGTGCTAATTTTTCTGCATCCTCTTAATAATAAGTTGAACTTAAAATATAAAGTGATGAAAAAGTATGTTTTATTATTTATAATTGGCTTGATAACTATTAGTTGTAAAGGGCAACAAAATGAAACTAAAAAAGTTGAAAAAGAAGAAAATGAAACTAATATAGTTGAAGAGCCTAAAGGAACTTGGAAAGTTGATAAAGAATTTGATGAAAACGGAAACTTAATTAGATATGACAGCATTTATTCTTGGTCTTCTAATGAAAAGTTCGATAATCTCTCATTTGCTGATAAAGATCGTTTGATGCAATCTTTTAAATCAAGATTTTTTTCAAACTATTCAGGATTTAAAAATCAAGGATTTGAAGATGTTTTTTCTCAAGACTCACTTTTCAGCAAACATTTCTTTAATGATGATTTTTTTGGAAGTAATTTTGGAAAAGACTTTATGGGTATTGATAAATTAAGACAACAAATGATTGCGAGACAGAAGAAATTTTTAGAAAAATATCAGTCGGAATTTATCAAACCTGAAGACGAAAACTAAATAGTTTTCGTCTTTTTTTTTCTGTGTTCTAGTTTTTTTTTCATTACATACCACGTTTTTTGTATGGTTAGTTACGTATTTTATGCAAGTAATTGAATAAATAAAACACGAACAGCGAAATTCAGATGGAATTTTCTAGGTGAGCTATAATTAACAATAAAGTTTATACGGCTTTTTACGTTTTATTTTGTTTGATAAAGTGTTGGCTTAGTAATTCCCTTACCCGAATAGTATTCTTTATTCATTTCAAAATGCATTTCTGACATTCCATTTAAATACTCTTCAATTGGTTCAAGTCCTATTGATTTTCTTCGTTGATTTACATTTATGCTATCCATTAATTTTTTCGGGTACGCTAGTCCATTATTCATATTGTAGGTCACTTGTGTACCATATATTTGGGGTTGACCAGTATTTAAATTTACACGGTCAACTAAAAGCCCATAATCCGTTGAGATTGCGTTTTTCTTGTCAACTTCTTTCTTCATTTCTTTAAGGACTGCTTTTTGAAATTCAGGGTTATGGTCAGAATGTTGAACAATCACCCAAAAATTTCTAGAACCATTTTTTCCTGCTAAGTCAAAACCTACAAAGCCATATTCTTCGAATAGTTCACTAACCCGTTTTTGATTTGTTGTAAAAACACTGTCTTTAAAAGAATTCCATTCACTCTTGGATAGTTCTTTATATTTTCCTTGAGGAATATAAGCAGCTACTTGGTCAATTTTAGCCATTTTTTCAAGTTCTTCAACTAGTTCTTGATTAAACTCTATTTTTTCTTCAGGTACATTTTTGTTTGCACTTTTCTGTTTACAACCAAATAGAGTGAGACCAATTATAAAAATTCCGAATATTTTGTTCATTACTATATGTTTTTAGGTATTGTTGGCAACATGTTTGGGTATAAGATTTAGTTGCGTAATTTAGCTATAAATCTATTAAATAATTACTGATAAAGAAAATCGTCGAGGATTTTTGTAAGTAGGCTAAAACCAAGTAATTAATTTTGTACTTTGTTGTAACCAGCTATTTCAATCCAAAATGATTTATTGGACCATTTCCTTTGCCTAATATTTTGTTTTTGCCATTATCAATAGCAAGGTTTATATATTGGCAAGCCTGTTTAACAGCATTTTCTAAGTCGTATCCTTTGCTTAAAAATGTTGCTATACTTGATGATAAACTACAACCTGTGCCATGTGTGTTATTCGTGTTTATTCTTGGATTTTTAAACACGAATATTGTGTCTGTTGAATATTCATATAATACATCAAACATATCTTTTGTTAAATCACCTAAATGCCCCCCTTTTAATAGTACAGATGTTTTAAACCTTTTACCAATTTCTTTAGCCGAAGCTTTAGAGTTGTGTTTATTAATTGAGTGCCCAATCAATGTTTCTGCTTCTTTACTGTTCGGTGTAATAAGTGATGCCTTCGGCAATAATTTCTTTAAGCAATTTATGGCATTGTCAGTTATTAACTTATCACCAGATGTTGCTATCATTACAGGATCTATTACAATATTTTTTGCGTTGTATTCAGATAATTTTTGACTAATTGTTTCTATCACTTCACAGGAGTGGAGCATCCCTATTTTTATTGCATCAAAACTTATGTCAGAAAACACAGCTTCTAGTTGTTTTTCAATATGTAAAATAGGAATAGGGTGTATGTCAATTACACCTTGTGTATTTTGTGCTGTAGATGCAGTAATAACACTCGCAGCATATCCTCCACATGCCGAAATACTTTTAATGTCTGCTTGTATTCCTGCGCAGCCACCAGAATCGCTTCCTGCAATAGTTAGTACACTATTATAAGAGGTCTTTATAGTTTCCATGGTTCTTTATTGTATGCACTGTCCCAAAACATCCATTCTAATTTTGAAGCTTTTTCAAAGGCGTCATTCATTTTGTTTATTGTCTCTGTTGATGCTTTAATTGTATGCTTATTAGTAATATTAATAGCGTTTTTTACTGAGTTAGCAAACTCTTCTCCTCCATAAGTGTTTATCCAATTTTGGTAGGGATTATTGTGTTTATTCGTTTGATTAGCCAAAATATAATCTCCAACTTGTTGGTATATGGTAAAACACGGAAGTACAGCAGCAAGCCCTTCTTCTAAAGATTTGGTATGAGCCATTCGAGACAAGTAACTTATGTAAAGTTCACATGTGGGTGAGGCTTCATTTATACTGGATTTTTGATTAAGAAAATTCTGATGCAAGGCATTTTCTACATTTATTATTCCCGTTGCTGCATCCAGAAAAAACTGTGTGTCATTTTCATCTGAGCATTTGATACCAATTTGTGCCAAAACCTTTTTGTATTCAGATAAATAAATAGCGTCTTGATTTATATAGAAATAGAATACTTCTTTTGGAAGGGTTCCTGCCATTAGCTCTTTTATAAAATCATGCTTTTTAATTTTTTGTAAAATATGTGCTGTTTTTAAACTTATTTCTTCATACCAGTTTGACATATAATATCTTTTAGAGTTTTTGTTGCTTGCTCTGGATTGTTTGCTTGTGAAATAGCTGAAACTATTGCGATTCCATCTGATCCATTTTCAATTATTCTTGCTGTATTTTTTTTGTCGATTCCTCCTATACAAATAATGGGTTTACTGCTTCTTGTTTTTATTTTTCTTAATCCTTCAATACCCAGTGGGTTATCTAGGTCTTTGGTTTTAGTTTTTGTACTAAAAATAGGGGATAAGCCAATATAATCAATATCAAGATTGTTGGCTTCTACCGCTTGTTCTTCATTACTTACAGACCAACCTATAATTTTATTTTTTCCTAATAACTTCCTCGAAATAGTTACAGGCATGTCTTTTTGACCAATATGCACACCAGCTGCATCTATAGCTAAAGCAATATCAATTCTATCATTTATAATAAGTGGTGTATTATATTTTGCACAAAGGTTCTTTACAGCTACTGCTCGAATATAAAACTGTTTTGTATTTAGCTTTTTTTCTCTTAACTGAATTATGCTAGTCCCACCTTTTAGGCTAGATTCTAAAATATTTAAGAATTGCGAATTGTCTGTTATTCGTTCATCTGTTACATACATTAGAGAATAATCTACCTTTTTCATCCTTCTTCTGCTATTTGATATAAGGTATCAATAAAATTCATCTGAAAACTACCAGAACCTTTAGATATTTTTTCAGCAATATTACCTGCCTTTCCCATTAATTCCATTGCCATGTATGAAGCTACATGGTAGTTAGAGTTTACTGCAATGCAAGATCCAATAATGCTGGTAGCAGTACAGCCCATACCAGTAACTTTAGACATAATAGGGCTACCATTGGTTACTTTATCAATAAGTTCTCCCGTTATTATATAATCTGTTGCTCCGCTTATAACAATAGTACTATTCAGTTTTTTTGAAAGTTTTTGAGCCGCATTCAATGCATTTTCTGAACTTATAGTACTATCAACTCCTTTAGTGTTATTACCTAGTTGTGTTAATGCTAAAATTTCTGAAGCATTTCCTCTAATAACCGAAGGCTTATAGTTTTCTATTATCTTTAATGCAGTTTCTGTTCTGTATATAGAGGCACCCACACCTACAGGGTCAAAAACAACTGGTTTATTAAGCTCATTTGCTTTTTTCATAGCAATTTCCATTGCTTCAACCCATTTTGGACTCAGTGTTCCCATATTGATTACCAAAGCAGAAGAAATAGAAGTAATCTCTTCGACCTCTTCAATTGCATGTGCCATAACTGGTGATGCGCCAATAGCAAGTAATGCATTGGCAGTATTGTTCATAACTACATAATTGGTGATGTTATGAACTAAAGGAGATTGTTCTCGTAATTCTTTTAATATTGTATTGAATTGTTTTTTTTTATACATAATTTTATTGTTATTTTTTTTAATATACAAGCCACTTTCACAGCTGCGAAAGTGGCTTGTATAATTATATGTATTAAATTATTTACAATCCTCGTTTCCCTCCGCTGTTGTTAAACATATCAGGTTCATAGGATATAATCTCAGCCATATTTAGGCACTCCTAACGATTTGGTAAAGTTACTTTTTTTGTTTGTATTTTGTTATATAATTCAATTTTTTAATTGGTTACAAAGTTGTTGTTTATAATTAGTTGCATTTTTAAAGCTAGTAATTTACTAAATAAAACACGAACAGCGAAATTCAGATAGAATTTTCTAGGTGAGCTATAATTAGCAATAAAGTTTATACGGCCCACAATTTTTATTCCACGTTGTAATTTCCGTTCGCCCATTTTATTGTTGGTTCAATCCATTCCTTTAAAGGTTTAAATAAAAAACCGTGTCTCAATCCTGTATTCAGTTCTATTTCTTTAAAGTGTTTTATTTTGCAGTTCGATATTTTCTTTCGTTCCAATGCAGAAACTCCAAATGGGTCGGACTTTTCGTAAATCGTTAAAATATTTCCGCAAAAATTGATTTCAGGTATATTTTGAATATCGCTATTCCTAAAACTTGCAATAAATACAAAATTCAAATCTTGATTATTTGCTAAAGTCGAAACGTATTGAGCAATATATCCGCCTTTTGAAGTTCCAACAATAGTTATTTTTTTCGGTTCTGTTCCGTTTTTTATTAAACTGTCAATTTGGGTTACAATTCTCATTGCGTATTCTCTTGCGTTAACATTTCCACTACGTTTTTCGCTTACTACTTTAAGTCCTCCTTTTTTTAATTCAGCAATAATTTCGTTGTATTCAGTCCGCCCAAATTCGGGATGTAATTCATTCAGTTCGTGTTCTTCTAAAAATCGATTGTGTAGTAAGAAAACAAATCGGTCATCATTTTTGTTTCCGCATGCAAATAAAGTTGAGCAAAAAAGAATTCCAATTAATAGACTTATTTTCATTGATTTACGATTTTTTTCAAATTGTGGGCAACATTGTTGTATAAGGTTTATTGCGTGTTTTAAGTACTAAAGCTAGTAAATAAAACAAAGATAGAGAGTTCGCGAGAACTTTTGTAAGTAGTCTAAAACCAAGCAATTAATTATACACGTCTTAAGTTTGTCTTTTAATAAATTTGATATCTAATCAGAAAGAATAAAAGAGAGAATTAAGGTTAATTTAGACTTATGATACGATATCCATTGCTTATATATTCTTCAATTTTACTTTTATCAGTCTTATAATTCAATAGTTCCCAAATTCTAGATTTTGGTTGGCTGTAAGTATAAATAGAACCACTTGGATTTGCAGGTATTCTAACTGGTTTTTCTTTACTCATATACACAACCCATTCCTTAAAATAATGATCATAAGTCATTGTATTCAATATATAGCCTTGTGCTTTTTATTTTCAATTAAATCTTGAGGAAAATCAACCCTATATGTAGAAGACCAATTATATTTTTGGGAGTTCTTTTCAGTGCCATAAGCTAAAAATAAATATTGAATATTATTACCTAATTTAATACTTTTCATATTTTTACAAATCTTCGAATTGGTTTTAGCTTTTTTTATAGTTTTACTTGTATTACTGTTTTTATCTGATTTACCAACAGTATAGTAATTGCTAATGGGATTTATTGAGATCTTTGCCAGGGCATAAAGTCTATTTATTTTATTATTTTTTGTATATAAGCATATATCTCGGATGATATAGCCATCTTTCGACTTATCATTTAATTGTTTTTGTGATGGATTTGTTAAAAAAACTTGTTTGTGTCTCTTTTTATATTTATCTAAAACAACGAACCACTCATTATTTTTAAAACTGACTAATTCAATATTAAATCCCTTTTCCCAATTATTATTAATCCAATCATTAGGGAAGTTATTTGAAACCTTATATTTTTGATCATAGCTTATTTTCTCTAAGACAACATAATGATTTTGTTGAGATAATAAAGAGTTTGTAATGAGAAGAAAGAAAACGATGTACTTCATTTTATAAATATTTTAACAACCTAAATATCTAGCTCCAACCTTTTTTGCATTCCAAAATGTAGGACCTTGACTTGACCTTATTCTAATAGATTTAAATTCACCAGGCTCTAAACTCCAAGAATCTGTATCATTCATTCCTAAATCTGGATGACCTTCCCAAAAATATATAGTAACTTTAATAGCTTTAGATGTGGATAAATTTTTGATAAACCAAGATGTTTGTGGTGAACCAGCTACTCCTGTGTGTTTGTAATATAACCTTATATCATCAACTGCTGTATTTATAACAATTCCCATTCTGTAAAATTAAATTATTTCAGTTTATTATCAAATACCTATAAGTAGGTATCTTGGTTTTAATGTCTTACTAACGTGTTTGTACAAGGTTAGTTGCTGTAGTTAAGCAATAAATCTACTAAATAATTACCGATCAAGAAAATCCGCGATGATTTTTGTAAGTTGGTTAAAAGAAAGCAATAAAATATACACGGTGTTACCACACGTTTTTTCTGTGTTTAATTATTCCAAAATCCAATTCACCAAATCATTTATATCAACTATTGACCAACTATGTGGATTCCTTTCTCCATTGTTTTGAAAGCCTTTATTTTTTGTTTGAATTAACTCTACATGAATCCAATTCTGATCACTTAATAGCTCTTTCGTTTTTTGAAGTGTATATGCATTGGTGCTTTCAAAATCAGTTTGTCTATTTTCTTTCCACCACAGCGTATCTGGTTCAGTATAGAAACGTAATTTTTCTTTTTTTAGATTTTTTATATTGTCTATATTTTTTGTCGTTATTGTAAGTGGTGATACTTTTTGAATATTTGTAAGTAAAGCGTCTTTGCCTCCAAATTGTTCTTCAAAATAATTGATTATCCACTTTGGTTCTGCAAGACGTTCTTCAGAAAAGTCTTTTCTCAATATATCTTTTTGAGAACTTTCATATAGAGCGTAAAGATCAATTGGTGAATCAACTACAAAAACACCTTTTGGTTTTAAGGTTGAATTAGTCTTGTGTAAATAATCTGAAAGTGTTAACGCAACCGTTCCTCCAATTGACATACCACCAATAAATACGTTGTCTGTATTCAAATTATTTTTCTCAACTGCTTTGGTTATTAGTTTTGCTAACTGTTGTGAATCTTCATTTTCAATCCATAAATGACGATTGAAATTCATTAATAAAACAGAAATTTCTTTTTCAGTTGCTTTGTCAATAATTTTGAAATTTTCCTTTGTTTCTTTTGAAGTTGTGCCTCCTCCAGGAAAAACAATTAAGAGTACTTTTGAATCACTTGATTTTATGAGTTCGTAATCTTCATTCAGAATAGTTGTGATTCCGTTTTTTTTAGTTTCTACTGTTTTGGATTTATTTTTACAGCTAATTACCAGAATCAATAATATTAAAATTCCGAAATATGTTATTTGTCTATAGTGTTTCATAAATGTGTGGTAACATGTTGTAAGATTGGTTGCGTGTTTAAGCACCTAATTTAGCAAATAAAAACCGAATAGAAAATCGGAGAGGAATTTTGTAAATAAGCCAAAACCAGCAATTAATTTTATACGGCTGTAGTTTTATTTTTCAAATTGTAATATAAATCCGTCAGCTCCAGATCCAGATGTTGTTTCATTTTGATTAATTGTCAAGTTGTTCATTGAAAGTGTAAAACCACCATATTCAGCATTATCAATGGTAATATAATTAACTCCATTTATTTCAGAAGTAGAGTAATTGTATGTTCCGCTTTCAAAACTGCTATATATATTCCCTTGAGCTTCATTATTTTTAACTGTTAGCATTTGATTGCTAAATGTCCAAGTTATAATTCCAATTTCGTAATCGTCATCTATCCCTGCAAATCCACCGCTAATATTTTTAACATTCCAAATTCCGCTTAGTCTTTCTTCTTGATTAGAATCATCATCATTATTACAACTTGTAAAAAATATAATTCCTAAAATTATTAATAAAGTTAATCTTCCAATTTTCATAATTTTTATTTTGAGTTCTATTTTATAGATGTAGAAATTCCGAAATGGTTGCGTTAAATTACTGCCAACTAGTTATATCTCAATACTTCTATTGATTATTGGTTGTTATGATCATGCTCATTGAAGTTATAGAAAATAAAACTGAGGGTTTCTGTTTACATAAAAGCTTTCAATGACAATTTTTATTTAAAAAAAAAGGGTAGCGATCTGGTTTTAATTGACAGATTACTTCGTCATTCTTCCTCGTAATGATCTGTGTTAAAAAACTATTATTTTTAGTTATTTTTTTTTTAATTTATGCAATATAAACTTTGATGGTTTTCATTGTAATATTTTTTGTTTTTTGCGATAGCAAAAATCTGTTTTATTAACTTATTTGCTATTGCGATTTTAATAACTCTCTCGGGTTTTCCTTTTTCTTTTAGTCTCTTATACATTTCCATACACGTTTTATTCACTCTTTTTGCAGACCAAGAACACAAGTATAATAACTTTCTAATTTGTGGTTTTCCCATTTTACAAATATGTCCCTTTCCCTTTACACTTGTTCCTGATTGATATAATCTTGGGCTAAAACCTACAAAAGCTGTGAGTTGTTTATAATTTTCAAATTTTGTAAAATTGTCTGTAATAACACTCATCATAATAGCCGTTTTCAGCCCGATCCCTGGAATTGTTTTTATTCTTTCGACCGTGTCTTTATAGGCTAATTTCCCTATTTGCTCTATCTTTTTCTCAAACTTATCTATGCGTCTTATTAATAATATTAGTACTTGTTTTAATTCTTTTCTAAGATCAGGACTCAACAAACCTGTTACTTCAAAGGATTCTAGTTGTCTTTTTGTTTGATGTTTTTGTTTTTTTAGTAATTCTAAAGCTGTGTAAAGTTGTTTAATCTCTATACTAGGTTTACTCTCTGGGCACCATCTTTTTAACTCATATTGAGCACCATATTCGGCAATTGTCTTTGCGTCTTTTTTATCCGTTTTTGCTCTATATAATCTTGTTTGACTATATCTTCTAATTATCAATGGATTTAATACACATACATTAAAATTAGATGCATGTAAAAAAGTTGCTAACTGAACATAATAAGGACCACTAGCCTCCATTACAATCCAGTCTGATGTACCAATCAATTTAGTAAATTGCTCAAATCCTCTATTTTGATTTTTAAAAATTTTGTGTATCCATTTATCTTTTTCTAAATAAGAAACATCAAAGGTTTGCTTACTAATATCAATTCCTATAATTTTACTCATATCAAATGTTTTTATAGAAAAATTACTACATTTACTTATCAATCCTAAATACAGACTTAGACGTCTAATGATCTGTTCAAGTTTATGTAGTAAGAGGTAAAGTGATTAGCATTGCGAACGGTCTTTAATGACAAATGACGGACTATAATCTTTTCCTTTACCCTTACTTTTCTTGTTAAATATTAAATCTAATTTAAACTTTTTTAAAACAGATTATTATATTTTACAAACATAGGATGACGTTGTGTTGTAGGTTGGTTTCTACCTAAATTTATGGTGAATTATACAATACAAATAGGTGAGTTCGTTTAGAAATAGAGTTGGAGTAGTGTATAAACTAACAATTAATTTTATAGGTTGTTGGTAGTAGGTTTTGTTTTCTGCGCTTTAATCAGATTCTTTATTAAGTCAGATACTTGTTTATAATTAGTCAAATTATCTAAAACGTATTCATCTTCGCTAAAACTAATTCCTCGTCCAGCAAATAGAGGTTCGACTTTTCCTAAAATAATATATCCTTTGTTATTTCCAGAATTTTCATAAGTAACTTCATCAATATCAATTATACTTTTCTGTTTTTTAATAATTCCGTTTTTTATGAAAAATATTCGTTTGTTACTAATTACGTATTCCATTCCATTAGTATTATTATATCTAACATAAATAGCATATAAGATAAACGATAAACCAATAATTCCGAAAATTAGAAAACCTATATGAGCAGTAAGTCCAATTGAAAAGGTAATAGTAAGAAAGAATAGTCCAAAAATAATTTTAAACAGGTCATTTGTGTGAAGCATTATTCCTTTTTTTGGTTCAACTACTAAATTAATGTTTTCATTAACATCTAATAAAGACTTAAAATTCATAGTTTATTACTAGGCTTTCTTTAATTACACACAGCGTTGTTGTACACAGTATTTATTTACTTAATTCTATTTGAAATTTTGTCGCATTAAATGCAGCTTTTAAACCTCTTAAATTAGATTCCGATTTATTTTTCTCAAATAGTTCAGTTACGTATTCTGTTTGTTTAGTTATATTATCGTTGTTTTTTTGAAAAATTTGGTATTTCAATAAAATTAAATTCGCCATAATTTTATCTGAAACACTTAATTCGCTTTGATTTAGATATTCGTCTATTGTGTTTTTTATCTTAGAATCATTTTCAGATATTTCATCGAATAGATAAGCATTAGCCAAGTCAGATTTATTCATAGTTGAATAATCGCTTTGGTCAGACATATCTTTTCGGTAAGTCATTTTGTTTCCATTTAGAAAATACCATCTGGTATAGGAATCATTTTTCATTTTAATATCTTTTTCAAACTCCTTTTTCTTAACGCTCCAATTCGTGAAAGCTATTAAAAGTTTAGTTCCGTCATCTTTCTTTAAAATTGCAAATCGGATTAAGTAATTTCTTTTTCCAGGTTTTTCAATTTCAATGTCTAGTTTGTTTTCTACTGAAACATATTTTTTCAAAGCTTTTAAAATTGAGGAAACATCTTCTGCATTTGCTTCTGGAAACAGATTTTCTCTTAAAAAGAGATCAATATATAAGTAATGAGTCAAATAAAAATCATCCATTTTCAGATAATTCGCCTCTGTCAAATGTTTAGTTTTTATATTTATTTTGTCCGATTGAGAATATCCAAAATTTGTGAATATTGTTAAAAGTAAAAGTGTGATTATTTTTCTATTCATTCTGTTGGCTTATATTGTTGCATAACATGTTGTATAAGATTAGTTGCGTTGGTTTAGCGTAAATTTAGCAAATAAAAACTGAATAGAAAATCCGCGAGGATTTTCGCAAGTTGGCTAAAAGAAAGCAATAAAATATACACGGTGTTGGCATTAGTTTTTTTTAAATTCAGATTCTATATTAACCCAATTAACTCTCCAGTTCGTTTTCAAAAGTTCACCAGTTGTATAGAATAAAAACTTATTATCAGGTGTCACATATGGATTTCCTTGTCCAGTATTATTGATTTCCTTGTTCAATTTCTTGGTATTAATCCATCTACCATTTCCATCACTAAAACTTATCATTAAGTCAAGCTGGTTACCAATAGAGGCAAAAATCAGATAATCTTCTTTTGGTGAAACATATGGTGTGCATTTTCCAGTCTTGGAATTCATCGAAATTGTAGTTTTTTCTGCATCTTCAAATTTGCCATTTACTTCTTTTGAATGATAAATATCCATTTCGCTATAATCCAAATTGCTAGTGTGAAAATATAGAGTTCCTGAATTGGTAATTGTGGGATGCGAAACTAATTTTTTCCTCAAGTTTGGGATATCCACAAAAACAGGTTCTTTCCATTCTCCATTAACTTTATCAGATTTCCAAATATGCCAAGTTTCCAAAATACCTTCAATATTTGTCGGTCTTGTTGAACTAAAATAGATAGAATTCCCATCAGGTGAAAAACTCATTCCGTGTTCGTTATATTTACTGCAGAAAAATGCTTTCTTTGGTTCAGACCAATTTCCGCTATTATTTTTTATTACGAAGACTGTAAATTTCTCAAAGCTATTATCCGAAATAGTATAATAATAGTCTTTTAAGTCAGGACTAAATATTCCCTTGTGGATAAGTTTATTTTCTGGTACTATATTTGGCTTAAATTCAAAAGGTATATTGTTTGGAATTTCGTCTGTTAAAAATTGCATTTTGGTACTATCGTTTTCATTTTTACAACTCAAAAAGGCAATTGTAAATAGTAAGATGATTTTGAGTTTGTTCATTTCTTTAATTAATGCCAACTAGTTATATATCAATAATTCTATTGATTTTTAGTTGTTGTTAACATGCTCATTGAAGTTATTGTAATAAAACTGAGGGTTTCAGTTTACATAAAAGCTTGTCAATGACAATTTTTGTTTAAAAATAGCAATTTTTCTTTAATAGTTAGTGCATTACTAATAATATTCTGTGTGGCGCCTGTCTCGTTCTTTAAACGGGATTACTTTGCTTTACTCATGCATTTCTATTTTTTTGTATTCGTGAATCTCCTTTGCCGATTTGAGTAAAAAGCAGGACAGAGCGTTGAGAAAAGGTCTGGTAGCCCTTTTTAGCGAATGGGCCAGCTGACGCTTTGGCAAACTACAGTTTCTTTAAAAAATTTATGCTTAAAAGCTTCTTCTATAATGTTTATGAAATCGAGTTTACGAGATTCATGAGCATCTATTTATTAAAATACAGTGGGCGCGTAAACACTTTTATATTAGCCTGTATAGAGCGTAGTCGAGATAACGAAAGGAGGGAAGCGTAATGTGTATATTGAACAATAAATTACTAAAATCATCTCAAATAAATAATATTATGAGTAACTATTACTTTACTGTAAAATTACTCTTATGTTCTGAAAATAGAGATTATGATAATTTTGATATTTATTTAATCATTTTAATATAATTAAATAAATCTGTTTTTAATAAAAAAAGTAGGGGCTTAATAATTATCTCTAGTTGTATTGGTCTTTTTTTAGCATTTGGTAATTTTTCTTGGTTTTCAAAACGCGTATTTCTACGCTTTATTTATACTTATTAGTTTTATAAATTTGTGATAACCAATGTTATAAAACTATTGTTTTTATAGATTAATACACAGTGCCGTCTCATAATTTCTATTACAGATAAGATACTGTCGTCGGCACACAAAACTATATCTTATGTCAAGCCGTAAACACCATGTAACTCCATCACATCACACCAACTCACCCTCTAAACAACCTCATGAACATCATAACTTTTTCAATCCGTACAAATTAAATTCATATTTAAAAGACCAGCACTTTCTATTACCAGATGGATACCCAGAACTTATTTTTTTAAAGCCTTCTTTTAAAGTAACTCCTTCGCCAAACGGGGCATACCCTGTACAAGCGAGTTTGCATTGTAAAATGGGATTTATAAATTGGATTCCTTTTCACCTCCTAGGCTTGCCATTTGATGATCGTATGTTGATGGACAATGTAAAGGATCTTGATGTATTAATACTTATTACATTGAATTCTAAAAGCAAAACAACTGTTTCTATTCAGTTTGTGGCCAGAACTTTCAAGCTTCCTTTAGGTAATAAAAAGGTTTCTATTAACAACCCTGGAGTAAACATTACTTCGATATTTGAAGATGGTAAATGGGCAAATGCTTCTTTTAGTTTTGGTGGAAATTTCGACATTCCATTATTTAGTCATCAATCGCTAGACATCTTCTTTAATTTTAGTCTGACCTTCTCAAAAACAGGATTGACTGCCATTCAAGGGAATTTCTATGACACTTTTAAACATAAAGTAGAATTATTAAAATTGCCTTCTGAGTTTAGCAATATCTCCATCGACTTAAAGAGTTTTGGTGCTAGTGTAGGAATTTTATTAGAACCACCAGGAGCTCTATTAGGGATTGAGGTAGCAGGAACCATCTCTTCATCGTATGAGCAAATTAAAGTAAAAGAGTTTGCATTGGTATGCGATGTAGAAGGAGAACCGATTCCAATATACGTTTCTTTTAGTGTAAATGATATAAGTCTTGCCACAGCACTCGGATTTATAGGGTTGGCATTTCCAACACCAGAGATTCCTTTTAACTTAAAAAATCCAAAATTCTCTTGGGGAAAGCAAGCAGTTACTTTACCAGACGGTGTACTAGCACCTGCGGGTACTTCTTTCAATGCTGATGTAAATTTATTAGGATTCGATTTCTATACAGCCGTTACCTATGCCAAAGGAACAACAGCAAAGGGTACGCTTCAAATGGATGGTCCTGTTGCTCTTAAGGTAGGATCGTTGACTGTTTTTTCTTTAGGAGGAACAGCAACAGCAGTGAAAAGGAAAGAAACCATTAGTAATGGAACCATTCCGAAAACAAAAAAGGAATACGATAAAATACAATCAGCACCAAAAACCACTATTGCTAAGAGTGGTGGTGCAGTATTTAAAATGGATTTAGAAAAAGATAAGATTCCAGTCATCCAAGGAAATGCTACAGTAAGCCTTTTAGATGTCATCAACACTTCTGTATCGGTTAATTTTAGTAAAAATGGGGCATCTATGAGCATGTCTTTGAATAATATTCTAATCAAAGAAGAAGCCTCTTTCACTATGAATAAAGATACCTTAGCAGGAACTTTTTCTTTTGATATGCCCAACGGAATTATTACTATAGCAAGTGATTTAGGAAGTTCTATTTTGGCTAAAGAAGGTATTAGTGCTTCTATATCAGTAACCCAAACCACATTTACTGCAGATTTAAATGTAACCATTTTAGGAAATACAATAAACCTTGCAAACAATGTAAATTTAAGTGGTTGTACCTCTATAGCTAGCATGCTTACTACATTAACTACTGCTATAGGTAGTAATCCTCTAGGAATTTCTTCTTTATTTAGATCAAAACCTGCTTTATGGGTAGAAGGTCTTGCCAAAAAACTGATTCCAAAACCAATTCAGAATGATGTGTCTAAATTTGCTGTTGACGGATTAAGTATCTTAACAACACCCTTAACCTCCGTATTCACTTTGATTCCAAAATTAGGTTCTTTGTTAAGTTTTAATGCTGATTCTTTAGTGAAGAACATTAAATTACAATATCCAACTACTTGGGATAGTAATAAACAGGGAATTACTAATATGCTGGTAAATATGAATCAGTTTGCGGTATCAACGGTTACATATTCTGTTGTAAACCTTATGGAAGAAAGCGCTAAAGGAGCAGGAGATTTACTATCTGTAGCTGGAATCCCTGGGCAAATAATTGCAGATACTTTTGTTGATATGGGAGGAAAGTTTGAAGAAGTAGCAGGCGATTTTGGTAAAGTAGTAAAAAACATCATTAAATACTTAAACCCTACCAACTGGTAATTGTATGATACTTTCTATTGTAAATACCTACTTTAACACTATAACCAATTTGCGTGCAGAGTATTCTATAGAAGTAACAACAGATACATGTGATGTAAGAAATAATGCATTATTTTGGATTGATGCATCAGAAGATACTACGGAGTCTTCCCGATACCTTACTGAAGCATTAATCCATCTCAACTGCCCTAAAGAATTGTTAGTTAAACAACAAAATCTGTTAGCATTTTGTAGAACTCAAGGAATAGGAGGGAGTGTTTCTGATGCAACAAAACCCTACGGATTGTACTTAGATTATACAACAGTGTTGGGAGAACGAAAAATGGAAGCTTTTTACTGGAATACAAACGGGAAAATAATAAAAACCAGTACTTATAAATTTAAATATTTTAGCTCAGAAAATGTATTAGAAACTACTTTGCCTTGGATTCATAGTGATTTACAAGAAACATTTCTAAAACTATCTTCATATTATCAAATTAGCAAAGAGTCTGGAGTATTAACGCAATACCAGAACGGAAGCATCAAAGAATACTACATTCCTTTTTTTTGGCACCCAAGAGTAGATTTTATAATAAAAGACTTGCCTAATAGCTTTCAAAGTCAGCTTAACAATAATAACTGTCAAGATATTCATTTTCGCCATATTGGTTTTAGTACCATAAAAGACATCAATCCTGTAATTACACTGTATTTTGGAGCTTATATGTATAATTGCCCAACCAATTTTAAAGAGTTCCAGAAAAAGGTACATAAATCATCACAGATACTGGCCAAAGAAATTCAGAATTTTGTTGAAATATAGAGATTTTACGGTAAATACATATTCTCATTGAAGGCAAACTCATTGTTTTAATATTTAATCATCCACTGGATAATCCCTAATTAAAAATGTGCTATAATGTTCTGTGTGGCGCCTGTCCCGTTCTTGAAACGGGATTACTTTGCTTTACTCATGCATTTCTATTTTTTTTGTATTCGTGAATCTCCTTTGTCGATTTGGTTAAAAGCAGGACAGAGCGTTAATAAAAGATCTGGTAAACCTTTTTAGTGAATGGGTCAGCTAGCGCTTTGGCAAACTACAGTTTCTTAAAAAAAATTATGCTTAAAAGCTTCTTCTGCAATGTTAATGGAACACTTATTATACGAAACAACGATAGGAGCGTAGTGCAATGTGAGGGGAATTGGAATGACATAAAATATTATTTATATAATTCATATTTCCGTTTTAAAAAACTAATAGTTCCTAAAATAATAATTAAAACAGCAAGTTGTATTAAATAAAATTTAGGATGATCGAAACCACCAAAATAATCAACAAAAATAATTCCGTTAATATTTGCATAGGTGATCATAAAAAAAAGCACTTCAAATAGTTTCTCTCCTTTTGAGTATATACCCAATATAGCAGCAAGAAGTACAATAAAAATACCACCTAATAATATTGATATAACTGCAGTAAATTGAAATGATAATACTAAACGAATTAATAATGGAAAAGCCAATAATAGCATTAAAAAAATAACCGAAAATATTTGTGAGAATAATAACCTACGAATAGGATTGTAAGAAGTAAATGCAAAATAATGAACATTGTTTGTAATTTCTTTTGTGGTTATATCTGAGACTCTATTTACTTGTAAAAACCATAAAATTGGTAAGATCATTTGATGTGCTATTTTTAAAGGAAGTACTAAAAGTAAAACCATACCAACAATATTTACTATCCATAACCATTTTTTACCTTTTCTAAATAACAATAATAATTCTACTTTTAATAAAGGAAAAATACTGCGAGTTATTTGAGGTTTGGGTAAGTTTGATAAATTAATATCATTTAAGTTACTTGGTTTATTAACTGCATTTATAGATTTCTTTATGGAACGATGTTCTTTTATATTAAATCGATGAAATAAGGGCGAAATCATAAAGATTATGAGTATACCTATAGCAATCCAAATAAAACGACTTAAAATAAATGAAGTTGGAAAATTAACTCCGTTAAACTCAAACTTACTTGGTTTTTTTACATTTCCTAATATGTAGCCAATACTCAAATCGGTGTTTTTATCAGTATTCGTAATTATCCGAACACTTTCTTCTAATTGATGCATCACAATTTTACTTCCAAAAATATCTAAACAATATTCTGTTTCAGTTTTAGGAGAAAATACCATTAGAATTGAAAATATAATGAAGAATCCAATATTTTGAACTACAGAATATTTTCCTAAAAAAACTTCAAAAACAATTGCTAAAACCGAAATGATAAACATTGCAGGAATTGTAATGAGTATATATGGTTTTATAAATTGAAATAGATCAAATGAATACCCATCATTATACAAGAAAAAGAGTAAAACACTCATTATAAAAACAATTAAAACAATTGTTAATAAGACTAAAAAATTACTGATTACTTTAGAAAATAAATAATTAAAATTATTGATTTTTGTAGTTGCAATAATCTGACCTACTCTTGAGTTTATATCTGTTTTAATGCTACTATTCACTAAATAAAATCCAATTAATGATAAAAAAATACTAGTCATAATTGCAGTAACATAACCAAACCAAGCAGAATTGTAATAGCCAACATAATCAGCAATTCTAATCGTAGAATAGCTGGCATTTGGTTCAGGAACAAATGTATAGGAAATTGCTAAACTCGCACAAAGAGTAATTAAAAACGCATAACCTCTTGTGCGTTGTAAATAGTCAGATTTTATAATGTTGATGAAAGATTTCATAAGTTGATTTTTTAATAGTGACTTAATTAATTTTGGTCAGGTATAAGTAAGCATCTTCTAAATTTGCTTCTTTACTAGTTGAATTTTTAACAGGAGTTTCAGCAATATATCTTACAATCAATTCACTGTTTTTTCGAGAAGTACTTACAACTATTTGTTGTGTTTTAAAAGTTGTTAATTCCTCTTTATTAATTGTAGTTTCAAATACTTTTCCAGTTACAGTATCTATGGTGTTTTCTTGATCTCCATGTGTTATTAAGGTCCCATTTTTCATAATTGCAACTTTATCAGCAATAGTATCTATATCAGACACGATATGAGAAGAAAGAATAACAATACAATCGTTTGCTAAATCAGAAATCAAATTTCTAAAACGTACACGTTCTTCTGGATCTAAACCAACTGTAGGTTCATCAAAAATCACAATTATAGGGTTGTTTAGTAATACTTGTGCAATTCCAACACGTTGTTTCATTCCTCCAGAATAGCTTCCTATTGGTTTTTTATCCGAATCTATTAGGTTCAAACCTTCCAATAATTGTGTGATTCTTGGTTTTAGATTTTCTCCTCCTATACCTTTCATAGCAGCCATATATTCTAAAAACTCATAAGCGTTTAGGTTTGGGTATACACCAAAATCTTGAGGCAAAAAACCTAATTGTTTTCGCATATAATTTGGATCTTTTGCAATGTTATTTTTATTTAAACTAATGATTCCATCTGTGGGTTTGTTAACGGTTGCTATCATTTTTAATAAGGTCGATTTTCCTGCACCATTTGGTCCTAATAACCCTAAAATTCCTTTTTCTATAGTAATTGAAAAGTCTTTTAATCCGTATTTATTTTTATTGTATCGTTTTGATACATTTTGTATTTCTAATTTCATAATTTAACTTTTAGTAATTACCTTATTGATAATTGTTGTAAATCCATTTTGAGAAAATGTTAATGCATTTTCATTTCCATCTACAACTTCCAGTGTAGCACCAACTGTTGTGTCATAAAGTGTAGTTGAGTTTTTTTGAGTCAATTTACTTTTTATTCCTTGTGCTTCTGCTATTAAAAATAATTTGCCGTTTTCTTGTGCAATTTCAAAAATTAAGTTTGCTTCTTTAAGTAAATATTTTCCCACGAATTTTTTGAAATTATCAATATTAACATTGTTGAATTTTTCAATTTCTTTATTGTCTAAATATGCTAACAAATCGTTTTTTAAGGACTCGTTTAATGGCATTCTATGAGTATTATTAAACATTAAATATAGATTCTTTGTTTCTGGATCATAGTTGTTTCTAAAAGAATATCCAATATTATTTCCTCCATGCCCAACTAGTTTTTTGCCATCATAACTAGATTTCATAAGACCAAGACCATAAGAATCATTCCCAGACTCTATCATTTGTTTTACAGTTTCTTTTTTTAGCAAAATTTCTGTTTCAAATAAAGAAGTGTAAAATATTTCCATATCCGATAGCGTAGAGGCAATACTTCCTGCAGCGTATGCAATATTTGCATAGTATTTATAATCTAAATAGTCTGTTACGTCTTTTTCTTGATGAAATGGAGTCGCTAAATTTGGTAAATTTTTATGCACATAAGGATATGTATTTTCCATTTTAAGCGGAGTAATAATACGTTCTCTAACCAAATCGAAATAACTTTGATCTGTTACTTTTTCAATAATTCTTCCTAGTAAAAAATAGTTTGTATTGCAATAATCATACTTGTCAATCATTTTCGGATCGTTTTTTTCTACTTGATTTAGCAAGTTATCATTGTATAAAGAGTCATTTTTTGCATAAAAAATGGTTTCAATATTTCGTCCTATAATTTCATCTAATCCACTTTCATGCGTTAATAAGGCCTCAATGGTTAAACATTGAGGTACGTTTTTAATTGGAGTAAGGTATGTTCCAATACTATCTGTTAAATGTATATTACCTTTTTCCATCTCTTGAAGAAATAGAATAGCAGTAAAAGTTTTGGTTGCACTACCTATATTAAAAACATTGTTTTCGTTTAGATTAAAACTACCAAGACTTAGTGTTTTTATCTCTTTGTCTTTTTTAATAAGAACGGCTACACCCTTATTCTGTTCTGTTAATAATGGATCAAATTTTTGTTTAATAATGTCTAGTTTGTTTTCTTGTCCATAAGAAATACATTGTATTCCTAAAAATACTAAAATTGCAAGTTGTTGTAAAGTTTTCATATTTGTCTTGTTTTAAAGTTTGATACAAAACTCATACAATTCTTCAATACCTAAAAAAAAGAATGACAAACGTCTTTTATAAAATGATAACCTTTAAAAAGCACTGTTATCATTAAAAATGGTATGTTTGAACTTCATTAATGAACGTTCATCATTAAAAAATGGAGATTGATAGATGAATTGCTATTTTTGAATGTATAATTAAACAACTAAAATGTCAAAACTAGATTCTTGGATAGATAATAAAATTGTACAAAACCTATTTATTTGGTTTTTCTTTTTTTTAATTTTATTAAGTACTGTACAATCTGAAAATAGAGTTCTAACATCACTTTTTATTATTCTTTTATTAGTCCCAGCCGTTTATGTAAATAATTTATTTGTTCTTCCTTTTTTAAGAAAAAAAACAATACTATTCTTCCTTTTTTTTCTTGTAAATATTTTATGTTTTACAGCAGTTTCTGTTTTATTAATAACTGTTGTATCAAAACAAGATTTTGAGCTAAGAATGTTAATTAACTTTTTTGGAATAATGATTTTAGCAATGGTTTTTTCATCAGCAATTAAATTAGCAAGAGATAGTTTTACTAGACGACAACAAGAAAAAGAAGCCGAGTTAAAGCTTCTAAAAGCACAGTTAAACCCACATTTTTTATTCAATACTCTTAATAACTTGTATGGATTATCTGTAATAAAATCAGATAAATTACCAAATTTGATGCTAAAATTGTCTGATTTATTACGTTATAGTTTGTATGAAACAAAAGAAACCTTAGTTCCTTTAGAAAAGGAGATTACTTATTTAGAGAATTATATGTCTTTAGAAAAAATTAGGTTAGAAGATAAAACCAATATTCAATATACAAAATCAGGCAATTTATCATCAAAAAAAATAGCACCTATGTTATTGATAGTTTTTGTTGAAAACGCTTTTAAACACTTAGGGGTTTTGGAAACTAAAAAGAGTAGTGTATCTGTTTCTATAAAAGAAGAAGGCAACAGTATAATTTTTAAATGTGAAAATACAATTGATAAATTTGATTTAAATGAAGAAAATTTAGAAAAGAGTAAAAGCGGAATAGGCTTAAAAAATGCAAAGAAAAGATTGGCATTAATCTATTCAGATAAACATAAATTAACAACAAATAAAAATAACAGAATTTTTAGTGTTGTACTAAAACTTAATTTGTAAAATGAAGAAATTACAATGTATCATTGCAGATGATGAACCAATAGCACGTCAAATTTTAGAGAACTATATGGAAGCACTTCCTAATTTTGAAATTGTTGCTTCTTGTAAAAACGCTTTTGAAGTACTCGAAATTTTACAAGAAAAAACAATCGATTTATTATTTTTAGATATTAATATGCCCAAGCTTTCTGGTTTAAGTTTGTTGAAAACGATGCAGCAAAAACCAGCAGTTATAATTACTACGGCATATCCAGAATATGCAATTGAAGGATTTGAACTCTCAGTAACAGACTATTTATTGAAGCCTTTTTCTTTAGAACGTTTTTTACAAGCTGTAAATAAAGTTCAGCAAAGACCAATAACTGAATCTAAAATAGTTACTGAGGTTAGGGAAGAAGCTCCAACATCAATATTTGTTAAGAGTGAAAAGAAAATTATTAAAATTAACTTTAACGAAATAAAATATATTGAAGCTTATGGTAATTATATTAAAATTCACACGCATAAGATGACTTTAACATCACAAACACTTTCAGACTTTCTTATTAAACTTCCAGGTTCATTTTTGCGAATCCATAAATCATTTGTAATAAATTTTAATAAATTGAAATTAATAGATGGTAATCAAATTATACTTCAGAATGAAATTAAATTGCCTATTGGTAAATTATATAGAAAAGATGTTTTAGATAAAATTTAGACTTAAAAAAAATAAACCTACATTAAAATAGAAAAGAAAATGGAGCAAATACTTTTCAATTATCTCTCGAAGTACATCTTATTAACTGATGACGAAAAGAAAGCAATTCTAGAATTAGATATATTCAAACAATTCAAAAAAGGAACACAACTTTTAAAAGAAGGAGAGTTATCAGATAACGGTTATTTTGTAATTAAGGGTTGTATTCGAACTTTTTACATCGTAGACGGAGTTGAAAAAACAACCGAATTTTATACAGAGGCAGAATCTCTAGAACCTTTATGTAAGATTAATAAAAAAACGTCTGATTATTTTATTTCTTGTGTAGAAGATTCAATATTGATGGTAGCTGATTCTGAAATTGAACAAGAAATCTTTCAAAAATTCCCAAGATTTGAAACTTTATGCCGTGTGCTTTCTGAAGAATTACTTGCCAAAAACAAAGCAGATTTTGATGATTTTAAAACATCTTCACCAGAACAACGTTATTTAAATTTATTTCAATCAAGGCCTCAACTACTTCAAAGAGTTCCTCAATACCAAATAGCAAGTTATCTAGGTCTTACACCACAATCATTGAGTAGAATACGAAAAAGACTTTCCGTTGGGGCAAAATAATATTATTTGAATCCATACATTTATTAACTAAAGTGAACGAACTATTGGTATCGCTCCGTTTAAATTTGCATGAAAACCTTTATATGCAAATTAAAAAACACTTATTTCTCATTCTTATTAGCATCAGTTCTGTACAGTTAAATGCACAATATCATAAATCTGATACGATATATAAAAAGTACTTTATTGGAAGCACTTTTGCTATGTTGGGAAATTTATTTCCAAATGAGAAACCAGATTTTGCACAATTTAATATTGGCTATCGCTTAACAGAAAAAGATGCAATTTCGTTGGAACTAAAAACTTGGAAGTATTACAAGCCTCTAGGATTACCTTACGGACCATCTTTTAATGCACCAGAAGAAAAATTTCCAGGATATATACATGAAAAAGGGTTTGCTGTTGCTTATCAACGATTTTTGTGGAAGGGATTATATACTGGAGTTCATGTTATGAGTGCTTGGCAATCGTTTGTAAATACTAACGATAAAAAAATTGACAATGGTTTTCAAGTTTTTAATACGTACAGACTTGGTTATCATTTTAAACTTTTTGGAGATCGATTTTTTATTCAACCATCTATTGCAATAACCCATAGGCCATATCACACAGCAATGCCAGATTCTTTTAGGCAACTTGATCATAAATACTCTAAATTCTTTTTTGGAGAACCAGGACTTCATTTCGGATATAATTTTTAAAGTCAAGCAAAATAAATATTTATGAATACAAAAGTTAAATTATCTACCTTGTGGATTGTAGTAATGATTAATTTATTATTTGCTGATATTCTATCAATCATGGTAGAACTTGTAAATAAAAATACTTTAGGAGACATTATAGGAGAAGTAACAATGACCATGGCCGTTGCAGCAATTTTAACCAATATTCCTATATTGATGATCTATTTTTCGAGAACATTAAACTTTAAATTAAACCGTATTTTGAATATTATTGCTAGTTTTATAACGCTAGTCTTCGTAATCGGAGGAGGAAGTTTATTACCTCATTATATTATATGTGCTGGTATAGAGATGATTGCGTTACTCATTATAATCCGTACGGCATGGAAATGGGAGGTTAGTTAAAATTACTTTAACTAAAAAAAGAGTATTTTTTACAACAAGAAAAACAACAACTTATTAAAAAATATAATATGATTAAATTAATACTTAAAGTCTTATTTATAGTAAACATTTGCTTAACTGTAAATGCACAATCACATAAACTTCAAGATTTTTATAATTATGATCCTGCGATAGAACATAGAGTTGATGAAATCTTTCATTCACTAAATGACACGACTCGTGTAGCACAAATGATTGTAACATCTGCAGGGGAATTGGGGAAGCCTGAAAATGTTGTTTTACAATTGGCAAGGGAGCATAAAATAGGAGGGATTGTATTTCTTAAAGGCACCAAGGAAAATCATAAAAGGATGATTGATAGTCTTAATGCTATTAATAATACTCGTAATCACTTGCCATTATTGTACTCAATTGATGCAGAACCAAGTCTGTTTAATGGTAGATTACAAGGAACCAATCCTCTTATGAATACCATTGATATTAAAACGGTTAAGCAGTCAGATTCTATTGCAAAAATTATCAACAATCATTTACTTGAAGTTGGTTTTCGTCAAAATTTTGCACCTGTTGCTGATATAAGCCCTCAAAATGAAGCCATTAAAAACAGAAGTTTTGGGAATGATAAAGAAAAGGTCATCGCATTGAGCAAACAATTTATTCAAACTACACAAGAACAAGGAATTATAGCTACAGCCAAACATTTTCCTGGACACGGATTGGTAAAAGGCGATACGCATAAAAAATCAGTGTATATAGATGGAACGTTGCAAGAGTTGGATGTATATCCACCACTTATTGAGGCTGGAGTACTTTCAATAATGATGGCACATATTACGATAGTCAATAATGCTACATATACTACCAATGGTCTTCCTGCAAGTTGTTCGAGAAATATTGTAACAGGTTTATTAAAGAACCAATTAGGTTTTAAAGGCCTTATAATTACTGATGCTCTTAACATCATGAAAGCCGTTACTATTATTGATAACGCACCTTTACTGGCCTCAAAAGCGGGAAATGATATGCTTTTGATGCCGATTGATGAGACTGAAGCGATTCATTCAATATTGGCAGAGATGGAGAAAGATTCTATTTATAAGCAACAAGTTTATCAATCCATTAAGAAAATTATACGGTTGAAATTATTTTTGGGTTTGATTGAATAAAATTTTGAATATTTAAAATTTTAATAACCTAAGTACTGGATATCGTATAGAAATAGAATGTTTCTGGGATATTTATTTTACATAGTATTGAAATGCATAGCATTCACGAAAACCAATTTATTAAATATTAAAGAGTTGAGTAAAATTATAGCTATCAAATAAACCTATAAGTTAAATAGCTGTAATTTCTTTTAACATAATATCTGACGATATAAGTCTTACAGCCATTATAACTGATATTATGCTAAATAGCCTGAAAAACGGCTATATTTTTAATAGGAAGCTTTTAATTATGAATCATCCACTGGATAATCCCTAATTAAAAATGTACTATAATGTTCTGCGTGGCGCCTGTCCCGTTCTTGAAACGGGATTACTTTGCTTTACTCATGCATTTCTATTTTTTTTATATTCGTGAATCTCCTTTGTCGATTTGGTAAAAAGCGAAGTTTAAACTACTACTTTTCCTTGATTTTTTTATTTCTAGAAGTTTCTTTAAAAATGTATTGAAGTACTCTTTGCCCGAAGCGATGGTAGGAGCGAAGTGTGAATGTGTGTGGAATGACTTTCAACTAATAAATAGTAGCAATCATAAACATGATTTAATTAATACTTATTCGTAATTAATGTTCATTAAAGCTATTCTAATTTATTAATGTTTATAAGCTTATATCATTTTTTATTATAAAAACGTTGAACATTCTTTACATAGCCCTGTTAAAACACAGTTCATATCCGTAACTAAGTAACCATCTGGAGCAGAAAAATTGACTTCAACAGGTAAACATTCTATAGTGTCACATTTAGTGCATCTAAAATGGAAGTGATTATGATTGTGTTTTTCTTTACAGTCAAGGCATATAGCAAAATACTGCTTTCCACTTTCTGCTATTATTTTATGTAAAATGCCATCATCACAAAACCGATTTAATACACGGTAAATAGTTGCTCTATTAATATCGATAGTAATTTTTTCTTCAATTGCATCTTGACTCATAGCTTTATCAGCTTTACTTAATACATTTAAAATAGCTTCTTTGGCAGGTGTATTTCTTCTTTTCATGCTAATGCGATTTATTTGCATTAAATTAATGCGATTGAATTGCAATAATAAAAAATAATAATATCTTTGCAAAGTAAATACATATAGAATTAGAGTCGTATTTTAATGAAATCTAGTAGTATAAAACATACCATCACTTATTTATTCCTTGTACTTTTTCTGTCAATGAAAATGGTAGGTTTGCATACATTCTCACATAATGGTGATGATAATCATGATGCACCATGTGAAATATGTCATTATGCAATAATTCATAATTTTACAACAGAACTCTCTTCTGAACAACAAGATTTTTCAATAAAAAACACAACGTTATTAATTAACAACATTGTTCTAAACAACTACAGTTTTAAAGTTTCTAACAGCATTGCGTCTAATCAATTATTTTGTAGACCTCCTCCTTTTATAGTAAATGTTTCCCTATAGTAAGTTTGTATTAAAAAGATGCTTTTCTTATAAAAAAGAACACCTTTTATTTCGTTATTCTATCGTTTATTAAGAATCTCTGAATGAAGATAATTCATTATATAAAACAATTTTTAGTTATAATAATTAGCTCTTTTTCACCATACAAATACTTCTAAAATATAGGTGGTTTAAGTTCTAACTCAAGAACAATTATTCAAATCTCTTTTTAATATAATTATGTTTCAAAAAACATTAGTATGGCTATTTATTAGTTTAAATACCATCGTATTTGCACAAAAAACGTATCAAGTAAAAGGTGTTGTATTAGACGCCATAACCCATCAACCATTAGAAGGGGTATATATTATTGGTGATAATCTACATGCAGTAACTTCTGTAACAGGAGAGTTCAGCATTAATGGGGTATTAGAAGGAACCTACAATTTTAAAATTTCTCATATAAGTTGTAAACATAAGGATATCACTGTTATAGTTGGTCCAGATATGCCGTTAATTAAAATTCTTTTAGATGAGTCTGATAATAAGCTTGATGAAATTCAACTTGTTGGAAAAACTAAAAAAAGGATCATTAAAGAAACACCAACAGTAACTGAGTTAGTTTCTAAAGATTTTCTTGTAAAAAATAGAGAAAATAGTTTGATGCAAACCTTAAGTAAAATACCTGGAGTTAGTACCATTAAAATTGGTTCTGGTCAATCTAAACCAGTTATTAGAGGTTTAGGATTTAATAGAGTTGTAGTAGTACAAAATGGTGTAAAGCATGAAGCACAACAATGGGGAAGTGATCATGGTTTAGAAATAGACCAATATGGAATTGAGAATATAAAAATAATAAAAGGGGCTGCATCATTAGTTTATGGTTCAGATGCTATTGCGGGTGTAGTAGATATAGAACCTAATAAAGTTCCGCTAGAAAACTCTTTTAAAGGCGAAGTAAATCTATTAGCAGAAAGCAATAATGATTTGTTAGGTATTTCTTTGGGCCTACAAAAGCGAAAAGAAAAATTGTTTTATCGTACGCGATTAACATTTAGAGATTATGCTGATTATAAAGTACCCACAGAAAAAATTAATTATGATAACTACATTTTTACATTACATGATCATAATTTAAGAAATACAGCAGGTACAGAAGCAAACGCAAACTTTAGTGTTGGTTATATTTCTAATAATGTTATATCAGAAACTTTTATAAGTAATGTATATGCTAAAAATGGTTTTTTTGCCAATGCACATGGTTTAGAGGTTAGAATTTCTTCAATAGATTATGATGCTTCTAATAGAGATATTGATTTACCCTATCATACAGTAAATCATTTTAAAGTGATAAATAATACTTCAATAATATTTAATAATCATACACTACTTTTCGATATCGGATTTCAAAATAATAAGAGAGAAGAGTATACAGAACCAACATCTCATGGTTATATGCCAAAACCTTCTAATACTAAAGAGCGTGATTTTCATAAAAAAACATTCTCATTAAATATTAAAGATACTTTTAAACCTAATGGAAACCACATTATTGTTGCGGGTATAAATACCGAATACCAAGATAATAATATTGCTGGTTGGGGATTTTTAATACCAGCATATAATCGTTTTACCATTGGTGGTTTTGCTTTTGACACCTTCAAAATTAATTCTGATTTTCATCTTTTAGCAGGTATACGTTACGATTATGGAGTTATAGAAAGTAAAGCTTATAATGATTGGTTTCAATCTTCTGTTGATAATGAAGATGGTTCCACCTCATTAATTTATTTACAAAGATCTCAAAACAAAACACTAGATTTTGGAAACATTAGTGCATCAGTAGGTATAAGTTATATAAACAACAAAACTACGTATAAAGCTAATATTGGTAAAAGCTTTAGAATGCCTTTGGCAAATGAATTGGCATCAAATGGTGTTAATTATCACATGTATCGTTACGAAAAAGGGAATATCAATTTAGAACCAGAAGAATCGTATCAATTAGATCTCGATATTAGTCATCAATTTAAAAATAGTAGTATAGGTGTGAGCCCATTTGCTAATTATTTTGAAAACTACATCTATTTAAATCCAACATCAAACTATTTTCAAACCCAACAGATATACGAATACACCCAAGCTAAAGTAGTACGATTTGGAGGAGAACTTAGAGCTACAACTACCATTTTTGAAAACTTACAATTAAACGCTTCGACAGAATATGTATATTCTAGACAAACAAGTGGACCTAAA
Source organism: Polaribacter sp. Hel1_85 (assembly GCF_000766795.1). Classification (GTDB taxonomy): domain Bacteria; phylum Bacteroidota; class Bacteroidia; order Flavobacteriales; family Flavobacteriaceae; genus Polaribacter. The sequence goes on from NZ_JPDS01000001.1 coordinate 565,198, forward strand.
AAAGATTTTACGTTACCATTTTCTCCACCTTTTTCTACATTATTATCAGCTAATTATCAATTTAACGACTTCCGTTTTTTGAAAGAACCACAAATTTCTGCTGATTTTAGAATTACTGCAGACCAAAATGAAATTGTACCACCAGAAGAAGTAACAAGTGGTTATCAAGTACTAAACATGTCTTTTTTAGCTACAATTGCTGCATTTAACAAAAGCACCCCTTTGCAATTAAAATTAAAACTTAACAATGTATTCGACACCAAATATTATAACCATACAAGTTTTTACCGCCTAATAGATGTACCAGAAGCTGGTAGAAACATATCAATAGCATTAACTCAAACCTTTTAATAATTCAAAAACCAAAACAATGAAAACAATCAATTTAAACCTTAAATCAAATTTAAAAACAATGAAAACAAATTTTAAACTTTTAGCCATTATTGCATTTTTTGGAATCGCATTAACATCTTGTAGTAGCGATGACGATGGACCAACATATGCTGCACCAGTAATTTCTAATTTTGAACTAGGAATAGGGGATAGCCACGTTGCATACTTAGGTTCTGATATTCATATAGAAGCCGATGTTGTTGCAGAAGGAAAAATAAGTACTATTACTGTAGAAGTACATAATGAAGAAGATCCTGATGGATGGGAATATGAATATACCTATGAAGAATTTTCGGGCTTATTGAATACCACGTTCCACAAACATGTTGAAGTTCCTGCTGATATAGCTGAAGGTGATTATCACTTTCATTTTATAGTTACTGATATGGAAGGAAATCAAACAATAATAGAAGAAGAAGAATTAGAAATTCAAGAACTTATTGATGATGAAAGCCCTGTTATTTCAATAACAACGAGTCCTGCAGACGGAGCTTCTTTTAGTACAGGAGAAACTATAAGTATCTCAGGAACTATAACAGATAACTTTGCATTGTCTGGTATGATAGTGGCATTAGTAAGAACAGAAGATAACATTACAGATGCAAATGTAGGAGGCTCTAATACATCTGTAATTGTAATGATGCATACTCATGATTTTACAGATCCAGATGAAGTTGATTTTACTGCTTCTATCAATGTAGGCGCTACAATGGATAATAATATGACACCAGCAGTAATTTCAGGTGATAATGCGTGGCAAACTGGTAGCTACTATATTTTAATTAAAACAAGTGATGCTAATGGTAATGGTGCAATTTCTGCTCATTACCCAATTAACATCAGTCTTTAAATAAATAAAATGAGTTTATTGGAGACCTCTTTACGGAGGTCTCTATAACTCTAAAACACAAAATTATGAAAACAATAAAATTAGGATTCATAGCAAGTTTAATGCTATTATTAGTAGCATCTTGTTCTAGTGAAGACGATAACGAAAAGGATTTACAAAAACCTACAATTTCATTAAATTATGATGCTGGTTTTCCGAAAGCATGTGAAGTATTGACTAAAGGAGAAACGTATCATTTTAAAGCACAAGTAACTGACAATTTAGAATTAGCTGCTTACAGTATAGATATACACAATAATTTTGATCATCATACGCATGATGACCAAGAAGCAACTTGTGATTTAGGAACTATAAAAGATCCTGTTAATCCATTTATATTTATTGAAAACTATAGTATAGACCAAGGATTAACATCATACGAAATAAACGTTAGCATTACGATACCAAACACTATTGATACTGGTGATTACCATTGCTCTTTTTCTGTAACCGATGTTACAGGTTGGCAAAGTGTAACCTCAATGGATATAAAAATTGTAGAATAGTTCAACTAATTATTTCATAAAAATAATGATATTAATAAATCAAAAACCAGACAGTATTGGAGCTATTTCAAGTACACTCTGTTTGATACATTGTGTTGCTACCCCATTTATTTTTATTACACAAAGCTGTACCATGACTTGTTGTGATGGAGCGCCTTCTTGGTGGAAAATTATAGACTATTTTTTCTTAGTAATTTCATTTTTCGCAGTGTATCGTTCTACACAAACAACTTCTAGTAAATGGGTAAAACCTGCTTTATGGTTCAGTTGGTTTACTTTGTTTATAATCATTATAAACGAAAAAGTAGCATGGTTTTCTTTAAATGAAAAAGCTATTTATGTATCTGCACTAGCCTTAATATTATTACACCTATACAATAAAAAGTATTGCCAATGCAATACGACTAAATGCTGCACAAATGAAGGATAAAGAACAAATTGATATCGAAGGAGATAATCATTTTTCATCAAACATTAAAACTCCTTTACGGGCTGATGCATTCGATAAATCGGATGATGAAAAAATAAAGAATATACAACATCATTTTAAAATGATCATGGAAGAAATGGGGCTCGATTTAACGGATGATAGTTTGTCTGGAACTCCATATCGTGTTGCAAAGATGTACATAAAAGAATTGTTTTATGGCTTAAACCCAGCAAACAAACCTAAACTTTCAGTCTTTGATAACAAGTACGGATATAAAAAAATGTTGATTGAACAGAATATCACTATAGATTCTGCTTGCGAACATCACTTTCTACCAATAGTTGGTTTTGCAAATGTAGCATACATTCCAAAAGACAAAGTAATTGGACTCTCAAAAATTAATCGTTTGGTAGATTATTATGCACGCAGACCACAAGTACAAGAAAGGTTGGTACTTCAAATTTTAAATGATTTACAAGAGGTTTTAGATACACAAGATGTTATTTGTCTCAGTAACAGCAAAACACCTTTGTGTTTCCTCTAGAGGTATAAAAGACCAAAGTAGTTATACTACAACTTTAGAATATGGTGGTTCTTTTTCTGAAACTGCAATTAGAAATGAGTTTTTAAAAATAATCATAAAATAAATATACATCTCTAATTATCTGTAAAATAACATCATTAGGATTTTATCGAATACGCGATTTTTAATACAGCCCAAAAAGGTTAGCTTTTATTTTGGCGCTGGCAAAGCGGTTGGATATTGTGTTTAAAAATAAATGCCATATAAGGCATTTAAATTTTTAAAAAGCAATCGAGCGCATTGGCATGCGGCTATTTTACATAACGGCTAATTATAGATACAAATTTTTTTTAAACGCTGCGAAGCAAACCGCTTAATAGTTTAATGACCCAAGTTCCAATTATACTAATGAAAACGAATGCTTCTGGGATATTTTACATAATACTACATTATAGCTATCAAATGGACTTCTCTCATAAAATACCAATGATAACATTTGTACTATAATGTTCTGCGTGGCGCCTGTCCCGTTCTTGAAACGGGATTACTTTGCTTTGGTAAAAAGCGATATTATTACACAATTTTTATTTTATTTTTTTCTTCTAAAAACTTTCTTTAAAAATGTAATGGAATACGCTTTTTACGAAACGACGATAGGAGAGTAGTGAAATGTGTATAAAATGGAAAATCATTACTTACTATACTCAATAAAAACATTCCCATTTACAAGTCGATTTTCATTATCTATTCCAGAAAACACACCAGTTTGATTGTATTTTTTACCTTTTAAATAATACGTTTTTAGATAAAAATTTACTCTTTCTAGAGCAATAATTCCTGAAAAATTAAATCTAAAGTTAATTATGGATCCTTTGTTTAGTAGCTCAATTCTATCTTTTTCGATATAAACATTTTCTGTAAGTGTCTCTATTTTATAGTTAGTTGCTACAATTTCAAACTTTAAATGTTCTTTAAAACCATTTTCAAATTGAAAAGTTATGTCATAAATACCAGGAATGTTATAATAGATAGATGCATAAGGGCTTTTATTTGATAGTTCTAAAAAATGTTTTCCAACAATACTTTCATTAACAATCCGTTTATTTCTAATTTCTAAGGCTATATATGCTGGTATATTTGGATCTTTTGATTTTTCCTCCATCTCTTCTTTACTCTTGCATTTTTCTAAAATAGAACGACCCGCTACTGGATTTGTATAAATATCAAATGCACAATAGGTACCAACTAAATAATTTATATTTGAAGGTGTTTTATGACCAATGTAATAGATCTCACTTGAACCTTCAATATATTTTGTCCCCGAAAGTGTTTTGGTTCTAATATATAAGGTATCTCCTTGCCGTGCAATATTACCATGACTGTAATGTTCTCTCATAGAACCATCATCAAGTGGATATATGAAAAAGTGCTGAATTTTTTTCCAATTATTTGAAATAATGGTTTTTCCTTTTAAAATGATGTTGTCTTCACCAAAGTAATAGTTTAAATAATAATAAGAAGTATTCGATTTATCTTTGTGAATTAAGGCAGATTGTTTTTCATTTTCATCTTTACTTAACTTATTGTCATCTAAAAATTTTTCAAAATCCTCATAACCAATATACAATAGAAGAACAGATTTGTAATAGTCATTTAATTTAATAACTGACTTTCCTTTTTCTAATTCTCGTGATTTATCATATAAATATTTTCCATTGATAAATTCAGTTCCAATTTCTTCAAAATCTTTCTTTAAACTGGGTTTGCTTTCATTAAAAGCTCCGTACCCGAATAGTTGAAAAGTTTTAGGCGTTTTTTTAAGATTATGCTTCTTTTTAAAAGTGTCATAAATGACTTCTAATAATAATTTAAAATATTCTGATGTTAATAATAATGAAGTTCTTTTTTCTTCCATAAAAATTCTTAAAAATTAATGTAAAATTATTAAAAATATTTTTAATAATTAAAATGAACAGGAATTAAGATTTGTAGATTACATTTACATTATAAAATTAACACTTATATAACATATATATTATGAAACAAAGTATTTTATTATTGTTCTTATTAATAAGTACAATATCTTTTTCACAAAATAGAGTTACAGGTAAAGTTACAGATACCTATGGAGAACCTATTCCTGGAGTAAGTATCGCCATTAAGGGTACAACTTTTGGTATAAGTACAGATTTTAATGGAAATTATCAAATAAGAACAACAGATGCAAATACTGTTTTAGTATTTTCATTTATTGGTTTTAAAGAACAGACCATTACTGTTGGAGATAAAAAAATAATAAATGTACAATTAAAAGAATCTAACGAATCTTTAGATGAAGTAGTTGTTAAAGGTTTTTCTGGAGTTATTGGAAAATCTAGAAAACGTACATCATCGATACAAATTACACCAGAATCTGTAACAGCTTTAAATGCGAAAGGTATTGAAAACGCAGGTATTATAGATGTTAGTTCATTTTCTGCTTTAGTTCCTAATTTAAAGTTTAACACTTCACAAGAAATTGGTTTAAATACCATAACTATTAGAGGTATTTCGCAAGTAAGGGGAGGAGATGCTCCTTTAGCTTTTGTAATTGATGGTGTTACAATACCAGATCCAAGTTTATTAAGTCAAGAATTATATGACTTAGCATTAATTGAAGTTGTAAAAGGTCCTCAAGGTGCTTTATATGGGAAAAATGCAATTGGAGGTGCTGTAAATATTTATACGAAAGAACCTACAAATAAAATGGCTAACAAAATAAAGTTAGGCGTTGGAAATGGTGGTCAAAAAGAAGTGCAATTTATTTCTTCTGGAGCTTTAAAAAAAGACAAAATATTTTATCGTTTTTCTACTCAATATAAAGATTTTGATGGTTTATTTACCAATGATTTTTTAAATGAAAAAGTAGATTTTAGAACAGATGTTAATGTTAGAGGACAAATTAAAGCTAGAATTTCTAATGATTTTAGTGTAACAGGTACTTATCAGTATTTTGATTTAAAAGGAGGTGCAGCCTATTATGCCGTAAATCCAATCGGTTTTGAAGGCGAATTTCCTGGTGGAGTAATGGATCCAAATCCAACAAATGATAACAATGTAATTGTAGCGGATGTATTAGGTAAATCGGATATGAAAAATAATTACGGAAACATAAAAATGGAATATAAATTTGAAAACATGAGTCTTCAAAGTATCACTTCTTTTAACAATGTTGAAAAAACAATGAATGGAGATCTCGACTTTTTGGATTTTGATTTATTTACACAAAACAGAGTTACTAAAACAACTACTTTCAATCAAGAAATTAGATTAAATAATAAAAACACCGACACAAAATTTGATTGGAGTATAGGTGGTTTTTATCAAAATACAGAAAAAGATCTTCTAGAAAATGGAACTTATGAAAGTGACCCTTATCCAGTTGCAGACTATGTAAATACAACAGAAACAATTGCACTTTTTGGGTTTGCAGATTATAAATTGACAGACAAATTAACTGCATCTGCTGGTTTTAGATATGATATGGATAAATTTAGTCAAGACGATACGCTTTTTGAAACAGCATCATCTAGAACTAACAATGTTTTTCAACCAAAAGCATCACTATCATATCAAGCTACAAAAAATATTCTTTTCTATGCTAATTACGGTAAAGGATATAGAACTGGAGGTTATAATGCGCAAGCAACAGGTCTTTTTAATAGAGAATTTAAAGATGAAACCTCAGAGAATTATGAGCTAGGTTTTAAAACAACTTCATGGAATGATCGATTTATTTTTAACGGTTCTGTATTTACTACCAGAATGAATAATCAACAACAATATATTTTGGATTTAGATACTTTTATTGCAGGTGTTTACAATTATAATGATAGTAAATTTGTTGGATTTGAGCTAGAGTCTCGCTTACGTCTTACAAACTTTTTAGATGCTTTTGCAAGTTACGGATATACTAAGACCGAAATAATAGATGGTGGTAAAGTTGGTGGTGATGATGGTAATACAACAGATAACACAGTCTATAATGGTAATAAAACACCTTTTGTGCCAGTTGATAATTTTAGTATTGGATTAGAATCTTCTTTTAAAATAAACGAAGAATTAAAATTTAACGGTTTTTTAAACCTAGATACTACGGGAGAAACATATTGGCATGAGAGCAACAGAGATGACTTTACTACAGCTGCATATTCTTTATTAGGAGCTAGAATTGGATTAGAATATAAAAACTGGAAATTAGATTTTTGGGGTAAAAACTTAACAGATAAATTATATTATCAAGAATTTTCTCCAGGAGAATTTGTGGGTAGCCCTGATGATGTAGCTTGGAGAGGTAGACCTTTAACTGTTGGTACTTCTATTTCAGTAAAATTTTAAAATGCTCCATTTTAGTTTAATTAATTACCAAGAGGGAGCAAAAGTTCCCTCTTTTTTTCACACTATTTATGACAAAAGATAAAAAAATATTAACTGCACGTTTTTCTAAAATATTAATTGAAACTATGTTTCAAGTTAAACCTGGAGAAACAGTAGCGATAACAGCAGACACAGGCTCTGATAGAGAAATAATAGATGCCATGGCAAATGCAGCAGCAGCAGCAGCAGGTATACCTTTAGTAATGTGGATGCCAAAAGCAGAACAAAGCGGACAAGCAGGAATGAAAGATTGGCCATCTGAAGCGTTAACTGCTGCACTATGCAAGGTAGATGTTTGGATTGAAGCACAATCTACCGTAATTTTATATTCAGATATTTGGGAAACCGCCTTTAAAGAAAATAATAAATTACGTTATTTGATTATTGCAGATTCAAGTATTGAATCTTTAGATAGAATGTTTACTGGTTTTGATATCCAATTACTTAAATCTCTTTTAAGTAAAGTTAGAGACATGGCAATGGCTTGTAAAAAGGTTCATATTACTAGTAATAATGGTACAAATGTATCTTACGATATAGATCTTAATTATGCATTCGATATTGATGACGGCGATTTTTCTATGCCAAAGTTTGGTACAGCTCCTGGATTTATAAATATAGTTCCTAAATTAGGCAGTATGAATGGGACTATCGCTTTTGACATATTGGAAGGAGCTCCAAGAGATGGCCAAATACAGTTTACCATGAAAAATGGTTCGATTATAGATGTAAATGGAGAAAATGGAGTAGAAGATTTTAAATCATATTTGGCATCATTTAAAGACGAAAACATGTATAAAATATCTCATAATATGTTTGGCTTAAATCCAGGAATAAAAGCCTTAACAGGCGAACTTTGTGAAGACGAACGTATTTGGGGTGGAGTAGACTTTGGGTTTGGTCACACTAGTGCAATGGATATGCCACCTTATGGTCAAGAAGCAAAATCGCATTTTGATGGGGTAGTTACAAATGTTTCTATATTTTTAGACGACATTCAAATTTTTGACAATGGTATAGTTTGTCATCCAGATTTAGTACCATTGGTCAATAACTTATTAACTAATTAAAATGGCAGAAGACCAAAATCAATACACAACCACAAAAGTGCAACCAAAAGACTTTGTGTCTGGTTGGGTTGTTGGTTTCATTATTGCGAGTACAGGATTATCAGTTTCTACACTATTTTTAGGTTCAGAAATTGCACTCAATCTAGGTCTTAATCAAGCGCTTATAGCATTTGGTATTTCCACATTTGTTTTAACTATAATGTGTATGGCAACCACATTAATTGGTAATCGATCTCGGTTATCAACTTACATGATATTACATTTTAGTTTTGGAGAATATGGAGCTAAAATTGTCAATTTTATTTTCGGTGTTACATTAATTGGTTGGTTTGCTGTAGCTATAGAGTTATTAGCAATTGCCATATATGATACTTCAATAAGTACTTTTGATGTTGTTGTATCAAAGGAGCTTATCATTATTGTAACCAGTCTATTTATAACCATTACAACAGTTTATGGCTTACGCAGTATTGAAAAGCTTGCCAATTTCTCTATTCCAATTTTAACGGCGTTTTTAGGGTATGTCTTTTATCGCTCTGTAGCAGATTTAGAAAGTCTATCGCAACTTTTCGACTATGTTCCAAAAAAAAATTCAATGACACTTTTTGAAGCAACATCAATTTTAATAGGTGCTGCGGTTTTATTTCCTGTGTTAATGGCAGATTTTTCTAGATTTGTAAAAACAGATAAACAAAGTTTATTTTCAGTATTGGGTTTAACCATTGGTACACCTTTGGCCTATATGCTTAGTGCTGTACCATCTATTCAAACTGGTGAAGTTGATATTATTAAAATAATGGAGCAGTACAATTTGGTAATTCCTGCTTTTTTATTATTGTTTATAGCGACTTGGAGCACAAATGCTACCAATTTATATTCAGCAAGCTTAACGTTTAGTACAATCAACAAAAGCTGGACCTTCAAAAAGGTTGCTATTGCGTCTAGTATATTCGGTACAATATTGGCATTATTAGGGTTTGCTACCTATCTATTTGATTTTCTAGAATTCCTAGGAATATTAGCACCATCAATTTCTTCAATATATTTTCTTCATTTCTTTTTCATTAAAAAGCAAATCTATAACCTACAGGATATAAACAAATGGGAATCTTCAGCTTTGATTAGTTGGGTCTTAAGTTCAATTATTACGCTATTTACGTATTTAGAAGTTTTTCAATTAACGCATGCGTATTTTATAGATTCATTTCTTCTTGGTGGATTAATCTATGTTCTTTTAGAAAGGAAGCGAATTTTCTAATCTACTATTATGTATATAAAACTTCATTATTTAGCTCGGTCTCATAAAATTTTGGTCAAAACAATAGAAGAAATGAGCGTACATATTTTATGCTATACAAATGCAATTATCCTGAGGATGATTGTCTTTGGATACAATACTTTACTAAAAGTCTGCTTCAAATCGTATTTATCTAAAAATGTACTTTAGGTACATTTTCTTAACGCTAAATAGTCTAAAATATAGCGTAACTAACTGTAATTGTTCACAAAATTGTATGCAGTCATGATTTTTTTGTTTAGTTCATGCGTTTTTATTGTTTTAAGTATTCATGAATCTCCTAAAGTCGATTTCTTTTGTTTCAAGAAAAAAAGATATACTCAAAACTCAAGAAGTTTAAATCTTCAAATTCTATTTTACATAATATTGGTAGTTACAATTAAAAAAGCTTAAATAGTAACGAGAATAGAATAAGTGCTTAGAATTTTATTTTTCTTAAAATTTAAGATCTTGTGGCAAGCTTACGAGAATCGTCTAAAATTTTTTATTACGTATTTTATCGAATACGCGATTTTTAATAAGAGCAAAAAGGCTAGCTTTTATTTTGGCGCCCGCCCGAACGTCCCTTTTTTGTACGGGCAAGTTGGCAAGCGTTGGAATACAATATTACCCACATATAAATCGTTACAAAGACATTTTATATAATGTCATATTATAATTACTAAAAAGTATTATAATGTTCTGCGTTATGTTACTTTGCTTGGGTAAAAGCGAAGTTATCTCCTCAAATTTCTTTAATTTTTTTCTTCTCAAATTTTTCTCTACGGATGTTAATGGAACACGCTTTTTACGAAACGACGATAGTAGAGAAGTGGAATGTGTGTGGAATGGATTATTATTATAGTATAAATAATTGTAACTTTGATTATAAATATTAAAATTATGATTAGAACCTGTTTATTAGTTTTTTTGATTGTTTGTATAACTTCAAACGCTTACAGTCAAGAAATTAATTTGAATATATATAATCCTTCTCCTGAACAAATTGTTGGTGAGAGTATGTATGTGCAGCTAGCAATCAATGCTACTTATGAAATTTCAATAGTAGAGGCTGTTATAGATGGTAATGTAACTCAGCTTAATCCAGTAGAAGGAAGTAATACTTTTGATGGTACTATCAGTCTTTCAAGTATTCCTCAAGGAATTCATATTTTGCAGATAAATGTCACAGATGTTTTAGATAATACAACTTCAGAAAATAGAACTTTTTTTTTGATACAAAACCTGAGGTAAATGTTCTATTACCATTGAATCATAGTGTTGCTAGACCAGAAATAGCAATTGAATTTGATGGAATGGATATTGAAGGAGATCTTCCAGTTATGTTATCATATAGTGTTAAAGTAGTTGATGAGAATGGAGCAGTTTATACTTTAATGGATTCTGATACATTGATTACAGGTGATTTTGACCTTACAGATTACATGAACACTAAGGTAACATTACTTCTCGAGGTTACCGATATTAGAAACCAAACAACATCTGTTAGAAGACAAGTTTATGTTGATCCAAGCGAACCTCTAGTTCAAGAATACTCCGTTCAAAATGAGATAATGGATTTTGATGGTAACAACATACTTTACACTAATAGAGAATATGCTTGGAGTCCCCTGTATCAGAGTTACTTGTATGAGATTGAATCAGTTTCAAAAACTGAAATAAGTACAGGGCAAGTAATGGATATTTCATTCACTACTGATACTCCTTTATTGAATTATAATGAATCTTTTAAATTATTAGATCAAGGCATTTATATACTTGGAGCGGATTCTGAAAATCTTAATGGTAGACGCAGTTTTATTTGGAATCCCAATACCAATATTACTACAGAAATAGGATTTACGGGTATTGATGTATATGATGATGAAAATCATATAGTACAAGTACATGATAACTCTGTTATTGGAGATGATTTATTGTTTAGTTTGTACGTTTGTGAATACACCGAAATATCTCCTGGTACATTTTTACAAGAATGTCAACCTCATTATTTTATTCAAAAAATATCAAATCCTTCTAGTATTAATTTATTGGATGGTTTTCATGGAGGAGAGAATTATGATAGTATTGAAAAAATATTCACTAACGGTGGTATACTATATTACAATAACGATGGAAATATCATTTTACTAAACAATGAAGTTGCAGAAAATATTACCACTGATGGTATTTCAGGCGAAATTAGAAATCGATTTGTAGCTTCTGATGGTAATTTATATGTTTATGTTAAAGAAATGGAACTACAAGACAATTATGCTATTGTTTTATATGATGGAGTAGAACAAATTGTACTTAGAGAAGCTGGTTCCCAATTTCTTTGGCCTGATGATTTTAAAATCAATAATGGTTATATCACTTACAGAAAAGAAGGTAATTTAGGTCAAGAATTAATAATGTTAAGAAAGCCTACAGGCGATATAGTTACAGTGGCTCCTTTTGGTACTGATAGCAGAATTGAAGAATTAAATGAAGAAGGAGAAGTTATCTTTATTAATAATAACAAACGATATTTATATACTCAAGAAGATGGTATCTTTCAAATATCAAATAATACCTTAGGTAGCCCTTATTATTTTAACAATACATGGTATATCTCTATGGGAAATACTCTTTTTTCCATTGATACAACATCCCCTCTTTCCATAGAAGATCAGGAACTAACTCAACAAGAACAAGTAATTATTTACCCAAACCCTGCATTTGAAGAGATTAATGTCAAGTTAAATTATAAATTAGCAAATGAAAAATTACAGTTTGCCATTTTTAATATAATGGGGCAAGAAGTATTAAATGGAGATATATCCGCACAAAGTAATAATTCAAGAAAAATAGATATTACAAATCTAAAATCAGGAATCTATTTTTTAAATATTTTGCATTTAGGAAATAGTATAACACGAAAGATAATTAAGGAATAATGTTTTATACTATGTAAAATAGAGTCAGTACGTTTTTACTCATAAATAGTGTTGGCAAAATGACCTCATAGAATTTTGGTAAAACAATAGGAGAGAGGAGCGTAATATTTTAGGGGTTTAGTTATTATTATTATTATTATTAATGGTTTTTAAGTGTTTTAAAGCATTTTTTACAGAAATCTTGGTTCGTCTACAATCTTTCCTAAAATATAGCGTAACGAACCGTAATTGTTTCCAAAATTATATGTAGTCTTGAATTTTTGTTTCTTTTGTTTCAAGACAAAAGATATTAAGTTTAAAATGTATCTTGTTATCTATGAATACTCTCAATGAAAACGCATTAAATTTCATGAAATCAGAGCTTAATAAAGCTCAAATAGAACTATCACAAAAGGAAAGTAGGAAAGAAGCAGTAGACTTTATTATCAAGGTTAATAATGGTAATTCTTATCAATTATTCTTTAAATTTATTGATGCTGTTGCAGAAAAATCTATTAAAATCTCAAAGCAAGATTTAGGAGAATTAAATGAAAATCTATTAATTAGTTTAGTTCTTTTAATTGAGAGCGAAGCGAAAGTTTTATATCTCATTCCATCAATAGTATTTTTAAATCCAAACTCAATATTTAAAAGTAATGACGTAATGTTAGCGCATTTATCTAATTGGGAAATTAGCGTTTTTACAAATGCAATTCCAGAATTAAGCAAATATGCTTTAGAGAATGTAAAACTTTAGTTATGAAAAGTATACTATTTGTTTGTTCAGCTAATAAAGACCGTTCAAAAACTGCCGAAGATTATTTTAGTAAGCATTATCCAAGTTTATCTTTTGATTCTGCTGGAACTAACAAAAAGACTTGTAATAAGCTTGGAACAAACTACATGAGCGAAGAACAATTAGATTTAGCTGATAATGTGTTTGTAATGGAAAACAAGCATTTAAAAGCTATTAAAGAAGCTTTTGGTAATACTTATTATAATAAAATAACTGTGTTGAACATTAATGATATCTATAAATATGGTTCTAAAGAATTGATTGAAATTCTAAAAACTAAAATTATTATGTAAAATAGGATTTCTAATAGAAACGGAATTAAAACATTAATAGGAGTTATAAATATAACAAGCGCTTAGAATTTTACTTTTTTAAAATTTAAGCTCTTGTGGTAATCCACGAGAATCTAGTAAAAAAAATTATAACGAACATTTCCTCGAAAACGAGAATTTCAATAATAGTTAAAAGCTAGCTTTTTTTTGGCGCTGGCAATGCGGTTGGAAATTGTGTTTAAAATAAATTGCCATAGCAATTTGATTATAAAAAGCAATCGAGCGCAATTGCAGTGGCAATTTTACATAACGACTAATTATAATACAAATTTGTAAACGTGATGTTTCTCGTGAATCGCGTATTTAAAAAAACTTGAACAATAGTTCAGAATATTAAAATTATACGAGAAGTATATTACTAATGTTTAATGACCCAAGTTCAAAGGTTTCTAATGGAAACAATACTTTCTGGGATATTTTACATAATATCATTATAACTATCAAATGGGCGTATTTGTATTATAATTTATATTATGTTAAATAGAGTTTTTAAGAGCATAAAAAAAACCACACCCTTTTGTATAGTATGTGGTTTTTATAGAAATCATTAAAATAAAACTTATTCCAACCAATTTAAGAAAAAAGTCATCATTTCTTCTTTGAGTTCATAATGCATTTTTATATAAGTTCTCATATCATCCATTAACGGGTTTTGTGCTGTTTGATATTTTAATTCATTGGCTTCATTAGCATACAAATTATTTAAGATGTTCATTTTATTTTTGCAGCGATGCTTTAATTTAGAGATTACATCCTTTTCAATTAGAATCCTATTCTGAAACTGCTCTATTTTCATAGAAGCATTTTTGTCATACTCTCTTGCAGCAATTTCTTCTAATTTATCTTGAAACGTATCCATTTCATCAAAATGAAAACGCAACTCTCTTCTCCAGGTTTCTAAATTAAATTTTAGATCGCTTAAATGTGATACTTTGGTTTGCATATTATTAATTTTTTAGATTAAACTTTTATGATACTAATTCTTTTTGAACATTTGTAGGCACTGTTTGATAGGATGAAAACTTAGAATTAAAAGTTGCTTTTCCTTGTGTTAAAGAACGTAACACAGTAGAAAAACCAAACAATTCTGCAGCAGGTGTAATGCATTTTAACACTTGATAATTACCTTCTGTTTCAATTCCTAAAATCATAGATCTTCTAGATTGTAACTCAGTCATTACATTACCCACCATTTGTTCTGGTACTTTTACAGAAATTTCTTTTGTAGGTTCTAACAATCTAGGGTTTGCGTTTAAAAAAGCTTCTTTAAAAGCATGTGCTGCTGCTATTTTAAAAGAAATATCATTAGAATCTACAGAATGCATTTTTCCATCATAGACCATCACTCTAATATCTCTTGCAAAAGAATTTGTTAAAGGACCAGCTTCCATTACTTCTAAAATTCCTTTTTGTACAGAAGGTAAATAACGAGTGTCTATTGCACCACCCACAATACAATTATAGAAAACTAGTTTTCCTCCCCAAGGCAATTCTACCACTTCTTTTCCTCTTAAATTAAAACCTTCTGGTTCTGGCATACCTTCATACCAAGGCTCAATTTTTAAGTGTACTTGTGCAAACTGACCAGAACCACCAGATTGTTTTTTATGTCTGTAGTTTGCGTTTGCAGAACGTTGTATGGTTTCTCTGTATTGAATTTTAGGCTTTTTAAACCCTACTTTTACACCATAAATGTTTTCTAAAGTCCAAGTAATGGTTGCTAAATGCAATTCTCCTTGGCAACCAATTAAAGTTTCTTTGGTCTCGTTAGAATAATTGACAACAATTGTTGGATCCTGACTCTGTAAACGTTTTAAAGATTCGCTTAGTTTTTCTTCTTCTTTTACGTTTTCTGCAAAAATAACTTTGGTAATTCTTGGATCTGGATATTGAATGGGTTTTATGGTAAAACCTTCTGCTTTTGTAGCTAAAGTATCATTGGTTTCTGTAAACTTTAATTTGGTAGTTGCACCAATATCTCCTGTAGTTAATTTTGCAACAGGTTCTTTATTTTTACCATCCATAATGTATAACTGATTGATGGTTTCTGTTTCTCCGTTTCTACTATTAATCAATTTATCATTTACATGTATTTCTCCAGATTTTACTTTAAAGAAGGTTATTTGTCCTAAATTAGGTTGATAAATAGATTTAAACACAAACAAAACAGGAGCTGCATCTTTGCTTCTTTTTATTTCGTTTCCTTCAACACTTTGTTCTGGTTTTAAATCTGCTGCTGCAGGAGCCACATTATCTATAAAGCCCATTAAACGGCCTGTTCCCATGTCATTTATGGCAGAAACGCAAAAAACAGGAAAAACTTCATGATTTAACATTCCAGCTTTGATTCCTGTTCTCATTTCATCTTCGTTCAATGTGCCTTTGTCAAAGAAAAGCTCCATCAATTCTTCGTCGTTTTCCGCGGCTTTTTCCACAAGCTCATTATGAAGTTGATTTGCCAACTCAATTTGATCTTCTGGAATCGCCAATTTTTCAGGCTTTCCTCCTTCTGGAC
This sequence comes from Polaribacter sp. Hel1_85, assembly GCF_000766795.1. Classification (GTDB taxonomy): domain Bacteria; phylum Bacteroidota; class Bacteroidia; order Flavobacteriales; family Flavobacteriaceae; genus Polaribacter. The sequence continues at coordinate 581,262 of NZ_JPDS01000001.1, forward strand.
CAAATTTGTACATCTTCATCTTTAAAACATCAATAATACATTGGCTACCATCAACTTTTAAAGGATATTGAATTTTAATTGCATTGTTACCAACAAGTGCTTTGATACTATTAAAACTATTTTCGAAATTAGCATCTTTATGATCTATTTGGTTGATTACAAAAAGTGTTGGTTTGTGATATTTGTCGATATAATTCCAAATAATTTCGGTTCCTATTTCTACACCATGTTTGGCATTAATTACGGTGGTAATAGTATCTGAAACACGAATAGAAGATATAATTTCTCCTATAAAATCATCTAAACCAGGAGTATCTATAATGTTTATCTTATAATTTCTCCATTCTGTATGTAAAGGGGTTGCAAAAACGGAAGCTTGTCTTTCATGTTCTATTTCCTGATAATCAGAAATAGTGTTTTTAGTTTCAATGGCTCCCCTCCTTTTAATTATTCCAGCCTCAAATAACATGGTTTCTGCTAAAGTGGTTTTTCCACTATTATGGGCACCAACAAAGACAACATTTTTAATGTGTTTATCATCATATATTTTCATACTCGTCGATTTATAAGATTACCCTATAAATTTAAAAATATAAATACATGAAAAATATGACTTTTATTAGGTTTTAGAAAAACTTACATGCTTTGTGTGTAAAAGTTGTAATCTTTTAATACGGCATCTATAAACTCTTTGTCACTTTTATGTACAGACTTAATTTGAGTTACTTCTAAAATTTTTGAACGCAATTTTATCAAGGTCTTATAATCATTATATTTTTGAGCCGTTTGAAACGTGTTTTTGATAATTCTAGCATCATTGTCAGACAATTTAATCACATTGGGATATGTTGGTACATATTTATTAGAAATATCCTCTAAAATGGTCTCAGAGAACTTTACATCATCTTTCAAATAAATGACCACTGTATTTGCAATGAAATCTCCAAAACGCTGATTGTCCTTTGTAAAAAGAATCATAAAGAAACCAATCATTTTTCCGAATAGAAATAAAATCCATAACAACCCAATTTCGTTATCTAAACCTAAAGAAGAAACATAGACAAATAATAGCATAAAAAGATTAAAATCTACCACTCTTAAAAACCAACGGATTACAAAATCTGTGGTAGAGGGTTTAAAACCTTCTATATTGATTACTTTTAATTGCAGTAATTTTTTTCCTATGGTTTGTCCGCCTAATAACAATTCTGTGTATAAAGAATAAAAGGTTACAGGTAAAAAAATCATGACATCTATGGCACGAACAGACCAAGAATCTCCTCCAACTGCTGCCTCAAATAATTTAAAGTCTAAAAAAGAAATGGCAAAATAGAGATAAGTAAACTTTAAAATGTTGTCTACACCAAATGCCAAGAGTCTTTGCCCCACATTTGCAAGGGTAAAATTGATGTTTACATTTTGTGCTGTTTTTATTTGGAGTCTTTTCATGCAATGGTTAAATTCGCTCTGAATGAGAGAAGTCGCTTTTATAAAGCAAAATAAAGAAAAATGGCTTGAATTTGAACAAGTAATTTCAAATAAAGAGAAAAAAAGTCCTGACGACATAGCCAACTTGCATATTAAGATTATGAATGATCTTGTTTATGCCCAAACGTATTACCCAAAAAGTAAGGTTACTCAGTTTTTAAATAAGTTAGCAAAAACAAGCTTTGACAAGGTATATCACTCAAAAAGACGCAATAGAAATGTCTTTTTATATTTCTTTTTTGATAAAGTGCCACTACTCTGCTATCAGTACAAAAAATTTATTTACTTATCCTTTATTGTCTTTTTCGCCTTTTTTTTAATCGGATTATTATCAACATTTAATGATGCTTCTTTTGCGCGTCAAATATTAGGAAACAGTTATGTAAATCAAACCATAGAAAACATAGAAAGTGGCGATGCAATGGCCATTTATAAAGGTGGAAGCAATTGGGGAACTTTTATTGGAATTTATGACAACAACCAACGTGTTGGATTAAACATGTTTCTTTCGGGTTTGTTTTTAGGGATTGGAACCGGTGTTTACGTGGTTTACAATGCAATTATGGTGGCTGTTTTTCAGGCCTTCTTCTATCAAAACAATAGTTTTTTTGATAGTATAAAAGGTATCTGGATTCATGGAACTTATGAAATATTTAGCATGATTATAGAAGCTGCAGCGGGTTATATAATTGGAGCAAGTATTTTATTTCCTGGTGCATTTAAACGCTTAGAATCGTTTAAAAGAGGAATGAAAAATGCTTTTTACATCTTTATAAGTACCATTCCGTTTACTTTAGTTGCAGCTTTTTTAGAAGGTTATATTACCAGATATTCTAATAGTATGCCCACTATTATGTGTTTTGTAATTATTGGTTTTAGCTTGATTTCTATTAGTTATTATTATTTAATTTTCCCTTTTAAAGTGGCTAATAAATACAATTTACGTTCATGAAAAAATTACTTTTTTTAGGGTTCCTTTTCTTTGCTACCATCACTTTTGGGCAGTTTTTGCAAGAAGAAACTGTTGCTGTCGAGAAAGTAATAAAAAAGGTAATTCAAAAAGAAATAAAGATAGATACCTCTCAATATAACAAATCTATTGAATATGCAGAAAAAAGAGCTTTTAGAGAAGATTTAAAAGAAAAGTATGATGATAAGGAGTTTGTTTATGCGGAAGAAGAAATTGAGGAAGAAGAGGAACCGTCATCAATAAATCCTGCTTTTGCACAAGCTATTTTATTTTTTATCAGTAAAATATTCCCTTTTTTATTAGGAGGAATTATCATTTTTATCATTCTAAAAACCTTTTTAGGCACAGAAACCAACTTTTGGAACTTTAAAAAGTCGAAAAAGAAAGTAGCAGAAAAATTAATCTACGAAGAGGAAGATATTCATGAAACAGATATTGATGGTTTATTACAAAAAGCAATCAACAATAAAGCATATAGATTGGCAATTCGTTATTACTATTTATCAGTTTTAAAAACCTTGTCTAACAGTAAACTTATTGATTATCATAAAGATAAAACCAATTCAGAATACCTGTTTGAAATTGAAAATGAAACGACAAGAACCGAGTTTTCGTATTTGTCATATGTATATTCTTATGTTTGGTATGGAGATTTTCCAATAGATGAAGTCAACTTTAAATTGGCAGAAAATAAGTATCAATCTTTTAAAAATTCTTTAAAATGATGGTATTTAATCAACTGAAAAAATATGCTCCTCTCCTATTCTTATTTGTATTAATAAGCTGTAATAAAACAGATTGGAACGAAAATTTTAAAGAAAAAGAGAAAACTCCGTTTGGAAATTACATCATTTATAATGAAGCTTCAGCACTTTTTAAAGACTATGAAGTTACTTTGTTAAAAGAAAATATATATGACTATTTATTGTTTGATTCTGATTTAGATAGCACCAAAATTCAGAATTATGTTTGTATTAAACATAGTGGTTATAAGTATTCTAATGAAGGTGTTACGGAACTTTTAGACTTTGTTTCTAAAGGAAATAACGTGTTCTTAGCTTTTAATCACTTTAAAGATACTTTACAAGCATCCTTAAAATTTACGACCAATAATTTAGATGAAAAGATTTTTTTAGTTAAAGATTTAAAGAAGTTAAAAGGAACTTTTGAATTGAATAATGATCAATTTTCTAAAACGTCTTTTACTTTTGATAGAAATATACGCAGAAACTACTTTTTACAATACAATAAAAACAGTACCAATGTTTTAGGAACTATTGAGGTTGATGGAGAAAAAGTACCCAATTTTGTAAAAATACATCATGGAAAAGGCGCTTTTTACTTACACACGCAGCCAATTGCATTTACCAATTACAATTTATTAAATGGTAGAGAAACCTATGCTGCAAATGTATTTTCTTATTTACCAAATGCTGCTATTTTGTGGGATCCACACATAAAATCGAGTAAATATTCAGAAAAAAAAGAAGACAGTACCAATGTTTTTAAATTCTTTTTAGAACATCAAACTTTAACGTGGTTTTTATTTGTGTCATTAGTTGGTTTATTATTGTTTATGATTTTTAATGCAAGAAGAAAACAACGACCAATTCCTATTATTGAGCCTTTAAAAAACTCAACGGTAGCATTTACACAAACCATTGCAAACCTGTATTTAAAAGAACAAGATCACAAGAATTTGGTTGATAAAAAAATAGGGTATTTTTTAGAGAAAGTACGTTCTAGATACCTTTTAAATACCACCAATTTAAACGCAGATTTTATTGAAAAATTAGCTGCTAAATCTGGTAATGAATTACAGAGAACAAAATATTTAATCAATACAATCATTACTTTAAATAAAAGAACAGAATCTTCTGAAGAAGAGTTAGTTGTATTACATAAAATGATTGAAAAATTCTTAAAAAATTAAAATATGGAAGCACCAAATAACGAAGAAACACCAAATAATTTAGAATTTGAAAACAGAATAGATTTATCTGAATTACAAGCCTGTGTTTTTAAGATAAAAAAGGAATTACAAAAAGTAATTGTTGGTCAAAAAGAAATGATGGATTTATTAATTGTTTCCCTCCTTTCTGATGGTCATGTTTTAATAGAAGGAGTTCCTGGAGTTGCCAAAACAATTACAGCTAAATTGTTAGCAAGAACTATTGATGTTGGTTTTAGTAGAATTCAGTTTACACCAGATTTAATGCCTTCAGATATTTTAGGAACTTCTGTTTTTAATGTAAAAACATCCGAATTTGAGTTTAAAAAAGGACCTATTTTTTCTAGCATGATTTTAATTGATGAAATCAACAGAGCACCTGCAAAAACACAAGCTGCTTTGTTTGAAGTTATGGAAGAAAAGCAAATTACTATTGATGGACACACCTTTAAAATGGAAGAGCCTTTTGTTGTTTTAGCGACCCAAAACCCAATAGAACAAGAAGGAACTTACAGATTGCCTGAAGCGCAATTAGATCGTTTTCTATTTAAAATTAATGTAGAATACCCAAATGCTGATGAAGAATTACAAATCATCATGAAAGAACAAGCTTTAGAAAACACTACAAAAGCAAGTAAAATTGAAACCGTAATTACAGGTAAGAAAATAATTGAGTTTAGAAATCTAGTCAATCAAATAAAAATAGAAGAAAACTTATTAAAATATATTGCGAATATTGTTGTGAATACACGCTCTAATTCCTTTTTATATTTAGGCGCTTCACCCAGAGCAAGTATTGCTATTTTAGGCGCTTCTAAAGCATTTGCTGCTATTGAAGGACGCGATTTTGTAACACCAGAAGATATTAAAAGAGCTACAATTCCGGTTCTAGAGCATAGAGTAATTGTAACACCAGAAAGAGAAATGGAAGGTTTAACAAGCAAACAAATTATAGAACAAATTATTGAAGCAGTAGAAATACCGAGGTAAAAAATAATATTTATAAATCTGTTATCTCGAAATGAGGAACGATTGAGAGATCTCATTATTATAGATTATAGATTCCCCCTCATTCTTTGTTCGGAATGAGATCTGAATTTTAAAAAACTCACAATTATATAAACAACATTGAAACACTTTTACAACACTTTATTTTTAAATAACAGATTCTTCTACTTTTTAGGAGGAATCTCAATCCTTTTTGTGGTTGGTTTTTTTATACCTGTCTTTTTTGACATCTCTAAAGTGTTGCTTTTTATTTTAGTAGTTTTAGTGTTGGTAGATATTTTTATTTTATACAATATAAAAAATGCAATTACGGTAAATCGTTATTTACCAGAGCGTTTATCGAATGGAGATGTAAATAAAATTTCGATGCAATTACAGAATTTGTATGGATTTAATGCACATTTATCAATTATTGAAGAAATTCCGTTTCAATTTCAAAAAAGAGATTTTATCTTTAATTTAATTTTATCCAATAAAGAAGAAAAAACCATCCATTATGACTTAATCCCCACAAAAAGAGGTGTTTATTTATTCGGAAATATTAATATATACGCTTGTTCTCCATTACAATTAGCAACTAAAAAATACATTTTAGGAACTGAAAAAGAAGTAAAATGTTATCCTTCTTTTTTAAAATTAAGAGATTTTGATTTTAGAGCCTTTAATAACGATGCAATTTCATACGGAACAAAAAAAGTAAGAAGAATTGGGCATTCTTTAGAGTTTGAACAAATTAAAGAATATGTTTCTGGTGATGATATCCGTTCATTAAACTGGAAAGCAACTGCAAAAAGAAATCAGTTAATGATCAATCAATATGTAGAAGAAAAATCGCAACCAGTATATTCAATTATTGATAAAGGACGTGCAATGCAAATGCATTTTAATAATTTAAGTCTTTTAGATTATGCGATAAACGCCACTTTAGCAATCAGTAATGTTATTTTAAGAAAACAAGACAAAGCAGGGATGCTTTCTTTTTCAACAAAACTAGAAGATTGGGTAGTTGCTGAAAAAAGGAGCTCTCAAATAAGTTTAATTTCTGAAGCTTTACACAATATAAAAACGGATTTCTCAGAATCAGATTTTAGTACTTTATATGCTGTGGTAAAAAGGAAAATTACCCATAGAAGTTTGTTGATTTTATATACAAATTTCGAAACGATGGATGGTTTAAAAAGACAACTCCCCTATTTAAGAGCGTTGGCTAAAAACCATTTAGTATTGGTTGTTTTCTTTGAAAACACAGAACTAGAAGCATTAACAACTTCTAAAAGCGAAGATGTTTTAGGTGTTTATGATAGTATTATTGCAGAGAAGTTTATGTATGAAAAGAAAAGCATTGTAAAAGAGTTAAAAAAATACGGAATTCAATCTGTTTTAACCAAACCAGAAAATTTAACAGGTGATACAATTAACAAGTATTTAGACTTAAAATCTAGAGGTCTTTTTTAAGGAATTCTTTATCTTTGAAGTTAAAATAAAAAAAATGAATTGGTATTTAAAAGTATTAAGAGATCACTATTTAGATTTTAAAGGAAGAGCAAGACGTCAAGAATTTTGGATGTTTACACTTATTAACATCATTATTTCTTACTCTTTTACAGGCTTAGAGTGGGCTACTGGATCAACTATATTTAGTATGCTTTCGTTAATTTATTCTCTTCTTGTATTAATACCCGGTCTAGGAGTATCCGTAAGAAGATTGCATGATGTTGGTAAAAGTGGTTGGTATTACTTATTAATATTTATTCCAATTATTGGATGGATTTGGTTGATTGTTTTATTTGCGATGGAAGGAGAATCTAGACCCAATGAATGGGGAGAAAACCCAAAAGGAATTGGTAATGATTCTGCAATCAATCAAATTGGTAGAGAGTAATGCATAAAACATCAAAATAATACAGAAGGTTGCTAATTTAGCAACCTTTTTTTATGAACATAAAACTCTATTTAAAATTAAATAAAAGTACTTTTGTCAAGTGAAAATTATACAAAAATCAGAATCAGAATTTATAATTGTAATGGCATCTTTAATGTCATTAGTTGCGTTAGCAATAGATGCTTTATTACCTGCAATTGCAGACATCAGCAAAACAATACATATTTCAGATCCAAAAGACAATCAGTTATTTATAACCATGATTTTCTTAGGACTGGGTTTTGGGCAACTTATTTCTGGACCACTATCTGATAGCTTTGGTAGAAAACCGGTGATTTATGTCGGTTTTATGGTGTTTGCTTTGGCAAGTTTTATTTGTGTTTCTGCAACTAGTTTAGAAATGATGATTTTTGGTAGACTTTTACAAGGAATGGGGCTTTCTGCACCAAGAACCATAAGTATTGCAATGGTTAGAGATCGTTTTAGCGGAAATTACATGGCTAGAGTGATGTCTTTTATTGTGGTAATTTTTATCTTAGTACCTGTAGTTGCTCCAGCAATAGGAAAACTTATGTTAGATGCTTATGGCTGGAAATCTATTTTTTACAGTCAATTAATATTTGGGTTATTTACCATGATTTGGGTTTGGAAACGTCAACCAGAAACTTTAAAAATAGCACATAGAAAAAAGTTTAAATTTTCGCTTTTTATAGAGGGTACTAAAGAATTTTTAAAACACAAATATGCTATTGTATTTACTTTGTTTTCTGGGTTTATTACAGGTTCTTTTATGGTGTACTTAAGTGCAAGTCAACTAATATTTGAAGAACAATATCACCTAAAAGAAGAGTTTCCTTTTATTTTTGCAGGTCTAGCAATAAGCATTGGTTTTGCAACTTTTTTAAATGGAAAACTGGTTGTAAGACTAGGTATGTATAAATTAGTTTCCATTTTTACAGTTGCGTTTACAGTAATTCCACTTATATATATCCTGCTGTTTTCTGGAGAAAACAATCCTAGTATTTATGTTTTAATTCTATTTTTCGGAATACAATTCTTTTCTATAGGTTTTCTTTTTGGAAACACAAGAGCATTAGCTATGGAATCAATTGGACATATTGCTGGAATTGGAGCTGCAATTAATGGATTTTTCTCTACAATTATGGCTGTACCCATTGCTACTTATATTGGTAGTTTTATAGAAAAAACAGCTTTACCTCTATTTATTGGTTTTTTTGTTTGTGGTGTAATTTCTTTATTATTGATTGGTTATTTAAAGGTGAGTTATAAGAAAAGCGTATAATTTAAAAATTGAATTAAGAAATGAATTTACAAGTAATTTTTGAAGATGATTATTTAATTTGTGTGCACAAACCAAACAATATGTTGGTACATCATGCGCGTCATTCTAGAAATGTTGCTGAAGAGATTTCCCTTTTACAATTAATTGAACAAGAAAAAGGTTTAAAAGTATATCCTATACATAGATTAGATAGAAAAACTTCTGGAATTATACTACTCGCAAAAGAAACACAGTTTGTTTCTAAATTTCAAGATTTGTTTACTGCGAATGAAATTCAGAAAACATATTATGGAGTTGTTCGTGGATTTTCTCCAGAAACAAAAGTTATTGACTCTCCTGTAAAAGGAAGAGATGCAAATGTGCATAAAGAAGCATTAACTCATTTAAAAACACTTGAACAAGTTACTTTAGACATTCCTGTGAAACCTTATGATTCTTCTCGCTATAGTTTAGTTGAATTAGCTCCTAAAACAGGTAGAATGCACCAATTAAGGGTGCATGCTAACAAAATAAGCCATCCTTTAATTGGTGACACAAAATATGGTGATAAAAATCATGATATGATGTTTGATGAAAATTTTGGTTGGAAAAACATGTTTTTACATGCTGGCAAGTTAGCCTTTAATCATCCTTTTACAAATGAAGATTTAGTATTAAAAGCTCCTTTTCCAAAGGATTGGATTGCTCTTTTTAAGGAGTTTAAATGGAAAAACCCTTTAAGTTAATCATTTCCCAGAAGTTACTAAACAGATTTATCCCTTATTAACTCCAGGTTTATATTTTATTGAAACGTTGAAACCTCTACATTTGAAGTGACATCTTTTTTTTTAACTTTATGAACGTGAGTTCGACTTAAGAACTACTGTTTATTAGTTAGTTACGGTTTCTATTATTTGAAAAGAATGTCATTTCTACTGAAATGGAGAAATCTTAGTCTAAATTTGAGATTTCTCAACTACACTACGTTTCGTTCGAAATGACAACAAGTTAATTTTCAAATAAATAAGCCTATCTAAACCAGAGAAGTTATATCGAACTCACGTTTATTAATAATCTTCATTACGAATGAAGAACAATTGAAGAGACCTGTTTCTTATTATGAGATTGCTTCTTAACTCTCAATGACATTAGTCTGCAAACAAGTCTAGCCCTGATTAACTCCACTTTTATATTTTTATTGAGTCGTTGAATGCGCTGCATTTGAAACGACATCCTTTTTACTGTCAGTTCGAGTGAATTTGTGAAGTATGAACAAATTTGTATCGAGAACAACAATAAAAAGATACAGTGGAAAGCAGGAAATAGCTTCTAAAAAATTATTGCTCTATAGATTGAGAAGAAAATGAAACTAACTCATTTTCTTCAAAAGTTGGTGTAATTTGAATTGGATTGCAACAAACCTCACAATCTTCTATATAGGTTTGCTGATGTACACTTTTATCTAAAATCATAGAAATTTCTGACCAACAATATGGGCATTGAAAAAAGTGCTCTAACTCCACTATTCTATTACTTTTAAAACAAGTTTTCCGTTTTTATCTCCAGAAAATAATCTATTATACGTTTCTTGAAAATTTTCGATACCTTCATAAATATCTTCTCGAGATTTTAATTTTCCTTCATGCATCCAGATTGCCATTTGTTTTGCAGCTTTTCCAAAATCTTTCGTATAATCCATTACTACCATTCCTTTCATCGTAGAACGCGTAACCAATAAAGATAGGTAGTTACTTGGTCCGCTTACTTTTTTCTTGTTATTGTATTGAGAAATTGCTCCACAAATAACTACTGTTGCATTCATTCTTAATTTACTTAAAGCTGCGTCTAAAATTACACCTCCAACATTATCAAAATAAACATCTATACCTTTTGGGCATTTCTTTTTTAAAGCTGAATAAATATTTTCTGATTTGTAATCTATCGCTGCATCAAAACCTAATTCATTTACAATATAATCGCATTTTTCTTTTCCTCCAGCAATTCCAATTACTCTACAACCTTTAATTTTAGCAATTTGACCAACAATGCTTCCAACAGCACCTGCAGCTCCAGAAACCAATACAATATCTCCTTCTTTAATATTTGCAACTTCAAGAATTCCAAAATAAGCTGTCATTCCTGGCATTCCTAAAGTGCCTAAAAAAGTAGGCATAGGTGCTATTTTTTCATCTACTTTATAACAACCTTCTCCATCAGAAACAATAAATTGCTGTACTCCTCCCCAACCAGAAACACAATCTCCAATTTGAAAATTTGGATTGTTATTATTCTGAATTACTTTTCCAATTGCACCTGCACGCATTACACTATCTAAAGCAACTGGAGGAATGTATGATTTGGTATCATTCATCCAACCACGCATTGCTGGGTCTAAAGAAATATAATGTTGTTGAATTAAAATTTCTCCTTCTTCCAATTCTGGAATTGGATTTTCTTCTAATTGCCAAGTATTTTTGTCTGGTGTTCCTTGTGGGCGATTTTTTAAAATAATTTGCTTATTAGTCATTGTAATTTTTTAAGTTTTAAAAATAGTATTTTTTAATAATCAATCAAATTTAAAATACTATTTTCTAAATTGTTTTTTCCTAAGTACTGATTTTCTAGTTTTTTATCAAAAGGAATTGGGGTTTCCAAGCTTGCAACTCTTTTAACAGGAGCGTCTAAATATTCAAAACAGTTTTCATTTATCAATGCAGAAATATCACTACTTATTCCACCAAATAACGAATCTTCTTGCACAATAATTGCTTTTCCTGTCTTTTTAACTGAATTATAAATAGTTTCCACATCTAAAGGCTGTAGTGTTCTTAAATCAACAACTTCTGCAGAAATATTTGTATTTTTTTCTAATACTTCTAAAACCCAATGAATTGCTGCTCCATAACTAATAATTGTAAGTTGAGTTCCTTCTTTTACAATTGCAGCTTTACCAATTTCTGTTGTAAAATAGTTTTCTGAAACATCTTGATAAACAGACCTATATAATGCTTTGTGCTCAAAGAAAAGCACAGGATTTGGATCATTAATAGCTTCAATTAATAAACCTTTTGCATCTTGAGGAAATGCAGGGTACACCACTTTTAAACCTGGTGTTTTTGTAAACCAAGCTTCATTGGTTTGAGAATGAAAAGGACCAGCTCCTACTCCTGCTCCACAAGGCATTCTAACTACAATATCTGCATTTTGTCCCCATCTATAATGAGATTTTGCCAATAGATTAACAATTGGATTAAAACCAGAAGAAACAAAATCTGAAAACTGCATTTCCATTACAGCTTTCATTCCGTTTATAGATAATCCATAAGCTGTAGAAACTATGGCAGATTCACAAATTGGTGTATTTCTAACTCGTTCTTTTCCGAACTTTTCTACAAATCCATCTGTAATTTTAAAAACACCTCCATATTCAGCAATATCTTGTCCCATAATCACCAAATCATCATATTTTTCCATAGATTGTTGTAATCCTTCTGAAATTGCATCTACTAAACGTATCTTTTTAGTTGATTTTAAAGGTTTTATTGCTTGATATTGATGGTTTTTAAAAACATCATTCAATTCCGTTTCTAAATTCGGAACAACATTTTCTTCATTAAAAGCTAATTGTAGGTGTTTGTTTATTTCTTGAATGATTTCTTCTTTTAATGAAACTTCAAATTCCTCCGTTAAAATTCCATCATTTTTTAAAAATTCTTGATAATTTTCTAAAGGATCTTTAGCTGCCCAAAAATCTAAAATATCTTGAGGAACGTATTTTGTTCCACTTGCTTCTTCATGACCTCGAATTCTAAAGGTTTTGAATTCTATTAAGATTGGTCTTGGGTTTTTACGAACACTTTTAGCAAGTTCATCAACTTTTGCATACACATCTAATACATTGTTACCATCAATTGTGTGGCTTTCCATTCCATAACCAATCCCTTTATCAGCAAGTTTTTCGCAATTAAATTGTTCTGAAGTTGGTGTAGATAATCCATAACCATTGTTTTCTATACAGAATAAAACAGGCAAATTCCAAACTGAGGCAACATTTAAAGCTTCATGGAAGTCACCTTCACTTGTGCCTCCTTCTCCAGAAAAAACAGCACAAACTTTATTATTATTCTTTAGCATATTTGCCAATGCAATTCCATCTGCAACTCCTAATTGTGGCCCTAAATGAGAAATCATACCAATAATATGATGCTCTTGTGTTCCGAAATGAAAACTTCTATCTCTCCCTTTTGTAAAACCATTCATTTTACCTTGCCACTGTGAAAACAATCGATATAAAGGAATTTCTCTTGTTGTGAAAACACCTAAATTTCTATGCATTGGTAAAATATATTCATCTGTTTCTAAAGCTAAAGTAACTCCAATAGAAATCGCTTCTTGCCCAATACCAGAAAACCATTTAGAAATTTTTCCTTGTCTTAACAAAATCAGCATTTTTTCCTCAATTAAACGAGGCTTCAACATGTTTTTGTATAAGTTTAATAACGTTTCGTTATTTATGGAGTTTTTAATAAAATCAATTTTAGCTTGCATAAATTATAGATTTCATAATTACACTAACAAACATAACGATTATGATGTAGAATCCATAAAAAAATCCTTATCATTTTATTGATAAGGATTTTTTAATATTGTTAAGAAACGCTGTTTATAATTCTTGAAAAATTGCGTGCATCATTCTTTTTTTATCATTGATACTTTCTTCTAAAGCAATCATAGTTTCTGTTCTGTTTACTCCTGGAATATCATCTATTCTGTAAATAATATCTTTTGCATCATTAGTTCCTTTAGCTCTTACTTTACAGAAAATATTGTATTTACCTGCAGTTACATATGCAACAGTTACATTTGGAATACTTCTTAAATCTGCAATTACATTTTGAGTCATTGATGTTTTTTCTAAATACACACCAACATGCGCTATAAAAGAATAACCCATTTTTTCATAATTTAATGTAAGTGTAGAACCTTGAATAATACCCTCGTCTTCCATTTTTTTAACACGTACATGAATTGTACCTGCAGAAACTAATAATTGTTTTGCAATGTCTGTAAATGGAGTTCTTGCATTCTCGATTAAGATGTCTAAAATTTGATGATCGATTTCGTCTAATATAAATTTTTTCATTTTTTACGTATTATTCAAATTACTATGCAAATTTATGAATTTAATTTAATTAAACTAGTATAAAATTAACAAATACTTAAATAATTTTACCTTCGAAAACGATTTCGGAGTGCCCAATATTGGAATTTTGCACTTTTTCGTCCACTTTGTTTAATTTTGAAACAAACTTCCCATCTATAATTTTATCTTCATATTGATATGCAATGTCATTTTTTGAGTCAGAATATCTATGAATAATGTCGTAGAAAATTTTATCATTATTCGGAATATCAAAATAAGCTTCATAATCATCAAAAGACAAAGTATTTGCAATATGATGAATTCCTTGTAGAATTGAAAAGAAGGTATATTTTCTAGATTCTTCTCTGTCATAATCATCAGGATAATGACCAGATTCTATTAAAATAGTATTATAACCTAGCTTTTGAAAGTTGTCTCCAGTTGCAGTTGGGTAAAATTCATCTGTATATCTACCAACATAGTCAGGAATTACGTTTTGTAGCATTTTATTCATACTTACAATAACATTCATCGTTTCTGTTCTACCTTTTGTTAAAGCTCTTGTAACTTCTTCAGATGGCGCTAAAAAAGATATTGTTGCAGCATTTTTAGTCCCTTCTACATTAAAAATAGTTCTTTGATCATGTAAATTAAAACAAAACTGCGGATTGAAGCCCTCTAAAATATTGCGTAAAAGCTTACTTTCTTTAGCTACTCTATCTACAGCATCTCTATTTAAATCAATTTGATTTGCATTAACTCTTGTGTATACTTGTGCTCCATCAGGATTTAACATCGGAATAAAAACCAACGTACATTCTTTTAATATTTTAGAAAATATTTCTTCTGATGAATTTATGATACAGTTAAAAAGGTCAAACAATGCTTTTGTACCTGTACTTTCATTTCCATGCATTTGCGACCATAACAAGATTTTCTTAGAACCAGTACCAACTTGTAATTGATGAATTGGTCTATTTTCTTCTGATGTACCAATTTGAGAAACTACAAATTGCGATTCATATTTATAAAATAAGTGTTCGATGTCTTTATAAGTAATCCATTTTCCATGTAAAGAATTTTCTTTTTGCACAGTAAAGATATTTTCTAAAAAATCTGCAGATAAAGTATTCATTATAGTTATAAAATATATTTTTCAAAAATAAAGAATTTATGAAAGCTAGCAATCATATAAAACGCATCAGATTGTAATAATAACATATCCTTAAATATTGAATCAATATTTAACATTCATCATAAAATGAAACCTATAATTTCTAAAGGTTTTTAAATTTAAAAAACTTCAATTTCTTTATTTACAATTGTCATCAAACTAAAAAATTACAATTGTAAATTACATACATGTTACAAATGTAAACCCACTATCTGTATACAATTGTTACGATTGTAAATTACAAACTTTCAAAACAACTCAACATTGTATAACAATAAACTATTGAATAAAAAATATCAATAATAAATAATTAATTTATTTTATTTCAGCATATTATAGGGTTTACATAAAGTAAAACTTCAAATTAATAAACAATATTATTTATATTTAAAAGATTATTCTTTGGTACTATTTTTATATTATTTACATTTGTATAAAGCAGTATTATTACAATGGTAAACATAGCAGAATTTACTTCTCGACTTAAAAAAGTGATGGACTTTCATCAATTATCCGCCTCTATGTTTGCAGATAAAGTAGGTGTTCAACGCTCAAGTATTTCTCATATTCTTTCTGGAAGAAATAAACCAAGTTTAGATTTTATACTTAAAGTTACTGCTGAATTTAAAGATGTAGATATGTATTGGTTGTTAAATGGAAAAGGTACTTTTCCTAAAAGTGCAGAATCTAACACTACTTCTACTCCATCTTTTTTTGAATCAAATTCTGAAAGTAGTGGAAAAAAAATTCAACGCATTGTGGTTTTTTATAATGATGGTACTTTTGATGAATATAAAAAGTAAATAGAAAAAGTATAAAACTGATAAAATTAAGAATTCAATTATAAGCATCGTACTATTTACTTTAATCGTTGCCTTATTTTATTACGTAATAAGTAATAAAAAATGAGTTTCTAGAAATTGTTTTTTTTTATAAAAAAAAATCTTTTTTCATTAAACCTTCAGCCCAAATTAATGTCTAAATTTATACACATTCAAATTACAGGTTATCATGGCAAAAAGAAAAACTCCGTTTTCATTTCAAGTAAGAATTATTCATAGATATTTAGGTTATTTTTTATCAGGAATTATGTTTGTGTATGCTTTAAGTGGAATTATTATGGTTTATAGAGATACTGATTTTCTAAAAACTGAAGTAACTACAGAACGAACACTAGCACCAAATTTAACCCCTAGAGATCTAGCTCCTATATTTAAAAAAGGCGCAAAAGTAATAAAAAAAGAAGGTGCTATTTTATACCTAAGAAACGGTAATTACAATAAAGAAACAGGTGTTGCAAACATTAAAAAAATGCAACTTCCGTTTGTTTTAGATAAAATGGAAAAACTGCACAAAGCAAATACGAATAGTCCGATTTATTTTTTAAATGTCTTTTTTGGTATTGCCTTATTGTTTTTCGTTTTCTCTGCTTTTTGGATGTATACACCAAAAATGCCTGTTTTTAAGAAAGGAATGTATTTTACAGTTGGAGGAATTGTTTTAACTGTAATTCTATTGTTTGTTTAAATTAGAAAAGTTTTAAGAAAAACGTGTTGCTAGCAAACAAGTTTAGCCCAGGTTGAACGGTATGTTTGAGCTCTTTTTTAGTGTCGGTTCGAGTGAATTTTTGAAGAATGAACAAATTTGTATCGAGAACAAACTAAAACAAGCGAGTAGTGAAAGCTGGAAATAGCTTCTAATAAAACTACTCTTTCAAGCATTTTTCAATCATATTACTTTCTAAAGTAACTTTTGGAACTTTAAAATTGAAATATTCATGCAACGGAATTTCAAAGCCTTTGTGATTTAAGTAGTTGTTTAAAGCTATATTTAAACCTTCGCTATATAAATGATGCTCTGCTCCTGTTGGATCTTCGTGATACAAATCGTTTTCTGCAAATCCTTTAAATTCTGGACCAATAATTTTAATTTGAAATTCATCTGGATTTTTACCTACAGGACTATGACTTGTACACGCAAATTGATGCCAAAAAGCAGAATGAATACAATTGTTCTGAAACAACTGACGTACAACTTCTAAAGAATCGATGGTTTCTTGCGTTGTTTCTGTTGGAAAACCAAACATTAAATACGCATGCGTCATAATATTTTCGTCAGCAAAAGCTTTGGTAACTCTAGCAACTTGACCAATATCTACTCCTTTTTTCATTTTATCTAACAATCTGTCAGACGCAACTTCTAAACCTCCTGTTACTGCAATACAACCAGATTTTGATAATAAGGTACACAATTCTGCATTAAAGGTTTTTTCGAAACGAATGTTTGTCCACCAAGTAATGTACACTTTACGTTCTAGCAACTTATTTGCCAATGCTCTTAGCATTTTAGGTGGCGCCGCTTCATCTACAAAATGAAAACCTGTAATACTGGTTTCTGATATTATTTTTTCAATTTTATCAACCAAATCATCTGCAGTGGTATTTTGGTAATTGCTGATATAATCTAGGGTAACATCACAAAAAGAACATTTTTTCCAATAACAACCGTGTGAAATTGTGAGTTTGTTCCACTTTCCATCAGACCACATTCTGTGCATCGGATTCATTACATCTAAAAATGACAAATACTTTGCTGTTGGCAAACCAATATAACTTGGCGCGGGTAAGTTTTTATGATGAAAAATTGTGTTGGGTATTTTATTTACATATACAACTTCGTTATTTTTACAGATATACGTTCTTTCTAGTTGCTCCTCGCCTATTTTACCGTCTAAAAATTCGGTAATTCTTAGCAACGGACCTTCGCCGTCATCTAAGGTGATAAAATCTACAAAATCGAAAATTCGAACATCAGATAAACGCCTTAATTCTGTATTGCAATAACCACCACCAAAACCAATTTTTATGTTTGGATATTCTTGCTTTATAAATTGCGCACATCTTAATGCTGAAAATAAATTACCAGGAAAAGGAATTGTAAAACAGATTAAATCATAACTATCTTGTTGTAATTGCTCATTTAACAAATACAACATTTCATCTTCTATTAACGTAGTTTCATATTGCAAACATTCGTCTAATTCATCAAAACTAGAAGCAGCTCTACCAATTTGTTCTGCATAACGCGTAAAAGAGAAAAACTCATCTACATTGGCATTTATAAAATCGCCCAATTCTTCTACAAACAACGTTGCAATGTGTTTGGCTTTGTCTAAGATTCCTAATTTTCCAAACTCTGTACTTAAATCTTTGTCTAGTTTTATACGTCTGTGTCCGTGTGGTAAATAATCTTTATGTACAATTTGATACGCTGCCGTAACTTCTTGTACACGCAAATAATTCATAACAGAATCTACTTTATTTATGTACTCTTCCTTTTGTTGATACACCAACGCATATTCTTTATTACCAAGCATTTCTGCTTGTTTAAAAATAGCATCTATAAATTCTTTGGTAAACACTGCAGAAAACAATTCGATACTTAAATCTAATTGTGTTGCTTGTACATTTTTAGATTCTAAAAAACCTTTTAAATAAGCAGTTGCAGGATACGCAGTATTTAATTGCGTAAAAGGAGGTGTTATTAAAAGCGTGTTTATAGACATAAATGAACTGTAAAAGTGCAAAGATACTATCTCATTTAAGAATAATACTTAAAATTGTATTTGCTTTTTTAGAATTCTATTTTTTAAATAAAAAAAGGGTATTTCTACTTGCTTCATTTTTAGTCGTAAATACTAAATTTACTACTTACAGAATTACAACTATAAAATGAAGCATAACTTGATAAATACTTCAAAATAAATTACAATAATGATTGAAAACAAGGTAATAAATATAATTCAAAAATTAATTTCTGACATATTAGACAATTCTATTACTCATTTAGAAGCTGAAAAAAATTTAAATGAAATTCATGCACACTTTAAGGAAATTACTAAAATTACGGGCTATGACTTTTCTATAGAAAATATGGCTGCAATACCTGCTGCAAAAGGAAAAGCATTAGGTTTAAATTTTGCTGCACAATGTTTATTAGATTACAAAAGAACTGTTAAATTTTTAAGAGCAATTGCAACTGTTATCTTAGAAAAGCAAAAAATACAGCCCAATACATTAATTAAGGTATTTTATGCAGGTTGTGGGCCTTATGCAACACTTTTTACCTTAGTTGCTCCTTATTTTAAACCCGAAGAAGTACAATTTTCTTTATTAGAAATTAATAAAAACGCTGTAATTTCTGCCAAAAAATTAATTGATTCACTTGATTTAAATGAACATATTAAAGATTTTTATACTGCAGATGCTATTACCTTTAAAGTACCTGAGGCTGACACATTTGATATTCTTATTAGCGAAACTCTAGATGCTTTGTTGTATAGAGAATGCTACGTACCAATTCTAATTAATTTATTACCACAATTTAAAAAAGACATTGTATTAATACCTCAAAATGTAATTTTAAACATGTCTTTTGTTTCTGAAACAAAAAATGAAGAGGTTTCTAAAGAATGTGATCTTGGTAGTCTTTTTAATGTGCGAGATGCCATTTCAGGAATTGAAAACTCAAAAGGTATTCCTTCCCAATTACCAGTGTTTAAAATGAATTTACCTTCTTTAAATATGGGTTTTTATGACACATTTTTATTAGATACTAAAGTTCATATTTACAATGATATTTGGCTGACTAGAAATGAATCTTCTTTAACTATAGCCCATAATTTTAAACTAGAAAAACCTTTTAAAAATAGTGCTGCTATTTTTACTTATTTTATGGAACCTGAAATAGAACTGAAAATTAAGTTTGAATAAAAGGTTTATAGACAGTAAAGTAATTAAAATGGTTTTTTAAGAAAAAAAACTTTAAAATGGGGTTTATCCTATTGATTTTTTCACTCAAAAAAACTAATTTAGCTAACTTCTAATATAAAACATTGAAACGATTTAATATCAGAATAATTACCACAAATTTGATGAAACACCGTAAATACATAATAACTTTTGGAATTTTATTTTCATTAATTTCTAATACCTGCAACGCTCAAGAAATTGAAAACAAATTTCAACACCTTTTGGATTCTACATATCAAGCAAATCGAGATGCTATTGGTATTATGATTCACGTTGAGTCGCCAAATAAAAATATATCTTGGACTTCTGCTGTTGGCTATTCTAATAAAAATACAAAAGAGAAAATTAACAAAGACCAACCTTTACTTATTGCAAGCAATACTAAAACCTACGTATCTGCAACAATATTAAAATTAGTTGAAAATGGACACATTGAATTAGACCAACCTATAAAAAGACTTTTACATAAAAAGACAAAAAAACTATTAAATAAAAATGGCTACGACTTAAACAAAATAACCATTAAACATTTGCTCTCACATACATCTGGAATTACAGATTATGTGAATAACAACTATTTTGAATTTGTAGATAAAAATCCTAATTATAAATGGACAAGAGATGAGCAAATCGAACTTGCAATGCAAATAGCAAACCCCATTCAAGCAGGAAAAACGTTTGCTTATGGAGATATTAATTACCTCTTATTATCTGAAATTATAGAAAGCACAACAGGAAAACCATTTTATATTTCAATACGTGAATTATTAGATTTTAAAGGGCATCATTTAAATACAACTTGGTTTATTGACTTAGAAGATAAACCTTTACATTCTTTACCACTCGCACATCAATATGCTGATATATATGATTGGGATTCATATAACTTAAATCCTTCTTGGGATTTATATGGTGGTGGCGGTTTAGCATCAAATACTAAAGATTTGGCTTTGTTTTTTCAATTACTATTTGAAGGAAAAATAATAAAGGATGTAAATATTCTGTCAAAGATATATTCGTATGTAATACCAAAGGAGCAATCAAAAAATTATTGTCTTGGTTTATACAATTTCCCCTCATTTTTTGGGAATAAGGCTTTTTATCACGGAGGTTGGTGGGGAACAGACGTTATTTATCTTCCTGAATTAAACACAACAATTTCTGTGTTAACATTATTAAAGGAAAGACGCGGACTTAACGCAGAAATTAGTCGCGAAATCATAAAAATATTAAATCATAAATGAAAAAACTATTATTTCTTGCACTCATATTACTAATTGGCTGTAAAAATGAATCGAAAAAACCATCAGACAAAAAAAAGGAAATCACGAATGTTGTAAATGAGAATTACGAACTTGTTAAGGCAAATAACTCAAAAGCTCTATTAATTATTTTTCCTGGAGGTGGCTCAACTTCAAAAGAAACAAAACGAGACTTTAAAATTATTGACAAGGCTACAGAAAAAGGAATAACCGTCCTTCTAATGAATTTTGGTAGAAAGCTATGGATTGAAAATGAAGATTCACAAGAGTTGTCAAAACTAATAATCAAGGCAGTTGAAGAAAATAATTTAAGCACAAATAATGTTTTTATTGGTGGTATGTCAATTGGAGGAACGGTTGCATTAACTCTTTCAGATTATTTACACAAAACCAATTCAGCTTTAAAACCCAAAGGTGTATTTATAGTTGATTCACCCATTGACCTTTTCGCACTTTATGAAAGTTCTCAAAAAGATGTATTGAGAAAAAACTTTTCAGAAGAACGTCTTGCAGAACCAAAGTGGATAATCAATTATTTTGAAGAAGAATTTGGAGGAAAAAATTCTTTACTTACTAATATCCAAAAAGTATCGCCACTTACAATAACAACAAAAAATGTAAACAATATAAAAAATCTGAAAAACGAAAAATTACGTTTCTATACAGAACCCGATACTTTATGGTGGAAAGAAAATAGACAAACCGATTTTGAAAGCACAAATGCCTATACTATTCAAAAAACAAAAGAGTTATTGACTGATAATAATTGGGATTATGTAGAGTTAATTCAAACAAAAGATAAAGGTTTCCAAAATGATGGAGAAAGGAATCCTCACAGTTGGTCAATAGTTGATATTGATGATTTAATAAATTGGGTTTTGGAATAAGTTACCGAAGAAAAACGTGTGGCAACAACGTGTATAACTAATTGCTTGGGTCTGTGTGTACTCGGAAAATCCTGCGAATTTTCCTAAGGTTCGGTTTCCTTTTGCTAAATTAGTTGCGCGAGACTCGCAACTAACCATACACAAACTGCTAATATTTAAAACAACTTTGGTCACTCAAAAAAGTATTCTCTAGCAGATTTAAAACATATATGTGTTTATTTTTTAAGTACCGTTTATTATCCTCCTTGTAATTTATCGGCTCCATCTAATAAACCTTCTAATTCATGAGGTTTGTGTATTAAAACAGGAATATGTTGTGGACAAATATAAAATTCACTTTCCTGATAATAGAATTTTGTTACTGGTGTTTCTGTAGAAGATTTTTTACAAACCAAGCATGATTTTGTGTTACTCATAAGTAAGTTATTTTATAATGATGATAAAAATAAACGAACCATTTATAGTAAAAACTAATAAAAATCATAATTCAGTTTTTTAATTTCTCAATAAAAAATAAATTATACTGATATATCTTTATATATCTGTAAAGAAAAAAATGTTAATCTACCAAAACACTTCAGATTATTTTTAAAGTAACTTCGCCATAGCTTCTTTTATAATAGCAGTATTTCTAACTTTATTAGGCGTGTTTTTCGTTTTTTGATCTTGTACCATTCTTCGCATTAAGTTAATCACTACTTTATCAAAATTAAAAGATTTGTATTGATTTCCTTTTACAACCATATCATCTACTAAATTCTGAATTGCTTCTGCATTATTACTTTCAGAAATTTGTTTAAATGCTTTTTGATAAATTGCTTTTGTAGCATCATCACCAGTTAAAAACATACCAGACAAGACACTTTTTGCAATAAAAGGCAATTCTTTTTCGTCTTTTTCTTCAATATATATACGCGTTAAAGGTGTTGCTAATATTTTTCTAATTGCATCTGGTAATTCTCTAGATTTGGTAATTGCTAACTGTTTATCTACATAATACATAGCAACTAAGGCTTTACCTATCACAGAATACGATTTACTTTCTAATCCTTTTGCAAATATTGTTGTTAACTCAGGGTCTGTTAATTTTCCTAAAGTTTCAATTGCGGTTGCTTGTACCAATGTTTTTTCATCAGTATTTGCAATTTGCATTATTTTTTGAATCGCATATTTCTTAGAGAACTTATTAATTAAATCTATCTTTTGTAAAGCTAAAATTCTAATTTTATAAGAAGGATCACTCATTGCATTAGCAATTGCATTAAAAGCATTTTTTTCTTCTTGTTTTTTTGCTACTTCTAACAATGCTTCTCTTCTGTGTGCAAAATTTTCTGCGTTTTTTAATTGAAAAATATAATCACTCAATACTTTATTTTCTGAAATTTCACACAATAAAACCCCATCTGCATTTACTTGAATCAAGGTTGGTTGTTTTGTATAAGGAAATGTAAAAGAAGCATCATTACCATCTACAAAAACATTGTGTCTATTTCTTTTTCCATCTTCATAAATATCAATTGCCAAAGGAAATTTAAACTCCGTAACATTTAATTGTAAAAGATTTACCGTTACTTTTTTCTGAATGGTATTGTAATCGTAAGAAACATCAATTTTTGGATGTCCTGCATTATAATACCATTGATTAAAGAACCAATTTAAGTCTTTACCTGTGATTCTTTCGAAGATTAAACGCAATTGATGTACTTCTGCCGCTTTGTATTTATTTTCTGTTAAATAGGTTTTTAATCCTAAGAAAAAAGCTTCATCACCTAAATAATTTCGTAACATGTGTAAAATAGCGCCCCCTTTATTATAGCTAACTAAATCGAACATATCTTCTTTGTCATCATAATTAAAACGTACCAAATGTTTATCGCTACTTTGTCCGTTTTTATACGCTTCATTATTTTCAAATAAGTGCATATCTGCATCTAATTTTCCATATTTATGCTCTCTCCATAAATATTCGCTATAATTTGCAAAAGATTCATTTAAAGTTAAATTAGACCAACTTTCTGAAGTTACTAAATCTCCAAACCAATGATGAAACAATTCATGTGCAATGGTGTTTTCTTGTACATTTTCATCAATTAATTGACCAGGAGTTTGATATGCTTGTTCTCCATGAATTACAGCGGTTGTGTTTTCCATGGCGCCAGAAACATAATCTCTACCTACAATCTGATGGTATTTATTCCAAGGATATTCTACTCCTAATCTTTCAGAAAAGAAGCCCATCATTTCTGGTGTTAAGCCAAAAATAGCTTTTGCATAAGGTGCATATTCCTTTTCTACATAATAGTTTACAGGAATATTTTTATAAAAATCTTTAATAATCTCATACTCTCCTACTCCCATAAAAAACAAATATGGAGCATGTTTTTGATCCATTTTCCAATAATCGGTTCTGTTGGTTCCGTTCTTAGTTTGACTGACTAATTTTCCGTTAGAAAGTGTTACAAATCTATCTGGAACAGTCATGTAAATTTCTTGCGTTGTTTTTTGATTCGGACTATCAATCGTTGGAAACCAGCAACTGCTTGCTTCAGTTTCACCTTGTGTCCAGATTTGAGTTGGTTTGTTTTTATCAAAACCATCTGCATTTATAAAATACAAGCCTTTGGCATCTGTAATTGCAACAGATCCTTTTTGCCTTACTTTTTCTGGACGTGCAGTGTATTTTATATATACCATAAACTCTTCGTCCTTTTTATATTTTTTTGGTAAATCAATAATGATTTTAAAATCATCATAATTATAATCTAGTTTTTCATTATTTAAAGAAACTTGATGAATAATCATTGCTTTTGCATCTAACGTAAATTTGTTAGTTGCATAAAAATGAGGTTTTGCAGTTACCCAGGCTTCACCATTTAATTGTTTCTTAGCAAAATTAAAATTGACTTTTAATTTTGTATGTACTAAATCATGAATTTTATCTCTTTCTGGTTTGTAGGTAGTATAAGTTTGAGAAAAGTTTACAAAACTTATTAGCAATAAAACAATAAGGAGCATTTTTTTAATCATCATAAACATCGTTTTCATAAGCATCAAAAGTAAGAAATATTAACAGTGTAGTTGTTAATGAGCAGTTAATATTAAGTAAGCAGTTTTTAGTAGGCAGTAAATCAGTAATAAAGCAGCATGAAATTGATTTTTAAATTAAATAAGAAGTAACAACTATGTGTCTGTGTGGTCAAAATTATGATAAACTTTTTTTTATTAATGTCAACGAAATGAGTTTTTTTATCTTTTCTATTTATGATGACAAAAAAAAAGCTGTAACTCATAAGAGATTACAGCTTTTAGGTAACTATATAAAAAATTTATTTTCCTTTAAAAATTGCGCTAAATTGCTCTAAACCAACATTGTCTCCGTCAATTTTTACACTATTCATCATTTCTATAATTTTAGCAGGATTCATATCATCTCCTAATAATCTTGCAACTCCTACTCCTGCTTCTTTTCCATAACCAAAAGCAATTACTTCATCTATAGAATCTGTATCTCCTGTATAGTATAAGTTTACATGCATTCCTTTAGCCTTCATCGTCATTAAAGACTTGTAATCTTTATTATCCTTAAAAAGTTCTTTTAGTGTTGCTTTTTCAATTTCATAAGCTTTTTCATTTCCTTTAACAGGCAATGCAACTACATTTACTTTACGTATACTTTTTAAAGTAGCTTTTACTTCATCAGAAACATCATCAGATTTTAATTGTAAAAAACTTGTAGGAATATCAACAGTTATAAAGCCTGTTTTTTCTTGACTTTCTACTAAATATCCTTGTAAGGATTTTTCATTTTTACATGAAGTAATCATCAATACAAGCAATAAAAGCGAAAGTATTTTAGTTATATTTTTCATTGTTTATTTTTTAGTTGATAAAAATTAAATTGCCTGTTTCCTTGAGCGCAGTCGAAAGGTCTTTTGTTTGTCAAAAACTTCATAAGTTCTCGACTGCGCTCGAACAGACATATCTTTACTTGTTGCTCCCACTAGTGAACGTATCTGCTAATTCAGACATTTTATTAATATCTATACTACCTGTTAAAGATACGACTACAGCTTCAGAATTACCGTTTGTTTTTTCGTCAATACCTTTTATAAACATTAACACTTCACTAACATAGTCTTTATTTTTAGTAGACTTTACATAGATTTTAACTCGAGAATTATTTTCTTTTATTCTCATTAACTGAGTTAAGTTCTGTCTTTTAATTGCTGAATTTGCCATTGTTTCCATTTTGTTTGCAATTGCAACATCTTTGGTAGAAAACATTTTAAATTCTTTTAAATCTTGAATCATTTGAAAAACTTTCATTCCTTCATTATCATCAATTTTTACATTTTTGAATTTAGAGATTAATTCGAAAGCATCTTTGGTAACTACTACCATATCTACTCCATCCATATCTTCTAAAGAGTCAAAAAATGACTGTGCGCTTGTTACCATTGGTGCAACTACTAACGCTATTAATATTGCTATTTTTTTCATAATTTCTGTGTTTACTTGGTTTTATTATTTTACTTGTTTACTTGGTTTTATTTTAATATTTTTTTTACGGTGTTTTCATAAGTATGTAAGGTTGCTACTGCCTTTTCTCCTTTTTGAAGGTTTGACGATAAAAGTCTTAATCCTTTACTTATTTGATCGAATTGTTTTTGTGCTTGGTATTTATTGTATTCTTGTTTACCAATAAATACACTAAATAATAAGACTACTGACGCTGCTACAGATAACCATTTTAAGTTTCTCTTTTTAGATTTCTTAGGTTCTAACTGAATGGTTTTTGTATAGGTTTCATCTTTGTTGGCAGCAAAATAATTAAACATAAACTCGTATTCTTGCAAGTGTGGTGCAACATTACCTCCTGTAAAATAGTTTCTTAAGGTTGTTTCTTCTTGCAAAGACGTTTCTGCTTTTTCGTATTTTTCTACTAATATTTCTATGTTAGCTAACTCCATAGTTGTGTTGTTTAATTAATGCTTCTCTTATTGTTTTTCTTGCTCTAGACAAGGCTACTCTTACTGCTGTTGGTTTCATATCTACCATTTTGCAGATTTCATCAAAATCATATTGTTCAACATCTCTTAATTGAATAATAATTTTTTGTTGTTCAGGTAAGTCTTCTATCAATTGGTGTACTTGGTTTACACTATCTCTATGTTCAATTTTCTTATCTAAACTTGTATCTTTTTCTTTATAATTACTGTGTACTAATGTTAAATTACTTGCTTGTTTAGATTTTAATCTGTCATAACAATAATTTTTAGTCATTGTCATTGCAAAGGCTTCAACATTCTTATAATCAGCAATTTTTTCTTTACTTTTCCATAGTTTAAAGAATAATTCTTGCGTAGCATCTTCAGCTTCTTCTGTAGAAACTAAAAGTCTTTTTGCTAATCTGAAGACTTTATCTTTAAATGGTAAAACAACTTTTAAAAAGTCTGATTGATTCATTTGGTTTGGTTGATTTGTCTTGTAAACATATAATAAATACTATTCTTTATATCAGGTTTACATAATTAAGACGAGGCACAATATATTTTGTTACAAGATATTTTAAAAATAATACTAATTCTCTTTATATTGCGTTAGTTTTACTATAAACATTCTTATTCTAAATGAAAAATATTATAAAAACATTCGTATTCTTTATAGTTTTAATTTTCTTTTATAATTGCTCTAAAGACGATAATTCTATTATTCCTCAAGATATAGAAATTCAAGATTTTGTATGGAAAGGTATGAATGCATATTATTATTGGCAAAATGATGTTCCAAATTTAGCTGACAAACGTTTTTCATCTCAAACCGAAATAAATGATTTCTCATATGGGTTTCCTACTCCAGAAGAATTATTTGAAACAGTACGTTATCAACCAGGGTTAATTGACAAATTTTCTAGGATATTTGATGATTATATTGCTTTGGAAAACTATTTTCAAGGAATTACTTTAAATAATGGTATGGAATTCGAATTGTATTATGAAAAAGGGAGTACAACAAATGCTTATGGTGTTGTTAGATATGTAGTTCCTAACTCTGATGCAGATGTAAAAGGTGTATTAAGAGGAATGGTTTTTAGTGAAGTAAATGGAAATCCTATTACTAAAAATAATTACCAAAATTTATTATTCGGCTCTAATACAAGTTACACAATTAATTTAGCAGATTTTAATGCAGGAAACCCTATATTAAATGGAAATTCTATTTCGTTAGAAAAATTTGAATTGCAAGAAAATCCAGTTTCAATTGTAAAAACTTTTGACGAGGGTGCAAAAAAAATAGGATATTTATTATACAATCAATTTGCAAGCTCATATGATGGTCAATTAAACACGGCATTTAATTATTTTAAAACACAAGGTGTGAATGAATTAATTGTTGATTTAAGATACAATGGTGGTGGATCTGTAAAAACTGCAACCTATTTAGGAAGTATGATTGCTACAAAATCTAATCAAACTTTATTTTCTCAGCAAATTTGGAATGAAAAAGTTATGGAAAATAATGATGCTAGTAATTTCTTAAATTATTTTACAGATGAAATAAGAAATACTGATGAAAATGAAAATATTATTCTTGAAGAAACCATTAATAGCTTAAACCTTTCCAGTGTGTATTTCATTGTTACAGAAGATACTGCATCTGCTTCAGAATTAGTAATAAATGCTTTAAGTGCTTATATTGATGTAAATTTAGTTGGTACACAAACTGTTGGAAAACAAGTAGGTTCTATTACTTTATATGATTCTGATAATTTAAGAAGAACTGGTTCTAATTTAAACTCAAATCATACATATGCAATGCAGCCAATTGTATTAGAAATAAAAAATTCTAAAGGAGAGAATAATCCTGATGGATATATTCCTGAAGTAGAACTCTATGAAGATTTTGGACAAATTTCTGGCAATGTAAATTTAGGTGTTTTAGGAGAAAAATCTGATCCTCTTTTAAATAGAACAATTAACTATATAACAACTGGTGCAAAGTTTTCTGGAAAAAGAAAAATTAACATCAAAAAAGAACAAATAACAAATTCTAAATTACAAAGACCTTTTGCAAATGAAATGTATGTAGATTTTAAAATAAATAATTTTTAAAAACATATAAAATCCAGTTTTTAACTGGATTTTTTTTTATGCTATAAATTTTCATTACTTTAATTCAGGCTTTTCTATAAATTCTTCAATTTCTTGATCGGTTAAAACATCTGGTCTAAACTCACTCATTAATTCTTCTCTTTTAGATTTTGCGTATTTATAACCAGATTTCCACCATTTACGCATTAAAACTTCATCAAACACTAAAGAATTTGTAGTTAGTACAGTAGGTGTATAATAAAGATTCAGCTTTATATCCTTATTATTAGCAGCTAATTTTCCAATTGTAATATTGTGCCTTTCTACATGCGTTAACATAAAATCGAAAACATCAAACAATAATGAAAACGGGTTTTTTGCTGGCAGCCTATTAAATTGAGTTACTTCAGTTTCTAAAATAATAGCGTCAATTTCTGTTGCTCCTCTTAAAATAGCCTCTCTAATTGGTACTAAAGAGCCAAAACCTCCATCTGCATATTGACAATTATTTTTTTCTAACAAACTCATAAAAGGTACATAATTACAAGACCCCCAAATCCAATCGCAAAAATCATCGTAAGTACAATCATTTATAGATTTATATTCAATATGATTTGCTGTTAAATTAGAAACTGTAACAACAACCTCTTTATTATTTGCTCTAATTTCATTATACATTTCTTTAGTAACATTCTTTTTTATTAAACTTCTTAGATTTTTACTTTCTCCAAAAGTTTTTCTTCCATTTAAAAAATTCCAAAATGTATTTAAATGACGAATACTAATCACTTTCTCACCAGCAACTCTTTTAATTTTAAAAGGATTATTACTAAAAATAGTTTTCTGATTTACATTGGTATAAAGCTTCTTTAACGCATCTAATTTACCTAAAGCCAAATGAGAAACCATTAAACTACCTGTAGAAGTACCTAAAAATAGATCATAATCTTTTTTTTCTTTCTTCATTAAGTATTGAGCAACACCACCTGCAAATGCTCCTTTACTTCCTCCACCAGAAATTACCAACGCTTTTTTCATTATCTAAAAATGATTTGTTTATTTAAAAAGAAGCCTACAAGGCTTTTACCTTGTAATTTTCTATAAAATTGTTATTCTCGAGAAATCGAGAATCTAAAAATAAAGTTTTTTAAGTTGCTAATTATAAAACCAATTAAATATTGTTATCATTTTAATCATTAGTATAACTTGGTCTGAAAAAAAACTTTATTTTAGTGCTATAAAAGTATCAAAAATGAAAAGAATATACGCACTTATTTTTATTTTCCTAGTTTTTGTCTCTTGTAAGAAAGATTATCAACCAAGAGAAATAGACACAATAACAGTGAAAGAGTATAAAATAAACAGTGTTAGCATTCGTGCAATTCAGGTGGTAAATAAAGAAAAAGTAATTTATGCTGGTTCAAATGGTGATGTTGGTTATTTTTATGACAAAGATGAATCAATTTTACCTCCAATTTCAATTAAATACCAAGACTCTATTAGTCCAAACTTTAGAAGTATAGCTTCTAATGGAAAAGCAGTTTTTGCATTAAGTATTGCTAATCCTGCATTATTATATCGTGTTTCTGGTGGGAAATATAAATTAAAATATTCAGAAAAGCATGAAAAGGTTTTTTATGATTCGATGCATTTTTTTGATGATAATAAACATGGAATTGTAGTTGGTGATCCAACAGAAAATTGTGCTTCTATTATTTTAACTTCTGATGCTGGTGAAACTTGGAATAAAATTCCATGTACAAATCTTCCAAATTTTGAAGAAGGTGAAGCCTTTTTTGCTGCTAGTAATACCAATATTAAAACCATTGGAAGTACAGTTTGGATTGCTTCTGGAGGAAAAAAAGCACGTATTTTAAAATCTGATGATTATGGAAAAACATGGCAAATTTTTGAAACTCCAATTATTCAAGGAAATGGACCTCAAGGAATCTATTCTATAGATTTTGCTGATAAAAACAATGGAATTGCAATTGGTGGAGATTATTCAAAACCTTTAGCAAATAAAGCAAATAAAGCTGTTACAATAGATGGTGGAAAAACTTGGACATTAATTTCTGATGGACAAAACCCTAACTATAAAAGTTGTGTGCAATATGTTCCAAAAACAAATGGAAAAGAAGTTTTTGCAGTTGGAAAAACTGGAATATCTTATTCTAATAACGGTGGAAATACCTGGAAAGAAGTTTCAAAAGAGGCCTATTATACAATTCAGTTTGTAGATAGAAATACAGCTTGGTTAGCTGGAAATAATAAAATAGGAAAACTAGTTTTAAACTAAAATGACAAAAAAGTTATTCTTCCTTATTGTAGCTTCACTCCTATTTTTCTCTTGCTCACAGCAATCTAAAATTAGTAAAGATTTTAATTGTAAAACTTCTAGCTTTAAAAGGTTAGAAGAAGTAAAAGACATTAAAAAGTTGTTTTCTATTCAAATTCCAAAAAGTTGGAAAACAAATTTATATTATGATGATATTCAATCTTCAATTTATACTGCAGACACAACAAAACAATTAACAGAAACTTTACTTTTAGATATCACTGCTATCAATCAAAACATTAAATTTGATGAAGCTTTTAAATTAAAGCAAGAGCAAGAAAATTTATCAAAAAAATTAATAAAAACAACATCAAAAGAAACAAAAATACTTAATAAACCTTCTTTTTACACAATTTCTAAAGGTAAAAAAGGAAAACATAATTATCAAGTTTGTCATTTTTTTATCAAAACAAACGAACAAAAATTTATACTTGCAAAAGCAGAAGTTTACGGAGATTCTTTAATAAAAAAAAGGTTTTGTAATGCTTTAGCTCTCATAGAAAAAATTAAAATATCAAATTAAAATGATTAATAAACAACACATTACCAATCGATTTATAAAATACGTTACTATAGATACAGAATCAGACCCTAACAATCCTGCTTTTCCAAGTACAGAAAAACAATGGGATTTAGCAAAGGTTTTAGTTGATGAATTGAAAGAAATAGGAATGCAAGATGTAGATTTAGATGACAATTGCTACATCATGGCAACTTTACCTAGTAATTTAGATTATAAAGTACCAACAATAGGCTTTGTAGCTCATATAGATACAAGTCCAGATTTTACTGGTAAAGATGTAAATCCTAAAATTGTAGAAAATTATGATGGAAAAGATATCATTTTAAATAAAGAACAAAATATTGTTTTATCTCCAAATTATTTTGATGATTTATTACAATATAAAGGTCAAACTATAATTACAACAGATGGTACAACGCTTTTAGGTGCTGATGATAAAGCTGGTATTACAGAAATAGTTACTGCGATGGAATATTTAATTCAGCATACAGAAATTAAACATGGTAAAATTAGAATTTGTTTTACGCCAGATGAAGAAGTTGGTAAAGGTGCACATTTGTTTGATGTAGAAAAATTTGGTGCAGAATGGGCTTATACAATGGATGGAAGTCAGATTGGTGAGTTAGAATACGAAAACTTTAATGCTGCTGGAGCAAAAGTTACCATTACAGGTAAAATTGTACATCCAGGTTATGCAAAAGGTAAAATGATAAATTCTATGCTAATTGCTAATCAATTTATTGCTGCACTTCCAGCAAACGAAGTTCCTGAAAAGACAGAAGGTTATGAAGGTTTTTTTCATTTGCATGATATAAATGGTAATGTTGAAAAAACTGTTTTAGAATATATTGTTAGAGATCATGATTTAGAGTTGTTTGAAGATAGAAAAGAATTGATGCAAAAAATCGCTACAGATTTCAATAAAAAATACAAACAAGATGTTATAGATATTTCTATTAAAGACCAATACTTTAATATGAAAGAAAAAATAACTCCTGTGATGCATATTGTAGATATTGCTGAAGAAGTTATGAATGATTTAGGAATTACACCATTAATTAAAGCAATTCGAGGAGGAACAGATGGTTCTCAATTATCATACAAAGGATTGCCATGTCCTAATATTTTTGCTGGTGGACATAATTTTCATGGTCGTTTTGAATATGTACCAGTAGAATCTATGATAAAAGCTACAGAAGTAATTATTGGAATAGCACAAAAAGTATCTCAGAAATAAACAAAAAAAAAGTCTCCAGTAAACTGGAGACTTATTATCATAGCGTATGCTATTTGTAAACTCATTAATAATAAAGCCCCTAATCTCTATTAGAAAAATATTGTCTACAACGCAAATTTAGTCAATTTTATCTTATTACAAAGTAAATACTTAAAATAATTCTGGATTTTTCCCTTTTACATTTTCAAAAAAAGCGTGAAAGACTTCAAAGTCCTTATCCTTGTTGGTTGTTGTGTAATAAGGTTCTGAAATTTTTATTTTTTTATTTCCAAAATCCAGAGTTGCCATCACAATTGGCACATTTGCTCCTTTTGCAATATAATAGAACCCTGTTTTCCACTTATCTACCTTTTTTCTTGTTCCTTCTGGAGATAAACCTAGTATAAATTTTTCATTAGCATTAAAAACAGCAATAACAGCGTCAACTAAATTGTTACTTTTTGTTCTATCAACTGGTGTTCCTCCTAACATTCTAAAGAAAAATCCAAAAGGAGGCTTAAATAAAGAACCTTTTCCTATAAAATGAACCATAGTTCCAGAAGCCATTCTTGCTAAAATTGCAATAGGAAAATCTACCCAACTTGTATGTGGTGCAGCTATAACTACATATTTTAAAGGAGTTTTTGGGAAATCGTTTTCTAGTTTCCAACCTAAAATGGTAAATAATATAAATCTTGCAAATGCTTTCATTGTCTGTTTTAAAAGTGATAAATTTATGAACTTAATTTGATATGATGAACGAATTGATTATATACTTCTTAATTGCACTGATTTTTAGTGTTATAGGTTTTTTTATTGGCAAGCTTTTAACCAAATTAAATTTTGAAAAGGAAAAAGGAAACACCGAAAAAGAAAAATCTGTATTAGAATTTGAAATTTCTAAGCTACATGAAACTGTAAAAAATGCTGAATTTAAGGTTGAAGAGTTGCAAGGCGAGTTAAAATTTATTCAAAAAGAAAAAGAAAATTTAATTTCTGATAAAACGCGTTTAGAAACAGAATTTAAAAATACAGAAGAAAAACTAGCAGCAAATAAAAACGAAGTTGAAAAACTACAAGAAAAATTTACTAACGATTTTGAAGTTTTGGCAAACAAAATTTTAGAAGAAAAATCAACTAAATTTACGCAACAAAACAAAGAAAACTTAAAAGTAATTCTAAATCCACTTCAAGAAAAAATAAAGGTTTTTGAAGACAAAGTAGATAAAACTCACAAAGAAAGTATTGATTATCATGCAGCTTTACGTCAGCAAATTTTAGGTTTAAAAGAGTTAAACCAACAAATGAGTAAAGAAACCATTAACCTTACAAAAGCGTTGAAAGGTGATAATAAAATGCAAGGTAATTGGGGAGAATTGGTTTTAGAGCGTGTTTTAGAAAAGTCTGGTTTAGAGAAAGATAGAGAGTATTTTGTGCAGCAAAGCTTTACAAACGACGAAGGAAAAAGAGTTTTACCAGATGTTGTAATTCATTTGCCAGATAATAAGAAAATGATTGTTGATTCTAAAGTTTCATTAACTGCTTACGAGCAATTTGTAAATGAAGATGATGAAGTTTTAAAAACACAATTTTTAAAAGAACATGTTGCTTCACTTAGAAGACATGTAGAACAATTGAGTGAGAAAAAATATGAAGATATTTATAAAATTGAATCTCCAGATTTTGTACTCTTATTTATTCCTATAGAACCCGCTTTTGCCGTTGCAATAAACACAGACAATCACTTATACAATAAAGCTTTTGAAAAAAACATTGTAATTGTTACTCCATCTACCCTATTGGCCACTTTAAGAACTATAGATTCTATGTGGAATAACGAAAAGCAACAAAGAAATGCGATAGAAATTGCGAGACAAGCTGGTGCTTTGTATGATAAATTTCAAGGTCTTTTAGGTGATTTAATTGGTATTGGAAAGCGTATTGATGATAGTAAAAAAGAATATTCTAATGCTATGAACAAACTTTTTGATGGAAGAGGAAACTTAATTACTAGTGTTGAAAAGCTTAAGAAAATGGGTGCAAAAGCTAAAAAAGCAATTCCAGAAAATATTATTGACAGGGCAAGTCAAGTTGATTAAATAAATGCACTTATTTTTCGATCCCTTTTTATAAAATAATATTTATCACCTTTAATTACTTTCTTTCTATATCCAAATAAATGGAAAATTTCTGTAGCTAAAAACTTTGCTGTTTTTGGATTCACAATTAAAGTGTATGTGTTTTTTTTATCTGACTTAACACCAGGTAAGAGCCTTAAAAATTGATGGAAATGAAGTTTTCTTGCCAATCTTGAGGCTTTTAACCAAAATTTAGAAATTCTTGTAATTACAAAAAAACCATCATCACCTTTCTTTTGATACAAAGGCATAAAAATTTTTCCTTTTTGTTTTGACTCAATTTTTCTTCCATTACTGTTTGCTAACAATTCATGTTTTGCAATTTCTTGAAAATTTTTATAACCATTCACCATTTTAAAATTTTCAAAAGGTTTAATGGTATATTTATAATCAATCTTATAAAAATCTTGATCTTCATTAAATAGAGATAATGAGCTTTTGTAGAAAGAGTACTTCTTCACGTCTTTCTTATGTACACATTTTGCAGCCACTAAAGCTAACCAAAGAAAAGCAATACAATTATCTACAGACACTTCATTATCATGCTGACCAGCTTCAAACCCTAAAGCAATATGCCCAAATTCGTTAATGTACGTTAGCAATGGTCCTTCTAAAAATTCTTCAATTCCTAAAATTGTTGGAATTGAAAAGTATGAAGAATATTTTCTATTATTTAGAGAATCACTTATTGTTATAAATGGCTTTGTATCTGAAGATGTGGTATGCAAATCTAAAAAATAGAAAGGTCCTTTTTCTGTTTTTAGAATATTTTTAATAATAATGTATATTTCATTTTGCTCTTGAGATTCTATTTCTAGATGATTTTCTAACAACAGTTTTAGAATCTCTTTTTTTGTCCAAATTCTATTTAAATCAACATTTTTAAAACGAATATTTTCTGAAATAGCATTGATATTACCTGCAATTCCATAAAAATTTCCTTTTAGGGCAATATTTTCATCATTTATTGTCTTAAAAACTTTTAAGAGAGCATTTATTCCTGCTCGTTCATTACCATGAATACCGCCTATTGCAATTACTGTTGGAGTTTTTTTTGAACCTTGTACACTTCCTATAATCCTCTGTACAAGAATTTTTTCATTAAATGATTCTATTTCTATTTGGTTAATCATTATTTTTTTTGATTTTTTCTATTCTCTCTAAATCATTTTTAGTAAAAATACCAACTAATTTATCTTCATTGATAACAACAATACAGGTGTTTTTTGTCTTAATAATTAATTCTTTTGCTTTCTTAAAAGAGGTTTCTGGATGTACAATATCAAAACGTTTATTCATAATATTTTTAGCAACTTTATTCATCACTTTTTTCGATGAAAAATCCAATTCTTCTATTTGGGTTTTTTCAATAATACCTACAATTTTATTGTGTTTGTTTACAACTGGAATATGATGTATATGATTCCATTCCATTATTTTGAGAGCCAATTTTAATAAATCATTTTCATGAACTACAAAAAGGCTTGTAGACATTATTTTGTAGACTTTATCATATTTTTTATCACTTTTATTCTCATGATAAGCCACAGATTCCCATTCAGAAATACTTTTATTTGATTTTTGATTTTTATAAATAAGCTCTGTTAAAATTACATTCGCTTCATAATTAGAAACTTCTTTTCTTAATTTACGTTTGTTTCTAATTAACCATTTACTTCCTGTTGTACTTGTATCAATTCTTTTTTGAATAATTTCTAAATAATAATCAATTTCAGTTTCATCAATATTCGATTTTAACAAACCTTCTTTTGCCATCGGAATTAAAATATTCTCTAACAATTTTTTTGCTGAAATCCCTTTTCCAAACCAATTAAAATAGGTGTTAATACCATTTCTTGCTGCATTTATAAAATTTCCACGAGCATCACGAAAAGGCATTTTTTTCCAAATTTTTTCATATTGTTTTGGCATTCCCTGCATTACTCCTACCCATAAAAGTGCATTTGCAATCTCATCTTTAATACTTGGCCCTGCAGGAATATACCTATTTTCAATACGCAAATGTGCTATATTTTCATGAACACCATAACACAATCTATTCCATTTATATAAAGTACCATTGTGTAAGTTTAATGCCTTTAATTTTGGCATAATTCCTTTTTTAACAGATTCTATAGAATTCTCATCAAATTGCGATGAAACAATTGGTGGATATCTAGAAATATCATCTGTATATAGTTCTAATATTGAGTTTTTTACCCATCTATTACCAAAAGACACTCTTGGTTTTTGCTCTCTAGAAAAATGTGTTACATTTCTTAAATCGATACTTTGTTGAAATAATGCAATTCTTGTTTCACTCCAAAGTTCTTTTCCTAATAAAAGTGGAGAGTTTGTCATGATAGATAACAATGGACCAGAAATTACTTGAGACCAATTATATTTATCGATGGCTTCTTCTGGGCTAATTTGTAAATGGACTTGAAAGCTAGTATTACAAGCCTCAAATAAGATTGATTCATGTTTCAAAATGAGTTCATCTACCCCTAAAATATGTAACTTAAAATCATCTCCTCTTATTTTTTTTAAAACTTTATTAAGTGTTTTGTAACGTTTAAATGGTGTAACATTTTTAAAAGCAAGATCTTTTTTTCTTAAAGTAGGTAAGATTCCTGTAAGTATAAATTTATTGTTTTCTGTTTCTTCTGCAGCTTTGTATCCTTTTTCTAATAAGTTTTTTAATTGTTTTTCAATTTCAGAAAAGCACGTGTTTTTTAATTCAAAAGGATCTAAGTTTATTTCTAAATTAAATAATGCCAACTCTGTTGTATAATGGGTGTCATTAATTTTTTCGAGAATTTCTAAAGCTTTTGTAGAAGGTCTAAAGTGTTTATCTACAATACATAACTCTTGTTCTGCACCTACTCGTTGAATGCCAGTTTCGAACAAGTTATGCTTAATCATATACTCAAAAGCTTCTATATCATTGAGTAAATGAAGTACAAATTCTTTACGATCTTTTTGTGTTTTAATTGCAGTAACAGCTTGTGACCCCATAATGAACGTATTGCATTACAACGAAGTACGAAAATTATCTCCAATTTAACTATGATAATTGTCAGTACCATAACAACAAAAAAGCATCAAGAATTAACTTGATGCTTTTTTAAATTTTATGCTCTCAAAAGTGAGGTTTTAAAAATCGTTATGTGATTTACATTACAAATAATCTTCTTGCACTCATCATATGCGCAACTCTTTCACCAATTTCATGCAAAGCTTCTTCGTTTTCAGCATTTTGTATTGCTTCGTCTATAAAATCAACTACAGCTTTCATATCTTCTTCTTCTAAACCACGAGTAGTTATAGCAGCAGTTCCAATACGAATTCCTGATGTTACAAATGGGCTTTTATCATCAAAAGGAACCATGTTTTTGTTTACTGTAATATCTGCTTTTCCTAAAGCAATTTCTGCATCTTTACCAGAAATATCTTTATTTCTTAAATCGATCAACATACAATGATTGTCTGTTCCTCCAGAAATAATATCATATCCTTTGGCAACAAATTCTTTTGCCATTTCAGCAGCATTTGCTTTTACTTGTAATTGGTATTCTAAA
Source organism: Polaribacter sp. Hel1_85 (assembly GCF_000766795.1). Classification (GTDB taxonomy): domain Bacteria; phylum Bacteroidota; class Bacteroidia; order Flavobacteriales; family Flavobacteriaceae; genus Polaribacter. The sequence goes on from NZ_JPDS01000001.1 coordinate 620,007, forward strand.
AACTCATCTGTTAAAGCCTCTCCAAAAGCAACTGCTTTAGCAGCAATTACGTGCTCTAAAGGTCCACCTTGGTTTCCAGGGAAAACAGAAGAATTAATTAAAGTTGACATTTTCTTTAATTTTCCTGATTTTAATTTTAATTCAAAAGGATTTTCAAAATCTTTACCAATCATAATCATTCCTCCTCTTGGTCCACGTAAAGTTTTATGAGTGGTAGTGGTAACAATATGACAATGAGGTAAAGGATCATTTAAAATTCCTTTTGCAATTAATCCTGCAGGATGAGAAATATCTGCCATTAAAACAGCTCCAACTTCATCAGCAATTTCTCTAAATTTTGCAAAATCTATATCTCTAGAATACGCAGAAGCACCCGCAATAATTAACTTTGGCTTGTGTTCTCTTGCTTGTTGAGCTACATGATCATAATCTATCCTTCCTGTTTCTTTAACAACTCCATAAAATACTGGGTTGTATAATTTACCAGAAAAGTTAACTGGAGAACCATGAGTTAAATGACCTCCATGAGATAAATCAAAACCTAAAACAGTTTCACCTGGTTTTAAACAAGCAGCAAAAACAGCAGTATTTGCTTGAGAACCAGAATGTGGTTGCACATTTACATATTCTGCACCAAATAATTCTTTTGCTCTATCTATTGCAATTTGCTCAATAACATCAACTACTTCACAACCTCCATAATATCTTTTACCAGGATATCCTTCAGCATATTTGTTTGTTAAAATAGAACCTTGAGCTCTCATAACTTCATCACTTACAAAGTTTTCTGAAGCGATTAATTCTAAACCATTTAACTGTCTTTCTTTTTCTTCCTGAATAAGGTCAAAAATTTGATTATCTAATTGCATTGTTGTTGTTTTTAAAGAAGCATCAAAAATAACAAAATCAAATTTGTAAAAAACATGTTTTAACGATATTTTATATTTTTTTGTTATTATTATATAATTAAGAAAAAAGTAGTGTTAAAAATGCATTTTTCGCTGTTTTTTTATTTAAAAATGCAAAAAAAATGTGTAGGTTTGATAAAAAATAAATTGAACTATTATGATCATAACAGCAAATAATCCTAACAGAAAATCTTGGTTAAAAATAGATAAAGATTCAGACTTCCCAATTCAAAATATTCCTTTTGGAGTTTTTATTACTAGAGATGATATTATTACTATTGGAAGTAGAATTGGAAATTTTGCCATAGATTTAGGTGCTTTTCATCAATTAGGGTATTTTAAAGGAATTCCATTAACAGAAGATATTTTTTTACAAGATAATTTAAATGATTTTATTGCTGATGGTCGTAAAACATGGCGTTTAGTTAGAAATAGAATTGCAGAAGTTTTCGATGTTACCAATGGTACTCTAAGAGATAATGCAAATCATAAAGACAAAATTATTTTTAGAATGGATGAAGTAGAAATGTTATTACCTGTTTCTGTGGGTGATTATACAGATTTCTATGCAAGTAAAGAACATGCTACAAACGTTGGTTCTTTATTTAGAGATCCAGAAAATGCATTATTACCAAATTGGTTGCATGTACCTATTGGGTATCATGGTAGAAGTTCTTCTATTATTCCTTCTGGAACACCAATTAGAAGACCTTATGGACAAACAAAACCTGCTGAAGGAAGTAATACTCCAGGATTTGGACCTACAAAATTATTAGATTTTGAACTTGAAATGGCATTTATTACAACAGATGCTAATGTTTTAGGTGATAGAATTCCGATTGAAGAAACCGAAGAATATATTTTTGGATTAATACAATTTAACGATTGGTCTGCAAGAGATATTCAAGCATGGGAATATGTGCCTTTAGGTCCGTTTTTAGGTAAAAACTTTGCTTCAACTATTTCTCCTTGGATTGTAACTTTAGATGCTTTAGAACCTTTTAGAGTTGATAATCCTAAGCAAGTTTATGAACCTTTACCATATTTAAAACAAAAAGGAAAAGGAAGTTATGATATAAAACTGCAAGTTGGAATTAAACCTGAAAATGGTGAAGAAACAATACTTGCCAATTCTAATTTTAAATATATGTATTGGACAATGGCTCAACAATTAGCACATCATACAGTAAATGGTTGTCCTGTTGAAGCTGGAGATATGATGGGATCTGGAACAATTTCTGGACCTACAAAAGATAGTTATGGTTCTATGTTAGAATTAACTTGGAGAGGCCAAAATCCTATTAAATTAAAAGATGGTACAGAACGTAAATTTATAAATGATTATGATACTGTAATTATGCGCGCACATTGTAAAAATGATAAAGTTCGTATTGGTTTTGGTGAATGTATTGGTAAAATATTACCTGCAAAATAAATTAAACCAAATCATCAGAAATTAAAAAGCCTCATCTATTTTTGAGGTTTTTTTGTTGTAAAAAAAGTACGCTTTTAATCATTAATATTTTCGATAAAAAACTACTTATATTAATCCTATCTTATAATTTCACACTACTAACTTATAATCTTCTTTAACAAACCAAATACCTTTTTTTCAATAACATCTACAGATCCATCAGCAAAAAAAACATTTTTTATATCTTTTAACAATGCGTCTTTCTCTTCTTGACTAAGCTTATTTTCAGAAATATATTGCTGAATTTTATTCAAGTTTTCTTCATCTGAATCTATAACAACCTCAGTATGTATTTTATTAAAAATGATTTTATCTACTTTAGAAAGAATATAATTTTCTTCTTCTTTAGTTTCAAAAAAATTACAATGAGCAGCATATAATAATACATATGCTAAAAACTCATTTTTGCTCCAAGTTATATTTTTCATCTTAATTTCTATTGGTAAACCTTCTGTACTTCCCCACTCTGTCCAAGAACCATCATAAACTGCATTATTTTTAATACCTGATATTTCTGCACCTAACGCTAAAATTGAAGCAGTAATACCTGTTCCACAAGAAAAAATAAACGCTTTATTTTCAGGGTTTAGGTTATTAAAAATTGTCTTTAAAGCTACTTCAGATTTTAAACTACCATTTTCTATTAGTTCTGAATAAGGCAAACTCACAGAATTAGGAATATGACCTCCCTTTACATCACTTCTTGGTTCTGGTTCTGTGGCATAAAAACGTCCTTTAGAACGCGCATCTACAATAATTATATCCTTATTATTGATGGAAGAAAGTACATCTTCTGTAAATTTTATTTTATTTGGTTGATAATTTGCTTTAAAACCTCCTTTTCTGGGTGATTTAAATTGTTGTTTTTCAACAGGATATTTTTTTTCTTCCCATTTTGGGAAACCTCCATCTAAAACAGCAATATTGGTAAAGCCCATTAATTGAAACATCCACCAAACTCTTGGTGATGAATAAATACCTAAATCATCATAACAAACAATTGCACTGTCTTTTTTAATACCTAATTCTTGGGATTTTACCTCAAATTCTTTAGAACCTATAATTGTGTTAGGAAAAGGTGCATTTACAATAGAAAAAGTCTTTTTAATATCAAAAAAAATGGCTCCTTTTATTTGTTTTTTATCATTATAAATTGATGAAGTAGATTTTACTGTTACTTTAGGAATGGTACAATCTAAAATTATTAGATTTTGATTCTCTAAATTAGATTCTAGCCATTCTGCAGAAACAATGGGTTTGGATATTTTTAAAGACATATTATATAAAACTATTTTACTTTTTCATAATTGTCATCCCATTCTTTTGGTTTAGGATCATGTAATTTACCTAAAGATTTTGCAACAATCATAGAAACAGTAGCATCTCCAGTAACATTTACAGTAGTTCTACACATATCTAAAGGTCTGTCTACTGCAAAAATTAATGCTAAACCTATTGGTAATAATTCTGCCGGAAAACCAATAGATTCTAATACAATTACTAGCATTACCATACCTGCACTTGGCACAGCTGCAGAACCAATTGAAGCTAATAAAGCTGTAGCTACAATAATTAATTGGTTAGAAAAAGTTAGACCTTCTGGCCAAATAACTTGCATAATAAACACAGCAGCAATGGCTTGATATAAACTTGTTCCATCCATATTAATAGTAGCTCCAACAGGCAAAACAAAACCAGAAACCTCTTTATCTACTCCAATATGCTCTTCAACTCTCTCCATAGTTACAGGTAAAGTTGCAGCACTAGAACTGGTAGAAAATGCTAATAATTGTGCAGGACTTATTTGTTTTAAAAACCAAAGTGGCGATTTTTTAGTGTAAACACTTACTAACATCAAATAGAAACCTATCATTAATAATAAACCACCAACTACACACAATGCATAGACTAATAGTTTTAAAAGTATCTCAGTATCATCAAAAGCAATAATAACGTTTGCTAATAAAGCAAAAACGGCATAAGGCGCAAAAAGCATAATTAAATCTACCATTTTCATCACTACTTCATTTAATGAATCAAAGAAATCCATTAATGGTTTTGCTTTTTTCTCAGGAATTAATAACAAAGAAATTCCTACAAATAAAGCAAAAAAGATAATTTGAAGCATACTGGCATTTCCTAAAGAAGTAAAAATATTACTCGGAAAAATATCTACCAACGCTTGTAAAGGACCAGCGTCATGTTGTGCCGTTGCTTTGGCTAATTTATCTACAACACCAGAAGAAGTTTCATATTTTGATTTTATTTTCTCAATAGTATCTGCAGACATACCAGCTCCTGGTTTTACAACATTTACAATTCCTAAACCAATTATAATAGCAACTAAAGTTGTTATCATATAAATAATCATGGTTCTAAAGCCCATTTTTTTAATTTTAGAAATATCTTTTAAATCAGAAATTCCTTTAATTAAAGAAGCTAGAATTAATGGTACTGCTATTAATTTTAATAAGTTTATAAAGATTGTTCCAAAGGGTTTTATCCAATCCGTTACAAAGCCTTTACCTCCATCAACAGAATTCATTATAAAGCCAAAAATGATTCCAAGAACCATTCCTATTAAAATTTTCCAGTGTAGTGCTAGTTTTTTCATTAATTAGTTTAAAATTATTAAGATTTTTGAAAGGTAAAAAAAATATTTTAGAGGTGATGTGACTTTATTTGTATATTGTGTCATATTTTTAGAAAACATTCATATTAATTATTAAAACAAAAAAATGGCAGGTATTTTAGACTTATTAAATAGTGATTTAGGAAAACAAATTATTTCAGGAGTTTCTGGTTCAACAGGAAATGACTCAAACAAAACAAGTAGTGTTTTAACAATGGCTTTGCCAGTTTTAATGAAAGCAATGGAAAGAAATTCTTCTACTCCAGAAGGAGCTGCAGGATTATTAGGTGCTTTATCTAGTAAACATGATGGTAGTATTTTAGACAACCTTGGAGGTTTGTTTGGTGGTGGTGTAGAAGAAAGTGTAAAACAAGATGGTGCTGGGATTTTAGGACATATTTTAGGAAACAAACAACAAGGTGTTGAACAAGTTATTGGTCAGAAATCTGGTTTAGATGCTGGTTCTGTTGGTAATATTTTAAAAGTTGCTGCTCCTTTATTAATGGGAGTTTTAGGAAAGCAATCTCGTCAAAGTAATGTTACTGATTCTGCAGGATTAGGAGGATTGTTAGGTGGAATGTTAGGTGGAAATGAAACTGCAAATGAACAAAGTTTCTTAGAAAAAATATTAGACGCAGATGGAGATGGTAGTATTGTTGATGATGTTGCTGGAATGGTTTTAGGTGGAAGTAAAAAATCTGGTGGACTTGGTGGTTTATTAGGTGGACTTTTTGGAAAATAAGACCTTCTAAATTTTACATATAAAAAAAGCTCAAACATTAATTTGTTTGAGCTTTTTCTTTTTATTCAACCTCGCTTTTATAACAAGATTTATATATTTCTTCATAAACTGGAAGAATATTTTCTAACGAAAATCTTTTTGTGTGCTCTCTTGCATTCTGCTTAAAGGTTTCTAAAGTTTCATCATCCTTTAAAATAGAAATTGCATTTTTTGCCATGTCCTCAACATCGCCTAAATCACTTAAATAACCAGTAACGCCCTGTATATTTACTTCTGGCAAACCTCCTGTATTTGTTGAAATTACAGCCGTTTTTGCTGCCATTGCTTCCAAAGCTGCTAAACCAAAACTTTCAGTTTGTGAAGGCAATAAGAAAATATCTGTATAACAAAGTACTTTTGTAACTTCAGAACTATTTCCTAAAAATAAAACATCATCAGAAATCTTTAATCTATTTACTAAATTTTCTGCTTTTGCTCTATCTGGCCCTTCACCAATCATTAATAATTTAGAAGGAATATCTTTATGTACTTTGTAAAAAATCTTTATTACATCATCAACTCTTTTAACAGGTCTAAAATTACTAATATGTGTTAAAATCCTTTCATGAGGTTTTGCAATGGCTATTCTATTGCACTTTTGTTGATGTGCTTTATCATATTTATCAACATCTATAAAATTATAAATAACCTTAATATCTTTTTTAATATTAAAAAGTCTGTTGGTTGTCTTTTTTAAGTCATTAGAAACCGAAGTAACAACATCAGAATTGTTAATGCTAAATTCTACAGCTGTTTTATATGTGGGATGACTGCCTACTAAAGTAATATCTGTTCCATGCAATGTAGTAACTACTTTTACAGAAAGTCCTTTTTCCTTTAGCATTTGTTTTGCCATGTAAGCTGCATATGCATGAGGAATTGCATAATGCACATGTAAAACTTCTAATTCATATTTTTCTACAACTTCCACCATTTTACTTGACAAAGCTAGCTCATAAGGCTGGTATTGAAATAATGGATATTCTTCTAATAAAACTTGATGAAAGTGTAAATGATGAGAGATAAAATCTAATCGAACGGGCTGATTATAGGTAATAAAATGGACTTCATGACCTTTATCTGCTAATGCCATTCCTAATTCTGTAGCTACGACTCCACTTCCTCCAAAAGTTGGGTAACAAACAATTCCTATTTTCATATAAATATTGAAAGGTTAAAAATTAAATGATTAAAAACTGAAAAACTTCAACTTCTTAGTTGTAAAGATAAAGGTAATCTTACACTTGAAATCAAAATAAAAGCATAAAAAAACCTACAAAATTAATTGTAGGTTTATATGAAAAAGATACTGAAACAAGTTCAGTATTAATAATCTCCTAAAGTTGCAGGATTTTGAGCCAATGCATTTTCTAACTGCTCATCACTTGGTGCTTTACCATGCCAAGCATGAGTATGCATCATAAAATCTACACCATTACCCATTTCTGTATATAATAAAATACAAACTGGCTTTCCTTTTCCTGTCATAGATTTCGCTTTAGCTAAACCAGCTAAAATTGCATCTATATCATTTCCTTTTTTAACATCTAAAACATCCCAACCAAAAGCTTCAAATTTAGCTCTAATACTTCCCATTGGTAAAACTTCGTCTGTAGAACCATCAATTTGTTTTCCATTTAAATCGATTGTAGCAATAATATTATCCACTTTTTTTGCTGATGCATACATAATTGCTTCCCAGTTCTGACCTTCTTGCAATTCACCATCACCATGTAAAGTGTACACAATTTTATCATCTCCATTTAATTTTTTAGCTTGTGCAGCACCTAAACCAACAGACATTCCTTGACCTAAAGATCCAGAAGCAATTCTTACTCCAGGTAGACCTTCATGTGTTGTAGGATGTCCTTGTAAACGAGAATCTAATAATCTAAAAGTATTTAATTCTTCCACAGGAAAAAATCCACTATGTGCTAAAACACTGTAAAAAACAGGAGAAATATGTCCGTTTGATAAAAAGAATAAGTCTTCATTTTTTCCATCCATATTAAAATCTGTAGAATACTCCATTACTTCTTGGTATAAACAAGTAATAAATTCTGCACATCCTAAAGAACCTCCTGGGTGACCAGAACTTACTTTATGAACCATTCTTAAAATATCTCTACGAACTTGTTGTGTAAAATCTTGTAATTGTTGTGTTGTTGGCATTTTGTTATTTTAATTTGATCACAAAAGTAATTTTAAAAATACAAATGACAAAACAATTTGCAACTAGTATTAAAAAAAGAAAAAGAGTTTGTGAAAATATCTTTTTCATGGCTATTTCCCGAGTAAATTTCTATATAATAAGAGTGTTCACTTAAAGTACACAGAACTCTTTTTTCTTTAAATCAAAATTAAGCCTAAATACTGCTATTAAAAAGAAACTGTATTCGATATTCATAAATTTCGAGTACTAAAAAAGATAAATATGTTTCATATATTTGGCCTTAGCTATGAAAAAAATTATTTATTATATTATTTTATTTACCACATTAGTTTATTCTAAAACTACATGTTCTCAAAACATAAACTCTTTAATAGATTCTTCTTATCAATATATTTCAGAAAAATATTATGAATATAAATTTATTGATTCTATAAAATCTAAAAAATTGGCAGAAATATTTCTAAAAAAGGCTAAAAAACAGAAAGATACTATTAACACCATTACTGGGTATTCTTTTTTAGGTGAAGTTTTTAATGATGATAAAATTTACTTAAATTATATAGATAGTTTAATAAAAAAAACTAAAAGGAAACCTACTAAAATGTTTCCTGCCTACGCTTATTTAGATAAAGGGAGGTATTTTATTCATAAAGGGATTAATAGTCAGTCACTAAAAAATTATTTATTAGTAAAAAAATATACAGATTTATATAGAAATGATAGTTTAAGATATATCGCTATAAAAAGTATATCTGTATTAAATGGCAAAAATGGAAATTATTCTGAAGCAAAAAAATTAAGATTGAAAGCCTATAACTTTTATAATAATTATTCAGAAAATAAAGAAAATCTTCAATATTGTACTCTATTAATTAATATTTCCTCAAATTATTTAAAAGAAAAAAAATATGATTCTGCTATTTTTTTCAATGAAAAAGCTCTAAAACTTTCAATAGAAGGAAATTTTTCAGATTTAATTGGCTATTCTTTTTACAGAAAAGGTCAAATAGAATTCAATCAAAAAAAATATCTTCTTGCTATTAACAATTTAAAAAAATCAATATCTGGTATAATTGAAGATGAAAATTATATTATTTTATCAAAAAGTTATAATTTAATCGCAGAATCGTATTCAAAATTAAATCAACAAGAAAAAGCTCTTATTTATAATTTAAAGATAGATTCTTTATATCAAAAAACCAATATTACCCAAGCCTCACAAAAAAAAAGCTATACTTTTTTAATAAAACATTATAAAGAAAAAAAAGATTTAAAAAATCAATTAAAGTATATAGAAAAACTTTTAATAGTTGATAGTATTTTAAATTCTAGAGAAAAAAAACTTGCCAAAACGTTTACAGAAAAATATGATATTCCAAAATTGAAAACTGAAAAAGAAGAGGCTATTAAACAACTAGAAGAAAAAGCACTTACTTCTAACAAAATAAAAATAGTTTTAGGAATAATAGCTTTGTTAGCTATTATTTTGGTGGTTTATCAATATAGAAAAAGAAAAATATTAAAACAACGCTTTTATAAATTACAAGTAAAACTAGAAAATAAGAAAGAAATACTTCCAAAACAAAATACTATTATGGAAGCCTTCTCTTTGTCAAAAGATATAACAACAACCATATTGAAGCAGTTAGATCTATTTGAGGCAAATAATGAATTTACTAGTAATAATATTACATTAAATTCTTTAGCAAAAAGTTTGAACACTAATTCTAATTATTTATCAAAAACAATAAACCATTTTAAAGAAAAAAGTTTTTCTTCCTATTTAAATGACTTACGAATTAATTATGCTTTAGAAATTTTACAAACTGATACTACTCTAAAAAAATATACCATTAAAGCGATTGCAAACGAAGTAGGTTTTAAAAAAGCAGAATCATTCTCTAATGCATTTTATAAAAAAACAGGTTTAAAGCCTTCATTTTATATTAAGGAATTAAACAAAAAAGAAGTTGCTTAAGTTTTATAGTACCTATTTAATTTTCATTCTTTATTACTCAAGATAAATTAAGGTAGGAATTTCATAATTGTACCTAAATTTAAAATAGATTACTGTTTTCAATGTAATTACAGGAGTAGAAAATAATATTATGTTTTTTGCTTCTTCTTTTTAGCAGCAGGAAACAACACATTATTTAAAATTAAACGATAACCAGGTGAAGTTGGATGTAAATCTAATTCTGTTTTTGGATCTCCTACTCTATGTGTATAATCTTCTGGGTCATGACCTCCATAAAAAGTAAACATTCCTTTTCCTTTGGTTCCATGAATATAACGTGCTTCTCTATTTACTTTATTTTCACCCAAAACTAACACATTTGTTTTTACAGTATTTCTATCAAAAGAAGTGGTTTGCCCCATAAAACCTTTTACTAAAGTTGTGTGATTTTGCGTTAACATTGTTGGAACAGGATCCCATTTTGCAGAAAATTCTACCAAAGAAAAATAATCTGAAGTTTTAGGAATTTTACGTTTACGTGTCATATCAATCGTAGAAAACTCATAAGTAATTGGGTTTCTAACTAATTGAAAATCTTTAAAAGCAAAAGTTTTATTGTAATTAATTTTAGATTGATAGTTTGGTTCTGATGCATCTCCATCAAACATTGCTTCTGCAATATCTACTCCTTCTGCAGACAAAGCAATATCAAAACTATCAGTAGCAGAACACATAGCAAACATAAAACCACCACCAATTACAAAATCTCTAATTTTTTTAGAAACTGCTAATTTTTCTTGAGAAACTTTAGAAAAACCTAATTCAGCAGATTGTTTTTCTGCTCTTTGTTTGCCTTCAATATACCAGGGAGCAGTTCTAAAAGAACCATAAAAACGCCCATATTGACCTGTAAAATCTTCGTGATGTAAATGCAACCATTCATATATAAGGAGCTTATCTGCCAAAACATCTTTGTCATAAATTACATCAAAAGGAATTTCTGCATAAGTTAAAACCATGGTAACAGCATCATCCCAAGGCATTTTATCTTTTGGAGAATACACTGCAATTTTTGGCGCCTTTTCTAAAGTTATTGCATCTTGATTTGATGAAGGTGATGATATTTCTTGTAATATTAATTGAGATTTGGCATCAGAAATTACTTGATAAGAAACGCCTCTTACTTTACATTCATTCTCTACAATTTTATTATTTTCTATTAAAAAAGCACCTCCATCGTAATTTAATAACCATTTCGATTTTAAACCTGCTTCTAATGAAAAATAAACAATTCCATATGCTTTTAAATGGTTTTTCTGATTATCATGGCTCATTGGTACATATATAAATGATGCCCAAATTGAGTTTGATACTAAAAGAAACGTAAGTATTGTTAAAAGTTTTTTCATTCTAAAAACTAAAATACACAATTACTCCGAAGCAATTGTGTATTTCTATAATTTTATAAAATTTTTAATGTTCTAAAAAGGAACATCATCATCACCAAAAGCATCTTTTGGTTCAATTCTTTGATCAGGAAAAACATCGTCTGGGAAATCAGCATTCATAGAAGATTGGAATTCAGAACTAAAACCTTCTTCTAAATCCGAAAATTTTGCTAAATGCCCTGTAAATTTCAAACGAATATTATCTAAACCACCATTTCTATGTTTTGCAACAATAAATTCTCCTTGTCCTTCACATGGCGTATGTTCATCATCATCCCATTCTGTCATTCCATAATATTCTGGTCTAAAAATAAACGATACAATATCTGCATCTTGCTCAATTGCACCAGATTCACGTAAATCAGACAATAAAGGTCTTTTAGATCCTCCACGAGTTTCTACAGCACGTGATAACTGAGAAAGTGCAATTACAGGAACTTCCAATTCTTTTGCTAAAGCTTTTAAGTTTCTAGAAATCATAGAAATTTCTTGTTCACGATTCCCTCCTGCTTTTCCTCCAGCTGTCATTAATTGTAAATAATCAATTACAATAATTTTAACGCTATGTTGAGAAACCAATCTTCGTGCTTTTGCACGTAAATCGAAAACAGAAAGAGATGGAGTGTCATCAATAAAAATAGGAGCATCAGATAAACGTTTTACTTTTACATTTAATTGTTCCCATTCATGTGGCTCTAAATTACCTTTTCTTAATTTTTCTGATGTTAAACCAGTTTCCGAAGAAATCATACGTGTAATTAACTGAACAGAAGACATTTCTAAAGAAAATACTGCAACACCATGATTAAAATCAATAGCCATATTTTTTGCCATCGAAATTACAAATGCCGTTTTTCCCATACCAGGACGTGCAGCAATAATAACTAAATCGGATGGTTGCCAACCAGAAGTTAAAGCATCTAATTTAGTAAAACCAGTTGCTAAACCAGACATTCCTTCTTGATTCCCAATTTCTTGAATCTTTTTTAATGCTTGTTTAACAAGTGAACCTGCAGGTTCTGAACTCTTTTTTAAATTTCCTTGTGTAACTTCAAAAAGCTTCCCCTCAGCATCATCTAATAAGTCAAATACATCTGTGCTTTCATCATAGGCATTCTCTATAATTTCTGATGAAATTGATATTAATCTACGTTGAATAAATTTTTGTAATATAATTCTAGCATGGAACTCAATATGCGCAGAAGAAGCTACTTTTTGAGTTAAACGAATCAATGCAAAATCACCACCAACAAATTCTAATTTCCCATTCTTTTTTAACAAATTTGATACTGTTAAAAGATCTATAGGTTCAGAATTTTGGAACAATTCATAAATTGCCGCATAAATTTCTTGATGTTTCTGATCATAAAAAGCATCAGCACTTAAGACATCAATTACATCATCAATACCCTTTTTATCAATCATCATTGCTCCCAACACAGCTTCTTCTAACTCTATTGCTTGTGGGGGAATTTTCCCTTTTTCAAGACTAATTAATCTTGATTTGTCTATCTTTTTACCTGTAACAGGAGTCGTTTTTTCCATTATCACAAATGTACTTTTTTAGGTTGAAAGTGCTTTCTAAAAATTAACTTTAATTTGTAAACAAAATTGTAAACAAAAATGTTATTATCTTGTTAATAACCAGTCAACTTCTATTTTGATTACCTATTTTTACAACAATGAAGTGGAATAAAAAACATATTATTTTAGCAATTATCTTACCAATTCAAATGCTTTTAATGAAATTGGTGGCGAAAAATCCTGAATTTATAGAACACTATTATTCGAACGGAATTTACCCGACTATTTCTTCTTTTTTTAGAATTATTTTAGGTTGGATTCCGTTTTCTATTGGCGATCTTTTATTAGGTTTTGGACTCTTTGTTTTTATTCGATTTATTTATAGATTGATTAAAAATCGTTTTAGAAACCTAATACCTAAACTTATTCATTTAGTCGCTGTTTTTTCTGTCATTTACTTTTGTTTTTATCTTTTTTGGGGATTGAATTATTACAGAGAACCTTTAGCAAAAAACTTACACTATCAACAACAAAAATATACCACAGAACAACTACAAAAAGTTACTAAACACATTATTTTAAAACTGAATGACTATCAACTTAAAATTACAAATAACGATACATTAAAAGTTGAAAACCCTTATTCTCAAAAGGAAATGTATGAAATGGCAATTGCTGGTTATGAAAATTTATCTAATGATTTTCCGCAGTTAAAATACAATCACAAATCTGTTAAAAGCTCGTTAATGAGTTTGTTTCAATCTTATAATGGAACTTCTGGATATTTAAATCCATTAACAGGCGAAGCTCAAGTTAATAATAGAGTTCCTAAAACAAGTTATCCAACAACTACTTGTCATGAAATGGCACATCAAATAGGTTTTGCGGCAGAAAACGAAGCAAATTTTGTTGGTTTTTTAGCTGCAAATTATAATGACGATATTTATTTTAAATATGCAAGTTATAGAATGGCTTATGGGTATTGTATTTCTGAATTAAGAAAACGTGATAAAGAATTAACAAAAGAACTTTGGAAAACTGTAAACAAAGGAGTTGTAAAGGATTATAATGCTAGTTTTAAACATTGGCAACAATTTAAAAACCCTTTTGAACCTTTAATGAAAAAAGGATACAATGCTTATTTAAAGGCAAATAAACAAGATAAAGGTGTACAATCTTACAATTATGTGGTTGATTTATTTATCAGTTATTTTGAGTCTTCTACTCCATCTTAAAATCCTTAAAATTTTGTTAAAATAATTACTTTTAACATTTTACAAATTCCTTCTAATTATTTTGTAAAACAATTCAAATAACTAATACTAACTTAATATGAGAAAACTACTCTTATTTTTCTCCTTATTTGTTGCTTTTTCTTTGCATTCGCAAGAATATTTCCCGACAAATACAGGTGTAAAAACTTCAACCAACAAAATAGTGGCTTTTAAAAATGCTACTATTTATGTAACCCCACAGAAAGTCATAAAAAAAGGGACTTTATTAGTGAAAGATGGTAAAATTTTAGCTGTCGGTAAATCTGTTTCTATTCCAAAAGGAACAGAAATTATTGATATTGCTGGAAAAACAATCTATCCTTCATTTATTGATATTTATTCGAGTTTTGGAATCACAAAACCAAAAAGGACTTCTACAAATAGAAGAAGCGGAAAACCACAATATGATGCTGGTAGAAAAGGTTTTTATTGGAATGATCATATTAGACCAGAAACCAAAGCTGCTAATTCATTTAAATTTGACACAAAAAAATCAACTGACTATCTTAAAGCTGGTTTTGGAGTTGTAAATACACATTTACAGGATGGAATTGTTCGTGGAAACGGAATGCTAGTAGCATTAAATCCAAATTCTTCAGATGCTTACCGAATTTTAGACAATACTTCTGCCCAATATTTATCTTTTACTAAAAGCGCTTTATCAAAACAATCCTACCCTACTTCAAAAATGGGATCTATGTCACTTTTACGTCAAATGTATTTAGATGCAAAATGGTACGCAACTGGTAATACAAAAAACAAAGACAAATCTTTAGAAGCTTTAAATACTAATAAAAATCTATTACAAGTTTTTGAAGGTGGTAGTTGGTTAGATATTTTAAGAGCTGATAAAGTTGGAGACGAATTTAATATTCAATTTACAATTCTTGGTGGAGGAGATGAATATGAAAGAATTAATGAAATTAAGAAAACAAATGCAAGTTTAATTATTCCTATTAATTTTCAAGATGCTTATGATGTTAGTAATCCTTTAATTGCAAAACACATTGCATTGAGTGATATGCGTAAATGGAATCAAGAACCATCTAACCTAAGTGTTTTAGCAAAAAACGGAGTTAATTTTGCGTTAACAACTCACAAATTAAAAAAAGTAAGTTCTTTTCATAAAAACCTACAGAAAGCAATTAAATATGGTTTTGATAAAGAAAAAGCATTGGAATCTTTAACAACTATTCCTGCAAAATTGTTAGGAAAAACAACTATTGGTAATTTAAATACAGGCAGTTATGCTAATTTTATAATTACTTCTGGTGATGTTTTTAATAGCAAAACAACTATTTATGAAAACTGGGTTCAGGGTGATAAAAATGTTATTAATGATATGAATGTTACTGATATAACTGGTGATTATATGGTAAATGTTGATGGTGAAAATTATTCACTTCTAATTTCAGGTAAAGGAGCTAAACAAGCTGGTTCTTTAAAAAAGGATGATAAAAAAGTGAAATCTAAATTTGCTTTTAAAGATGGATGGATTCACTTAACAATTATGGATAATGGTTATACAAGATTAATAGGTCAAACCATTAATGCTTCTAATGCAATGCAAGGAACAGCTTATGATGAAGCAGGTAACAAATCTATTTGGTCTGCTTCAAAAAAGTAAAAAAAGACAGTAAAAAGAAAAAAGATAATAAAAAGAAAGAAGATGATTTAACTCTTTTACCTGTAAGTTATCCTAATGTTGGTTATGGTAATTTTACCTTACCAAAACAAGAAACTATTTTAATTAAAAACGCAACAGTTTGGACTTCTGAAGAAGTAGGAATATTAGAAAATACAGATGTTTTAATAAAAGATGGAAAAATTACAGCAATTGGTAAAAACTTAAAATCTAGAAGCGCTAAAGTTATAGATGGAACAGGAAAATATTTAACTGCAGGAATTATTGACGAGCATTCTCATATTGCTACATCTGCTGTTAATGAAGCTGGCCATAACTCTACTGCAGAAGTATCTATAGAAGATGTTGTGAATCCTACAGATATGAACATTTACAGAAATTTAGCCGGTGGAGTTACATCAATACAAATTTTACATGGTTCTGCAAATCCTATTGGTGGGCGTTCTGCAATCATCAAACTAAAATGGGGAGAAAATGCTGAAGGTTTAATTTATAAAGATTCGCCTAAGTTTATCAAATTTGCTTTAGGAGAAAATGTAAAACAATCTAATTGGGGAGCAAATAACAACATTCGTTTTCCACAGACAAGAATGGGAACAGAACAGGTTTTTATCGATTATTTTCAAAGAGCTAAAGAATATGATGCTTTAAAGAAAAGCGGAAAACCCTATAGAAAAGACATTGAATTAGAAACTTTAGCAGAAATTATTAATAAAGAACGTTTTATTTCTTGTCATTCTTATGTACAATCAGAAATTAATATGTTAATAAAAGTTGCAGAGAAGTTTAACTTTAACATCAACACATTTACACATATTTTAGAAGGATATAAAGTTGCTGATAAAATGAAAAAACATGGTGTTGGAGGTTCTACTTTTTCAGATTGGTGGGCATACAAATACGAAGTTTTAGATGCAATACCTTATAATGCAGCAATTATGCACAATCAAGGAATTACGGTTGCAATTAATTCGGATGACAGAGAAATGTCTAGAAGATTAAATCAAGAAGCTGCTAAAATAATTAAATATGGTGGTGTTTCTGAATTGGAAGCTTGGAAAATGGTTACTATTAATCCTGCAAAATTATTACATTTAGATAACAGAACAGGTTCTATAAAAGTTGGTAAAGATGGTGATGTCGTTTTATGGAGTCACAATCCGTTATCAATTTATGCAAAAGCAGAAAAAACAATTATTGATGGAACTATTTACTTTGATATCGAAAAAGATTTAGAAAAACGTTCAGCTATAAAATCAGAAAAAAGCAAATTGTTAAAAATGATGCTTGCAGAAAAAATGAATGGGGGAAAAACAGTGATGCCTAAGAAAAAACGTAATCAACACTTTCATTGTGATACAGAATAAGAATTTAAAAACAAACAAAATGAAAAAACAATATATATATAGTTTGGTATGTTTCTTATGCTGTTTAGGAAACATTTCTGCACAACAAACACCAGCATCAAAACAAACAGTAGCTTTTTCTATTGAAGGAGCAACAGCACATTTAGGAAATGGAAAAGTAATTGAAAATTCACTCATAATGTTTGCTGATGGTAAAATTACATTTGTGGGTTCTGCAATGATGAAAATTGCAAGAAATGGAACAATTATCAATGCAAAAGGAAAACATATTTACCCTGGTTTTATTGCAGCAAATGCATCTTTAGGTTTGGTTGAAATTGATGCTGTAAGAGCCACTGATGATGAAGATGAAGTGGGATCTATGTTGCCACATATTAGAAGTTTAATTGCCTATAATGCTGAAAGTAAAGTTGTAGAATCTATGAGACCAAATGGTGTTTTTATGGGGCAAATTACACCTCGTGGAGGAACAATTTCTGGAACTTCTTCTGTAATGCAATTTGATGCCTGGAACTGGGAAGATGCTGCTATTAAAAAAGACGATGCAATACATATTAATTGGCCTAGAAGCTTAACTCGTGGTCGTTGGTGGTTAGGAGAAGATCCTGCTTTAAAAGAAGACAAAAACTATGTGAAAAACATTGAAAAAATTATAACTTTTTTTAACAAAGCAAAAAGGTACTTAGCAAGTAATTCATCAACAGAAAACCTTCCATTTAAAGCTACAAAAGGATTATTTAATAGTTCTCAAAAGATTTTTATTCATGTAAATGGAGAAAAAGAAATTACTGATGCTATAAAATCATTTAAAAAATTAGGCGTTAGTAACATTGTATTGGTGCATGCAAATGGTGCTGAAAACGTTGCTGATTTATTAGTTAAAAATAACATTCCTGTTATTATTGATAGATCACATAGAATTCCTAATGGAGAAGATGATGATTATGATTTATCATACAGAAATGCTAAAATTTTAATTGATAAAGGAATTACTGTTGGTTTAGGAATGGAAGGACAAATGGAACGCATGAATACTAGAAACTTACCATTTTATGCAGGAACCTATGCAGCTTTTGGAATTGATAGAGAAGAAGCTTTAAAAATGATAACTTCTAACAATGCAAAAATTTTAGGAATTGATGATTTCGTAGGAACTTTAGAAGTAGGAAAAGATGCAACATTATTTATTTCTGAAGGTGATGCCTTAGACATGAGAACTAATATTTTAACAGAGGCTTTTATTCAAGGAAGAAAAATTAGTTTAGAAACACACCAAACAAAATTGTGGAAACGTTATTCTAATAAATATAAATCTAAATAAATTATAATTTTTATTTTTTTTTATAAAGCTCTGTTTTTCAGAGCTTTTTTTTGTTTAAAAAAAGCACGTGACTCATACAGGAAAAACACCTATAATTGACTTTTTTTTTCTTTAATACACTTAATTTCATAATTTTATGAAACCAAAAAACTACTATTATGAAAAAAAAACACTTATTTTTATTATTGCTACTTGCTACTTTAAGCTTTGCTTTTATTGAGTTTACTTACTTTTCTACACTTGGTGTTCCAACTGTAGAAGATGTTTATGGAGGAAGAATTAATTATATAAATGGATATAAATTTCACGCAGATTCTACCAGAATATTTGTTTCAACCCAAAGTGCAAATTCTGTTTTTTATGCAGATGCACTAACAAATGGTTCAACTCCTTTAATAAAAAAATTTAAAGTTGTACCAAGTTTAGATAACACTCAAAATTTTGGTTCAGGAATACAGAATATTCAAATTCATGAAAACTCAGAAAGTATTTATTTTACAAACTCTTCAAACGAATTATATTCAACAAATATAACCAATGTAACAGCAAATAATACAGGTATTACAGGTGTAAACCAAGTAATTATTGAAGGTAATTATATTTTTGCTGCTGGTTCTGGACAACTACATTTTGGTACTTTAGATGCATCCAATAGCTATACAGCTGGTTCAGGTTCTTCTATTAGTTTTCCATCATTTACAGATTTATTTTACATTATAATTCAACCAACTTCCAATAAAATGTATGTCTTTGGAAAAGGAAGTTCACCAAAATTATATGTTTCTACAGATGATTATACTTCTTTCTCTAGAAGCACAACATTTACAGACATCTCTCCTACTCTAACAAGTTCTTCTGTTAATTGGACAGCATTTGGAATTGCACCAGATGGAAGATTTTTTATTGGGGGAAATAATAATACAAATAAATTTATTGGATATTCTGATGATAGTGGTACAACATACACAGAATTTGATACTACAATTTCTGGGACTTCTGGAACCAATTTTGATTTTTCAGGAACTTCATCTTCTTATTATGTTTTAACTGCATCTATGTTTAGTAATAATAAAGGTATAACTGGAACTTGGAGTAAATTTGGAACAATATCTCACTATACGCATCCAAATGATGGAGCTGTTTTTGTAGATTCAAATAATAGTAATATATTTTATTCAACTTCAGATCAAGGGTTAGGAATCTCTTATAATCAAGGTCTTAATATTTCTAGTGCAGATGAAGGAATTGAAGCTGTGCAAGTAAATGATCTGGAAATGACTTCTGATAAAAAAACAGGTTGGATTGCCTCCAAATCTGGAGTTAGAAAAGTTACAGATTATGATACTACTCCTGTTTGGACAAATTCTATTTGGCCGAATGGAGATGGTTCTGGATATTTTTCTATAGCAATGAAACCTTCTAATGATGCAACTGCTTACGCAGGAAATGTAAGAGTTTATAAAACTACAGATAGTGGCGTAAGTTGGACTAAAGTTTTTACACCAGAAATTTCACCATACAACTATCCTGGTGTTGGAACAATGATTTCTGCACTAACTATTTGCCCTTTTGACGAAAATATTGTTTTTGCAGGAGTAGAAATTCAAGGAACAGACAAAGGTGGTTTATTTGTTTCTGAAGATGCAGGAAATACATGGTCACAAGTATTGTTACACGCAAGTTCTGGCAGTAATGATGTAGATGTAAGAGATATTTCCTTTACAAGTGAAACAGGCACAACCATAGCATATGTAGGTGTAGATTACGATTTAAGCGCCCCAACTGGAAGAAGTATTTATAAGTTAGAACAAACAAGTTCTAGTTGGTCTGTTTCACAAGATATGAACGCAGGAACAACGAGTACAGGAACAACAATTGTAGTTTCTATTAACGATTTAGATTATGATTTTAACACAAATACTGTCTACGCTACTGGTACAGATGCAGGCACAAATCATCCTGTGTCATATTACAAACCTTTAGGAGGAACCAATCTTTGGTCTGTGAATACAACTTCTGGATTTCCAACTTCTACTGCTACAAATAATAAACAAGGAAAAGCAATTGTAAACGATGGTATAAACACTTTGTATTGTGCTGTAGATAATGAAATTTATTATTTAACAGGTGGCGCAGCTTCTTGGGTTTTAGGTTATTCTTACCCTGTTGGCACGGAAATAAATTGTCTTTTTTATGATGAATTATTGGTAGGAACAGGAACGGGTTTATATGCACAAGCAGATCCAAGTTTACAAACTGCAAGTGTTTCAGATGTAGAATCATCTTTATTTACAACCTATCCAAACCCTTCAAAAAAAGGAAATTATTTAACAATTAATTTTAAAACTCAAATTGAAAATCCAACTTTTAGAATTACCAATTTACAAGGGAAATTAGTTAAGGAATATCAGAAAAATGAAGTAATTAATACTTTAAAATCATCAAAAATAAAAGTTCCAGAAATTACAAGTGGAATGTATTTATTATCAATTTACAATAAAAAAAGAAAATTAGTTTCCAAAAAAATAGTTGTAGATTAAGAAAAAAAGGCTCGCAATTGCGAGCCTTTTTCAATCAAAAACAGTTCACAATAAACTAAATTTTCTTTTTCCTTTTCATAAAAATCCAAATTCAAATACATTTAATAGTCTAAACAAATAGTATCGTTTATTGATATACAAATATTGTTCATATTTGCTTATTAGCCAATACCTATAATTAGGTATATTTGTTCTAATGAAAGAAATTACTAGTATTCATAACTCGTATGTAAAAAACTTATTAAAACTGCAAGAAAAAGCGAGAGAACGAAAAAAACAAGGGTTATTTATTATTGAAGGAAAACGTGAAATTTCACTTGCTATTTCTTCTGAATATGAGTTTGATACCATTCTTTTTTATCCTGATTTAATTTCAGAAGATGAAGTTTTACATCTTTTTAATGCAAACGTAAATAGAATAGAAATCTCTAAAGAAGTGTATCATAAATTAGCTTATAGAGGTTCTACAGAAGGTATTATAGCAGTTACTAAAGTAAAAGACTTCTCTTTAAAAAATATTCAATTTAAATCTAAAAAACCACTAATTTTAGTAGCTGAAGGTGTTGAAAAACCTGGAAACATTGGTGCTTTATTAAGAACTGCAGATGCTGCAAATATAGATGCTGTTTTTATAGCAAATCCTAAAAGTGATTTATACAATTCAAATATTATTAGATCTAGTGTTGGCTGTGTTTTTACAAATCAAATTGCAACAGGTACTTCCGAAGAAATAATTTCTTTTTTACAAGAAAAGAACATAGATATTTATGCTGCAACCCTGCAAAATTCAAATGAATATCACAAAGAAAACTACATAAAATCAACAGCAATAGTCGTAGGTACAGAAGCAACAGGTTTAACAGAAATTTGGAGAGAAGCAGCAACACAAAATATAAATATACCGATGCAAGGACAAATAGATTCTATGAATGTTTCTGTTTCTGCAGCAATTATTTTATTTGAAGCAAAAAGACAGAGAAAATTTAAAAAGTAAAAAATGAAAGTATTAGGTATCGATATTGGAGGATCAGGAATTAAAGCTGCAATTGTAAACACAAAAAACGGAGAATTACTTTCTGAAAGGCATAGAATTAACACACCACAACCAGCAGAACCAAAAGCTGTTGCAAAAGTGATTAAAGAAATGGTTAAACATTTTGATTGGAAAGGACCTGTTGGCTGTTGTTTTCCTACAATTATTGTTGATGATCAATGTATGCATCATGGTAATTTAAGTAAAGATTGGGTTGGTGTTAAAGTTGATAAACTCTTTAAAAAAGAATGTGATGGAGTTAAATTTTATGTAAGTAATGATGCTGACTTAGCAGGTGTTGCAGAAATTAATTTAGGGGCAGGAAAAAATGTTAAAGGGAAAGTTTTTGTAATTACTTTAGGTACAGGAATAGGTTCTGGTCTTTTTTATGATGGAAAATTAATTCCGAATGTAGAATTAGGTAGAATTTATCATACAAATGGAGAAATTATTGAAAAATTTGCTGCAGATTCAGCCAGAAAAAGAGAAGATTTATCACTTAAAGACTGGGCAAAAAGAGTAGATATATTCTTAAATCATGTTAAAACACTGCACACTCCTAAATTGTTTATAATAGGTGGTGGAATCAGTAAAAAGTTCGATAAATTTAAAGAATATTTAACGGTTGATGTTCCTGTTGAAGCTGCTAAATTTGGAAATAATGCAGGTATTATTGGAGCTGCAATTTATGCAAGTAAAAAAAGTAAAAAATAAATGCAACCAACAACTCTGTTCTACATAATCATCGCTATTTTAATTATCAGTTTTATTGTTGATAAAATTTTAGACACATTTAACGAAAAACATTTTGATGATGAAGTTCCAGAAAAATTAAAAGATGTTTATGATGAACAGGAATACAAAAAATCGCAAGCTTATAAAAAAACGAAAGCTAAGTTTTCGAATATAACTTCTTTATTTTCAACTATTTTTACATTAATTTTCTTTTTTTTAGATGGTTTTAAATATGTAGATAATTTTGCAAGAACTTATACAGAAAACCCAATTTTAATTGCTTTAATCTTCTTTGGAGTTATTATGCTTGGTTCAGGGGTTTTAACCACTCCTCTATCTTATTATAGCACTTTTGTAATTGAAGAAAAATTTGGTTTTAACAAATCAACAAAAAAAACATTTTTGTTAGATAAAATAAAAGGTGTTTTTATGTCTGTAATTCTTGGTGGTGGAATTTTATCACTCATAATTTGGTTTTATCAATTAACAGGTAAAGATTTCTGGATTTATGCTTGGGTATTAATAGCTATATTTTCATTATTTATGAATATGTTTTACGCAAAATTAATTGTTCCATTATTTAATAAACAAAGTCCTTTAGAAGAAGGAGAATTAAAGTCAGCAATAGAAAAATATGCTAAAAAGGTTGGTTTTACAATCAATAATATTTTTGTCATTGATGGTTCTAAACGATCAACAAAAGCAAATGCTTATTTCTCAGGTTTTGGTTCTCAGAAAAGGATCACTTTATATGATACATTAATTAATGATTTAGAAACGGATGAAATTGTAGCTGTTTTGGCACATGAAGTTGGTCATTATAAAAGACGACATATCATTTTTAACCTAGTTTTGTCAATCTTACTAACTAGTTTAACGCTTTTTATTTTATCATTATTTGTTAATTCACCTCTTTTATCAGAAGCTTTAGGTGTTTCTATACCTAGTTTTCATATTGGTTTAATTGCATTTGGAGTTTTATATTCACCAATTTCTGAAGTTACAGGACTGTTTATGAATTATATGTCTAGAAGATTTGAATATCAGGCAGATAATTATGCAAAAGATACTTTTGAAGGAAAATCTTTAATAACATCACTTAAAAAATTATCTAAAAATAGTTTGAGTAATTTAACGCCACATCCTGCTTTTGTTTTTGTGAATTATTCTCATCCAACTTTATTACAAAGAATTAATAATTTAGAATCTTAATTTCTTGTTTCTTAAAATTCTTATTCCTAATTTCACTTTAAGTTTAAAACTAATTTGAAAAGTCTTTTTTTGAAATATACTGCAACTATAGAAGAAGAAAATAAAGAAATTGCAAATCGTTACAAAGATTTGCTAAAAGGTACTTATGAAGTTTTGTCTAAAGAAGATAAAGAACTTATAAGAAAAGCCTTTGATATTGCTGTAGATGCACATTCTAAACAACGTAGAAAATCTGGTGAACCTTATATTTACCATCCTATTGCTGTCGCAAAAATTGTAGCTTATGAAATAGGTTTAGATGCTGTTTCTATTGCTTCTGCCCTATTGCATGATGTTGTTGAAGATACAGAATATACTACAGATGATATGGAACGCCTTTTTGGTAAAACCATTGCAAAAATTGTAAATGGACTTACCAAAATTTCTCGATTAAATAAAGAACAAGACGCTTCTATACAAGCAGAAAATTTTAGAAAAATGCTCTTAACATTAAATGATGATGTTAGAGTTATTTTGATAAAAATTGCAGACAGACTCCATAATATGCAAACTATGGATGCAATGCCACCTCATAAACAGGTAAAAATTGCTTCAGAAACTTTGTACATTTATGCTCCTTTGGCACATAGATTGGGCTTATATAACATAAAAACTGAGTTAGAAGATTTAGGATTAAAATATACAGAACCAGAAGCTTACAATAGTATTTTAAGTAAAATAAAAGAAAGTAAAGAAGATCAACAAGTTTATTTAAAACGATTTGAAGACACTTTAAAATCTGGTTTAGATAAAGAGAATTTTGATTACGAAATAAAAGGTCGTTTTAAGTCCATTTATTCCATTCGTAAAAAAATGATTAATCAAAATGTAACTTTTGATGAAGTTTATGATAAATATGCAATTAGAATTATCTATAATCCTAATTCTAATGATGATAAGTTTGATGCTTGGAAAATCTATACAATTGTAACGGATTACTTTAAACCAAATCCTACTCGTTTAAGAGATTGGATTTCTCAACCAAAATCTACGGGTTATGAAGCTTTACACATAACAGTTGTTGGACCAGATTCTCAATGGGTAGAAGTTCAAATTCGTTCTAGTAGAATGAATGAAATTGCAGAAAAAGGTTATGCTGCTCATTTTAAGTATAAACAAGGTGTAGGTAGAGATAATGGTTTAGAAAATTGGTTAAATAAATTAAAAGAAACATTAGAAACTCAGAATTTAAATGCGATAGATTTTGTTGAAAATTTTAAACTAAATTTATATTCAAAAGAAATTTATGTTTTTACACCAAAAGGAGATTTAAAATCTCTTCCAAAAAATGCGACTGCATTAGATTTTGCATTTTCAATACACACAGATGTTGGTTTAAAATGTAGAGGCGCAAAAGTAAATGGTAAATTAATGCCTTTAAGTCATAAGCTAAAAAGTGGAGACCAAATAGAAGTTATAACAAGTTCTGCCAATAAACCAAACGCTAGATGGTTAGACTTTGTTATTACTGCAAGAGCTAAAGCAAGAATTAAAGCCGCATTAAATGAAGAAGAAAAACTAATTGCAGAAGAAGGAAAAGCTGTTTTAATGCGTAAACTACGTCATTTAAAAATTGCTTTTAATGATAAAACTATTAATGAATTAGTTAATTATTTTAAATTAAGAACAAGTTTCGATTTATTCTTTAGAATTGGTAATGGTGCTATAGATAATACACAATTAAAAGCCTATGTTTCTCAACGAAACAGTAAAATTTTAAATTTCTTTAAAACAAAATTAAGAAGAAATACCGCAGAAAAAGAATATACAGAAACACAAGAAGTTACAGAAAAATTTGATGCTTTAGTTTTTGGTAAAGAAGAGCAAAAATTAGATTATAAACTTTCTAAATGTTGTAACCCGATTCCTGGAGATAAAGTTTTTGGCTTTTTAACAATAAATGATGGAATAAAAGTTCACAAAATGAATTGTCCAAATGCAATTTCTTTACAATCTAACTATGCCTATAGAATTATGCAGGCAAAATGGATTGATTCTACAAAACAAGATTTTAAAGTAATTTTAAATATTTCTGGGGTTGATAATCAAGGTATGGCAAATGATGTAACTCGCATTATATCTAGCAATATGGGGTTTTTATTCACAGTATAAATATTAAAGGAGATGAAGGTGTTTTTGATGGTAAACTTTCTCTTAGTGTTAAAAATATTTCGCAATTAAATAAGTTAATGAAAAACCTACTCAAAATAGATGGAATCAAAAAAGTAGAGCGTGTTAATACTTTGTAAATATCATTTCATTAAAAGTCTTATTTAATTCAGAAATAACTGTATTTTTGTTTTTTTGTAAAAAATCATTCATAAATGAGTAATTCTCTTGAAAATCAAGAAATAGTAAAAAAAGTTTTCACTACATATTTAGGGGAAAATAAGCATAGAAAAACTCCAGAACGCTATGCTATTCTTCAAGAAATATATGCAGCTGATGAACATTTTGATATAGAATCTCTATATATCAAAATGAAAAACAAGAATTATAGAGTTAGTAGAGCTACACTTTATAATACCATAGATTTACTTTTAGATTGCGGTTTAGTTAGAAAACATCAGTTTGATGGGCAATCTATGGCGCGTTATGAAAAAAGTTATTTCGATAAAAATCATGACCACGTTATTTTTACAGATTCTGGAGACGTAAAAGAGTTTTGTGATCCTCGTATTCAAATCATAAAAAAAACCATAGAAGAAGTGTTTGATATTAACATACACAATCACTCACTATATTTTTACGGAACAAAAAAGAACAAATCTTAATTAACAATACAACAACACAAACAACAAATTAACACAACTAATGGCTGTAGATTTATTACTAGGATTACAATGGGGAGATGAAGGTAAAGGAAAAATAGTAGACGTACTTACCAAAAATTACGACATCATTGCACGTTTTCAAGGTGGCCCAAATGCAGGACATACATTAATTTTTGATGGACGTAAACACGTTTTACATACAATTCCATCTGGAATTTTCCATAAAACAGCTTTAAATGTAGTTGGAAATGGAGTTGTAATAGACCCTGTTATTTTTCAAAAAGAATTAGAAAATCTTGATAAACACGATATAGATTATACTTCTAAATTATTAATTTCTAGAAAAGCACATTTAATTTTACCAACACATAGATTGTTAGATGCTGCTTCAGAAACCTCTAAAGGTAAAGCTAAAATTGGTTCTACATTAAAAGGAATTGGCCCAACTTATATGGACAAAACTGGTAGAAACGGAATGAGAGTTGGAGATTTAGAATTAGAAAACTGGAAAGAAAAATATGATGCTTTAACAGCAAAACATATTAAAATGTTAGAATTTTTTGATGTTCAAGTAGAATATGATTTAAAAGAATTAGAAGCAGAATTCTGTAAAGGAATTGACAAACTAAAAACATTAGCTTTTATTGATAGTGAAGAGTTTTTAAACCAAGCAATAAAAGATAAGAAAACAATTTTAGCAGAAGGAGCTCAAGGTTCTTTATTAGATATCGACTTTGGTACTTATCCTTTTGTAACATCTTCTAATACAACAGCTGCAGGTGCTTGTACAGGTTTAGGAGTTGCTCCAAATAGAATTGGAGAAGTTTTTGGAATTTTTAAAGCATACACAACTCGTGTTGGTTCTGGTCCTTTTCCTACTGAATTATTTGATAAAGATGGTGAAGATATGGCAAGAATTGGTCATGAATTTGGTGCAACAACAGGAAGACCAAGAAGATGTGGATGGTTAGATTTAGTTGCATTAAAATATGCTGTAGATGTAAATGGAGTTACACAACTAATGATGATGAAAGGTGATGTTTTATCTGGATTTGATACATTAAAAGTTTGTACTACTTACAATTACAAAGGAGAAGAAATTAGCCATTTACCATATAATATTGAGCCAGAAAATGTTTCTGTAAATTATACAGAATTTAAAGGATGGCAAGATGATTTAACAAAAATGACTACTGCAGATCAATTACCTCAAAACTTACTAGACTATGTAGCTTTTATTGAAAAAGAAACTGGAGTTCCTGTATCTATTGTATCTGTTGGTCCAGATAGAAAACAAACAATTACGAGATAATTCTTAGTAATTTTAATACATAAAAAAGCATCTTTCATTAATTTGAAAGATGCTTTTTTTATATTAAATAATTATTTATTTCAGACTTTCTATTTCTACACCAATTAACATTAGTTTGCTTTGTTCCATTTGAAGCGCATATAAAAGTGCTTCTTTATGTTCTACAAAAGCTTGTTTTTGTGCAGTAAATATTTCATTATAATAATTAATTCCTGCTTCTAAATTCTTTTTAAATTTAGTTAAAGATCTTAATTGTTTTTTATCAAAATTAGACTTTACCTCTTCTACTTTATCTTGTAAATGAGTTATATAAAGAGATAATTCTTTAATAAATATATTAGGTCTATCTAACCTCGTTAACATATTACTTCTACCATAAATGTGATCTGTAATACCACGTAAACTCATTATTTTATCATAATAAGCCATATTTGGGCCTGGACAAACAGAAACTCCATCTCCAGTTTTCTTTGTACTTACTTTATTTAAAATTAAGGTTGATGTACCCAAGCCAACACAAATACAAGATTTTTCTGTAACTTTATTTACTTGCTTTTCTTTTTCGTCAGAAGAGAGCTCTAAAGCATCAATTTCTTTCAATTTTAAATACTGATATTCTCTAGAAGCTGTACATAAACCTGTTTCTTTAAAATCATAATTTAAAGCGATAAATTTATTAGGACAAGATGTACCTGGCCTTCCTTTATCTATAAGCATTTGTCTTTGATCATCTTTTGTATTTCCTTTTAATGTATTAAAAGGAACACCTAAAGGAGAACTATTGCTTAAATACAAATCTTTTTCTTTAGCCTGTACTAATTGCTCCATTGTTTTTTTATCAACACTTGTTGCTTCTGGAACTAATAAAAATGGACTTCCCCAACCTACAGAATCTAACTCATATTCTTCCATTAAAAACGAATGTTCTTCATCTGTCCCTACTCCACCTTGAGTTGTAATTTTCAACTCTAAATCATTTATTGGTAAAATCCTTTCAGCTTCTTTTAAAGCATCTATCAACAATGATTGGGTTTGGCTTTTTAGAACTTCTTTGTTTTCTTTAAACTCTTTTAAAACAGGGCCCATCAAAAAACCTTCAGTAGCAAAAGCATGTCCTCCACAATTTAATCCAGACTCTATTCTATATTCGGAAACCCATAAACCCTTTTTTGCCAAAAATTTACCTTGGATAAAAGCTGATCTGTAATCACTTACTTTTAAAATAATTTTCTTTTTAATGTTTCCTTTTTCATCAGGAAAAAAATCATTAAAATTACTCATATAAGAATATAATCTTGGATTCATACCTGCAGAAAGCACTAAAGAAGAAGATAATTTACTTTCAGAAAAACCTCTTAAAGCTGCATGAGCATCATTATATTCTATAGGTAGTAATTCTTTATTAAGGTAATTTCCTTTATCAATCTTGGTCATAATATTTACATCAATACTACCCATTGATAAATTTTTATGTGCCCAATCTTTAATTTTAGAAAAATCTACGCCTTCTTCTGTAAGTTTAGTAAACTCTTTTTTAAGAGAAGAATATTCTGGTAACATATGAATATAATCTTTTAAAGCCTTGCTTTTTTCTGATGTTATATTCTTTAGCTGATTAAATTTTTCTTCAGTTTGATCGTGTAATAAATTTAAATAAGAAGTTATTCTTTTTGCTCTAAAATCATCAACTTTATCTGAAATCTCTTTGTAAGGAATTTCAAATTTTTCACTGTAAACTTTTCGCATTTTTTCTACTAAAATGTCATCTACTAAAGAAATAACAGAATCTATACCATATTGCGCAACTTTTAAAGGTGAATCTATTGTGAATCCGATTCCCATAACAGGAATATGAAATGAATGTGCGTTTTTCATTTTTTAATTTAAATATTTAACTAATTTTAAATAAGCTTGCAATGTATTTCTTTTTAAAGCTGAAAAACATGATTATTATCACTTAAGATAAGAGCTTAAAAAGTGAAAAATATTTTATATGATAAGGTGAAAATCTTATATAAAAAAATGAGTGCTAAATTCTTTAAACACTCATTTCTTATATTATAATGGAAATATTATTTATTTTTTTGCTCTAAAAGTATTGCTTTAGGAAATAAAATATTGTTTTCTAAATGTATATGTTGATGCAAATCTTGCTCAAACTCTTCTAACTTAGCGTACAATGCTTTAAAAGTATTACAAGCTCCTTCTGGTGGAGTAAAATTGTTTGATAACTTTTTAATTTCTTTCATAATATCTCCAGCATTTTCATGTTCATCTTCCATCATTGCAATTGGGTTATTTACTGTTCCAAAATGAGGCTGATTTGCTTTTATTCCTTCTTTATCTGCTTTTACCAATTGTTTAATAAAAGGAAATAAAATTAACTCTTCTTTTTTCATGTGAGCTGCTAATTCTTGTGCTACTCCAATAAAAAGTTTATTAATTTCAACCACTTCTTTATAATGATGTCCATGAACTTTAGCAACTTTTGCTGCGTATTGTAACACTAACGATGTATTTTCTTCTACATAACTATGATGTATATTTTCTATATGATCTACCAAGAAATCTAATTTCCAGTTATCATAATTATAAGCATTTGAAGTTGGATTATTAATAGTTGATAGTTCTTTTTCCATTTCTTCAAATGAAACGTTATACTTTTCACAAGCTTTTTTGATCGTTATTCCTCCTCCGCAGCAAAAATCAATTCCGTGTTTTTTAAAAACATCTGCGGTTTTTATGTTATTTGTTACAACTTCTGCTACTGTGTTATTCTCTGTAATATTCATTATTTTATTTTTCTTTAAAATTCTATTTAAATAAACCTAAAATATATATTATATTTTAAGGTCTATTTTTGGAGGAAAATAAAAGATAAAAAAGTCTTTTATTGACGCAAATTTATATTACTTTAAAAGTATTAATCATGATAATTATCATATAAAAAGATACATTTGTCTTATTATTTTGTATAAAAAAAGAGAGTATGTTATCAAAGGCAAGTAAATATGCAATTACAGCAGTATTGCATTTAGCAAATAAAACTTCAAAAGAAAAGAAATTAGGTTCAAAAAAATTAGCAAATCAATTAAACATACCTGCTCCTTTTTTGGCAAAAACATTACAAGAGTTAACAAGAAAGGGAATAATATCTTCTATAAAAGGCCCACATGGAGGGTTTTATCTTTCTAAAGAAAATGAAAAAAAGACATTATTTAATATAATAGATTGTTTAGATGATATTGAAAAATTTAATCAATGTTATTTAGGTCAGCCTGATTGTAGTGACGAAAAACCATGTGTTGTACATCATTTGTATATGCCTTTTAAGAAAGAGTTGATAAAAAAATTAAAGGATAAAACAATTTTAGAAATGGCTAAAGTATATACTAATAAGGATATTTCATCAGAATTTTATAATTAATAAATGATTAAAGCAAAAACACAAAGTTTTATAGCGTTAGCTTACTTTTTAATTGCTTCATCATTAGGTATTATTCTTCGTCTTTTTCCAACAATAAATATAAATGCAAATTATAAATTTATTGTACACACCCACTCTCACATAGCTCTTTTAGGATGGGTTTATGTAGGTTTAACAACCTTAATATTTCATTTATTTATAAAAAGTGAAGCCCAAAAAAAGTATTTAAAACTATTTTTTGCTACACAAATTACACTTATAGGAATGCTTATTAGCTTTCCAATAACTGGTTATGCCTTGTTCTCTATAATATTTTCCACCTTATTTTTAATCTGTTCCTATTGGTTTTATGGCTTTTATAGAAAAAATAATAGTTTTAATAAAGATAGTTATGCATCAAAATTTATATATACATCACTAATATTTATGATAACTTCTAGTATTGGTCCTTGGGCTTTAGGTATTATTATGAATACTCTTGGAAGTACATCACATTGGTATAAAAATGCAATTTATTTCTATTTGCATTTTCAATACAATGGATGGTTTACTTTTTGCTTACTTGGTTTACTTTTTTACTTATTAGAAAAAAATACTGTTTCTATTCCTAAAAAAGTAATTACTGATTTTTACAGGCTGATGGTTTATAGTTGTGTTCTTACTTTGTTCTTATCTTTTTTATGGACAGATCCTCCTTTTATTGTTTATTTTTTAGCCATAATAGGCGTATTTTATCAGCTGTTTGCATTTTTAAAGTTATATCAACTCATTAAAAAATATAAGGCAATTATAAAAAATAGTACTTCCTTCTTTTTTTATAAATTATTAAACCTTGTTTTTATCCTTTTTTCTATAAAAATAGCAATGCAGTCTATCACTACAATTCCTTATTTTGCAACATTATCATTTCAAATTAAAGATTTTGTAATTGGATATTTACACCTTGTTTTTTTAGGTATTATAAGTCTAACTTTATTGTATTTTCTTCATCAAAATAAACTAATATCCATCCCAAAAAAATGGTTAATTATGTATCTTATAGGTTTTATACTTTCTGAAATATTAATCTTCTACAAAGGATTTTCTAACTGGCAACAGTTATCTATTATAGAAAACTATTACATTCTTTTAATAATTGTCTCTGCATTAATGCCTATTGGTATTATAGGAGTATTTTTTTCTAATTTAAAATCTACTTTTTCCACTCCAAAAGAATCTCTTTAGCAAAATCATCACATTGATTTAGAGTGTCTTTGATATGCTGTAAAGTAGTTTTAGGATTAATTAAACACATTCTAATAACTACTTGATTTTGTAAAACTGTAGTTACTAAAAGAGCTTCTTTAGAGGCAACTACTCTTGCTGAAATCTCTTGATTTAACCTATCTAATTCTTCTTCTGAAAGATCTTTATTTAAAGGATTATATCTAAAGTTGATAATAGCTAAAGTAGCAGGAGAAACAATTTCCCAAGATTTACTTTTTCTTAATAAATCTTCTGTTTGGTCTGCTAAGTCAATATTATAAGAAATTGCTTTTTTAAATGCATTTAATCCATAAGTTTTAATAGACATATAAAATTTTAATGCTCTAAATCTCCTTGTTAACTGAATTCCATAATCGTAAAAATTAATTTCAGATTCATTTCCTTCAATATCTCTTAAATACTCTGGTTTTTCACTAAAAGTACTACTTAACCAAGATTCATCTTTAACTAATAAACAACCTATTTCATAAGGTTGAAAAAACCATTTATGAGGATCTACTGTTAAAGAATCTGCACGCTCAATTCCTTGCAATGCTTTGCTTCCTTTTTTAGAAAGAATTGCTGCACCTCCATATGCACCATCAATATGCATCCAAAGATTTTCTTTCTCACAAATATCTGCAATTTCGTTAAGAGCATCCACAGTACCTGTATTTGTTGTACCGGCAGTTGCAATAATACAGAAAGGTTTTTTACCTTCTAACTTATCTTTAGCAATTTCATTTTTAAGTTTATTAATACTAAACTTAAACTCTAAATCTGTTGGAATTATTTTTATTTGTTCTTTTTTAAACCCAAGAACTCTAATTGCTTTAATATTTGATGAATGTGCTTGATCGGATAAATAAATAATGGCATTAGAAAACTCACTTCCACATTTTATTCTTCTTGCAGTTGCTATTGCTGTTAAATTTGCCATAGAACCACCACTTGTAAATATTCCTCCTCCTTTTGTAACCGGAAAATTAAACATTTTTAACAACCAGTTCATCGTTACAATTTCTAATTCTGCAGCAGCAGGAGAAAGCAACCATCCACCAGAAAAAATATTAAATCCTGTTGCTAAAGAATCTGCCATAGTACTAATAAAATTACTTGGTCCTGGTACAAATGAAAAAGATTTTGGGTGCGATGAAATATTACTATTTGGTAGCACATTTTCTGTTACAAAATCTAAAACTTCGTTAGCAGGACTTGCATTTTCTGGAGCTTCACTTAAAAAAATAGAATCCATTTCTTCTCTAGAGGCTTTTATTACAGGCTTTTTATTTTCTTCATCTGTATAATGATCTACAATAATATCTACAATTTTATAGCCATAAGATTGCATTTCTTCTTTAGAAAGTTCAAAAGGTGATTTCATTAATATTTAATTTTAGCGCAAATTACATCAACTTAAATGTAAAAATGATAATAAAAGTCATGTTTTTATTAAATAATTATAATTTAAGTAGATATTTCATCTTTTTTTAAAAAATTTGTTATTTTATTAAAATAAATTGGGTTTATAGTATTTATTTTTATTTTAAGCCTTCATTTTTCGATAATCATATAATAATCATGAATTCATTTATGATTTTATAAAATAGTGACAAAAGTCATTTTTTATCCGCAAAAAGTAGGTCAAATTTGTATTAAATTCTAAGTCTTATGATATGAAGGATTTACTTAAACAAAATGTTGCTACAATTGTTACAAA
Source organism: Polaribacter sp. Hel1_85 (assembly GCF_000766795.1). GTDB lineage: Bacteria > Bacteroidota > Bacteroidia > Flavobacteriales > Flavobacteriaceae > Polaribacter. Next base: position 654,548 of record NZ_JPDS01000001.1, read on the forward strand.
AAACATAAATACTGCCCCTATATTTAGAAAACACAAAATTGACTTTAGTTGTCATGGAGACATGCTATTATCAAAAGCATGCGAAGAACAAAATGTTAATTTAAAACAAATTGTTAAAGAATTAAATGCTGTAAATGATAACATTTACTACTTAAAAGATTATAATTCTTGGGAATTAGATTTTCTAATAGATTTCTTAGTAAATATTCATCATGATTATAAAGAAGAAAACATTCTATTTTTAAGAGAATATGGCGAAAAAGTAACTAAAATTTATGGCAAAGAATATAAAGAGCTTAAAAAAGTTAATGTTTTAATTCAAGAAATTACAGAGTATATTCTTGAACATATGAGAAATGAAGAAAACACAATTTTTCCTTATATTAAAAAGCTAATAGTAGCAAAAAATAAAAATCATATCCCTGATACAAAAAATTCACCTCTAAATGAACCTATAGACTCTCTAGAAGATGATCATGAAAAAGTTGGATATGCTTTTAAACAAATTTCTAAACTAACTAATAATTACTTTCTACCTCGAGATGCTTGTATTTCTTATAAAATACTATATCTTAAACTACAACAGTTTGAAGAAGAATTGTATAAGCATATACATATAGAGAATAATATTTTATTCCCCAAAGCAAAAAAATTAGAAAGGTCATTTTATAAGGTTTAAAAAGTATAATAAAATTAAATTTCACTTTTCTTTAATAGCTAGCTATATTCTTTTCATTATTTTTGCGACAAATTTATCAATTTGAAAAGAATACTGATTCTATTTTTTCTATGTATCACTTCATTTGTTTTTTCACAAACAAAAAAAATAAATTATGAGGCTGAAATTCAAGAAGCCAATGAAGAGAAATATCCTGGTGCTACTATTTTAATTGGTAATGTAAAAATGACTCATGATGGAATTATTTTAACAAGCCAACAAGCATTATTTTATAAAGAAAAAAACTTCTTTAAAGCCATAGGTAAAGTTTTTATTAAGCAAGGAGATACAATTACGCAAAAAAGTGATTATACAGATTACGACGCAAACTCTAAACAAGCATTGTCTTGGGGAAATGTGGTTTTAAAAGACCCAACAATGACTTTAACTACTGATACACTTCATTTTGATAGATTAAATCAAAAATTGTATTATACAAGTTATGCTACTATAAAAGATCAAACCAATACTTTAAAAAGTAAAAACGGAAACTTTTATTTAGAAAACAAAAAATTTACAGCAACAACTAGAGTTACTGTTGTAAACCCAGAACATCATTTAGAATCTAATCATTTAGATTATTACACCAATTCTGGTCTTACTTATTTATACGGTCCATCTACAATAACTAACACCGAAAACGAAAATAGAATTTATTGTGAAAGAGGATTTTACAATACAAAAACCGATGTTTCTCATTTTGTAAAAAATGCAAAGCTCTATTTAAAAGAAAGAACAGTTGTAGGAGATAGTTTATATTATGATAAGAAAAAAGGGTTTGCTTCTGCAACAAATAATATTAAAGTTATAGATACTGTTCAGAATTTTATTACAAAAGGGAACTACGCAGAAATTTTTGAATTAAAAGATTCCCTTTTTATCGTTAAAAGAGCAGTTGCAATTTCAATTGTAGATAAAGATTCTATGTTTATTCATGGAGATACTATTTTGATTACGGGTAAACCTAAAAAAAGAATCATTAGAACTTTTCATAATGTAAAGATTTTTAAATCTGATTTACAAGGAAAATGTGATTCTATACATACAAACCAAGAAACAGGTTTAACAAAAATGTTTAAAAACCCAGTAATTTGGTCTGATCAAAATCAAATAACAGGAGATACAATTCATTTACTATCTAATGTGGAAACAGAAAAATTAGATTCTTTAAAAGTTTTAAATAATTCATTTATTATTACAAAAGATACTGTTTCTAAAAAGGATTTCAACCAGATTAAAGGTAGAAATATGTTTGGTAAATTTGAGGACAACAAACTTAGATTACTTTTGGTAAAAGGAAATGCTGAATCTGTTTATTTTAATAGAAATGAAGAAACTCAAGTTTTAGAAACGATTACAAAAGAAATTTCTAGTAATATTGAATTTACTCTAGATAAAGGAGAAATAGAAACCATTAAGTATTTAAAAAAATCTGATGGTAATACATATCCTCCGTCTCAATTACCAGATGATGTAAGAGAACTGAAAGGATTTATTTGGCGTGAAGATGAACAACCCAAAAAGATGGAAGATATTTTTATTAAAGATAATAAAAAGGATATTCCTACTAAAAAAGGTGAAAAAGCAAATAAACCAGCTGTAATAATTGATCAAAAAAAGAAAGTTAAGACAAAAGGAGATCGCAAATTACCAAAGAAAGACATTTCTTTTAAAAATCAATAAACTTGAAAAACGATTTTTTTAAATATCAAGCTCAAACCTCACCTCACCCACTTGCTATAGAAATCGCTAAAGCAAAAGGGAGTTATATTTATGATACTTCAGGTAAAGAATATTTAGACTTTGTTGCTGGTGTATCTGCAAATAGTTTAGGGCACAATCATCCTAAAGTTACAGAAGCAATTAAAAAGCAATTAGATTCATATTCTCACGTAATGGTCTATGGTGAGTTTATTCAACAACCACAAGTAGAATTGTGTAAATTATTAGTAGAAAATTCGCCAGAGAATCTCAATTCTGTTTACATTACAAACTCTGGAACAGAAGCTACAGAAGGCGCTTTAAAATTAGCAAAAAGAGTTACAAATAGATCAGAAATAATAGCGGCAAAAAACTCTTATCATGGAAACACAATGGGTGCTATGAGTGTTTCTGGTGTAGAAAAACAGAATTCGGCTTTTAGACCTTTAATTCCGGGTACAAAATTTATTGCCTTTAATAATGAAACTGAAATCAATATAATTACAACTAAAACTGCTGCTGTAATCTTAGAAACAATTCAAGGTGGCGCAGGTTTTATAGAACCACAAAACGATTTTTTATCAAAAGTAAAAGAACGTTGTAAAGAAGTTGGAGCTTTATTAATTTTAGATGAAATTCAAACAGGAATTGGTAGAACAGGAACTTTTTGGGGATTCGAAAACTACAACGTAATTCCAGATATTATAATTACCGGTAAAGGTTTAGGTGGCGGAATGCCAATTGGCGCGTTTATTTCTTCATTTGAAAATATGAGTTTGTTAAAAAACAATCCTAAATTAGGACATATTTCTACGTTTGCAGGTCATCCTGTAATTGCTGCTGCTGGTGTTGCAACAGTGAAAGAAATTATTAAAAATAATTTTATAAAAGAATCTTTAAGAAAAGAAAAACTAATTAAAAAACATTTAAACCATCCTTCAATTAAAGAAATTAGAGGAAAAGGTTTAATGTTAGCTGTAATTTTAGAATCTCCAGAATTAGCTGCAAAAGTGGTTCATAAATGTTTAGAAAACGGATTAATTCTATTCTTCTTATTATTTGAAGGAAGCGCAATGAGAATTACTCCTCCACTTACAATTTCTGATGAAGAAATTATAAAAGGTTGTAAAATTCTTTTAGGTTCTATTGAAGAAGTCAATAAATAATTATTTTTTTTAAAATTCTAGAAACTTTTTTTTCCTTCTTTATTTAATTGAATCTCTTAAAGTTATTCAATAAATTCTTAATTTCAGTTAAATAGCGTTAAGGTTATATTAAAATGATTTTTTACTGTAACTCATTTTAAAATGTATCGTCTTTACAATATACATTCAACCTAAAACACTTATTATGAAAACCTTAAAAACCATCATTACTGTTATTGCAATTAGTTTATCAACTATTTTTTCTGTTACAGCAACAGAAAATAAACCTACAAAAAGTACTAAAACATTAAGAACTGAAATTGTTTCTTTATTAGGCGACAATATTCCTATTACTTTAAAAGAATCTTGTAAAGCAGAAATCTCATTTATTATAAATAACAATAATGAAGTTGTTGTGATCTCTGTAGATACAAAAGCATCAGAATTTAAATCGTTTGTAAAACAAAAATTGAATTACAAAAAAATCAATTTAAAAAACATTAAAAAAGGTGAAATTTACATCATTCCAGTAAAAATTAATACGAAATAAAAAAACAACTGGTTGGTTAGTTGGTGCTCAATAATAGTTTTTAACTATGTTGAGCATTTTTTATACACAGAAAAGAGCAATTATTTACATAATTGCCCTTTAAATAAATCAACCATTAACATAATAGTAGATTATATTTTTTCTGTTATCTAGTTACACTTCCAGATAAATTAATTTGAGGTCCTGCTCCCATATCTATAACTGTATGGTTTTCTGCATTTGCAGGAACAACATGTGCTAGGGGTTTTAGTGTAAAAGGTGCTGTACTATTATCAGGGATTGGTTCTACAGAAATTACAATGGTTGCTCCTTTTAAATCTGTTGGAAAATTTACTCCTGCTGCTGAACCTGTTAAATAGTCTTCTCCAGGAAAACCGGGTCCATTTCCTATTGATCCTTTGTAAGGTGAAGTTGCTGCATTATCATCTGCTAAATCTACTGCAGAAAATGTACCTGTACTTACTGGAGTTCCATTTAAAACAACCCATCCTTCATATTTCCATCCATCTGTTAAAATTGGTAAACTTAAACCTGCAACTACAGTAGGTGCATCAGAGTTATCTAAAAACCAAACTCCACTTGCTTCATTAGAATCATCAGCATCTGTTGGCGTTGCAAGAATATATTTTCCCCAAGAATCACTAAAATCTCCAACGATACCTGTTGAAGTTACAGAAGCAGAATTACCAGAAAAATCTCCTGCTAAAATTTTAGTTGCTGCTGGTGCAGGATCAGAATCTACTGCTGGCTCTATTGATAGTACAAAAGTACTTGCAGATTCTAAATCATCAATACCTACAGTATACGTTTGTGGAAAAGAGACACTTGTAAAAGTACCTGTACTTACAGGACTTCCATCTACAATTAACCATCCTTCGTAAACAAAATCTGATCCTAATTCTTCTAAACCCGTAAAGTCTACTGTTAAATTTCCTGTTGTTGGTGTGTTTTCTTCACTATTACATGCAACAAAGAACGTTACCATTGTAAATGCGATTGCTAAATTTAAAACTTTTTTCATCTTTTTATTATTTATGTTAATGTTGATGACAAAGTTATAAGCTTAACAAATCATGAAATGTTAGCTAGCGAACACTTAAGCAATATTTTGAAGTAATCTTAGTTCTTTTCTATTAAAATTAATGATATTTTCTTCTTTTAATTCATTCATTAAGACATTTAAGTTAGATCTAGAAGTTCCAATTAAAGATGCAATATCCTTTTGAGTGTATGGATGTTCAATTATTTTATCCCCAGTTTTTTCACAATCATGACCATATTCTTCACATAATTCTTTCATAAATTCTAAAAAACGAGTTCTAGTATCTTTAAATAAAATTAATTGTAATCTTCTTTCTAACTTTTTAAAACGAAGGCCTAAAAACTTATAAATTTTTAGACTAAACGTTTTATTATCTCTCATTAAATCGTGCATAGTCTCTACTCCTATTGGACAAATTGAGGTAGAAGCATCTATAGACTGAGCAAATTCATTTCTCTTTTCTACTCCTAAAATTGCTTTTTCTCCAAACAGTTCTCCTTTGGTTAAAATTGCTTTTACAACCTCATTTCCTTCTTCTGTGTAATATCCTAACTTTACTTTACCTTTTTCTATCAAATAAATTTTATTAGCAGCATCTTCCTCAAAATAAACATAATCGCTTTTTTTATAAGAATCAAAAGTGTGACATTCTTTATATTCTTTAAATTTATGAGGACAAAGAAGATTGAATAAATTTACATTATCAAAAAACCAAAAATTATTCATAATAGTTTGCTTTTACATTCGTTATTATAAAAGTCTAAAAACTCTTTAATAGCTTACAAAAACAAATAAATTAAATTGGTAATTTGAGTAATAAGTTAGGATTTGGGCAATTTGTCTTATAAAAATCAATTTTTTCTTCGGATGAAACTCCAGGATAATCTCCAAAATTACCTTCTAAATTTTTAATAATTTGAAAATGTAAATGTGGAGCATAATCTCCATTTACTGAAGAATTCCCTAAAAGACCAATTACATTTCCTTTTAAAACAAGGTCTCCTACTTGTAAGTTTTCTATAGAATTTAAAGATAAATGACCATATAAAGTATAAAATATTTCATTTTTAATTTGATGTTTTAAAATAATAGTTGGGCCATAATCTCCAAAATTATCATTGTTTTTAAAACTGTGAATTTCACCATCTAAGACTGCAAGAACTTTAGTTTTGTCTTTACACCACAAATCAATTCCTAAGTGAATGTTTCTTTTTTCTTTTTCTACTAAATTTTTAAAATAATCACTTCTGTCATAAATATTCCTTATTTCTAAATACCCGCCAAAAGCAACTTCAGCTTTATTTATTTTTAAATAAGAAAGAATATATTCTTCCCATTCTTTAGAGGAAGAAATATTAAATTTTGTCAAATCTTTATTTTCTTTAGATATAACAATTGGTATATATTTTTCTATAGTTATATTTGAATCAATAATATTTATTGGTTCTTCTGATATCTTATTTAAAAATTGATTGAACTCTTCTACAGACATAATGAGTCAAATAAAAAAACTCCTAAATTTCTTCAGGAGTTTGAAATTAATAATTAAAATATTAAGCGTTTTCTTTTTTGATTAAGTTTAAAGCAGAACCTTCATTATACCATTCTATTTGTCCTTGGTTATATGTATGATTCGTAATAATTACATCTTTACTTCCATCAGCATGAACAACTTCTATCGTTAAAGGTTTTCCAGGTGCAAATTCATTTAAGTCTAAGAAGTTAAAAGTATCATCTTCTTGAATTAAATCGTAATCTGTTTCATTCGCAAATGTTAAACCTAACATTCCTTGTTTTTTTAAGTTGGTTTCATGAATTCTTGCAAAAGATTTTACTAAAACAGCAGCAACACCTAAATGTCTTGGTTCCATTGCAGCATGTTCTCTAGAAGAACCTTCTCCATAATTATGATCTCCAACAACCATCGTTTTAACACCTGCAGCTTTATATGCTCTAGCTGTATCAGGTACACCTCCATATTCTCCTGTTAATTGGTTTTTAACAAAATTTGTTTTCATACCGAAATCATTAACAGCACCTATTAAACAATTGTTAGAAATATTATCTAAATGACCTCTATAACGTAACCAAGGTCCTGCCATAGAAATATGATCTGTAGTACATTTCCCATGTGCTTTTATTAATAATTTTACGCCTGTTAAATCATTTCCTAAAGGAGTAAATGGTTCTAATAATTGTAATCTTTCTGAGTCTGGGTTTACTTTAATTTCAACTCTACTTCCATCTTTTTCTGGGGCTAAATACCCATCATCTTTTACTTCAAAACCTTTTGGAGGTAACTCCCAACCTGTTGGCTCATCTAACATTACTTCTTCACCGTTTTTGTTGATTAGTTTATCTGTAATCGGATTAAAATCTAAACGACCAGCAATAGTAACTACTGCAACCATTTCTGGTGAAGCTACAAATGCATGCGTATTTGGGTTACCATCTGCACGTTTAGCAAAATTTCTATTAAATGAATGTATAATTGAGTTTTTAGGGGCATTGGCAGGATCACTATATCTTGCCCATTGACCAATACATGGTCCACAAGCATTTGTAAATATTTTAGCGTCTAATTTTTCAAAAACTCCTAAAATTCCATCTCTATCTGCTGTATATCTTACTTTTTCAGAACCAGGATTAATTCCAAATTCTGCTTTTATACCTAAATTTTTATCCAAAGCTTGTTGTGCAATTGAAGCTGCTCGAGATAAATCTTCATAAGAAGAGTTTGTACAAGAACCTATTAATCCCCATTCAACTTTTAAAGGCCAATCATTATCATTTGCTGCTTTTGTCATATCTTTTCCAGCTTTTGTAGATAAATCTGGAGTAAAAGGCCCATTTAATAAAGGACTTAGTTCTGATAAGTTAATTTCAATTACTTGATCAAAATATTGTTCTGGGTTTTCATACACTTCAGCATCACCTGTTAAATAATCTTTTACTTCATTTGCAGCATCTGCAACATCACCTCTTTCTGTAGCACGTAAATAACGCTCCATTGAAGCATCATATCCAAAAGTAGAAGTTGTTGCTCCAATTTCTGCTCCCATGTTACAGATTGTACCTTTACCTGTACAAGACATTGAAATTGCTCCTGGTCCAAAATATTCTACAATTGCACCTGTTCCTCCTTTTGTAGAAACAATTCCAGCTACTTTTAAAATAACATCTTTTGGTGCAGTCCAACCAGAAAGTTTCCCTGTTAACTTAACACCTATTAATTTAGGAAATTTTAATTCCCAAGGCATTCCTGCCATAACATCTACTGCATCTGCACCACCAACTCCAATTGCAACCATTCCTAAACCACCAGCATTTACTGTGTGAGAATCTGTACCAATCATCATTCCTCCTGGAAATGCATAATTTTCTAAAACTACTTGGTGAATAATTCCTGCTCCTGGTTTCCAAAAACCTAATCCGTATTTATTAGAAACAGATTCTAAAAAGGTAAAAACTTCGTTACTTGTATTTAAAGCAGTTTGTAAATCTGAACTCGCCCCGTTTTTAGCTTGAATTAAATGATCACAATGTGTTGTTGTTGGAACAGCAACTTTAGTTTTACCTGCTTGCATAAATTGTAATAATGCCATTTGAGCAGTTGCATCTTGTAATGCAATTCTATCTGGGGCAAAATTTACATAATCTTTACCTCTTACAAATGCTTTATTAGATGTTTCTCCCCATAAATGAGAATACAAGATTTTTTCTGCTAAAGTTAAAGGTTTTCCTGTAAGTTCACGAGCAGCATCAACACGTTTTACAACGTTTGAATATACTTTCTTGATCATATCAATATCAAAAGCCATATTATTATAATTTTAAAGATTTATTAATTAACTAAATATACAAAATATATAACGAGTTTGAAAATGGTTTTTTATGATGATATTATAAGAATAACTTATAGAATATTTTTTATATAAAAAAAGCTCTAACCGTAAGATTAGAGCTTTTTAAATTATAATGTAATTTTGTTATTAACTTACTAATACCTTTGTAGAAGGCTTAAACTTAGTTAAAACAATACCTTTAACAGCAGCTTGGTATTCTTCTATCGTTGGAGTTCTTCCTAAAATAGTTGATAATACTACCACTGGTGTAGAAGATAATAAAGACTCTCCTTTTTTCTCATCTGTATCTCTTACAACACGACCCTGAAATAAACGAGTAGAAGTTGCCATTACAGTATCTCCTGCTTCTGCTTTTTCTTGATTACCCATACATAAGTTACAACCTGGACGCTCTAAGTATAACATGTTTTCATACTTTGTACGTGCTAACCCTTTTGGTGCACTATCATCAAATTCAAAACCAGAATACTTTTGTAAAATTTTCCAATCTCCTTCTGATTTTAACTCATCAACAATGTTATATGTTGGAGGCGCAACTACTAAAGGAGCATTAAATTCTACTTTACCTTGTTGCTCTTCAATATTTTTTAACATTTGAGCTAAGATTTGCATATCTCCTTTATGAATCATACAAGATCCAATAAATCCTAAATCTACTTTCTTAGTTCCACCATAATAAGATAATGGACGAATATTATCATGCGTATAACGTTTAGATACATCTTCATTATTTACATCTGGATCAGCAATCATTGGTTCAATAATTTTATCTAGATCAATAACAACGTCAGCATAATACTTCGCATCTGAATCTGGCTTTAATGCCGATTTAGTTCCTGTTTTTATTTCAATAATTCTATCATTAGCCTTATCAACTAATCCTTTAAGGTCTTGCTTAGGATTATCCATCCCTTTATCAATCATAATTTGAATACGATCTCTAGAGATTTCTAATGATTCTATTAAAGTATCATCTTCTGAAATACAGATAGATGCTTTTGCTTTCATCTCTGCTGTCCAATCTGTAAATGTAAATGCTTGATCTGAAGTTAAAGTACCAATGTGTACTTCAATAATTTTACCTTGGAAAACATTCTCTCCATCAAATTGAGTTAACATTTGTTCTTGAGTAGCATGAACCACATCACGGAAATCCATATAAGATTTCATTTCACCTTTAAAAGTAACCTTTACAGACTCTGGAATTGGCATAGTAGCCTCACCTGTAGCTAGTGCTAAAGCAACTGTTCCTGAATCGGCTCCAAAAGCAACTCCTTTTGCCATACGTGTATGTGAATCTCCACCAATAATTACATCCCAATCATCAACTGCTAAATCATTTAACACTTTATGAATTACATCTGTCATTGCAGGATATTTTCCTTCTGGATGACGTGCAGTAACTAATCCGAAGTCATTCATAAACTTCATTAATCTTGGAATGTTAGCCTTAGACTTATCATCCCAAACAGAAGCTGTATGACACCCTGATTGGTAACCACAATCAACAATTGGAGAAATAACTGTAGCAGCCATCATCTCTAATTCTTGAGAAGTCATTAAACCTGTAGTATCTTGAGAACCTACAATGTTTACTTCAACTCTTACGTTAGAACCAGCGTGTAATGTTTTTCCTGGAGTAGTTCCTACTGCGTTTCTGTTGAAAATTTTCTCAACAGCAGTTAAACCTTGTCCCTCTATAGAAACTTCTTTTGAAGCGGCATACACTTGAGGAACATCTATTCCTAAAACTTTACAAGCAAATGTTTGTAATTTCTTACCAAAAACAACAGCATAAGAACCTCCTGCTTTAATAAACTCCATTTTTGGTGGCGTTAAAGCTGTAGAGATGTCTTTTAACTCTTTGTCTCCGTTATATAATTTTTTTGTTTTTGTATTTATAGTAAGTACTGTACCTGTAGCAACAGAATACTCTTCCTTTAAGATTGCTTCTCCATCTTCATCAACAATAGTGTTTCCGTCAGCATCTTTTTGCTTTACCCAGTTTTTTAAATCAATACCAATACCACCAGTTACCCCAACAGTTGTTAAGAAAATTGGTGCAATACCATTAGTACCAGCAATTACTGGAGCAAAATTGATAAATGGTACATATTTACTAAAAGGTACACCTGTCCATAATGCAACGTTATTTACACCTGACATTCTTGAAGATCCAACTCCCATTGTACCTTTATCAGCTATTAACATTACACGCTTATCTGGGTGTTCTGCTTTTAAAGCCAATAATTCATTTTGCATCTCTTTATTGTGCTCAAACATACATTGACCATGTAATTCACGATCTGATCTTGAATGTGCATCTGCTCCTGGAGATAATAAATCTGTAGAAATATCACCAATACCTGCAACAAAAGTTACAATTTCTATTTCTTCATCAACCTCTGGTAACTTTGTAAAGAACTCTGCTTTAGAATAACTTTCAATTAATTCTTTTGCAATAGCGTTACCTGCTTTATAAGCTTTTTCTAATTGCTCAGTATCTGCTTCATATAAAAAAACCTGAGTTTTTAACACTTTAGCTGCTTCAGCTGCATTTGCAGCATCATTTCCTAGAGCTAAATCTAACAATACCTCAACTGAAGGTCCACCTTTCATGTGTGATAATTGTTCAAAAGCAAAAGCTGGAGTAATTTCTTTTACTTGAGATTCTCCTAGAATAATTTCTTTTAAAAAGGTAGCCTTAACACCAGCAGCACTAGTAGTACCTGGTAAAATATTATAAATAAAGAAATTAAGAGATTGTTCTCTATATTTATTATTTAAATCTTTAATTTGCTCAATTAACGCACTTGTTAATTCAGCACCATCAATTGGTTGCGGATGAAGTCCCTGACCTTTTCGATCTTCTATTTGCTTAAGGTAATCTTTATAAATACTCATGAAAGAAATCTTTAATTACTGTAAACCTTTTTGATTGTATTAATCTTAAAGAAATTACTAGTAAGTTTTTATTGTTTTTAGTGTCGCAAACTTACATTTTTTATATCAATATTAAAAGATAAATAATAGATTGCTCTAATTAATGAATAAAAAAAAGTTATTCTGTATTTAAGTGAATTTAAATCAATAAAATGTTCATTTTATTGATTAATTATGAAGATTGTATAAATTTATAAAAAATGCAGACTAATAAGCCGAATTCTGTTCCTTAAAAAGGCTCTTATCATTTATCTAGTTCTAAAATTACTCTTAGAATCTATCTGCCTACCCTTTAGAATCGAGCGAGAAGCTCTCAAGCTCTAATTTACATGGCATTGCACCTCATAGAGTTTACCTGGTTTCACTACAGCCTAACTGTACATTCTTTCTGTTGCACTGGTCCTCAACTCTCGTTGGACGGATGTTATCCGCTATGATTTCTCTTTGGTGTCCGGACTTTCCTACTTATTAATAAGTCGATAAGATAAGTCTGCAATTTCTATAATATACTATTTTCTTTAATCATAAAAAAAACCCACTCATAAATGAGTGGGAAAAATTGCTATGAAAAAGAAAAAGTGTTGCTGATTTCTCAACAACACTACAAATATATATTAAAATGTGTTACAAAAAAATATTTTATTATAAAAAAACTACAATTTTAATAATCTTAACATCTATTTAAGAAAACATATCTTTTACTTTTTCAAAAAATGATTTGTCTGACTTATTAGGACTTGGTTTAAAGTTCTCATTTTCAGACATTTTTTCAAAAAATTGTTTTTGTTCTTTATTTAACTCTTGAGGTGTCCAAACATTTATATGGATTAAGAAATCTCCAGTTCCATAACGCTCGATACTTGGTAAACCTTTTCCTTTTAATCTTAATATTTTACCAGATTGAGTTCCTGCATCAATTTTGATTTTTACTTTTCCTGTAACTGTTTCAACTTCTTTACTAATTCCTAATACAGCTTCAGAAAAGTTTACGTATAAATCAAAATGAATATTAGTTCCTTCTCTTTTTAAAGTTTCATGCTGAATTTCTTCAATTAAAACTAATAAATCACCAGCTATAGAATTCTTTCCAGGAGCTTCATTACCTTTTCCTCCTACTTTTAATTGAACTCCTTCTGTAACTCCTGCAGGAATATTTATAGAAACAGTTTCTTCTTTTGTAATTAAACCTTGAGCATCTGCACCATTTGGTTTGCTATTTATAATTTCTCCTGCTCCAGAACAAGTACCACATGTAGTTGCAGTTTGCATTCTACCTAAAATGGTATTAGTAACTCGCATTTGCTGACCAGAACCGTTACAAGTTGTACATGTTTTATAGGTTACTCCATCCGCTTGTACTTTTCTACGAACTTTTACTTTCTTTTCTACACCCTTAGCTATTTCTTCTAAAGTTAGTTTTACACGAATTCGCATATTACTACCTTTAACTCTAGCTTGACGTTGGCCTCCACCACCGCCAAAACCTCCAAAGCCGCCGCCAAAACCACCGCCTCCAAAGATATCACCAAATTGACTGAATATGTCATCCATATTCATACCACCGCCACCAAAGCCACCGCCACCTTGAGGACCATCAAAAGCAGCGTGACCATATTGATCATAACGAGCTTTTTTGTTTTCGTCACTTAATACCTCATAAGCTTCTGCAGCTTTTTTAAAGTTTTCTTCAGCAGTTTTATCATCTGGATTTTTATCTGGATGATATTTTATAGCCATTTTTCTATATCCTTTCTTAATTTCTGCTTGAGATGCAGATTTAGAAATTCCTAATACTTCGTAAAAGTCTTGTTTTGCCATTCTTTATTTCAATTATCAATTAACAGTAATCAATGATCAGTGGTAATTGTACATTGTTAATTGTAATTTATTGTCCGATAACCACTTTTGGGTAACGAATTATTTTATCTCCTAATTTGTAACCTTTTTCTACACAATCGATAACTTTTCCTTTTAAATCATCTGAAGGTGCTGGAATTTGTGTAATAGCTTCATGATATTCAGCATCAAAAACGTCCCCTTGTCTAGTTTCCATTTTTGATAATCCTTTTTGCTCTAAAGTATTGTAAAATTTATTGTAAATTAATAAAACACCTTTTCTCAATTCCTCTGCTTCTTTATCTTCTTCAATATGTGACAAAGCGCGTTCAAAATCATCTATTACTGGCAGTAAAGATGTCATTACTTCTTGTCCGGCTGTTTTAAATAATTCTATTCTTTCTCTAGATGTTCTTTTTTTATAGTTTTCAAACTCTGCAAAAAGACGTAAAAACTTGTCTTTTTCAGCTTGAATTAACTCTTCTGCTGTTGGTTCTTCTTTTACAACTTCTGATTCAACTTCTTGATTTTCTTCTACTTGAACAGTTTCTTGTTCGTTTTTAATTTCTTCTTCTTGTATTTTATCTTTCTTACTCATTTCTTTGTAATCGTTAAATTGTCTACAATTTATTGACAAAAATGTTGCCAATAAAAAAATAGTGTCAAGTTGACACTATTTTTAATATTATTATTTAGCTGGCAAACAAGCTTAGCCCCGATTGAAACGGCATCCTTTTTTTTTGTGTTGAACCCGATTCAGTTTCTGTTATAATAAAATTTAGCTTTTAAAATAGTAAGATACTGAACTAAATTCAGCATAAAAAAAAGATATAGTGAAAAGCGGGAAATAGCTTCTTATAAATCTGCTTTTAATCTTCTATTCTTTCAATTTTTGCGCCAATTGATTTTAATCGAGCTTCAATATTCTCGTAACCTCTATCTATTTGCTCAATATTATTAATGATACTTGTTCCGCTTGCAGATAATGCTGCTATTAATAATGAAATACCAGCTCTAATATCTGGAGAAGTCATTTTTGTAGCTTTTAATTGAGATTGATGATCGTGACCAATTACCGTTGCTCTGTGTGGATCACATAAAATAACTTTTGCTCCCATATCGATTAATTTATCAACGAAAAACAAACGGCTTTCAAACATTTTTTGATGTATTAAAACAGTTCCTTTTGCTTGTGTTGCAATCACTAAAACAATACTCAATAAATCTGGTGTAAAACCTGGCCAAGGAGCATCTGCTACTGTTAAAACTGAACCATCTATATAGTTTTGTATTTCGTAAGAATCTTGTTCTGGAATGTAAATGTCATCACCTCTTTTTTCTAGTTGAATTCCTAGTTTTCTAAATACATTTGGAATTTGCCCAAGGTTTTCCCAACTAACGTTTTTGATTGTTAATTCTGAACGTGTCATAACTGCAACACCAATCCAAGAACCAATTTCAATCATATCTGGTAAAACTGTATGCTCACAACCACCTAAAGAATCTACTCCTTCGACAATTAATAAGTTAGAACCAACTCCTGAAATTTTTGCTCCCATAGAATTCAACATTTTTGATAATTGTTGAATATAAGGTTCACAAGCTGCATTGTAAATTTTTGTGGTTCCTGTAGCTAAAACAGCTGCCATTAAAATATTTGCAGTTCCTGTAACAGAGGCTTCATCTAACAACATTTCTACTCCATGAAGTTCATCTGCTTCTACACCATAAAAATGCTCTTCTTTATTATATCTAAACTTTGCTCCTAATCTAATAAAACCTTCAAAGTGTGTATCTAAACGTCTACGACCAATTTTATCTCCTCCAGGTCTTGGAATATATCCTCTACCAAAACGAGCTAAAAGTGGACCTACAATCATAATAGAACCTCTTAAAGAACTTCCATCTTTTTTAAATTCTGCAGATTCTAAATAATCTAAATCAATTTCATCTGCTTGAAAAGCATAAGAATTTCTACTTAACTTTTCAACTTTTACACCTAATTCTCCAAGAATAAAAATTAATTTATTTACATCAATAATATCAGGAACATTATTAACCACAACTCTTTCTGGAGTTAATAAAACAGCACAAAGTATTTGTAAAACTTCGTTTTTAGCTCCTTGAGGAGTAATTGTTCCGCTTAATTTATGTCCTCCTTCAATTTTAAATGATGCCATATACTAGTATCTTTTTCTATTTTTATTGTTATGATGTTGTTTCTTGTGAGTGGTTTTAGAACTACCTTGACCTTGTGTACGTGGTTTTCTAAGTAAATTCTTGCTTTCTGATAATTTTTCTTCTGAGCTTCTTAAATCTAATTTTCCATCAGATAAATCATATAAATGGTTAAAAATAACAGCATCATCTACTGTATCTTTATTCCAATTTAAATAACATTTTTTCATATGATTGGCAATGGTAAAAACCAATGCTTCTTTCTTATCTCCTTCTTCCCAACTCAAAGCAATATCTATCATTGTTTGAATATTGTTACCGTAATAACGATATCTTGATGCTGATTTTGGATAAGCTAAACCTTCTGGCTTTTCTTGTAATTCTTCTTTTGAAGGCTGAGGATAAGGAGACTCCACATCTAATTTAAAATCTGCCATTATGTATAACTGATCCCAAAGTTTGTGTTTAAAATCTGGAACATCACGCAAATGCGGTTGTAAATTACCCATAACGTCTACAATAGCTTTCGCCATTTTATCGCGTTCTTCTTTAGTTTCTAAAGCGACACAATGGTCTACTAATTTTTGAATATGTCTGCCGTATTCTGGAATTATCATTAACGGTCTTTCTGAATTGTACTCTAAATCGAATGTCATTTTTTTATTTTTGAGAAGTGTTCTCGATACATTTTCTTTATTCATTTTAATCAAAAGAAAACACTCGAACTGACAAATTATTATTTGTAGTTATTTAACGTTGCAAAATAGTAATTTATTTTTAGTTTTATTGAAGATTTTTATCCAATCACTTTTAATTTTGCAAATTGCAATAACAATTTCTTTTTTCCTACTGTACCAAATTTAATTTCTGCTTTTTTATTAGGACCATTTCCTTCTAAAGCAAGTACTTCTCCTCTACCAAATCTATTGTGTTCTACAATATTACCTACAATAATTTTGCCATCAAATAAATTAGATTTAGAGGTTGCTTGAGATACTTTTTTAAGGTTTTTAGGAATTATGATTTCTTTCTTTTTAATTAAATTACGCTCCATTTTTTTACGTTGAATTGGTTTTTGAAAACGAATTCCTTTTGGTGCATCATCAAAAATACTTTTATCAAGAAAATTGTTTACAGATGGAGTTGGAGATTTTGGAGTGATATAATTTAAATATTGATCATCAATTTCTTCTAAAAATCTACTTGGTTCTGCATCTACTAACTTACCCCATCTATAACGTGTTTGTGCATAAGATAAATAAGCTACTTTTTCTGCTCTTGTTAAAGCCACATAAAATAACCTACGTTCTTCCTCTAACTCACTTCTGGTATTCATACTCATTGCTGATGGAAATAAATTTTCCTCTAAACCAACAATATAAATATACATATACTCTAATCCTTTAGATTGATGAATGGTCATTAAAGAAACACTTGGTTTGTCATCATCTTTTTTAGAATCGAAATCTGTAGCCAAAGCAACATCTTCTAAAAATGTAGTTAAAGACGTATCTTCTCCTTCTTCAATTTTATCAGTAATAAAATCTTTAATTCCGTTTAATAATTCTTGAACATTTTCTACTTTACTAACTGCTTCTGGAGTTCCGTCTTTTTCTAAATCTTTAATTAGAAGGGTTTGTTTTACAACAATTTCTGCTATTTCAAATGCGTTTTTTGTTTGTGATTCAATTTGTAAACGCAACATCATATTCATAAAATTCTGAAGTTTATTTTTAGTTCCAGAATTTATTTTTAAATCGATTTTATCAATATACTTTATAATTTCAAAAATTGATTTTTTATAATGATTTGCTGCTATTGTTAACTTATCTATAGTTGTTGCTCCAATTCCTCTTGCAGGATAATTGATAATTCTTTTTAACGCTTCTTCATCATTTGGATTGATTAAAATTCTTAAGTATGATAAAAGGTCTTTAATTTCTTTTCTTTGATAAAAAGACATTCCTCCATAAATTTTATAATCAATTCCTTTTTTACGCAACGCATCTTCTATTGCTCTAGATTGTGAATTTGTTCTATATAAAACACAAAAATCATCCGGACTTAATTGATGATTCATTTGGTTTTCCCAAATAGATTGTGCTACAAAACGTCCTTCTTCTCCATCAGAAATTGTACGCATTACATTTATAGCATCACCAGAGTCATTAGAAGTCCAAACTTCTTTATCTAATTTTGTTTTATTTCTTGCAATTACAGAATTTGCTGCATTTACAATATTTTTTGTGGAACGATAATTTTGTTCTAATTTAAATGTTTTTACATCAGGATAATCTTTCTGAAAGTTTAATATATTCTGAATATTTGCGCCCCTAAAACTATAGATACTTTGAGAATCATCTCCAACAACACAAATGTTTCCAAATTTATCTGCTAAAGCTCTAACAATTATATATTGTGAGTGATTTGTATCTTGATACTCATCAACCATTATATATCTAAATCGGTCTTGGTATTTTGCTAAAACATCAGGAAATTTTGCCAATAATTCATTGGTTCTCAACAACAAATCATCAAAATCCATTGCACCTGCTTTAAAACATCTATCAACATATTCCTTATAAATATCACCTACCTTTGGTCTACTAGCTTCTGTATCTTGCTGTAAATATTCAGGATTATTAAAATAGGCTCTTACCGTTACCAAACTGTTTTTAAAAGATGATATTCTTCCTAATATCTGTTTTGCTTTGTAACGTTCTTTATCCAAACTCATTTCCTTAATAATAGCAGTTATTAAACGAACTGAATCTTGTGTATCGTAAATTGTAAAGTTAGATGGAAAACCAAGTTTATCTGCTTCTGATCTTAAAATTCTTGCAAAAACAGAGTGAAAAGTTCCCATCCAAAGGTTCTTTGCTTCACTATTACCAACAACTCCAGCAATTCTTGCTTTCATTTCTTTTGCTGCTTTGTTAGTAAATGTTAATGAAAGAATATTAAAAGAATCTACACCTTGCTGCATTAAATGCGCAATCCTGTAAGTTAATACACGTGTTTTACCAGAGCCTGCACCAGCGATTATAATCATTGGTCCGTCTTTTTGTAAGACAGCCTGTTTTTGTGCTGCGTTTAATGTATCTAAATATGTATTCAATAGTTTGTTTTGAAAGAGTTTGAAAACGTGAATTTAGCCAAACTATTCGTTTCTTTAAAATAAGATGATTAATTTTTATTCACAAGTTATTCATTATTAAAAACCAATTATATCTGCTTAAAGGCAGATAAGTACAAATATCTGTCCATAGACAGATAAATTAAAATATCTGCTTACAGGCAGATAATTTTGTATTTTAATGTAATAAATTATATATTAGCTTAAAATTTATAGGAATAATGACTAGCATTTTAACAGGTGATATTATCAATTCAAGAAAGAAAGACGATAATTTTTGGTTAAAAACCTTAAAAGAAACGTTAAGTACTTTTGGTAAATCTCCAAAATATTGGCAAATCTACAGAGGTGATAGTTTTCAATTAGAAGTAGAAAATTGTGAAAATGCATTTTATGCAGCTTTAAAAATAAAATCTCATTTAAAATCTAAAGAAAATATTGATGTTAGAATAGGCATTGGAATTGGTGAAAAAGAATTTAATGTTGATAAGATTACAGAATCTAATGGAGAAGCATTTATAAATTCTGGTTATGCTTTTGATACCTACTTAAAGAAACAAACTATCGCTATTAAAACACCTTGGCAAGAAATTGATGATGAATTAAATATTGCATTTGATTTAGCATTATTAACAATGGATTCTTGGAGTAAAAATTCTGCAGAAGTTTTTAAGCTTTCTTTAGAATCAGAAAATATTACTCAAAAGGAGATTGCTACTATTTTAGGAATAACCCAAGGAAGAGTTAGCGAACGTCAAAAAAGAGCTGGTTTTGATCCAATTATGAAACTAGAAAAACGTTTTAGAAAATTAATACAACAAAAAACACAGATATAAATATGTTATTATTCTTAAAACTTTTGTTGTCTCACATTCTTGGTGATTTTGTTTTTCAACCAGAAAAATGGGTAAAAAACAAAGAGGAAAAAAAAGTAAAATCTGTAAAGCTATATTTACATATTGGCCTTCATACAGTAATCTTACTATTTGTGCTTCAATTTAATTTAAAAGAATATTGGTTAGGTTTTTTATTAATTATAACTTCTCATTATATTATTGATGTGCTAAAACTCTATCTTCAAAAGAAGAAAACGAAACGAATTTGGTTTTTTGTAGATCAATTATTACATATTTTAATATTATTAATTGTAAGCTATTTATATGGTAACTCTTCATTTTCATTAGAAAATATCTTCACGGATAAAATTTTATTACTGATAATTTTTGTACTTTTAGTAAGCTTTGTTTCTGCAATTATTATTAAAATAATTATAACACAATGGAATCCTGAAAGCAAAAAAGAGAATGATGATTCTTTGGCAAAAGCAGGACGATATATAGGAATCTTAGAACGTTTGTTTGTATTTACTTTTGTAATTACCAATCACTGGGAAGCCATTGGTTTTTTATTGGCAGCAAAATCTGTGTTTAGATTTGGAGATTTAACTTCATCTAAAGACAGAAAACTCACAGAATACATTTTAATTGGTACTTTATTAAGTTTTGGGCTTGCTATATTTTTAGGAGTTCTATATTTGTATGTATTAAATTTACTCTAATTTATGGAAGAAAAATTAATAGAAAGTATAGCATACATTTTACCTGCAGCAGTTACAGGTTTCGTTGCCTATTATATGTTTAATGGATTTATAAAACAGCAAAATTCTGAAAAAAAACTAGAGTTTATAGCTCAGAAAAAGAAAGATTCTTTACCAATTAAATTACAAGCTTATGAAAGAATGTTATTATTTTGTGAGCGTATAAATCCTGTGAAAATGTTGGTAAGAATTAAACCTCTTTCAGAAAACACACAAGATTATTTACAATTATTAATTGCAAATATAGAGCAAGAATTTGAGCATAATTTGGTGCAACAAATTTACATTTCTAATGATTCTTGGACAGCTATTTTGGCAACTAAAAATACAATTATCAACAAGTTAAAACAAGTTGCAGAAACATCAGACTCTGCAAATAGTTTAAGAGAAAATGTTATAATGCATTACTCTACAACATTACCACCAACAGAAACTGCAATTTCATTTATAAAAAATGAAGTAAAAAAATTACTATAAAAAAAGGCTCCTAATTAGGAGCCTTTTACTTTTTTTTAAAAAAATAATATTAATATTTAAAACTGAAGGCTTACTCCTACTTTAAAATTTCTACCTCTTGTAGAAAAACCTAAAACATCATCATAATCTTCATCTAAAATATTAGTTACAGCACCAAAAAATGTTACAGTTTCATCTAATAATTTATAATTAGCAGTAAAGTCTAAAACTTGGTAACTTGGTAAAATAACATCAACTCCTGCAGTTCCAAAAGAACCCCATCTATCAAAAATAGTTCTGTCACCTACATTTCTATAAGTTAGATTAAAGAATGCATTGTCTAACGCAGTAATATCTACTCCAGCAACTATTTTATTAGCAGGAATGTAATCGTTAAAGTCTTCTGTTTGATCTTTATCAACATAAGTATAAGAAGCATTTAAAGTTAAAAAACTAACTGGTGTAATTTTAGTATTTACCTCAAATCCATTAGCATCAGAAGAACCGTTTCCATATTTATAAGTAGTATTATCATAAATAATTGCATCTTCTTCTTTTCTGCTAAAGTAAACAGCATCCAACTGAATCCAATCTTGATAATTTACATCAAAACCTGCTTCAAAAGTTTTATTTGATTCTGGTTTTAAATCAATATTACCTGCAAACCCATCATATAATTGATACAAACTAGGAGCAATAAATGCTGTACTATATGAAGTTAACAATTTAACAGAAGCATTTTCATCTTTTAAAACTGAATACGCTAAGTTTCCATCATAAACCATATGATTACCATAAACATTATGAATATTTAAACGTCCTCCAACATTTGCACTTAAACCATAGTCAGAAATATAAACAACACTTGCATAAGGATCAATTGTATTAAAATTAGCAACATCTTTATCTATAGTTGCAAATGGAGTTTCAGTTTGATTGCTATGTTCTTGATAATTAAGACCTGTAATTACTTGAATTTTTGATGAAAACTCATACTTATTTACCAAATCTACATTAACGCTTCTTCCTTTAAATTGATAATTATCTAAGGTTCCTCCATAAGAATTAAACTGATTTATATTTCTTTTTACTTCATTTACAGAAGCTAAAACATATAATTTACCTTTTTCATAATTAAAACTTGGTTTAATTCCAAATCTAAATTGGTTTTGATCTCCTGTATTAACATCACTGTCAGAAAATGCACCTGTATCAAAATCATAATCAAATTCATCATAATTTAAGAAGGTTTCTACAGAAACTTGACTATTTACCTTATAACCCAATTTTACTAATGCATTTTTACTATAAAAACTATCTTCTTCAAAAGCAGTATTCGTTTTACTTTTTGCTGATGACATTCCGTCAATTCCAGTAATACTGAAAGAACTTAAAAAATTAAAGTTCCCCAAGGTTCCGTTTAAAGCTACATTCTGATTTTTATCAGACAAACCACTTCCAGTAACACTAGCTGTATTATTTGTTCCAAAACTTGTTTCAAAAGAACCAGAAATTTTATCTTCTGATGCTTTCTTTAAAACAATATTAATAACAGCATTTGCAGCGCCTGAACCATATAAAGTAGATGAAGCTCCTTTTAAAATCTCTATAGATTCAATTTGGCTTAACGATAAAAGTCGTAAATCAAATTCTTGGTTAATAGCAGACTGATCTGTAACTGGCACACCATCTATTAACACCAAAACCTGCCTACTTCTACCACCTCTAATATTAATACTTCTAGGTTCAGATACATTTGCATTTACACCTCTAACATCAATACCAGCAACAGTATTTAAAATTTCAATTACATTTTTACCAGCGTTTTGCTGCAATTCTTTTTGAGTAATTTTATGAATTACTTTACCCGTATTTTCCTTTTTTAACTTGAATTTTGTTGCTGTTATTACAACTTCTTTAAGGGTTTCTACTTTTTCTTTTTGCTTTTCTTTTTTTTGCGCAAAAAGATTTGTGCTGACAAAACTACATGCCAAAACACCAACAATTAGGAATTGTTTTTTCATTTTTAATAAATTTGATTTACAATAAATCAGGTAAATTTTGTGTACATAAATAGATTAGTACATAAACTTTTATCCCGAAAGTTTTTAACTCGTGATTTATGGCAGGTTTCCTGACTTGCGTCTTGTAACAAACCTTCCCATTTATACAAACAGTGGTTAAAGAATTAGTTACAAGCTAAGTAGCTTACAGTTGCGGGAACAGTTCTGGAATTTAACCAGATTCCCTTTTAATTTGATGTAAAATGATTTCTACATCAAAACCAAAATCTATGCAAATATATATGCATTCTTATTAACAATCTAATAAAATCTTTATCAAATTTAATATCTTTAATCCCTAATTATTTTTGATATTTATGAGAATAGAAAATGAATTGAAATTAGGTTTTAAAGACGTAATGATTCGTCCAAAAAGATCAACTTTAAAATCGCGTTCGCAAGTAAGTTTAGAAAGAGAATTTACTTTTTTACATAGTGATGTAGTTTGGAAGGGAATACCAATTATGGCTGCAAATATGGATACAGTTGGTACTTTTGAAATGGCAAAAGCATTAAGTAAACACGGTCTATTTACTGCAATTCACAAACATTATTCTTTAGAAGAATGGATAAAATTTGCATCTAAAGCTAATAAAAAAACACTTAATAATATTGCAGTTAGTACAGGAACAGGAAAAGAAGATTCTGAAAAAGTAAAACTAATTTTAGATAAATTTCCTCAAATTAATTTCATTTGTATTGATGTTGCTAACGGATATTCTGAGCACTTTGTGAATTTTGTACAGAAAATGCGTAAAAATCATCCTAATAAAGTCATTATTGCTGGTAATGTTGTTACTGGTGAAATGGTAGAAGAATTATTGTTAGCTGGTGCAGATATTATTAAAGTTGGTATCGGACCAGGTTCAGTTTGCACAACTCGTGTAAAAACAGGAGTTGGTTATCCACAATTATCTGCAATTATAGAATGTGCAGATGCTGCTCATGGAATGGCAGGTCAAATTATTTCTGATGGAGGCTGTAAAATTCCAGGTGATCTTTCTAAAGCATTTGGAGGAAGTGCAGATTTTGTAATGTTAGGCGGAATGCTTGCTGGTCATGAAGAAAGTGGTGGCGAATTGATAGAAAGAAAAGGAGAAAAATTCAAAGCTTTTTATGGTATGAGTTCAGAAACTGCTATGAATAAACATTCTGGTGGCGTTGCCAATTATAGAGCTTCTGAAGGAAAAACAGTTGAAGTTCCTTTTAAAGGAAATGTAGAAGAAACTGTTATTGATATTTTAGGTGGAATTAGATCTACATGTACATATGTTGGAGCAAGTAGATTAAAAGAATTAACCAAAAGAACTACATTTATTAGAGTTCAAGAACAAGAAAATCAAGTTTATAATTAATGAAAAACGCATACTTAATTCCTTTTTTATTTTTTCTTTTAATTTCGGTTTCATGTAAAAAAGAAATTGTAAAAAATAATCATATTACAACTTCAAAAAGTAGTATTAAATACGCTAAAGGTTTTGATATTATTGAAGAAAACGGAACTAAAAAGTTAATTATAAAAACTGCATATCAAAATTCTGAGGATTCTTTTGAATACATCATTAAGAAAAAAGTTGGTTCAAATATCAAAAAAATTGAATCATCAATAATTTCAACTCCAATAGAAAAGATAGTAGTAACTTCAACTACTCATATACCTATGGTTGAGTTGTTAAATGAAGAAACTTCTATTGTTGGTTTTCCATATGCTAAGTATGTTTCTTCAGAAAAAACAAGACAATTAATTGATGAAGGAAGAATTAAAGAAATTGGAAAAGAAAGCTCTTTAAATACAGAGATTCTTTTAGACTTACAGCCAGAATTGGTTGTTGGTTATAGTGTAACGTCTGCAGATAAAAGCTTAACAACAATTAAAAAAGCTGGAATTAATGTAATTTATAATGGAGATTGGTTAGAAGAAACTCCTTTAGGAAGAGCAGAATGGATTAAGTTTTTTGGTGTTTTATTTGATAAAGAAAAACAAGCAGACAGTATTTTTAAAGTGATAGAAACTAATTATTTGTCAGCAAAAAAAATTGCCTTAAACTCTAATAAAAAACCTTCAATTCTTTCTGGTGCTATAATGAGTAAAGACATTTGGAATTTACCTGCTGGAGAAAGTTTTGTTGCTCAATTTTTAAAAGATGCAAATGTTAATTATCTATGGAAAGATACTAAGGGAAAAGGCAGTTTGTCGTTAAGTTTTGAAAGTGTTTTTGATAAAGGAGAAAAGGCAGATTTTTGGATTGCTCCTGGGTATTTTTCTACAAAAAAACAAATGTTAAAAAGTAATGAATTATTTTCAAAATTTAAAGCTTTTCAAAATGATGGTATTTATACACCATCCACCAAAAAAGGAAAAACTGGTGGCGTAATTTATTATGAATTAGCACCAACAAGACCCGATTTAGTTTTAAAAGATATCATAAAAATCACAAACCCTGATTTGTTACCAAATTATGAATTCACTTTTTTTGAAAAAATGAAGTAAATTTTAATTTGTTTTAGCAAATTTAAATGCTACAGTAGCATGAATTTCTGTTGTATCAAAAACAGGAACAGTAACATCTTTTTGTTGTATTAATAATGGAATTTCTGTACACCCTAAAATAATACCTTCTGCCCCATTTTTAATCAACCTATTTATAATTTTTATATATTTTTCCTTAGAATCAGAATTTATAAAACCTGTAGAAAGTTCATCATAAATAACGTTATGGATTATTTCTCTTTCTTCTAATTCAGGAATCATTGTTTCTATACCAAAAGAGGTTAAAATATCTTTAAAGAAATCTTTTTCCATTGTGTATTTAGTTCCTAATAAAGCAACTTTTGTAAGCTTCTTTTCTAAAATATTTTTAGCAGTTGCCTCTGCAATATGAATTACAGGAATATTTACCACATTTCTAACAGCATCAATACATAAATGCATTGTGTTAGCACAAATAACAATACACTTTGCGCCAGCATTTTCTAAGTTTTTACCAGCTTCTGCCATTATTTCGTCTAACAAATCCCATCTACTTTCTTTTTGAAGTTTAGCTATTTGGCCAAAATCAAAAGAATTAATTACAACTTCTGCAGAATGAGGTTTTCCTAAATTACTAGCATTTAATTGGTTTAAAATTCTGTAATATAAAATGGTAGATTCTGGAGTAATTCCTCCTATTAAACCAATTTTTTTCATAGCATACATTTTAAAAATTAAAACAATTTAGTTTGATTTTCATCATCTATCTTCTTCTGTTCTGCTTTCTTTTTTGCAATTGATTTTTGTAAAGCTATTTTTGCTTTTTCTTCAGCAGAAAGTTCTTCTAAAACAGGTTTTTTAGTTTCAACTTTTGGTAAATCTATTGGTAATTTATCCTCTATAACTTCTTCGTCAACAACTTCTACTTCTTCAACTTTTTCTTCTTCTGGTTCATCATAAGGTAAAGATTCTAATAAATTAACATTCTTTATTTTTTCTGTAGTAAGTTGATTTCCTTGTGCTTTAATTCCTTTAACTGCAATAAATTCTTCTAAGTTTACTTTTTCATTTTCTAAACTTCTTTTAGAATATTGAATTTCTGCAATAGGTCTATAATCTGTAGCTATAATTTCTAATTTAGATTTAGGATGTTCAGAAATAAAAACTTCTTCTTTTTCTGGCGTTTCAATTAAAAAACGTTTAATGTAGTAACGTTCTTTTTCACCATCAAAATAGATTGCTGAAATTGGTTTATTAGGTTTCCACTTTTCTAAGACAATCATATCATCATCAAAATGCATTGCTAAATCTGGTTTTACTGCTTTAGCTTTTCCACTTTGTGTAATAATCAATAATTTATCTTCTGCTCTAAACTCTCCTAATAAATCGCCTCTTTCATCAACATTTAAACGCTGAACAGCATCATCAAACCAAATTTTACGTGGTTTTAAAGTAGATACTCCTGCAGATTTAAATTCGATAGATTTAATAGAATGTTTTGAAATCAAGTTTCCTCTTACCGCTCTTCCTTTTATAGCTAAATCGGCAAAATCAATATCCCATTTTAGCTTTTTAATGCTACCAACAGATCGTAAATGAACGGTTACAACTTCTGCTTCTCCATTTGGATTTGGAGTAAAATACAATACTTTAGAACTTTTACTTCCGTTTGTTAAATCGTATTCTTTATCTCTAGTTACAGAGGTTACATTAAAACGTTTCATATAAGATGGACCTCTTGCTCCGTCTTTATACATAAAATTATAAACTGTTCTTTTATCTTTTTTCTTAAAGATGTCAACATGAATAATATCTTTACCAACAAAAGTTTTAGCATCTATTTTTGTAACCATCATTTTACCATCTTTTCTAAAGACAATAATATCGTCAATATCAGAACAATCTGTTACAAATTCGTCTCTTTTTAAAGATGTCCCAATAAATCCTTCTTCTCTATTTACATAGAGTTTTGCATTGTTCATTGCTACTTTTGATGCAACAATGTCATCAAAAATTCTAATTTCGGTTTTACGTTCTTTTCCTTTACCGTAAGTATCTTTTAATCGTTTAAAATAAGCAATTGCATATTCTATTAAATTTGCTAAATGATCTTTTACAACAGCAATTTTCTCTTCTAAACCTTCTATAAATTGCTTTGCTTTGTCAATATCAAATTTTGATATTTTCTTAATTCTAATTTCTGTTAAACGCGTAATATCTTCAACAGTTATTGCTCGTTTTAAATGTTTTATATGTGGTTTTAAACCTTTATCAATGGCTTCAATAACACCTTCCCAAGTTTCTTCTTCTTCAATATCCCGATAAATTCTATTTTCTATAAAAATACGTTCTAAAGAAGAAAAATGCCACTGCTCTTCTAATTCATTTAATTGAATTTCTAACTCTTTTTTTAACAATTCTACAGTTAAATCTGTTGAGTGTTTTAACATTTCAGAAACCCCTACAAAAACAGGTTTATTGTCTTCAATTGTGCAAGCTAAAGGAGAAATAGATGTTTCACAATTTGTAAAAGCATACAAAGCATCTATTGATTTATCAGGAGAAACATTTGGTGGTAAATGCACTAATATCTCTACTTCTGCAGCTGTATTATCTTCAATCTTTTTGATTTTAATTTTACCTTTATCATTTGCTTTTAAAATACTATCAATTAAAGAGGAAGTTGTAGTAGAAAATGGAATTTCATTAATTACCAACGTTTTTTTATCTAATTGAGAAATTTTGGCTCTTACCCTAACCTTTCCTCCTCTTTTACCATCATTATAATTTGAAAAGTCAGCAATTCCGCCAGTTAAAAAATCTGGAACAATTTTAAAACTTCTACCTTTTAAATATTTGATGGAAGCATCAATCAATTCAATAAAATTGTGTGGTAATATTTTTGTTGATAAACCAACTGCAATTCCTTCTGCTCCTTGAGCCAATAATAATGGAAATTTTACAGGCAAATCAATAGGCTCTTTTCTTCTCCCATCATAAGAAAGTTTCCATTCTGTAGTTTTTGGATTAAAAACAACATCTAAAGCAAATTTTGATAATCTTGCTTCAATATATCTAGATGCTGCAGCTCTATCTCCTGTTAAGATATTACCCCAGTTTCCTTGCATATCAATCAACAATTCTTTCTGACCAATTTGCACCATGGCATCTGCAATAGAAGCATCTCCATGTGGATGATATTGCATTGTATGACCAACAATATTCGCTACTTTATTGTAACGTCCATCATCTAAATCTTTCATAGAATGCATAATTCTACGTTGTACAGGTTTTAATCCATCTTCTAAAGAAGGTACCGCTCTTTCTAAAATTACATACGAAGCATAATCTAAAAACCACTCTTTATACATTCCTGTAACTTTAGTAATGGTTTCTACAGAATCTGTCTGATTATCTAGAGAATCTGATTGATTATCTAAATTTGAAAGCTCTTCTTCGTGTTCGTTTATTTCTTCACTCATTCTTTTTAAACGTTTAATTGTGTAATCGTTTAACTGTGTATTTCTTTATTTGGGCGTTCCCTAAAAAGGTCGGGTTTTACGTTGCAATCTTTTTATTTTGTTCTCGATACAAATTTGTTCATTCTTCACAAATTCACTCGAACTGACAATAAAAAGGATTTCCACTTCAATCCCTAACGCAAACCCTGTTTATCAAAATTAAAGATCACAAATTATGATCTCAAATTTTAAAACTTATTCTTTAGGCTCTTTATTTTTAATTTGTAATGAAATAATAAACAGTGCTCCTGCTAAAACTCCAA
The DNA here is from genome assembly GCF_000766795.1 of Polaribacter sp. Hel1_85. Classification (GTDB taxonomy): domain Bacteria; phylum Bacteroidota; class Bacteroidia; order Flavobacteriales; family Flavobacteriaceae; genus Polaribacter. The sequence continues at coordinate 684,033 of NZ_JPDS01000001.1, forward strand.
AAAATGCACCTGAATTTTTCTTACTAGATAAATTGCTCCAATCTATTTGAAACAGCCAAAACAATAAAAGCATTGCAAATAAAACAGTAAAAATATTCTTAACTAATTTTGCATTAAACTTCATCTTCGACATAATCTAACTCAACTTTTAAATTTTCAATGATAAATTTCTGTCTATCTGGTGTGTTTTTCCCCATATAAAATTGCAACATCTGTTCTATAGACATTTCTTTGTCTAACATTACAGGATCTAAGCGAATATCATCTCCAATAAAATGGACAAATTCATTCGGAGAAATTTCACCCAAACCTTTAAATCGAGTTATTTCTGGTTTTCCTCTTAGTTTACTTATAGCTATTCTTTTTTCTTCATCAGAATAACAATAAAAAGTTTGCTTCTTATTTCTAACTCTAAACAAAGGAGTTTCTAAAATATATAAGTGCCCTTCTTTTATCAATTCTGGGAAAAACTGTAAGAAAAAAGTAATTAATAACAAACGAATGTGCATCCCATCAACATCTGCATCAGTTGCAATTACAATATTATTATATCTTAAATCTTCCAAACCATCTTCAATATTTAAAGCTGCTTGCAATAAATTAAATTCTTCATTTTCATACACTATCTTCTTACTCAAACCATAAGAATTTAAAGGTTTTCCTTTTAAACTAAAAACGGCTTGTGTATTTACATTTCTAGATTTTGTAATAGAACCAGAAGCAGAATCTCCCTCAGTAATAAACAAGGTTGTTTCTAAGTAATTTTCTTTTTTAATGTCTCCTAAATGAATTCTACAATCTCGTAATTTTTTGTTGTGTAAACTTGCTTTTTTTGCTCTGTCTTTTGCAAGTTTTCGAATTCCAGAAAGTTCTTTACGTTCTTTTTCTGCTTGTGCAATTTTCTTTTGAAGTCTATCTGCAACATCAGTATTTCTGTGTAAAAAATTATCAAGTTTTGTTTTTACAAAATCGTTTATGTAAGTTCTTACAGTTGGTAACTCACCTCCCATATCTGTAGAACCTAATTTTGTTTTTGTTTGACTTTCAAAAACAGGTTCCATAACTTTTATAGCAATGGCAGAAATTATCGATTTTCTAATATCAGATGCCTCAAAACTTTTCCCATAAAACTCACGAATCGTTTTTACAATAGCTTCTCTAAATGCAGCTTGATGCGTTCCTCCTTGTGTTGTATGTTGTCCGTTTACAAATGAATGATATTCTTCTGAATATTGTGTTTTACTATGTGTAATTGCGACCTCTATATCATCTCCTTTTAAATGAATTATTGGATACAACATATCTTCTTTACTGTTGTTATCTTCCAATAAATCTTTTAAACCGTTTTCAGAAAAGAATTTTTCACCATTAAAAATTATGGTTAATCCAGGATTTAGATACACATAATTCTTCAGCATTTTTGCTACATACTCATTTCTGAATTTGTATTTCTTAAAAATACTTTCATCAGGAACAAATGAAACTTTAGTTCCTTTTCTTCTAGATGATTCTTCTAAAAACTCTTGATTTTCTAAATTTCCTTGACTAAATTCTGCTGAAGCAGATTTTCCATCACGTGAAGATTCAACTCTAAAAAAAGACGAAAGTGCATTAACTGCTTTTGTACCTACTCCATTTAAACCTACAGATTTCTTAAATGCTTTAGAGTCGTATTTACCACCAGTATTCATCTTAGAAACCACGTCAACCACTTTCCCTAAAGGAATTCCACGTCCATAATCTCTAACAATAACTTTGCTTCCTTGTATAGAAATTTCGATGGTTTTTCCTGCTCCCATCACATATTCATCAATAGAATTATCTAAAACTTCTTTTACAAGAATGTAAATTCCATCATCTGCAGAAGACCCATCTCCTAGTTTTCCAATATACATTCCTGGACGCATTCTAATATGCTCTTTCCAATCTAATGAACGAATATTATCTTCTGTATATTTTGTTTCTTTACTCATGAAATCTGTTACTATTGTTAGGTTTGAAGCCTTGCTAAAATAGCGCTTAAACAGTTAAAATAAAATAGTCTACATAATTAGTTATTAACATGATTTCAACCATAAAAAATAGTGATTTCAAGTATAAAAATCACAAAATAAAACAATATGTTATATTTTTTAACAAGTAGTTTTTAAGTCAACAATTTTATTACATTTGAAGTCTGAAATAAAACAAGACAAAGTGGAAAATACACAATTAGTAGAATTAGCAAATAAATACGGAAGTCCTTTATATGTATATGATACAGATAAAATAGAATCTCAATACAACAGATTAACAAACGCTTTTAGTAGTGTTAAAAATTTAAAGTTGAATTATGCTGTAAAAGCACTTTCTAACGTAAATATTTTAAAATTCTTTAAAAACTTAGGTTCTGGTTTAGATACTGTTTCTTTTCAAGAAGTTCAATTATGTTTAACTACAGGTATAGAGCCTCAAAACATTATTTATACACCAAATGGTGTTTCTTTATCAGAAATTGAAGAAGTTGCTAAATTAGGTGTTCAAATTAATATTGATAACCTTTCTATTTTAGAACAATTTGGACAAAAACATCCAAATATTCCTGTTTGTGTGCGTATAAACCCACACATTATGGCAGGTGGGAATTCTAAAATTTCTGTTGGTCATATAGATTCTAAATTCGGAATTTCAATTCACCAAGTACCTCATATTAAACGTGTTGTAGAAAACACAGGAATGAATATTAACGGAATTCACATGCACACAGGTTCTGATATTTTAGATATCGATACTTTTTTACGTGCTTCTGATATTTTGTTTGATGTTGCTAGACAATTTGAAAACATCGATTTTATCGATTTTGGAAGTGGATTTAAAGTACCTTATAAAGAAGGTGATATTTCTACAGATATTGAGCAATTAGGTGTACAATTATCAGCAAGATTCAATGAATTTTGTGTAGAATATGGAAAAGACATTACTTTAATGTTTGAACCAGGTAAATTCTTAGTTTCTGAAGCGGGTTCTTTTTTAGCAAAAGTTAATGTTGTAAAACAAACCACTTCTACTGTTTTTGCACACGTAGATTCTGGTTTTAATCATTTAGTAAGACCAATGATGTATGATTCTTATCACCACATTACAAATGCTTCTAATCCTAATGGAAGAGATAGATATTATTCTGTAGTAGGTTATATTTGTGAAACAGATACATTTGCATCAAACAGAAGAATTGCAGAAATCTCTGAAGAAGATATTTTACGTTTCCATAATGCAGGTGCTTATTGTTTTTCAATGGCTTCTAACTATAACTCTCGTTATTTACCAGCAGAAGTTATGGTACATAAAGGAAAAGATTATGTTATTAGAAAAAGACAAACCATAGAAGATATTTTAAACAATCAAGAAACTATTGATTTTTCTGAAAGCAAACCAGCTTCAAAAGAAAAAGTAAAAGCTTAAAATAAGCAAAATACAAACTAGTAAATCCATCAAAAAAAGCTTATTTTTTTGATGGATTTTTTTTTACTTTTACTTACGGAACAAAAACAATTTATAAAAATGAAAATATTAGGTATAGGAAGTAATTACGTAACTGATTTAAAAGATATTGAAGAAAAAAAGAAAGGTAAAAAATTCATTTTTTCGAAACCAGAATCTAGTTTAGCTGTTAATTGTGATGTTGAATATCCAAGTAGCATTACTAACGAATTAATTTACGAAGTTGAATTAGTAGTTAAAATAGGGAAAGAAGGAAAAAACATCTCTAAAGAAGAGGCTAATTCTTACATTTCTGAAATTGCTGTTGGTATAGATTATACAGCAAAAGATATTCTTGGTAAAGCAAGAGAAACTAAGCATCCTTGGGAGTTTGCAAAAGGTTTTGATGGTGCTGCACCTATTTCTAGTTTTAAACCTGTTTCTGATTATAATTTAGGTGATATTGATTTCGACTTAAAAATTAACGGAGAAGAAAAACAAAAAAGTAATACAGCTTACATGACTAACGATTTTGCTGACATTATTGTTTTTATTTCTGAATATATGACCTTACAACCTGGAGATTTAATTTTTACAGGAACTCCTGCTTTGGGTAAAGGAGAAATTTTTAAAGGAGATCAATTACAATGTTCTGTAAACGGGGAGTTGTTATTAGATTTTAAAATGATATAATTGTCAGTTCTAACGCAGTTAAGATTTTTTTTTAAGTTTTCTACTGCGTTCAACCTGACAAATATTAAGCTATAAAAACTTTTTTGATGAAAATAAGACTTTCTAAAATTGAAGATATTCCAGAAATTATGATCATTATAAATGATGCTAAAACCTATTTAGCCTCTCTAAAAATTGATCAATGGCAAAATGGATATCCAAATGCAGAACAAGTTGAAAATGACATTAATAATGGTGAAAGCTATGTGGTTGTAAATGATGAAAATCAAATTATGGCAACTTCTATGTTTACTTTAAGAAAAGAACCAACTTACAAGGAAGTTATCGATGGAAATTGGGTTATTTCTGAAGATGATATTTATGGTGTAATTCATAGAATGGCTATCAAAAAAGAACATAGAAAATTAGGTTTAGCTACTTTACTTTTTGATGAATTTCATCAACAATTAAAAAAAAAAACATACAAAGTTTAAAGATTGATACGCATGAAGACAATCTTGGAATGCAATCTTTAATAAAAAAAATGGGTTACAAATATTGTGGAATTATTTACACAAGTTACAACGCAAAAAGATTGGCTTTTGAGAAAGTAATTTCTTAAAAAATAAAGTAATTGTCCGTTCGAGCGCAGTCGAGAACTTTATAAACCTTTCGACTGCGCTCAAGAAGACATACATTTTTTCACTAAAACTTTAAGTGAATAAACTATATTTACAACCTCATAAATTTATTTTTATAAGGTTTCTTTTTTAGGATAAAACTCAAATAAAAAATGCAATTACTTCCATATATAATTCAGCAAACGCAACTAACTTCTAAATCTGTAGAAAATACTATTTCTCTTTTAAACGAAGACGCTACAATTCCTTTTATATCTAGATATAGAAAAGAAATGACAGGTAATTTAGATGAAGTTCAAATTGGAGAAATTGTAAAATATAAAGAAACTTTTGAAGCTTTAGAAAAGCGTAAAAAAGCGATTCTAAAAGCCTTAGAAGAACAACATGTTTTATCTGAAGAATTAACTCAAAAAGTAAATAACTCTAGAGATTTAATTGCTTTAGAAGATGTGTATTTACCTTTTAAGAAAAAAAGAAAAACCAAAGCAGAAACTGCTCGTTTACAAGGTTTAGAACCGTTGGCAAAAATGATAATGAGTCAGCGTGTAAATGATTTAGAACATACAGTATCAAAATATACATCCAACGAAGTTGAAACCATTGAAAATGCTTTAGAAGGCGCTCGTTTTATTATTGCAGAATGGATTAATGAACGTACAGATATTAGAAATAATATTAGAAGAGAATTAGAAAGACATGCAACTATTTCATCAAAAATTATAAAAACGAAGAAAGATGATGAAAAAGCACAAAAATTTAAAGATTATTTTGATTGGAATGAATCTTTAAGCAGAATTCCTTCTCATCGATTTTTAGCAATTTTAAGAGCAGAAAGTGAAGGTTTTATTCGTGTAAAAGTTGAAATTGATACAGAAAGAGCGCTTCAAAAAATGGAAGAAAGAATAATTCGCTCACAAAACGAATGTTCAGAACAAATTGAATTGGCTATAAAAGACGCTTTTAAACGTTTATTATATCCTTCTTTATCAAATGAAAGATTATCTCTTGCTAAAGAAAAAGCAGATGAAGATGCTATTATTGTATTTTCTAAAAACCTAAAACAGTTACTTTTAGGAGCTCCTTTAGGAGAAAAAAGAGTTTTAGCAATTGATCCTGGATTTAGATCTGGGTGTAAAATTGTTTGTTTAAATGAACAAGGAGATTTAGAACATAATGAAACCGTTTTTCCACATGCGCCACAAAATCAATCTTTTGATGCCATTAAAAAACTCAGTTCTTTAGCAGAAGCTCATAAAATTGAAGCCATTGCAATTGGTAATGGAACTGCTTCTAGAGAAACTGAACAATTGGTTAAAAAAATTCAATTTAAAAATAATGTTGATGTTTTTGTTGTTAGTGAAGCTGGCGCTTCCATTTATTCTGCATCAAAAATTGCAAGAGATGAGTTTCCTAATTACGATGTTACTGTTAGAGGAGCTGTTTCTATTGGTAGACGTTTGCAAAATCCGTTAGCAGAATTGGTTAAAATTGATGCAAAATCTATTGGAGTTGGTCAATATCAACACGATGTAGATCAAACAAAATTAAAAAAATCATTAGATAATACTGTAGAGAGTTGTGTAAATACGATTGGTGTAAACATCAATACTGCAAGCGGATCTTTATTGAGTTATGTTTCTGGAATTGGACCAAAATTAGCAGAAAATATTGTAAATTATAGAAACGAAAATGGTTCGTTTACCTCTAGAACTACTATTAAAAAAGTACCACGTTTAGGAGGAAAAGCTTATGAACAAGCTGCTGGATTTTTAAGGATTAAAAACGGTAAAAATCCTTTAGATGATTCTGCTGTTCACCCAGAAAGTTATGCTTTGGTAGATAAAATTTCGAAAGACAACAAGAAAAAAATAGCTGAATTTATTGGGAACTCAACATTAATAAAGCAAATTCAACTAAAAAATTATATTACAAAAACTATTGGTTTACCTACGTTAGAAGATATTGTAAAAGAATTAGAAAAACCAGGATTAGATCCAAGAGCAAAAGCAAAAGTATTCTCATTTGACAAAAACATTAAAACAATATCAGATTTAAGAATTGGACAATTATTACCCGGAATTGTAAATAACATTACCAATTTTGGTTGTTTTGTAGATGTAGGAATCAAAGAAAGTGGTTTAATTCATGTTTCTAATTTATCAGATACTTTTGTAAAAGATGTAAATACAATCGTTTCATTGCAACAACAAATTATTGTAAAAGTGTTAGAAGTTGATGTTGTTAGAAAACGTATTCAATTGGCTTTGGTAAAATAGTTATTCAACTTATTAACTTTATAGTAAAAATTTTAAATATTTTCTTAATTTCGAATCCTTAAAAAATCATCATGAAAAAATATTCAGCTTTCTTTTTTTTACCTATTTTTATACTTGTCTTATCATGTAAATCTGAACTAGAAGAAGATTGTATAAAAACAATTATTGTACAACATGAATTTATAATTTCAAGTTCAACAGGTACTACCACAATACCAGAAATTACTCAAGTCGTAGATTGTAGTTTTCCTGAACCAGATGCTCCAAAATCAATTGAAGAACTTCAAAAGTTAACAGATTTTTCATATGATGTTATTGAATTTAATTTTACGCCAGACACTGGCAATAACACTAATAAACTTGAATACAAAATTCAATTAAATAATTTGAGTAATAAAGCTGTTAAAGGAATTCCATATATAACAATAAATATTGATGGCTTAGTTTCTACTGAAGTGAATTTTGGAGCTTGTAGAGAATTAGAGGCAAACTCAAATTGTATTATTTCTTTAAGTAAAGAAGCATCTTTAGATTTAGGTATTATAGAAAATATTTCTTTTGTAAAAGTCGAATTTTTTATCACTAAATAAGCTGTAATTTTGAAAGTCTGTATTGCCGAGAAACCAAGTGTAGCAAGAGAAATTGCTAATATTCTAGGAGCCAACACAAAACGTGATGGTTTCTACGAAGGAAATGGCTATGCAGTAACCTATACTTTTGGGCATTTATGCACACTTTTAGAACCTAAAGATTACAAACCACATTGGAAAAGTTGGGATTTGAATAACTTACCCATGTTGCCAGAACGTTTTGATACAAAAGTTACTGGAGATGCAGGAATTAAAAAGCAATTTAATATTGTTAAAGGTTTATTTGAAAAAGCAGATGTAATCATTAATTGTGGGGATGCAGGAACAGAAGGAGAACTCATTCAACGTTGGGTAATTAATCAATGTAATTACAAAGGAAAAGTACAACGTTTATGGATTTCATCTTTAACAGAAGAAGCCATAAAAGACGGATTTAATAACCTAAAACCTGCAGAAAATTATGATAATTTATATTATGCAGGTTATTCTAGAGCTATTGGAGATTGGCTTTTAGGCTTAAATGCAACTCGATTATATACTGTAAAATTTGGTGGATTCAAACAAGTTTTGTCTGTTGGTAGAGTACAAACTCCTACCCTAGCCATGTTGGTAAATCGTTTTAAAGAAATAGAAAACTTTAAACCACAACCTTATTGGGAATTACAAACTACATACAGAAATACACTTTTTAATTACGAAGATGGACGTTTTTTAAAACAAGAAGATGGACAAATTTTAGCTGATAAAGTTGCTCAATCTGATTTTGAAATTGTTTCTGTAACCAAAAAGAAAGGAAAAGAATACGCGCCAAAACTGTTCGATTTAACAGGATTACAAGTCTATTGTAATAATAAGTTTGGGTTTTCTGCGGATGAAACATTGAAAATGGTTCAGAAGTTATATGAAATGAAAGTTGTTACCTACCCAAGAGTTGATACTACTTTTTTACCCAATGATGTATATCCTAAAATTGCAGGAATTTTATCGAAATTAACCAATTATAGCGAATTAACACAACCTCTTTTAGGCCAGAAAATCAAGAAAACAAAACGTGTTTTTGATGATAAAAAAGTAACAGATCACCATGCAATTATTCCTACCGGAATTCAAGGAAATTTGCAATACAATCAACAACAAGTTTATGATATTATTACACGTAGATTTATTGGTGTTTTTTATCCAGATTCTGATGTTTCTAACACTTCAGTAATTGGTAAAGCTGCTGATGTACCTTTTAAAACAACTGGAAAAGAAATTTTAACCAAAGGATGGAGAGTTGTTTTTGATAAAAAAATACAAGAAGATAAGATTTCTCCACAAGGTCGAAATGACAAAAGTAATGTGAATACCATTTCGAGCGCAGTCGATAAATCTGAAAGCAAAAATGTATTGCCTTCTTTTGTAAAAGGTGAAAAAGGAACACACGAACCTTCGTTTTTAGAAAAGGAAACCAAACCACCTAGAAACTTTACAGAAGCAAGTTTATTACGCGCCATGGAAACTGCTGGAAAGCAAGTAGATGATGATGAAATGCGCGAATTAATGAAAGAAAACGGCATTGGAAGACCTTCTACTCGAGCAAGTATTATTGAAACTTTGTTCCGAAGAAAATATATAGAACGTAAGAAAAAATTAGTCTTACCAACACAAACTGGTATCGATTTAATTAATATTATTGATAACGAATTATTAAAATCTGCTGAATTAACTGGGCGTTGGGAAAAACGTTTAAAGGAAATTGAAAGAGGAGATTTTAACGCAGGAACATTTATCAATAACATGAAAAAAATGGTTGATGAATTGGTTTATGAAGTTCGTTCTAATACTTCTAAAAAACGAATTTCATCTGTCACTTTGAGCGCAGTCGAGAAGTCTCAAAAGATTTCTCCACAAGGTCGAAATGACAAGAAGGCAAAAAAACAAGTTGTAGATAAAACCTGTCCGAAATGTAAAAAAGGACAAATATTAAAAGGTTCTTCTGCATATGGTTGTTCTGAATATAAAAACAATTGTGATTTAAAAATTCCGTTTGAGATTTACGGAAAAAAAGTTTCTGAAAATCAAATTATTAGATTGATTGACAAAGGTTGTACAACCAATTTAAAAGGTTTTACAACTGATACAGGAAAAGTTGAAGGGTTAATTCGTTTTGATGAAAACTTCAGCTTAAAATTAGAACCAAAATCTACTGTCATCCTATGTTTGTAAAATATAATAATCTGTTTTAAAAAAGTTTAAATTAGATTTAATATTTAACAAGAAAAGTAAGGGTAAAGGAAAAGATTATAGTCCGTCATTTGTCATTAAAGACCGTTCGCAATGCTAATCACTTTACCTCTTACTACATAAACTTGAACAGATCATTAGACGTCTAAGTCTGTATTTAGGATTGATAAGTAAATGTAGTAATTTTTCTATAAAAACATTTGATATGAGTAAAATTATAGGAATTGATATTAGTAAGCAAACCTTTGATGTTTCTTATTTAGAAAAAGATAAATGGATACACAAAATTTTTAAAAATCAAAATAGAGGATTTGAGCAATTTACTAAATTGATTGGTACATCAGACTGGATTGTAATGGAGGCTAGTGGTCCTTATTATGTTCAGTTAGCAACTTTTTTACATGCATCTAATTTTAATGTATGTGTATTAAATCCATTGATAATTAGAAGATATAGTCAAACAAGATTATATAGAGCAAAAACGGATAAAAAAGACGCAAGACAATTGCCGAATATGGTGCTCAATATGAGTTAAAAAGATGGTGCCCAGAGAGTAAACCTAGTATAGAGATTAAACAACTTTACACAGCTTTAGAATTACTAAAAAAACAAAACATCAAACAAAAGACAACTAGAATCCTTTGAAGTAACAGGTTTGTTGAGTCCTGATCTTAGAAAAGAATTAAAACAAGTACTAATATTATTAATAAGACGCATAGATAAGTTTGAGAAAAAGATAGAGCAAATAGGGAAATTAGCCTATAAAGACACGGTCGAAAGAATAAAAACAATTCCAGGGATCGGGCTGAAAACGGCTATTATGATGAGTGTTATTACAGACAATTTTACAAAATTTGAAAATTATAAACAACTCACAGCTTTTGTAGGTTTTAGCCCAAGATTATATCAATCAGGAACAAGTGTAAAGGGAAAGGGACATATTTGTAAAATGGGAAAACCACAAATTAGAAAGTTATTATACTTGTGTTCTTGGTCTGCAAAAAGAGTGAATAAAACGTGTATGGAAATGTATAAGAGACTAAAAGAAAAAGGAAAACCCGAGAGAGTTATTAAAATCGCAATAGCAAATAAGTTAATAAAACAGATTTTTGCTATCGCAAAAAACAAAAAATATTACAATGAAAACCATCAAAGTTTATATTGCATAAATTAAAAAAAAAATAACTAAAAATAATAGTTTTTTAACACAGATCATTTCGAGTGAAGCAAAGCGAAATCGAGAAATCTCTTCCATTGATAAGATTTCTCCACAAGGTCGAAATGACAATAGTAAAACAAGTTCTGTACAAAACGACAAAATCTCTTGCCCAAAATGTAAAAAAGGAACTATTTTAAAAGGAAAAACTGCTTATGGTTGTTCTAATTATAAAAATGGTTGCGATTTTGTTTTTACGTTTGATAACATCAAAAAAATAGCCAATGGAAAACCATTGACTAAAGAATTGGTACTAAAGATTATTAGTAGTTAAATAATAAAATCTACCTAACTTTAGGTATTTTTCAATAAAATAAACAAAACATAACTTAGTCCTTAAATATTTAACCCTATTTTAGCAAAAAACCTAAGTCAATTATTTAATGGATTTTACGAACCCACTAGTGTATGGTGTTCCTTGCTTTTTAGGACTAATTTTATTAGAACTTACCTATAGCAAACATCATAAAAAAGAAGAAAATCATAAACTTTATAAATGGAAAGATTTGGCTGCAAGCCTTACAATGGGAATTGGATCTACCATTTTAGCTCCTTTAACAAAAACCATTGCTGCTATTGTATTGTTTAACTTTATTTATGAACTTTTTAACCCCGTTTTAGATGGAGTTCGTACAAATATTATGGGTTATGAATCTTTTGGTTACGCTTGGTATATTTGGCTTTTATGCCAATTGTTAGACGATTTTAGTTATTATTGGTTTCACAGACAAAATCATAATATTCGTTTTCTTTGGGCTGCTCATATTGTGCATCATTCTTCTGATAATTTTAATTTAGGAACTGCAGTAAGAAATGGCTGGTTTACTATTTTTTACAAACCTTTTTTTTATATGTGGATTCCTGCTATTGGGTTTCCTCCAGAAATGTTAGTAGTTTGTTTAGGTATTGAAGCTTTGTGGCAATTTCAGTTACATTCTGTATACATTCCTAAATTAGGTCTTTTAGAAAAAGTTTTTAATACACATACAATGCATCAAGTACACCATGCTAAGAATTTTGAATATATGGATAAAAATCATGGAGGTTTTCTAAATATTTTTGATAAAATTTTTGGAACGTGGAAAGAACTTGATGAAAATTTAGAAATAGAATATGGTGTTACTACTCCACCAAACTCATACAATCCATTGGTAATTTTAACGCATGAATATAAAGATATTTGGAACGACATGAAAAGGTCTAAAAATTGGTATCATAAATTTATGTATGCATTTGCAGCTCCTGGCTGGAGCCATGATGGAAGTTCTTTAACTATTAAACAGCAAAGAAAACTTTTAAATGAAGAAAAAAAGTTAGCAAACTAGTTTAGCCCTGATTGAACGGTTTGTTTGAGCTCTTTTTTATGCTTAACTCGTTTCAGTATCTTATCTAAACAATAAAATTACTTATAAATATTTACAGATGCTGAAATAAATTCAGCATAAAAAAAGCGAGTAGTGAAAGCAGGAAATAGCTTCAAAAAAAATTAATCAACCATATTTTTTAGATAAAACTGCTCTACTTTTTCTCTTGCCCAAGGTGTAGTTCTTAAAAATTTTAAGCTAGATTTATAGGTAGGATTATTTTTAAAAGCATTGATATTTAAAGAATATCCTAATTCTTCCCAACCATATTCTAAGAATAATTCTTCTAACATTGTTGCTAATTTTATGCCATGCAATGGATTATTGGGTTGTTCTTTGCTCATTTTTCAGTAGAAATTAATAATAAAATCAAAAGTAATGCTATTATTTTTTTTAATTCGAAAATATTAACAATTATTCGCAATTGTTTATTGCGAATTTTTCAATAATTTAGCTTAAAATTAAAGAAATCTACAAATGAAAAATATTGCATTAAACGATATTCACGTTGCTTTAGGAGCAAAAATGGTTCCTTTTGCAGGTTATAATATGCCTATACAATATGAAGGTGTAACAGCAGAACATTTAACAGTTAGAGAAGCTGTTGGGGTTTTTGATGTGAGTCATATGGGTGAGTTTTTGGTTGAAGGTGAAAATGCTTTGGCGTTGATACAAAAAGTGACTTCTAATGATGCTTCTAAACTAGAAATTGGTGATGCACAATATAGTTGTTTTCCAAATGAAGAGAATGGAATTGTAGATGATTTAATTTGTTACAAAATTAAAGAAAACACCTATTTATTAGTAGTTAACGCATCTAATATTGAAAAAGATTGGAACTGGATTTCTACATATAACGAAGATTTTAATGCTGATTTAAAAGATTTATCTGAAGGATATTCTTTGTTAGCTATTCAAGGTCCAAAAGCTGTTGAAGCCATGCAAACTTTGTCTTCTTTAGATTTAGCTGATATCCCTTTTTACAAATTTAAAATTGGGGATTTTGCAGGCATTGAAAATGTAATAATTTCTGCAACAGGTTATACGGGTTCTGGTGGATTTGAAATTTACTGTAAGAATGAGGAAGTTGTACAAATCTGGAACAAAGTTTTTGAAGCTGGAGCAGATTATGGAATCAAACCAATTGGTTTGGCTGCAAGAGATACTTTGCGTTTAGAAATGGGGTATTGTTTGTATGGTAATGATATTGATGATACAACATCGCCAATTGAAGCTGGTTTAAGTTGGATTACAAAATTCTCTAAAGACTTTGTAAATCATGAAGCTTTGGCAAAAGAAAAAGAACATAAACCAGAAAGAAGATTAGTCGCTTTTGAATTAGATGAAAGAGGAATACCAAGACAAGGTTATGATATTGTTGATGGAAATGGAAAAGTGATTGGTAATGTAACTTCTGGAACAATGAGTCCTTGTTTAAAAAAAGGAATTGGAATGGGTTATGTACCAAGAATTCTTTCTAAATCTGGAACTCAAATACATATTCAGGTTCGTAAAAAAGCGATTCCTGCAACAATTGTTAAGTTACCTTTTTACAAAGGATAATTTTACAACTTTATATAATATTGTTAAAACCTCGCAAAATTGCGAGGTTTTCTGCTATAATAAAGTAATTTCGCCTATCTAATTTTTATTAAAACAAGATTATGAATTGTTTATTAACTGGTGGAACAGGCATTGTTGGAAGTCATATTATCTTTGAATGGCTACACAAAGCTATTGTAGAGAAAACAGTAAATCATCTTTTTGTTGTAATGAGAGATAATGATAAAGTTGCTGAACAACGTTTGTTAGCTATTTTACAAGATACCTCTCGTCCGGAGTTTTTAAATAAGTTTACTTTAGAAGCTTGTTTAGAAAAAATTACTGTAATTTCTCATGATTTATCTACCATAACTCAAAATGTTTTAAACAAGTACAATTTTGATACTGTGATACATTGTGCAGGTTCTACAAATTTAGCTAGTACTAGCGATTCTAAAGAAAAAGTACATTCTCAAAATTACTTAGTTACAAAACAACTTTTAGAACAATTACCAAAAGCTGTAACACGTTTTATATACATAAGTACTGCATATTCGTTTGGAATTCAGAATGAAAAAGTAAATGATACGATTGAAAATTATAATGTTACAAATTTTAGAAACCCTTACGAGCAATCTAAATATGAAAGTGAATTATATGTAAAAGAAACGTGTAAATTAAAAAATATAGATTCTCAGATTTTAAGACCAAGTATTATTTGTGGACGATTAATAGATGCTCCTTTTTATGAAACTCCAAAATTTGATGTTTTCTATTCTTGGGCTATTTTTTTAGCTAAATATGCAACTAAAGCTAAAGAAAACTTTAGAATTTGGATAAACAAAGAAAGTGGTTTAAACATTGTGCCTGTAGATTTCGTTGCTAAAGCAATTTTATATGCTTTTTTAAACCCCACAATTAAAGAATTGAATATTGTAAATCCTAAACAGATACTTCACATAAATTATGTGGGTGATGTTTTAGCATCTTTTAATGTAAATTCTTACGAATACGTATCAGATAAACCAGAAAACTTAAACACTTTTGAGAAACTATATTACAAAACCATTGGAGATATTTTCGAAAACTATATTTCTATTCCTGATTTACAATTTCAATCTGATTTAATTTTAAAATTCATAGAACAGTTAAAATTAGATATTACTTTAGGTGTACATGAAAACTTTATGAATTTGATTAACTTTTCGGTTGAAAAAAAGTTTAGAAAGAGTTATTAATCTTATAAATTGTTAGATTTATAGATTTTTGGATTGTTAGATAATTTTTAAAAATGGATTCATTAACGCAAATAGTTTTAGGAGCTGCAGTTGGAGAAGCTGTTTTAGGAAGAAAAATTGGTAATAAGTCTATGTTTTATGGAGCTATTGCTGGTACAATTCCTGATTTAGATTTTCTATCCTCTTTTTTTACTGATACAGTAACTGCTTTAGAAATTCATAGAGGTATTACACACTCTATCTTTTTTTCTGTTGTCTTCTCTCCTATTCTAGCTTTTTTTGTTACTAAATATGAAAAATATAAAAACCTCAAAGATTGGTCTTGGCTTTTCTTTTGGGCTTTTATTACGCATCCTATTTTAGATGCACAAACAACTTGGGGAACTCAACTTTTTTGGCCTTTAGACATTCGATTGGCTTTTAAAAATGTGTTTGTAATCGATCCATTATATACAATTCCGTTTTTAGTTTTTTTGATATTGACAATGATTCAAAAAAAGGAATCCAAAAAAAGACGATTTTATAATAATTGGGGATTAATAATTAGCAGTTCTTACTTAGTACTTACTCTAATTTTAAAAGGATTTTCTTACCAAACTTTTACAAAAGAATTGGCCAAACAAAATATTCAATATTCAGAAATAAAAACAAAACCAACGCCTTTAAACACCATTTTATGGACAGCTAATATTGAAACGAAAGACACTTTTCTAATTGGACATTCTTCTTTTTTTGATGAAAATCCGATTCAATTTTCTAGTTATCCTAAAAATCATCACTTATTAGATGATTTAGCAAAACATCCAAAAGTAAAACGAATGATTAAAATTTCAAAAGGCTTTTACACTATCAATAAAATAGATAATATACTTTATTTTAACGACTTACGTTTTGGTGCGTTAAGCATACAACCCAATGCAGAAAACTTCGTTTTTAAATATAAAATTGAAGTTGATGAAAACGGAATACCTTTTTTTACAGAAGTACCTAAAGAAAAAAGAGACGCAAAAAAACTCCTAGCTGAACTCTGGTTAAGAATTAAAGGGAATTAAAACAACTTTATAAAACATGTAAAAACAAGGGTTTTCACTTATTGATTTTTTGCATTAAAAAACCTAACTTCGCTAACGCCGATTATAAGTCATTAAAACGGACATCATAATCGTCTTAAGTTGTACACAAGCTGAAAGCAGCCGCATATTTTAGCACTTTCGGTTTTTCCCACCACATAATTCCAACGCTCTAAAAACCAAAAGAGCTAAAATTCCCCAACGCTGAAATGCTAACTGTAGTATGTAGTAAGAACAAAAGTATAAACTTACTTTGTGCTAACTATAGTATACTCAATGAACGCAGAATTATCACAGAATTTCGGTAAAATTATTAGAGAACTTCGAAAAGAAAAGAAACTTTCTCAAGAAGAATTAGGTTTTCAATCTAATCTTCATCGAACATATATTGGAATGATTGAAAGAGGGGAAAAAAATATTACTCTCGAAAATATTGAAAAATTGTCAAAAGGTCTTGATGTATCTATGAAGTTAATATTTGAAAAACTTAATAAAATACATTAATGAAAATTACATTTTTAGGACAAGGTTTCGAGTCTGAATCCAAAAACTCTGTTGGTAACACAATAATCAAATTATTCAAAGAAAGTAAATTTAGTTCCTTCACTGGAATTTCTGCATTCGCTAGTGAAGCTGGTGTTGTTGGCCTTTCTGAATGTATAACAAGTGGTGCGAAATTTTTTAAAAATCTGAACTTAATTGTTGGAATTGACCAAGAAGGAACTTCAAAGAAAGCATTAAAAGAGATTAATTCACTTGGAATAAACAGCTTTATATTCTATCAAAAAGAATCACCAATTTTTCATCCTAAAATATACTTATTTGAAGGAGATAACGATACAACATTAATTGTTGGTTCATCTAATTTAACGGCAAGAGGTTTTTTCGGAAATGTAGAAAGCTCTTTAATGGTTGAATTCAAAAACATTAATCCTGATGGAATTAAATTATTAAAAGAAGTCAAAGATTATTACAAAACTTTATTTGATTTTAGCGATCCGAATTTATTTAAAATATCACATCAAATTATAACACAATTTGTAAATGAAGGAATTGTACCTACAAGAAAAGTATGGAGTAAAAAACATAAAAAAAACACATCCAATAAAAATCCTGAGGATAACAACAACCTAGTAATTCCAAAAAGACCTACAGTAAAAATACCAACAAACTTTAAGGGTAGATATAAAACAAATAAAACGGTCTCAAAATTAATTTCAGAACTAGAAATTGAAAATAGTTTTGAATTTCAAAATAAAAATAACAATCAAGTTGTTTGGGAAAGTGGTGCTTTGACAGAAAGAGATTTAAACATTCCTAAAGGAGGAAATACCAATCCTACCGGTTCGATGCTATTTAAAAAAGGGAAATTACAAAACATTGACCAAAGGCATCATTTTAGAGACACAGTATTTTCTAGTCTTACTTGGAACTTTGATTTAACACCAAGTAAATCTCACATAGAAAGAGCAAAAGCAAATATTAGATTTGTAATTAAAGGTATCGACTATGGTGTTTTTCCAATTACAATTTCCCACAACACTAAAACTAATACTAAATCTTACATACAAAATAATTCAATGACGCAATTAAGTTGGGGAGAAACTAAAAAACTAATAGCTCAAGATGAATTAATTGGAAAAACTGCGACTCTTTACAATGATATAACCGTTGCAGACACCTTTACCTTAATTATAGAATAAAATATTTTTATAGTTCAAAAAATTAAACTACTTTTGGACTGAAGTTGTCCAAATTATTATGCAATTAGAAAAATCATTCGGAGAAACAATAAGAAGTTTACGCACTGAAAACCAGTTAACTCTGCGTGAAGTTGCAGAGCATTTGAAAATTGACACTTCAATGCTTGGTAAAATTGAAAAGAATAGTCGGAATCCATCAAAACAATTCATTAAAGATATTTCTATTTTATTTAGCATTGATGAGAATTTGCTAACTGTTGCTCATTTAAGCGATACAGTTGCATATTCAATTTTAGAAGAAGAATTAGCAACTGAAGTTTTAAAGGTTGCTGAAGAAAAAATCAACTATTATAATAAAAATAAAGCCAAAAAATAATGCAATTAATTAAAGAAGCAACAGAGGAAAAATTAAGAGGGGGTTTTTACACACCTGAACCAATTGCTGCATTTATTTTAAAATGGGCTTTTAATGGCAACACACAATTAGATATTTTAGAACCTAGCTGTGGAGATGGCGTTTTTTTAAAAGAAATTCAAAAAGAAAACTACGAATACAATTCCGTTACTGCAATTGAGTTTGATGAAGTTGAAGCTAAAAAGTCAGAAGCTATTGGTTTAAATAAATCGTCTGTAATTAATGAAGATTTTCATAAATATTGTATTAATACAGAAAGAAAATTTGATTTGATTGTTGGAAATCCACCATACATTAGATATCAATATTTCGACAAAGAACAACAACAATATGCAGCAGATATTTTTAATAAAGCAAGTTTAAAATATTCAAAATTAACAAACGCTTGGGTTTCATTCGTTGTTGGTTCGTCTCTACTTTTAAAAGAAGAAGGTAAAATTGGTTTCGTTTTGCCAGCGGAAATTCTTCAAGTTTCTTATGCTCAACCATTGAGAGAGTTTTTAGCTCATTTTTATAACAAAATAAACATTGTTTCTTTTGAGAAACTTGTATTTCCAAATATTCAACAAGAAGTAGTTTTATTACTTTGTGAGAAAAACAACTCTAATTCTCATTTAATTGAACATCTAGAATTAAGAGACGCAGAAGAACTAAAAAAACTAGATGTTTCAATATTAAAAAGTCCTAAAAAGAAGATTGACTTTAAGTCAAATAAATGGACTTTTTACTTTCTTGAGCAAGAAGAAATTGATTTTCTAGAAAGACTTCAGTCTGACAAAAAATTCAATCAATTAGGAAAGTTTGCAAAAGTAGAAGTAGGAATTACAACTGGCTCAAATCCATTTTTCACAGTTCCACTTTCAACTGTACAATTTTATAATCTAGAAAAATACGCAAAACCACTAGTTGGAAGAAGTGTACAAGTTCCTAGTGCAATATTCACAACAAAAGATTGGAATAGAAATAGAGATAAAGAAGCTAGAACCCATTTTCTGACTTTTCCTAAAATGGCAGATTTGAATGGTTCTGTTGGAGCAAGAGATTATATAGCTTGGGGAGAAGAAGAAAAAATTAATGAAGGATATAAATGCAGAATAAGAGACGAATGGCAAATTGTACCATCTCAAAGAATCTCTGAAGCTCTATTTATACGTAGAAACAATAAGTACCCAAAATTAATTATAAACGAAGCTAAAGCATTTACAACAGACACAATGCATCGTGTTACAGTAAAACCTGAATTTGAATTAAAAGCCTTGACTGCAAGTTATTATAATTCTTTATCATTAGCATTTACAGAAATTTGTGGAAGAAGTCACGGAGGAGGCGTTTTAGAATTAATGCCAAATGAAGTAGAAAGAGTTCTTTTACCTTACAATGAAAACAACGCTGATTTACTTCCTCTTATTGACAAAATGATAAGAGATAAAAAAGATATTTCGGAAATTTTAAAAATAACGAATCAAAAAATACTGAAAGAAAATTACGGACTTTCTGACTCTGATATTGAATTAGCTGATAGTATCTGGAAAAAACTATCAAATAGAAGATTGAACAGAGGAAAATAAGCCAACGCTAAAAGACATACACATTTGCAATTCGCTACAGCCGACACACAAGCCTAAAATTGCAAAAGAGTATGTCTTTGCCAACGCTAGCAAGTTTGCGGAAAGAAAAAGCCTGTGTACAACACCGTATAAAATTAATTGCTGGTTTTAGCTTATTTTCGAAAGTTTTCGCAGACTTTTAATTTGTGTTTTATTTACTAACTTTAGTGCTTGAAACACGCAACTAATCTTATACAACAACGTTAGCGAAAAATAAAAAAAAGTTTGGAATTATATTCCAGACTTTTTTTTATTTTAAAAGTTATACACCTTCATCTTAATAATTTAAGTTTTATCAAAAAAATATTTCTAATAAAGAATGTGTTTTTATGATTTTTATCATTGAATAATTACAAATAGAAAAGTAATTTTAGTAATTGTTTAATTTTTTAAAATGTATGAACTAATTTATAATTTTAGATTCTAAATCTATATACAACGAACATATATTTTGTGCTATTTCTGATAAAATTTGTTTTTAAAAGGAAAATATCATTACTATAAATAAGAATAAAAACACAAATTATGAAACGAACAAAACTAACCTTATTCGTATTACTTCTATTCTTAACTACAATTATCTATTCACAAAACTTAAACAAACTTGTTGAAAACAACGGATTTAGAAAAATAAAACTGAATACAAACGTAAAAGATTATGTGAATGAAAAAGGATATTATGATTTCATAAAAAACACTGCTAAAAACAGTAAATATTTCAGAGGATTTGAAGATTATAACTATTTATACGCAACTAATGATTATAAACAAATTGGAAATACTAGTATAATAAGAATCTATGTAAAAACTTTGAATGAAATAATATATAATGTATCTATTATTTTAGATAAAAAACAGGAAATTTCAGATTTAACTAAACTCACCTATGGAAAACCTACTATGGGTTCTAGCTACAATGACAGTTTTAATTTAACTTGGTTGCATAAAGAAAAAGGAATTAGTTGCAATTTAATTGGATCTAAAGGCAGATATTATTATCAATTAACCTACACAAATATTAATTTATCAAATAAAGCTTGGGTTATCAAAAATGAAGAAAAAAAGAAAAAAGCAATAAATCAATTTTGATAATAATCTTCACTAGTCTCAAATATAAATAATTGATAATGAACTTGATTTATTATTAAAACGAAAGTCTTTTCAACATTAAGTTACATAATATTTCAATGAATTATGAATAAAACGTTTCGAAATATTTTAGCAATCAGTATTGCAATTTTACCCATCAATATTATTATGATTTGCTATAGGCTAACACAAACTGAAAATTTTTCGACAACAGATATGACTGTTTATCCATTGATTTTTGGTGGTGGAATCAGTATTCTGATTTTGGTACTCAACAAATATTTAATAAAAGACACATTTAAAGAAACTTTTAATTCTGGTAAAGGAACTTGGTATTGGGATGTCTTAATAGGTTTAGGTTTAACAGTACTATACTTTACGATGTTCTTTTTAGAGAGAGCAACTATTTATCAATGGATACCTAATCATAACCCACCAAATACTGAACTGATTGATACAATGGTAGAATTGGCAAATAATCGTTTGCTACTGATTGTTTGGTTTGGACCCGTTTTATGGATTGGTATTGCACTTTTTGAAGAACTATCTAGAGTCTTTTTATTAAAGTGTTTGTGGAATGTTAATGACAACAAAAATTGGGAAATTTCTGTAATATTTTTAACATCAGCACTTATAGGAATGGCACATTTATATCAAGGAACTGCAGGCATAATTTCTATTGGTCTTAAAAGTGTAATAATTAGTTTCTATTTTTATAAATATCGAAGATTGTTACCTTTAATAATAGCTCACGCTCTTTATGACGGAATACAGTTTGCTTTTTTTGTTGTACAATTTCAATAGCAAAAGAAATTAGTAAATAAAAAAAACTTGAATTTAAATCCAAGTTTTTCTTTATTTAGAAGCTATATACCTTCTTCCAATTCATCTACATCAAAATCTTCCTTTTCATCAAAAGAATCTTCATCATCTGCATAATCTTCCATCGTTTGTTCTAAACGATCACTAATTTTCACTAAATAATTGGTGTCTTCTGTTTTTACTTCAACCGCTTTAATAGTTTCTCCTTTTGCATTTTTAAAGGAAATTATATCTTCATACTCATATCCTTCAGGATATTTTTCTACCAACAAATCTAATATGTCAGTAGTTAATTTTGCGTATTCTACGATTACTCTTCTCATTGTTTTTGTTTTTAAAACTAATTTTAATTACATGTTTTAGTTAGGTTAAAAATCAGCAATTCAATTTTTCTAAAAAAAGCATCTTCGATGCTACATTTCTAATAAATAAGCAAATATTAATGGAGCAACAATAGTTGCATCACTTTCTATAATAAATTTTGGGGTATCTATATCTAATTTTCCCCAAGTAATTTTCTCATTGGGTACAGCTCCAGAATAAGAGCCATAACTTGTTGTAGAGTCAGAAATCTGACAGAAATAGCTCCAAAACGGAGTTTCTGGTCTTTCCATATCTTGATATAACATTGGCACCACACAAATTGGGAAATCTCCTGCAATCCCTCCTCCTATTTGGAAAAAACCAATTCCATTTTCAGAATTATTTGTATACCAATCTGCTAAAAAAGTCATGTATTCGATACCAGATTTCATTGTAGAAGCTTTTAATTCTCCTTTTAAAACATAAGAAGCAAAAATGTTTCCTACTGTAGAATCTTCCCAACCCGGACAAATAATTGGTAGGTTTTTTTCTGCAGCAGCATACATCCAAGAATCTTTAATGTCAATTTCATAATATTCTTCTAAAACACCAGACAACAATAGTTTGTACATATACTCATGAGGTAAAAAACGCTCACCATTTGCTTCAGCATCTTTCCAAATTTTTACAATATGTTTTTGAATTCTTCTAAAAGCTTCTTCTTCTGGTATACAAGTATCTGTAACTCTGTTTAAACCTTTTTCTAGTAAATCCCACTCATCTTGAGGCGTTAAATCTCTATAATTTGGTACACGTTTATAATGAGAATGCGCAACTAAATTCATAATATCTTCTTCTAAATTTGCTCCTGTACAAGAAATAATTTGCACTTTATCTTTACGAATCATTTCTGCAAAAATCTTTCCTAATTCTGCTGTACTCATTGCTCCTGCTAAAGAAACTAACATTTTAGAACCTTTATTTAATTGAGCTTCATACCCTTTTGCAGCATCTACTAAAGCAGCAGCATTAAAGTGTAAAAAATATTTTTCTATAAAATTTGTAATCGGTTTTTTCATTTTTAAATATTGTTATTTTTGAAGTTTTTTAACTTCGAATATGTCTGTTCTTCTATCTTTTAAATTACGTACACTACCAAACTTATTCAAATCTTTTAATAAATCTAAATCTACATCGGCAATTAAAATCATTTCTGTATTTGTGGTTGCTTCTGCTTTTATTCCATTTGCTGGAAAAGAAAAATCACACGGTGTAAAAACCATAGATTGTGCATATTGAATATCCATATTATTCACTTTTGGTAAATTACCAACACTACCAGCAATTGCCACATAACACTCGTTTTCTATAGCTCTAGCTTGTGCACAATGACGTACTCTAGAATAGCCATTTTGAGTATCCGTTAAAAACGGAACAAACAAAATATCCATTCCTTCTTCTGCTAAAATTCTACTTAATTCTGGAAATTCAGAATCATAACAAATTAAAACCCCAATTTTACCACAATCCGTATCGAAAGTTCTTAACTCATTTCCGCCTTGCATTCCCCAAACTTTTGCTTCATCTGGTGTAACGTGTAATTTCTCATAACGTTCTGTAGAACCATCTCTTTTACAGATATAACCAACATTGTACAACAACCCTTCTTTAATTTCGGGCATACTACCAGTAATAATATTAATGTTATATGTGATGGCTAATTCAGAAAATCTCTGCACAATTTCTGGTGTATATTTAGCCAACTCTCTAATTGCTTCCGATTCTGGTAAATGGTTATTATCTGCCATTAATGGTGCGTTAAAAAACTCAGGAAACAAAGCAAAATCTGAACGGTATGCAGAAACTGCATCCACAAAATATTCTGCTTGTTGCATTAATTCTTCTAAGTTTTTATACAAACGCATTTGCCATTGTATCAATCCTAAACGAACTACTTTTTTCTTTGTAGCTGCTTTTTTAGACTTTTTCTCATAATAGATATTATCCCATTCTAATAAAACTGCAAACTCTCCAGAATTATCATCACCTTCTAAATATCCTTTTAAAATTTTTGAAGGATGAAAATCATTCGAAATTTGAAAGTTTAAAACAGGATCATGAATTTCTTTACGTTTAACTTTGGCGATATATTCTTTTGGCGATAAAGTTGCAGCATATTTATGATAATTCGGAATTCTACCTCCAAAGGCAATTCCTCTTAAATTCAGTTTTTCTGCCAACTCTTTTCTATAATCATACAATCTTCTGCCCAATCTTAAACCTCTGTATTCCGACTTTATAAAAACATCAATACCATATAAAACATCGCCATCTACATCATGTGTATCAAATGTATAATTACCAGTAATGTCTTCATAAGTATGTTGATCATCAAAACTGTCGTAATCTAATTTTATAGAAAGTGCACAACCTGCTAACTCGCCATTTATTTTTATAACAACCTGTCCTTCTGGAAACTTACTTATTAAAGATTTTATTTGATTTTCTTTCCAATAAGAACCTGGCATGCTAGAATATGCCTGAATCATTGCTTCTTTTAACTGTTTATAATCTGTTAAAGTTAAATAATGCAGCTCTATATTTTCTATATTTTGTATCATCTTTAAAAACTAAAAATCATCTTCATCTTTAAATTTAGATAATTTACTAAACGGATTTTCGTCAGAATTATCATCTCCAATATCATAAGAATCATCATTTGAAGCAAACTTGTAACTCAACATTTTGTAGAATAGTTTTGCTGCTAAAAAATCTGAAGATTTTTCATTTTCATTTGGGCATAACTCCACCATATCAAAACCAACCACATTTTTTTGCTCAAAAACTTCTTTTAAGAATTCTAATGTTTCATAATAAAACAAACCACCAGGTTCTGGAGTTCCTGTAGATGGCATAATTGAAGGATCTAAAGCATCTAAATCAAAAGTAATAAAAACGTTCTCCGATAATTGATCGATAACATCTTCCATCCAATCTTCATTTACAGCCATATCATGAGCAAAGAAAACTTTATCTAAATTCATTTCTCTTTTTTCAGAAATATCCATACTTCTAATACCAACTTGTACCAAATTTGTATTCTGATTTACTTCATAAACCGCACAAGCGTGGTTGCATTTAGAACCTTCATATTCTTTTCTTAAATCTGCATGCGCATCAATATGTAAAACAGTAATATTGTTAAAACACTCATTAAAAGCTCTAATGGTACCTATAGAAACAGAATGTTCTCCACCAAAAACAGTTACAAATTTATTTCTATTAATGTACTTTTTAGTAATGTCATGCACAGCATCTACCATTGCTTCTGGCGATGAATTTTCTGTAATTGCATCAGCTAAATAAACTCCTTCTTTGTAAACTTCAGAACCTGTTTCTATGTCATATAATTCCATGTTTTCTGAGGCGTCTAAAAAAGCTTGTGGACCTTTATCAGCTCCTTTTTGCCAAGTACTAGTTCCATCATAAGGAACAGGAATAACTACTATTTTTGATGTTGATAGGTTTCCAAACTCTTGTGGAATTCCTGCATAAGTTTTTTTTGTATTCATTATTTTTTTTGAGGTGTTATTACACTTCTTGTTTAATTAATTTTTCTGATTCATTTTCTTTTTCGGTATTTTCTCCATAACCCAAAATAGAAAGCAATTCGCTACTTTTTTGTTGTTCTTTAAATATTTTTGTGATGATGTTTCCATCTTCATCTCGATCAATAATTAAATGTTTTGGATGTGGTATTAAGCAATGTTGTAAACCTCCAAAACCACCAATAGATTCTTGATAAGCACCAGTATTAAAAAAGCCAATGTATAATGGATTTTCTTTTTCAAATACAGGTAAATAAATTCCGTTTATGTGTTGTTCTGAGTTGTAATAATCATCACTATCACAGGTTAAACCACCTAATAAAACACGTTCATATTGTTTGTTCCATTTATTAATTGGCAGCATAATAAAACGTTTATTTATAGCCCAAGCATCTGGTAAAGTTGTTATAAATGAAGAGTTTATCATGTTCCAACGTTCTCTATCATTTTGTTTTTTCTGATACAAAATCTCGTAAATAGCTGCACCAGATTCACCTACAGTAAAACTTCCAAATTCTGTAAAAATATTAGGTGTTTCTACACCTGCTTCATCACAAGCTTGTTTTATTTGATTGATGATTTCGTCTATCATATACTCATAATCATAATCAAAAGCCAAAGAGTTTTTAATAGGAAACCCTCCACCAATATTTAAACTATCTAAAGTTGGACAAACTTTTTTTAAGTTGATGTAAACCTTTAAACATTTCATCAACTCGTTCCAATAATACGCGTTGTCTTTAATACCTGTGTTGATAAAAAAATGTAACATTTTTAAATCAACTTGCTTATTATCTTCAATTTCACGCTCATAAAAAGAGACAATATTTTTGTAACCAATTCCTAATCTAGAAGTATAAAACTCAAACTTTGGTTCTTCTTCAGAAGCGATTCTGATACCAACATTTAGTTTTTTATCTGTTTCATCTAATAAAAGATTTAACTCTTCGTAATTATCAATAATCGGAATGCAATTTTGATGACCAGAATTGATTAAACCACCAATATTTTTTATGTATTGATCTCGTTTAAATCCGTTGCAAATAACATATGTAGTGTCTTTTATTTTACCTTCTTTTTTAAGGTTATTTACAATATCAATATCAAAAGCAGATGACGTTTCTATATGGATTTCATTTTTTAAAGCTTCATTTAAAATGTGTTTAAAATGAGAGCTTTTTGTACAATAACTATAAAAATATTTTCCTTTATAGTTATGTTTTTCCATACTGTTTTGAAACCAACCTTTTGCTTTGTTGATGTTTTCTGAAATTTTTGGTAGATACGTGAATTTTAATGGAGCGCCATATTTAGCGGTTAATTCCATTAAATTAATTCCGTGCCAAAACAATTTATTATTTTCTGTTTTAAATTCTTCCTGAGGAAAATCGAACGTTTGCTCGATTAAATCTATGTATTTTGTGTTCACTTTTGTTTTTAAATTAATTGTATGATAAATTTGTCTGAACTAAAACAAAATCAATGTTTTAGAATAGAAATTATAACCCTAGAAAAAGGATTTATATCACTGTAATATTTGCAAGTAAACTACGTGCAACTTTGAGAAAAGCTGCAATTCTTGAAGAATTGAAAATGGAGATACCTTAATTTTTTCGTTGCATTTCCAAAATGCGATATAACTATCATTCTCCGATTGAAAGTTATTTCCGAAATAAGAAAAACTAAACATTTTACTTAAATAAGTTAAACAAATGTATATTATTTTTCAATATAAAAAACAAAAGTCAAAAAAAAATAAAAAATATTTTCACCTTTAACTTTCCCTTTAAACACAAGCCTTAGAGAGCTTTATAATGAAGTTTTATAAAATAATTTTAAAAATCGAATAGAAATAAATAACCTATTCTTTCTAAAATAATGAATTTTTCAGTAAAACTATATATAGTAATAAACAAAAAAAAAGCACTGAAAATTCAGTGCTTTTTTAATAATAATTTATTCTTCAATTGGTGGATGACCATGAATTTCTTCAAAGTCTTCATCAAAATTAGCTCTTAAATAAGCATTTAGTTTTTTTCTATAATCGTCTTTTAACCAAGTAACAAAATTGTGTGTACTTTTAGAAATACATTTTGCATATCTATTAATTCTATCATCAATTTCTTCGCCTAACATTTTTGCAAGAATTAAAGCATCAAAAACATCTTCACTATTTTCAATACACATTTTTGCATGATGAACAATAGATTTCTCTAATACTCTTTTAGAAGATTCTCCTTGTCTAATAGTATCTATATATACTTTTTTCATATCGAAATAAGTATCTGTAGAATTGGCAAATTCTTTTTTAACATCAGCAGTTAATTCATACTTAAATGTACTTTCAATATCTTCATCAGATAGAATTGCATTTAAATAATAATCTGG
This sequence comes from Polaribacter sp. Hel1_85, assembly GCF_000766795.1. Taxonomy (GTDB): domain Bacteria; phylum Bacteroidota; class Bacteroidia; order Flavobacteriales; family Flavobacteriaceae; genus Polaribacter. The sequence goes on from NZ_JPDS01000001.1 coordinate 712,262, forward strand.
TGCTCTAAACATTTTCTCCCAATCTAAATCTGCTCCCCAAGGACCAAATCTATGAAAGTTGTTTCCTAAATCAATTACATCAAAAGTACTTTTATCATTTAAAACCCTAGAACCACGACCAATCATTTGGTAATATAAAGTCAACGATTTTGTTGCTCTATTTAATATAATAGCTTCTATTGTTGGCTCATCAAAACCTGTAGTTAAAATACTTACAGAAGTAATAATTGCACCTGGTGTTTTATGAAACCACTTTAAAATAAGCTCTCGCTCACTTTTTGTATTTGTATTGTCTAAATGTGCAATTGGATAACCTGCTTTTTTAAACGCATGAAACACTTGTATAGAAGTGTTAATTCCGTTATTAAAAATCAAAGTTTTCTTTCCTTTTGCTGTTTCTTCATATGCAGAAACCAATTTAGAAAGCATGTCTGAATTGGTATATAAATCTTCAGAAGATTTTACAGTATAATCTCCATTAGCACCTACTTCTAATGATGTTAAACCAACATTATAAGAAAACAAATTAGCACTTGCTAAATATTCATTATCAATTAAATGCTGAATCGATTCACCAACAAATAACTCTTGATAATTCTCATACATTGGTAACTTAATGTTAGAACTCAAAGGAGTTGCTGTTACACCCAATATAAAAGATTGGTCGAAAAATTTAAAGATTTTTGTAAATGAATTATAATGCGCCTCATCAACAATTACCAAACCAATATCAGAAATATCTAGTTTATCATCATTCAACCTATTTTTTAAGGTCTCAACCATGGCTACAAAACAACTATAATCATCTTGATCATCTAATTTTGCAGTAGAATTAATGATTTTATTTGTTACACCAAATTCATTTAACATTCTAGAAGTCTGCTTACTAAGCTCAATTCTATGTGTTAAAACTAAAACTTTCTTTTTAAAAGTTTCTAAATAACGTCTTACAATTTCAGAGAAAATTACAGTTTTACCACCTCCTGTTGGCAATTGATATAATAAATGATAATCTTTAGGCGCATCTTCAAATCTTCTAAAAATTTCTTGAAGTGCATCTTTTTGATATCCGTATAATTCTTTACCTACTTTTGTTTCTGAAGTATTTATTTCTGCCAAACGATTAAAAATTTTGAGATACAAAAATAAGACTTAAAAAAGGTTTTTCATAAATTTAACCTATATAAATCTTGATAAATTTGTAATTGTTATATCATAATGTGATGCATTATGCACAGAAACACCATTATTAACAACTAATAACTGTGGAGATTGATGCATTACTTGAAAAGTATATCCTACTTCATCAGAAATATTTCTGTAGTTTAACAAGTCTAAATAATAGACTTTTAAATTTTGATGTTCTTCAGTAAAAAGCCCTTCAAAACGTTTAATAACCATACTACTAATTCCACATCGAGTAGAATGTTTGAAGATTAAAACAGTTTCTGTTTTAGAAATATCTTTAATTTCTTCTAACTGTTCCATAGAAGTTAAAGGAATCCAATTTACATATGATTTTTTTTCAGGTTCTAAATCCTTTTCTCCTTTTCTACCAAACATGCTGTTAAATATACCCATTCTAAGTTTTTGTTCTTTGTCGATACAAATATAAGAAACTTTCATCAGTCAAAAAGTCAGGAAAAACAAGACTTTACAAGACAATCTGACTTGTTTTAATAACGAATCATAGATGGTACTAAAATTGCTTTAGAATAATTAAAAAACAAAAAAACTTAGAAAATGAACTTTAATAATTATACAACAAAATCGCAAGAGACCATACAAATGGCGCAACAGATTGCGCAAGGTTTTGGTCATAATCAAATAGAAAATGAGCACATTTTTAAAGCTTTAACACAAGTTGATGAAAATGTTTTACCTTTTCTATTGAAAAAATTGAATATCAATTTAAATATTGTAGAACAAATTTTAGATAAACAATTAGAAAGTTTACCTAAAGTTTCTGGTGCAGAATTAATGCTTTCTAGAGAAGCAAGTAAAACTTTAACAGAAGCAGCTGTTATTGCTAAAAAAATGAAAGATGATTATGTTTCTATAGAACATCTAATTTTAGCAATTTTTAAATCGAAAAGTAATATTGCCCAAGTTTTAAAAGACCAAGGAGTTACAGAAAAACATTTACAAGCTGCTATTGAAGAATTACGAAAAGGAGAAAAAGTAACTTCTCAAAATCAAGAAGAAACTTATAATTCTTTAAATAAATATGCAAAGAATTTAAATCAGCTAGCAGAAGATGGCAAACTAGATCCTGTAATTGGTAGAGATGAAGAAATTCGTAGATTATTACAAATTTTATCTCGTAGAACAAAAAACAATCCACTTTTAGTTGGTGAACCAGGAACTGGTAAAACAGCTATTGCAGAAGGTTTAGCGCACAGAATTGTAGATGGTGATGTACCAGAAAATCTAAAAGATAAATTAATTTTTTCTTTAGATATGGGTGCTTTAATTGCAGGTGCAAAATATAAAGGAGAATTTGAAGAGCGTTTAAAAGCAGTAATTAAAGAAGTAACATCTTCTGATGGAGATATTGTACTTTTTATTGATGAAATTCACACTTTAGTTGGTGCTGGAGGTGGACAAGGAGCTATGGATGCTGCTAATATTTTAAAACCAGCTTTAGCTCGTGGAGAATTACGTGCAATTGGTGCAACTACGTTGGATGAATATCAAAAATATTTTGAAAAAGACAAAGCTTTAGAAAGACGTTTTCAAAAAGTACAAGTAAATGAGCCTGATACAGAAAGTGCAATTTCTATTTTAAGAGGAATTAAAGATAAGTATGAAACACACCATAAAGTTAGAATTAAAGATGAAGCTATTATTGGTGCTGTAGAATTATCGCAACGTTATATTACCAATCGTTTTTTACCAGATAAAGCCATTGATTTAATGGATGAAGCGATGGCAAAACTGCGTATGGAAATCAACTCTAAACCAGAAGAACTAGATGTTTTAGACAGAAAAGTAATGCAGTTAGAGATTGAAATTGAAGCTATTAAACGTGAAAAAGACGAAGTAAAATTAAAAGCATTACGATCTGATTTAGCTAATTTAAAAGAAGAGCGTAATGAAATGAACGCAAAATGGAAATCAGAAAAAGAGGTTGTAGATAATATTCAGAATGCAAAAGCAGCCATTGAAGATTTTAAAATGGAAGCTGAAAAAGCAGAACGCGAAGGAGATTATGGTAAAGTTGCTGAAATTAGATATGGAAAAATTAAAAAAGCGGAAGAAGATTTAGAAGAATTGCAAAACGCTTTGAAAGAAAACCAATCTGAAACTTCTTTAATAAAAGAAGAAGTAACTTATGATGATATTGCAGAAGTTGTTGCAAAATGGACTGGAGTTCCGGTTACAAAAATGATTCAGTCTGAACGTGAAAAATTATTAAGACTAGAAAGCCAATTGCATAAAAGAGTTGTTGGACAAGAAGAAGCAATTGTTGCAGTTTCTGATGCCGTTAGACGTTCTAGAGCTGGTTTGCAAAACCCAAATAAACCAATAGGTAGTTTCTTATTTTTAGGAACAACAGGTGTTGGTAAAACAGAGTTAGCAAAAGCGTTGGCAGAATATATGTTTGATGATGAAAACGCAATGACACGTATTGATATGAGTGAATATCAAGAAAAACATTCTGTAAGTAGATTGGTTGGAGCGCCTCCAGGATATGTTGGTTATGATGAAGGAGGACAATTAACAGAAGCTGTAAGAAGAAGACCTTATTCTGTAGTACTTTTAGATGAAATTGAAAAAGCACATCCAGATACTTTTAATGTTTTATTACAAGTGTTAGATGAAGGTAGGTTAACAGATAATAAAGGACGTGTTGCAGATTTTAAAAACACCATTATCATCATGACATCAAACATGGGAAGTCATATAATTCAAGAGAAATTTGATAACCTAAAAGGTGATGTTGAAACAACTATGGAATTAGCTAAAGTAGAAGTTTTAGGGTTGTTAAAACAGTCTGTTAGACCAGAGTTTTTAAATAGAATTGATGATATCATCATGTTTGCACCATTGTCTAAAGAAAACATTCAAGAAATTGTAAGAATACAATTAAATAGTGTTAAAAAAATGGCTGCAGAGCAAAACATAACTTTAGATGCCACAGATGAAGCTATTAACTATTTAGCAATAAAAGGGTATCAGCCAGAATTTGGAGCAAGACCTGTAAAAAGAGTGATTCAGAAAGAAGTATTAAATCAACTTTCTAAAGAAATCTTATCAGGAAAAGTTACTACAGATAGCATTGTTTTGTTAGATGCTTTTGATGATAAACTAGTGTTTAGAAATCAATCTGATTTGGTTGAAAATGAATAATTTTAAGTTTGTTAAATTAGAAAAAGCGGTGTTTGAAAAAACATCGCTTTTTCTTTTTTGTTATATTCGTTCTTTAAATAAAATCTTATGAAGAAATATTTATTCCTTTTTGTTTTCGCTTTTTGCGTACTAAGTGCTTGTACTTCTGATGAAACAACAACCTATTATTTAATTCGTCATGCTGAAAAAGACAGAACTGATAAAACTAATAGGAATCCTAATTTGAATGAAAAAGGCTTGGAAAGAGCAAGAAAATGGGCAGCATATTTTAAAAATATTGATTTAGATGCTGTGTATTCTACAAATTATAATAGAACGCAACAAACTGCAAAACCAACTGCAGAAAGTAAAAAACTAGAAATTAATAGTTATGACCCTAGAAATATGTATGATTCAATTTTTAAAAATAATACAAAAGGAAAAACTGTTTTAGTTGTTGGTCATAGCAATACAACACCAGCATTTGTAAATAAAATTTTGAATAAAAAAGACTACCCAGATATGGATGATCATGACAATGCTAGCTTATATATTGTTACTATTTCTGGAGAAAAGACAACAAGTAAAATAGAGAAAGTAAATTAAAAAAACACAAAGCTTACAAACAAGTTTAGCCCAGATTGAACGGTCTGTTTGAGCTCTTTTTTTTATGCTGAACTAGATTCAGTTTTTGTTGCAATAATAAAAATAGTTTTTAAAATAGAGAGATCCTGAAATAAATTAAGCATAAGAAAAAAGCGAGTAGTGAAAGCTGGAAATTGCTTCAAAAAAAATATACTTCTATTTGTCTAAAAAAGTAACTTCAATATCTTTTAAAACAATTTCAGATACTTTTTTAAGCTCATTATTTTCAAAAGATTTATCGATATCAATTAATGAAATATCTTTGTTTAAAGGCTTGTAATTATGATAATCTGCAAAACGAATTCCGTTTTTTACACATTGTTCTTTTAAAACTCTAAAACGCTTTCCTCCATCATTTGTGTGGTATGAATAAGCCAAGTAATCTACTAAAAAGTCTTCTTTACCAATCCAATAAATAAAGACGTCTTCAAAATCTTCTCCTCCTCCATTTTCTGAAAAAGTAATTTTAACTTTATAATATTTTTTTCCATTTATAGTTGATGAAGGTAATAGCTTTTTAATAACAGCTTTATCATTTAAACCAAAAGGTAACACAGAAAAATAATGTACAGAATTTACTGAATTTGCATATTTTGAAGCTTCTTCTTTAGATAATTTTTGTTCTTTTAAGTTGATAAATCTTTTAAAACCATCGTTTGTTAGACCATCAATAATTGAATCAAATTCTCTAATCAGTTTAAAATCACCATTTTGTCTGTAGGCAAAATATTCTTTATCTCTAAACTTGAATTTAATTTCGGAATTTGCCACCTTATCTGCACCAGAATACAGAATTGTTTTATCAATAACTTCTTGAGCAGTTAATTTTGGTTCTGAGGGTTTACAAGAAATTAAAAAAGCTAAAAAAAGTATCGATAAAAATTTCATTTGGTTTTGTTTCATTTGATTGGTAACAGAATTCAAAATTACATTTCTTTGACCAAAGTAAAAATGTATCTTTGTTAAAAATTATTTAAACATAAATCAGTCTATGGCTGTTCAGAAAAAGATAAACATACAAAATAAAAAAGCACGTTTCGAATTTGAAATTCTAGACAAATTTGTAGCCGGAATTCAATTAACAGGAACAGAAATTAAGTCTATACGCTTAAGTCAAGCAAGAATTACAGAGAGTTTTTGTGAGTTTAATGATCGTGGAGAATTGTTTATTGTAAATATGTACATTCAAGAATATATGTTTGGACATCATTTTAATCATAAGCCAAAAAGCGAACGTAGATTATTGTTAAATAAACGCGAATTACGTAGCTTAAGAAAAGATGTTGAGGCCAAAGGAAATACTATTGTTCCCTTACGTTTGTTTTTAAATGATAGAGGTTTGGCTAAACTAGAAATTGCTTTGGCAAAAGGTAAGCAAACACATGATAAACGCGAAACTCTAAAAGATAGAGACAACAAGCGTGATTTAGCCAGAATTAAAAAGAATTTTAACGCATAATGGCTTTTTTAAAACTCATTCGTTACAAAAACCTATTCATGGTTTTATTAACGATGATTTTAACTAAATATGCCTTACTTTATTCTTTTATAACCAACAGTTTTTTAACTCATTTCGAATTTTCTATTTTAACTTTAAGCGTGCTATTAATAACTGCTGGAGGTTATATTATAAATGATATTTATGATGTAGAAGCCGATAGACTAAATAAACCAAACAAGGTTTTTATTGATGTAATTATTTCAAAAAAAAATGCTTGGAGAAGTTATTTTCTATTGACTTTTATTGGATTGTTTCTAAGTGTATTTCTATCATTTTATAAAGATCTTAGTTATTTTAGTTTCGTCTTTATTTTTACTTCGTTTGGTTTATTTCTATATTCTAAATACTTAAAAAAACTTCCTTTACTTGGTAATTTTATTATTTCTGTTTTTATTGCTTTCGTTATTTATCTCGTTTATTTATATGACTTTAAATATATTGAATTTTGGAAATTAACTCATAAAGAAGCAGAAAATTCAGTTTTATTTTTACATGTTTGGATTACTGTAATTCTTTATGCTGCATTTTCATTTTTAACAACCTTAATTAGAGAAATCATAAAAGACATAGAAGACATTAATGGAGATTTAAAAATAAAAGCAAAAACATTACCAATTATTATAGGTAGAAAAAGAGCTTCTAAAGTCGCTTTTTTCTTTAGTGCAGTGTTATTATTATTTCTTTTAATAATATTACAATACATTAAAAAAGATAGATTATTATTAATATATGGTATTGTTTTTATTCTATTACCACTACTCTATTTTATGTGTAAATTATGGTTTTCTAAAAGTAAAAAAGCTTTTTCTGAATTGAGTAATTTAATGAAAGTGATTATGTTATTTGGAATTTTATCTATGTTACTATTTAGATGCTTAGACTAATAGATTACTGAAATTTTAGAAAATAACTTTGAATATAATGACACAAATACACGGTTCAACAATTACACAATAAAAATGTTAAGAGAAAAATTAAAAGGTTATAATGTAATATTAGCTTCAAAATCTCCAAGAAGACAACAATTCTTTAAAGATTTAGATATCGATTTTACAATTCAATTGAAAGAAGTAGAAGAGATTTATCCTCTAGAATTAAAAGGTATTGAAATCACCGATTTTTTAGCAGATTTAAAATCGAAAGCATTTAAAAGTTTATCAGAAAAAGATTTGTTAATCACTTCTGATACTATTGTTTGGTTAGATAATGTTGCTTTAGGAAAACCAAAAGATGCAAAAGATGCTTTTAAAATGTTAAGAGCATTATCTGGTAAAAAACACGAAGTAATTACATCTATAAGTATAAAGAGTAAAAAAAATCAAAAAATTATAAATGATGTAACTACAGTTTCTTTTAAAGAATTATCTGATGAAGAAATCAATTATTACATTAAAAATTACAAACCTTTTGACAAAGCTGGTGCTTATGGAATTCAAGAATGGATTGGCTATATAGCTATTGACAACTTAGAAGGCAGTTATTTTAATGTAGTTGGTTTGCCTATTCATAAACTCTATGCAGAATTGATGAAATTATAAATAAACAACTTAAATGAACAATATATATGCGTTAATTATCAGATAGTTACTTAAAAACTAACAAAATAGGTAATATAGCATATAAAGTCATTAAATCTGTTGTTTTCAGTAACTCATAAATCTACTACTTTTGCACTCGCAAAATAAAAAAATAATTATGATTACAAGCAATCAAAAAACAAACGGAGAAAGTAAAGTTGGAACACCAGCAAAAAATTTCAGTCGCACAAATTCTATAGTTTGGAATTTAAAAAGACGTTATAGATAAATAAAAAATCTTTAAATTATAAAAAAAGAGTTCATTTAAAAATGAGCTCTTTTTTTATTCCAAAAATCCTTTTTTCAGAAAAATTTGAAGTAATACTTCTCTATTTATGCTTTTACATTCCTTATTTTAAGTTGAAATAGATTTTATTTAGTATTCCTATAGTTTTTTCGTTCAAGATTAAACCTAAACTTCAAATAAAAGTTTATTTTTACGCAAATTTTACAACACAACAATTTATAATGAAAAAATACACGTACACAGAAAAAAAAGATACACGTTCTGGCTTTGGTGATGGTTTAACAGAATTAGGAAGAACAAATCCAAACGTAGTTGCTTTATGTGCAGATTTAATTGGTTCTTTAAAAATGAATCAATTTATTAAAGAAAACCCTGAAAGATTTTTTCAAATTGGTATTGCAGAAGCAAACATGATGGGAATTGCAGCAGGATTAACAATTGGCGGTAAAATTCCTTTTACAGGTACATTTGCAAACTTTTCTACAGGTAGAGTGTATGATCAAATTCGTCAATCTATTGCATATTCAGATAAGAATGTAAAAATTTGTGCTTCACATGCTGGTTTAACATTAGGAGAAGATGGAGCTACACACCAAATATTAGAAGATATTGGTTTGATGAAAATGTTGCCTGGAATGACAGTAATTAACACTTGTGATTACAATCAAACAAAAGCAGCTACAATTGCAATTGCAGAGCATGAAGGACCAGTTTATTTAAGATTTGGTCGTCCAGTAGTTCCTATTTTTATGCCAGATTACAAAGAAGAAAAATTTGAAATTGGTAAAGGAATTCAATTAACAGAAGGAACTGATGTAACTATTGTTGCAACAGGGCATTTAGTTTGGGAAGCTTTACAAGCATCAGAAAAATTAGAAGAACAAGGTATTTCTGCAGAGGTAATTAATATTCATACAATTAAGCCTTTAGATGAAGATATTATCTTAAAGTCTGTAGCAAAAACAGGTTGTATTGTTACTGCTGAAGAGCATAATAAATTGGGTGGTTTAGGTGAAAGTGTTGCAAGAACTTTAGCTTTAAACAATCCAACTCCACAAGAGTTTGTAGCAACAAATGATACTTTTGGAGAATCTGGAACTCCAGCACAATTAATGGTAAAATATGGTTTGGATGCAGATTCAGTTGTTGCTGCTGTTAAAAAAGTAATTTCGAGAAAATAATAACGTTTTAAGTTTTAAAAGCGTCTTTATATTAACTATAAATAAAAAATGATGAAAAAAGTAATTTTAATTTTGTGTTTAGCTTTCGGATTTAGTCAAATTTCAAACGCTCAGGTAGCTTTTGGGTTAAAAGGTGGTTTAAACTACAACTCAAATTCTATTAAAGAAGTAAAAACTGATGTTTTTGATGGAGCTAAAAGTAAGACTGGTTATCATGCTGGTATTTGGTTGCGTTTTAAAATTCCGGTTATAGGTTTATATCTAAGACCAGAATTAGTTTATACTAATTTAGAAAATGAAGTTACCTATGATAATAGTGTTGCTGCTGCAAAAACTACAACATATAATTTTCAAAAAATTGATATACCTGTTTTATTAGGAAAAAAGATTTTTGGAATTGGTAATATATATGTAGGTCCTTCCTTTCAATATATTTTAGATTCTGATTTTGGATTTGATGATATTAAAGATGTAGAAACTAGTGGATTTACTGCTGGTTTACAATTTGGTGGAGGTATTGAATTAGGAAAGTTAGGAATTGATGTACGTTGGGAAAGAGCTTTTTCTGGAGTTGAATCTACTTTTATTGGAACTGCAGGAGATGTAAATTTTGATACTAGAGTAAATCAAATTATTGTTGGTTTATCTTATAGATTATAAGAATACAATCTTATAATTAAAAAATCCAGTGAATATGAATTCACTGGATTTTTTTGTTTAAAATTCTAAAATCTTATGAATTCAACAATGATGGAGTATTAAGTATTAACTCTATTTTCTTTATAATTACAGTAATTTGATTCATTTGTAATTCTATATTTCTAAAGTACATACTAATATCTCTATTTACCCAACTTTCAGAAATAACTCTTGCTCCTAAACTAATTCTTAAAACTGCACTTTGATTATCATCTCCATATTTTACATTAACTGCTTGACCTATATGACATTTTTGAGCTGCAAGTCTAATTGTTTCTAAAGAAGAACCTTTAAATTGCTCTGATAAATCAGAATTCAACAATACATATAGTTTTTTTACTTTATCTACAGGTAATGCTTCACTATTTTTAAGAATGAAAAAAGGAAAAATTGTACGAATATTTTTAATTCTAAATTCTTCGTTATTATAAGTACTAGCATTTATTTCATTCCCATAAATTGGTTCTAAAAAAGTAGCATCTTTTATAGAGTCTTCCACAAAATTGCAAAACATTTCTATTCCCATATTTCTATAAAGAACTGGGGTTTTAAAATACCTATCCATCTCAACAATGGCAGCTTTCCAACGCATATAAGAACCATAATTAAAACCTTCTGATAGTTCTTTTGAGCAAAACCAAGAAGTTGGCCAATCTGAATGATTAAAATATTCTGTTAATCCTTCTGGCAACTTATTCTTAGAAGAATCTATTAATTTACTTACACTTTCAGGAAAAATCAAAGCACCAGAATATGGAGGCCCTGTAAAATACTTACTTCCAGTAATACTCATAATGTATCCTTTTTCAAGATATTTTCTAATATCAGCTGGATCTAACCTTAGTTGAGCTGCATCTATAATTACTTGCATTGATAAATTTTCGAGTACTTCTAATTTCTGCATCATTTCTTCACTAGGAGATTGATATCCTAATTTGGAGTGATCCATTACATGTAATACAACTTGTCTTCCTAATTTGTTAGTTTCTGAAATAGCCCTAAAAACTTCTTCATCTAATTGTGAAGTTGATTTTAATTGACCTTTTTCATCTCTAAAAGGAATTTTAATCAATTCTACATCTCTAAAACCTTTAATTCTTTCGCCTTTACTAATTGGAAAATTAAGAGCTGTTGTGTTTTCAAAATGACATCCTTTTAAAGCTGCAGGTACTCCACTACCCGTTTCATCTGAAGCTACTAAAACATGAGTAATTTCTTTTTTTGTAACAATTTGAGTAATTGCTGCAATTTGAAGAGAAGAATCTGTACCTGAAGGTGAAAAAATGATTTCACATTCATTTTTTAACTTAAATAATGTTTTAAGATTATTCTTTAATGATTCAGCAAAATCTATTGTAGTATCAATAAATCCATTTTTTAAGCTATTCTTAATTAATATACTTCTTACTTTATCTGCTTTATCAAAAGCAAAATTAGAAACACTTGTTGCTGTAGAAGAAGCAAATGTAAACGCCTCTGGCCTAGGAAAAGGTCTACAACCATATTTATTTAACAAATCAATTTCATCAATATTTAATCTAAGATCACCTCCATCCATTAATAGATATTCAGTAGGCTTTGCAAGATTTTCTAAAATAGGTTTCCAAGATTCTTTAAAATTTTTGTTCTCTTTTTTTAAACCATGAAAATTTTCTAATTCTTTATATTTATCTAAATCTGCAGTATTTACTTCTTCTTCTTTTTTAATTTTATCAATTAAATAATAATGAACATTTTGTAATTTTTCTTTATCTTCTTTCGGTAATAATTTATAAAAAATTCGAGTAACTTTTAATGCAGCTAAATCGCATAAAACAGTATTTTCTTTATTATTTAAAGCTTTATACCAAAGTTGCCACTCTATACCATATCTTAAATAAACTAAAGCTAAAACAGGATTTTTTAAATATAAAGAACCAATTATAATCGATTTATTTGGTACAATTTTAAATACATCTGGCTGACTATTAGATGTAATTATATTGATATTATTTATTTTAGGTACTGTGTTAAATCTTTTTAAAACATGAACCAAGTAATTCACATTTTCTTTTTCAAATAAAGGTGTTCTTTTGTATTGGTTTTCTAGGGATATGTTATTTGTCATAAGTACTTTAAATTAAAACGTTCATCAGAACGAGGGTCTCAAATGAGAATTTTTTAACTGATTTCTAACCAATATAGGTTTCTTATTTTTTTATTTTAATATTTCTAATTCATCCATGTTATAAGCAGGACATTCTCCACAAACTTTAGGATCTTGTTTACCATCAATTAACTTGAAACATGTGTTGCATTTGTACCAATCTTTATCAAATTCGAAGTCTCCTCCTTTAATCAATATTGCTTTTCCTTCTACAAAAGATTGTCCAATTTTTTTTAAGGCACTGTTGTAAATTCTGGTCAATGTTGGTCTTGAAACTTCCATCTTTTCAGCTGCTTCAATTTGAGACAGACTATCATAAATAACCAACTTAATAGACTCATACTCTTCATACTGCAAATTAATATGCTCTTTTTTATCTATCTTAATACCAAAAGGCTCAAAACCAAGCATTTTTGGTGGATTATTTATTTTTCTTTTCTTTTTAGGGCGTGGCATTTGTCTATTTTATGAATAGTTCTATAATATCTATAAAAAATAGAATTATTATTAACGTTAAGAATAATTAAGCGGTAATAATAATTCTATTTTTTATAACTAAAATCTTGTACAAAGATAATGAACTTGCGTTCATAATTTAAAAAAAGAACTACTTTTAAGAAAAAATTAAGACAATTATTATTTATAAAAAACAGGTGTTTTTACTGTTGACTTTTTCTTACAAAAATCCTAACTTAGCTAACGCCGATTATAAGTCACTTGTACTGAACTTGATTCAGTATTAAAACGACATCATAATCGTCTTAAGTTAGCCAAAATATAAATAGATAAACTAAATATGGATGAATTCAGAAAAGATTAAAACACCTGGTATTTACATCAATGAGGTAAGTGCTTTTGGTAATGCTATAGTGCCAGTTGCGACAGCTGTTCCTGCTTTTATAGGCTATACGCCTCAAGCATCTTATGAAGGAAAGTCTTATGTAAATGTTCCTCAGAAGATTACCTCTTTAGACCAATTTCAAGCAATTTATTGTTATCCAGATAAGGATAAACAATACAACCCAGAATATTATTTGATAAAACAAAAAAGCTTACCAGAACAAGGAGATTATATGCAAGTTAGAGCAGACTATTATTCAATAGTTCCAGACCCCAACACCATTTATTATTTATATAATAGTATTAAACTGTTCTATGAAAACGGTGGTGGAGATGCATATATCGTTTCTGTAGGCTCGTACGGAGCACCGTCGGGAAAACCAATGAAGCCTGGAAGCCAAATCATTAATCCAAATGTGCAATTAGGTGATTTAAAAAAAGGATTGGCTTTATTAAAAAATGAAGAGGAACCAACCATGTACATCTGCCCTGAAGCTACTTTACTTCCAGTAGCGGCAAACGGCACTTTAATGGGAGAAATGTTATTACAAAATGCTGAAATGGGAACAGCAATAAGTATTTTCGACATTATTGGAGGACGTAATCCCGATCCAATTATGTATACAAACGATATTGAAACTTTCAGAAATAACACAGGTACTAATGGACTGAATTTTGGAACAGCTTACTATCCATTTATTGGTACTACCATTATGCAGAATACAGATATTGATTACACTAACTTATTTGGTGGAGATACTAAGCAGTTAGAAGCCCTGTTAAGCCCTGCAGATGCACCAAATCCTAATGTTTCTAAAATATTAGAGAATTTAGATGCGTTAACAGTTAGTCAAAATCAAGCCGCTCTAATCAATTCAAGTAAAGTTTATGCCTTAATGATTAAGCATATTCTTTCCGATGCCAATATGTTACCACCAAGTGCAGGAATAGCAGGAGTAATCACTGTAAAAGATAATGAAGTAGGTCCTTGGCAAGCACCTGCGAATACTTCTATTTTAGGTGCAGCAAGTTTACCAATTAGGTTATCGGATAGTCAACAAGAAAACCTAAACGTAGATGCTGTTTCCGGTAAATCAATTAATGCCATTCGTTTTTTTAACGGATTAGGAATATTAATTTGGGGAGCTAGGACCTTAGATGGTAATAGTTTAGACTGGAGATATCTTCCTGTAAGACGTACCGTGACATTCTTAGAGCAATCGTGTAAACTAGCGACTCATGCTTACGTTTTTGAACCTAACGACGCTAATACTTGGAAAGGAGTTATTGCTATGATATCTAGTTTTTTGACAGGTATTTGGAAGGAAGGTGGATTACAAGGGGCAAGTGCAGCAGATGCTTTCTCTATTCAATGTGGGTTAGGTTCAACTATGACTCCAGAAGATATTTTAGAAGGATTTATGAAAGTAACCGTGAAAGTCGCAGTTGTTCACCCAGCAGAATTTATTGTATTAACATTTGAGCAACAAATGGCAAAATCTTAAAAAATACTTTGGCTAACACCAAATAAACCATATTGAAACAATGGTTTATTCAAAACGTTAGCTAATCACAAAAAAAACTCCAGTTACTGAAATAAATACAGTATAAAGGAGGCTTTTTTGATATCAAAAATATGTATTTTATTTATTCAAATACATTTTACGTCTAGAATATAAATCGTAAAAATCATCGTCTTTTAAACTATCTATAAATAAGATACTTTCTTCAATCGAATAAATCTTATAAATTACGGTAGCATTATAAAACTGTAAAGCTCAAATTGAGATCAAAATTTGTAAAATTTACTTTTTTGGTGTAGATTAGCACCAAAATAATACATTATGGCAAGACAGAGTATTTCATTTACGCAACCAAATGATGAATGGTTGAAAGATCAAGTTGACAGAAAAGAATATACTACTAAAAGTGAGCTTGTAAATGATTTAATTAGACAAGCAAGAAAACAGCAAAGACAAATTGACTGGATTAGTGCTAAATTAGAAAAAGCAGAAAATAGCGGATTTACGAATTTAAGTAAAGAACAAATATTAGCAGAATCTAAGTCGTTAATTTAATGGCTACTTATAAACTAAGTAATTTAGCAAAAG
This sequence comes from Polaribacter sp. Hel1_85, assembly GCF_000766795.1. Lineage (GTDB taxonomy): Bacteria > Bacteroidota > Bacteroidia > Flavobacteriales > Flavobacteriaceae > Polaribacter. The sequence goes on from NZ_JPDS01000001.1 coordinate 727,541, forward strand.
AAAACTTAATAAGAATTCATAAATACGGAATTGAAAATTTCGGAATGATTCAAGCTGATAAATACTTCGATTCTTTTTTTAAGAACTTTGATATTATCGCTGAAAACCCATTTTATTTTGAATCGGTAGATTACATAAAACATGGATATAGACGCTGTGTTTCTGGTTCTGATAGTATCTACTTTAAAGTAAATAACAATATTGTAGAAATTATGGCGATAATTGGAAAACAAGATTTAAAAAATATTCTCTGATTTCTAAAATTACAGTTACCTACAAAAAACTTCACAACAAGCCATAAACGAGACATTAGTATATTTCACAAAAAAAAGCATCCAAAATTGAATGCTTTTTTTAATATATCAAAAATGATACTTTTTATTTATTCAAATACATTTTACGTCTAGAGTATAAATCGTAAAAATCATCATCTTTTAAACTATCTATAAATAAGATACTTTCTCCAGTAGATTTCATTTCTGGTCCTAATTTTTTATCAACATTAGGAAACTTGTTAAAAGAAAAAACAGGTTGTTTAATTGCAAAACCTTCTAACTGAGGGTTAAAATTAAAGTCTGTTACTTTATTATGACCTAACATTACTTTAGTTGCATAATTTACATATGGCTCTTTGTATGCTTTTGCAATAAAAGGTACAGTTCTAGAAGCTCTTGGGTTTGCTTCAATAATATAAACAATATCATCTTTAATTGCAAACTGAATATTTATCAATCCAACAGTTTTTAATTCTGTTGCAATTGTACTTGTGTGATCTTTAATCTGTTGCATTACAAATTCACCTAAATTAAAGGCTGGTAAAGTTGCGTTAGAATCTCCAGAGTGGATTCCACAAGGCTCAATATGTTCCATAATACCTATAATGTACACGTTACCATCAGCATCACAAATTGCATCAGCTTCTGCTTCAATTGCACCATCTAAGTAATGATCTAACAATAATTTATTACCAGGCATTCTACCTAATAAATCAACTACATGTTTTACCAATTCTTCTTTATTGATGACAATTTTCATTCCTTGTCCGCCTAAAACGTAAGAAGGTCTTACCAAAATTGGGAAATCTAATTGATCTGCTAAATCTAACGCTTCATCAGCTGTTTCTGCAATACCATATTCTGGAAAAGGAATTTTATTCTCTTTTAACATCGCTGAAAATCTTCCTCTATCTTCTGCTATATCTAACGCTTCAAAAGAAGTACCGATTATTTTAATTCCGTATTTTGTTAACTTCTCTGCTAACTTTAAAGCTGTTTGTCCTCCTAATTGTACAATAACTCCTTCTGGTTTTTCATGACGAATAATGTCATAAATATGTTCCCAAAAAACAGGCTCGAAATATAATTTATCTGCGGTATCAAAATCTGTGGAAACCGTTTCTGGGTTACAGTTTATCATAATTGTTTCGTAACCACATTCTGCCGCTGCTAAAACTCCATGTACACAACAGTAATCAAACTCAATTCCTTGACCAATTCTGTTTGGTCCAGAACCTAAAACAATAATTTTCTTTTTATCAGTTACAATACTTTCGTTTGCAATGGTAATTTGTCCATCTGAAGTTTCAATTTCGTTTTCGAATGTTGAATAATAATAAGGAGTTTTTGCCTTAAATTCTGCAGCACAAGTATCAACTAATTTAAAAACACGTTGTACTTTTAATTCTTCTCTTTTTGTATATACTTGACTTTCTAAACAATCTAGCATGTGTGCTATTTGTCTATCTCCATATCCTTTTTGCTTTGCCTCTAACAACAAATCTCTTTGAATAGTATCTATAGTATATGTAGAAATTTCTTTCTGCAATTGAAACAACTCTTCATATTGCTTTAAATACCACATGTCAATTTTTGTGATATCATGAATCTGGCTTAATGGAATTCCGATAGCAATAGCATCGTAAATAGCAAAAACACGGTCCCAACTTGCATTGGTTAATTTATCTATAATTTGGTTGTAATTTGTGTAGCCTTTTCCATCTGCACCTAAACCATTTCTTTTTATCTCTAAAGATTGTGTTGCTTTATGTAATGCTTCTTGAAAAGAACGTCCAATTCCCATTACTTCTCCAACAGATTTCATTTGTAAACCTAAAGTTCTGTCTGAACCTTCAAATTTATCAAAATTCCAACGTGGTATTTTTACGATTACATAATCTAACGTTGGCTCAAATAAAGCTGAAGTTGATTTTGTAATTCCGTTTTCTAATTCGTCTAAAGAATACCCAATAGCTAATTTTGTAGCTACTTTTGCAATAGGATATCCTGTTGCTTTAGAAGCTAAAGCTGATGAACGAGAAACACGTGGATTAATTTCGATAGCAATAATATCTTCATTTTCGTCTGGCGAAACTGCAAACTGTACGTTACAACCTCCTTCAAAATCTCCAATAGAACGCATCATGTGAATTGCCATGTCACGCATTTTCTGAAAAGTAGTGTCAGAAAGTGTCATTGCTGGGGCAACTGTAATAGAATCTCCAGTATGAATTCCCATAGGATCCATATTTTCGATAGAACAGATAATTACAACATTGTCGTTCTTATCTCTCAATAATTCTAATTCGTATTCTTTCCATCCCATCATTGCTTTATCAATCATCACCTCATGAATTGGTGATGCTTCTAAACCTCGACTTAATAATTCGTCAAAATCTTTTGGATCATAAACAATTGAAGCTCCTGCTCCACCTAATGTATATGAAGAACGAATTACTAATGGAAAACCAAATTCTTGCGCAATTTCTTTCCCTTTTAAGAAAGATGTTGCTGTAGCTTGAGGCGCCATTGGCACATCAATCTTTATCATTAATTCTCTAAATTGTTCTCTATCTTCAGTAATATTAATAGCATTGATGTCTACACCAATTAATTTTACATTAAAATCTTCCCAAATTCCTTTATCATCTGCTTCAATACATAAATTTAAAGCAGTTTGTCCACCCATTGTTGGTAAAACAGCATCAATTTGTGGGTGCTCTTTTAAAATTTGAATAATTGATTTTGTTGTTAAAGGCAGCAAGTAAATATGATCAGCCATAGAAGGGTCTGTCATAATAGTTGCAGGATTCGAGTTAATTAAAATAGTTTCGATTCCATCTTCCCTTAAAGAACGTAATGATTGTGAACCAGAATAATCAAATTCACAAGCTTGTCCAATAACAATAGGTCCAGATCCGATAATTAAAACTGATTTGAGGTCTTTTCTTTTTGGCATTGTGTTGTTGTTGTAATATTGTTGTTGTTGTTGTAATGTTGTTGTTGCACAAAAATAGTTAGTGCTTGGATATAAAAAAAGGTGTTACTTAAAAAAGTAACACCTAATATATTAACAATTGTTAATCATTTATTTTTTATGTCTAGTTTCAGTAGAAACAGAAATTTTCTTTCTTCCTTTTGCTCTTCTACGAGCTAATACCTTTCTACCGTTAGCAGAAGCCATTCTTTCCATGAAACCATGTTTGTTTCTTCTCTTTCTCTTTGACGGTTGGTAAGTTCTTTTTGGCATTATTTGTATTTTTAAATGTCTTCTATTATTTTTTTTGTTGCTTAACTAATTTACATCGTTAAAAGCGTGGGCAAATATACAACTGTTTTTATTTATGACAAATACTATTTTAAAAAAAAATGAAATATTTTTTACAGATGCAAAATTACAAATTTTACAAATGTTTTTGCCTTTTTTATTTGTGATAAATTTTAGAGTTAGTACTTTTGCGCAAACCTAAGAACACCATGAGTAATACTAAATACGTTTTTGTAACAGGAGGCGTAACTTCATCACTTGGAAAAGGAATAATTGCAGCTTCTTTAGCCAAATTATTACAGCAAAGAGGCTTTTCTGTAACGATCCAAAAACTAGACCCTTATATTAATATAGATCCAGGAACCTTAAATCCGTACGAACATGGAGAGTGTTATGTTACAGATGATGGAGCAGAAACTGATTTAGACCTTGGTCATTATGAACGTTTTTTAAACATTCCAACAAGTCAGGCTAACAATGTAACTACAGGTAAAATTTATCAATCTGTAATTAATAAAGAGCGTAAAGGAGAATTTTTAGGAAAAACGGTACAAGTTATTCCTCATATTACTGACGAAATTAAACGTAGAATTCAGATATTAGGTGAAACGGGTGATTATGATATTGTAATTACAGAGATTGGTGGAACTGTTGGTGATATTGAATCTTTACCTTATGTAGAGTCTGTAAGACAAATGCTTTGGGAAAAAGGTGAAGAAAATGCAATTGTTATTCATTTAACTTTAGTGCCTTATTTAGCTGCTGCTGGTGAATTAAAAACAAAACCAACACAACATTCTGTAAAAATGTTAATACAGAGTGGTGTGAGCCCAGATATATTAGTGTGTAGAACAGAACATGAAATTTCTGATGACATTAAACGCAAACTTGCTTTATTCTGTAATGTTAAGAAAGAAGATGTTATACAATCTATAGATGCAGAAACTATTTACGATGTACCTAACTTAATGTTAGAACAAGGTTTAGACACTGTTGTATTAAATAAATTAAAATTATCTTCTAAAGGAGAACCAGAATTAAAAGTTTGGAACAACTTCTTACAAAAACATAAAAACCCAAAATCTGAAGTAGAAATTGCTTTAATTGGTAAATACATTGAGTTACAAGATTCTTATAAATCGATTACAGAAGCTTTTATTCATGCAGGTTCTTCAAACGAAACAAAAGTAAAAGTACGTTGGGTACATTCAGAAAGTTTAACTCCAAAGAATTTTGAAAAGAAATTAAAAGGAGTAAATGGAATTTTAGTGGCTCCTGGTTTTGGTGATAGAGGGATTGATGGAAAAATAAAAGCAGTGCAATATGCAAGAGAAAATAATATTCCTTTTTTCGGAATTTGTTTGGGAATGCAAATGGCTGTTATAGAATTTGCTAAAAACGTTTTAGGTTTAGAAGATGCTTTTTCAACAGAAATGAAAAAAGATTGTAAAAACCCTGTTATCAACTTAATGGAAAGCCAAAAAGATGTTACAGAAAAAGGTGGAACAATGCGTTTAGGAGCTTGGGATTGTAAACTTAAAAAAGATTCTAATGCATACAATGCATATCAATCTGAAAACATTAGTGAACGTCATAGACATCGTTTTGAGTTTAATAATGATTACTTAGCTCAAATTGAATTGAAAGGAATGAAAGCTACAGGTTTCAATCCTAAAACCGGATTGGTAGAAGTTGTAGAAATACCTAAACATCCTTGGTTTGTTGGTGTACAATATCATCCAGAATATAAAAGTACCGTTTTAAAACCACATCCATTATTTGTAGATTTTATTAAAGCTGCTTTAAAACAGTCTCAAAAATAATTACGGAATACTATTTGAACTATAATAATGTATAAATTATAAAGTAGTATAAACAATATAAATCTGCTTTTTCACTACATTTGTCGCGCTTTTATCAGAAGATATTTTTGATTTAATGACAAATTGACATTTTAAAATAACACATGGAACAAAAAAAATTCGATATCAATTCTTTTATAGGAATGGTTTTATTAGGAGGTATTTTATTATACTGGATAAACACTAGCAAACCAGATGAAACAATTGATCCTTCAACGAATACAGAACAAGTTGTAAACAATGCAAACAATACTACAACTACTATTACAGACAATAAACCCGTTTTTGAAAACGATTCTTTAAAACAAGTAGCTTTCGCTAATAAATTAGGCGCTTTTGCACAAAGTGCGATTAATGGTACAGAAGGAACTTCTGTTTTAGAAAATGAATTGGTAAAATTAACTATCAATAATAAAGGTGGACAAATAGTAGAAGCTCTAATCAAGAATTATAAAACGTATGATTCTTTACCTTTATATATGATAAAAGATAAGAACTCATCTTTTAACATCAACTTTGGTACAACAGATAATAGAATTTTAAACACTAAAGATTTGTTCTTTGCTCCTACTATTTCTAAAAATGGAGAAAGTACAATCGTTTCTATGAAGTTGAAAGTTTCTGACACTCAATTTCTTGAATATAGATACGAAATGAAACCGAATGAATATATGGTTAATTTCGCAGTTCGTTCACAAGGTTTAAGCAATGTAATTAACTCATCTAACCCAATTAATTTAGATTGGTCTTTAGATGGTTACAGACATGAAAAAAGTTTAAAAACTGAGAATACTATGTATTCTTACTACTATTTTAAAACGGAAGATGAAGTAGATTATTTAAATGCCGGTAAATCTGATGTTGTAAATGATGTGGATTGGGTTGCTTATAAACAACATTTTTTCACATCTAACTTATTAACAGATACTCCTTTTAATAACGCAACAGTAACTTCTACCGATTTAATTAAGAATGAAGAAATTGATACTGTTTATACAAAAAGATTTGAGTTAAAAACTCCTTTAGAATTATCTAATGGTGAGCTAAATTATAACATGAAATGGTTTTATGGACCAAGTGATTATAATTTACTAAAGACTTTTAAAGGAACAGATTTAGATCAAACTGCAGATTTAGGTTGGGGTATTTTTGGATTCTTAAACAGAACTGTATTTTATCCTGTATTTAATTTCTTAAAAGGATTTTTATCTAACTATGGATTAATTATTATCCTGATGACCATTGTTGTTAGAATCATCATGTCTCCTTTAGTTTATAAATCTTATTTATCGAGTGCAAAAATGAAGGTTATTAGACCAGAATTAACTGCTTTAAATGAGAAATACCCAGGAAAAGAAAACGCAATGAAACGTCAGCAAGAAACTATGGCTATTCAGCGAAAAGCTGGAGTAAGCATGTTGTCTGGTTGTATACCAGCATTATTACAAATGCCTGTTTTCTTTGCATTATTTAAGTTTTTTCCAACAAACTTATCTTTAAGACAAGAAAACTTTTTATGGGCAAATGATTTATCTTCTTACGATATGATTTACAAATTGCCATTTAAAATTCCATTTTATGGAGATCATGTAAGTTTATTTCCAATATTAGCTTCTGTAGCGATTTTCTTTTACATGAAAATGAACCAAAGTCAACAAGCAAACATGCAAGCGCCTACGCAAGAAGGTATGCCAGACATGGGGAAAATGATGAAGTATATGATTTACTTCTCTCCTATTATGATGTTGTTCTTCTTTAATAATTATGCAAGTAGTTTAAGTTTGTACTACTTTGTTTCTAACTTATTAACCATTGCAATTATGTTAGTTATTAAGAACTATGTAATTGATGAGGATAAAATTCATGCTCAAATAGAAGAAAACAAAAAGAAACCAGAGAAAGCGAAGAGTAAATTCCGTCAGAAAATTGATACTGCTATGAAACAAGCGCAGGAACAACAAGCACAACAGAAAAAAGGCAAAAAATAGAAAGCAACGCTTTCCTATAATTAAAAAAACCGAAACTTATTTGTTTCGGTTTTTTATGCTTTAAAACAAGGTTATTTTTACTGATGATTTTTTGACTCAAAAAAAAATGAGTTAAATAAATCAGATTATCATTTATTATAAATACACAAAAATCGATTTGAATAGAACTAAAGTAGAAATCAAACTTAAGATTTATTTCTTAAAAACTAAAAAACCCTTCAAATTTTAAAATTTGAAGAGTTTTAATATAAGTAAATCTATTTTTGTAGACTTGCTAAACTACTTTTAATAGTTTCAATTTTTGCAATAGTATCGGCTTCTTTTTTACGTTCTAAAGCAATTACTTGATCTGGTGCATTAGACACAAAACGTTCATTTGACAGTTTTTTATTAATACCAAACAAGAAACCTTCTGCTCTTTTTAATTCTGTTTCTAACTTCTTAATTTCTGCCTCCACATCAATATTTTCAATCGAAATTGGCACAAAATACTCATTTGACTTTACTCTAAATGAAGCTCCTTCTACTTTTTCTGAAACATAATTAATTACAGAAGCATTTGTTAATTTCTGAATTACAGCATCAAATTCTTTTGTGCTTTTTTCAGAATCAACAACAAATAATTCTACAGCGTCTTTAAACGAAATATTTTTATCTTTTCTAATCGTTCTAATTCCTGAAACAACTCCAGTTGCAAATTCAAAATCAGTAATAATCTGAGCATCGAATTCTTTAATTTCTGGGTATTTTGCAATAACTAAAGCTTCTTCTGTAGTTCTATCTGCAATGTATTGCCAAATTTCTTCGGTTAAGAAAGGCATAAAAGGATGTAAAACCTTTAAGTTATTTTCTAAAACTTCAATAATTGCATCAAAAGTCTTTTTATCTATAGGTTGTTGATATGCAGGTTTTACAATTTCTAATAACCATGAAGAAAAATCATCATTAATTAGTTTATAAATTGCCATCAAAGCATCAGATAATCTGTATTTAGAAAAATGATCTTCTATTTCTGCTAACGTTTTTTGAAACTTAGCCTCATACCATTCTAAACCAATTTTAGAAGTTTCTGGTTGTGGTAAAGTTATATCAACTTCCCAACCTTTTATCAAACGAAAAGCATTCCAAATTTTATTTGCAAATCCTTTTCCTTGCTGGCATAAATCTTCATCAAATAAAATATCGTTTCCAGCTGGAGCACTTAATAATAAACCAACTCTTACTCCATCTGCACCAAATTCTTCTATCAATTTTAAAGCATCAGGAGAATTCCCTAAAGATTTAGACATTTTACGTCTTTGTTTATCTCTAACCAAACCTGTTAAATAAACATTATTAAAAGGTTTTTGATCTTTAAATTCATAACCTGCAACAATCATTCTTGCCACCCAGAAAAATAAAATATCTGGACCTGTAACTAAATCGTTTGTTGGATAATAGTATTTAATTTCTTCGTTTTCTGGATTTCTAATTCCATCAAAAACAGACATTGGCCACAACCAAGAAGAAAACCAAGTATCTAATGCATCTTCATCTTGACGTAAATCTTCAATCTTAAAAGATTTCTCCATTTCAGTCGAAATGACAGCTAATTTCTCTTTTGCTAATTGAAATGCTTTTTCACGAGTTTCAGCAACCACAAAGTCTTCTTTTCCATCTCCGTAGAAAAAAGCAGGAATTTGTTGTCCCCACCAAAGTTGACGAGAAATGTTCCAATCACGCACATTTTCCATCCAATGACGATAGGTGTTTTCAAACTTTTTTGGGTATAAGTTGATTTCAGCATCTTCTCCTAAAACAGCATCTATAGCAGGTTTTGCTAAATCTTTCATCTTTAAAAACCATTGATCAGATAATCTTGGTTCTATAACTGCTTTAGTTCTTTCTGATGTACCAACTTTATTTGTATGAACTTCAGTTTTTACTAAAATTCCTTTTTCTTCTAATTCTTTAGCAATTTCTTTACGAACTACAAATCTATCTTTTCCTTGATAATGTAAACCAAAAGAATTTAAAGAAGCATCCTCATTAAAAATATCGATAACTTCTAAATTGTGTTTATCACCTAAATTTTTATCATTTTCATCATGTGCAGGCGTAACTTTTAAACAACCTGTACCAAATTCTAAATCTACATATTCATCTTCAATAATAGGAATAACTCTATTACATAAAGGTACAATTGCTTTCTTTCCTTTTAAATGAGTAAAGCGCTCATCATTAGGATTGATACAAATTGCAGTATCTCCAAAAATAGTTTCTGGTCTCGTAGTTGCAATTGTTAAAGTATCAGTAGAACCTTCAATTTTATATTCTAAATAATATAAATTCCCTTGTCTTTCTTCATGAATTACTTCTTCATCAGAAAGTGTAGTTTTCGCTTCAGGATCCCAGTTTACCATTCTGTAACCTCTATAAATTAAACCTTTATTGTATAAATCAACAAAAACTTTAATTACAGATTCAGACATTTCTGGATCCATGGTAAATGCAGTTCTTTCCCAATCACAAGAAGCACCTAACTTCTTTAATTGTTCAAGAATTATCCCTCCATATTCATCTTTCCAATCAAAAGCATGTTGTAAAAACTCTTCGCGAGTTAAATCACTTTTACTAATTCCTTGTTCTTTTAATTTGGCAACAACTTTAGCTTCTGTAGCAATAGATGCATGATCTGTACCAGGAACCCAACATGCATTTTTACCTAATAAACGTGCACGTCTAATTAACACATCTTGAATTGTGTTGTTTAACATATGCCCCATATGTAAGACTCCTGTTACGTTTGGTGGTGGAATTACAATTGTATATGGCTCTCTTTCATCTGGTGTTGAATGAAAATAATTATTTTTCATCCAGTAATCGTACCATTTATCTTCTACTTGTTTTGCATCGTATTTAGATGGAATTGTCATACTTTGGTATCCTTTTTGATATATAGTTGGCAAAAATACAATTATCTATTTTGTAGAGAAAATTAGTAGTTGATTATTTTATCATTTTTAAAAAGTGTAAATTTGTATTATGAAAAAGGGATTTATTTTTATTTTAGGATTGTTTTTTACAATTGGAATTTCTGCTCAAGAATTTAAATTCGAAAAGGAAATTATCAATTATGGAAAAATTAAAAAAGGAGAAGATGGCAAACGTCTTTTTGAATTTACCAACGTTGGTAACGCTCCTTTAATTATTAAAGAAATTAAAACTTCTTGTGATTGTGCTGTTCCTAAAAAACCAGAAAGACCAATTATGCCAGGAGAAAAAGCTACGATTACTGTAGAATATGATACTTCGAGCACAGGTGGATTTTCTAAAGAAATTATTATTTTTTCGAATGCTAAAAAATCCATCAAAAAAATTAAAATTAAAGGTTACATCAGTAAATAAAACAAAATGAAAGTATTTTACACATTATTATTTATAGGTTTATTAAATTTTTCTGCCACTGCACAAGAATTTAAATTTGAAGAAGAAACAATCAATTACGGTAAAATTGATAAAGGCTCTAATGGAGAACGAGTTTTTGTTTTTACAAATGTTGGCGATCAACCTTTAATTATATCTAGAATACAATCTTCTTGTGGCTGTACTGTGCCTAAAAAACCAGAAAAACCTGTTATGCCAGGAGAAAAAGGAGAAATTAAAGTTTCTTATGATACCAAAAGAGTTGGTGGTTTCTCAAAATCTATAACTATTTTTTCTAACGCTAAAAATGAAAGAAAAATTATCAAAATTAAAGGATTGGTAAATAAAGGTATTTCTTTAGTTAAAGAAAAAAGTCAGTTTTCTGGTAGCTAAGCTAAACACTTTTGTGTAGTCTAAATTCAAATTTCATTAGTACTCCATTTCGTTTAACAGTAATTTTAATTTTCTTTTTATCTTTTTCTTGAAACATCTGATTGATGTCTCCAATAGTAATATCATGTGCTAATTTGCCATTTATTTTGATAATAACATCATCTTTTAACAAACCTGCATAAAATGCTGGTGAATTTTCTACAACATGTTTTATTTTATAAGAATGTTTAAAATTAAATGAATAGGTTGTTACAAATGATATAGAGTTCTTTTCATTTGGTCTTTGACCATAAGCATCAGAAATATTAGTAATATTTTTTTCTTTAACAAGTTCTTTACCATTATATATAACATCTAATCCACTCATATTATAATTAAAATCATTTTTAAAGGAACCATTCTTTTTAAAAGTAAATTTATTGTTTGGGTAATCAATCCAGACTTTAAATCTTTTTAAAATCCCACCACCAATACTACCATTTCTTTGTTTAAGATCTCTTGCATTATGAGTAGATGCAGAATCTAAAAAAGAAACTGTAGGTTTTTCTATTTCAAATCTCCCTAATTTAAACTTAGAAACTCTACTCCTATTTCCATAGATTGGTCCACTTAACCCTTCACCTAAAATATCATTAAAAAAACGTTTAGGTGTTTTAATTTCTTCTTTAGAGTTTTCGAAAAGCCACATTGCATCACTACCACCAAAATCAACTAATAATAAAGCATCTATAAATTTATTTCCAATAGTATCTAAACTTACTTTAGCTTTTATAAAAGGTTTTTTTCGGTAAAACATAAAGGGAGTTGTTTCACACTTCTTGCACTTCTTATATTTATATGTTTTAGGATTGTAAAAATTAATTTTTTTTGATTTATAGTTTACTTCTACAATAAAATCTTTTAGTAAATTATAACCAATTATACCATGAATTGTAGTTCCCATTTTACTAGATAAATCAAAATAATCTTTTAAAATGACATAAATAGTTTCATTTCTACTAATTAAGTATTTTAGTTTAAAAGTATTTTTTTTTGAAATTATAGCACTTACAGGTTCACCTGTACCTAAACCTCGTAGTTCAATTTTTGAAGTATTTAATAAACCAATACTATCATTCTCTGATAAATTAAATAGAATTGTTTTGTTAACCCCAGTATCTAAAATAAATGAAAGTCTCTTGCCGTTTATCTCTAAAGGAATCACAATCAGGTTATTAATTAACTTAAAATTAACTTGTTGTCTATTTTTATTTGCCCCATTAAAAAAAAATCCAGTTTGAGAATTTGAATTTAAAGAGATCAATAAAAACAATAAAATAATGGAAATCCTTCTTATCAAGTTGAAAATATTTGAATGTAAACAATATACAACTTAAGATTTTTATAAAATACATTTTAATAAAAATTTAACCTTTAAAGTTTCTTTAATAAAATGGTATAAATAAAATATATTTCGGAAATTCGCATCAATTAATTCTTAAAAAATTATTATGCCTTCAATATCTAGTAAAGGGTTAAAAATGCCAGAATCTCCAATTAGAAAACTAGTTCCTTTTGCAGAAGATGCAAAAAAAAGAGGGACAAAAGTTTATCATTTAAATATTGGTCAGCCTGATATTAAAACACCTCAAGTTGCTTTAGATGCTGTAAAAAACAATGATATTAAAACATTGGCTTATGCTCGTTCTGAAGGTTCTGAAGCATATAGAAATAAACTTGTAGGTTATTATAAAAAACATTCTATAAATGTAACTTCAGATAATATTGTAGTTACAACTGGTGGTTCTGAAGCGTTACTTTTTACAATTGGTAGTATTACAGATCCAGGTGATGAAATTATTATCCCCGAGCCATTTTACGCTAATTACAATGGTTTTTCTACTGCTTCTGGAGTTACAGTAGTTCCTGTAATTTCTAAAATTGAAGACAATTTTGCATTGCCCAAAATTGAAGATTTTGAGAAACTAATTACAAATAAAACAAAAGCAATCTTAATTTGTAATCCTGGAAACCCAACAGGATATTTATATTCACCCGAAGAAATCTTAAAGTTAAAAGAGATTGTTTTAAAACACGATTTATTTTTAATTGCAGATGAAGTTTATAGAGAATTTACTTATGATGGTTTACAACATACCTCTGTAATGTCTGTTGAAGGTTTAGAACAAAATGCTATTATTATAGATTCTGTTTCTAAACGTTATAGTATGTGTGGCGCAAGAATTGGTTGTATTGTTTCTAAAAACGAAGCCTTTATTAAAACTGCCATTAAATTTGCACAAGCACGTTTAAGCCCGCCAACTTATGCATTAATTGCTAGTGAAGCAGCTTTAGATACTCCTCAACAATATTTTGATGATGTAAAAGAAGAATATGTAGAAAGAAGAAATACTTTAATTACAGAATTACAAAAAATAGAAGGTATAAAAGTTGCCAATCCAAAAGGAGCTTTTTACTGTGTTGCAGAATTACCTATTAAAGATTCTGATCATTTTGCGCAATGGATTTTAGAAGAATTCAATTTTAATAATGAAACAGTAATGGTAGCACCAGCAAGTGGATTTTATTCTACTGAAGGAGAAGGAAAAAACCAAATTAGAATGGCATATGTTTTAAATAAAGAAGATTTAATTAAATCTGCTCTCATTTTAAAAGAAGCCTTAAATCAATATAATAGTTAATTGAAAATTCTAGAAAACATATCATTAAAACAATACAACACCTTTGGTATTTCTGTAAATGCCAAACGTTTTATTTCTGTTGATTCAGTATATGAATTACAACAACTTTTAAAAATTGAAAAAGATATTTTTTTAATTTCTGGAGGTTCTAATATGTTGCTTACTAAAGATATTGAAAACCTAGTTGTACATATTGATATTAAAGGAATTTCTATTGATAGAGAAAACCATAATGATATTTACTTAACTGTAAACGCTGGAGAAAATTGGCACGATTTTGTTTTATGGTGTGTTTCTGAAAATTATGGAGGAATTGAAAATTTATCTTTAATTCCTGGTAATGTTGGTACTTGTCCAATACAAAATATTGGTGCTTATGGTGTTGAAGTAAAAGATACAATTACCAAGGTTGAAGCTTTAGAAATTGAAACTGGAAAATTGGTTCAGTTTTCTAATACTGAATGTAATTTTGGATACAGAAATTCTATCTTTAAAAATGAAAAAAAAGGAAAGTATATTATTACTTCTGTAAGTTTTCTTTTAACAAAAATTACTCATAATTTAAACTCTTCTTATGGTGCAATTGAGGCTGAATTAGCTTCAAAAAGTATTACAAACCCAAGTTTAAAAAATATTTCTGATGCTGTTATAGCTATTAGAGAATCTAAACTTCCAGATCCTAAAAAAATTGGAAATAGCGGTAGTTTTTTTAAAAATCCTGTTATAGAAAAATCACAGTTTTTAAAACTTCAAAATAAATATCCAAAAATACCAAGTTATGTAGTTTCTAACACAGAAATTAAAGTTCCTGCTGGTTGGTTAATAGAACAAGCCGGTTTTAAAGGAAAACGTTTTGGTGATTTCGGTGTGCATGAAAAACAAGCTTTAGTTCTCGTAAATTACGGAAATGCTTCTGGGATTGAAATCTATGAACTTGCTAAGAAAATTAAAGAAACTATCTTTATAAAATTTGGTATTTCTCTAGAAATTGAAGTGAATATTATTACATAAAAAAAGACTTGTTAAACAAATAACAAGCCTTTAATAGTAAGTAACAATTCAAAAAATTACTTATTTTTTATCGTATAAATATATTTCAAACCAACTACATTGGTTGCTTCAGGAAAATCTACATTTAGCTCTTTTTGATATCTATAAAACACACCTATTTTACCAAAATTCTTAGTTTTATAATCTGTACCTAATGTTAATCTAAATTTATTAAACCCATTTTCTTCTCCTTCTTGAAATTTATTAAATATTTCTGCAGAGAATTTTGGATCTAGTTTCCAGTTTTTAATATTGTATTCTAAAGAAGTTTTAAAACGAATGTTTTGATTTGCATAATCTCCTTCATCATAAGAAACACCTAACTCGTTTTTATTTTGATAACGTAATCTATAACCAATTTTAAAATCATTAATTTCATGTTTGTACATTGCATCAATCTGAAATCTAAAGTGGTTTTCATAACCCTGTATGTTTCCTTGGTTATCATTATCCCTAATATATCTAACTCCAGCACCTAGTTTAAAACCTTTAAACAACTTATAATCTGCAGTTAATTGTGTAAAATAATTATCTATTACAGAAATATTTTCTTTTAATCTAAATTGTTCTTCTAAACCAAAACTCCATTTTTTATTTAGTTCATACTCTACACCTACTGTATTCCAAGAAGCCCAGTCAGCATCTGTTTGCGCATAATTTTTACCAGCAAACAAAATTGTAATTAATAGCATTAACTTTACTATTGATTGTTTTATCTTTTTTTTAATTTTCATCTTTTTATTTGAATTTGTTAGTAAAAAAATTACTTCTGTTTATAATAGAAAATAGTTACGGTTGCTATATCTTTTAAGAAATCTATATTACCTACAGTAACATCATTTATAGTTAAACCTGTTCTATTTTCTAAATCTTCTTTTAATAAATGATAATTTTCTGGTTTTATATTATCTATGTTTTCATAGACAATAGATTTAGCAACAACTTGCTTTAAAGACCAATATTTTTCTATCAATACAAGTACAAAAACAATGATAATATTTGCAGCAAGAATTTCTGCATAACTCATTTTTTTGTTTGCCAATGCGTTAATAATTGAAACACCAATTACAACAAATAAATAGGTCATTTCTTTAATATCTACAGGATTAGTTCTGTATCTTATAATTCCAAAAATGGCAAATAGACCTAGTGCCATTCCAATGTCCATTTCATATTTTTTAAGAGTAAAACATAAAAAGAATACGATAAGACTAATTAAATAATAGGTAAAAACATAATCTTTTCTTTTTGAATCTGGGTAGTAAATAAATCGAATAATTACTGTTAAAAATGTAAAGTTTAAAACAAATCTAAACATCATTTTAAAAAAATCATTATCGAATAAAGGGATATCTAAAAATTCCATAGTTAAGCTATTGTGTTATTTATTTTTATTAATTTCTTTTTGAATCTATTATATTTTAAATCGTTGTAAAGACTAATCATACCAATACAATACTTACTGATACTGTAAGGATTATTTTGAATTGATTTTAATGATTTTACTATTTTCGATTTTCTATTAAAGCGTTCTTGTTTTACTTCTATGATAACCAGGTTTTCAAATCCTTTTTCTTTATCATCTATATTGTATGAAAGGTTTAAATCTATAGTTACACGTTCTTTACATTTTAAATTAACTAGTGTTATTCTATTAAAACCATTCCATAAACTTGGAGTTAAATTGTAATCTGCATTTGTAATGTTTGAAATAAAATCTTTAGAAGAAGTTGTTAAATCAGTTTCAAAATCTTTTACTTGAATTCTAGATTTATTTGTTTCTCCTTTACCATTTTTTTGTTTTATTTCTAGAAAACATAAATCAGACTCAATGTATTTTCTTTGTCTAATTTTAGTTCTATTATTTTTTCCATTATGATGATCATTATAAAATTTGTTCTCTTCTGTATCAAAATATAATGATGAATAACTCATAATTCTATCATCATTTATTTGTAAAACTTTATAATTTTCTTTTATGTTTTCTAAAATAAAACCCAACTGAGATTTATTAATAACAAACTTTGTATCTGTTCTTTTCATTAAAGAAACACTGTTCATTTCATTTAAAGAAATTGGAGCGTATTCCTCAATTATATTTTCAATATTTTCTGGCATATACTATTTCTTTAAAACTTAAATTATTCTTATTCTATTTCTTTAAGTTTAGATGTTGTTATCTAAAATAACTTGTGCTTGTTTTGTTAAAGAAATCACAATAAAAAAACCTCATCATATTAATGATGAGGCTATGAAAAATAATATTCCCCCAAATATTACATCTCTATTTTTAATGTTTTAATATCTGCAATTAATTGCTTTACAGAATTCTTATTTAAACCATTGTAAATTCCTCTTATATACTTGTTTTTATCAATTAAGATAAAATTTTCTGTATGTAAAAAATCATCAATTCCTTTTGGTTCTCCTAAATCTTCTTCAACAAAATAAGACATTCTACCTAAATCATAAATTTCTTTTTTGTCTCCAGTTACTAGATGCCAATTCTTATTGATATTGTGCTCTAAAGCATATTTTTTTAACTGTGAAACAGCATCTTTTTTTGGTGTTACAGAATGCGAAATAATTAATATTTCATCATCATCTTTATAAGCTTCTTGAACTAAAGACATATTATTAGTCATTTTTAAGCAAATTCCAGGACAAGTTGTAAAGAAAAAATCTGCAACATAAATCTTACCTTTAAATGTTTTCTGAGTAATAATTTTTCCATTTTGATTTGTTAAACTAAAATCTGGAATTTTATGAAAAGACTTTAATTTACCGCTTTTAGAAGCCAACCACTTTGGTGTAAAAGATGCTTCATTATAATATGGTAAAACATCTATTTTACTTTGAATTTCTTTGTTATTTATTTTCTTACAACTAAGAAATTGCAAAATAACCAATACCAAAAAACTATATTTTTTTATTTTCTTCAATTTTTTCATCTTTTAGTTGGTAACACAATTTTGCACGTCTCATACCAAAAATTCTACCATTTTTCGCTTCATAATTCACATATATCTTTCCGTTTTCTAACCAAGCTCTTTGTAAACCATTTTCTCTACCATTCAATAAATTTCTTTCTTTAGACAAGATTCCATTTCGATACCATTGTTGTTCTACACCCTCTTTTTTTCCTCTAGTATAATTAACTTCAGATGCCAAAACACCGTTTATCCACCAAGCTTTATAACTTCCTACTAAAACATTTTGTTTATAATGAGAAGTCATCTTTAAATTTCCGTTTTTAAACCAAACTTTAAAAACCCCATGTTTTTTTCCATTTAAAAAACCTGTTCTCTCTTTTATAGAATCGTTTGAATGATATTTAACAGAAAAACCATTATAAAGTTTATTTTTATAATACCACTTGCCTTCATTTCCATTTAAAACTAAGCTATCTTTATGTATAATATTACTATTATCAATAGTTATAGTTTTCTTAGCAATTATAATTTTATTATTGGTTGTAGTATTACAACCAATAATAAAAAATAATATTAAAAATAGTTTTGTTAACTTCATATTAATAACCTTGATAAGGGCCTTCAAAAGCAATATAAGACCCAGTTGTAGAATACAATTCGTTTATGATGTGATAATGATATTCACTAATACCTGCTGTATGTTGAGTGGTTGAAGTGTGTCCTCCTGAAGTATCTAAATCAGTTGGGTAAGATCCTGTAGAATTACATTTTCTTCCATATAAAAACACACCATCTAATAATATACCTACTAAATTTTCATCATCATCTGTAAATGCTTTTGGTTCTAAGTGATAATGATACACTCCTGGACCAATGTGAGCACCTGTCCAATCTAAACTTCCTGCAGCTTGGTCTAAAGCTCCATTTCCTTCTTGGTCATTAAATATTGATGCACCACTTACAGCAATACCTATAGTATTTAATTCTGTACTTACAGTATTTCCATCTAAATTTGGAGTTGCATCTACTGTAATTGTAACTGCATTATTATTACTAGACATAATTGATGGTGTAGTATTAACATCAGATTCTTGAATATAACCACTATTACCTTCACCCCAATAAACTGTGTCATGGTTTGGTAAACCTGTCGTTTCTATAGTTACAGTTGTACCATTATTAGATAAATAAATATCTGTTTCGTCTGTATTAAATTCTGCATATGCTGTATGTAATTCTGTTACAATTTCATCTTCTATTTCTGCTTCTGAATTACAAGAAATTATAACAGAAAAAAGGATTGCTAAAAGTGCTGTGGTTTTAATAAATTGGTTTTTCATTTAATTGGTTTAATGGTGTTTATATAATATTAGATGCCAACTATAAAAAAAACTTGTGTTTCATTTATTTAAAATAAAAAAAGCTCCGCGATTTCTCACGAAGCTAATAATTAACCAAACCAAATTTTAATATTTTTAATTCAAATAAGCATCAACTGCATTTTTTCTTGATGTTGCATGGCTTTTTAGAGTGCTAACTGCAGATTGAAAACTTGAACTAGAATTTAAAAAAGTATATCCAGAAACTTCTGATGTTGCAAACTCTTCAATTAAAGCAGCATAACTAGTATACAATTCTTGAATTGTAGTTTCATTAAATGCGTCATTAATAACTTCTTCTAAATAAGCATCGTATTTTTCTTTATAAACATCATCTTGATACATATAACCTATTAGAGGCCATTGAGAAGAACTCAATCCAGAGAAATTTAAAGATAATGCCCCTCCCATTTTACCTGTTTGTAAAGCTTCATTATTATCCCAAGGAATCCATGTTAATTTATTAGTATCTGGATTATTATATAAAAAATAATTATGTGTCATTCTTCCATAAGTATCCCAGTTTTGAACAATACCATTTACTGCTAAATACTTTAAAAATACTTCTGTATCAAAAATAGCATCTAAATTTGCTCTCCAAGTTGCAGGATCTGTAGTTCTAGAACCATCATTTATTATAGATAATAAGCTTTGAACATCTGTAAAATCTGCGTCATCTTCATTGTTCTTTTTTACATATTCATCTTCATCAAAAGTTCCACTTGCAAAAGAGGCAGCATCTCCATCTGGTTTATATAAATTACCTTCATCCGAAGAAAATTGTGTTTCAGTAACTGTATCATCTACTTCTTCAACTAAAGTATACAATCCAAAATATTGTGGTCCATCTCCATGATCTACATAAAGTGTGTAAAAAGCAGTATGTGAAGCAGCTAAACCTGCATTTCTAAACACATCTGTTGCTACTTTTTCTCTTAACATAGAACTATCATCATAATTATTTTTAAGACTTAATTTTTTAAACCCGTAAAAACGTTGATTGTTTATTTGAGGATAATCATCTTCAAATTCATCAAAATCTAATTTAAATGATAGTTTTAAAATACCTGATTGCCAACTAGATTGTAAACTAGAATTACCTTTAAAACGTAACCCTACTTTATACCATTCTATACCTTCATAAAAAACTTGTCCTGGAACAAAAATTGGATCTTCATCAGAAAAAGTTGATCCTCCTCCTGGTCCACTTCCAACTCCAAATGTTCCATAAAGACTTGTCATATCATCTAACATGTTTTGCCAGTTTTCTTCAGAAATAACAAAATCTAATCTTTTTACTGTATTGTCTTCAAAAACTTCATCAAAATTTGGATCTGCACTTTTACTATGTGTAGCATCAGTCCAATCTATAGGATCAAAATCTGTATCATCAACAACTACAACAATTTCTTCTTCCTCTTCTTCTTCTTCAATTTCTGTAGCAGCTTTACTTGAACAAGAAAAAATGATTAATAATATAAATATATATGGAATTAAGTCTTTAAAGTATTTCATGATTTTTTTGTTTAAATTGATTTTAATATTTTTAATTTCTAGGTCTTTCTCTTCTCTCTGGTTTTGGAGCGTTCTTTAATTCTTTTTTTGATAAAAAACCATCTTCATTTATATCTATCTTTTTAAAATCATTTTTTAAAGGTCCTTTTGCTTCTTTTAAAGAAATTTTACCATCTTCATCTGTATCTAAATCTTTTATAATTTGTTTTACTGATGGTGGTCCTTTTGGCCTATCTTCTCTACTCCCTTGTTGAGCTAAAGCAGAAACTGATGTTATTAATGATAATCCTAAAACCACTAAAATTTTATTTGCTGATTTTTTCATTTTTAAATCTTTTAATTAAGTTATAGAAATTTAGATGCTTCTCTATTTAAAAACTTGCGCACGTTAACTTTACTTTAACAAAAAAAATGAAATTAAGTTTAAAGAGTGTTTTTATTAAGACTAATCAGTTATTATTAAATGAATAGAGAATTAAAAGTAATAAGAACAAATACAGAAAGTTACTGTCTAATTTTTAAAAATGAATATGAAAAAATTAGTAAGCTGTAAAAAAAAGAACATAAAAAAAGGCAGTAATTTAAAATTACTGCCTTTATAAATAAATTTTGTACGTTTAAAACGCATATATTTTAATTAATATCAGGATTTAAATAATCTGGAAGATTAGGGTTATCAGTATCACTGAAATCATTTGTAGGATCTCCATCTTTATCTGTATCTTCTTTTATAGATGGTTTACCATCATTATCATGATCTGTATTTTCAACTAAATCTAATAATTCAACTTCAAAAACTAGAGTTTTATCAAACAAAGCATTTAAAGTTTGACCAAGTTGATAATTTATGGATGAATACCCTAAACCACTTGGAATAAAAAGGTATCCTTTTCCTGTATTATTATAAGTTATAGGTCCATTATTTGTTATATTTTCTCCACTTTTAAAAAAAGGAAAACCTTTAATCCAACCTTTTATTGGAGAAGGAGCTTGGCCTGATAAACCATAGGTTGGTGCTAAACTCCACCATGTTTGATCGGCACTGTCAAATAAATTATTATCATAATCAATTGTATTACCTAACAATTGAACACCTTTTCTGTTTACAAAAATTGAATCCATTTCTGTAGGATTACTTTTCCTTTCGATTGGATTATTTTTATCTTTAAAATCAGGAATTCCTATTTCTGTAATATAAACATATAACTTATTAACTATTTCATTTTCGGTAACATCTATAATTTTCATCTTATCCGTTTCTGAATACATAGATGGTTGTCCAGCATCAATTAGTTTTAAAGAACCTTTACTAGAATCATAATAATGAGTTTTAAAAAAAATGCACTATCGAGTCACTTTCAGAAGTAGCTAAAGCTAAATAGTCTACATCTTCATAAGGATTAGTTAAAGTATTTCCATCATCTCCACAAGAATACAAAGCAATACTTAAAACAATAAGTCCAAAAATATTTTTTATTTTATTCATTTAATCTTAAAATTTGAGCACGCAATTTACCAATTTTATACCTTTGTAAAAAGACAAACGTTATATTTTAACTATTTTTATGAGAATTGATAAATATTTGTGGTGTATTCGTATTTTTAAAACAAGAAGTATTGCTACTATAGCTTGTAAAAAAGGACAAGTTAAGATAGACGGTAAAAGTTTAAAACCTTCTAAAGAAGTTTTTGGTGATGAGTTAGTTATAGTTAGAAAAAATCAAATCAATTATCAAATAAAAGTTTTAGATTTACCAGAAAGTAGACTTGGTGCAAAATTAGTAGACCTGTATAGAAAAGATGTTACACCAAAAGAGGAATTTGAAAAAACGGATTTATTAAAATTTGCTAAAGATTATTATAGAAAAAAAGGAACCGGTAGACCTACTAAAAAAGATAGAAGAGATATTGATAATTATCAAGACGATACAACAGAAGAAATATGACAACATCAGGTAACATTATATTAAATCAACTGCAAATTTCTCAAAAAAATTAGAAGAATTGCTTATCAGATTTATGAAACAAATAGTTCAGAAAAAGAAGTTATACTTGCAGGAATTGTAGGAAATGGTTTTGTGTTTGCTGAAAAATTAATGGAGGATTTACAAGAAATTTCAAACTTAAAAATAACTATTTGCAAAGTTATTATTGATAAGAAAAAACCATTAAATCCAATTACAACTTCTTTAAATGTAGAAGATTACAAAAACAAATCTTTAGTTTTGGTAGATGATGTATTAAGTTCTGGAACTACTTTAATATACGGAATAAAACATTTCTTAGATGTTCCTTTAAAAAAATTTAAAACAGCTGTTTTAGTAAATAGAAATCATAAAAAATATCCTGTAAAAGCAGATTTTAAAGGAATTTCTTTATCAACTTCTATAAAAGAACATATTCAAGTAGAATTTTCAGAAAAAGAAACTATTGCTTATTTAGTTTAATAGCTTTTTTAATTCTTCTGCAACTTCCTTTTTAGTTTTATCATCTATTTTTATAGTAGTTTTTGCTTGCTCATAAAAAGGACGTCTTTCAAAAAGATGTTTTGCAACAAATTCTGGAATTTTATCATCACCCAAAGAAGCTATTAAAGGTCTTTTAGCTTTTTTCTTTATTAAACGTTCTATCATAGTTGCAGTACTTCCTTGCAAATAAATAGAGCTAGTATTTCCTTTATTCACTTCTTCCATATTATTAGCATAACAAGGTGTTCCTCCTCCTAAAGCAAGGATGAAGTTTTCATCTTTAGCAAGTATTTCTTTTAAATACTTATGTTCAATCAATCTAAAATAAACTTCACCTTTAGTTTCAAATATTTTTGATATGGACATTTCTTCTTTTTCAATAATATAATCATCTAAGTCTAAAAACTTCATAGACAACTTTTTAGAAAGTCGTTTACCAATGCTTGATTTTCCTGAAGCCATATAACCTAATAATACTATTTTCATTGATTTAATATTTTATGCAAATATCTATAAAAAATTTTCATTTTAATGCTAATAATTCCAATGATTGATAGTATATTTGCACTCGGTTTACAAAAATAGACCTGGTAGCTCAGTTGGTAGAGCATCTCCCTTTTAAGGAGAGGGTCCTGGGTTCGAGCCCCAGCCCGGTCACAAATAAGAAAAATAAAAACCTTGCTAATTATATTAGCAAGGTTTTTTTATTTTTTAGTCAATTATTTAATTAAATAATTCAAACATTAAAAATAATTACTATAAAGTTTTAGTTGAAGTTTATAAAAAATTACCCTCTTCATCTGTTTTAACTCTAATGGTTTTTTTACCATTGGTTAGTTTTAACTTGTAGGTTTTTTTAGATTCCCATTTTGGTTCAGAATAACTCACTTTGTATATATCTTTATCAACAACCCAATTAGGAAATCTTTTAGCTAAGGCTTGACTAACAACTAAAGGTAATCTAACCTTTTTATAACGCTCTATTGTTCTAATTAATTCACCTTTTTCATTGTATGCAGCAATTGCATAGCCTTTAGGAATACGTAACATTACTTCGTAAGAATTATATTCATCACTATAAAAATCTTCTTTTGTAATATCTATCTTAGCAAGTTCTATCTGTAAATTTTTTACATTTTGATCCATATCACCATCTACAACTTCATAAAGATATTTATACCTTACAGACTGAATATCAATAGTATCTAATACAATTATTTGACCAAATACTTGTGTAGCTAAACCACAAACCAATAAAAAAATAACTAATTTTTTCATAATAATAAATTTTAAAAGTTTATAATTATCAAAGTTAA
The DNA here is from genome assembly GCF_000766795.1 of Polaribacter sp. Hel1_85. Taxonomy (GTDB): domain Bacteria; phylum Bacteroidota; class Bacteroidia; order Flavobacteriales; family Flavobacteriaceae; genus Polaribacter. The sequence continues at coordinate 752,074 of NZ_JPDS01000001.1, forward strand.
CGAGTAGACAAGTAATACAAAATGATTTGGGTCATTTGCCTTATTTATTTGGGTCTTAAACACTTAAAAATATTTTTTTTTCTACTCATTAATAAAATCGTTTATATATTATTGTTGGGTATAAATAGCTAAGTAAAATATAATCTATTAATATAAAATTAGTAATTCTAATTACTATATTTGCCGGCGAATGCAAAGCAGTTTTGCTTTTATACAAATGCGCACGTGGCGAAATTGGTAGACGCGCAGCCTTGAGGGGGCTGTGAACGCAAGTTCGTGGAAGTTCGACTCTTCTCGTGCGCACTTTTTTTCTTCTTCTTCCTATAATTCATCATATGTTAAAAAAAACTGAATGGTTTCACAAATAATTAACCTTTCTAAAGGCTTTTATTAGTAATTTTGCAATATGCAAAGACTATTATTTATTTTGTGCTTATTCACGTATTTAAGCACTTTTTCCCAGAACGACACGATTCGTGTGAATAATTTAAAAGGACAGATTATTCACGCTGAAACTAAAAAAGTTTTAAGCGCAGCTCATATCTTAAATTTGAATACTGTGCAGGGTACAATTACAAACGATAAAGGTTTTTTTGAAATACCTACAAAGGCAAATGATACTATATTAGTTTCATACTTAGGATATGCTTCAATCAAATTAAAAATCACAAATGATCTGCTAAAAGGAAATGAATTATTAATTGCTTTGTATGAAAAACCTGAAGAAATTAAAGAAATTGTTATAAAATCAACAAAATTAATTGGTGTTTTAGAAATTGATATAAAACAAGTACCAAAAGATAGATTTACCAGAATTAAAATTAACGGGCTTCCACAAACTTATGAAGTTGGGAAACCTAAAGGAAAAGACTTCTCATCTCCTATTGCTGCATTATTTCAACCGGTAGACTTTTTATATAATCTATTTGGAAAAAAACCTAAGCAACTAAAAAAGTTACAAAAACTTAAAAAGGAAGATAATTTACGTAAAATGTTAGCGGGTAAGTTTGACAGGGAAGTAATGATGGAATACTTACAAATGGATAGACAAGAACTTTCTGAACTTTTAACTGATTGTAATTATTCTGAATACTTTATTAAAAAAGCTTCTGATTTACAAATGATTGAAGCAGTTCTAGACTGTTATGAAAACTATAAAGCTTTAAAGAAAGGAAAAATTGAACGTGATAAGATTCCTGTAAAAAATTAATAGCTTTAAAATTATCCATTCATTGAGAATAATAATTTATGAATAACCTTGGGGCATTGCTTCAAGGTTATTTTTTTAAAATTGAAAAAGGCCAAAAGCAATGCTTTTGACCCTAATCAACTATTAAAAACTAACTAATTGCTAACTAAAATACGGTTGTAATATATTTATAGTTATACTTTCTTCTTGTATTCCAAGTAATTCTTTTTGATTGAATTATTCCTGTTGAAATATTCTTTTTCTCTTCGTTATTTATGTTATTATTTTTCATGGTTATTGATTTATTTACATCTATATGACGTTTAGCTATTGCTTTAGTTACACCATAAAATGACTTTAACAGAACTTTAAGAATCTTACATTTAAACACAAAAAAAAATCCAGCAGAAGCTGGATTTTAAATTATCAAGTAAAATTATTTCTTACTGATTTCCTAAAATGATAGGCATTCCTGTTTTACCAGAACCAATAACAATTACTTTACTATTAGGTGATTCTGACAACTTAACAGTTGCTTCAATACCTTTATCTTGTAAAATTTTATCCGTTAAAGACGCACTTAAAATTCGGTTAGATTCAGCCTTTCCTTTTGCATCAATTATAACCTTTTCTGCTTCTTTTTGTGCTGTTACTAATCTAAATTCATATTCTAAAGATTCTTGCTCTTGTTTTAATTTTCTTTCAATAGCTTGTTTAATTGTAGGAGGAAGCTTCACATCTTCAACTAAAACTCTTTTTACAGTTAAAAATTGACCTTCTAATAACTTTGTTACTTCATCTAAAATTTCTTGTTCAATTACATCTCTTTTACTAGAATATAATTGCTCAGGAGTATAACGTCCAACCACACTTCTTGCTGCTGCATTAATTGCAGGATCTAGTAATTCGCGTTCGTAATCTTCACCTTTTGTTTTAATTAAACTACCTAAGTTTATAAATTCTGGTTCGTACCAAATTGTTCCATTAACCTTAACCTCTAATCCATTTACAGAAAGCACATTCATTTCATCTGAAATAGATTGCTGACGTACTTTTCTTACAATCATCTTGTTCCAAGGCGCAACAATATGAAATCCTTCTCCGTATGTTTTGTCTGTATTTATACCATCTCCTAAAGTTTCAAAAATAACTCCCCCTTCACCAGGACCAATAGTTACTGTAGATTTTGAGAATAAGATGATTGCTATTACTGCTATTAGAATTAAGAAAACTCCTCCTTTTGGAAACTTGATATCTAATTGTTGATTACTTGCCATTTTTGTTTGTTTTTAAATTCTTCCAAATTTACAATATAACTTTGTCAAACACAATCTATATAACCACAATCTTCTTTTGATAATTCTAATTCTAATGTTACGTGTTCTAAACTAAAATCATCATGTAAAAGGGTTCTTATATTGTTTTTAAGCAATTTACTTTCTTGCCAAGTCAAACTCTCATCAACTATTAAATGCATTGTTAAAACATTGTATTCTCCATCCATTGTCCATAAATGACAATCGTGAATACCTTTTACTTCCTTAAAACTTAAAACCTGAGTTCTAACTTCATCCGAAGAAATTTGAATTGGTGTTCCTTGTAAAATAATTCTAATACTTTCTTTTCCGTTTTTAAAAACATTAAAAAGAATGAAAGAAGCAATTAATAAAGATAGAATAGGATCTAAAATTGGTACATCCCAAAATTGCATAATAATACTTGCAATCAAAACTGCTACCCAACCTAAAACATCTTCTAACATATGTAAAGAAACTACTCTTTCATTAATTGATGTTCCTTTTCTTAACTTTAAAACAGCAGCTCCATTAACTAAAATCCCTAAAACTGCAAACCACATCATTCCTTTTGCATCTGCATGTTCTGGATTAATAATTCTTGGAATTGCTTCTATGATTATAAAAATAGATCCTACTAACAAAATAATAGAATTAATAATTGCACCTAAAAGGGAAAATCTTTTAAAACCATAAGAGTAAGTTTTTGTTGGTTTTCTGTCGGATAAATTTTGAAAATACCACGCCATCCCTAAACTAATACTATCTCCTAAATCATGAATAGCATCAGAAGTAATTGCCAAACTATTTGTATACACTCCACCAATAAATTCTATAATGGTAAAAAATAAATTCAGAAAAAAAGCAGTTTTTATATTTCCTGAGGATGAATTATGCTGATGTGAATGACTGTGATGGTGTTCCATTTGTATTTATTAAATAGACCAATTATTTTATATAAAGATGCAAATAATTGACTTATTTAAGACTATAAATTAAATAAAATTACTGCATAAAATAAAAATCAATCTATGAATGCCTAAATATCTGTAAATGTGAGATTACTATAAGAAATTTCAATCATAGATTGATAATTTTATTACGCAGTAAAAATGTTAGTTTTTAAAATTTATTATTTTAGTCTATCTTTTACGTACTCAACTTCTGTTTTTCCATGACTTTTAGGATTGCCATTTTCATCTAAAGAAACCATCACAATTTTATCTATATCTATAATAGTTTTATGTGTTAGTTTGTTTCTTACACTACATTTTAAAGTAATTGAAGAATTACCAAAAGTTAAAACCCCATTCCAATTTCTACAATATCTCCTAATCTTGCAGAACTTACAAAATCAATTTCAGACATAAATTTGGTAACTGTTCTAGGAATTTCTAATTGAATTATGGCATAAATACCCATTTCTTCATCAATCCACTCTAATAATCTACCTCCAAACAATGTTCCATTTGGATTTAAATCTTGAGGTTTTACCCATTTTCTTGTGTGATATTTCATAAATTTATAAGTATTAAATCTTACCGTAATATTTTCTCACAAACCATTCAATTGTAAATAAAGAGATTACAATAAATAAAATCCATTTCCAATCTATTAAATTTTGCTCTTTAACAATTGATTTTTGTGTGGTATAAAACGTTTTATTAGTTAAAAGGTCTTTCTTTAATTGAGCTACTTGATCTTTAAAATAAAGCTTCCCTCCTGTTTTATGTGCTAGTTTTAAGAGCTTATCAGAATCTGCATTCGTAAATTGTTCTTCAATTTGGTAATCTGTTATTTTAAATTTTCCATATTTATTAATGTTCTGTCCTTTTACAGCAACTTTATAACTATAATCTCCAGAAACAAGACCTTCAATTTCAGCTTGATAAGAATTATTAAATAATGAAAAAGGGATTATGGTTACTTTTTTAGTTTCTTTATTAGTAATCGTGATTTCTAAAGAAGCTCTTGCATCAAACTGATAATTTTTATCCGTATAAAAAGCTGATAGGTTAATCGTTGAATTAGCAGGATATAAACTTTCTGAATTCACTTCTAAACGATTTCTCTTTTTGTTAGAAGCTAAATATTGAACTAAATTTCCAATAAATTCATCAAAATCTTGAAATGAATTTGAGTTCAAAAAACTAGCAGCTCTCCATTTCCATAATCCTTCTCCAAATAACACTCCAGATTTTTGATTATTTTCTTCAAATGTTGCCAATAAAGGTTCCTTTGTTTCTAAACCATTAATACTTTGAAATAACAAGGTTTGATGTTCTTTGGAAATAACAACTTCTCCATAAGTATTTTTAAGAGGAGAAAACTGATTAAAACCAATATCCTTTTGTAAAAAAGTTAAAAATGAAGAGTTAAAAATTGCACCATAATTTTCTGTTTGTTTGATTGCCTTTTTTGAAAACCCTAATTGCTGTTTGTTAATGAAATTCCAATCTGTTTGTACCCCAGAAACTAAAAAATAGTTACTATTTTCTGATTTTATCTTACTCAGTATTTTGTTAAAGTAATTGTTTGGATTATACAATATAACTAACTGGTAATCATTTATATTAAATTTTTTATTATTAATATGATAATGATCTACAGAACGTTGTTTATTACTTTCTATCGCTTTTTTTAACACGCCAATATCTGGATGTAATACAGAATATAAAATCAATACTTTTGTTTGTTCATCTATAACTTCTACAGAGAAATTCTTATAGTTATTTTTAGTATTTTTCTCTCCTTCTACTTCACGAATTGAGGCAGAATAATATTGCAATCCTTCTTTTGTAGAAGTTAAATTTGTAGTAATCGTTTTAGAATTATCGCTAGGAGAAAATTGTATTTTTTTTGTAAAAATAGTTTTACCCTTTTTGATTATTGAAAATCGGGAAGTGATAGTTTCTTCACCCTCATAATTCAATAAAACTTCCACAGGAAATTTATTCTTAATATAACTGTACTTATTTACATTTAACTGACTTATTTTTAAATCTTTATACTGAATTGTATCCCCAAAAACAATTGGATACACTTTTTGATCAGCATTTAAAAACTCATAATCGTTACCAATAGTTTGGTTTCCGTCTGTTAATACAATTATTGGTGCAATTTTATCTACATATAATTGATTTACAGCAGAAATAGCTTCAGAAACGTTGGTTTCATTATCCGTATAAGAAAGTGTGTCTAAATGGTTTAATTTACTTCCGAAAGTAAACTCGTTAATATCAAATTTATCATTTAAAGCTTTGTCATCTTTAATTCCTTGCAAAAAAGCTTCAATATTACTAGTTTCTTTAAAAAAAGGAATGGATTTAGAGTTATCAACCAAAACCGCTAAGACAGGTTTTGTATTTTGGTTTTCAGTTTTCTTAATTGTTGGGTTTATCAACAACAAAATCAATAAAAATAGACTCAAAGTCTTTAATACAAATAGTAAAATATTGATTTTATGCTTCTTTTTTACTTTATAAAAATATTGAAAGAATGCTATTGAAAGACTCAATAATAAAGCAAGAACTATATATATAACCGTGGTTGTTTGCAATGATTTTTATTTATTGTGAAAGATATAAATAACTATTTAAAAATGAATACTATATTTTTATTGTATTTGAATTAAATAATATGATAAACTATATTTTTTCTGGTTTCTTTAAGGATAAAGAACCAATTAACATGAAGCCTAAAAAAGGTAATAAAATATAGCTAATGTAGCTATAGCTTCCAAAACTTGTAAAACAATAACTAAACAAACTTGGCGCTAATGCACTTGCTATAACTAAAAAACTCATTACTTTCCCTGTAATTGCTCCTAAAAAATCTCTCCCAAAATAACGTGGCCATGTTACAGCATTTACAACCGCAAAAAGACCACTAAATATTCCTAAACCAATAATTAACAAATAAATTCCAATTGTATCATCTAAAATTAATAAACCAACAGAAGCTATAATTCCACTAAAAATCATGATAAAAAGATATATTTTATGCTGAATATAATCGCTTAAAATATTAGCCAATGTAGAAACTGAAATTGCAATGATAGAAATAGGCAAAAAAACAGCAATTGCTTCAGTTTTCTCATAACCTTGGGTCTTAAATATTGAAACTACATGAAATGTAAAACCTGTACTAAAAAAACTATTAAAAGCTAAAGCTAAACCAAACATCCAAAAAGCTCTTGTTTTTTTTGCTTCTTCTAATGTAAAATTTACTTCAATAATTTCTACTCTTTTTTTCTTCTTTTTCTTTTTTGATAGAAAACCATCAGGGATTAAGCCAAAATCTTCTGGTTTATTTCTATAAAACTGAAGTATTAAAAAACTAAAAATAAATAAACAAACTGCTAAAATTTGCCAACTTACCTCCCAACCATTTTCATCTATTAAATAATTAAATAGAATTGGTGAGCTTGAAAAACCTAATGAAACAGCAATACTACTTATAGAATTTACTTTTCCTCGGTTCTTATCAAACCACATCATCACCATATTTCTAGAAGACATTGTAAGTACTCCTTGTCCGCAAAAACGAACCAAAAAGAACAATAAACAAAGTAATACAAAAGGAATAAACCAAGATTTAGTATTGAAACCTGACTTAATACTATCACTAATTCCTTCTGAGTAAGAAAAAATAATTAATGCTATTCCTAAAAAAAAAGCCGCAAAAAAAGCAACAAACCTTGCTCCAAATCTATCGAACAATCTACCAGCTTTGGTAACAAAAAAAGCACTTAACAAAGTCCCAATTAAATATGCATTACTAAACTGATTTCTTGTTAAACCTAAAGCATCTTTTACAGGGTCTGTAAAAACAGAAACTCCTACTGTTTGCCCTGGAATACTGAATAAAACACCAATACTTCCAAAGATTAAAACTACATATCCATAGAAAAAAGGCCATTTTTTAGGATTTACAAAAGAGAGTTTATTAGGATTCATTGGTTTGTATTATTTTCTTTTTCTAGAAGTAATAAAATAAACTCCGGTTAATAAAATTATTGAAGCCAAAATAGATTGTGTAGTAAGGTTTTCACCTAAAAAATACCAACCCATAAACAATGCGATAACAGGGTTTACATAAGCAGAAGTAGCAACTTTTTCTGGAGATACAGATTTTAACAAATAATTAAATGCTGTAAAAGCAATAATACCTCCAAAAATAATCAGTATTATCATCGATATCTGAACATTAGTACTCCAATTTAAAGGAGAAACCCATACTTCATTAAAACTTAAACTTACTAATAACAAAATAGAACCAGCAACTAACATTTGATACCCTGTACTTACCATAAAACTTTTAGGTAAATTTACTTTTGATACAAAAACACTACCATAACTCCAACTTAATACACAAGTTAGTATCATAAAAACACCAAGTAAACTACCTTCAGAAGTCGTTAATTCTTGCTGACTTACTAATAAATACATGCCAAAAAGACCTAAAACAACGCCTATCATTGATTTTCTCTGAAAAGGTTTTCTATCAATTAGTCTTAACAAAAACAATACAAATAAAGGTTGTGTTGATGCTAATAAAGCTCCAAAACCACTATCAACATATTTTAAAGCCCAAACAAAAACACCATTTCCATAAATTAGAAAAAAGAAAGCAGCGATACTTGAATTTAAAAGTTGCTTTTTAGAAATTGATAAGTTGTGTTTTAAAAGTATTGCTAAAAGTAACATTAAAACTCCTGCAGTTGAAAAACGAATTCCTGCTATAAAAAATGGAGGTAATTCTGAAACTGCAATTTTATTAAATAAATAAGTAGAACCCCAAATGACATAAATTGAGATAAAAGATAAGATTATTAACAGTTTAGAATTCTTCATGAATACTTATGTTTACTTGTGCAATCTTAAGCATTATTTAAATAAAACAACCAGTTAAAACTAATTATTATCTAAAAATAATAAGAGTTTATAAATGATTATTTTTTAATAAAAATAATTAATATAAACTAAAGTAATCCTTATCCATTTTTTCACCTACAAGTGACAAATCGTCTACTAAATTTTCTATAAATTCTTTTAAATCTTCTTGAAAATCTTCAATTGTTTTATAACGATATTCACAAGATAATTTACCAATTAAAAAAGCTGCTGAATCTTTATGAGGATATTCTTCTTTAGTTAAAAAACTCATGTAATATTTTATATTATTTAAAGAATTCATTATAGATCTAGGACAATCTGTATTTAATATTAAAAATTCTAAAACATTATGACTAGAAGGTGGTTTTCTATAGTACCTTCTCATCATATCATATGTTTCTATACATTTTAAAAGTATTGTCCATTCAAAACTAGTTTTTACAGGTGTGTCAAAATTTACTTTTTCAATAAGAGCATCATTGTATTTAGAATTTATTATTCTAATCACTTGGTTTGCTCTTTCTATATAAATACCTAGCATAATAATTGCATAAACTTCATCATGTAATAGTGTTGCTCTTATTTTAGTACGTAAAGATGCTATATTTGATGTAATTAAATTTGTAAATTCAAACAATCCACTTTTAACAAAACGCTCCGCAGAATAATTTTTAACCGTTCTATTTAGAATATTTATCGATTCGTATAATTCTGTTGATATTAAATCTCTTGCACCATTTGCATTTTGCTGTGCATTGCTAATAGAACTTAAAATTGAATAATGTTTTTCTGGATTCAATCCAATATCAAACAAAACATCCCTTTCATTTATTGGTTTTTCAAGTTTTAATTCCTCTTCATCTGCGACAAACAACATAGAACGCAACACAAACTCTCTAGATTGTGCCAATTCATTAGGAGCATCTAAAGAAGAAAAATAATTTACATTTAAATACCTTGCAATATGTTCAGAACGTTCTAAATAACGTCCCATCCAAAAAAGGTTATTGGCTACTCTTGCTAACATAGAATTTTATTTATTTTTTTAACACCCAAGTATCTTTAGAACCACCTCCTTGAGAAGAATTTACAATTAAATTACCTCTTTTGAGTGCTACCCTTGTTAAACCTCCTTTTAACACAAAATCTTTGTCTTTACCCAGTAAAGTAAAAGTTCTTAAATCTACATGTCTTGGCTCAAAAGAATTTTCATCCTCTATATAAGTGGCATGTGTAGAAAGAGACATGATGGGCTGTGCAATGTACTTTCTAGGACTTTCTTTAATTGTGATTTTTACTTTTTCAATTTCTTCTTTAGTCAATTTATTTCCTATAGATATACCATAACCACCAGATTCATCAACTGGTTTTACTACTAATTTATCAATGTTTTCAAGCACATATTTTAATTCATCTGGCCTACTGCAATGATATGTATGTACATTATTAAGTATTGGCTCTTCATCTAAGTAATATTTTATAATTTGTGGCATATAGGTGTAAACAGCTTTGTCATCTGCTACACCTGTACCTGGAGCATTAACTAAACAGACCTTACCCTTAATATAAGAATTAAATATACCCGGAACACCTAAGACTGAATCAGGTTTAAATACTAGAGGATCTATATAATCATCATCTATTCTTCTATAAATGACATCAACCCTCTCTAAACCTTTAATCGTTTTCATATAGACAAAATCATTTTCAATAAATAAATCTCGTCCTTCTACTAACTCAACTCCCATTTGTTTTGCCAGAAATGAATGTTCATAATAAGCAGAATTATAAACCCCTGGTGTTAAAACAACACATTTAGGAACATCTACACCTTTAGGCTTTACAGACTCTATAATTTCTAATAGATTTTGACCATAATCAGAAACATTATGAGATTTGTAATGATTAAAAACACCAAACAAAGTTCGCTTTAATGCTTCTCTATTACCAACTACATAACTAACACCAGAAGGGCATCTTATATTATCTTCTAACACATAATATTCTCCATCAGAGTGTTTAATTAAATCTGTACCTGAAACATGGTTATAAATACCTCCTGGAGGATTAAATCCTTTCATTTGTTTTAAGTAGTTCACAGAAGAACTAATAAGATCCATAGGAACAATACCTTGCTTTATTATTTTTTGATCATGATATAAATCCCATAAAAATAAGTTGAGAGCTTTACTTCTTTGTAAGGCTCCAGCTTCTAATTTTACCCATTCATCATTACCAATAATTCTAGGAAATAAATCAAATGGAAATATCTTTTCTTTTGTCTCTTTATCACTATAAACCTGAAATGTAATACCTTGATTAAAAAAAGCGTCTTTCGCCTTATCGTTTAGTGATACAAAATCATTGACTGAATATTCACTAAATAATTTAAACAAAGTTTGATAAACCTCTCTTACTTCTTTATTACTCGTAAATATCTCATCATAAAACCTTGAATCAAATTCATAGGTAGAAAAAATGGGCAATTTTGTGTATGCTTTCAAATTATATCCTTTTAATGTAAAATTAACAAAATAATTCAACAAACAATAAATTGTATTGAGTTATTTTCAACACAAACCCATATACATTAAATTATATAGCATATATTTACAATAATATTGAATTATCAATAATTATAAAAACACTAATTATTGATGAAATACTAAAAAAAACTTATTAAAAAATGCGGAATAATTAATAATATGAGTTTAAAATTATGATTCAATAATAATGAATCAAAAAGAAAAATTAACTGTTAAATCAAGATTGAAATTTTGCTGGATTTTAATTAAATCTATATTATTTTTTAGTTTATTTCCATACAATTTATTTAATTTCACATTTCGATTTAACCTTACACAATACTAATCTATGGCACTAAAAGTTGTAATATCACATAAAACAAAATACATATATGATCGTTCGGTAAATCTTTCTCCACATATTTTTAGATTAAGACCTGCTCCACACAGTAGAACCCCAATAGAGTCTTATTCTTTAAATATTGAACCAAAAAATCATTTTTTTAACTGGCAACAAGACCCTTTTGGTAACTATTTAGCCCGTGTTGTTTTTCCAGAAAAAACAAAAAAATTGTCTATAGATGTAGAAATTATAGCCGATTTAAAAACAATAAATCCTTTTGATTTTTTTATTGAAGAATCTGCAGAAGAATTTCCTTTTACTTATTCAGATACACTAAAGAAAGAGCTAGTTCCGTATTTAGAAATTACAGAAAAAGGGAAACTAATTGATGAATTTATAAAAACAATCGATTATACTCCAAGAAAAACTATTTATTTTTTAATAGATATTAATCAAAAAATATACGATTTTTTAAATTATAATATTCGTATGGAACCTGGAGTACAAAGTTGTGAAGAAACTTTATACAAAAAAACAGGTTCTTGTAGAGATTTTGCTTGGTTATTTGTACAAACCTTACGCCATTTAGGTTTTGGTGCTCGTTTTGTTTCTGGTTATTTAGTGCAATTAAAGTCTGATGAAAAATCTTTAGATGGTCCTTCTGGACCAGAACAAGATTTTACAGATTTACATGCTTGGGCAGAGGTATATTTGCCTGGTGCTGGTTGGATTGGTTTTGATGCAACATCAGGATTATTAGCTGGTGAAGGACATATTCCGTTAGCTTGTACACCTACTTTTGAAAGTGCAGCTCCTGTTTCTGGAATGTCTGATAAATGTGAAACCACTTTTGAATTTGAAAATTCTGTAGAAAGAATTTTTGAATCTCCAAGAGTTACAAAACCATATACAGAAGAGCAATGGAATGCAATTGAAAAATTAGGTTATAAAGTAGAAAAACAGTTGCAAAAAAATGATGTTCGACTTACTATGGGAGGTGAACCAACTTTTGTTTCTATTGATGACATGGAATCTGCACAATGGAATACAGATGCAGATGGCCCTGAAAAAAGAGAACGAGCTGCAGATTTATCAAAAAGATTATTAAATACTATTGGTGAAGGTGGTTTTTTACACCATGCACAAGGAAAATGGTATCCAGGTGAACCGTTACCAAGATGGTCTACTGAATTATGTTGGAGAAAAGATGAAAGAAAAATATGGTTTAATCCTAATTTATTAGCTGCCATTGGAGGTTCTAAAAAAATAGAGAAAGGAACAGACAAACTCTTTTTAGAAACTTTAACTACTTATTTAGCAATTACCAAAAATCATATTACACCTACTTATGAAGACGCATTTTATTTTTTATGGGAACAAGGTAAACTTCCTATAGATATAAACCCTGGTGAAGACAAAGACAGTTCTTTAGCAGAAAAAAAGTTGAAAGAGATTTTAGAAGACGGAACATCTAACCCTGTAGGTTATGTATTACCTCTAAATAAAACAGCCGATAATTGGTTTTCTAGTGAGTGGAAATTTAGAAGGAATTATATTTATCTAACCCCAGGGAATTCTCCCTTAGGATTAAGACTTCCTTTAGATTCATTAGCATCAAAACCAGAGCACGAAATTTTTCCTATATATGAACCAGACCTTTTTGAGAAAAAGAAACGTTTACCAAGTTTTAGGAGAATGGTTGCCAAAAGACATGAAACCGTTTTACAAGAAGGTATTAATAAAAATTTACCAAACTATTTTGTAAGAACTGCACTTTGTGCTGAAGTTAGAGAAGAAAAATTACACTTATTTCTACCTCCTTTAGAAGATGCAGACTCTTATTTAGATTTATTAGCTTCTATTGAAGCAACTGCAGAAGAATTAAACATTCCTATAATTTTAGAAGGTTACGGTCCTCCGCATGATAATAGGCTTGAGTCCATGAAAATAACTCCAGATCCAGGTGTTATTGAAGTAAATATTCATCCATCTCATAATTGGCAACAATTAATGGATACAACTTTTACCATCTATAATGAAGCAAAAAAAGCTAGATTAGGTACAGAAAAATTTATGATTGATGGAAAACACACTGGTACAGGTGGTGGAAATCATGTTACTTTAGGTGGAGTTACCCCAAAAGACAGTCCGTTACTTAGAAGACCAGATTTACTTAGAAGTTTACTTACTTTTTGGCAACATCACCCAGGACTTTCTTATTTATTTTCTGGTGCTTTTATTGGACCTACAAGTCAAGCTCCAAGAGTTGATGAAGCAAGACAAGATAATTTATATGAATTAGAGATTGCTTTTAGTCAAATTCCAAAAGAGGGAGAAGTTCCTTTTTGGTTGACAGATCGTTTATTTAGACATTTACTTACAGATTTAACCGGAAATACACATCGTGCAGAATTTTGTATTGATAAATTATATTCTCCTGATTCATCTACAGGAAGATTAGGAATATTAGAATTAAGAGGTTTTGATATGCCTCCTCACGCACAAATGAGTTTACTACAGAACTTATTGGTTAGAACTTTAGTTTCTTGGTTTTGGAAAAAACCTTACGAACACAAATTAGTTCGTTGGGGAACTTCTTTACACGATAAATTTTTGCTAGAACACTATGTAAGAGAAGATATTAAAGATATTGTTACTCAATTAAACAAAGCAGGTTATGCTTTTAAAGAAGAATGGTTTAATCCATTTTTTGAATTCCGTTTTCCATTACATGGAATGGTAAAAATTAACAATATAGATGTAGAATTAAGAGCAGGTATAGAACCTTGGAATGTTTTAGGAGAAGAAATGACAGGTGGTGGAACCGCTAGATATGTAGATTCGTCTGTAGAAAAGCTACAAGTTAAAGTAAATAATTTCTCAGAAGAAAGATTTGTCTTAACTTGCAACGGTGTAAAAGTACAATTAAAAAACACTGGTGTAAAAGGAGAATTTGTTGCTGGAGTTCGATATAAAGCTTGGAATCCTTATTCTGCTTTACACCCAACAATTAATGAAGATACGCCATTGGTATTTGATATTGTAGATACTTGGAACAGACGTTCTATTGGAGGTTGTACCTATTATGTTACACATCCTGGAGGTCGTTCTTATGACACATACCCTATTAATAGTTTTGAGGCAGAATCTAGAAGAATTAATCGTTTTTGGGATTTTAACCATTCTCAAGGAAAAATAGATATTGTTGATGAAGAAAAGAATGAAGACAATAAAAAAATAGTTGAACGAGAAACAAATGTAAAAGAACAAGGAAGTTCAAAACATTTTAGATATCAAGAAATACCTAAAAACCCAGAATTTCCGAATACTTTAGATTTGAGATTGAAAAAATAATTTCCTAAATATTTATGCCCGTTAAAAATTTGTTTGAAAAATATTTCAATGATTTTGAAGACTATGATGAAGTTTTAAAATCTGATATGACCATAAATCCTAGTTGGGAGAAGTTATTAAATAATTTCTCTACAATTGGAATAGAAGAACTTTCTGAAAAACAAAAACAAATAGATTGGTTACTTGCAGAAAACGGAGTTACCTACAATGTTTATAATGATCCTAAAGGATTAAATAGACCTTGGAGTTTAAATATTATTCCTTTTATTATTGAGCAACAAGAATGGAAATCAATAGAAAAAGGATTGAAACAACGTGCAGAATTATTAAATTTAATTTTGAATGATATTTATGGTAAAAGAGAACTTATCAAAAATAAAATCATTCCACCAGAAATCATTTATTCTCATCGTGGTTTTTTAAGAAATTGTGATCAAATAAAATACAATACTACTAAAAACCTATTAATTCATTCAGCAGATTTAGCTCGTGGTCCAGATGGTAGAATGTGGGTTGTTAATGATCGTACAGAAGCCCCATCAGGACTAGGATATTCTTTAGAAAATAGATTTTCTGCAAGACGTTCTGCTCCAGAATTATTTAAGGATATTCATATAGAACAACCTTTTAGCTTTTTTAAAGATTTTCACCAGTTATTAATAGATGCTGCACCTAACAACAAAGAGAATCCAACTATAGTTATTCTTACTCCTGGCCCGCATAATGAAACCTATTTTGAGCATGCTTATTTATCTTCTTACTTAGGGTATCCATTAGTAAAAGGAAATGATTTAGTTATTAGAAGTAATAAAGTATATATTAAAACTTTAAAAGGATTAATACAAGTTGATGTAATTCTAAGACGCGTAGATGGAGCATATACAGATCCTTTAGAATTAAAAGGAGACTCTTATTTAGGTGTTGCTGGATTATTAAATGCTGTTAGAAAGAAAAATGTTAGTATCCTTAACCCAATTGGAAGTGGTGTTTTAGAAAACCCTGGTCTAATTCCTTTTATGAATTCAATTTGTAAATATTTTTTAAAAGAAGATCTAATTCTTCCACAAATAGCTTCTTGGTGGTGTGGTCAAGAAAAAGAAAGAAATTTTGTATTAGAAAACCTTACAAAATTTGTTGTAAAACCAATAGATAGAACAAATAGAGAACATATTTATTTTTGCGAATTACTTAATGAGGATGAATTAGAATCATTAAAAAAACAAATTTTAGAAAAACCTTATCATTTTGTGGCTCAAGAAAACATATCATTTTCAACAGCACCTAATTTTACATCTAAAGGTTTAGAACCTAGAAAAGTTGTTTGCAGAACTTTTGCAGTTGCAAAAAATGAAACTTATAGTATTATGCCTGGTGGTTTAGTAAGAGTTGCTGCAGAAAGAGAAGAGTTAAGAGTATCTAACCAACGAGGTGGTACAAGTAAAGATTTTTGGATTACAAATTCTACAACTAAAGAACAACCACATAACCAACGTTATCACTGGCATAATTCTTCTGCAAATACACTTGCAGGAATAGAAAATTTGCCAAGTAATACTGCTGAAAATTTATTTTGGTCTGGAAGATATTTAGCAAGAACACTAGTTACTGCTAGATATATTAGAATGGTATTAAATCAAATGGCCGATTCTGATTTTAGTAAACAAGACTCTAACCCAGAAAGTTTACATATTTTATTTCAATCAATAACGCATTTAACTTCCATATTCCCTGGATTTACAGGCAAAAATAAAGAAGCTGCTTTTAAAGATCCATTAAAAGAAATTGCAAAAGCTTTATTTGATAAAAATGAGTTTGGTAGTCTTGCAAATGGAATTCAATCTTTCTCAAATTCTTATTTTTCTTTACGAAATTTGTGGTCTAAAGATATGTGGCGTGTTTTTGATTCTATAACTAAACAATGGATCAGTTTTAAACCTGAAAAACATCAGAATATAAAAAGTATTATACAGTTACTAGATAGCATTATTACCAAATTAATTGCATTTATGGGATTAATTGAAGAAAGCATTTTGGTAGAACAAGGACTTCTACTCTACTTTATTGGTTTGCAAATGGAACAAGCAACGATGAATATTGATAAATCTAGAGCACTTTTAGTAGTAAAAAATGAAGAACAAACAGAATATGAAATCCTAGAATCTCTTCTAGATAGCAATGAGAGTTTAAATATTTATAGATATAGTTTTAAATCGTATTTAAACATAGAAAATGTAATCAATCTTATTCTTTTAGATAAATCATATTCTCGATCATTAAAGTATCAATTAAATAGAATTAGAAAAGACATCTCTAAATTACCAGATAAAAATCAAAATATAGAACTTACAACTTCTTACCTAGCAATAAAAGAAGCTTGTGATTTGATAGAAAATGTTAATTCTAAGAACATTTCAAAAATAGATAACAATAAATTTACTAGAATAGCGCTAGATGAATTATTAGCTAAACTTAGCACGTTAATTCATAAAACATCGTTATCAGTTACAAATACATATTTTAATCATTCAGACCAACAAAGACAATTGGTTCATCAAAAAAACGTTTAATAATGTTGTATTCGATTATTCACACTACTAGTTATGATTATGATGAGGCAATTACCTATTGCCATAATATAGCAATCTTAAAACCCAGAGATTTTTTGGGTCAACAACTTATTGACTATTCTTTAGAAATACAACCTTTTCCTACTTACCTTGAAGAAGATATCGATTTCTTTAACAATACAATTTCTAGGTTTTCTATAGAGCAATCACATAACAAACTTGTTGTAACTGCAACTAGTCTCGTTGAACGTAATTTTGATTTACAGCCTAATATTTTTACTTCAGAAATTTGTAAAAAGACTACAATAAAAGATGCTTTAAATGAATTTAAAAAAGGAACTGAGGAAACATTATCGGTTTATGAATTTACTTTAGACTCACAATTTATAAAATCTATTTCTTCAGAAATTAAAGAATATGCAGAAATTTCTTTACAACCAGAAAGATCAATTTTTGAAGCTACAAATGAATTAATGGAACGTATTTTTAAAGATTTTACTTTCGATTCTCATTTTAGTACAATTGCAACTCCGCTAGAGGAAGTTATGAAAGCTAAAAAAGGAGTTTGCCAAGATTTTGCTCAAATAGGAATTGCCTGTTTACGATCTGTTGGCTTACCTGCAAGATATGTTAGTGGATATATTGAAACTTTACCACCTCCAGGAAAAGAAAAATTAGTGGGTACTGATGCTTCTCATGCTTGGTTTTCTGTTTATATACCAAAATTTGGTTGGGTTGATTTTGACCCTACAAACAATCAAATTCCAAAAAACCAACACATTACAGTTTCTTATGGACGAGATTACTACGATGTTCCACCTTTAAAAGGTGTACTTTATGGATCTGGAAACAGTAAAATGAAAGTATCTGTAGATATTAGACCTGCTAAAAACACAAAACAGCAACAACATCAACAGCAGCAACAGCAGCAACAATAATAATATTTTCTAAAAAAAATATTGTTTCATTAAAGCTAAACACTTAGTTAAAATATTTTCTGATAATTTTAAAGCTGTAATAGATTACATTAGAAATTGTTTGTTTCAAAATTAAATACACACTATCATTTTGGTACTATCCAGTTATAAAAATGTTTGTGTAAATATTCAGAATTTTAAAGAAAAAACGACTTAATTACTAAATAAGTTTGTGTTTAAACTTCAAAAAAACTAAATAGAAATATAAAACATCCTATTTCTGTCTTACTATTAACTCTTTTATTATAAAAATAAGTCCTTAATAAAAAAGTAATCACTTCTATTTTTCTTGTAATGTTTAATTGTCTTTTAATCATAAAAACATCACGTTTTTCTATTCTAGAGAACTCTTTAATCATAAATTCATAATTAAAAACCAATTTTAATTACAAATTACTAAATTAAATGTTAAATGTTTATTAATTTATTACTATATTTGGAAAACCAGATTGGATAACCAAACTGGATAACCAAAAATAAATAATAATTGTATTTAGAATAATTAACATTAAACCCTAAAAAATGAAATTATGAAATTATTAAATTTTAAAAAAACAGTATATTTATTACTATCTTTTACTTTTTTACTTTTTACAAGTTGCTCTAGAGATGATTCATCTATTTTAGAAGAAGAAACTTTTTTAATAGATCAGAAAGAATCATTAAATTCAAATTTATTAGCAAAATCTTCGAGTTCTGTAGAACTTTCAATTAGTTCAGTCTCAGCTAGTGCAAGTCATAGCTCTACATATGCTGCTTCTAAAGCAATAGATGGTAGCTTAAATACAAGGTGGACAGCAAATGGAACAGTATACTTATACTTAGACTTAGGATCAAGCAAATTGATAGACTATGTAAAAGTTGCGCATCATGCAGGATCTAATAGACAATATAAAATGTATTTTCATGTTAGAAATTCTACTTCTGGATCTTGGACACAAGTTGGTAGCAAAACCAGCCCTGGTAACTCCAATGCTTTAGTAGATTATGACTTAACAAATAGCACTAATAGATATTTACGTGTTATGTGTACTGGTAATACTTCAAATGGCTTTAGTGACATAGAAGAAATTGAAGTTTGGGGTACAGAAAGTACATCAGGAGGTGGCAATAGTAGTACACCAGGAGGAGTATTAGGTATTGATAATAGTGAATGGAAATTAAATGGATTTACTGCAACACCTAGTTCTTCAGCAACTTATTATGATGATGTAATGAATCAAGTAAATGGTAATATTTCTACTTGGAGTAACAGTAATTATTTTTACGAAAGTAATGGGTGGGCATATTTTAAATGTTACCGTGGTTTAGGTGGTTCTGCAAATTCTGGAAACCCTAGAGTTGAATTACGTGAACGTACTAATGGAAGTAATGCTAGTTGGAATGGAGATAATGGAACTCATACAATGTCATTTACAGTAAGAGTCGATCAATTACCTATTGGTTATGATTCTGATGATAATGAAGACAGAACTACTGGAACTGTATGTTTTGGACAAATTCATGGTCCTAGTGGAACAAATAGTGATGGTGTTGAAGTAGATGATTTAATACGTCTACAATTTGATGGATCTGCTGGTCAAACAAGTGGTTCTGTAAAATTAAAAATTAGTGGATACATTACCGAAACACAAGGTGGTGGTAGTGAAAGTTATTCTGGGTATTCTTTAGATACTTCGTATGATGTACAACTAATTTTCAGTAACGATAGAGTTTCTGTTAAAATAAATGGAAGCGAAGTGTTTGGAAGAACTTTGAATACTGCAGGTAATGGTAGTTATTTTAAAGCTGGTAACTATTTACAATCTGTACAGGAAGGTAGTTTTAACGGTTCTTATGGACTTGTTGGAATGAAAAACTTAACAGTTTCTCATTAAAATTTAAATACAAATAAACAATATTCTAAATACAATTATAAAAGCAGGAGAAAATCTCCTGCTTTTTCATGCAATATAATTTCTGTCTTCCTTTTAAATTAAGCTTCAATCTCTTTTAAAGAGAATCAATAACATCTTCTAAAGTAGTAATAAAACTATAATTTTGTTTAATTCTTCATCCTAATAAGTATTTAAACCTTTTATGACATGTTGAGCCATTTGGGTTTAAAAAATAAAAAAACACGAAATATTGTTTTGACTTTATTCATATTCATTGGAATTATTCGTTAAACTTTAAAAAAGTATAACAAATTATTTATGTCTTCCTTTTAACTCTGCTTCAATATCTTTTAAAGTGAAACCTTTTGCTTGTAATAACATTAAATAATGGAACAATAAATCTGCAGATTCATATAAAAATAACTCATCGTTATTATCCATTGCTTCAATAACAGTTTCTACTGCTTCCTCTCCTACTTTCTGCGCAACTTTGTTAATTCCTTTTGAGAATAAACTTGCTACATAAGATTTTTTTGTGTCTTTATTAGCAACTCTTTCTGTAATAACTTCTTCTAAAGTAGAAAAGAAACCATAATTGGGCTTATTTTCTTCATTCCAACACGTATCAGAACCTTTATGACACGTCGGTCCATTTGGATTCACTTGAATTAATAATGTGTCATTATCACAATCTAATTTAATGTCTACTAAATTCAGCACATTTCCACTTTCTTCACCTTTTGTCCACAAACGATTTTTAGTTCTAGAAAAGAAAGTAACTAACTTTGTTTCTTGTGTTTTTTTAAACGCTTCTTCATTCATATAACCCAACATTAAAACATTTTTTGTTGTTGCATCTTGAATGATTGCTGGCACTAATCCGTCGTTATTTTTATTGAAATCGATGTTCATAATTTATATTTTATTTGTCATTTCGAAATGAGCTTTTTTAAGCGATTGAGAAATCTAACTTTGAGATTCCTCCTCATTCTTCGTTCGGAATGACATCTTTATTTATATTAATTTCTGTCAGTTCGAGTGATTTCGATTTTTTATCGAAATTGTATCGAGAACTTTTTATTTATGAGATACTGAAACAAGTTCAGTATTTCGACTAAAGTCTCACTGGAATATTTTGTTCTTTTAACTCTTTCTTTAATTCTAAAATAGGGATTTCTCCAAAATGAAAAACACTTGCTGCCAATGCTGCATCTGCTTTTCCTTCTACAAAAGTATCTGCAAAGTGTTGTATGGTTCCTGCACCACCAGAAGCAATAATTGGTATATTTAATAATTCTGATAAATGTGCCAATGCTTCATTTGCAAAACCACCTTTTGTTCCATCATGATTCATAGAAGTAAACAAAATTTCCCCTGCTCCACGTTCTTCTACTTCTTTTGCCCATTCAAAAAGTTTGATATCGGTAGGAATTGTTCCACCCGCTAAATGTACAAACCATTCTCCGTCAACTTGTTTAGCATCAATAGCAACAACCACACATTGACTTCCGAATTTTTCTGCTAATTCATTTACTAATCCTGGTCTTTTTACTGCTGATGAATTGATAGAAACCTTATCTGCTCCCCACTTTAATAATTCATTTACATTTTCTACGGAAGAAATTCCTCCACCAACTGTAAACGGTATATTTACTTGTTCAGCAACCTGATGCACCATTTCTATCATGGTTTTCCTACCTTCTAATGTTGCAGAAATATCTAAAAAAACCAATTCATCTGCACCTAAATCTGCGTATTGTTTTGCTAAAACTACAGGATCTCCTGCATCAATTAAATTCACGAAATTTACACCTTTTACAGTTCTTCCGTTTTTAATATCTAAACAAGGTATTATTCTTTTTGTTAACATAAATTATTTATACTGTCAGTTCGAGTGATTTCGATTTTTTGTCGAAATTATATCGAGAACTTTTAACTACTTCTCGATACAATTTTTTCATTCTTCAAAAATCACTCGAAGTGACATTCGTTTATTGATTTTAACTTTGGATTATAAATTGTTCCAATTGTTTCAAGCTGATTTTATTCTCATAAATCGCTTTTCCTATAATTACGCCTTCACAACCATTTTCTGCTAATTTTGGGATTTCTTCAAAAGCAGAAATTCCCCCAGAAGCAATTAATTTTAGAGATTTCTCGACTGCGCTCGAAATTACAGATTCATTTAAAATTTGATTGTAAACATCAAAACTTGGACCTTGCAACATTCCGTCTTTAGAAATATCTGTACAAATTACATACTGAATTCCTTTCTTTTGATACTCATTAATAAAAGGAATCAATTCTAAACTACTTTCTTCTTGCCAACCATTTGTAGCAATCTTTCCTCCTGAATTATCAGGATAAAAATCGGCTCCCAAAATTATTTTATCAGCACCATATTTTTCAATCCAACTTTCGAAAATGACACTGTTTTTTACAGCAATACTTCCTCCAGTAATTTGATTCGCTCCAGAATTAAATGCAATTTCTAAATCTTTATCAGATTTTAAACCACCTCCAAAATCAATTTTTAAATTCGTTTTAGATGCAATTTGCTCTAATACTTTATAATTAATAATCTCGCTAGATTTTGCTCCATCTAAATCTACAACGTGTAAATATTCAATTCCTGCAGCTTCAAATTCTTTAGCAACTTCTAACGGATTTTCGTTATAAATCTTTTTTGTATCGTAATCTCCTTTTGTTAAACGAACACATTTTCCGTCAATAATATCTATGGCTGGAATTATTCTCATTGATTAATTTATTAATCAACCCTGAATTTATTTCAGGGTCTTTATTTTATCTTTCTAAAAAACTACTAATTTAATGCTGTAACTTGAATTTCTATTTTCATTCTCTCATCAAATAAACCTGCAGAAAACATGGTTGCTGCTGGTCTAACATCTCCTAAATATTTTTTAAGTACTGGCCAACATAACTCAAAGTCAGATGTTTTTGGTAAAATATAAGTTACTCTAACAATTTTGTCTAAACTTGAATTAGCTTCTTCTAAAATGTTTTTAATGTTTTTAAAACACTGCTCAGTTTGTGCAACAACACCTTCTTCAATAGTCATTGTATCATAATTAAAACCTGTTGTTCCTGAAACAAAAACCCAATCTCCATCTACAACTGCTCTAGAGTAACCCATTTCTTTTTCAAAAGATGAACCTGAACTTATTAATTTTCTTGCCATTCTAATTTTATAAATTTAAAAAATTCTTTAAAATTTGTTCTCCTGCTACTCCACTCTTTTCTGGATGAAATTGAGTCCCATAAAAATTATCTTTTTGTAATGCAGATGCATATTCAATCTCATAATCTGTTGTAGCTATCGATTCTTTACATTCTTCTGCATAAAAACTATGCACTAAATACATAAATTCTCTTTCTTTAATTCCTGAGAATAATTGAGATTCTAAATTATAAATAACATTCCATCCCATTTGTGGAACTTTTACAGCTTTAGAAAACTTTTTTACAGCAACATCAAATATTCCTAACCCTTTTGTGTTTCCTTCTTCAGAAGAATTACACATTAACTGCATTCCTAAACAAATACCTAAAACGGGTTGCTTTAAAGTAGGAATTACTTTGTCTAATCCGCTTTCTTGTAACATTTTCATTGCAGAACTTGCTTCTCCAACTCCAGGAAAAATAATTTTATCTGCTGCTCTAATCTCATCAATGTTATTTGACAAAACGGCATCTACACCTAAACGTTTAAAAGCAAACTGAATACTTTTAATGTTTCCTGCTCCGTAATCTATAATGACAACTGAAGCCCCTTCTAACTTCCCCAAAGGAGAAGAACTTTCACTGTTGTCTTTATTTTTTTCTATATTTTTAATCATAATATTTATTGATTCCTGTTTACACAGGAATGACAATTTTTTATTTAATTCTCGTTCAAAAAAACCAATTAGTAACACTTAACTTTCGCAAGAGTGTTTCTTCCCTTCGGGAAGATTAAGATGGGCTTTTTTTAAAGTACTCCTTTAGTTGACGGTAAAAACATTTTATTAGCATCTCTTTTTACAGCCATTTTCATAGCTTTCGCAAATGCTTTAAATATTCCTTCTATTTTATGATGTTCATTATCTCCTTCTGCTTTAATGTTTAAATTACATTTTGCGCCATCTGTAAAAGATTTAAACAAGTGTAAAAACATTTCTGTTGGCATATCTCCAATCATTTCTCGTTTAAAATCTGCATCCCAAACTAACCAAGGTCTTCCTCCAAAATCTACTGCAGCTTGTGCCAAACAATCATCCATTGGCAAACAGAAACCATAACGCTCTATTCCTAATTTATTTCCTAATGCTTTATGGAATAACTCTCCCAAAGCAATCATGGTATCTTCTATAGTATGATGTTCATCAACCTCTAAATCTCCATCAACTTTTACCGTTAAATCCATTGCTCCATGACGACCAATTTGATCTAACATATGATCGAAAAACTTAACTCCGGTAGAAATATCATTTTTACCAGAACCGTCTAAATTTAGTTTGATATAAATCTTAGTTTCGTTTGTATTTCTAGTAATTTCAGAAACTCTATCTTCTAATTTTAAGAATTCATAAATTTCTGACCAATCTGTACTTGTTAAAGCAATACAGTTTAAAATTTCTTGTTTAGATGTTTCTATTTCATCAGCACCTAATTCTGGATCTTCAGATAAAAATATTCCTTTAGAACCTAAGTTCTTAGCCAATTCCATATCTGTAATTCTATCACCTAAAACAAACGAGTTTTCTAAATCATATTCTTCAGAAAAATATTTGGTTAATAAACCTGTTCTTGGTTTACGAGTTTCAGCATTTTCATGCGGAAACGTTTTATCTATATGAACTTCTGTAAAAACAACACCTTCTTTTTCGAAAGCAGATAGTACTTTATTTTGAGCTGGCCAAAAAGTATCTTCTGGAAAAGAATCTGTACCTAAACCGTCTTGATTTGTTACCATTACCAATTCATAATCCAATTCTGAAGCAATTTTTGCCATGTATTGAAAAACTTTTGGGTAAAACTCTAACTTTTCTAAACTATCTAATTGATAATCTACAGGTGGCTCTAAAACTAAAGTTCCATCCCTATCTATAAATAATACTTTTTTCATATAACTCTGTTATAGAATCCTGAACTTGATTCAGGATCTTTTTAATAATTTTTCTAATGTTTTTAAACTTGGATTACTTTTCTTAATCAAATCCCACTTCCAATCTTTCTTCCAATTTTTTAATTGTATCTCTCTTTTTCTTGCTTTTTTCATTTCAAAAAACTCTTCGAAATAAACCAATTCATGTACATTATATTTTTTTGTAAATAATGCTCCTACTCCTTTTTTATGTTGATTTATTCTTAAAATTAAATTATTTGTAAAGCCAATATATAAAACTGTTCTATTTTTATTTGATAAAATATAACAGTAATATTTTTCTTTAGTCATTTGATTTTTAATTAAAAGGTCCTGAATCAAGGTCAGGATATACTTTTTAACGCTCTAATTAAACGTTGATTTTCTTCACAAATACCAACACTTATTCGTAAACAATTTTCACACAAAGGTTGGTTGGTTCTATTTCTAATTACAACGCCATATTCTATTAATTGATTGTAACGTTTTGTAGCGTCATCTACCTTTATTAAAAGAAAATTACCATCAGAAGGATACACCTTTTCAATATAACTTACACAACATTCTAGCTCTTTTTTTAGACGTTTTCTTTCGCTAACTAATTGTGCAACTTCATTTTTGATTTCACCCATTTTTTGAAGTCTAACAATTGCTCTTTGTTGTGTTAACTCATTTACGTTATAGGGTGGTTTTATGTTGCTTAAAATCTGAATAATTTCTTTAGATGCATAACAAGATCCTAAACGAATTCCTGCTAAACCATAAGCTTTAGACAAGGTTTGAATTATAATTAAATTAGGAAATTGTTCTAATTTCTCTAACCAGCTTTTCTCTTCAGAAAAATCGATATACGCTTCATCTAACACCACTAAACCCTTAAATTTAGTAAGCAACTTTTTTACAGCATCAACCGTAAAACTATTTCCTGTTGGATTGTTAGGAGAACACAAAAACAAAATTTTACTATTTGCATCAGCAGCATTTAAAATTTGATTTACATCTGGCTGAAAATCTTCTTTTAATAATACTTTTCTGTTTTCGATTGCATTTACATCTGCCAAAACCCCATACATCCCATAAGTTGGTGGTAATGTGATAATATTATCTTGATTTGGTTCGCAAAAAGCTCTAAAAATTAAATCTAAAACCTCATCACTTCCATTTCCTAAAAGGATGTTTTCTTTAGAAATATCTTTAATTCCTGAAAGTAAATCTTTAACATTATTTTGATGTGGATCGGGATAACGATTTACACCATTTTCAAAAGGATTTTCATTGGCGTCTAAGAAAATCATTTCTTTAGTGGTTGCATCTTTATATTCATCTCTTGCAGATGAATATGGTTTTAGAGATTTAATGTTTTCTCTAATTAGGTTGTTGATGTTAAAGTTTGTTTTCATAATTGATATTTCTAATGTCATTTCAAAATGAGCTTTTTTAGTGATTGAGAAATCTAATATTAAGATTCCTCTTCGTTCCTCATTCGCATTGACATTTTATAACCTATTCTAAATTTTTTAAACGGATTGTTACTGCATTTTTATGTGCCTCTAAACCTTCTGCTGCTGCCATCAACTCAATAGATTTTCCTATTGTTTGTATTCCTTCTTTTGATATTTTTTGAAACGTTATACTCTTTGTAAAACTATCTAAATTAACCCCAGAATATGATTTAGAAAAACCATTTGTGGGTAATGTATGATTGGTTCCTGAAGCATAATCTCCTGCACTTTCTGGTGTATAATTACCAATAAAAACAGAACCTGCATTTTCTATATGATCTACATAAAAATCATTATTATTTGTGCAAACAATAAAGTGTTCTGGGCCATATTCGTTGATTAATTCTAAGGCAAATTTATCATTTTCTACCAAAATAGATTTAGAATTATCAATTGCTTTTGTAGCAATAGCAACTCTTGGCAATGCTAAAAGTTGTTTTTGTATCTCAATCGAAACTTCATCAATTAACTTTTTAGATGTAGAAACCAAAATAACTTGACTATCGGCACCATGTTCTGCCTGACTTAATAAATCTGAAGCCACAAAACTAGCATTTGCAGAATCATCTGCAACCACCAATAATTCACTTGGACCAGCAGGCATATCTATAGCAACTCCGTGTTTTGTTGCCAATTGTTTTGCAACCGTTACAAACTGATTTCCTGGACCAAATATTTTATAAACTTGCGGAATCGTTTCTGTACCAAATGTATAACCTGCAATGGCTTGAATTCCTCCAACTTTTATAATTTTAGTAACGCCACATAAATTTGCTGCATATAAAATTGCTGGATGAACTTTTCCTTCTTTATTAGGTGGAGAACACAATACAATTTCTTTACAACCTGCAATTTGAGCAGGAATTGCCAACATTAAAACTGTTGAAAATAATGGTGCTGTTCCTCCAGGAATGTACAAACCCACTTTTTGAATGGGTCTTTTTTCTTGCCAACACTCCACACCATTTGCTGTTTCTACAAAAACTTTTTCTGTTTTTTGTGCTGTATGAAACTTGGTAATATTCTCTTTTGCAAGATTAATCGCTTCTTTTAATTCATCTGAAACAGCAGCAACAGCTTCATTAATTTCAGCAACAGAAACAATATTACTTTCTAAAGAAACCCCATCAAACAACTCAGTATATTTATTTACAGCTGTATCTCCATTTCTTTGTACATCATCAAAAATTTGGTTTACAGTATTTTCTATATCATCAACCGTTTTTGTGGGTCTTTGTAAGATTTTTTTCCAGTCTTTTCTTTGAGGATTGTTTATAAATTTCATTTTTTATTTCTAATTGTCAGTTCGAGTTTATCGAGAAATCTCAAAGATTCCTCCATTTCAGTCGGAATGACATACTTAATAACTTTTTATCAGATACTGAAACTAGTTCAGTATGTTATATTTTTTTTGAAAAACTATAAAACCATTTTTTCAATCGGACACACTAAAATACCTTCTGCTCCATTGGCTTTTAACTCATCAATAATTTCCCAAAATTCATTTTTACTAATTACAGTGTGTACAGAGCTCCAACCTTCTTCTGCCAAAGGCAACACTGTTGGGCTTCTCATACCTGGTAATAATTTTAGAATATTTTCTAATTTATCATTAGGCGCATTTAATAAAATGTATTTCGAGTTTCTTCCTTTTAAAACAGACTGAATTCTAAACTGAATTTTTTGTAAAATATCCATTCTATCATCAGAAATATTAGGTGAAACTGCCAAAACTGCTTCCGACTTTAATAAAACCTCAATCTCTTTTAATCCATTTTTAAAAAGTGTAGAACCACTAGAAACAATATCACAAATACCATCTGCTAAACCAATATTTGGTGCAATTTCTACAGAACCATTAATAATGTGTAATTCTGCATTGATATTTTTTTCTTTTAGAAATTTATTTACGGTTTGTGGATACGAAGTGGCAATTCTTTTTCCGTCTAAATCTTTTAACGAATTTGCTTCCGATTCTTTGGGCACAGCAATAGAAACTTTACATTTAGAAAAACCTAAACGTTCTATAAACTGAATATCTGCTCCTTTTTCTATTAAAACATTTTCGCCAATTATGGCTGCATCTACAACTCCGTCTTTTAAATACTGAGGAATATCGCCATTTCTTAAGTAAAAAACTTCTACCGGAAAATTTCTTGCTGCTGCTTTTAATTGATCTTTACCATTGTCTATAGAAATACCAATGTCTTTTAAGATTCTCATAGAATCTTCATTTAATCTACCAGATTTTTGTACTGCAATTCTTAAGTTACTCATTTTTGTTTTGTTTGATGCCTGAGCAAATACGTTTTTTACTATTTTATTAGAAATAGAAAACCCGTTTGATTTGCTCAAACGGGTTTATAAATATTTTGATTTTATTCAATACATTTTTAAATCGCTTGACTGCAATTGTAAAAATGACGATGATGATTTTGAATAAAGTTCATGTTCTTGTTTATTTCTAGGCAAATATCTAAATTATATTATTAAGAAACCAAATGATTGGCATAAAAAAATGAATAATGTGAAATTTTTATCAGATTCATAGTATATGTTTAATTTTTTAGTTTTCATTTAAAAAAAATAGGTATTTATACCTGTTGTTTACTAAGTTTTAAAAGATAGCTTTACAAAAGCTACCAAAAACAAACACTAAGTTCATTTTTAGTGTTATAATAACCACGTTATAAATGGTATAAAGTGCACAATTGTTGTTTGCTGATGATAAATGTCAGGTTTTTACCAATATCATTTATATAAATTTGAACAGATTGATGAAAAAATAAAATTGCTAAACTTTTCTAAATCTTTATTTAATAACAATACTTGAAAGAATAACAATATCATGTTATTTTCTAGGGATAAAATGAAGTGTAATTATTTTATAACTAGTTGGCAACAATGCGAAAACCAATAGCAATCTATACTAAATGAGAAAAGCATTAGAGGATTTAATTAAAAAGTCGATTGTCTACAAATATGATTTGCCATATGTAGTAGGTTCAGTTCCTCGAACAATTTTCTCTACGTTAGATGATAAATGTTATGCTGTTTCGGACAATGATTCTCTAATAAAAATAATTTATAATTCTATCATTGATTATTCTTTCAATGAATTAGACTTTACCGAAAGAGAATTAGAAGATTTACATACTATCGCATTTCAGGAAAGAATAAGGTATGATGAAGATGATTCAGATGCAACAAAACAGAAATACGGTTTTTTTGGAGAAGTAATTTTACATTCAATTTTAAAGGTCTTTTTTGGTACTCAAACATTTATTTCTAAAGGTTATTTTTACAATCCTTTAGAAAATTCAGAATCCAAAGGATATGATGCATATCATTTAATTGAGCATGATTCGAAAGTTCATTTATGGTTTGGCGAAACAAAATTTCATCAGAGTTATACACAAGCTGTAAATGATGTATTATCTAAAATTAAAAATTCGTTATCAGATAAATATCTTAGTAAAAATCTACTTGCATTAAGAAAAAACAAGGACAATTTAAATTTAAAAGGCTCTAAAATTGAGAAAATTCTAATTGATTGGACAGAAAATCCAAATATTAAAATAATTGAAGAAATAAAACAACATTCAATAGAATTAGTATACCCAGTAATCATTCTATTCCA
This sequence comes from Polaribacter sp. Hel1_85, assembly GCF_000766795.1. Lineage (GTDB taxonomy): Bacteria > Bacteroidota > Bacteroidia > Flavobacteriales > Flavobacteriaceae > Polaribacter. The sequence continues at coordinate 782,386 of NZ_JPDS01000001.1, forward strand.
ACAGAATAAAAAAGGTTATGACGAAAGTATTAAAGCAATACCAAAATATATCGAAGAAAAACATAAGTTAGAGAAGTACGACTTATCAATACCATATTCTGTGTTTTTCGTTTTTCTGCCAGTAGAAGATGTCAAATTGGTTAAATCAGAAGTTATAAAATGGATAGAATCAAAGAAGCCTCTAATGTCATAATAGGCATAAATAAATACCGTGAAAATCAAATTGAAGATTACGATTTGATTAAAATCGTGTGCAAATATTTTGATGACATCAAAGATGAGGAGATATCCGAAGCTGATTTAAGGTTTTTAAAATATATTTCGAACACAGTTGGTATACCGCATTTTTATGACTTACTTGAAAAATTTAACAATGAAACAGAGATAAATAATTTTGACTTAAACACTCTCTCATCTATTATTTATGAGAGTACTTTAAACTTAACTTCAACCAATAAGGTTCATAAGTATCAAAAAGAGATTTTAGAACTGTTTAAACCAAATCAATTAAATAGATTTTTTTTATCAGCAAGTACATCTTTCGGTAAAACTCACATTGTTTTCGAGATAATTCAAAAAATGAATTATGATAATGTAGTTTTAATATTTCCTACAATAGCATTACTTTCTGAAAATTTGCAACGCCTTACTTCAGAAGATAATTACAAATATTTTTTAGATAAATATTCCATTCATACTTTGAGTGATATAGAAGATTTAGATGACAAAAATTTATTCATTTATACACCAGAACGTTATTTATCTTTTATAGAAAAACGAGAAGAAGAAATAGATTTTGATTTTGCTTTTGTTGATGAAGTTTATAAAATTGACAATGATTATATAATAGACGAAGAAGTAAGAGAAAATGAACGAGATGTAGCTTATCGATTAGCAGTTTTCTACTCGTTGAAAAAAGATGTTGACACATTACTTGCAGGACCTTATATAGATTTTTCAAGACCAAACGATAATAACTACAATCGTTCATTTGATAGATTTTTAGAGGTAAATAATATTAAATTAATAGATTACAATAATTATGAGATTGTAAATAAAACCTACAATGATATTAAATCAAAAAAGAACTACTTTATAGATGATGATTTAGAACTTAGTTTTGAAAAAACTTCAAAAAATGATAGACTCATTGAAATAGTACAAGCTATTAGCAACATTAATGAGAACACAATTATATATTGCTATTCAAGAAATTCGGTTGAATCTTACGCAAAAACTCTTATTACATCTAAAATTTTTGAAAACCATAATAGTGGTGATTATGTAGATTTTTTAACTCACATCTCAAACAACTTTAATAAAGAATGGACATTAATCGAAGCACTTAAAAATGGAATTGGTATTCATCACGGCTTAGTACCAAAATATATTCAAAAAGAAATAGTTTCATTATTCAATAATGATTTAATTAGAGTCCTCATTTCTACTACAACTATTACAGAAGGTGTCAATACATCGGCAAAAAATTTAATTGTATTACACAGTATGAAGGGAACTAAACCACTCAAAAAATTTGACGCAAAAAATATCGCTGGTAGAGCTGGTCGATTTCTGTATCATTATAGTGGTAGAGTAATTGTACTGAAAAATGATTTTATGAAGGCTATCAATGCTGAAGCTGAAGGAATAAAACACAAAAACTACGATTTAAATTCCCCAAAAGATGAAGTAGATTTATATTATACAGACGATGAATATCTTACCGATGAAGACAGATTAAAAGTTGAAGATATTAGTAGCAAACAAATAGAAAGGAATATTCCTGACGAAGTCTTTCAATTATATAAAGTAGTAAGTCGTTTAGACAAAATCGTAATTTATGATAGAATTAAGTTATTGACAGATTTAGAAATAAATGCAATTAAAAAGTTAATTAGATTCATAAATTTTAAAATGGATATTGACTATGATGGGTTTCAAGTAGTTTTGAATATTATAGAACCAATTGTAAAAAATCAAAAACTAAAATTTCTAATTGAATATAAAGGAGAAAGTGGTCAATATTCCACTTTGACACATTTGGTTCACTTTTACTTGACTGGCGGTTTTAGAGGTTCAATTAATTTTAAACTTGGAAAAGGCAGTACTGTCGACAAAGCTATCTCAGACACTTCCGAATTTGTTTATAACACTTTAAAATATCAAGTTGTAAAGTATTTAGGTGTATTTAATATAATGTATAAATTTTATCGTTTTCAAGTAACACAACAGCCGATAGATGAAGTAAGTGGTCTTGATAGGTTATTAACCAAATTAGAATACAATGCATTTACAGAATCTGGTCGTATTGCAAGTGATTTTGGAGTACCAACAGCAATTGTTAATTATTATGAAAATTCCGAAAATTCTGAAAACATTAAACAATCATTTGATGATTATGAAATTGAGATATTTAAAAGAGTGGAAAAAATCATAAAAGGAGAAAACTAATCTGAAAAGCACTGGTGGCAACACCGTGTATAATTAATTGCCTAGTAATAGCCTATTTACGAAAGTACTCACGGACTTTCTATCTGTGATTTATTTGCTAAATTTAGTATTTAAAACACGTTACTTTTTTTTACGAAAACTCGTTGACAAACATTAGACGAACATTCTTCACAAATCATCAATTAGGGTTATAACACCCAATAAATTTGGGTTTCAACACTCTATTACTATAAGTAAATTCAATACATCTTTGTATATCAATTAAAAAAGGTCATAAATCAATTGAACATAATAGTTAAACAATTACAACTTTATACTCATCAAGATTTTAAACACTTTTAAATTATTACACGGATGCTGAAAAGTGATTTAGAGTAAGCTAATATTAAAGGTAAAATTATGGGACGAAGAAGTAGAGCAGAAAGAAGAGCTGCAAGAAAAACAAAAAGAGCAAACAAAAAACTCAAAAGAGCGGATAAAAGAGAAGCTAATGGAAATACTAAAAGAGCTGAAGCATTAAGAAAAAGAGCTGCTGTACTCAAAGAAAAATCTACAACTATTAAATCTCAAATTAATGGTCAAGTAATTAGAGGTTTAAGTGCACAAATTGTAGAAGTAAATAGCTTGGGAAATTATAGAATTAAAGCAAATTGGAATTTTCAACAAAATGAACTAACTGCATATGATAAATTAAATTTAACATTAGCGCCAGCAAATCCATTAAGAAATAATTCTTGGAAGCAAGAAGGAGAAACAACTACTTCTGCAAGTACTTTTACTTTTAAAGAATTAACTAAAAATTTAAGATATACAGTAAAATTATTTGGTTCGCAAAATGGAACTAAAAAATTGTTAGATAGAACTTTTGTGAAAAAGAACAAATAACCAATTTTAAATTAAAACAAATAATGAAAGATTTAAACGAAAAAAAGAAAAAGCAATTCATAAAAGGAATAGATAATTGGGGTTTACTTATTTTATGCCTAGTTATTTTTGGAATGATTGTTTATGCATTATATGGTATAAAACTAGATTAATAAATAACGATTTGCCAACACCGTTAATAATTGATTACTAATATTAACTTACTTACTAAAATTTTTACTGATTTACTATTCGTTTTATACTTACTAAATGAATTGGTAATGCCATCATTTTAAAAATAACACGCACTTTTTAATACATCTTTTTTGTTAAATTAAAGTAAACATGATAAAAGTCAGGTTGCATCTTACATGCCTATCGTAATTTTACGATTAGAAATATGGAGAGACAGTTAGAACATATCATCAATAATAAAGAAACGGAAGCTTTGGCCAAATTTGCCAAAGCATTAGCACATCCTACACGCATTGCTATCTTAAAACATTTAGAGCATCAAACTTGTTGTTTTACAGGAGATTTGGTTGATGTTTTTCCGTTAGCACAATCTACCATATCGCAACATTTAAAAGAATTAAAAAAGGCGGGCTTAATACAAGGAGAATTTAAACCACCCAAAATAAAGTATTGCATTCATCAAGAAAACTGGAAGATTGCAAAAACAATATTTCAGCAATTCTTTGCATAATTTTTTAAAAACAGAACAATTTAAATTCAAAAATAAATATCATAATCATGATTAAAACAATTAAAATACTAGGCACAGGTTGTGCAAAATGTCAATCGATGACCAATGTTGTAAAAGAAGTGGTTTTAGAAAACAACATAAATGCTAACGTAGAAAAAGTAGAAGACATTATGAAAATAATGGAATTTAATGTAATGAGTACTCCTGCCCTAGTTATAGATAATGTGGTTACCATTAAAGGAAGAATACCTTCTAAAGAAGAAGTTTTAACACTTTTAAGTTAATTATTAATGTTCGATTGGGTACAAAATAGTGCAGATTGGTTTGTTTATGATGTTCTAAACTTAGACAAAGGGCAACATTTAGCAGAAGCGCTTAATTTTTTTATTTACGATAGCATTAAAATTTTAATCCTACTTTTTGTAGTGATCTTTTTTATGGGAATTGTAAATAGTTATTTCCCAATAGATAAGGTAAAAAACTATTTATCTAGAAATAAATTATACGGATTCGAATACCTTATGGCAAGTCTTTTTGGTGTGGTAACACCATTTTGCTCTTGTTCTTCGGTTCCGTTGTTTATAGGTTTTGTAAGAGGTGGAATTCCTTTAGGAGTTACGTTTGCTTTTTTAATTACTTCGCCTTTAGTTAACGAAGTTGCCATTGGATTGTTTATTGGTTTATTCGGAGTTAAAATTACAGCAATTTATGTAATTAGTGGTGTACTTTTAGGGACAATATCTGGTATGATTCTTCAAAAACTAAAATTAGAAAAACATTTAACTCCTTGGGTAAAAGATATTTTAGCAAAAGCTCAAAAAGAACAAGATGTTTTTAAAACTGAAAAACAACCTTTTCTTAAAAGACTTCCTATTATTTGGGATGAAGTACTAAGAATTTTAAAAGGTATTATTCCTTACGTAATTGTAGGAATTGCAATTGGTGGTTTAATGCATGGTTATATTCCTGAAGGTTTTTTCGAAAAATATATGGATAAAGATAACCTTTTTGCAGTGCCAATTGCTACAATTTTAGCAGTGCCCATGTATTCTAACGCTTCTGGAATACTTCCTGTAGTGCAAGTATTAGTTTCTAAAGGAATTCCTTTAGGAACTGCCATTGCTTTTATGATGGGTGTTGTTGGTCTTTCTTTACCAGAAGCAATGCTATTAAAAAAAGTAATGACGCTAAAACTGATTGGTGTATTTTTTGGTGTTGTAACTCTCTGCATTATTATTTCTGGGTATTTGTTTAATATCATTTTATAAAATATTGGCCTTAAAATTTTGTGCTTTTTATTTATCAATAGTTTTCTTTCTTCTAAAGTGAAATACTATTTTTGCCTTCTATGAGTGAACTAAAACAAGTAACTAAAAAATTACAGAAAGCAGTTGCAGAAGCTATTCAGCAATTTACAATGATTGCAGAAGGAGATAAAATTATGGTGTGTCTTTCTGGAGGAAAAGATAGTTATGCAATGCTGCATATGTTGTTGTATTTTAAAAAAGTAGCGCCTATTTTATTTGATATTGTTGTTGTTAATTTAGATCAAAAACAACCTGATTTTCCTGAGGAAGTGTTACCAAATTATTTAACAAATTTAGGTGTTGATTATAAAATTATAGAAAAAAACACCTATAAAATTGTAATGGATAAAACGCCAGAAGGTAAAACAACATGTAGCTTATGTTCTCGATTACGAAGAGGCACATTATACGAAGCTGCCAAAGACTTAGGTTGTAATAAAATTGCTTTAGGTCATCATAGAAATGATATTTTAGAAACGTTTTTCTTAAACTTCTTTTTTGCAGGAAAAATGGAAACAATGCCTCCAAAATTTAAAAATGATGCTGGAGATTTAATTGTTTTAAGACCTTTGGCTTTTTGCAAAGAAAGTGATATTGAAGAATATTCAGGTTATATGAATTTCCCTATAATTCCTTGTAATTTATGTGGTTCTCAAGAAAATTTACAACGTAAAAAAGTAAAAGAAATGATTACTGATTGGGAAACAGATTTCCCGAATAGAAATTCTATTATGATGAATGCTTTACAGAATGTTTCTCCTTCACATTTATTAGATCAAAATCTTTATAATTTCGAGAAATTAAATTCCAATTAAGTTTCATAATTATAATTTTTTCTTAAAAATCATCATTATATTATTTGTATCAAAAAACTTAATTTGGTTAAAAAATACCAACAAAAATACATTTTAACAATAAATAATATATAAAATTTAGCTTTTTTAAAAATTTCACACAAAATCAAAATTATCATTTTAATAAAATAACCTATCTAAAATTAAAAAGCAATAATTAAAGTAACCTTTAATTTTGTAAGTGATAATTCATAAAATTTTGCCTTTCAAAACCTTTTACCGCTAATAACAAAAACCTATATTTAAGAACAAAATTTAAATATAAAATATGCGAATAGGTATTATTATTGGAAGAATTGGAGGAGTTGATGGTGTTGCCCTCGAAACAGAAAAATGGATAGATATTTTTAAAAAAATAGGTCATGAAGTATTTATTATGTCTGGAGAATTTGAATCTTGGCAAATGGATTACGAACATGATTACTTATTTCCTGCATTATCGTTTTTTTCTGCTGAAGCAGAATGGGAACAACGCAAAGCATTTTTTGAACCAGATGAAGATCCTGCTCCATTATTAGATCATGTAGAGAAATGGTCTGATATGATTGCCAAAGAAATGTTGAAATGGGTAGGTGACAAAAAAATTGATATGTTGCTCTCTGAAAATGCATCAGCATTACCTTGTCAACTTTCTATGGGTGTTGCCATAAAAAAACTAATCTTAAAAACAGGATTACCTATTGTAACACATGATCATGATTTTCATTGGGAACGTGGAGAACGTTATGTTTCTGTACACCCAGAAATTAATGAATATGTAGACAATAATTTCCCTTTATTATTACCAAATGTAAAACATGCAGTAATAAACACATTTGGAGTAGAAACGTTTAAAAACAGATTTAACATTGATGCTACTTTAGTACCAAATGTTATGGATTTTAATCGCATTTACGGTGTTCCAACTCCAGAAAACAAATTCTTCTTAAAAGATTTAGGTATTACAGATGATGAAATTGCTTTATTACAAGTAACAAGAATTGTAAGACGTAAAGGAATAGAAACTGCCATTTCTTTAATAGATAAATTAGATGATAAAAAACTAAAATTAGTAATTACTGGTAATAATAATGATGACGAAAATAAAGAGTATTATAATGAATTGATTGACCAAATACACGATTTAAACCTTTCTAATCAAATTGTTTGGGCTGCAGATAAAGTATTAGATCATAAAGATTTATCTGATGTTTATGCACATGGTAGAGCTGCTACTTATTTTAGTACTTATGAAGGTTTTGGAAATGCTTTTGTAGAAACCATTTTAGCTAAAAAACCAATTTTTGTAAATAATTACAAGCCCGTTTACATGCAAGATATTGGTAACAAAGGTTTTGAAACTGTAATGATTGAAGACGGAATACTAACAAATGAAAGTATTCAACAAATGTCGGACATTATTTACAACCCTAAACGCTGCTTAGAAATTGGTGAATATAATTTTACCATTGGTAAGAAGTTTTTTTCTTATGAAGTATTAGAAGAAAAATTAAGCAGTTTATTTCAATTATAAAAATTTAGAATGAGTCAACAACAAATAACAAAAATTAATAATACAGTACAAAAATTACAAAAAGAAAATATACACACTTGGTTTGATTTAGGTTTATTTTTAGATAAATTTAAAGAACAAAAATCTCAATTACCCTTTAACGGAACAAGTGAAGATTTTAATACAAAAATCACCAAAGGAGGAGTTGCATTTCTTACCTTTTATTACACAATTGATGGTATTACTGTAGAAACAGAAAAATATGCCAAAATATTTAAAAACATTTACCCAGACCTACCAATTCATTTTGTTGCTGGAGATATAAAAGATGAAGCCAATGAATTAATACCTAAAGATGCATTTCAAAAAGTAATACCAGAAATGGAAGCGTTTGATGCATGGCCTTTGTATAAAGATTTCTTTCAAACAAAGATGGATCGTGGTAGTAAAACATATAATGATTTAATTGGGAAATTTTGGAATGAAGTTTTAGTTCTCGTAGAAAAACTAGGTACATATATTGCAAAAAACGATATTTCTTTACTGTATTTAATTAATGTTTGTTCTAATCCAGGTAATGTTTCTTTAGCATTAGCAACAGTTTTAATTTCTGAATATTTAGATATCCCCGTAATTAATAATAATCACGATTTTTATTGGGAAGGTGGACATAAAAAAGAAGACTTAAAAAAGAAAGGAATTAAAAAAGGGCCAAGAGATTTCTTTTTCCATAATGCACATATAGGCGAATTCTTTTCAATAATAGAAATGGTGTATCCATGGGAAAGTCGTTCTTGGATGAATGTAAACATCAATAAAATTCAACAAGAACATTTAATCAATATTAATGGACATAATCCTGCAAATGTTGCTTTATTAGGTACAGCTGTTGATACAAAAATGCATCAAATGAGTAAGCGTGATATTATAAAAGCGTTTATGCAAGTTGCTACTATTTTTGCAAATGATAAAGAAACCATTACAGTACATACAGCTGCACATCATACAGATAGTAAACGTTCTTTAAAACCTATTTTATTAGGATATAAAACAATTAAAAATTTCGATTTTGTAAATAATAATATTGTTTTTTTACAACCCACAAGAGTTATTAGTCGTAAATCTATCGAACTTAATTTTAAACTAATAAAACGCTTATTTGATTATGAAACATTCTCAGAAAAATTTATTACAAATCCACAATTAAAATTATCTCTTATTGTATCTGGTCCTATTCCTCATGGACAACAGAATTATTATCAAGAATTAAAAAAGGATTTCAAAAACTTCTTAAAAGAACTTCCTAAAGAATTTAGAAAACGTGTTTTATTAGGTTTTTTATTTAGTGAATTTGATAAAAATGATTTTAAGAAAAAATATAAAAAACCTTTAGATATTGAGCAATTATATGATGTTGCTTCACTAATATTATTACCTAGTCAAACAGAAGGTCGTGGTTTACCTATTATAGAAGCTGCTGCATGTGGAACACCTATTTTTTGTAGACAATATGAACCAAGAGAAGTTTATGACCAAGTTATTGGTCGTCATTTAGATGAATCTTTAAGACTAAATGTATTAGAATTTAAAGGTTCTAAAATTCCTAAAATTTTAGCAGAGAAAATATGCGACCATGTGTTTTATCCTCAAAACAGAATGGTAGATGTTACACATAATAGAAGTGTAATTAACAAACGTTATAGCATTGCTTCTCTAGAAAAAAATATGCGTTATATTTTAGAACGTATGTTTTTACAACTAGATGCTGTTGGTATTAATGAAAATGATCAGGTTATCAACTTATTAAAAGAATATAAAGCCTCAGTAAATTTCGAAAATGATGATTTGCACGCCATTCTTAATAAAAAAACAAGACATTATTTACCTGGTTATGGACGCTTATCTTTTATGTTGTACCTGAAATCATTAATTGACCCAAGTTTTTTTAGAGTTGAAGAACAATTGGTAAAAGGTAAAGTAATGAAGTATGCAAGAATGATGGAAAATGACATTCATGATTTAGTAAATACCAATTTAAAACAAATTCATAAATATTATAATGCCATAGATGATATTTTTAAATATGTAGAAGGAGAAAAATCAATTAGACATGATCATGCACTTTCTTACAGACATCGTAACAAAAAAGCATATGCATATCAAGATTTTACGTATCAAGAAGTAACAGGTTTGGTAAATATGATTTATAATGACATATTTAAACCTAAACATTTAGCAGATTTAACTTTAGCGCCACAATTTTTTGCTGATTGGGAATTGGCTTTATTTCAATTAACTAATAGTAAGTTTTTAAGTATTGATGATCGTAAAATTTTAACAAAAAACTTAAAAAACAATGTACCTAAAGGATATTTTCCTGGACGTTATATTAAGCATGAATTAGAATATTTTGTTTTACAACCAATTCGTGCACAATTACATCTTACCATAGAAGAAGAGTTAACAGAAGAAGTATTAAATCCTAAAATTGATACTTTAGAAAAAGTCTATATTTTTATACACGAACCTAGAATTACAAAATGGTTTTCGAGCGCTAATATTAAAGAATATTTAGAAAGTGGTAAAGAGCCCGAACTTGGTTTGTTATATAAAGCAGGTGTTGTACAAATAGTAGAAACTAAGCAATGGTCTGAAGGTGTACATTTTCCACAAATGGGCGTTAATGCACTTAAAATACTTCGAAAAATTAAAGAAGCAAATGGATTTATAATCACAAATGGTGAGTATTCTGCAATGATGACTGATATTGTAGAAATTGATCATTTTCATATTGGAAAAGCGTTGTATGAAATGACAGCAAAAATAATGGGGATTCCTAAGGATAGTGGTTTTATTCAATTTGTTCCTGCTGGAGTTAGAACAACATTAGCGTATCCTACTCCTATTCAAACTGCTAAAGATTTTAATACAGCTTTAAATGGAGAACTTTTTAAAGATCTAAAAGAACGTATTGGAGAAAAAGAATTATTAGCAATCATTTCTAAAGACGCAATAGATAATGGAACACCAATAGTTAAGTTATTAAATCAAATAAAACAGAATTTAGAAACTACCACAAAGACAGAAAAAGTGAAAGCTTCTTTTGCTGGAGGTGTTTATGAAGATGGATTGCCTTGGAGTGGTGTATTAGCAGAAATTGACACGAAACAACATCACTGGAAATTTGCAGCACATATTGCAAATAAAGAACCTAAAAATGTACCAGCTTTAGTTAAAGAATATCAAAAGAAAAGCAAAAACAAGAAAAAAATTGAATTAGCTTGGAATGGTGGTTATATTTTAAATCCAGAATTGGTTGGTAAATTAGGTTTACCAGAAACATATATTGGTTCTCCTTTAGGTTTATTAATTATGGATGGAAAAGTTTTTTGTCCGCCATTATTTAATAAACCAGCATTCATAATTTATAAAGACGGTAAAGTAGACATTAGAAAAGTAAATAGTAAAGCAGGCTTTATCATCAAAGATAAAAAGGCATCTATAAAATTTACTTCAGATAATTATAACAAACATAGCACAACTACTCCTTGTTTTTTTGATTTATCACATTCTCAAGAAACGATTATTGGTAATGGTAACTATATTGTTAGAATTGCAGGAAATACGGTAAAACAAGTAATAAAGACAACTGAAAATGAAGAAGTTCCTTCAATTCCGGTAGGAATTACATTATCAATACCTGCAGAATTATTTATTGAAAGTATTTTTAAAGAAGAATCAACTTTAGACATCAAACTACTAGAACCAGAAACAAATAGTTTTAATTGGGATGAAATTTCTTATGCTATAGAAGCTGGACCAATGCTAATTGATGAAGGAAAACAGATCTTAAACATGGAAGATGAAGGTTGGAAAACTAAAAATTCTATAAAAACTCAAGCTGCAAGGTTAGATTTTACGGATATGAGAGGACCTAAAATTGCTGTTGGTATTACCAAAGATGGAAAATTAATGGTATTGATGGTAAATGGTAGAATTAGAGAATCTGTAGGTGCTACTCATTTTGATATGGTAGATATTCTTTTAAAATATGGAATGGACAAAGCAATGGGATTTGATCCTGGAGGAAGTAGTACTTTAGTTGTAGATGGAAATATTATGAACATATCTCCTTATAATAAAAATTATGAAAGTGATATCTATTCTTTGCCTCCTCAACCACGTTTTGTTGCAAACGCAATAGTTGGTTGGATTGAAGATTAACTAATTTAATCAGTTATAAAAAAAAAGTTCAAGTGGTTTACTTGAACTTTTTTTTAGCAATAAAATTAAATTATAGCATAAAATATACAGTAAATTTAATTGATTTATTATTGAAAATTTTGTAACTTACATACTAATTTAGTATTACATATTATTTGTAATAACTAACATTTATAAACAGATTAAAATCACTAGATATGAGCTTCTTATCAGACAATGTGATTCCTGGAAATCACGGAAAAGTATTCGAAACAAATGCAACTTTCAATTACGATTTAAATTTAATTAAGACTAAAATAGCGTCTATCGATGGCGTTAAAAGAGTTAGTATTAATACAGACGTTTTTCCAAAAGAATTTAAAATTCGTACTTCAAAACTAGTTCCAGATAAAGTTATTGAAGATGCCGTTATTTCTTTAGGCTTTCATGTAATTGCAAAAGAGATGTTACCTCTTTAAGAAAGGTTCTTGATGTCACAGCATAGAAAAAGAAATAAGAGTTTAGGATTACCTGAATTAATAGCGATTGCACTTGGTGGAATGATTGGTGGAGGAATTTTTACAATTCTAGGAATTTCAGTTTCTTTAATTGGTAACCTTACTCCTTTTGCCATTATAGTTGGAGGATTAATAGCTTCTTTAGCTGCATATTCTTATGTAAAATTAGGACTATACTATAAAGATGAAGGAGCTACTTATTCTTTCTTTAAATTTACTTACCCTAAATCTAACTTTTCAGCAGCTACAATTGGTTGGTTTATCATTTTTGGTTACGTAAGTACTTTGGCTTTGTATGCATATACATTTTCTTCTTACGCAATTAGTAGCACAGATTTTGCTAATAATATTTGGATTCGAAAAGGCATTGCTATAAGTGTTATTGGCCTTTTTACTCTGATAAATATTTGGAGCGTTAATGGAATGGGAAAAATTGAAGACTTAATGGTGTATACCAAACTTATTGTTTTAACTATTATTTCTATAGTATTAATAAATAATGGAACAACAGACTTTGGTACTTTTATTAAAAACATGACATTAGATTTAGAAAACTCAAGTATGTTTTCAATTCTAATTGTAGCATCCTTAACATTTGTAGGTTATGAAGGGTTTCAATTAGTTATTCATGCAATGGATGAAATGAAAAATCCAGAAAAAAATATACCTAGGGCTATTTATTCAGCCATTTTTTTAGCTGTATTAATTTATGTAATTATTTCATTAGGAGCTTTATTTGCAATTCCATCAGAAGATATTATTAAAAATAAAGAGTATGCATTGGCAGCTGGTGCAGGCAATATATTGGGAAACACTGGAACTAATCTTGTAATTATTGGTGCAGTTTTAGCAACAAGTAGTGCTATAAGTGGTACAATTTTCGGTGCATCTAGATTAATGTCTGTAATTGCTAAAGATCATTATTTTCCCCAATGGCTTTCAATCAGAAAAAAAAATAGTCCACAAAATTCTATATTTACTTTAGCCAGTTTGTCAATTATTTTGATAATAATTGGTGGTTTAGAATTAATACTTGAATTTAGTAGCATTACTTTTCTACTCGTTTCACTATTAATGGCAATTGCTAATTTTAAAATTAGAAAAAAAACCAACTCATCTACTTTAATTACAATACTATCTATAATAGGATTAAGTATTGGTGGTATTTTAATTTTGTATTACGAACTGACAAACAATTGGCAACAAATGTTAGCAATAATAGTATTGTATATTTTACTTGCTATTGGAGCTTGGAATTTTTCTAGAAAAAAAGAAAAACAAAAACAATATTAAATCTAGTTTTTATCCATTTAAAAATCAGGTATTTCTACTTATTTTATTAATACTCTTAATTTATTAAATTCGAATAAATATTTTTTTTAAACATCTTAAATAAAAAAATCATGTTCGAAAGTAAAGAAACAGCTACTGCTATAAAAGACAGAATTCAATTACCTTTCAGTTTTGATATACCTAAAATGCTCGCTGAAACAAAGGCGTTAGCATTAGAGGAATTTGAGTATTATAAGGTAATTCAACTAAGAGCACCAGCTCATTTGGTAGATACTACATTGCCTTTTCCTCCTCCAGCAGATGATTATGCAGATGGATCTTGGACAAACTGGTTAGAAACTGCAGCACTTCTTAAATCGCCTTATATAAAAAGTATTATTGACACTTTTCAAAAAAATACAACCGTAACTTTAGTAAGATTATTAAGACTAGCGCCAAATTCTATTGTAAAAGAACATACAGACCCAACTTTAGGATTGGAAGTAGAAAAATCGGTGATACGATTAACAATTCCTATTTTAAATAATGATAAAATGGTTTTTAACCTCAACAAAACTCCTGTAAATATGAAACCTGGTGAATGTTGGTATTTACGATTAACAGATCCTCATGAAGTTATTAATAATGGAAATGAAGAGCGTATCAATCTAACAATTGATATGATTCCTAATAAATGGATAAGAGATATTATTGAAAAATCCCAATAATTTCTTATTGGGATTTTATATTTTAAAGATAAAATTCTGAAACAAGTTCAGAAATTATCCTTTAGTTACACGTTAAATCTAAAGTGCATTACATCACCATCTTTAACAATGTACTCCTTACCTTCTACTTTCATTTTACCAGCTTCTTTTACTTTAGCTTCAGAACCATAAGTTACATAATCATCGTAAGCAATAGTTTCTGCTCTAATAAAACCTTTTTCAAAATCTGTATGAATTACTCCTGCAGCTTGAGGCGCAGTAGAACCAATAGGAATTGTCCAAGCTCTTACTTCTTTTACACCTGCTGTAAAATAAGTTTGTAAGTTTAATAATTTATATGCAGAACGAACCAATCTAGAAACACCTGCTTCTTCTAAGCCAATATCTGCTAAAAACATCTGTCTTTCTTCATAATCGTCTAACTCTGTAATATCTGCCTCAGTACCAACTGCTAAAACAATTACCTCAGCATTTTCGTCTTTTACAGCTTCTCTTACTTTTTCTACATAATCGTTTCCAGAAACTGCAGAATTTTCATCAACATTACAAACATATAATACTGGTTTTAATGTAATAAATTGTAGCGGTTGAACAAACTCCATTTCTTTTTCAGAAAAGTCGATTGTTCTTACAGAAACCCCTTTTAGTAAAGTTTCTTCAATTTTTAATAAAACCACTAATTCTGCTTGCGCTTCTTTATTACCTGTTTTTGCAGTTCTTTTTACACGCTCTAAACGTTTTTGAACGGTTTCTAAATCTTTTAATTGCAACTCAATATCAATCGTTTCTTTATCTCTAACAGGATCTATAGAACTATCTACATGAATAATATTATCATTATCAAAACAACGTACAACATGTAAAAGTGCATCAGTTTCTCTAATATTTGCTAAAAATTGATTTCCTAAACCTTCTCCTTTACTTGCTCCTTTTACAAGACCAGCAATATCAACAATTTCTACTGTTGCTGGCAAAACTCTTTCTGGGTTTACCAATTCTTCTAATTTTTCTAAACGTGTATCTGGTACATTTACAACTCCTAAATTTGGCTCTATCGTACAAAAAGGAAAGTTGGCACTTTGCGCTTTTGCATTTGATAAACAGTTAAATAAAGTTGATTTTCCTACGTTTGGTAATCCTACAATTCCGGCTTTCATGTAAATAAATTTTGCGAGTGCAAATATAACAGATTTACTTCTATAATCAATCTGTTATAAAAACAAAAATCCTGCTAAAAGCAGGATTTCTATAAATTTTAATATTTTTATTACTCATTATGCATAAAGCTTTGTTTAGCTAGTAATTCTTCTTCTGTTTCTACCACATCATCATCTGGCACACAACAATCTACAGGACATACTGCAGCACATTGTGGTTCATCATGGAAACCTTTACATTCTGTACATTTATCTGGTACAATGTAATAAAGCTCATCAGAAACTGGTTCTTGATCTTCGTCTGCATTTACAGATTTTCCACTAGGTAATACTACATCACCTTTTAAATCTGTACCATCTGCATATTTCCAATCATCTGCTCCTTCATAAATTGCTGTGTTAGGACATTCTGGTTCACATGCCCCACAATTTATACATTCATCTGTTATTATAATTGCCATAATTTTCTGTTCTGTTTTTGTACCTTTGCAGTTGCAAAAATAAAGCCAAAATTATTTACAACCAAAATAAATGAATAGTATTCAAAACAGAATTACTGCATTCGCAAAATTAGGGGACTTTTTAAGTCAGTTTTCTGTCGATAATATAAAAAAAATCGATAGTATTGAACATAATGAAATCTTTTATGATGGTTTTTTACATCAAATGAAAATTGCTCAAGAAAATAATTCTTGGTTTACGAAAGAAAACATTTTATTTTCATTAAATAGTTTAAGTAAATCGCTAAATAAAAGCAATTTAGATAAATTCACTAAAAATTTTAACTCGAGTAAAGAATCATCCAAAAAAGTAGCCATTATTATGGCAGGAAACATTCCTTTAGTTGGATTTCATGATTTTTTATCTGTACTAATATCTGGGCATTCAGTATTGGTAAAGCAATCTTCTAGTGATAAACATCTTTTACCCTTTTTAGCAAAGTATTTAGAGTTTGTTGAAGAAGGTTTTAAAGGAAAAATCACTTTTACAGAAGAAAAGTTGTCAGATTTTGACGCTGTAATCGCTACTGGAAGTGATAATACTGCGCGTTATTTTGAATATTATTTTAAAAATAAACCAAATATTATCCGAAAAAGCAGAAACTCTGTGGCAGTTATCACTGGAAAAGAAACTGAAGAAGATTTTATAAAACTTTCTGATGATGTTTTTCAGTATTTTGGATTAGGATGTAGAAGTGTTTCAAAATTATATGTGCCAAAAGGTTATAATTTTGATGCATTTTTTACAGGAATGTATGTAAAAAAAGAGCATATAAATAATGCAAAATATGCTAATAATTACGATTACAATAAGGCAGTTTATTTAATGAGTGAGTTCGATTTGTTAGAAAATGGTTTTTTGATGATTAAAGAAGATGAAAGT
This sequence comes from Polaribacter sp. Hel1_85, assembly GCF_000766795.1. Classification (GTDB taxonomy): domain Bacteria; phylum Bacteroidota; class Bacteroidia; order Flavobacteriales; family Flavobacteriaceae; genus Polaribacter. Next base: position 799,321 of record NZ_JPDS01000001.1, read on the forward strand.
TACTCCTCTCCTATTGCAACCGTTTTTTACGAGTATTATGACAACGAAATAGATTTAAAAATAAAATTACATCAAGATAAAGAAAAGATTCAATGTATTGTAGCCAAAGACTTTATAGAAAATGAAGTGGCTTTTGGTCAAACTCAACATCCGAAGTTAACAGATTTTGCAGATGGAGTAAATACTTTAGAATTTTTATCAAAAATATAATTTCGTTTAAGGTGTCATTTTGAACGAAATGAAAAGGAGTCGAAAAATCTATTTTTTAAAATAAGATTTCTCCATAAAGTCGAAATGACATGTTTAACAAACATTAAACTTTGAAACTTAAAAAAATGAAAAAACATAATTTTAGTGCAGGTCCTTGTATTTTACCACAAGAAGTTTTACAAAAAGCATCAGAAGCTATTATCAATTTTAATAATGATGATTTATCTTTAATAGAAATCTCACACAGAAGTAAATCTTTTGTGGCCGTTATGGAAAAAGCACGATCTCTAGCTTTAGAGTTATTGGGTTTAGAAAATAAAGGATATAAAGCTTTATTCTTACAAGGTGGCGCAAGTATGGAGTTTTTAATGGTTGCTTATAATTTATTGAATAAAAAAGCAGCGTATTTAAACACAGGAACTTGGTCTGATAAAGCAATTAAAGAAGCAAAAGCTTTTGGAGAGTTGGTAGAAGTTGGCTCGTCTAAAGACAAAGGTTATAATTACATTCCAAAAGGATATTCTATTCCTAAAGATGCAGATTATTTTCACTGTACAAGCAACAATACAGTTGCAGGAACACAAATGAAAAGTTTTCCAGAAACAAATGTTTCTATGGTTTGTGATATGAGTTCAGATATCTTTTCTCGTCAATTAGACTTTGAAAAATTTGATTTAATTTATGCTGGTGCTCAAAAAAACATGGGTCCTGCAGGTGCAACTTTAGTCATCATAAAAGAAGAAATATTAGGTAAAGTAGAAAGACATATTCCTTCTATGTTAAATTACAAAATTCACATAGATAAAAATAGTATGTTTAACACACCTTCTGTTTTTGCTGTGTATGTTTCTATGTTAACTTTACAATGGCTAAAAGATTTAGGAGGAATTAAATTTATTGAAGAAGTAAATAATAAAAAAGCGGCTCTTTTATATAATGAGATTGACAGAAACCCATTATTTAAAGGAATTGTAGAAAAAGAAGATAGAAGTACTATGAATGCTACTTTTGTTTTAACTGATGAAAGTTTAACAGAAACATTTAACAAAATGTGGGCAAAAGCTGGTATTAGCGGAATAAATGGCCACAGAAGTGTTGGTGGTTATAGAGCAAGTATGTATAATGCTTTACCATTATATAGTGTACAGGCTTTAGTAGATGTAATGCAAGAGTTAGAAAAAACTCAAGCTTAATAATTAAATATTCGAATAAAATATAGAATGAAGATATTAGCAAATGATGGAATTTCTCAAAGCGGAAAAGATGCTTTAGAAAAAGGAGGTTTTGAAGTATTAACAGTAAAAGTTGCTCAAAATCAGTTAGAAAATTACATCAATGAAAATAATGTTGATGCAATTTTAGTGAGAAGTGCAACACAAGTAAGGCAAGAATTGATTGAAGCTTGTCCTAGTTTAAAATTAATTGGACGTGGTGGTGTTGGTTTAGATAATATTGATGTTGATTATGCAGAAGACAATGGTTTACACGTAATTAATACACCAGAAGCTTCTTCTAGTTCTGTTGCAGAATTGGTTTTTTCACATCTTTTTGGAATGGCAAGGTTTCTACATTCATCTAATAGAGAAATGCCTTTAGAAGGAGATACTCGTTTTAAAGATTTGAAAAAAGCCTATTCTCAAGGAATTGAATTAAGAGGAAAAACTATTGGAATTATTGGTTTTGGAAGAATTGGTCAAGAAGTTGCTAAAATTGCAATTGGTATTGGAATGCATGTTTTAGCTACTGATGAAAAAATTACAACTGCACCAATTACTTTAGAGTTTTTCAATGGACAAAAGAATACTTTTACTATTGATACAATAGATCAAGAAGAATTATTAAAAGAAGCAGATTTTATTACTTTACATACACCAGATCAAGAAGATTATATCATTTCAGCATCAGAATTTGAAAAAATGAAAGATGGTGTTGGAATTATAAATACATCTAGAGGTGGTATTTTACATGAAGTTGACTTAGTAAATGCTATAGAAAGTGGTAAAGTACAATTTGCTGGTTTAGATGTTTTTGAAACAGAACCTACACCTGCTGTTCAATTATTAATGAATCCAGAACTTTCTTTAACACCACATATTGGTGCAGCTACAAAAGAAGCGCAAGATAGAATTGGGTTAGAATTAGCAAAACAAATTATAAATTTATTGAAGAATTAAAACATTTAATAATTGAAAGTCTATAACTTAAAATGATAAAAGAAAACCTTCAAAAAATTAAACAATCAATTCCTGAAAATGTAACCTTAGTTGCCGTTTCTAAAACCAAACCTATTGCAGATATACAAGAGGCATATAATGCTGGTCAGCGTATTTTTGGAGAGAATAAAATTCAGGAAATGGTTGATAAATATGAAGCTTTACCTAAAGATATTAAATGGCATATGATTGGTCATTTACAAAGCAATAAGGTAAAATACATGGCTCATTTTGTTGATTTAATTCATGGAGTAGATAAATTAAAAACTCTAAAAGGAATAAATAAACAAGCAAAAAAACACAATAGAGTAATCAATTGTCTGTTACAAGTTAAAATTGCAAAAGAAGAAACGAAATTCGGTTTTTCTTTTGAAGAAATTGAATCAATTTTATCATCAGAAGAAATAACTGCATTAGAAAACATAAAAATTGTTGGTTTTATGGGAATGGCAACATTTACAGACAATCAAAAACAATTACAAGAAGAATTTTCATCATTAAAAAAATTATTTGATACTCTAAAAACTCAAAATTCATCTCTCAAGATTTTATCAATGGGAATGAGTGGAGATTATTCTTTAGCAATTTCTAAAGGAAGTACAATGATTAGAGTTGGAAGTTCTATATTTGGTCATAGAAATTATAATTAGTAAATTTAGCTTAAAGAAAAAGAATTTGTACGCAATTTTAGATATCGAAACTACGGGAGGTAAATTTAATGAAGAAGGAATTACAGAAATTGCTATTTATAAATTTGATGGCCATACTAATATTGATCAATTTATTAGCCTTGTAAACCCTGAAAAACCAATTCAAGAATTTGTTGTAAAACTTACTGGAATTAGTAACAAAATGCTTAAAAATGCACCTAAATTTTATGAGGTTGCCAAACGCATTATTGAAATTACATCAGATTGTATTTTGGTAGCTCACAATACCACTTTTGATTATAGAATTCTAAGTACAGAATTTGATAGATTGGGTTATGATTTTAACAGAAATACATTATGTACTGTAGAATTAAGTCAAAAATTAATATTAGATCAACCTTCATATAGTTTAGGAAAACTTACAAAATCTTTGGGGATTCCAATGACAGATAGACATAGAGCTTCTGGAGATGCACTAGCTACTGTACAATTATTTAAATTATTATTAGAAAAAGATATCAATAAAGAAATTATACAAGGTTCAATTAAATATTTTGATAGAAGATTAGAAAAACAAAAACTAAGAACTTTAATTGATGAAATACCGAGTATTCAAGGAGTTTTTTACGTTCATGATACCAATGGAAAAGTGATCTATTTAGGAAGAGGAAAAAACATTAAAGCAGAAGTGAATAAACTCTTTTTAAAAGTTACTAAAAGGGCGGTTAAAATTCAAGAAAGAGCACAAACTATTTCTTTTGATGAAACAGGAAATGAGCTTTTTACCAGAATAAAATATGCTACAGAGTTAGAGGTTTTATCACCAAAATACAATTTTAGAAAAAAACAAAAAACTACTACTCAAAACTTTAATAATGAAGACTTTATTATTATAGAAAAAGGAAGAGAAGTTGAAGAGCATGCTATTATTTTAATAGAAAATAATGAGGTTTTTGGTTATGGTTACACAAACTTAAATTTTCAAGAAAAAAGGTTAGACATTCTTAAATCTGTATTAACTTCTGTAGAAAATAAAATACAAATTAAAAATATTATCAAAAATTACTTAAATAAAAATAAAGTACATAAACTTATAAGATTGTAAATGAAAAAAATTGCGCTCCTCCTCCTACTTTCAACTAGTTTTATAATTGCACAGAAAAAAAAATCAACTAAAATGGGGTTAACCACTTTAGATGAACTTAAAATGATTGTTTATGATAAAGATTCTACTGCAACAGCAGTTGTTTTGTATGAACACGCAAATCGTTATCCAGATAGATCAAATGATGAAATACCTAGAACCGATTACTATTATAGAATTAAAATTTTAGATAAATCTGCTTTTGATTTAGCTGATATTTCTATCAACTTATATAAAAAACAAAGAATTGAAGATATAAGTGCTATCAGTTATAATCTTACAGATATTGGCACATCAAACAAAACCAACCTATTGGATAAAGATATCTTTACAATAAAAGAAGGTGAAGATTGGACTGTAAAAAAGTTTACACTTCCTAATTTAAAAGTGGGTACAGTTATAGAATATAAATACAGTATTTTATCTCCTTATCTGAGTATTGACGATTGGAATTTTCAATCAGATATACCAAAAATAAAAAGTGAATTCGATGCTTCTATTCTAGGAAACTACCAATACAATATAAAAAAAACTGGCCATTTAAAATTAGATAAAAACGAACCTTCAGTAGATAAAAAGTGTGTTTATGTAGATGGTATTGGTGAAGGTGCCTGTGCTACTTATTCTTATGGAATGTATAATATACCAGCGTTTGAAGAAGAAGATTTCATGTTAAGTAAAAAAAATTATATCTCAAAAATTTCTTTTGATATAAAATCAATTACAAGTTACAGAGGTGTTGTAGAAAATTTAACAACAACCTGGAAACAAGCAGACAAAAGCTTAAAAAAACGTTTCTTTAACAATCAAACTTCCAAAACAAGTTTTTTTAAAAAAAACATACCTGAATCTATTTTATCTCTTACAAACGATTTAGAAAGAGCTAAAAAAGTATATAGTTTTATTCAAAATCATTTTACTTGGAACGAAAAATATTGGTCAAATAAAGATGCAAAAGTAAAACAAGCTTTTCATGATAAAACTGGAGATGTTGGAGAAATAAATTTATCTCTTTATAACAGCTTAAAAGCAGCAGAAATTGAAACTAAGCTAGCAGTTCTGTCTACTAGAAATAATGGGATACCTACAAAAATTTTTCCTGTAATTTACGATTACAATTATGTAATTGTAAAAATAGAAATAGATGGAGAAACTTATTTCTTAGATGCTACTAATAAATATTTACCTTTTGGACAAGTACCTGTTAGAACTTTAAATGGTGAAGCTAGGTTAATAGATTTTAAAGAAAAAAGTTCTTGGGTAACTTTAAAACCAAAATATAGAAGCTCTAAAAATTTATCTGCTCAATTAAGTTTAGATGAAGAAGGAGTTTTTACAGGAAAATTAAGAATAAGAAGAAGTGGTTATTATGCATCTAAAAATAGAAAAATAATTTCTTTAAAAAGTGAAGAAAATTATCTAGAAGATTTCGAAAATAAATATACAGATTTAGAAGTTGAAGAATATGATGTAAAAAACTTAAACGATTTAGAACTACCAATTGAAGAATTTTTTAAAGTTAACATTGAAATGGATGAAAGTTTAGGTAATAAAATTAGAATTAATCCTTTTCTTTTTGACAGAATAAAAAGTAATCCTTTTAAATTAAAAGAACGAAATTATCCTGTAGATTATGCTTATCCAAGAAGTAATAATTACTCATTGAGTTTACAAATTCCAGAAAACTATACAATTATAAATTTACCAAAAAATAGGGCTTTGTCTTTACCTAATAAAGGAGGGAAATTCACTTATAATTTAATAAAAAAAGGAAACTTTATTACTATATACTTAAGGTTTAATATTTCTAAAAGCTTATATTCTGTAGAAGAATATTATGCTTTACAAGAATTTTACAAGCAAATCATTTCTTCAGAAAATGAATATATAATTTTAGAAAAAAAATAATATATATTTGTAGTATTAGTAATAAAAAAGAAGCTTACATTGAATAATACACAAAAAAACACTTCTTGGAAACACAGACTTCATGAAATTATTTATGAAGCAGATACTAGAGCAGGTAAATTATTTGATGTAGTTTTATTAATTGCAATTCTTGCTAGTATATTATTAGTTATGCTAGAAAGTGTTGAAAGTTTTGACGCTAAATATCATAACTTTTTAAATATTTCTGAATGGATAATTACTATTCTTTTTTCTATTGAATATATTCTAAGAATTATTTCGATAAAAAAACCTTTAAAATATATATTTAGCTTTTACGGAATTATTGATTTGTTATCGACAATACCTAAATATTTATCATTATTTTTTATTGGTTCTCACCATCTAGCAGCTTTAAGAGCTTTACGTTTATTAAGAATTTTTAGAATATTAAAACTTGCAAGATATATTGGGGCTTCTAATAGATTACTACTAGCTTTAAGAGCAAGTAAAGCCAAAATTTCAGTTTTCTTATTTTTTGTTATGATTTTATGCGTAATTCTAGGTACTGTAATGTATATGGTAGAAGGTGCAGAAAATGGCTTTACAAGTATACCTAGAAGTGTATATTGGGCAATAGTTACACTTACTACTGTTGGTTATGGAGATATTGCACCACACACACCTTTAGGTCAATTTATAGCAAGTATCATTATGATTTTAGGTTATGCTATAATAGCGATTCCTACAGGAATAGTAAGTTCTGAAATAACAAAAAACACTGATAACAAGATACATACCAATACACAAGCGTGTAAAAATTGTGCTGCAGAAAATCATAAAGATGGAGCTCAATTTTGTTATAATTGTGGTAGTAAACTAAATTAAATGGCTCCTAATAATTTTTTAATTACAATTGTTGGTCCTACTGCAATTGGTAAAACTGCTCTAAGTATTAAACTTGCAAATCATTTTAAAAGTGATATTATTTCTTGCGATTCGCGTCAGTTTTATAAAGAAATGACTATTGGAACTGCTGTTCCTGATGCTGATGAGTTAGCTGCTGCAAAGCATCATTTTATACAAAACAGAAGTATTTTTGATGATTATAGTGTTGGTTCATTTGAAAGAGACACACTCAAAAAATTAGACGAACTATTCAAAGAAAACCCTATTCAGATTATGGTTGGTGGCTCTGGTTTGTATGTTGATGCTGTTTTAAAAGGTTTAGATTATTTCCCTGAAGTAGCACCAAGCATTAGACAAGAATTAACAGAAAAATTAGAAAGAGAGGGAATTGAAGTACTTCAAAGGCAATTAAAAGAATTAGATATAGAAACATATAATTCTATTACTTTAGAAAATCCTCATCGTTTAATGAGAGCTTTAGAAGTTTGTATTAGTTCTGGAATACCTTACTCAACTTTTAAAAATAAACCAAAAGCACCTAGAAATTTTACTTCAATTAAGATAGGACTAAATACTGATAGAGAAATTATTTACACAAGAATTAATAAACGTGTAGATATTATGATAGAAAATGGTTTATTAGAAGAAGCAAAAAAACTACACCAATATAAAGATTTAAATGCTCTAAAAACTGTTGGATATAGAGAGCTTTTCTCTTATTTTAATGGTGAATTCACCAAAGAATTTGCTATTTCAGAGATAAAAAAGAATACCAGAAGATTTGCAAAAAGACAAGGAACTTGGTTTAGAAAAGATGAAAGTATTTTATGGTTCAATTATTTAGAAGACATTAATACTATTATTGCTAAAGTTTCTGATAAAATTAACGTTTTAAATCAGTAACATATTTTCGTAATTCATTCACTTTTATATCTTTGTCGCACAAAAAAACAAAAACATGAAATCAAAAATTATATTCATTTGTATTGCTTTATTAAGCTCAATTTCTATTGCTCAATCTAAAGTAGGTACTGTTGACAGTGAATTTATTATAAATTTAATGCCAGAAACATTAATTGTTACAAAAAATTCTCAATCTTACGGTGCAAGGTTAGATTCTTCTTTTTCTATAAAAGTAAAAGAATATCAAACAAAAGTTGAAGCTTTCAAGAAAAATGAAAAAACTCTTGGAGCTTTAGCAAAACAGGCAGATTATAAAGAACTTACAGAAATGGAAGCAGATATTAAAAAATATCAGCAAAATGGAACCAAGTTAATGCAATTAAAAAGCAACGAGTTAATGCGTCCTTTATATAAAAAATTAAGTGATGCTATTGCTGTTGTTGCAAAACAAGAAGGATATGCACAGGTTTTAACAATAACTGGAAACGAATTTGCTTATATAGATAACAAATTTGATATTACAGAATTAGTTCTTAAAAATTTAGGAATTAAAATGCCAGAACCTAAGAAATAAATTTTATTTATCTTTAAAAAAACCTCACAAAATTGTGAGGTTTTTTTTGATCATAATTTAAGAAAGTTAACAAAACAAAAACTATCTTGGTGGTGGTGGCATGCCATCATTTCCTGGAGGAGGGTTCCTGCCATCAATTGGAAGTCTTCTATCTCCACCTCTTAATGCTTTTTCAATAATTTTATCAAAATTTTGAAGTTGTTCTGAATTACATAATGATCTTACTTTTTTAAAAAAATTAAAAACTTCTGAATCCTTTTTTGCCTCTAAAAGCCCAATTTTACTTGTTAAAGAATCTACATTAAAATTCTCTTTTTGTAATGAATTAAATAAAACATCTTTTAGATCTCTAACCTCATTATCAATTTTTAACATAAAACCTCTATGAATCTTATCTAATTCTTTAAATTGTTTTGTTTGAGATTCTGAAAATTGTAATTGTTCTATTAAAAAATTTCTTTCAGGTCTAGGAACTCTTTTCTCATGTGTTTTTTTTACCAACATAAATATTAATACCCCATTTAAAAGTATCAATAAAAATAATAAAATAGGAAGTAATTTTGATTTCATAAGTTTTAATTTAATATAGAATCACTTTCAGATTGTAAAGAATACTCTTGTGCAAATGCTTCAATACCTGAAGTTGCACTAGCGCTCTCTATCGAATTATTAAAGACATAAAATATTGTTCCAAAATTAAACAACAATAAAACACTCAATGTTGCCAATTGTAATTGAGGTGTAAACCAAGAAAAAATAGATTTCTTCTCTTCTTTTTCAGCATTTAGTTTTTGTAAAACTTTGTGCTTAAAAAAATGATTCACTTCTACCCTTTCAATAGAATCTAATACATTAAAAGTATCTTTTATTTGCTGATTAATATGTTCTTTATTTTTCATTTTCTATTTGTTCTAAAAACAATTACTATCTATTTAGATGCCATAAATTATAAAAACTTGCGCTAATTTTCTGTTTTATAATAATTTTCTAATATTTGTTGCAAACTTTTCTTAGCTCTAAACATTAAAGATTCTACAGATGATAAACTTTTACCAGTAATATCTACAATTTCCTGATAGCTTTTATCATCAATCTTAGCTAAAGTAAAAATTACTCTTTGACTTTCTGGCAACGTATTTATCGCCTTAAAAATAATTGCTGATTTTTCTTTATTTTCTAATAAAACTCCTGGGTGATTAACTTCAGTAAAATAACTTGTCTTATCTAAAGGAGTTTCATTTCCCATGATTGTTTGCATAAAGGCAAATCGCTTTTTCGTGTTCTTTTTTCTAATAAACTCTAAGCATTTATTAGTTGCTATTTTATAAATCCAAGTAGATAATTTAGAATTACCTTTAAATTTATCTATCGACTTAAATACTTCTAAAAAAACCTCTTGTGCAACGTCTTCTGCATCTTCTTTATTGGGTATAAAAGAAATACAAGTGCCAAAAACTTTCTGCTGATAATCATCTAAAAGTTGACTAAAGGCAGACTGTTTTCCAGCTTGTAATTGTACAATAAAATTCTCTTCGCTCAAAGTGTATTAAAAAAAGTAAACTTACAAAAAAACCAGATAAACATTACATTTATCTGGTTTCACTTTAACTCAGAAATAATATTATTCTTTATCAAATAATGCTTTATGTATTAAACCTGCAACTACTGCACCAGCAATTGGTGCAACCCAAAACAACCAAGATTGCGTTAAATATTCTCCTCCAGCAAAAATTGCTTGACTCATAGAACGTGCAGGATTTACTGATGTATTTGTAATAGGAATACTAATTAAATGTATTAAGGTCAATCCTAAACCTATTGCTATTGGTGCAAAACCTTTAGGCGCTCTATCATTTGTACTTCCTAAAATAATTAATAAAAAGAACATTGTTAGTAAAAATTCTGCTATAAATGCAGATGACATAGAATAGTTATCTGGAGACAATTCTGCATAACCATTTGCTGCAAAACCATCAATTGATTCAAAACCAGCTTTACCAGATACAATTATATATAAGGCTGATGCTGCTAAAATTGCACCAACTAATTGAGAAATAATATAAGGTATTAACTCTTTTGCAGAAAATTTACCTCCAGCCCACAAACCAAAAGAAACGGCTGGATTAAAATGTCCTCCAGAAATATGTCCTACAGCATAAGCCATTGTTAAAACTGTTAAACCAAAAGCAAGAGAAACTCCCACAAATCCAATTCCTAATTCAGGAAAACCAGCAGCAAAAATAGCACTACCACAACCTCCAAAAACTAACCAGAAAGTTCCAAATAATTCTGCAAAATATTTTTTCATAATATAAAATGTTTAGATAATTAATATAAGTTAATAACATAAATATGACACCTAAAGATAATAAAAGTCACGGAGCAAATATTTCTGTTAGTTTTTTTAAAGAGAAAATAAGAATATGTATCTTTGTAATACAATTATTTTTTATGAAATTATTACTGATTACTTTAGTATTATTAGGACTTGGTGTTGCTGGAATCGCTATTAAAATTTGGGCAAAAAAAGATGGTAAATTTGCTGGTACTTGTGCAAGTCAAAACCCAATGTTAAATGAAACTGGTGAACCTTGTGGTTTCTGTGGTAAGCCTGCAGATCAATTTGATTCTTGCTCAGAACCTGAACATAAATAATCTTCTTTATTTTTAAATGATTTTATCTGTACTCTTCTACTCTTTTGTAGTTTTTACTGCAATACAGATTATATATTATTTCGTTTTTACTTCTTTTTTGTTTGATACTAATAAGGATAAAAAAAAGTCTTTAGAAACTCCTATTTCTGTTATAATTTGTGCTAAAAATGAGGCTAAAAATCTTCAAGAATTTTTGCCATCAATTTTAAATCAAAAATATAATGATTTTGAAGTTGTTTTAATTAATGACGCTTCCTCAGATGAAACTTTAGAAGTGATGAAATCATTTGAAAAAAAATACAACAACATTAAAATTATTAATGTTGAAAATATTGAAGCTTTTTGGGGAAATAAAAAATACGCTTTAACTTTAGGAATCAAAGCAGCCAAAAACGATCACTTATTATTTACTGATGCAGATTGTAAACCAGTTTCTAAACATTGGATTTATGAAATGACTCAAAATTTCAATAAAGATAAAACCATTGTTTTAGGTTATGGAAAGTATAAAAAAGAAAAATCATTAGTAAATTTATTTGTCCGTTTTGAAACCTTGTTAACCGCAATTCAATATTTTAGTTATGCAAAAATGGGATCCCCATATATGGCTGTTGGACGTAATTTAGCATACAACAGACAAGCGTTTTTTAATGTAAAAGGTTTTATAAATCATATGCATATAAAATCTGGTGATGATGATTTATTTATACAAGATGCAGCAAATAAAGAAAACACAACAATAGCTACATCAAAAGATAGTTTTACAGAATCTTTGCCTCCTAAAAGTTTTGCTCAATGGTTTCGTCAAAAAAGAAGACATATTTCTACTGCAAATCATTACAAGTTTAAACACAAGTTCTTTTTAGGGTTGTTCTTTATATCTAAAGTGTTTTTATATATTTTAGCAATAACTCTATTTTTCTTTTATCCATGGAAAATTGTCTTACCAATATTTTTGACTTATTATCTAATACAGTTTATTGTAATAGGTTTATCATCAAAAAAATTAGAAGAACCTACAATCACCTATTTGTTGCCTTTTTTAGAAATAGGTCTTCTTATATTTCACTTTTCGATATTTATTACTAATTTGGCATCAAAACCAAATCATTGGAAATAAGTAAAACAAAACTTGAATTAAATATCTTAAAAGCTAAAAACGGAAATCAATCTGCTTTTAGATTCTTATTAGATACTTTTTGGGCAGATGTTTATAATTTTCAATTAAAACGTACTCAAAGCGAAAATGAAGCAGAAGACATTGCTATCCAAACATTTTCTAAAGCTTTTGATAAGATTGATACTTATGATGAAAAATACGTTTTTAAGACTTGGTTAATTACTATTTCTAAAAATGTTCATATAGATTTACTTCGTAAAAAAAATATTTCTATTGCAACAGACACATCTAAAGAGCAAGAAGAACAAGCCTATTTAGTAGCTGATGAAAACCCTACTCCAGAAGACAAAATTATAACTGAACAAAATTTAGCAAAATTGTTAAGAGACATCAAACAACTAAAACCTAAATACCAAGAAGTCATTCAGTTACGTTATTTTCAAGAATTAAGTTATAAAGAAATTTCTGAACAAATTAACGAACCAATGAACAACGTAAAAGTAAAATTATTACGTGCAAAAAAATTGTTAGCAGAGATTATTAAGAAATCTTAAAAGATGAAAAAATCTTTTTTACAATCTTTAGGTCCTGGTTTATTATTTGCAGGAGCAGCAATTGGTGTTTCGCATTTGGTACAATCTACTAGAGCGGGTGCAGAATTTGGTTTTGGTTTAATTTGGGCATTGTTATTAGTCCATTTATTTAAATATCCTTTTTTTCAATTTGGTCCTCGTTATGCAGCAGCAACAGGAGAAACTTTATTAGATGGATATCGAAAATTAGGGAAAGGAGTTTTAATAGCATATTACATACTTAATTTTGGAACAATGTTTACCATACAAGCTGCAGTAACTATTGTAACAGCAGGTTTAGCATCGCAACTTTTTGGTTTTACAAACGATTTGGTTTTATGGTCTACAATTCTAATGTTTATTAGTGTTATATTTTTAGTTGTAGGTAAATATAAATTGTTAGATAATTTAATGAAATACATCATTATTATCTTAACAATTAGTACCATAATAGCTGTATGTGTTGCTTTATTTAGTACTAAAGATACTTTTGATGTTACACAGATTATTCCTTCTGGTGCAGTAGAACTTACTTTTCTAATTGCTTTTTTAGGATGGATGCCTGCTCCTTTAGATGTTTCTATTTGGCATTCTATTTGGTCTGTTGAAAAAGACAAAACTACCGTTATTAAAACAAAAAGAAAAGATGCAATTTTCGATTTTAATGTAGGTTATATTGGAACACTTTGTTTAGGGATTTGCTTTTTATTACTTGGCGCTTTTGTTATGTATAAATCAGGAGAATCATTCTCTAATAAAGGAGATGTTTTTGCATCACAATTAATAAATTTATATACAGAAAATTTAGGTAATTTTTCACATATATTTATTGCTATTGCTTCTTTTACAACAATGTTTAGTACAACAATTACAACAATGGATGCTTCTCCTAGAGCAATGAACAGAACTACCAAATTATTAATTAATAAAGATTTAAAATTTGGATACTGGTTCTGGATTATCTTCTTATTTACAGGTACTTTTTTAATCTTAAAATATTTTATGGATAATATGGGATTGTTAGTTAAAATAGCAACAATTCTATCCTTTTTAACAGCTCCTTTTTATGCTATTTTAAATTTTAAATTAATAACAGGAAGGTACACTCCAAAAAAACATCAACCAGGAATTTATTTAAGAATCTTAAGTATTGTAGGAATTATTTTTTTAATTGGCTTTAGCATTTGGTTTTTAACTAGTATTTCAAACTTTTCTTTGTAAATTCGCATTTCAATTTAGAAATAAAATGGCAATAGATTCTGTAATACTTCCTGAAAAACAAAAAAAACCAAAATGGTTGCGTGTAAAATTACCTGTTGGTAAAAAATACACTGAATTAAGGAGTTTAGTAGATAAATATAAATTAAACACAATTTGTACAAGTGGAAGCTGTCCTAACATGGGAGAATGTTGGGGAGAAGGAACTGCAACCTTTATGATATTAGGAAATATCTGTACACGATCTTGTGGTTTTTGTGGTGTAAAAACTGGAAGACCAGAAACTGTAGAATGGGATGAACCAGAAAAAGTAGCACGTTCTATTAAGTTAATGAAAATTAAACATGCTGTTATTACATCGGTAGATAGAGACGATTTAAAAGATGGTGGTTCTATTATTTGGGCAGAAACTGTAGATGCAATTCGTAGAGCAAATCCTAACACAACTTTAGAGACTTTAATTCCTGATTTTCAAGGAAATACAAAACAATTAGATAGAGTAATTGAAGTACATCCTGAAGTAGTTTCTCATAATATGGAAACTGTTAGAAGATTATCTAGAGAAGTTAGAATTCAGGCTAAATACGATAGAAGTTTAGGTGTTTTAAAGTACTTAAAAGAAAAAGGCATGCGTACTAAAACTGGCTTAATGCTTGGTTTGGGAGAAAAAGAAGAAGAAGTTATTCAAACCATGAAAGACTTACGTGAAGCAAATTGTGATATTATTACAATTGGACAATATTTACAACCCACAAAAAAACATTTACCTGTAAAAGAATTTATTACACCTGAGCAATTTAAAAAATATGAAACTTTAGGCTTAGAAATGGGCTTTATGTACGTAGAAAGTGGTGCTTTAGTTCGTTCTTCTTACAAGGCACATAAACACGCTGTATAAAATATTTTTAATTGATAAAAAAATAGCTAAAAGGGTTATTTATTGATATTAAAAATCAATAATTATTAACGATTCTCAATAGAGAATCGTTTTTTTATACACTAAATTTAAAAATCTGGTTTAACTTAAAATTTAATTTCCAAAATTCACTTTGGCATAGAACTTGTAAAAATATAAATGAAAACAAAGTAGTTAATTGTTTTCATGTGTAAATTTAAATTAGTTGATTTAAAAAACCATCTCAATAGAGATGGTTTTTTTATTTATTATCTTAATACAGCTTCTAAATTCTTTTCGAAAGTCTGCTGAAGCTTCTGCATTATTTTATCAATCTGTTTATCAGCTAAAGTTTTTGTTTCATCTTGTAATAAGAAACTAACTGCATAAGATTTTTTGCCTTGAGGTAATTTATCACCTTCATAAACATCAAATAAATCTACCTCTTTCAATAATTTTCTTTCAGATTGAAAAGCTAAATTATAAACTTCATTAAACGCTACTTTAGAATCTAATAACAATGCTAAATCACGTTTAACAGCAGGAAATTTAGGTAATTCACTTACTTTAATATTTTTATTACCAACTAATTTTAAAATAGTATCCCAATTAAAATCTGCGAATAAAACTTCTTGTTTAATTCCGAATTCTTTTAAAACTGAACGTTTAACAACCCCAAAATCTACTAATTTTATTTTTCCTAATCCAAGAGAAATTCCTTCAGAAAAAACATCTTGTTTTGTTGGTGATGCTTTTACTTTATCAATACCTAATCTACTTAATAGAGCAGTAATGATTCCTTTTAAATAAAAGAAATCAGATGTTTTATTGGCAACACTCCAACTGTCTTTAGTTCTGTTTCCAGTAACAAATAAAGTTAAATGCTTATTCTCTTCGTATTTCTCATTGTATTTATGATATGTTTTTCCAAACTCATAAAACTGTAATGCATTATTTTTTCTGTTGATATTGTATGCAACAGATTCTAAACAACTAAATAATAAAGACTGACGTAAAACCTTTAAATCATTACTTAAAGGGTTTAACATTTCTACATTAGCCTCTTCATTTATATTTTCTGATAATGATGTATATTCAGGTTTTGTTAATGAATTTGCCATAGTTTCGTTAAAACCTAAAGCACTTAATTGGTCTGCAATAATATTTTCAACCTTTGTTTCTTTGCTAGAATCAAAAGAAATTGATGTATTTAATTTGTGAGAAAATTCAATATTATTATAACCGTAAACTCTTAAAATTTCTTCGATAATATCAGCTTCACGCTGTACATCAGATCTATAAGAAGGTATTGTTAAACCTAAACCACCATTCGTTTCACTGTTTATTTTAATTTCTAATGAAGCTAAAATATTTTTAATAGTTTCTTTAGGAATCTCCTGCCCTATTAACCTATAAGCATTATCATAAGATAAAAACACTTGAAAATCTTCAATTTTCTCAGGATAAAAATCAGAAATATCAGAAGCTAGTTTACCTCCTGCATATTCCTCTATTAATAAAGCTGCTCTTTTTAAAGCATATTCTGTCATGTTAATATCTATTCCACGTTCAAAACGAAAAGATGCATCTGTATTTAAAGCATGTCTTTTAGCTGTTTTACGAATGCTAACAGGATTAAAATAAGCACTTTCTAAAAAGATTGAAGTTGTATTATTAGTTACTCCAGAATCTAAACCGCCAAAAACTCCACCAATACAAAGCGGATTAGAATCTGCATCACAAATCATAATATCTTCTGATGATAATTCTCTTTCAACTTCATCTAAAGTAGTAAACTTAGTACCTTCTTTTAATGTTTTTACAAGAATTTTATTTCCTTTTATTTTTTGAGCATCAAAAGCATGCAAAGGTTGCCCTAATTCATGTAACACATAATTTGTAATATCTACAATATTATTTTTAGGTGTTAAACCAATTGCTTTTAATCTATTTTGTATCCATTCTGGCGAATCTTTTACTTCTATATCTGTAATAGTAATTCCACAATAACGAGGTACTAATTCTTTATTATCAACTTCTACATCTAAACGAAGCGTTCTTTCATCTACATGAAAATTACTTACAGAAGGAGATATTAATTCTAATTTTGAGTCTTGTTGAATTAAACCTGCACGTAAATCTCTTGCAACACCAAAATGGCTCATTGCATCAGATCTATTTGGCGTTAAACCAATTTCGAAAACGTAATCTGTTTCTATGTTAAAAACCTCTGCTCCTGGAGTTCCAACTTCTAAATCTTCATCTAAAACAAGAATTCCATCATGACCTTTACCTAAACCTAATTCGTCTTCGGCACAAATCATTCCATGGCTTTCTTCACCTCTAATTTTTCCTTTTTTAATTTTAAAACCTTCACCTTTATCATCATATAAAGTAGTTCCAATAGTTGCAACGGGTACTTTTTGTCCTGCATCTACATTTGGAGCCCCACAAACAATTTGTACAGGTTCTCCAGCACCTAAATCTACTGTAGTAACTTTTAATCTATCTGCATTAGGATGTTGTATACAAGTTAAAACTTTACCAACAACAATTCCTTTTAAACTTCCTTTTATAGATTCTTTGGTTTCAATTCCTTCTACCTCTAATCCTAAATCGGTTAACAATTCTCCTGTTTTAACAGGTTCCCAATCTACCTGTAAAAACTGCTGTAACCAATTGTATGATATTTTCATATTCTAATTTTCGGGTTTGTAAGCTGCAAATTTACTTAAAATCTACTTTTTATTATAGTTTTTCATTTTAAAAAACAGAAGTTTATTTTTAATTCTACTAAAATAAATATCTTTGCATACTTAAATATTTATAATGTTAAAGAGAATTCCTAATTATATCAAATACATTTTTACAAATATTTTTTTTCTATTTGTTTATATTTTCCTTTTAAGAGTTCTTTTTTATCAGTTTTTTGCACAACTTGATGAAGTTTCTTCATCAGAAATTAAAACTGCTTTTTGGTTAGGGATTCGTTTTGATATTAAATTAGCTATAATTACTTTCTTTCCATTAGCTATATTAGTTTTGATTGTTAATTATCGTTTTTTAAGAAATAAATTCTATAAAAAATTTGCAAACCTATATTTAGTTTTGGCTTATTTAACGCTAACTTTATTCTATCTTTTTGATTTTGGTTATTATGATTATTTAAATATTCGTTTAGATGCTTCTTCTCTACGTTTTTTAAGTAACTTACAAATATCTAGTCAAGTTTTAGTTGAAAGCTACCCAATTTATAAAGGACTTTTTGGTTTATTAATATTATGTTTTCTTGTTTATAAATTATCAAAATACATTTATAATTCTTTTATAGGTCAGAAGAAAATCATTTCAAAAAAAATAAAAGCTGTTTATTTTATTGGTACAGTTTTACTTTTGTCTTATGGAATTTACAACAGCATTACACATTACCCTTTACGTTGGAGTCAAGCTTTTTTTTCAAAAAAAAATTCAGTAAATCAGTTTGCTTTAAATCCTGTTTTATACTTTTTTGATAGTTTTGCATATAGAAGTGAAGGCGTAAATATGGATGAATTCAATAAATATTATCCTGTTATTGCAAACCATTTAAATTTACCTAAAGATATTGTTTCATTTGAGAGAAAAGTAACTTTCGACTCAACTTTTACAAAAAAACCAAATGTGGTTATTGTTATGATGGAATCTGTTGGTGTAAAGCCAATGAGTTATTATGGAAATCCAATTAATAGTACTCCCAAAATGGATTCTATTATCAAAAATAGTTTAAGTTTTTCTAACTTTTATGTTCATAAATCTGGGACTGCAGCAAGTGTTTTTGCTAGTGTTTCTGGCTTACCAGATATTGAAACTGTAAGAACAGCCTCTAGAAACCCCTTAATTCAAGATCAACGAATTATTTTTGATCAATTTGAAGGATATGAAAAATTATACTTTTTAGGAGGAAGTGCAAATTGGGCTAACATTAGAAGCGTTTTTCAATCGAACATAAATGGTTTAAAAATCTTTGAAGAAGGAAGCTATAAAACAGAAAACAGAGCTGATGTTTGGGGTATTGATGATTATGAGTTATTCAAAGAATCTAATAAGGAATTAGAGAAATTATCCAAAGAAAACAAACCTTTTGTAGCTTATATTCAAACTGCATCTAATCATATGCCATTTACAGTACCTAGTGAAAAAGAAAGTTTTAAACCTTTAAATGAAAATGAAGTTGATGCTTCTTTATTAGAAAAATCTGGTTTTAAATCTGTAGCACAATTAAATGCTTTAAGGTATTTAGATTTTAATATCGGAAAATTTTTAGAAAGAGCTAAAAAGTCAGGTTATTATGAAAATACCATTTTTGCATTTTTTGGTGATCATAATACAGCCATGAAAAGAACTGAAAACTATACTAAAGAATATGATTTAAATATTCAATTACAACATGTTCCTTTCTTTATTCATGGTCCTGAATATGTTAAATCTAAAACAATTTCTAAAAACGGAAAATTGATAGATTTGTTTCCTACTGTTGCTAGTTTAGCTAAACTTAATCACACAAATTATACACTTGGAAGTGATTTACTTGATTCTAATGCTATTAATTCAGCTTCTTTTGTATATCTTAAAATTAATGGAGAACCAGCTGTAGGAGTTATTCAAGATAGTTTGTACTATTCAAAAACGATTGTTAGTAAAAAAAGTGCATTATATAATTTAAAAACGAAAGATTTAAAAGATATTAAAAATAAGAATCCCTTTGAAACTAAAAAAATGGATAGTTTATTGAATGCCTATTATCATTCAACAAAGTATTTATACTTAAATAATAAAAAAATTAAGTAAATAATTTCTTGTCAATTTTCTTGAAAAAGAAGTAGTAGATATTTGCTAAAGTAATTCCGATTATAATTCCTACAGAAATATCAATAGGAAAATGTACACCTAAATACAATCTACTATAAGCAAATATTAATGGCCAAAATAGTATAAAGTAAATGTACTTGTATTTATCTTTTAAAAGTAACACAACAAAAACGGAGAAAAATGTTGATGTTGTTGCATGACCAGACATAAAACTATAACTCTGAGGGTTAATTAAAGTTCTTAATAAATGCTTTATTTCTGGATCATTATTAGGACGTAAACGTTGAACAGAATCCTTTATAAAGTTTGTAAACTGATCAGAAAATGCAACCAGTAAAATCATTGAAATAATCATAACTCCACCGCGTTTCCATCCAAATGCTTTAATTGTTAAATAGAAAATAAAAATAAACAATGGACTCCAATATAATTGGTTTGTAATTACCAACCATAACGGATCCCATTGTTCACTTCCTAAATTATTTAGGAAAATTAAAAGGTTTTTATCAATTTGTATGATATCTTCTAACAAATTATTTTCCTATTTTTAAAACTTCAATTTCAAAAACTAAGTCTGATTTTGCAGGAAATGGTCCATATTTTGCTTCACCATATCCTAAATAGTAAGGTATAAATAATCTTACCTTCTCACCTTCTCTCATTTTTGAAACTCCTTCTTTAAAACCAGCAATCATTGGTCTTTGTTCATCATTTAATTGACAAACAAAAGGCTTTCCATTAGAGTCTGAAGTAGATTGAATCTTTTTACCATCTGCTGTATACAATGTATAATTAATAGATAATGGTTTATTATCAACTACTTTTTTACCAGAAGTTTTCTTTAACTTTAAGATTCTAAGTCCAGAAGATGTTTTTTCTGCTTTTCCTTCATCCATCTTAGCTAAAAAAGTTTCTTTATCAGCTAAATAAGTAGCATATCTTGCCTTCTCAACTTCAGCTTCAGCTTTTTTAAGATCTTTTTCTGAATTTGCCAATTTTTCTAATTGTGTATCAAAAACTTCTGCTGCATTAAAACTATTTGCTTTAGATCCTAATTTTATAATTTTAATAGATAAAATAGTATCTTTTTGAACAATACTATTTACAACTCCCATTCTTAAAGAATCCACAGCTTTTTCTAACTGCAAAGAATCTTTAAATTTACTTTTTAAGTCTTTTAATTGAAGTGAGTTAATTATCGTTTTACCAAAAACAGAATGTTTACCATCTAAATGTGGTATTGGTCTATGTGTAATAAAAAACTGACTATTATTAGTTGTTGGGCCACCATTTGCCATTGAAAGAATACCTTTATCATCATGTCTATATAATAAGTTTCCATCTTCACTCTTTGGAAATTCATCACCAAAAACATAACCAGGATTTTTTCTTCCTTTAGCTGTAAAACCACCACCTTGAATTACAAAATTATTTACCACTCTATGAAAAATAATACCTTCATAGAAGTTTTTACCTTTAAAAGAATCTAACAACTTACTATTAGTTCCTTCTACAAGAGAAACAAAATTTGCAACTGTCATAGGTGCATCATCAGCATATAACTCTAAAAGGATATCTCCTTTTTTTGTTGAAATTTCAGCGTATATACCTTCATTTAATTCACTGTACTTTTCTGGAGTACAAGCTGCAAGAATAACAGCAAAAACTAGTAAGTATTTTAGACTCTTCATCTATTGTATTATTTTATAATATCTAATAATTCTATTTCAAAAACTAATGTAGAAAATGGCTTGATATTTGCTCCTTTTTGTTGTGCACCATAAGCAATTTCTTGAGGAATAAAGAACTTGTATTTAGAACCAACATTCATTAATTGCACACCTTCTGTCCAACCTTTAATTACTTGATTTAAACCAAATTCTGCAGGAGTTCCTTTGTCTACAGAACTATCAAAAACTTTACCTTCTAAATTAGTTCCATGATAATGAACTTTAACTCTAGTTGTTGGGCCTGCAGGTTTTGCTCCTTTACCTTCTTTTATAACTATATATTGTAAACCACTTGCAGTAGTTACAACTCCTTTTTTAGATTTGTTTTCAGCTAAAAAGTCTTCACCTGCTTTTTTATTTTCTCCAAATTTAGCTTCAGCAACTTTAGCAGCTTTTTCTTGTTTTTCTTTCATTTTAGCGGTTTGTTGCTTTTGAAAGAAAACTCTTAAAAACCCATTTAAATCTTTAGCATTAATCAATAAATTAGTAGAATCGATTCCGTTTTTATAACCTTGTATAAATAAGTCTCTATCTGCTTCTTTAAAATTTGCTTTTACTTTTAAAGCCATATCTAAACCTAAAGCATAACTTGCAGAATCTATTTCTGTTTCTAAAGATTTCACTTCCTTTAATTGGTTTCCACAAGAAAACATAGATGCAACAACTGCAATTGTTAAAATACTTTTTATTACTTTCATTTTTTTATTATTTAATATTTATTAATGTTACTGTACTTTTTATTGATTGATTAATTCCTATTTTATTTCCATCGCCAGAAATACCAAATGCATTATATGATGGAATCACAAATGTAATGGTTTCTCCAACTTTCATCAACTTTATTCCCGTTTGAAGTGCAGAAATAAAATCTTCTTTATCTACTTTATAATTTTTTAATCCTAATTCTTCTTTAGTATAAATAATTCCTCCTTGTAAATCTGTTATATTATACTCAATTGAAACTTCATCTCCGGTTATTGGAGTTGGTGTATTTTCTTCTTTTTTATTGATATATGTGTACCAAAAACCATTAGGAGATACTTGGTATATTTTTGTAGAATCTAACTTAATAATATTTAAAATCTTATCATCTTCAATAGTATTTAATCGAATAGATTCTTTTATTGTTTCTTTTAAAATTGTTGTAGATTTCTTAGGATTAATAGGTTTTCTTGGTTCAACTTTAGAACAACCAAGACATAAAAAACAAATAAAAATTAAAATTCTAATCTTCATAAGACGCTTCTAATTCTTTTTGATATTGAGGTAATAATGTAACAAATTTTGTCACTGTTTTTTCTATTGATAAATCAGACTTCCCTCCAGCAGCATTATCATGTCCTCCACCGTTAAAGTGATTTCTAGAAAATTGATTTACAGAGAAACTTCCTTTTGATCTAAAAGACATTTTTACAATACCCTGTTCTGCATCTTCAATAAAAATAGCTGCAAAAATAATTCCTTTTAAAGAAAGTGCGTAATTTACAATTCCTTCAGTATCTCCTTTTTGAAAATCAAAACGTTTTTTCTCTTCAGTAGTTAAAGTTATATAAGCTGTTTTATACGTTGGTAGAATTTGTAAATTACTTAATGCTTGACCTAAAAGTAACAACCTATTATAAGAATTTGCATCATAAACATTATTATGAATTTTATCATTCTCTGCACCTTTATCTATTAAATCTGCAATAATTCTATGTGTTGTACTTGTTGTAGAACGAAAACGAAAAGAACCTGTATCTGTCATAATACCTGTATACAAACAAGTAGCAATATCTGCATCAATTAAATCTAAATCGTTATTCATTTCTATAAATTGATACACCATTTGGCAAGTAGAACAAATAGTAACATCAGAATACATGTATTTTACATCATCTGGTTGTTGATGATGATCTATCATTGCAAAATCGTTTGGATATTTTTCTAATGTTTTTTGCATATCATGACCTACCCTATGCAAAGCATTAAAATCTAAAAGAAAAATAATATCAGAACCATTTATTGCTCTTTGAGACTGTGTATTTTGCCAATCGAAACGATAAGTTGTATCAGAACCTGGTAACCAATGTAAAAACTCTGGATACTCGTTAGGAACAACAACAGTTGTATGGTGCCCTTTTTTATCAAAATAATGTTTTAAAGCCAATGTAGACCCCATAGCATCACCATCAGGATTTCTATGTCCTATTACTACAATATTTCTTGGTTTTTCAAGAAAGCTTTTTAAAGCTTCGAATCCTTTTAAAATCATAAGTCGCGAATATACAATTTAATTAAAAAAATTATGTAATTTCGCGCCGAATTTGTGTAACAGATTTAATTAACCATTTAGAAATTTAAAAGTCAATAACATGGCAACAAATAGAACATTTACAATGCTTAAACCAGATGCTGTAGAAAACGGACATACTGGGGCTATTTTAGAAAAAATGAATGCTGCAGGATTTAGAATTGTAGCTTTAAAGAAAACTCAAATGACAAAAGCTGATGCTGAAACTTTTTATGCAGTGCATAATGAGCGTCCGTTTTTTGGAGAATTAGTTGAGTTCATGACAAGAGGACCAATTGTAGCTGCAATTTTAGAAAAAGAAAATGCCGTAGAAGATTTTAGAACTTTAATTGGTGCTACAAATCCTGCTGATGCTGCAGAAGGAACAATTAGAAAATTATATGCAACTTCTATGGGAGAAAATGCTGTACATGGTTCTGATTCTGATGAAAATGCAGAAATTGAAGGAAACTTTCACTTTTCTGGAAGAGAGCAATTTTAATAAGAGTTTTTAAAATTCTTATTTTAAAAATATTTAAAAAAAACTCGTAACTTAATTGTTGCGAGTTTTTTTGTTTAATTTAGTTTGAATCTAAACTCTATTTCTTATAAATTCGCTAACGGCGATTATAAGTCATTAAAATGGACAGCATAATCGTCTTAAGTTGGCAGTAATTAAAAACAGAACTCAATGTTAAATGAAGTTATTAATAAAATAACCAAAGAATATTCAAATCTGTCAAACGAAACAATTAATGAATGGAAAAAAAACATACGTGTTTTAGAACTTAAAAAAGGAACTCAATTAGTTAAAGAAGGAAATTTAACAAACAAACTATATTTTATTTGTGAAGGTAGTGTAAAAGCACATCACTTAAAAAATGGTAAATTAATTACAGATTGGTTTGCTTTCAACAATGAATTTATTTGTGCTATTACAGGGTACTTCTTAAAAAAACCAAGTGAACACTATATTGAACTAACTGAAAATAGTATTTTATTGGAGTTTGAAAGAGAAAAATTAACTGAACTATCTTCTAAATATCACGATTTTGAACGATTTTCAAGAATAATTATAACAAAAATAATGCTTGAACTTCAATATCGAGTTTTATATCTTCAATTTTCGACTGCTAAAGAACGTTATGATTTTCTTTTAGAACAATACCCTCAAATAGAATTACATATTTCATTAGGGGATATTGCTTCATATATTGGAATAACTCAAGAAACTTTAAGTAGAGTAAGAGCAAAAAAGAAACGAATTTGATTTAGGTCAAAAGATTTGTCCCATATTATTGAGAAATTCGCAGACTATTAAATTTTTCTTCAATAATATTATAAAAGGGCATTATGAAATTAATAATAAAGTTGCTACAAATTTTATCTTGTAGTTTAGTCTCAAGGGTTGCATACAAATATATGAACAAACCAAGAGTTAGAAAATTGAGAAAATCAGAAGAGGAAGTTTTAGATGAATCGATTGTACAAAAAGTGGTTTATAATAGTTTTACAATATGTAAATATCAATGGGGAATTGAAAATAATAAAACCGCTCTACTTGTTCACGGTTGGGAAGGACGTGCAAGTAATTTTGCATCAATAATTAAAAACTTAACCAATAATGGATACAAAGTTATTGCTTATGATGCTCCATCTCACGGTAAAAGTTCTAAAGGAGATACAAATATGTTTGAATTTTCTGAACTTTTAGAATCCGAACTTAATAAGTTTATACCTGATCTAATAATTAGTCATTCATTTGGCAGTGTAAATACAGCAACTGTTCTTAGAAAAAATCCAAATTTAAAAATAAATTTGTGGCTTATGGTTACAACACCTTATAAGTTTATTGAAAAAATAAATGATTTGTCTGAATATTTTGGATTAAATTCTAAAGTCAAAAATAAATTAATTAATCGTATTCAAAAAGATACCCAAGAAAGTATAAACCAACTTGATATGGCTATTTATTGTGATGAATTAAAAAATGTTGAAAAAGCAATTATAGTTCATTCAAAGACTGATAAAATTTTACCAATAGAAGGAGCTAGAAAAGTTGCTAAATCTTTCAGAGAAAGTAAATTAATAGAGTTAAATAATTTAGGACATTATGCAATTTTATGGTCAAACGAACTCAACGAAATAATAAAGAATGAAATAGTAAATGTTAATACTGTAAAAGTATGAAAGTCATAAATATCCATAAGCGAACAATAAATCAAACTAAAAGTAAAGTATCCGAAATGTTTTACACATTATCAACCGAAAACGAACAAATTTGGCCAAAAGAAAAATGGCCAGAAATGAAGTTCAAAAATGGGATTAAGATTGGAGAAAAAGGAGGTCACGGAGCAATAAGATATTCCGTAGAAAAATATAATCCCAATAAAATAATTCAGTTTAAGTTCTTAAAACCTATTGGTTTTAATGGAGTTCATAAATTTGAAATTAATGAATTAAGTATCACAAAAACTGAAATTAAGCATACAATTGATATGAATACAAAAGGAAAAGCAACATTGATATGGCTTTTATTAATACGTCCTCTTCATAATGCACTTATTGAAGATGCATTTGATAAGGTGGAGAATAATTTTTATAAAGAAAAAAAATCTAGTAGTTGGAATTTTTGGGTAAAATTTCTAAGAAAAAAATTACTTAAAAGATAAATAAAACTACTGCCAACAATGTATAAAAAACATAGGGAATTTGTGCTAAATTGAAAGGTCTGTGCTTATTAATGAAGTCCGCAAAATATAAAATTTGGCATTTAAACTAAAAAAAATAAAAGCAAAATATTTATATTTGACTAAGTAATAAACCGAAACTAAAGCGCTTACTTACTGCCCTACGTTTCTTATACTAACCGTTAACGAAACTCAAAATATTTAAACCAACATCAATTTAGAAATTACGTCCTCTCCTATCTCTTCATTCATCATTTTAATAATTTTATCTTTACCATAACTTAATTCTTCACGTAAAACAGAAGATGTTAATTGAATAACCAACGTTTTATTTTGCAACTTAACAGAAGTAGTATGAGTAGCAACACCTGGCCCCATCATTTTAGCCCAAGTTTCTTCAACTTTTATTTTTTGCATTCCTTTACTCAAGTTATTTTCCTTGATAAAACTCTGCATTAAATCTTTTACCGAAAATGAATCGTTCTCTCTTTTTGACATTATTTGAGGTTTTTAGACTTTTAGATTGATGGATTTTTGGATTGTTAGAATTTTAGATTTTTGTTACTATACAGTCTGTCACTTTGTTACTTTGTGTCTTTGCTTATCAGAACCTTTGCTACTTTGCAACTCTACCAACTCCAAAGCTCTACAACTTAAAAATCTGATACTCTTTACTTCCTTGTTTTAATATATTCTCTGTTCTTTCAGAATGTGTGTCTGTGATAAAAATTTGCCCAAAATCATCATTATTTACCAAATCTATAATTTGAGAAACACGATTTTCATCTAACTTATCAAAAATATCATCTAACAATAAAATTGGAACTAAATTAGATTGTTGTTTAATAAACTCAAATTGCGCCAATTTTAAAGCAATCAAGTATGATTTTTGTTGTCCTTGAGAACCAAATTTCTTTATAGAATATGATCCTATTTCAAAACTTAAATCATCTTTATGGATGCCTGATGTTGTATATTGTATAATCTTATCTTTTTGTAAAGAATTCTTTAATAAATGTTGTATAGAAAAATCATGTAGCTGACTTTTATACAATAAATTAACACGCTCTCTATCGCCAGAAATTATTTGATATTTTTCATTAAAGATAGGAATAAATTCCTCTAAAAAGCTTTTTCTAACTTCATAAATTCGACTTCCATATTCAGAAAGTTGCTCATCATAAACACTTAAATTTAAAGCATCGAAAGTTCTATTTGCTGCAAAATATTTTAACAAAGCATTTCTTTGACTCAAAACCTTATTATATGACAATAAATCTTTTAAATAATTTTTGTCTTGTTGAGAAATAACACCATCTATAAACTTTCTTCTTGTATCACTTCCTTCTGTTACTAAATCTCTATCTGCAGGAGAAATAATCACTAAAGGCAACTGCCCAATATGTTCAGAAAACTTCTCATAACTTTTTCCATTCCTTTTTAAAACCTTCTTTTGTCCTTTTTTAAGGCTGCAAACTATTTTCTCATTTCTATCATTTAAAAGGTAATCTCCTTCTATCATAAAATAACCTTCTCCATGTCTAATATTCTGAACTGCCACAGAATTAAAGTAACTTTTTGTAAAAGATAAATAGTAAATTGCATCTAAGACATTGGTTTTACCAATACCATTGTCTCCAACAAAGCAATTTATTTTCTGTTGAAAATCAAAAGATTGCGACTCAATGTTCTTAAAATTAAGTAAAGAAATTTTCTGTAAATACATGAATAGAATTTGATATTGAAAACGTTTTGCAAATTATTGAAAATTTAGCGAATTATCCGCTTTTAAAATCCAATTAAAAAAACTATTTTTGTCGCCACTAATTTTTAAGGGAAATAATGGCAACATACAAGAAAAAATATAAACCAGAAGGTAAAAAGCAAGAAAATCAAATTGACGAATCTGAATTTGAAACAGCTGGAGTTTTAAATACTTTAGACGAAACTGCTTCAAAATCTGAACAATGGATTGAAAAAAATAGCAAAGCTTTATTTATGGCTTTAATTGCTATTGTTGTTATCTTTTTAGGATATTTAGGATATACAAAATACATTGTTGAGCCAAATGAAACTGAAGCTTCTAACGAGCTTGCTTTTCCTAGAAAATATTTTAATGAAGCTTCAACTGCTAGTGTTGGTATAGATTCTTTATTAACTTTAGGTTTAGAAGGTGCAGATGGAAAATATGGTTTTTTAGATATCGCAGATTCTTTTAGTGGAACAGCGGCTGGAAATTTAGCAAACTATTATGCTGGTGTTTCTTATTTAAAAATGAAAGACTACCAAAAAGCTATAGACTATTTAAGTAAATTTAATTCTGATGATGAAATGTTAGGTCCTGTTGCTATTGGAGCAATTGGAGATGCATTTGCAGACATTAATCAGCCAGAAGATGCTTTAGATTATTATGAAAAAGCAGCAAATAAAAAAGCAAATGAGTTTACAACGCCTTTATTTTTATTTAAAGCAGGACAAACTGCAATGGAGTTAAAGAACTATAGTAAAGCTGAAACTTTATTTACAAAAATAAAAGAAAACTATTCTAAATCTGACCAAGGTAGAGATATAGAAAAATATATAGCAGCTGCTAAATTTGCTGCAAAATAGTAAGCAGTAAAACAGTTGCAGTTGGCAGTAAATAGCTGACTAAATACTGGATACTGAATACTGTAAACTGAACAAAATGGCAACTACTAATTTATCACATTACGATAAAACAACAATCCCAAATGCGAAGTCTTTTCGATTTGGGATTGTTGTTTCAGAATGGAATCCTGAAATAACAAAAAACCTACAAAAAGGTGCAATTGAAACTTTTCTAGATTGTGGAGCACTTAAAGAAAATATTATTTCTTGGGATGTTCCAGGAAGTTTTGAATTGGTTTATGGTTGTAAAAAAATGATTGAATCTCAACAAGTTGATGCAATTATTGCTATTGGAAATGTAATTCAAGGAGAAACAAAACATTTCGATTTTGTTTGTGAAGGTGTTACACAAGGTATTGTAGATTTAAATATAAAATACGATGTACCTGTAATATTTTGTGTTTTAACAGACAATACAAAACAACAATCTTTAGACAGATCTGGAGGTAAATTAGGTAACAAAGGAACAGAATGTGCTGTTGCTGCTGTAAAAATGGCTGCTCTTAAAAATATTGATACTACTACTGAAAGTATTGGTTTTTAACACACTATTTCTAACTTAGAAAATTAAGAATACTTTTAACATCATTTTTTGAAGAATTCCTTTAAATTCTGTAAATTTGGAATGCTTATTTAATTGGTACAATAGTTGATTTCTTCAATATTATTATAAACCAATATTTCTAAAACTATGGGATTTTTAAAACGTAAAAACAAGAAATTTGACTACCAACCTCGATATTATAAAGGGGATGGAAACCCTTATAAAATTGAGCACAAGTTAGATCAGTTTAGAAAAACAGCCGGTAAAAACAAAGGGATAAAAGGTAAATTTGGTGATGCAATTGAAGACTTAAAAAACTCAGATAAAAGCGTAAACAAAACACTTTTAATCATCATCGCAATTTTAGTACTTATCTTTTTGTACATTATAGATTTCGATTTATCTATTTTTAAAAGAAATTAATGTCTGATATTATTCAACTTTTACCAGATCATGTTGCAAACCAAATTGCTGCAGGAGAAGTCGTTCAACGTCCAGCTTCTGTTGTAAAAGAGTTATTAGAAAACGCAATTGATGCTGGAGCAACCAACATAAAATTATTATTAAAAGACGCTGGTAAAACGTTAATTCAAGTAATTGATAACGGTAAAGGAATGAGCGCTACAGATGCTAGAATGTGTTTTGAGCGTCATGCAACTTCTAAAATACAAAAAGCAGAAGATTTATTTAACCTTTGTACCAAAGGATTTAGAGGTGAAGCTTTGGCTTCTATTGCTGCAATTGCTCATGTTGAATTAAAAACAAAACAAGAAAACGAAGAATTGGGTACTTCCATAAAAATTGAAGGAAGTAAAATTATTTCGCAAGACTTTATATCTACTAGTGAAGGAACAAGTATTGCTGTTAAAAATTTGTTTTATAACATACCAGCAAGAAGAAATTTTCTAAAATCTGACACTGTAGAAACGCGTCATATTATAGACGAATTTCAAAGAGTTGCATTAGCACATCCAACAATTGCTTTTTTAATGCATCACAACAATAATGAAGTGTATCATTTAAAAAGCAGTAATTTAAGAAAACGAATTGTAAGTGTTTTTGGTTCTAAAATGAACGAAAAGTTGGTTCCTATTAACGAACAAACAGATATCGTTTCAATAGAAGGTTTTGTTGCAAAACCTGAGTTTTCTAAAAGAAAAAGAGGCGAACAATTCTTTTTTGTAAATGACCGTTTTATAAAAAGTTCTTATCTAAATCATGCAGTTGTAAACGCGTTTGATGGCTTGCTAGAACAAGGTTCACATCCCTCCTATTTTTTATATTTAACAGTACCTGCAAATACAATTGACATTAACATTCATCCAACAAAAACTGAGATAAAGTTTGATAATGAAAAAGCATTATATGCAATGCTAAGAGCAACTGTAAAGCATAGTTTAGGGCAATATAACGTAGCACCACTTTTAGATTTTAATAGAGATGCAAACTTAGATACTCCTTATCATTTTAATACAAAAACGAAATCAACATCAACACCAAAAATTTCTGTTGACCCAGATTTTAATCCTTTTAAAGAGTTAGAACAAAAAGAAATTCACACGCCAACTTCTTATAGAAGAGAACCACAAACTGAAAGTTGGGAATCTTTATATACTTCTGTTGCAGTAACAGATGAAGAAAAACAATCTGAATTATTTAACAATCAACAAGAAATAAAAACTCAAAAAACGTTTCAAATTCAACGTAAATATTTATTGAGTTCTATAAAATCTGGCGTAGTTTTAATCAATCAATCTTTAGCACATCAGCGTATTTTATATGAAGATTTTTTAGAAAGTATTACAGTAAAAGAAGCAAACAGTCAGCAATTATTATTTCCTGTAAAAATTTCTTTTTCATCCGCAGAAATAGAAATGATTTATACGATTAAAACTGAATTAGAAAATGCAGGTTTTTCTTTTGATGAATTTACAAAAGACAGTGTTACTATAAAAGGAATTCCGGTTTCTGTTACAGAAAGTAAAATAACTATTATATTAGAAGAGTTATTAAGTGATATAGATTTAGAAGTGCCAGATGCTAGTTTTAGCCATTTTGATGTAATGGCAAAATCGTTTGCAAAAACATTATCAATAAAAACAGGAACACAACTCTCTGAAAGAGAACAAGAAGGCTTGGTAAATGATTTATTCTCATGCAAAGAACCTAGTATTTCTCCTTTTGGAAAACCAACTTTTAAAACATTAACTTTAAACGAAATAGATAATCTATTTAACAGCTAAAGATGAATAAACTTACAGATGCTATAAAACATTTAATTATTATAAATGTAATTTTATTTGTTGCGCCACAACTTTTAAAATTAGATTTTACAAATATTCTGGCTTTGCATTATCCAAAAAATGAACATTTTGGAATTTGGCAATATGTAACGCACATGTTTATGCATGGTAGTTTTGGTCATATTTTGTTTAATATGTATGGTTTATGGGCTTTTGGAACACCTTTAGAGCAAATGTGGGGAAAAAAGAGGTTTATATTCTTCTATTTTTCTGCAGGAATTGGAGCAGGTTTAATTTATACTTTGGCCAATTATTATCAGTTTAACGGTATTTATGAGCAATTAATAAACTTTGGTTTATCAGCTAATGATATTCAAAATATTCTAGATGCAGGTAGTTATAATGATGCAAGAATTGCTTTGTCGAATGAAAAAATGATTGAATTTTATAATTTATATCATACACCTGCAGTTGGAGCTTCAGGAGCAGTTTATGGAGTTTTAGTAGCATTTGGAATGTATTTTAAAGATGCCAAATTAGCATTGATATTTTTTCCCGTTCCAATAGCCGCAAAATATTTTATTCCAGTAATTATTTTAGGAGATTTATTTTTCGGTATGACAAAATACTCTATTGGAAACATTGCACATTTTGCACATGTTGGTGGAGCTTTAATAGGTTTCTTAATTGCTTGGTATTGGAAAAAAAATCAATTTAAAACACATTAATGAGTTTTATAGACAACATAAAATCACGTTATAAAAGCGGTAATATTGTAGAAAAACTAATCTACATAAATCTAGCAATATTTATTTTCACCTTATTTATATCTGTATTTCAAGACTTATATAAAGGTGAAATGAATTTTATTGTAGAATGGTTTTCTTTAGACGATAACTTTTCTTCTTTACTCACAAAACCTTGGACCATTATTACCTATGGTTTTTTGCACGCAGATTTTTTACATATTCTTCTTAACTTAATCACTTTGTATTTTATAGGTAATCTATTTATAGAATATTTTACTCAAAAACAACTACTAACTTTTTATGTTTTAGGGACTCTTTTTGGAGGAATATTATTTATACTAAGTCAAAGTTATTTTCCTTTATTTGAAGGACAAACCTCTATTTTAGTTGGAGCTTCTGCAGGAATTTCAGCAATTTTTATTGGTATCACAACTTACATTCCTAATTATCAATTAAAGTTACGTTTTATTGGTTTTGTAAAATTATGGCATCTTGCTGCAATTTGGGTAGGCCTTGATGTTTTAGCATTATCTGGAGGAAATGCAGGTGGGCATTTTGCGCACTTAGGTGGTGCTTTATTTGGTTTTTTATATGTAAGGCAAGCAGCTAATAAAGAAATAAAAATTTGGGACACAATTTCTTCACTTTTTACATCAAAAAAGAAACCTTTAAAAACGGTGCACAAATCATCTAAAAAAGCTAAAAAAACAACTCAGAATACATCTTTAACCCAACAACAAATAGATGGAATTTTAGATAAAATAAGTAAATCTGGTTATGATACTTTAACCAAAGCAGAAAAAGAGTTTTTGTTTAAACAAGGAAGAAAATAGTATGAAAAAATTATCACTAATAGATAAAATATTATACTTAATAAACTCATTGATAGCAACACTCTTGCTATTATCTTACTTATTACCTTTATTATCACCAAAAACAATTCCTGTTTTTGCAATTTTAAGTCTTTTTGTTCCCATCTTTCTAATTATTAATATTGCCTTTTTTATTTATTGGTTAATAAAGTTAAAAAAACAACTTTTATTATCTGCATTTGTCCTTTTAATAGGTTGGTTTACAGGAACTCCTTTCTACAAGTTATCAAAGAAAAACACATCTTTAAATACCGATTTGAAAGTAATGAGTTATAATGTAAGAATGTTTAACCATTGGAAATGGATAGAGGAAGAAGATATTGAAAAGAAAATTTCTGCATTTGTAAAAGATAATGATCCAGATATTTTAACGGTACAAGAAAATATGTCTTTAGATAAATATGTGCTAGATTTCCCCTATAAATTTATTGAAAAAAGATACAAAAATGGAAGGTTTGGAATGGCGATTTATTCTAAATTACCAATAATAAATCAAGGTTCTTTTAAATTAAAAAATACTGGAAACAATATAATTTTTGCTGATATTATTAGAAAAAAAGATACAATAAGAATTTATAATTTACATCTGCAATCTCTTAGCATTTCTCCAGATAAAGAAAATTTTGGACAAGAAAATTCTGAAAAACTGATTAAAACTCTAAAAAATAGATTCAAACAACAAGCAGAACAAACAGAATTGTTTTTAGCTCACGAAAAAAAATGGAAAGGTAAAAAAATAGTTTGTGGAGATTTTAATAATACTGCCTATTCTTGGGTTTACCATCAAATTTCACAAAATAAAAAAGATGCTTTTATAGAAGCAGGAAAAGGTTTTGGTAAAACTTTTAAATATCCATTTCCTATGAGAATAGATTTTATTTTTTCTGATGAAAATGCTACTATAAATCAATTCAATACTTTTTCAGTAAAATATTCTGACCACTATCCTATTCTTGCAAGAATTAATTGGTAAGTTTAAAGTAACTATTAAAATTACTTAAACATTTGATTATATAATCAAAATTTTAATTCATATTTTGTTTCTGGTAATTTTATATCATCACTAATAAATTTCTTGACAATTTTAAATTTATTGTTTTCCAATATTTTTGCTGATGCTTTATTTTCATCAACAACATGGGCTACTATTTTTTTCAATCCTATTTTCTTGCAATAAGAAATCAAACCTTTACAAATTTCAGATCCATAACCTAATTTCCAATATTTTTCTAAGAAACGATATCCTATTTCATCATCTAAATTGTCTTTTACTAAAGCAACAGTTCCTATAAATTCTAAATCTATTTTTCTTTCAACTGCATAAATCCAAAAATCGTTTTTAGCTAAACTATATTTAAAAATTAGTTCTTTTAGTTCTTTTTCATTTTCACTGAATACTTTTGGGTTTCCAGTTGCATATTTTAAAACTTTCGGATTACTTTCAAGCTCATGAAATCCTTTTAAATCCTCTAAAACGAGTCTTCTAACTAATAAATTTTCTGTTATAAAAATCATGAATATTATTGTAAATTTGCAATCCTTAAATGTACAAGAATGAATGCAGAAAAAAAAGTTGCTTTTTATACTTTAGGATGCAAATTAAACTTTTCGGAAACATCTACCATTGCTCGTAATTTTGTGAGTGAAGGTTTTGAACGTGTTGATTATGAAGAAAAAGCAGATGTGTATGTAATAAATACGTGCTCTGTAACAGATAATGCGGATAAGCGCTTTAAAACCATTGTAAAAAATGCTTTAAAGAAAAACGAAGATGCTTTTTTAATTGCTGTTGGATGTTATGCGCAATTAAAACCAGAAGAATTAGCTGCTATTGATGGTGTAGATTTGGTTTTAGGAGCTACAGAAAAATTTAATGTTACTAGTTATATCAACGATCTAACTAAAAACAATATTGGTGAAGTGCATTCTTGTGAAATTTCTGATGCCGATTTTTATGTTGGATCTTATTCTATTGGCGATAGAACTCGTGCTTTTTTAAAAGTGCAAGATGGTTGTGATTATAAATGTACATATTGCACAATCCCTTTAGCCCGTGGAATTTCTAGAAGTGATACTTTAGACAACGTAATTAATAATGCCAAAGAAATTTCATCAAAAGGAATAAAAGAAATTGTGTTAACTGGTGTAAATATTGGTGATTATGGAAAAGGTGAATTTGGTAATAAAAAACACGAACACACTTTTCTAGAATTGGTAAAAGAATTAGATAAAGTTGATGGAATACATCGTTTAAGAATTTCATCTATAGAGCCTAATTTATTAAAAGATGAAACAATTGATTTTGTTTCGAAATCAGATTCATTTGTTCCTCATTTTCATATTCCTTTACAATCTGGAAGTGACGAGCTTTTAAAAAAAATGAAACGTAGATATTTAACAAATACCTACACAAATAGAGTATCAAAAATTAAAGAAGTAATGCCAAATGCCTGTATTGGTGTAGATGTTATTGTTGGTTTTCCTGGTGAAACTGATGAGTTATTCTTAAAAACATATAATTATTTAAACGAGATGGACATTTCGTATTTACATGTTTTTACATATTCTGAAAGACCAAATACAGAAGCCGTACATTTAGAAGGTGTTGTTCCAAAAAAAGTTAGAGCAAAAAGAAGTAAAATGTTACGTGGTTTATCTGCTAAGAAAAGACGTGCTTTTTATGAAACTCAATTAGGAAATTCTTTAACTGTTTTGTTTGAAAATGAAAATAAAGAAGGTTTTATAAACGGATTTACAGAAAATTATGTAAAAGTAAAAACACCTTGGAATCCAGAATTGATAAACACCTTACACAATATTACACTTACAAAAATTGATGAAGATGGTTTGGTAAGGTTTGATTTTATATAAGTAAAAGAACAACTAAAATAAATACTATGAAATATTTACTATTAACGTTTTTTGTAATTGCTTTAAGCTGCAATCAACAATCAAAAGAAAAGAAAAATACAGAAACAACTAAAACTAAAAAGATTATTACTGAGAAAAAAGAAAATATTAAAGAAGAGATAACAGAAAAATCAATTGTAAAAACAAAAGAAGATTTAATTGTTGTTTTAAAAAACTCTAAAAATGTTACTGATGCTAAGGCTTTAATAGAAAATAGTAGTTTAATATGGCAAGAATTAGTAATTGATGAAAACTCTTTAAAAGCAGCAATAATTAAAGTTCCTATCGATAAAAAAGACTTTTGGTTAAAACGATTAAAAGAATCAAACACTTTTTCTTCTGTCGAGTTTCATACCAAAGAAAGTGTTGCGTCAATAAAATACATTTCAGAAAATACTTTTGTAAAAGTTAGAAAAACACATTGTTCTGGTGATTGTGCTGTTTATGATGTAATTTTATTTAAAGATGGAAAAGTAGCTTTTAATGGTATTGAAAATGTTTTAGTTAAAGGAACACAAGAGTTTAACATCTCTGAAGCTAAAATGAAAAAGATTAAAGGAATGTTTGAAAAAACTTCTTTTGGTACATATCTTGATAGTTATGTAGATAGGTCTATAATGGATTTTCCAAGTACTTTTATCACACATAACAACAAACAAATAGAAATAAAACTTTGGAGAAATGTTCCTTTAGAACTAGCCTTAGCTTACGAAGCTTTTGAAGATATTTTATATGAAAAAAAACTAATCGAATAATTTATGAATAAAACCCCTATATACTTTGTACCTGGTTTGGCTGCTGGCCCAGAAATTTTTGAAAATTTAAATTTACCAGAAGACAAATATGAAGCTCATTATTTAGAGTGGAAAACACCTTTAGCTATAGAAGAATCTATTGCCAATTATGCAATGAGAATGGTTGAAGACATTAAAGAGAAAAACCCAGTTTTAGTAGGTGTATCTTTTGGTGGAATTATGGTGCAAGAAATGAGTAAATATGTAGATACAAAAAAAATTATTATTATTTCTAGTGTTAAGCATCATGAAGAACTTCCTAAAAGGTTTCAAATGGTTAAATTTACAAAAGCTTACAAAGTTTTTCCGACAAAAGTTGTTTCAAACTTTGAAAATTATGCTCAATTCTTTTTAGGAAAATCATTAAAAAAAAGAGCTGATATTTATAAAAAGTATCTATCAGTAAGAAATCAGTTATATTTAAACTGGTCTATTAGAAATGTTATTAAATGGCAACAAACAGATAAAAATCAAAATATTACACATATACATGGTACAGAAGACCATGTGTTTCCATTTAAAAACATTAAAAATTGTATAAAAATTGAAGATGGTAACCACGTTATGATTATAACTAAGGCAAGAAAAATCTCAAAAATTATTGATGAAGTTTTATCTTGATAATGCCAATCAGTTTTCATATTTTTAAAATTACAAAAATTGCTATATTATGAATAAACCAATACGTTTTCTTTCGCTTCTTAGTGTTTTAATTGTTACGCTATTATTTTATAACGCTATAAATAAAACAGAAATAGATCCAAAAACAAGCACTCACAAAACATACAAAATCAAATCGTTAAAACTCCCTACAGATTTAAATCTTGCAGGAGAAAGAGTTCCTTTAGAAAAACTTGATATCAGAGAAAGAATGGATAGAGAGCTTTTAGTAAATACTTATTGGCAATCTAATGGTTTATTACTTATTAAAAGAGCCAATAAATATTTTCCAATTTTAGAACCTTTATTAAAGAAATATGGTTTGCCAGACGATTTTAAATTTTTAGCGCTTGCAGAAAGTGCTTTTATTGATGAAACATCTTCTGCTGGTGCAGCAGGAATGTGGCATTTTATGAAAACTACAGGAAAAGAATATGGTTTAGAAATAAATAGTAACGTAGATGAACGTTACAATATTGAAAAAGCTACAAAAGTTGCTGCAGAATATTTAAAAAAATCTAAAGAACGTTTTTACTCTTGGACACTAGCTGCTGCAGCTTACAATGCAGGGAATTATGGAATTAGTAAGAGACTAAAAATTCAGCAAGTAAATAATTATTATGATGCTTTACTGCCAGATGAAACAGAAAGATATGTTTTTAGAATTATTGCTTTAAAAGAAGTTATTTCTAATCCTGAAAAATATGGTTTTGTTTTTGATCAAGAAGATTTATATACAATTCCTGAAACAAGAACAGTAAAAGTTGATACTGCAATTTCTAACATTGCTAATTTTGCTAAAAAATTCGGAATTACATATAAAGAATTAAAAATTCATAATGCTTGGTTAAGAGAAAATAAACTTAATAATAAAAGTAGAAAATTATACGAAATTAAAATTCCTGTTAAATAAGAATAATTCTATTCTATAATATTTTTAACTCTACCTACAATACCAGATTCTAACTGAACTTTTATTCCATGAGGATGGTTTGGAGATTTAGTTAGAATTTTTTTAATCTTTCCTTCTGTTAATTCCCCTGTTCTTTGATGTGGCTTTTGTACAATCTCCACAAATAAACCAATTTTAATATTTTTTCTTTGTCTACCGTCAATCATAAATAAAAAATTTTAAATACGAAAATAAAAAAAGCCTATCAAAATTTGATAGGCTTTTAGATAAAAAATTAACTAGTAATATATATAATTATATAACTCTTACGTTTACTGCGTTTAATCCTTTTCTTCCATCTTGTAAGTCAAATTCAACTTCATCGTTTTCACGAATTTCGTCAACTAATCCTGACACATGTACAAAATGTTCTTTGTTGTTTCCTTCTTCAGTGATAAATCCAAATCCTTTAGACTCGTTGAAAAATTTTACGGTACCTTTATTCATAATAAAAAATTAATGTGTTGCTAATTTAATTACTAACAACGTTTATTGAATTGCAAAGATAATGCCAATAATTTTAGAAAAGCATAAAATATTGATTTTCTTTTAATTAACCCTGTTACAACCTATTAACTAAGGACTTAACTAAATAAAACTCTTCAATTATTTCATTAAAAACCTCCTTTACAGGTTTTATTTCATGAATTAATCCTGCTATTTGACCAATTTCTAACTCTCCATTCTCTAAATCACCTTCAAACATCCCTTTTTTAGCTCTTGCTCTTCCTAATAATTTTTTAATCTCTTCTTTTGATGGATTTTTCTGATATAATTCTTCTACTTCATTAAAAAATTTATTTTTTATCAATCTTACAGGCGCTAATTCTTTTAAAGTTAAATGAGTATCACCATCATTTACTTCAATAATTCTATTTTTAAAATTCTGATGAGCAGAAGATTCTACAGTAGCAGCAAATCTACTTCCTATTTGAACTCCATCTGCGCCTAAAACCATAGCTGCTAACATTCCTCTTCCTGTTCCAATTCCTCCTGCTGCAATAACAGGAATTTTAACCTGTTTTTTAACCATGGGAATTAATGTAAAAGTTGTAGTTTCTTCCCTCCCGTTATGTCCACCAGCTTCAAAGCCTTCACAAACAACAGCATCTACACCTGCAGCTTCAGCTTTTAAAGCAAACTTAACAGAACTCACAACATGTACTACAGTAATTCCTTTTTCCTTTAAAAAGTGTGTCCAGGTTTTAGGATTTCCTGCAGAAGTAAAAACAATCTTCACTCCCTCTTCAATAATTATATCCATGAGTTTTTCAATGTCTGGATATAACATTGGTACATTTACGCCAAAAGGTTTATCTGTTGCTTTTTTACACTTTTGAAGATGTTCTCTTAAAACATCAGGATACATAGATCCTGCACCAATTAAGCCTAAACCTCCAGCATTAGAAACTGCTGAAGCTAATTTCCAACCAGAAACCCAAACCATTCCTCCTTGTATTATTGGATATTCAATATTAAAAAGCTGTGTTATTTTATTTGTCATTAGTTTTTTATCAACTTTAAAGATTTATGTTGATTATCTTTTGAAATTTTCAGAATATAAATACCACTCTCTAAAAATGAAATATTAACTGTTTGTGAATTTGAATTTATTTTTTCTAACACTTTTTTTCCTAAAACACTAAATATTTGAATTGTAAATTCATTTAAAATAGCATCTTCAACAGAAATTATAAATTCATCTTTTATAGGGTTTGGATAAATTATTAACGATTTTAACTCACTCCCACCAAAATTAAAAAAAGAATTATAATTATTAAAAGCAACTTCAAAATTTGGAATTCCATACCCATACTGATCTAAAGGGTTGTTATATTTATCTGCAGATTCGTAAACAGCTTGTTTTAAAAAAGTATTAAAATTATCTGTTGATGAATTTGATTTTCCTGAAGACTTTAATATAAATCCTTCATTTCCATTTAAACAAGCAATTAAACCTGTCATAATTGGCGAAGAAAATGAAGTCCCACTAGAAGATGTTTTTATTTCATCAGTTTGATAGTCTATTAATGCAGGATTTTGACCTTGCCCTAAAATTTCTGGTTTAATTCTTCCATCTGAAGTTGGTCCAAAAGAACTAAAAGCAGCAATTTCTTCAGAAGCATTCACAGCACCAACTGTAATTACAGAAGGAGCATCTGCTGGTGCACCAATATATTTCCAAGAACTATTTCCGCTATTTCCTGCTGCGTTTACCAAAAGTAAACCACGAGAAACTCCAATTTCTGCTCCTCTAGAAATAAAAGTTGTTTTACCATCCATATCTGCATATGTGTGACTATGATCTGGGTTGTCATAAGTTGTATATCCTAAAGATGTATTAATTACATCGACCCCTAAACTATCTGCTCTTTCTGCTGCTTCCACCCAAAGTGATTCCTCTAAAACTGTTTCTGTTTCTGCTATTTCAGTAATAAATAAATAAAATTTTGCATCTGGAGCTGTACCAACAAATTCATTTTCAATATAACCTGCAATAGAAGATAAAACATGTGTTCCATGGCTACTTCTTGTATAAAAGTCTGTATTTCTATCAGCAAAATTATATCCTCCTAAAATTTGATTATTATCTCTAATTCTTTGAAAAGCATCTAATGTATTCACATTTGGAAAACCTGCATCAATAATTGCTATTATTTGATTATCTCCAGTTAAACCTTGCTCATGTAAATATTCTCCTTTTAACATTTTAATTTGATTATCTGCTGAACCATAATTAAAATCAGTTTCTATTTCAGAGAATTTATGATGATGGTTTGAAACTATTCTTTTTGACTTGGAATTTGATTTACCCGAAGTATTTAAAGATTTGTTAGCAAACTCAATACTTTTTATAAAATTATAAGTGGATAACAAATCATTTATATCTTCAACCTCTCCCTGAATATGAACTGCATTTAACCATTTAGATTTTGCTAGAACAGTAATTGAAGTTTCATTTTTTAATTGATTGTAATACGTTTCATCAACAGGTACATCTATAGAATCTAAAGAAATAACTAATTTAGATCTTCTATCTAATGCTCTTTGAGAAAGCATTGTTAGAGGATTATTTAAAAAAGTAATTGCATTGGGTTTATCTTTTAAGAAAACCCAAGCATCTTCTTGAGCAGAAACTTTAAAGAAAATTATTATAAATAAAAAAAGTAGTAATTTCTTCATATTTCGAAATTACTACTTTTTTACGATTTTATATATTTTAATTAAGAAATTACACCAGAGCCTAATAATTCTTCATTTTGATACCAAGCCACAAATTGTCCTTCTTGAATTGCAGATTGCTTGTTTGTAAACTCAACATATAAGCCAGTTTCTACTTTATATAAAGTTGCATTTTCTAAGGGTTGTCTATATCTAATTCTTGCATCAACTTTCATAGATTCTCCTACTTTTAAAGTTAAATCTTCACGAATCCAGTGTATTTCTTCATTAGAAACAAATAATACATTTCTATATAAACCTGCATGGTTTTTTCCTTCTCCAGTATAAATCACATTTTCTTCAACATCAGTTTCTATTACATACAAGCCTTCTTTTGTTCCTCCAACATTTAAACCTTTACGCTGTCCTTTTGTAAAATAATGCGCTCCTTGATGTTTACCTACAACTTTTCCATCTTCTTTATTATAAGAAAACTTCGTTGAAAAATATTTTAATTCTGCTTCTTTGTTTTCAAATTTTGAAGTTGATTTTGTGTACTGCTCAAAATCTGAAGGAATGGTTACAATATCTCCTTTTTTAGGTTGTAATTTTTGTTGTAAAAATTCTGGTAAACGAACTTTACCAATAAAACATAAACCTTGAGAATCTTTCTTTTCTGCAGTAATTAAATCTGCTTCTTTTGCAATTTCTCTTACTTCTGGTTTTGTTAATTCTCCAATAGGAAACAATGCTTTTGTTAATTGTTCTTGAGATAATTGACATAAAAAGTAAGATTGATCTTTATTATTATCCTTACCTCCTAACAATTTATAAACAGGTTTACCGTCTATAATTTCTTCTCCTTTTCTACAATAATGACCTGTTGCAACGTAATCTGCTCCTAATTGTAAAGCAATGTCCATAAAAACATCAAACTTAATTTCTCTGTTACAAAGTACATCTGGATTTGGAGTTCTTCCTTTAGAATATTCATCGAACATATAATCTACAATACGTTCTTTATATTGTTCACTTAAATCTACTACTTGAAAAGGAATTCCTAATTTTTCTGCAACAATCATTGCATCATTAGAATCTTCTAACCACGGACATTCATTAGAAATGGTTACAGAATCATCGTGCCAATTTTTCATAAAAAGCCCAATTACTTCATACCCTTGTTCTTTTAACAAATGTGCTGTAACACTAGAGTCTACTCCACCAGAAAGACCAACAACTACTCTTTTC
The DNA here is from genome assembly GCF_000766795.1 of Polaribacter sp. Hel1_85. Classification (GTDB taxonomy): domain Bacteria; phylum Bacteroidota; class Bacteroidia; order Flavobacteriales; family Flavobacteriaceae; genus Polaribacter. The sequence goes on from NZ_JPDS01000001.1 coordinate 842,594, forward strand.
ATTTTTTAATTTTGAAGATGCAAAGTTACAACTTTGATTATGATTTTTTGATTGAAAGAATTGATGATTCTATTAAAAAAACTAATTCCCAGTTTCCTTTTTAAAACGAGATTTATTTTTCTTTTTTTGATCTTCTGTAGCTATTTCTCCATCTAAATAAAACTCCCATTTTCCTACTCTTTTTCCGTCTTTATAAACTCCCGTTTCTTTTAAATTTCCATTCAATTCAAAATACTTAGCTACACCATTTGGTTTACCACTTGCATAAGTTATTTCTTCAATAAGAATTCCTTTACTAGAATACTTGCTAACAACTCCATGTTTTAAACCATCTTTGTAAATAGCAAATTCTGTAACCAAACCATCTGGATAATAAATTAACTGTTCTCCATCTAATTTACCATCTTTATAATTTTCTTCAGACATTAAAGTTCCATCAGTGTAAAAATATTTCCAGTTTCCCACTCTCTTTCTTCCGTTTAAAACTCCTTCTGTTTCAATTTTTCCACTTAAAGTGTAAAATTGAACAAACAAAGAGTCTGAATTTTCAAAAAAAGTTTTTATAATTATTGGATGTTTAGAAGTAGTAATATCATAAAACTTAAAAGTTCCAACTTCTTTTCCATTTTTAAACTGACCAACATATCTTATTCTTTTATTAGAATGATATTTTTTCCATAAACCAGTTCTTTTATTATTTTTATCAAACTGATTAATTTTCTGGGCATTAACAATTTCACTTGAAAAAAAACAAGCTAAAAATGCCAAAACAAAAAACAGTCTTTTTATATTTATCATTTATATAGAATTTTTAAACAAATATACATTAATAGTGCCAGAAACAAATCTAATTTACTTAACGGAACAACTCAATCAATTAGGAACAGCTAAAAGAGATAACCGTCAAAGAGTTGCTAATATTGTATTAGATAATCCCCATTTATTTAAAGATTTAGTTACCATTACTTTTTATGTTGATGATAAAATTTCTATTAAAGCTTCTTGGATTTTAGAATGGATTTGCACACATCATCATTTAAATTGGATATTACCTCATTTAGATACTTTTACAACTGAAATTTACAATGTAAAATTTGATAGCGCAATTAGACCTTGTGCAAAAATCTGCGAACATTTAGCAACTGCATATTATTCTAAAAAAGAAAATGATGTTCAAAAAGCACTAACTATTAAACATATAGATAATATTGTTGAAGCTGGTTTTGATTGGTTAATAACACCTCAAAAGATTGCCGTTAGAGCTTATACAATGAATGCTTTATACTTTTTTGGATTAGAAAAAGATTGGATTCACCCAGAATTAAAGCATTTAATAGAAACTAAAATCATCTTTGAAAGTAAAGGTTGTAAAGCTCGAGGAAAACACATTTTAGCATTGATAGAAAAACATCGAAAATCGACTTTATAAATCTGTTAAAAAGACTATTTTTGCATTTCACAACATAACTAAAAAATGAACTTAACAAAATTAAATGCCATCTCTCCTATTGATGGTCGTTATAGAGGTAAAATAACAAAATTAGCAGACTATTTTTCTGAAGAAGCTTTAATAAAGTATAGAGTTCGTGTAGAAATTGAATATTTTATTGCTTTGTGCGAAATTCCTTTGCCTCAATTAGCAGATTTTAACAACGATTTATTTGATGATTTACGTAAAATTTATACAGATTTTACTGCAGATGACGCTCAGAAAATAAAAGATATAGAAAGTATTACAAATCATGATGTAAAAGCGGTTGAATACTTCATCAAAGAAAAATTTGACAAGCTAAGCTTGACTAAGTATAAGGAATTTATCCATTTTGGATTGACTTCTCAAGACATCAATAATACTGCCGTTCCGCTTTCAATAAAAGAAGCAATGAACGAAGTTTATGTGCCTCATTATTTTGAGGTTTTAGAAAAATTACAAGAACTTGTAATTGAATGGAAAGATGTTTCTATGTTGGCAAGAACTCATGGGCAACCAGCGTCTCCAACAAGATTAGGTAAAGAAATTGAGGTTTTTGTTGTTCGATTAAAAGAACAATTTAATTTATTAAATGATATACCAAGTGCTGCTAAATTTGGTGGAGCAACAGGTAATTATAATGCACATAAAGTTGCATATCCAAACATTGATTGGAAAGAATTTGGTAGTTCTTTTGTACAAGAAAAATTAGGTTTACAACATTCTTTTCCAACAACCCAAATAGAGCATTACGATCATATGGCTGCTTTGTTTGATACTTTAAAGCGTATCAACACAATTATCTTAGATTTAGACAGAGATTTCTGGACCTATGTTTCTATGGATTATTTTAAACAAAAAATTAAAGCTGGTGAAGTTGGTTCTTCTGCAATGCCACATAAAGTAAACCCTATTGATTTTGAAAATTCTGAAGGAAATTTAGGTTTGGCAAATGCAATTTTTGAACACCTTTCTGCTAAATTACCAGTTTCTCGTTTACAACGTGATTTAACTGATAGTACAGTTTTACGTAATGTAGGTGTTCCTTTTGGACATACAATTATTGCTTTTACATCAACCTTAAAAGGATTGAATAAATTATTGTTAAACAAAGAAAAGTTTGAGCAAGATTTAGAAAACAATTGGGCTGTTGTTGCAGAAGCAATACAAACAATTTTAAGACGTGAAGCCTATCCAAATCCTTATGAAGCTTTAAAGGGATTGACTAGAACGAATGAAAAAATCAATCAAAATTTAATTGCGAATTTTATTGATACTTTAGAAGTTTCCGCTGAAATTAAAGAAGAATTAAAGGCAATTACGCCTGCAAATTATACAGGAATTTAATGAAAAAATTATTAGGTATACTTACAATTATTATCGCTTTAGCTTCTTGTAATTCAGAAATTAAAGACAATGCTGATCGTTTTAAAGTAGGTGTTTTTGAAATTCCTGCTGGTGAAGGTTATAGTAAAACCACTATCACAAGAAAAGATAGTATTCAAATAGAAGAATATGAAAAAATTGTAAGTATTTCTAATGATAGTATTTCTGGTGTAAAAAGAATAAAACATATTGATACATTATATATCAAATGGAAAAATAATTTCTTTTATAGTTTAAAAATGAAATCACCTAAAAAAGATTTAGATAAAGATCCAATTTATGTACAGATTACTAAAGTTACAGACAGTTCTTATAGCTTTTCTGCTAAAATTGGATTTAGTAAGTTTAAAACAGATGGTACTATTTATAAAGTAAAATAAGATGGAAATTTTTGCACACGCAGATACTTGGGTTGCCTTATTAACACTTACTTTCTTAGAAATTATTCTTGGAATTGATAACATCATATTTATATCAATATCAGCAAATAAACTTCCAGAAAATCAAGTAAGAAAAGCCACTCTTTTAGGTTTAGCTTTAGCAATGATTACTAGAATTTTGCTATTATTTAGTGTTTCTTATTTAATTTCTCTAAAAGAACCTTTTTTAGTGATTAGTAATAGTTGGTTTAAAACAGCTTTAACAGGCCAAAGTATAATTCTGTTTCTAGGAGGACTTTTTTTACTATATAAAAGTACCAAAGAAATTCGTGAAAAAGTTGAACATACCAACGAAGATGAAGTTATAAAATCTCCAAAAATAATTTCATTTACCAACGTAATTTTTCAAATTATATTAATTGATATTGTTTTTTCTTTTGATAGTATTCTTACTGCTGTTGGTATGACAAATGGTATTAATGGCGCTTTAATTATTATGGTAATTGCTGTAGTTATTTCTATTATCATTATGATGATTTTTTCTAAACCGATTAGTAGTTTTGTAAATAATAATCCTACGATACAAATGTTAGCATTATCGTTTTTAATATTAATCGGTTTTATGCTAATTACAGAAGGCGCACATTTATCACATACAGAAATATTTAACAAAACTGTGGGAGCAATTCCAAAAGGATATTTGTATTTTGCCATCGCATTTTCTTTAGGAGTTGAAATGCTGAATTTAAGAATTAGAAAAAAATAATTACTTGTATAAAAAACTACTTAGCGTTTTTTTTCTTTTCCTATTGATGATACCTGTATCAATAGAAATTCTTCATGATTTAGAAAATCATGAACATGCTGTTTGTACTTCTATAACTGAGCATCATATACACAAACAACATTTAGATTGTGATGAATTTCACAAACATCTCACTATATTTTCTATGGATTTTACATCTAATTTTGATGTAATTCCAACACATTTTTACACGACTCTTTTTATTGATAAACCTCAAATACTTAAAGAAGTTTATCATTCTAAAAAATACTCTAGAGGTCCACCAAATTTTACTGTTTAAACTTTGCGTCATTACAAGAAATTATGACGAAGTAATCTTATAATTGATACTAAGGTTGCTTCATCTTATTGACAATGACAAGTATTTTTTAGTAATCAGTAAAATTATAATTAATGAAAATATTCATAAAATTACTACTTTTAGTAGCAAGTTTTTCTATGAATGCACAAAATAGCATTTCAGGAAAAATAACAGATATAAATAATAACCCTTTGTCAGAAGTTCAAATATATGCTTCAGAAATACATAAAGGAACAACCTCAAACCAAGATGGAACTTACATCTTAAATAATATTCCTACAGGAAAAATAAAAATAACTTTTTCTTATTTAGGATTTAAAACAATTGTAAAATACATAGATGTAAATAACGATAGTATTTTAGACATTCAATTAAAAGAATCACCTTTTGAAATGGATGAAATTATTGTTTCTGCTCCTTTTAATAAATTACAGTCAGAAAATGTAATGAAAGTAGAAAGATTATCTGCTAAATCCATTCAAAAACTAGGTGCAACAACACTTTCTGAAGCAATTACAAACATTGCTGGTGTAAATCAAATTGCTACAGGAGCATCTATTGGAAAACCTGTAATTAGAGGTTTAAGCGGAAATAGAGTTTTGGTGTATACACAAGGTATCCGTTTAGAAAACCAACAATTTGGTGGCGAACATGGTTTAGGAATTAATGACGCAGGAATAAGTAGTATAGAAGTCATAAAAGGACCTGCTTCTTTACTCTATGGTTCTGATGCTTTGGGTGGAGTATTATACATCAATCCAGAAAAATTTGCATTAGAGAATAGTAATAACATCAATTTTAATCAACGTTTTTATACGAATACTTTAGGAACAAATTCTTCTTTAGGATATAAAACGTCTTCTGATAATTGGAAATTTTTAATTAGAGGAACCTATGCTTCTCATTCAGATTATAAAATTCCAACGGATAAAAGAGTAACAAATACACGTTTTAATGAGAAAGATTTTAAAACAGGAATTGGATACTCTAAAGATAATTTTTCATCAGAAATAAGATATAATTATAACAAATCTAAATTAGGTTTACCAGAAGAAGGCGTTGCAGAACAATCTAAAAGTAAAAGCATATTAGAACCTTATCAAGAAATTGATAATCATATTTTAAGTTCTCACAATCATTTTTTCTTTGGAGATTCTAAACTAGATATCGATTTAGGTTATACTTTTAATGATAGACAAGAGTTTGAAGAACATCATGATGAACATGGTGAAGACGAAGAGGAAGATCATGATGAAGATGAACATGAAGAAGAAGGTGCTGCCTTAAGAATGAAATTAAAAACATTTACTTATAATGCAAAATATCATTTTCCAAAAATTGGAAATCTAGAAATACTTTCTGGAGTACAAGGTTTGCATCAAACAAACACCAATTTTGGGGAAGAAATTTTAATTCCTGATGCCAAAATAAATGATTTCGGAGTTTTTACAACTGCAAATTATACTTGGAACAAAAATACATTACAAGCAGGAATTCGTTATGATAATAGAAAAATTATAACTGAAAGGCACGAAATTGCGCATGAAGATGAAGTACATGTTTTTGAAGCTTTAGATAAATCTTACAATAGTTTTACAACTTCATTAGGATTAAAAACTTCAATTACCGATAACTTTACTTCTAGAATTAATCTTTCTTCTGGTTTTAGAGCACCTAATTTTGCAGAATTAGCTTCAAATGGAGTTCATCATGGAACTAATAGGTTTGAAAAAGGAAATAGTGATTTAGTAAATGAAAAAAATACTCAAATAGATCTTTCTTTAGAATATAAAACAGAACATTTTGAGTTTTTTGCTAACGGATTTTACAACCATATAAACGATTATATTTATATAAACCCTACTGGAGAAGTTGAAGATGGAGAAGCTGTTTTTTCTTATACGCAAGAAAATGCAAAATTATATGGTAGTGAATTTGGATTTCATTTACATCCTCATCCTTTAGATTGGTTGCATTTAAAAAGTACATTTGAAACGGTAATTGGTAAACAAGATAATGGTAACTATTTACCATTAATACCTGCAAACACTTGGAGAAATACATTTAGAACGGAATTTAATATTAATAAATGGTTTCAAAAAGGATATGCTTCTTTAACTCTAGAAAGTACGTTTTCTCAAAACAATGTGGGTACTTATGAAACAAAATCTGATGCTTATAATTTATTAAATTTAGGTTTGGGAGGAGATGTTGTTTTATCTAAATTAAACTTTTCTGCAAGTTTATCTATAAATAATCTTTTAGATAAAGAATACATTCATCATTTATCTAGATTAAAAGCAGATGGAACTCTTAATCAAGGAAGAAATATTGTTATTGGTGTAAGATTTAATATCTAGAAAAAGCAAAATTATTGAGCATTTTCAACGATTTATTTACAAATAGTTTACCTTTAAAGTGTACAAATTTTTTAGTGCTATTTTAAAGTGTAGAATTCTAAATCGTTAAAAATGCTCAATATAAAAAGCAACTAATGTCAAAGTTACCTGAAGAAAATAAATTTTTAGATTTATCGGATTACGGAAGACCAGTAGCAAAAATTATTGCTAACTCTCTTAAAAAGACGTCTTTTACCCCTATTCATGTAACATTATTATTTATCATATCTGGGCTTATTGCAATTATTTGTATTTTAAATCATTATTTTAAAACCGCAGTATTTTTCTTGATTTTTAAATCTATTTTAGACGCTGCTGATGGAGAATTGGCACGAATAAAAAGAACACCTTCATATACAGGAAGATATTTTGATTCAATTTCAGATATTATTTTAAATCTATTTATTTTATTAGCCGTTTGGCAAATTACAAATCAAAATATTTATAGTACCCTTTTATCATTTTTTTGTATTCAATTACAGGGAACTTTATATAATTACTACTATGTAATTTTGAGAAATAAGTTTAATGGAGATACAACAAGCCGGATTTTTGAAGATAAAACTCCCATTGCATTAGCTGGAGAAAGTCAAAAAAAAGTAAATGTTTTATTTATGCTTTATAAACTTCTTTATGGGGTTTTTGATAAAATTATTTATGTTTTAGATAAAAATGCTTCTAAAGGAAAAAGTTTCCCTAATTGGTTTATGACTTGTGTATCAACTTTTGGTTTAGGTTTTCAATTATTAATTATAAGTATATTTTTAATGCTAGATTACCCACAATTTATAATTCCTTTTTTTATTTTTTATTCGATAATGATTTTTGTTTTTATTGGAATTAGAAAATTATTTTACTAAAAGTTAATGAACATATTTTGTTTTCTTAATTCTACTAATAGATATAAAAGCGGCTAAAAAGAAAATAGCCAAGGCCAGCACACTAGATTGGATAGAGATTATAGAATTTAATACTCCAAAAGTAATCATACCAACTACTAACGCAATTTTTTCTGTAACATCAAAGAAACTAAAATAAGATGCGTGATCTTCTGTTTCTGGTAAAAGTTTTGAATAAGTAGACCTTGCTAAAGATTGTATTGCACCCATTACTAAACCAATTAAACCTCCTAAAATATAAAAATACATTTCTATATTAGGTGTGTCTTTTGTGAGGTTAAAACCGATAAAACACACTACTCCCCATATTGCAATTGTAATTTTTAAAGTTTTAATATTTCCAATTTTATTGGATAATCTAGAGAACACAAAAGCTCCTAAAATTCCAACAAACTGTACTAATAATATAGTCATTATCAAATTTAAAGTTTCTAAACCTAAAATAGTTCCAAAAATACCAGCCATTAAAATTATGGTTTGTACACCAATACTCAATAAAAAGAACGAAATTAAAAATATCTTAAGCTCTCTATATTCAAATAACTCTTTTGCTACTTTTCGAATTTCTCTTATTCCTTTTGTAAAATAATTGTCTTTAGGTAATGCATTTTTTTCTTCATCTGGCAATCTAGCATATGTAATTTGAGCAAATCCAAGCCACCATAAACCAACTAAAACAAATGACAATTGAGAACCAAATTGTTTGTCATACATTCCAAATACTTCTGTTTCAATTATAACTAAACACAATAGTAATAACAAAATAGAACCTAAATAACCTAATATAAAACCTTTTGCACTTACATTGTCTTGTTGTTCTGGATGAGCAACTTCTGGTAAATATGCATTGTAAAAAACAATACTCCCCCAAAAACCAATACTTGCTAACATTGTAAATAAAATACCAACCCAAAGTGTTTCTTTTCCTGTAAAAAAGAACAAACACATTACAGAAATAGAACCTAACAAGCAAAAACCTTTTAGGAATTTCTTTTTATTTCCAGCATAATCTGCAATACCAGATAACATTGGAGATATAAATGCAACTATCAAAAAGGATAATGCCAAAGCATAATTATATAAAGTAGTTGGAGTCCATAATGTTCCTAAAAAAGTAATCTTTCCATTTGCGTTTGCAAAACCTTCAGAAGCTGTTAAACCAGCATAATAAATAGGAAATACTGCAGTACTAATTACTAAAGAATAAACTGAATTTGCCCAATCATAAAAAGCCCAGGCATTAATTAATTTTTTATCTCCAATTTTTAACATAGAATATATTTTATAAAAAAACCGTTCAAAAAATAATTTTTGAACGGTTACAATATATGAAAACTATTTGTTTCCTTATTTTTTTAATGCAATGTTTCCTTTAGCATTATATTGTATAGCATACTTTTTAGCAGTTGGTAAATATGTTCTTAAGTCTTGGATTCTTGATGCATTAGATGGATGTGTACTTAAAATTTCTGGTTGAGAACTTCCATTTGCTCTTTTACTCATTCTTACCCAAACTTCTGCAGCTTCTGTACCTTCATAACCTGCCATTAACATAAAAACTAAACCTAGTCTGTCTGCTTCTTGTTCATGAACTCTACTAAATTTTAACATTCCTAAACCAGAACCAATTCCAAATGCAGTATTCCACAATTGTTGTGTTTTTGGATCTTTATTAGAAGTACCTAAAGCAACAGCTAAACCACCTAATTGTTGTAATTGCCCTTGAGACATTCTTTCTTGTCCATGTTTTGCAAAAGCATGAGCAACTTCATGCCCCATAACTGCTGCAACTCCATTTTCATTATCACAAATTGGCATGATACCTGTATAAAAAACAACTTTACCTCCTGGCATACACCAAGCATTTACTGTTTCATCATCAATTAAATTAAATTCCCATTTATATGAATCTGCTTCTGATGTCATATTATTTGCACGCATAAAACGATCAACAGCCGCAGAAATATTTTTACCTACTTCTTTAACCTGATTACTCATTTCTCTATTACTAGACAATTTATTCTCTTCTAAAAAACCTTTATATTGAGCAAAACTTGCTGGTAAAACTTGAGAATCACTTACAAAATTAACTCGTTTTCTACCTGTAATAGGCACTGTACTACATTCTACAAAAAGGAAAACTGTTAAAACTAATACAACTACTTTTTTCATCTATTTCTAATTTTTATAATCACTATTATTAAGACACAATAATATACAAATTGTCACTTTTAATTGAGTTTTTACAAGACTCTAAAACTACATATTCTATCTTTATCAAAAAAATATATTTATTAAATGAGTATTATTATGTAATTATTACATTAAATGTTCGTCAGAAATAAAAACGAATTCAATTTTATATTTATGAAAAAGATTCTCACTTTATCTACTGTTATTCTTTTGATGGTTTACTCATGCAAAGCACAAAATTCATCCAAAGAAAAAAAAATATATAAAATTGTAAAGACCGATTCTGATTGGAGAAAACAATTAACACCTTTACAATATTATGTTTTACGTGAAGCAGGAACAGAAAGAGCTTTTTCAAGTGATTTAAATAAAAATAAAGCCAAAGGAACTTATGTTTGTGCAGCTTGTAAAACACCTCTTTATAAATCTGAACATAAATACGATTCTGGTTCTGGTTGGCCTTCTTTTGATAGAGCTATTAAAGAAAATGTAGAGTTAGATGTAGATTATAAGATTGGTTATAAGAGAACAGAATTAAAATGCAATACTTGTGGTAGTCACTTAGGTCATTCTTTTGATGATGGCCCTGAAGAAACTACCGGAAAACGTGATTGTATAAATGGTGTAGCTCTAGAGTTTATTCCAGAAAAAAAATAAAGTTATATTTCCAATAAAATTAAGAGTTGATATTTTCAACTCTTTTTTTGTACCTTTCTCACGGATAAATATTTTTTAATGGAAAAATTAGCAATTGCAGATTTATTAGAGGAAAAACATCGAGATTTATTTAATTGGTTAGAAAATCAACCAGAAGATAATTGGGAAAAAGGACCTGATAATAAATGGACTGTTGGCCAACAAGTTCTTCATTTAGTTAATAGTTTACAAGCTTTAAATAATGCATTAAGTTATCCTAGATTTTTTTTAAAATATAAATTCGGATTGTGTAATAGAGAATCTAGAGATTATAAAACTATTGTAAATAAATATCAACAGAAGTTACTTGAAAATAGTGATCGAGCAAGAGTTTTTAATCAAAATTTAAAAAAACCTTTGCAAAAAAATAGAAAAAGATTACTTACAAAGCTTCAAATACAGAGTAAAAAACTACAATATAAAATTAAAAAAATTAGTGATGTTAATTTAGATACTCTAGTAATTCCACATCCATTAATGGGTAAAATGACTATTAGAGAAATTATTATGTGGACTGCTCATCATACAGAACATCATACAGAAACTTTAATAATGACTTATGGTGAGGAAATTGATTGCTAAACCTCATCTATTTTTTAGAGTTTGGTTTGAATTATAATAGCATTTTCACTTCATATTTCCCTTATCTCAGTATTTATTCATTTAATAAACTTTTTTATAAGCATATTTTTAAAGACTTAATAAGTAAAAAACTATGCTATTCACTATACAAATCGTCTCTAATTCATATATTTGTGCTTCCTAAAAAAGAAGACAAATTATGTTTAATAATTTAAGCGATAAATTAGATAAAGCCCTACACACCTTAAAAGGTCATGGTAGAATTACTGAGGTTAATGTTGCAGAGACGCTAAAAGAAGTTAGAAGAGCATTATTGGATGCCGATGTAAACTTTAAAATTGCCAAAGAATTTACAAAAAGAGTTCAAACCAAAGCTTTAGGTCAAGACGTATTAACAACGTTAAATCCTGGACAATTAATGGTGAAGTTAGTTAAAGATGAACTAACTGACTTAATGGGTGGAGAAACTGTTGGAGTTAATCTTGGTGGTTCACCAACCGTAATTTTAATGTCTGGTTTACAAGGTTCTGGTAAAACTACTTTTTCAGGAAAATTAGCAAACTATCTTAAAGATAAAAAATCAAAACAAGTTTTATTAGTTGGTTGTGACGTTTATAGACCTGCAGCAATTAACCAATTGCAAGTTGTTGGAGAACAAATTGGTATTGAAGTTTATGCTGAAGTTGGTAATAATAATCCTGTTGAAATTTCTCAGAATGCTATAAAACATGCAAAAGCAAATGGTAAAAATGTAGTTATTATTGATACTGCTGGTCGTTTAGCTGTTGATGAAGAAATGATGACTGAAATTTCTAACATTCATAAAACAGTAAACCCACAAGAAACTTTATTTGTTGTAGATTCTATGACAGGTCAAGATGCTGTAAATACAGCTAAAGCGTTTAACGATATCTTAAATTTTGATGGAGTTGTTCTAACAAAATTAGATGGAGATACACGTGGTGGAGCTGCTTTGTCTATTAAATCTGTAGTTGATAAACCAATTAAATTTATTGGTACTGGAGAAAAAATGGATGCAATTGATGTATTCCATCCAGATAGAATGGCAGATCGTATTTTAGGAATGGGAGATGTTGTTTCTTTAGTTGAAAGAGCACAAGATCAATACGATGAAGAAGAAGCTAGAAAATTACAGAAAAAGATTGCTAAAAATCAATTTGGTTTTGATGACTTTTTAAGTCAGATTCAACAAATTAAAAAGATGGGTAGCATGAAAGATTTAGTGGGAATGATTCCTGGAGCTGGAAAAGCAATGAAAGATGTTGATATTGATGATGATGCTTTTAAAGGAATTGAAGCTATTATTCATTCTATGACAAAAGAAGAAAGAAGTACACCAACAACTATAAATGCAAGTAGAAAAAAGAGAATTGCAAAAGGTTCTGGAACAAGTATTCAAGAAGTAAATCAACTAATGAAGCAATTTAACCAAATGAGCAAAATGATGAAGATGATGCAAGGTGGTGGTGGCAAAAAGATGATGCAAATGATGAAAGGAATGAAATAAAAATATTTAGGCTGCTTTTTAGCAGCCTTTTTTATGAACTTATTTTAAAAAAAATGATAAAATCATTATTGAATTATAAAAAAAGTGAATTTTACTTTTTTATTTTTCTAAGCATTCTAATATTTCTAATTTCTATAAATTACGGAATGTTTGATGATGATATCCTCTTTGGGTCAAAAATGGGGAATCAATTATATTACAATTCTATCTTCAATTGGAATATGCCAGATAGTTTTGATCCTGGTCATCCTCCTTTTTTGGGATTTATTTTAACAGTTTTTTGGAATATATTTGGACATCATTTATGGGTAAGTCATTTAGCAATGCTTCCATTTACTTTTGGTTTCTTTTACCAACTTCATAAATTTATATCTTATTTTGTAAAGGAAAGAAGCTTACAATTTTGTGCATTTATATTAATAATAGTAGATCCTTCTCTTTCAACTTGTTTTGTTTTAGTTAATATGGAAATTATTATGCTATTTTTCTTTTTTTTAGCTGTAAATTCAATACTAAAAAACAAAATTTTATTTAAATTTATTGGTTTACTTTTTTTAAGTATTGTCTCTTATAGAAGTATGATGCTCTTTGCTGGTATTTTTTTATTCGATGTTCTCAATAAATTGTTTATTCAAAAAGAAGTAATAAAAAAAATTATTACAATTAAATTTATTCTTTTATATTTTTTATCAAGTCTACCTGCATTTATATTTGTTGGTTGGAGACTTCTAACTAAAGGATGGCTGCAAACACATCCAAATTCTCCTTGGTCTGGAATGTGGCATTTTGCAGATTTTAAATATTTCATAAGAAATTTAGTTGTATTAGTTTGGCGATATTTAGACTTTGGAAGAATTTTTATAATGCTATTAATCGTCATCAGTTTTTTTATCTATGGAAAAAAAATAATAAAATCAATAAAGAATAAACAAATTCTACTTTTAGCAATATCTTCTGTAATACTAATTATTATAACAATCATAAGCGTCACAAACTCTGTTGGCATTAGATACTTCATCGTTTCTTATATCTGTTTTAACTTATTTTCTTTTATAATTATTAGCAAGTACTTAAAGCTAAAAAAGGTTTTGTATTTCACTCTTTTAATTGGTTTAATTACAGGAAATCTATGGATATATCCAAAAGAACTTTCTCAAGGTTGGAGAGCTACATTAGGTCATTTACCATACCATTCATTAAGAATAAAAGCTATTGATTATTTAAATAATGAACATATAGATGTTTCAGAAGTTGGAAGTTTTTTCCCCAATTATACTACTTTAGATCTTATCGATTTTAGTGGAGATAAAAGATCTTTTGCTAAATTTACAGGAAAAAATAAATATGTTTTTTATGCTACTGTATATAATTTAACGGAAGAAGATCTCAATATTTTAAATAATAATTATACTATATTAAAAGAATTCAATAATTTTAACACAACTATTACCATATATATATTAGATACAAAATGATTTTATTAGACGGAAAAAAAACAGCTGCAGAAATTAAAGAAGAAATTGCTTTAGAAGTAAGAGATTTAAAAGACAGAGGTCATGAAACACCTCATCTAGCTGCTGTAATTGTTGGAAATGATGGAGCAAGTATTACTTACGTAAACGCAAAAGTAAAAGCTTGTGAACGTGTTGGCTTTGAATCTACTTTAATTAGATTGCCAGAAGAAACTACTGAAGAAGAATTATTAAATGAAATTGCTATCTTAAATATTGACAAAGATATTGATGGTTTTATTGTTCAACTTCCATTGCCAAAACATATTGATGAGCAAAAAATATTAATGGCTATAGATCCTGATAAAGATGTTGACGGATTTCATCCAACAAATGTTGGTAAAATGGCGTTAAACTTACCTACTTTTATTTCTGCAACTCCTTTTGGAATTTTAGAATTATTAGACAGATACAATGTTGAAACTTCTGGAAAACACGTTGTTGTTTTAGGTAGAAGTCATATTGTAGGTAGCCCAATGAGTATTTTGTTATCACAAAAAAGGAAGGTTGGTAATGCTACAGTAACCATGTGTCATAGTAGAACAAAAAACTTAAAAGAATTTACTTTACAAGCAGATATTATTATTGCTGCTATTGGAATTCCTGAGTTTTTTAAAAGCAGATATGGTTAAAGATAATGTTACTGTTATTGATGTAGGAATTACTCGTTTAGCAGATTCTAGTAAAAAGAACGGATTTAGATTGGTTGGTGATGTTTCTTTTGATGAAGTTTCTAAAAAATCTGAATTTATAACACCGGTACCTGGTGGAGTTGGGCCAATGACAATTGCAATGTTATTGAAAAACACATTATTAGCTTGCCAAAGAAATAACTAAAATTACTTTTTAAAATTTATAAAAAAACGAACTAATTATATTAGCTCGTTTTTTTTTATGAAATTTATTTTCTATTCTTCTTCCCTATTTACCAGATCTATTGAAAAAGCAGGCAAACAAATAGCAATATATTCACATTGTTTCTCAAAAGGGTTTGAGTATTGAACTCTAGTGTTTTTCTCTATTTTGATAGATTGTCCTGTTTCTAAAACAACAGTTTCTCCTTCTATAATAAATTGCTTTTTTCCTTTTATGATGTAAGTATATTCATCAAATTCTGGGGTTTGAAAAGGTTCGCTCCAACCAGAAGGTGCTATCATATGTGCAATACTTATTTGAGAATTTTTATCTGTAGCATTACCAAAATGTTCTTCAATTAACTTTCCGTCTGTTGTTGGAACTATAAAGGGTGATTTTTGAATTGTATATTTTTTTTTCATAAAGATTGGTTTTGCGTAAGCGATTGAAATGGCATCCTTTTTATGCAAAAAACACTCATTTAATAAAAATAGTAAAATATTATTTATTAGAAGAGTGTTTTTTAGATTGCTGAATTATTTCAGCATAAAAAGATATAACCTTTCGACTTCGCTCAAGATAAATTCCAAGCGCGGTTTTGTTTTAAAATAAAACGAACAAAATACGCCCTAATTAAACCAAACTATAAACGATTTCATTTTTGCTAAATCTGGAATCTGTTCTTTGGTAACTTTTTGAGTGTTAAATTCTTTTAAACCTAATTCTTCGTTATCTATAGCAATTGTACAATTTAAATTGTCTAAAAACAAGGTTGCTGAAGAGAATGTACGTTCTATTTTATTGATGCTATTGTTAGCATTAATTTCTGAAAAACTAGAATTTACAGTGATTCCAGATTCCGTTTTAAAACGCTCGTCATGAATTTCGATACTCTTAATCGTAGAAGTTGAATCTAATTGCTCTTTTGGCATAATTGTTAACAAAAGCTTCCCACCTTTTTCGAAAATAAAATACTCGTCATCTTCTTGAAAATAATTATCTCCTTGTGCTCCTTCACTTAAATTTTTAACAATAGAATCGTTTTTAAAAATTTTATTCAACTCTTGAATCGTAGTTTTTGTAGTAATTTCTCCAACTCTTCCTTTTTCAATTTTAAATTTACTACTGTTACTACAACTAATTATAAGTAGTGAAAAAGCGAATACTATTATTGGTAAGAGGTTCTTTTTAATCATTTTGTTAGTTTTGTTCTTATTTAAACGTTCTTTTTTTGATTTTGTTACTTCAATACTTTTTTTAATATTCCAAATGCTGCTCTAATAAAAGTGGCACTTGTTAATACTTTTACAATTGGGTTCTGCCTTGTACTTCTTCTTCTAGAAACACTTCTAGAGGCTCTTTCTTCCCTTTGTCTTTCTTTCTCTTTTTCTTTAGCTAATTTTTCTTTTTCCTTTTTGTCTATTGCTGCTTTAATTGCTTTTTCTTCTGCTATATTTATCTTATTAATTTTAGAGTTTAGCAATTCATAAGCACTATCTCTATCTAAATTTTCATTGTATTTATAAAAAAGACGTGAATTATTAATTACATTTTTAAGCTCTTTATCTGTAAGAATATCCATTCTACTCATTGGAGCACGCAACATAGTTCTTGCCAATGGAGTTGGAATTCCTTTTTCGTTTAAAACTGATACAAATGCTTCTCCAATACCTAATTGTGTTAACACTTCTTTGGTATCATAATATTCTGAATCTGGATAATTTTCTGCAGCCAACTTAATTGCTTTTCTATCTTTTGCAGTAAAAGCTCTTAAAGCGTGCTGTATTTTTAAACCTAATTGTGCTAAAATATCTTCTGGCACATCTTTAGGGTTTTGGGTTACAAAATACAACCCAATTCCTTTAGAGCGAATTAGTTTTACGATGCTTTCTATTTGATTTAATAAAGCTTTTGAAGCTTCTTCAAACACCAAATGTGCTTCATCTATAAAGATGATTAATTCTGGTCTTCCAGAATCTCCTTGTTCTGGAAAAGTTTCATATACTTCTGCCAATAATTGCAACATAAATGTTGAAAACAACTTTGGTTTGTCTTGAATGTCTGTTAAACGCAACACAGAAATAATTCCTTTTCCATCTTCGTCTACTCTTGTTAAATCTTCTACATCAAAAGATTTTTCACCGAAGAATAAATCTCCTCCTTGTTGTTCTATTTCTACAATTTTACGCAAAATTGCACCTGTAGAAGAAGAAGAAATTCGTCCATATTCATTTTGGATTTCTTCCTTCCCTTCTTGTGTTACAAACTGTAAAACTTTTTTAAAATCTTTTATATCTAAAAGTGGTAATTTATTATCATCACAATATTTAAAAATGATAGCAACAATGCCGCTTTGTGTTTCTGTTAAATCTAAAATCCTAGATAATAAAACAGGACCAAATTCTGAGATTGTTGCACGCAACCTTGTTCCATCTTGTTCAGAAATTGTTAAGACTTCAATAGGAAATTTTTTAGCAGTAAAAGGAAAACCAATTTTTGCATGACGCTCATCAATTTTTGCATGTCCAGGACTTGGTTGTGCCAAACCAGATAAATCTCCTTTAATATCCATTAACAACACAGGAATTCCTTTATCTGAAAGGTTTTCTGCTAAAACTTGTAACGTTTTAGTTTTACCTGTACCTGTTGCACCAGCTATTAAACCATGTCTATTTAAAGTTTTTAAAGGAACTTTTACAATTGCATTTGTTATGGTTTCTTCTCCTAACATTGCTGCACCAAGTTCTATAAAATCTCCTTTGGTTTTATAACCGTTATTAATGTATTCAAAAAATTCTTCCTGCTGACTCATCTACTTAAATTTTGATAAAAATAATCAAAGTTTAATTGTTAGGAAATTTTTTGAAGATTTTGTTGAAAATAGTTTTTAATAAAAACCATTTATAAAAAAAAGAGGTTTAATATTTAGTTAAACCTCTTTATACTATTTTAATATATTGTAAAAAGAAAATTATTCTTGTTTAGGGAAATACTGTGGAATTAATCCTTTTAATTTTTCTAATGTTTCTGCTACAGTTAACTCACACATTCCACCAGAAGCATTTGCATGTCCTCCACCATTAAAATGTTCTTTTGCTAAAATATTTACTGGGTTTTCTACTCCTTTAGATCTAAAAGAAATTTTCATAATTCCATCTCTTTCTGTAAATACAATGGCAGCTTTCATTCCTTTAATAGATAAAACGGTATTTGCTAAACTATCTGTGTCTCCTTTTTTGTAATTGTATTTTGCCAATTCTTCTTTAGATAAAGAAATAATTGCAACATTGTGTTCATATAAAATCTCTAACTTTTCGCTCATTGCATATCCTTGCAAACGCAAACGACTTTCTGTATTATTATCGCTTAATTTTTCATGAATTAAATGATGTTCTACACCTGCAGCTAAAATTTTTGCTAAAACTTCATGCGTTCTTGGTTTTACAGAATTGAATCTAAAACTACCTGTATCTGTTAAAATACCTAAATATAATGGTGTTCCTATTTTTTCATCTAACAAATCTATATGTCCAGATTGTTCTATTAAATCTACAATTAATTGTGATGTTGATGATGCTGTTGTTTCAGAAACCGTTATTGTAGGAAACTCTTCAGGATTTAAATGATGATCTATCATAATTTTCTTGCAAGTTGCTTCTTCTAACAAAGCTTGCATTTCTGGTCCTACTCTATTAGTTGCGTTATAATCTAAACAGAAAATTAAATCTGCTTTTTGCATTTGTGCAGTTACTTCTTCTGGATTTTCTTCCATTAAAAGAATTGCTGAAGTATCTAACCAATATAAAAAATCGGGTGCTTTATCTGGATGACAAACAACTACTTTTTTACCTAATTTTTCTATAAAATAAAGTAAACCTAAAGAAGAACTAATTGAATCTCCATCTGCAGATTTATGTGCTGTAATAACAATATTTGATGCAGCTAGAATTTCTGCTTCTATTTGTTTGTAAATATTCATGAATTTTATTTTGTGCAATTGCTATTTGTATTACAATTGTATTTTAAAAAAAAGATGCGAAGTTAGTTTTATTATTGAAGTGAAAAAGGAAGAATTTATAGTTTTTAATTTGAAAACCCTACTTCGTTCTAAATGTTTCTTCAAAAAAAAAATAGTTTTCTAAAATTTGATTTTTATAATTAATACTGAAACTAATTCAAATAAATAAAGGTCTTACTAAATAAGCAAGACCTTTGTAACAAATATTTAAAGTCGTTTAATTTTTGATATTTCTTACACTTCTTACATAATTATAAACATATCTTACATCTCCTTGAGGACCAAAATAATCTGGATAAGCAGACGAACTACCACTTTTAGGATCACTTCTTTGACAACCAGCTCCATGAACATCCATTAAAACACCATTCATTTGACCTTGTCCCTCACCAAAAGCAATGTATACTGCACCAGAATAAGGATTTACCCCATCTAAATGAGTTGTTCCTGTCCAAAAATATGGATATTGTCCACTACTTCCTTCTGGATCTTTAATTTCTGTTGTATCAAAAACGGAATCAATTGCTGGTGAATTAGTAGTTTGTGGCGATTTTGAGTAATCTACAATACTTTGTAATTCTTTAGCATTTGGTAATCTCCAATCAGAATAATCAGCTAATTCTAAGTTTTCTGAATACGCTAAAGAAGATTTCCAATCCAATCCTGTACCATTATCAGCTTTTTGCCACATTAAACCAGTAGCATTATCACTTACAGTTCCATCTCCATTATCTACAAAATCGTTTTTACCATAAGAGGTATTTCCTCTAACCATTCTAAAATACATTGTATTTACGTTTCCTGTACCAACTTTGTATTTAGGATACCCTTTTATACGTCCGTCTACAAAATTAACACCAAAAACCGTTTCATCACTACTCATAGTTACACCAACATATTGTGTAGAAGACCAAGTTTGAGCATCAATTTCTCTTTCTCCTATACTTACATCTCCTATTGATTGTTTAAAAAAATTAGTATCTATAAAGAAATCAACTGCTTTCTGACCTTCAACCTGACCCGTAAATAAAATTAAAGAATAAAGTTCTTTTATTGTTGGAACTCTCCAATCATTATATCCTCCTAAATTAGAGTTTTCTGCTTTGGTAAAAGCTTCATCATAACTAATTTTTGCTCCCATATCTTCTTCCCACATTAAACCTGTTATATTGTCTGTAATAGTTCCATCTTCATTATTTTGATAAGATGGTTGGTTTCCTGAATAGTTTGCATCCTGTCCATAAAAATCTTCATTTTCACTTACCAATGAAACAGGACTCACATCAGAATAAAAGTTTGTTACCTCTGTATCTACAATTGAATAAGGATATTCTAAATTAAGTATCGTGTCTTCTGAACTTTGAGAATCTTCAATGTCTTCTGAATCTTTACTACAACCAATTAGAATTCCTAAAAAGGCAATAAATAATACATATTTTTTCATTTCGTTTATCTTTTTTTTATTTATTGGTTTGACCCTTTTTATTGTAAAAAGTTTAAATAAAAATTGAATAAATTTAGATTTATTTTGAGACGTAAATTTTACGCATAAAAAAAGAACTAACAATGAAGTAGTTAGCTCTTTTTTTCATCAAATAAACATTTACAATATGTTATAAAATCAAAAATTGCAAAAAGAGATATAAAATGCTTTAAATACTTTCTTCATTGTTCAAAAATGAAATTTATCACCTTTAATAAAACAAGAAATATAGTGAATTGTTATTTTGTGCAAGTGAATAGTTAAAAATACTTCTCGATACATTTTCTTCATTCTTCAGAAAACACTCGAAATGACAAACTCTACCTACTCTCACTTTGAAACTTAAAAACTAATTATTAATCAATCCAATTTTTAAAGCCTTTTACACGCTCTCTACTTACAATAATTTCGGTTTCGTTATAAGAATGTAAAATCAATTTTAAACGTGAATTAGAATAAGCTATTATATCCTTAATTGAATTAATATGAATAATGAAGGTACGATTTACTCTAAAAAAATGCTCTGGATTTAATTGTTCTTGCCAATGCTCTAAAGAATAATCTAATAAATAATTTCTGTTTTCTTTTGTATGAATATAGGTAGATTTATTCTCGCTATAATAACACTCAACTTCATCTATATGAATAATTTTTATATGTTGGCCAACTTTAATTGTTAGTCTTTTTTTAAACTTTCTATCAACCGGATTTACTAATAATTTTCTGATGTCATCCAAGTTTACTTGAACATCTGTTTGCTTTGGTTGATTTTCTTTAAACTTATCTACTGCTACTTTTAATTCATCTTCATCTAAAGGTTTTAGCAAATAGTCTACACTATTTAATTTAAAAGCTTTTAATGCATATTCATCATAAGCAGTTGTGAAAATAATGGCAGATTTTACTTCAATTTCTTCAAAAATCTCGAAAGATAATCCGTCTGAAAGTTGAATATCTAAAAATATTAAATCTGGATGCTCATTATTTTGTAACCAATTTAAAGATTCTTCTACAGAATGTAACATTTGCTGAACTTCTATTTCTAGAGTTGCTAACATTCTACTAAGCCTTCTTGCTGCTGGCTTTTCATCTTCAATTATTAATATGTTCATTTTTATTAGTTGTTAGTTTTTAATGTTGAGTTCTTAGTTAAAAAAAGTTATTCTTTCATAAATTCATTAATTTTTCTTTCTTCCCAATCTCTTCCATATTTACTTGTAAATCCAAAAGTATTTATTACATCAGCAGCTAAGAAAACTCCCCAAATAAACCAGATAGGAATATGAGTAAAGCCATCATCATCAAAATGATTACTTACAACAAAATCTCCAAATATTTTAAATGAAAATTTCCAAACAAAAGTTAAAAACAAATTAACCAATATGTAAGTAACTATGTGTTTGTAGAAGTTTTTGATTTCATCAACTCTTAATTTTGCTCTTATTAATTTTTTCTCATCTAAGTATTCCATCTCTTTAAATGTATTTACTACGTTCATCTTCTTTTTCCATTAATTCTTTAATTTTCTTTTCTTCCCAATCACTCCCAAGACCTAAAGATTTAAAACCAAAAACTCCTAACCAATGAAAAAACATTCCTATTCCCCAGAAAACCCATGTAGAATACACTCCAAAATTAGAAAAAGTATCTACTAATTGATATCCACTTTTTGTCAATCCCCAAATAACAACTCCACTAATAAAAATATTAACTAACACGTACACTATTAAATGAACGTAAAACCCTTTTATGGCTTTTACTCTCTTTTTAGCTCTTAAAAAACTGTCTTCTTGTATAAATTTATTATCCACGATTGTTATCTTTTTTAATTTGTTCTTCCATGATTTCTTTAATCTTATTTTCTTCCCATTCTTTTCCTAATCCTAATTTACTAAACCCGAAAACGCCTAACCAGTGAAAGAAAATTGCTAATAACCAACCAAAAACTGCAAACCAAAAATAATGAAAACCTGGTACAAACATTAAGTTTGTTATGATGATAATTGGCAAAGACAAAACATAAACTGCAAAGTGAACATAAAAGCCTTTAATTTCGTTTACCTTCTTTTTTGCCTTAATATAAGCTTGTTCTTGTATAAAATCTTGTTCCATTTTATTGATTTTTTTCCTCCATAAATTCTTTAATCTTTTTTTCTTCCCAGTTATTTCCTAAGCCTAAAAGCTTGAATCCAAAAACTGTTAACCAGTGAATAAAAAGACCAGATCCCCAACCTAATGTAGAAAACCAAAACCAATGAAAATGAGGCTCGTATGTTAGGTTTACAAAAATAATTATTGGAATAACTATACAGTAAATGGTTAAATGTATATAAAACCCTTTTATATCCTTTACTCTTTTTTGAGCTTTATAATAACGTTGTTGTTGTGTAAAATTTGTTTTCATTATTATCTATATTTACTTTGCTCATTCATATATTTTTTAATCTTTTTTTCTTCCCAGTCTTTGTTAAAAAATATACGAATTCCAAAAGTATTTAATGCCTGAAAAAAGATTCCTATTCCCCAAAATAACCAAATTTTATAGTTATGATAATCTGTAAAAGCTTCTTTAAAAGTATCCCCATCATTTATATCGCCTACAATAAAAATGGCACTTAAAAAGATATTTACTACAATATAAGTTGCCAAATGTTTGTAAAATTTACTAATCTTTTCTACTCTTTTTCGAGCCAGAACATATTTTTGTTCTTTAGTGAATTCTTTCTCCATTACCTTGTTCTTTTATGTTGATCTTTTTCCATCATTTCTTTAATCTTTCTGTTTTCCCAATTTTTACCTAAGAAAATATTGTAGTTATTTACTTCTAAAAAGTGAAATACTAATCCCATTCCCCATCCAAATATTGGAAACCAAAACCAATGAAATCCTGGAGAGAATCTTAAATTGATAAATATTAAAAAAGGTATGACTAAACAGTAAGAAGCTAAATTTTGATAAAATTCTTTTAACTTTTCTACTCTTTCTACTGCTTTTACGTAATTGCTATTTTCTAAATCTTCTGAGTACATAATATTGTTCATTTTATATAAGAGAGGTAAACTCACCTTAAAAGTTTTGTTGTTATTTTCTATTTTCACTCCTTTTTGAGTGATTAATCCATATCTATCAGCAATATTTTGCAAACCTACTTTGGTGCTTTTTCCTATTGCTTCTTTAGGATTGATGTTATTTTCTATAATTAAATAAGTGTCTTCTTCATAAATACTAATTGTTAAAGGTTTAGAAGAAGAAACCACATTGTGTTTTACAGCATTTTCTAATAAAAGTTGCAAAGACAAAGGCACTATTTTTAACTCTACATTACTAATTGCATCTGGAATATTAAATTTTACAGCATCTTCAAAACGCATTTCTAACAATTGCATGTAGGTTTTTGCAAACTTTAATTCTTCTGCAACGGGCACTAAATCTTTATTTCTTTGTTCTAAAACGTATCTATAAACTTTAGATAATTTAGTAGTAAATTTTTCTGCTTGGTTAGGGTTTTCGCCAATCAAACTCGTTAAAACATTTAAACTATTAAACAAAAAATGCGGATCTAATTGATTTTTTAAAGATTCAAACTTTGCTGTTTCTGTTTTTGCTACTATTTCTTGTTTGGTAGTTTCTTGTGTCATTGCAGATTTCCAATTGATCATAAAACCTCTAGCATGTAAAAAGGTAGAAATCCCTAAAGAAAGTACAATATAAAATAAGTGAACCCATAAAAAATCTCCTTTAAAAAAGTTATCTCCACTATTGTTATTAATTACTACAAAAACAACATAATCTATTAATAACACAATAGGAACTGTGTATAAAACGGTACCAATTATTCCTGCCCAAACACGCTCATTAGTTTGTGTAATCCAATTCCATTTTTGAGATAAATAATTATTAATGAAACCATTACCAAATCCAATTCCAAAAGAATACATTCCAGAAATAATGAAAGTCCACATAAAGCCTTCTAAAGTTGTCTGACCGAAAATTAATCCAAAGATCAATCCAAAAATAACGGTTAGTTTTAAACAAAGTATGACTCCTTTTTTAATACTTCTAATTGTATATACTTCTTGGTCTTTCATTATTATCTACTTGTAAAATGTATTTATTTGACTAATTTACTAAAATCTGATTTCTAAAGTAACATTTTTATCATCAAGCTTAAATTTTGCGTCATCGAATCTAGGTGGTCCAAAAGACATATTATTATTAGAAGCTCCATAATCTTCTAAAGGCATTCTATTTGATTGAAAATCCATTTTATCGTTATTGTTTTTATCATGATAGCAGATAATTGCATATTCACCTGCTTCAACGTTTTCAAAAACTACTACACTTTTTCCTTCTATAATTTTAGATGCAGAGGCTTGTATAGGTTTCATTCTAAAATTTTCTTTATTGTATAATGCAAATCCTACTTTTCCAAAATCTGAAGATACATTTACCACTG
This sequence comes from Polaribacter sp. Hel1_85, assembly GCF_000766795.1. GTDB lineage: Bacteria > Bacteroidota > Bacteroidia > Flavobacteriales > Flavobacteriaceae > Polaribacter. Next base: position 867,557 of record NZ_JPDS01000001.1, read on the forward strand.
TTGCTGTAATTGTTTGGTTTTGTGCTTTTATTGAATTTGTAATAAATAGCATTGTCATTGCTAAAAGTCCTACTATAAGTTTCATAATATTTTGTTTTAATGGTTAATTATGGTACAAATATGCAACTGAAGTTTTCTTTTTTAAATTAAAGAATACCGAACTGTATTTTTTTTAGGATGAATTGTAGTTTCGAGTATAATATGATACTATTATTAATCAAAAAAGCAAATATCTTGATAAAAAAAATGTAACTTTAAGTTCTCTTTAAAATCTTAAATTTTGTTCGATCTCAAAAAAATAATATCGGCAAATCAAACAAGAAAAACCGATAATCATACTATTAAAAAAGAATGCATTTCTTCTTTAGAATTAATGGAGAGAGCTTCGCTTTCTTTTGTGAATGCTATTGAAAAAAATATTTACAATTATCAGAAAATTGCAGTTGTTTGTGGAATTGGAAATAATGGTGGAGATGGTTTTGCAATTACAAGAATATTGCAATCTAAAGGATATCTTGCAAAAGCAATTTTAATAAAAACAGCTAAAAATCTTTCTAATAATTGTAAAACAAATTTTAACAAACTAGCAGAAGTAACAATTATTGAAACCAAAGATGATTTGTTAGATTTTAAAAAATTTGACATTATAATTGATGCTCTATTTGGTTCTGGCCTAACTAGAAAAATTGAAGGTTTAGCTGCTAAGGTTATCAAAAACATGAATGCAGCAAAAAAACATGTTTTATCTGTTGATATACCTTCTGGTTTATATTGTGATAAATTGCCTGATTCTGATTTTATTGTAAAATCTGATATTACAATTAGTTTTCAAAGACCAAAACTATCTTTTTTCTATCTAGAAAGTAATCAATATATAAAAGATTGGAAAGTAATTAACATAGGTTTGGATGAAGATTTTATTCAAAAACTACCTACCAATAATTTTATTTTAGATAGAACAATTTCTGAAAGCTTAAAAATAAGAGAGAAACATGCACATAAAGGAACATTTGGTCATTCTTTAATTATTGCAGGCTCTTATGGTAAAATTGGAGCTGCTGTTTTGGCTTCTCGAGCTTGTTTAAAATCTGGTGCTGGGCTTTTAACAACATATATTCCAAATTGTGGATACGATATTTTGCAAATTTCTACACCAGAAGCAATGTGTTTAACAGATAAAAAGAAAACCTATATTTCTAAATTACCTGATATTTCTTCTTATAATTCTATTGGAATTGGACCAGGAATAGGAAAAAAAGCTTTAACAAAAATAGTTTTAAAACAACTTTTTGAATCAACAAAAGTTCCATTAGTTATAGATGCTGATGCTTTAAATATTATTTCTGAGAATAGAGAATTAATAAACAAACTTCCAAAAAACTCAATTTTAACTCCACATCCAAAAGAATTTGAAAGATTAGTTGGTAAATGGAAAACCACTATAGAATGTTTTGAAAAACAAAAACAGTTTGCAAAAGAACATAAGTGTATTGTTGTTTTAAAAGGTGCAAATACATGTATTTGTAATCCAGAAGAAATACTTTTTTTTAATACTACTGGAAATCCTGGAATGGCAACTGGTGGAAGTGGTGATGTTCTTACAGGAATAATTACAGGATTATTAGCGCAAGGTTACACTCCGATTAAGGCGGCTTTAATTGGTGTATATTTTCATGGAAAAGCAGGAGATAATGCCACCAAACAAAATGGAGAAAATTCATTAATTGCTTCAGATATTATCAATTATTTAAAAATTGAAACTGAATAATTTTGTTTAAAAAATTTATTATGATACAGATACGCAACAGAATTTAAATAATAATTAGTTGCTTTTTATGACGTGTTTTTAATATTTATAAAAAATAGAGGTTATAAATAGTAAAAAAATAACATATTTATCAATTTATAAATTATCAAAAAACGATTATTTAACCCATTTATTGATTTATTTTTAACGCAAATTCCAAATTTGTTTAAATTTCATAAAACTTATAAAAAAGCGCTACACTTATGATAATACCTTTAAAAAAATATATACTTTAGCCGTATGATTACTTCAAGAAGAAATAAATTATGTACTACAATAAGTCCCAGCTTGCGCTTGCGCAACCGCCGTCGCTAATATTCTACTTTAGCAACAAGTCAACTTATTATAGTATTTATCCATTTATTTTTTTATCGTGAATCTTTCTTACAAAACTTACTTACAACCTTTAGTTATTTTAAACAATAACAATGTACGACGCAGTTTTCCATTTCGCCCTTTGGGTGTTTAAAATATTATGGAATTTAGGTGAGTCCGATTCTACATTCAAAAAACAAACAACAACTTATACAAAATAAAAAACACAATGCAATGGAAATTGTAATTGCTAACAAATCACATACAGTTTACGCAGATATTATTTGCAAAACTATTGAAGACGCTGCTCAAGTAAGAGGAACTGGTATTGCAAAAAGAAAACCAGCATACGTTGCCACTAAAATGGAAAACGGTAATGCTGTAATTGCTTTAGATGATGGTAAATTTGCAGGCTTCTGTTATATTGAAGCTTGGGGACATGGAAAATTTGTGGCCAATTCAGGTTTAATTGTACATCCAGATTACAGAAATCTAGGATTAGCAAAACAAATTAAAGAGGTTATTTTTAAGCACTCTAGAACTAAGTTTCCAGACTCAAAAGTCTTTAGTATTACTACTGGTTTAGCGGTAATGAAACTAAATAGCGATTTAGGTTACAAACCAGTTACTTTTTCTGAATTAACAGATGATCAAAGTTTTTGGGATGGCTGTAAAACTTGCAAAAATTTTGATGTTTTAACAAGAACAGAAAGAAAAATGTGCTTGTGTACAGGTATGTTGTTTGATCCTAAAAATCAAAATAAAGAGAAACCTGAAATAATTAAAGAAAGCGTTTTTAAAAGATTAAAAAACATTAAACAGAACTTGTTTCTAAAAAAAGAGAAAAAATGAAAAAATTAGTAATTGCTTATAGTGGTGGTTTAGACACTTCTTATTGTGCCGTAAGTTTATCAAAAGAATATGATGTACATGCAGTTAGTGTAAATACAGGAGGTTTTACAACTGAAGAAATTAATCATATAGAAAGTAACGCCTATAAAATGGGAGTTACTACTTATAAAAATATTGATGCTGTTGCTACTTTTTACAACAAAGTAGTAAAGTATTTAATTTTTGGTAACGTATTAAAAAATGCTACTTACCCATTATCTGTAAGTGCAGAAAGAATTATACAAGCCATAGAAATTGTAGAATACGCAAAAAGTATTGGCGCAGAATATATTGCTCATGGTAGTACAGGTGCAGGAAATGATCAAGTAAGATTTGATATGATTTTTCAAACATTGGCTCCTGGTATAAAAATTATTACGCCAATTAGAGATCAAAAATTAACCAGGCAAGAAGAAATAGATTATTTAAAATCTGAAGGAATTGATATGCCTTGGGAAAAATCTAAATACTCTGTTAACAAAGGTCTTTGGGGAACTAGTGTTGGTGGTGTAGAAACTTTAGAATCTGAAAAACCTTTACCTAGTGAAGCTTATCCTTCTCAATTAGAAAAAGAAGGTGAGGAAAAAGTAACATTGACTTTTAAAAATGGTGAATTTGTTGGTTTAAATGGCGAAAAAAACAAACCAGAAGTAAATATTGAAAACCTAAATGATATTGCATCAAAATATGCAATTGGTAGAGATATTCATGTTGGAGATACCATTGTTGGTACAAAAGGAAGAGTTGGTTTTGAAGCTGCTGGTGCTTTAATTACGGTAAAAGCACATCATTTATTAGAAAAACACACCTTAACAAAATGGCAATTACAACACAAAGAATATTTGTCTAGTTTTTATGGAATGCATTTACATGAAGGTCAATATTTAGATCCTGTAATGAGAGATACTGAAGCTTTTTTACAAAGTTCTCAAAAAATGGTTTCTGGTAATGTTATAGTTTCTTTAAAACCTTATCACTTTTCTTTAGACGGAATAATTTCTGATCACGATTTAATGTCTAGTGCTTTTAGTACTTATGGTGAAGAAAATAAAGCTTGGTCAGCAGATGATGCTAAAGGTTTTATTAAAATATTAGGAAACCAGAATAAAATTTATAGACAAGTAAACTCATAATTATGTTACAAGTAGGAATAATTGGAGGTGCAGGTTATACAGCTGGTGAATTAATCAGATTGTTACTAAATCACCCAGAAACAAATATCGATTTTGTGTACAGTACTTCTAATGCTGGCAACAAATTATATAAAGTACATCAAGATTTAATTGGATCTACAGAAATTTCTTTTTCAAGCGAAATTAATGCAGATGTAGATGTTTTATTTTTATGTTTAGGACATGGAAACTCAACTGCTTTTTTACAAAAAAATAGTTTTTCTGACAATACTAAAATTATTGATTTAAGTAATGATTTTAGATTACTTGCTGATAAGAATTTTGAAGGAAAAGAGTTTGTTTATGGTTTACCAGAATTAGATAAAGAAGCGATAAAAACAGCTAAATATATTGCAAATCCTGGTTGTTTTGCAACTGCTTTACAATTGGCAATTTTACCTTTAGCTGCAAAAGGTTTGTTAAAAGATGATATTCATATAAACGCTGTAACAGGTGCTACTGGAGCAGGAACTTCACTTTCTGCAACTACGCATTTTACGTGGAGAGATAATAACTTTTCTCACTACAAAGCTTTTAATCATCAGCATTTAGGAGAAATTAATCAGACTGTAAATCAGTTACAAGAAAACTTTAATTCAGAAATTAACTTTATGCCAAATAGAGGTGATTTTTCTAGAGGAATTTTTGCAACAACATATACAAAATTTGAAGGTTCTCTTGAAGAAGCTAAAAAAATATATAAAGAGTATTATAAAGATGCTGCTTTTACAATTGTTTCTGATGAAAGCATATTCATGAAGCAAGTTGTAAATACGAATAAGTGTTTGGTACAATTAGAAAAACATGGAAATAAATTATTAATAACAAGTACTATTGATAACCTTTTAAAAGGAGCTTCTGGTGCAGCTATTCAGAATTTGAATTTAATGTATGGTTTTGAAGAAACGTTAGGTTTAAATTTAAAAGCGAATTATTTTTAGTAGTCACTCAGTTGCGTTAGCGATTGAAATGGCATCCTTTTTATGCTGAACTCGTTTCAGTATCTATAGAATGTTAAATTGCTTTTGAAAGTATTAAGCAGATGCTGAAATAAATTCAGCATGAAAAGATATAATGTAAAGCGCGACCCTTGTGGTAACGCCCAAAGAAACACACAACAACACAACTAATAACAACACAACTAATAACAACGAAACCACTAACAAACAACAACTAGCAATTATGAAAGTAGCAATTATTGGAGCAGGAAGTTTAGGACAATCTATAGCAAAAGGTTTATTAAAAAATGAGGTAGTAAGTTCATTATATTTAACTAAACGAAACACGAATTCACTTACTGATTTTAATGTTTATAACGAAGTAATTATAACTTCTGACAATGAAAAAGCTATAAAAAACTCTGATATTTTAATTTTTGCTGTTCAACCAAGACACTTAAAAGCTATTTTAGATAAGTTAAAATATAAGTTTAAAAAGGAACAAATAATAATTTCTGTAATTACAGGTTTTTCATTAGCAAAAATTGAAAACATTATTGGTTCAAAACATTTTACAATTAGAGCAATGCCAAATACTGCTGCTTCAGTTGGGCAATCTATGACTTGTATTTCTGCAAATGAAAAAGGAAAAGAAAAAATAGAATTGGCAAAAACTATTTTTAATAGCTTAGGTCATTCTATGGTAATTCCTGAAGAACAATTGCAAGCTGCAACTGTTATTTGTGCAAGTGGAATTGCTTTTTGGATGCGTTTAATTCGTGCAACAACTCAAGGTGCAATTCAATTAGGTTTTGAAGCAGATGAAGCACACGAATTAGCAATGCAAACTTGTTTTGGAGCTGCTACTTTATTAAAAGAATCTGGTAGACATCCAGAAGCAGAAATAGACAGAGTTACAACTCCTGGAGGTTGTACAATTGAAGGTTTAAACGAAATGGAACACCAAGGTTTAAGCTCTTCTTTAATTAAAGGGATTAATAAATCATTTGATAAAATCAACCAAATAAAAAATTAACAACATGCCATTATTTAACGTTTATCCATTGTACGATGTTACACCTGTCAAAGCTAAAGGAGTTTATGTTTATGATGAAAACAAAACCGAATATTTAGATTTATATGGTGGTCATGCTGTAATTTCTATTGGTCATGCACATCCAAAATATGTGGAAGCAATTACCAATCAGGTTGCTAAGTTGGGGTTTTATTCAAATGCGATTCAGAATCCTTTACAAGTTAAATTAGCAGATAAATTAGAAGCTCTTTCTGGTTGTAAAGACTACGAATTATTTTTATGTAATTCTGGTGCTGAAGCAAATGAAAACGCATTAAAATTAGCTTCTTTTAAAACAGGAAAATCTAGAGTTGTTGCTTTTAAAAACGGTTTTCATGGTAGAACTTCTGCCGCTGTTGCTGCAACTGATAATAAAAGTATTATTGCACCAATTAACGCACAACAGAAAGTTACTATTTTAGATTTAAATGATATTGATGCTGTAAAAACAGAACTTGAAAAAGGAGATGTTTGTGCTGTTATTCTTGAATTTATTCAAGGAGTTGGTGGTTTAGACCAAGCAACTGCTGAATTTTTTGAACAAGTAGATATACTTTGTAAAACAAATAATACTTTTTTAATTGCTGATGAAGTTCAATCAGGTTATGGAAGATCTGGTAAGTTCTTTGCTTTTCAATATTACAATGTTACTCCAGAAATTGTTTCTATAGCAAAAGGTATGGGAAATGGTTTTCCTATTGGAGGAATTTTAATTCACCCAAGTATTGAAGCTAAATTTGGAATGTTAGGAACAACTTTTGGAGGTAATCATTTAGCTTGTGCTGCAGGTTTAGCTGTTTTAGATGTAATTGAAGAACAAAAACTAATAGAAAATGTAAATGAAATGTCTTGTTATTTCATGAAAATTGCAAAGACAATTCCGCAAATAAAAAAGATTAAAGGAAGAGGATTAATGCTTGGTTTAGAATTCGATTTTGAAGTTGGAGATTTACGCAAGAAATTAATTTATGATTATCACATCTTTACTGGTGGAGCTATGAATAAAAAATTATTAAGAATTTTACCTCCATTAACGGTAAGAAAAGATCATATTAATCAGTTTTTTGAAGCATTAGTTGATATACTAGATTAATAATTAGTTTTTTAAGCATTAAAACCATCAACTAAAAACATACACCAAAAATAATGAATAGATTATTATCCATAGAAACTAGAAATGCTGTTTTACTAACAATGGCAGATCTTCTTGATAAAGAAAGAGAAGCAATTATAAGTATCAATAAAACAGATTTAGAAGCTTATAAAGGTGATGATATTTCTATGTTCGATCGTTTAAAAGCAGATGATGCAAAAGTAGATGAAATGATTAAAGCTGCTAAACATTTAGCATCGCAAGCAGATCCTGTTGGTGTAGAACGTTTTAGTTTTAAGCATGATAATGGAATGCAAGTTTATAATAAGACTGCTTCTTTTGGTACTGTTTTAATTATCTATGAATCTAGACCAGATGTAACTGTAGAAGCTGCAGGAATCGCTTTTAAATCGGGTAATAAAATTCTTTTAAAAGGTGGTAAAGAGTCTTTAAATTCTAATTTGAAGATTGTAGAACTTTGGCATAAAGCTTTAACACAACACAATGCATCTACAGATTGGGTAGAATATTTACAATTTAATAGAACAGAAACACAAGCATTTTTAGAAAAACCAACTCAAAAAGTAGATTTAATTGTACCAAGAGGTGGAGAACGTTTAATTGCTTTTGTAAAATTACATGCTACTTGTCCGGTTATTATTAGTGGACGTGGAAACAACTTTGTGTATGTTTCTAAAGAAGCAGATTTAGATATTGCTATTGATGTTATCTTAAATGGAAAATCTAAAATTTCTGCATGTAATGCAGTAGATAAAGTTTTAATTGATGAAAATCTTGAAGAAAAGGAAACATTTATCAACCAATTAATATCAAAATTAAATGATGCTAAAATTCAGGTTTTAGGTGATGAAATTGTCGCTAAAAATCATAACTTAGAACAAATTTCATCAAACGAAGTTTGGTATGAAGAATTTTTAGATTATAAAATTGTAATTGGAGAAATTGCTTCAACTTCTGATGTAATAGCTATGATTAATAAATATTCTGGCGGACATTCATCAGCAATTATCACTAAAAATAATGATGAAGCAAAAGTATTTATGGAAAATGTAGATACAGCTGCTGTTTATCATAATGCTTCTACTCGTTTTACAGATGGAGGTCAGTTAGGTTTAGGTGGTGAATTAGCAATCAGTACAGATAAATTACACCAACGTGGACCAATTGGTTTACAACATTTAGTAACCAACAAATGGTATATTCATGGAAATGGACAAACTAGATAGTAATTATTAAAGAATAAAAAATGGAATTTTTAAATAGAATAAACGTGTCATTTCGACCTTGTGGAGAAATCTAAATCCAAGAGATTTTTCGACTTCATTACATTTCGCTCAAAATGACACAAATATTTTTTAATTAAATTAAATGCAAAAAAAGAAACGCATATTACTAAAAATAGGTTCTAATACATTAACCAAAGAAACCAATAATATCTCTAGAGGAAAAATTGAAGATATTGCAAATCAGATTGCAAAATTGAAAGATACTTGTGAGTTTATTATTGTAAGTTCTGGTGCAATTGCTGTTGCCAAACAATTTGTTAAATTAGATAGCAAACAAGAAGAAGTCTTTGTAAAACAAGCCTTGGCTTCTATTGGTCAGCCTCATTTAATTAGAATTTATCAAGAAATTTTTAGAGAATATGGTTTATTGAGTTCACAATGCCTACTCTCCTACTCAGATTTTGAAAAACAGCAAAGTAAAACCAATATTGTAAATACTATAAATGTTTTAGTTAACAATAATTACATTCCTATTATCAATGAAAATGATACTGTTGCAACAGATGAAATTCAGTTTGGTGATAATGATAAATTAGCAGCTTTAACCGCTACATTATTAGATGTTGATTTGTTGATTATTGCAACAAATACCAATGGAATTTACACAAAGGAGTCTATGAAAAATAATACTCCTGAAACAATTAAAGAAGTTACTGATTTTGATGCCTTAAAGAATGAAGTTGTCAATTCTAAATCTTCTCATGGAAGTGGTGGAATGGGATCTAAAATTGAAGCAGCAGAAATAAGTAAAAACGCAAACATAGAAACGTGGATTGTAAACGGTTTAGAAGATAATTTTATCACAGATGCTTTTGAAAATAAAGTTCCGTTTACAAAAATTAAGTAAAAAAGTGTAACTGTTTAAATGTGTAATTATTTAATCGTCTTGGTACTTTTAAACAATTAAACGATTAAACGATTAAACAATAAAAAAATGAAGAATTACACATCCATAAACGACATTGACGATATCAATTCTTGGATTGAAGAAGCCAAAGAAATTAAAGCAAACCCTTTAAAAAATATCGAATTGGGAAAAAACAAAACATTAGGATTGTTATTCTTTAATTCGAGTTTACGTACACGTTTAAGTACACAAAAAGCAGCTTTAAATTTAGGAATGGATCCAATTGTAATGAATGTTTCTGGTGATGCTTGGGGAATTGAATTTGGAGATGGAACTGTAATGAATGGTAATACTGCAGAACATATTAAAGAAGCTGCAGCTGTAGTTTCTCAATATTGTGATGTAATTGCAGTAAGAGCTTTTCCGAGTTTAACAGACAAAGAAAAAGACGAGTCTGAACAAGTTTTAAATTCATTTGTAGAATTTGCTTCAGTACCAATTGTAAGTATGGAAAGTGCAACCGGGCATCCTTTACAAGGTTTAACAGATGCAATTACAATTTCTGAAAATGCAACAAAAAAGAAACCAAAAGTGGTTTTAAGTTGGGCTCCTCATGTTAAAACGTTACCACACGCAGTTGCTAATAGTTTTACACAAGCAATGCAAAAAATGGATGTCGAGTTTGTAATTGCAAATCCAGAAGGATATAATTTAAGCAAAGATATTACTAAAGACACTCCTATTTATCATAATCAAGAAGAAGCTTTTAAAGATGCCGATTTTGTGTATACAAAAAACTGGAGTTCTTATGAATCTTATGGTCAGATTTTAGAGGTTGATGAAAATTGGACCATCACAAAAGAAAAAATTGGTGATGCTAAATTTATGCATTGTTTACCTGTTAGAAGAAATGTAGTTGTAGAAGATGCTGTTTTAGATTCTGACTCTTCTTTAGTAATTGAACAAGCAAATAACAGAACATTTGCAGCGCAAATTGTTTTGAAAAAAATATTGGAAGATTTATAAAAAGTAAATAAGAAATAAATGTCATTTCGAACGGAATGAAATGTAGTTGAGAAATCTATATATACAAGATTTCTCCATAAAGTCGAAATGACAGAATAAATAAAAATGGAAAAACTATCAGTCATAAAAATTGGAGGAAATATTATTGAAGATGAATCTTCTTTAAATGCTTTTCTACAATTATTTGCAAATTTAGAAGGAAATAAAATCCTTGTTCATGGAGGTGGTAGACGTGCTACTCACATTGCGTCTAAATTAGGAATTGAATCTAAAATGGTTAATGGTAGAAGAATTACTGATGCAGAAACTTTAGAGGTAATTACTATGGTTTATGGAGGTTTAGTCAACAAAAATATAGTGGCTAAATTACAAGCTTTACATATTGATGCAATTGGCTTAACTGGTGCAGATATTAACAGTATAAAATCTGATAAAAGACCTGTAAAAGAAGTCGATTTTGGTTTTGTAGGTGATGTAAAAAAAGTTGCTACAAAGTCTATTGATAAATTGATAAAAGCAGATTTTACGCCTATTTTTTGTGCCATTACACATGATGGAAATGGTCAATTATTAAATACAAATGCAGATACTATTGCAAGTACAATTGCAGTTGGAATGAGTGAAATCTATGAAACATCTATCTATTATTGTTTTGAATTGAATGGAGTTTTAAAAGATTTTAATGATAAAAATTCAGTGGTAAAACAAATCAACTCTAAGACTTATAAAAAATTATTAGAGGATGAAATTATTACTGATGGAATGATTCCTAAAATAGACAATTGTTTTGATGCTCTAAATAATGGTGTATCAAAAGTAAATATTGGAAATACTTCTATGTTAACTAAAGAAAACGATAATTTCACAACAATTACCTTATAAAATGAGTATTGAAAAATTAACAGAAGACGCAATATCACTTTTAAAAAATTTGATAGAAACGCAGTCTTTTTCTCAAGAAGAAGATAAAACTGCTTTATTAATTGAAGGATGGTTCAATCAATACGAAATTCCGTTTAAAAGAACAAATAACAACATTTGGGCAACTAATAAACATTTTGACGACAGTAAGCCAACATTGCTTTTAAACTCTCATCACGATACTGTAAAACCAAATTCTAAATACACAAAAGATCCATTTAAAGCTATTGTAGAAGATGGAAAATTATATGGTTTAGGAAGTAATGATGCGGGAGGTTGTTTGGTTTCTTTAATTGCTACATTCACAAAGTTTTATGCTGAAGAAAATCTAAAATATAATTTAGTTATTGTTCCTTCTGCTGAAGAAGAAAACAGTGGTCCAAATGGTTTAAATAGCATGCTTTCTATTATTCCACATATTGATGTGGCAATTGTTGGAGAGCCAACCTTAATGAATTTAGCGGTTGCAGAAAAAGGTTTGGTAGTTTTTGATGCAGAGGTTGATGGAACGCCAAGTCATGCAGCACATCCAAATGATAATAATTCCATTTATAATACTATTGAAGTTTTACAATGGTTTAAAGATTATAAATTCGAAAAATCTTCTGACGCTTTGGGTGATGTGAAAATGACAGTTACTCAAATTAATGCAGGTTCTCAGCACAATGTTGTTCCTGGACATGTAGATTTAGTCGTTGATGTTCGTGTAAATGATGCGTATTCTAATCAAGAAATTGCAGATACTTTACAAAGAGAATCGCCTTGTACAAAAATAACACCAAGAGGTTTAAAATTAAACTCCTCTTCTATTTCTATTGATCACGATTTGGTAAAAGCAGGAATTGCAATGGGAAGAGAAACGTATGGTTCTCCTACACTTTCTGACCAAGCTGTATTATCTTGTCAATCTTTAAAATTAGGACCAGGAGATAGCACGCGTTCTCATTCTGCCGATGAATTTATTTATCTTGCAGAAATTGAAGAAGGAATTAAAATATACATTGAATTATTGAATCGGGTAATTGTTTAAATAGATAAAAAAATAATATAAGTTGTCATTTCGACCTTGTGGAGAAATCTATATTAGAAAGATTTTTCGACTTCATTACATTTCGCTCAAAATGACAAACAAAAACAATAAAAATTATGAAACTTTGGGATAAAGGATTTTCAATAGATCAACAAATAGAAAAATTCACAGTTGGTAATGATAGAGAAATTGACATGCATATTGCAAAATATGATGTTCAAGCATCATTAGCACACGCAATAATGTTAGAATCTATTGGTATTATTTCTGCTGATGAATTAAAAGATCTAAAAAAAGGTTTAGCAGAATTAGCTTCAGATCTTGAAAATGGAACATTTATTATAGAAGAATCTTTTGAAGATGTACATTCTAAAATTGAATGGGAACTAACGAAGAAACTAGGTGAAGTTGGTAAAAAAATTCATACAGCACGTTCTAGAAACGACCAAGTTTTAGTTGCTTTACAATTATATTACAAAGAAAATTTAGCAATTGTAAATGATAAAGTAAAAGGTTTATTTGATACTTTATTAAACCTTGCAGAAACGCATAAAGAAAGTCTTTTACCTGGTTATACACATCTACAAGTAGCAATGCCATCTTCTTTTGGTTTATGGTTTTCTGCTTATGCAGAATTGTTAATTGACGATGTATATGTTTTAAATGCTGTTTCTAGAGTTGTAGACCAAAATCCTTTAGGTTCTGCCGCTGGTTATGGTAGCTCCTTCCCTATTGATAGAGATTTAACAACTAAAGAATTAGAATTTGCTACTATGAAATACAATGTAGTTGCAGCACAATTAAGTAGAGGAAAAAGTGAGCGTTCTATTGCTTCTGCTTTAGGAGGATTGTGTAATACAATTTCTCGTTTTGCAATGGATGTTTGTTTATATATGAGTCAGAATTTTAATTTTATCTCTTTTCCAGATGAATTAACAACAGGAAGTAGCATTATGCCACACAAGAAAAACCCTGATGTTTTTGAATTAATCCGTGGAAAATGTAATAAAATACAAGCTTTACATACAGAAATGGTGATGATTACCAATAATTTACCTACTGGTTATCACAGAGATTTTCAATTATTAAAAGAAAATATTATTGCAGCTTTTGAAGATGTAAAAGATATATTAGATATCTGTACGTATTCTATTCAACAAGTAATTGTAAAAGATATTGATTTGAATGATGAAAAATATCAATATTTATTTACTGTAGATAGTATTAATAATTTAGTAGTAGATGGTATGTCTTTTAGAGAAGCTTATCAAAAGATTGGTGGTCAAGTTCAAGCAGGAACTTACAAACCAGATTTAGGTAAACAACATTCTCATGTTGGAAGTATTCACAATTTATCTTTGGATAAAATTGCAGAAAAATATCCTAAACAATAACGATAGATTACAAATTGTAAAAATCCTAAATTCAATATGAATTTAGGATTTTTACTATATTGAGTATTTTTTATGAGAATTAGAAATAAAAATTTACTCCAATATCTGCACTAAAAACATCAATTAAATCGACTTCTTTTAAAGTAATTGCATACCATAAATACGTTTCTACAGTTCCAAATTCTAAATAAAAATCTACTCCTTTAAATATTTTTGGTTTCTTAAAATCCTTGTGAATTAAAGCTCCTCCAAACAATGTAAAATGAACAGCAGTAGGAAAATAATATCCATCAGGATATTTACTTGGTAAGGTTGTAAATGAATTTGTACCAATATCTAAGGTTGTAGTAAAACCTGCTATTGGAGATATTGTTAAATTCTCACCAATTTCTTTTCTAAAAATAGGAAACGTATTCTTAATAGTAATTAAATGTATATTATCTGCTTTAGAAGCAGATTCAGGTACAAATCCGTACAATAATTCTGAGTATAAAACTTCATTAAACAATTGATAACCTACTCCTACAGAAATTAAACCAATATTTCCTGCAAATTGTGTTTTTACATAATCTGGTACATACCATGATTTTTCTTTCACTGAAATCGTTTCTTGTGCATAAGAATTGCTAAAAAACAACACTAGTATTGATACTATAAATATATTTTTAATTTTCATTTTTATTTATAATTCTATCAATTCAACACTAAAACTTTTATCTTTTACAGATACTATATTATACGCTTTCTGTTTTACTGCGGGTGCAGTTAAATAACTTACATCTCCTTCTTCAAAATTGTAAGTATGTGTATGTCCATGTATAGATAAAGGAACATTATATTCTAACATTAAAGCTCTATACTTTTGTTCTAATTCATCATCAAATTGATCTCCATTAGGAGGAATGTGAGTAATAACAAATACTTGATTAAAATTGGTGTTATTTTTTAATTCTGATGTAAACCAATCAAAATCTAATTCCTTATCACTCTCCCAAACCACATCATCAAAAAGGATAAATTTGTTGTTATTAAACTCAAAAGAATAATTATAATCCCCAAACATTTTTTTATAAATGATTGCTCCATTATTATTATAATCATGATTTCCTATAACTGTAAGATAAGGTTTCTTAAGACTTGACATTATATCATGAAAAATCTCATATTCTCTTAATAATGCTTGGTCTGCAATATCACCTCCAAAGATTACAAATAAAATATCATCTCTTTTATTTATATCATTAATAACAGTTTTAAGTTGATCGTAAAAAAAATGTACATCAGAAATAAAAGCAAATTTAAAATCTTTAGATTCTACTAGAATACTCTCTAATAATTTTAAATTTTTATCTGTAGTATTTTGTTGTTTACTTTTTACGTTGGCTTCATAAACACTAAACTCAAAAGGATGATCACAAGCCGAAAAAACGAACACTAGACTTAGTAGCGCTACTTTTAAAAACTTCATTTGTTTATTTTTTATAAATTAAAAAAAGCTCATTATTTATCTTGTTCAATTATAATATTACAACAAGCTTAGATTTGCTCTAATAGACGACAATAATCACAAAACTTACAACTTTAGAGAAAAAAATATAGTTCTATCTTTAAATATTATTAATAAATAATAATCCCTTTTTTAACAACAAATAAAGTTTGATTTGTAAGTTTTTTTATTAAAAGATTATAGGCGCAACAAAGGTAGACTCTTTGTAGATATTTAATCTAAATTTAAAAAGAATATTTTAAAATAATTAGTACAAATTATTTTTTGTCTATAAATCCTAAAGAGGCAGAAATTTTTACTTATTTTTTTATACAGAACAGTATTAACCAAATATATTGATTATAAGCTTTATAGAAATCGCAAATAGAAATATCAAAAATTGCAATTGCATACAAACTAATTCATTTTTTATATTTTTTATCTTGCTTAAAATATTAATTATGATCACAAAAATTGAACACGTAAACATTACAGTTCCTAATATTGATGCAGCTGTCTCTTTTCTAAAAATTATTGCTCCAGATTTTAAAATTAAAAAAGATGCAAAACCTTTAAATGATAAAAGATGGATGCATATTGGTAATAATGATTTTTATTTTGCTTTGCAAGAATCACATATAGGTACTCATCCAAAAAAGCAACATCAGACTTATGTTAATTACGGGATTAACCATATTGGTTTAGTCGTGAATAATATAGATGACATTGAAAATAAATTGATTGAAGCTGGTTATAACAAAGGAATTGACACACCAAAAGAAACCTTTAGAAAACGAATTTATTATTACGACAACGCAGGTTTTGAATGGGAATTGGTAGAATATTTATCTAAAAATACTGAAGATAGGTTTTTGTATGAGTAATTGTTTTACTCCTTATAAAATTACATCAAATTTTATATTATTATTTAACAATTTTATTAAAAAGTAAAATTGTTAGCGTCCCATCCAACCACCATCTACTAACACAACACTTCCATTCATATAATTTGATGCATTAGAACATAAAAACACTATAGGTCCTTTAAAATCTTCTGGTTTTCCCCATCGATCTGCAGGAATTCTAGACAGAATTGATTCTGATCGAATTTGATCTTCTCTTAAAGCTTCTGTATTATCTGTACTTATATAACCTGGAGCTATTGCATTTACATTTATTCCTTTAGAAGCCCATTCATTAGAAAAAGCCTTAGCCATTTGCCCAATTGCTCCTTTACTTGCTGCATAACTTGGCACCGTAATTCCCCCTTGAAAAGTTAACAAAGAAGCTGTAAACACAATTTTACCATTGCCTCTAGAAACCATTTCTTTACCTATTTCTCTAGTTAAAATAAAAGGAGCTGTTTGGTTAATTTCAATTACTTCATCCCAAAAATTATCATTATGTTCTATAGCAGGTGCTCTTTTAATTGTACCAGCATTATTTACTAGAATATCTATTATTGGAAAATCTTTTTTTACTTCTTTAATAAAATTATACAAAGATTCACGATTATTAAAATCGCAAGTATAAGCAGTAAACTTTTTACCAAGTTTAGTTACTTCTTTCTCAATATCACTACCTTTTTTATTAAGAGTTGCACTTACTCCTATAATATCTGCACCTGCTTCTGCTAATCCAATTGCCATTGCCATACCTATACCTCTTTTACAGCCTGTAACCAAAGCGATTTTCCCATTTAACTGAAACTCATCTAAAATACTCATAATGTCCTTTATATCATTTTTTTTATTTAATTATCAATAATATAATTATCTATATATCTTGTAATTTAAGGCTTTTTAATTAGAAAAGAATTAAAAGCGGTTAGTAAGTTATTTCTTATTCTTAAATTTCTCTATCAAAAATACATTACCAAAAATCATAGTAAAAGCATACCCAATATCTTCTAAAGGAATTGTAAGCAACCTAATTCCAAGGTTTTCTGCGTTGTTGTACCAAACAACTGGTTCTTCAAGTCCTGTTCCTGTAAGAACCCCATTTACAATAAAAAAAGGCACTAAAATTATTAGAAAAGAAATATAAAATCTTTGAAGATATTTTATTCCGTAGAAGAAACCTATCAACAAAATAAAAAGAAGAAAACTATAATTAACAAAGGTATATGCTTTATCAGTATTTAAAAATAATACTGGTAATAAAATCAGTATAAAAAGCAAGGTTATAAAACGTGTAGATTTATCTGATAAAAGTAATTTAGGTTTAAAATAAGCTAAAGAATAATGAATAAATATACTTGCATAAGGAATGCAAAAAAAGAACATCCACTCCTCTATTGGCATTCCAAAAAATAAGATATTTAAATGATAATCTGGATTAAAACCCCAAACTCCATTTGCCGTAAAAATGGCATCCCAAATTAAAAAAACGGTGGCAACAATTGTTAAAGATGTAAAAACTGCTTTCCAATGTTTTATGAATCTCATTTTTTTCTCGAAAGAATATAAAAACGGAATACTAACAGAGCCAATATTTAACAGCAGGTATAAAAACACTATAATTTAGGTTTTTTAAAATATTTAAAAGGCACAAACAACATTCCAAAACATTCTCCTTCTTCTTTACCCAAATGTTTATGATGAATTTTGTGTGCTTTTCTTAACCCTTTTAAATAACGGTTATTTGTATGTTTAAACCATTTAAATCGTTGGTGAATTAAAACATCATGCACCATAAAATAAGCTACTCCATAAAAGAGAATTCCTAAACCAATAAAGAATAAGTAAGTATGTTCTGTATAGGTCCCAAAGTAAAAAAGCAAAATACTAGGTATTGCAAAAACTACAAAAAAAGCGTCGTTTTTTTCAAATATTCCTTGGTATTTTGGCTGATGGTGATCTTCGTGTAAATACCAACCAAAACCATGCATTACAAATTTGTGTGTACACCACGTAACACATTCCATCAATAAAAAAACGGCTATAGTTATTAATATGTAAATCATTTATTTATAATACTAAAATTGCTATTTAATGTCTAGTCTAGCGCAGTCGAGACCTTAAGAATATCATTATTATATAATAACCTCTAGACTGCGCTCGAGGAGACATTCTACTAAAAAATATTTAGTTTATATTTTACATAACTTCTTGCCAATAAATTAATTTTCATTGGATCTGAAATACGAATTCTAGTGTCCATAATTTTTTCTGATGGAACAGATTTTAACTTTTTTAATAATCTTCTGTAATATCTATATGCCATATAAACACCAAATTTTGCTTCTACTGGCAATTTAAGAATTCCTTTTTGGCAAGCAAAATCAAAATCTTCTTCAATTTCATCAATAATGATTTGTTTAGAATTTGTATCTAATTTACCTAAATCTACATTTGGAAAATAAGAACGATTTAAAACTTCATAATCATCTTTTAAATCCCGTAAAAAATTTACTTTCTGAAAAGCAGAGCCTAAACGCATTGCTGCATCTTTTAATTCTTCAAACCTATTATCATCTCCATTTACAAAAACTTTTAAGCACATTAAACCCACAACATCTGCAGAACCATAAATATACGCATCATATTCTGCTTTTGTTTGATATGCTGTTTTATATAAATCTGCTTTCATACTTTTTAGAAAAGCAGCGACCATTTTATCTGGAATCTGATATTTATTTACAGTTTGCTGAAAAGAATTTAAAATAGGATTTAAACTTATACCTTGTTCTTTTGCTAAATAATAATCTTTTTCGAAATTATTTATTAAGACTTCTTTATCATAACCATGAAAAGTATCAACAATTTCATCAGCAAAACGAACAAAACCATAAATATTATAAATGTCTGTTCTAATTTTTGGTGATAACATTTTTACAGCCAAAGAGAATGAAGTACTATATTTTTTAGTAACCAATTTACTACAATCATTAGAAACACTGTCGAATAATTCTTTCATATTACTTTTTATTTTTAATGATTAATTCTGATGCTATTTTTCCAGAAATTAAAGCTGGTGGAACTCCTGGTCCTGGAACCGTTAATTGTCCAGTGAAATATAAATTATCTACTTTACTACTTTTTATTTTTGGTCTTAAAAATGCAGTTTGTAACAATGTATTTGCCATTCCATAAGCATTTCCTTTGTAAGAATTATATTCACTTTTAAAATCATTTACACAAAAAGACTTCTTAAATAAAACATGACTTTTTACTTCTTGATTTGTTAATTTCTCAAATCTATTTATAATTTTATGAAAATACTCTTCTCTTAACTCTTTTGTATCTTCTATTCCTGGAGCTAAAGGAATTAAAAAAAAACCAGCTTCTTTTCCTTCGGGAGAAGATGTTTTATCTGTAATTGATGTGAAATTTGCATAAAATAAAGGATCTGTTGGCCATTGTGGATTGTCATAAATCTCTTTTGC
This sequence comes from Polaribacter sp. Hel1_85, assembly GCF_000766795.1. GTDB lineage: Bacteria > Bacteroidota > Bacteroidia > Flavobacteriales > Flavobacteriaceae > Polaribacter. The sequence continues at coordinate 887,246 of NZ_JPDS01000001.1, forward strand.
ATGTGCATCAAAATCTGTGTCAAAAAACAAGGTGTGATGACTTACATTTTTTACTTTTTTATCAAAACCAACATAAAACAACAATGAGGATGGAGCAAATGTCTTTTTGTTCCAATAACTTTCAGAATACTGACGTACATTTTTATCTAACAAAGTTTCTGTATGATGATAATCTGCACCACTTAAAACAAGATTTGTTTTAATTTCTGCACCATTTACTAATAAAGCAGTTACATTATTAGCTGTATCTGTAATAATTTTTTCAACATTTGCATTTGTTACAAAATGAACTCCTAAACTTTCTGCCAAAGAAACTATTCCCTCAATAACAGTATACATTCCTCCCCTTGGATGCCAAGTTCCTAAACCAAAATCTGCATAATTCATAAAATTATAAAACGCAGGTGTATTGCTTGGTTTAGCCCCTAAAAACAAGACAGGAAATTCTAAAATTTGAATTAATTTATGACTTTTAATTTTTTTTCTTACCTGTTTTCTTATAGTTGAAAAAAACTGCGAAACTCTGGCAATTGTAGTTGTATTAACCAGCTCTAAAGGAGAAACTCCAGGTTGATATACCAAGTCTGTTATTGCTGTATCGTAATTAGATTTTGCAGAATCTAAAAAGGTTTTTAAATGCTTACCGCTTCCTTTTTCTTCATTTTCAAAAAGAGTATAAATATCTTTTAATTCACTTGAAATTTTAACGGAATCATTTTTACCAAAATATACTTCATAACCAGGATTAAGTTTATCCAGAATATAATAATCTGAAGGCTTTTTACCAAAATCTGCAAAAAAACGTTCAAAAACATCTGGCATCCAATACCAAGAAGGACCAATATCAAAAGTAAAACCCTCTTTTTTATACTGTCTTGCTCTTCCTCCAAGAGTATCGTTTTTCTCTAAAACAGTAACATTATAACCTTCTTTTGCTAAATAACAAGAAGCTGCAAGAGCAGAAAAACCAGAACCAATTATATGTATATTTTTTGTCATTTTTTATTTTGTTTAACAAATATAAAAAATTAATAAACAAAATAAACTAATTCATTAAATATTATAATTCTTTTAACAAATCTTCTACAGAGTTATGAAGCTCTATATTTGAATTAAATTTTTTATTTTTAATACTATTAACCTTTCTTCCAATGGCTATTAATTTATGATTTGTTCCAGTTAAAATAACATCTATTTGTTTAAAATAATCTTCGATCTTGTCATCAAAAGGCATCACAGTCATTGAAGTTACAAAACAAATTTCTCTTTCATTTTTAAAGAAATAATCTAAGTTGTTTAAAGGAAGACTTTGTCCTAAATAAATGGTATGATTCCCTCTTAAAACTAACTCATAATTTAAATATAATAAACCAAGTTCATGAATTTCATTTTCAGGTAAAAATAATACATACGTTTTATTAGAATTGGTAATACTGTATTGAAGTTTTTCTGTATTAATCTGGATTTTTTGAGCAATTAAATTTGAAATAAAATGCTCATGTGCAGGCATTAACGTATCTGTTTGCCATAACAAACCAATATGATTTAAAAATGGAATGAAAACATCTTTAAAAATTTCTCTAAACGTCTTTTTATGTAATAATTTATGATAACTATTATTAAACAATATTTTATCAAACTGAAACATTGCTAATTTAAAAGAATTTATAGCTTCATCATTAGTTGCACTATTAAATGCCATTTCTTTAGATTGCATAATAAGTTCTTCATCAGACATTTTAGCAATCTTAGAAATTTTAAAATTATTATTATTCAGTAAAACAATATTTAATAATTTTTGTAAGTTTTTGTTAGAATAAAACCGAATATTCGTATTTGTTCTTTTTGGTTCTAACAAATTATATCTTTTTTCCCAAATACGAATCGTATGCGCTTTTATTCCTGATATATTTTCAAGGTCTTTAATAGTAAAATCTTGCTTAATATTGTTCAATTTATTTTATTTAGAGTTGAACAAATTTAAAAAAAAATCATAGATTAAAATATTTTTCATCAAAATTGTAACATTTTATACTTTTACGCTACTTATAGTTAACTAACTAATTTACACAAGTGCAGAAAGATTTAGAAGAAAAATTTTTATTGGACTTTGAACAAAATCAAAATATAGCTCATAAAATTTGTAGGCTTTATACTACAAATCAAAGTGCTCATAATGATTTATTTCAAGAAATAACCATTCAGCTTTGGAAAAACTATCCAAAGTTTAGAGGAGATTCTAAATTTAGCACATGGATGTATAGAGTAGCTTTAAATACAGCAATTTCGTTGTATAGAAAATCTACTAGAACTGTTAAAACACAAGATATTAGTGATTTTGCCTACAAGATAAAAGCTACTGATTATGATGATACAGAGGAAATTCAATTAAAAGCATTGTATAAAGCAATACATAAATTGAATGACATTGAAAAAGCGCTTATTTTCTTGTATTTAGAAGATAAACCTTACAAAGAAATTTCTGAAACACTAGGAATATCTTCTGTAAATGCAAGAGTTAAGATGAATAGAGCAAAAGAAAAATTAAAAAACATTTTAAACCCATAACTTATGGATTTATTAGACAATTATAAAAAAGCCTGGGAAAATCAACCAGAACATGCTGATAAGGTTTCATCAATTGAAATTTACAAATTAGCGCAATCAAAATCTTCATCTATTGTAAAATGGATATTTATAATAGGTATTCTAGAATTTATATTTTTAAATTCAATTTACTTTTTTGTAGATATGGAAGATGCTATGATTGAGTATAAAAACTTAGGATTAGAAAATTTTATTCTTTATTCTCAAATTGCAACATACATTATTTTGTTTTACTTTTTGTGGATGTTTTATCAGAATTATAAAAAAATTTCTACAATAGAATCTACTAAAACTTTAATGACTAAAATTTTAAAGACCAGAAAAACGGTAAGAAATTACGTTATATTTAATCTTGGTTATATCACGTTATTCATGATAGTAATAACAATTGCTAAAGTAAATACAAATTTAAACGATTTTAATAACAAACAATTACTCATATTAATTATTGTAACTATCATAGCAACCCTTTTATTTTTAGGAGTAGTTTGGTTATTCTACCAACTACTTTATGGAATTTTATTAAGAAAATTAAATAGAAATTATAAAGAATTGGCTAAATTAGACAACGCAAAATAAGCTATTTCATGAAAAAGTCTATACTTCTTTTACTTTTAAGTTTCTCTTTTACAATTGTTTCACAACAAAAATCTGATTTTTGGGATAACGTAAGATATGGTGGTGGTTTTAGTATGAGTTTTGGTAATCAAACCACAATTGGTATTTCTCCTAGTGCTATTTATGATTTTGATAATGGTTTTTCTTTAGGTACAGGCTTAACTTATATTTATAGAGAAGTAGGAGATTTTACAACCAATGTTTATGGAGGAAGTTTAATATCTTTGTATCAAATTCCAAAAGTTGGCATTCAACTTTCTGGAGAATTTGAACAATCTTTTGCAAAACAAACAGACAGTTTTGGTAGTGTAAATACTAGTTTCCCTGCCTTATATTTTGGGGCTGCTTATAATAAAGGCAGATTTGCTGTTGGTTTTAGATATGATGTTTTATATGATGAAAATAAAAGTGTCTACGCTTCTCCATTTTCTCCAATTGTAAGGTTTTATTTTTAGAAATCTTTCAACTCTTTTAATAAGATTTCATGCATTTCATTTGTATAATCTAAATGTGTAACAATTCTTATTTTTCCTTCTCCCATTGGTGTTAATAAAATATCTTTGGCTTCCATTTTTTGGATAAAATTAGCATCACCAATTTTATCATCGACATAAAAAATCACAATATTAGTTTCAATCGGTTCTACTTTTGTAACGTAAGATGTAGACTCTAAAACTGCACCAATTTCTTTTGCTTTTTGATGATCTTCTGCCAACCTTTCAATATGATTATCAAGTGCATAATTTCCTGCAGCGGCTAAAAACCCAACTTGCCTCATAGCACCACCAAACAGTTTTCTTATTCTTAAAGCTTTTGCAATATGTTCTTTAGAACCCAATAAAACAGAACCAATTGGCGCTCCTAATCCTTTTGATAAACAAATAGAAATAGTATCAAATAATTGCCCATATTGTTTAGGAGATTCATCAGTTGCAACTAAAGCATTAAACAATCGTGCTCCATCTAAATGAAAAGCTAAATTGTTATTTTTAGACACTTTTTGAAGTTTTTCTAACTCAGAAAAACTCCAACAAGCTCCTCCTCCTTTATTGGTTGTGTTTTCTATACAAACTAAACTTGTAAACGGAACATGAATATCATTTCTATCAGCAACAGCTTCTTGCAATTGTTCTGCTGTAAACATACCTCTATTCCCGTCAATTAATTTACAAGTTACTCCAGAATTAAAAGCTGCTCCTCCACCTTCGTAATTATAAACATGTGCATATTTATCGCAAATTAATTTATCTCCAGGTTGTGTATGTAACTTTATGGCAGTTTGATTTGCCATTGTTCCAGAAGGAAAAAACAATGCATCTTCCATACCAAACATTTTTGCAGCTTTTTCTTGTAACTCATTTGTTGTTGGGTCCATTTTAAAAACATCATCACCAACTTTTGCATTCGTCATTGCTTCCAACATTCCTTTTGTTGGTTTTGTAACTGTGTCTGAAATTAAATCTATAATCATTTATTGTTCTAATTTTTGATAAATCTATAAAATAAGGATCAATTTTAAAACAAGAATTCCTAAAAATTCAGTTATTTTTGTTTGACTTATGATTACACAAGACCAACTTAAAGATATTGCTTCAAGAATTGAAAAATTAAAATCTTATTTAGAAATAGATAAAAAATTAATTGAAATTGCCAATGAAGAAGAAAAAACGGCAAATCCAGGTTTTTGGAACAATCCAAAAGAAGCAGAAGTTATCTTAAAAGAATTGCGTTTTAAGAAAAAATGGGTTGAAGACTATAACAAAACCATTACTTTAAATGAAGATTTAAATGTTTTGTATGAGTTTTATAAAGAAGGGGAAATTAATGAAGCAGAAGTCATTGAACAATTTGAAACTACAAGCACATTTTTAGAAGATTTAGAATTTAGAAATATGCTTTCTGAAGAAGGAGATGCTCTTTCTGCAACTATACAAATTACTGCTGGTGCAGGAGGTACAGAAAGTTGCGATTGGGTAGAAATGCTTTCTAGAATGTATACAATGTGGGCAGAAAAACAAGGTTTCAAACTTAAAACATTAAACTATCAAGCAGGTGATGTTGTTGGTATTAAAACAATTACCATAGAAATTGATGGAGATTATGCTTTTGGTTGGTTAAAAGGAGAAAATGGTGTACATAGATTGGTACGTATTTCACCTTTCGATTCGAATGCAAAACGTCATACAACTTTTGGTTCAGTATATGTTTTTCCTGTTGCAGATGATTCTATAGAAATAGAAGTAAATCCTGCAGATGTAGAAATTGTAACTGCTCGTTCTAGTGGAGCTGGAGGACAAAATGTAAATAAAGTAGAAACCAAAGTTCAGTTAACACATAAGCCTACTGGAATTCAAATTTCTTGTTCAAATTCTCGTTCTCAACATGAAAACAGAGCAACTGCAATGAAAATGTTAAAATCTCAATTATATGAAATTGAGTTACAAAAACAACAAGCTGCAAGAGATGAAATTGAATCTGGTAAGTTAAAAAACGAATGGGGAAGCCAAATAAGAAATTATGTAATGCATCCTTATAAATTGGTAAAAGATGTTAGAACAGCTCACGAAACCGGAAATGTAGATAATGTTATGAATGGAGATATCAATCCATTTTTAAAAGCATATTTAATGTTAAATGGACAGAAAAAATAGTAATCAGTAATCAGTAATCAGTAATCAGTAATCAGTAATCAGTAATCAGTAATCAGTAATCAGTAATCAGTAATCAAAATTAAAACTTTGAAACTTTGAAACTTTGAAACTAAAATTATGATAAAAATATACCACAATCCACGTTGTTCTAAATCTAGACAAGGTTTAACAATTTTAGAAGATTCGAAAAAAGAATTTGAAATCGTTAAATATTTAGATACAATTCCAACAGAAAAAGAATTGACAGAAATTATTAATTTATTAGGCATCTCGCCTATTCAATTAGTGAGAAAAACAGAAAAAATATGGAAAGAAGAATTTAAAGGAAAAGAGCTTTCTGATTCTCAAATTATTAAGGCTATGATCCAAAATCCGAAATTAATAGAACGCCCAATTGTTATAAATAATAACAAAGCTATTATTGGTAGACCTCCAGAAGATATTCTAACAATAATTTAGCTTTAACTTTTTCACATTTTCTTTAACTTTTTTTTAACAAAACCCTTCTAAACTTAACATCAACTTTGTTGTCTTAATTGAATAACTATTCAAAGGCACAAATGAAAAAAACTACACTCTCATTATTTTGTTTATTAACATCAACATTTCTATTAGCTCAAAAGCCCTCTAAAGAAGGAATTTCTATTACTGGTAAAGTTGTAGAAGCTAAATCAAATCAAGCTTTAGAATATGCAACTGTCGTTTTAAAAAACATCAAAACTCAAAAAATTTCTGGTGGAATCACAGATAAAACAGGAAGTTTTAGAATTCAAACTGCTAAAGGAACTTATGAAATTAGTATTGAGTTTATTTCTTTTAAAACTCAGAAGTTACCAGCTCAAGAAATCTTATCAAACAAAAATCTAGACATTATTAAACTTGAAGAGGATGCGAGTAGTTTAGATGAAGTTGTTGTTATTGCAGAAAAATCTACGGTTGATATTCGTTTAGATAAAAAAATCTACAATGTTGGAAAAGACATGACTCTTAAAGGAGGAACTGCATCTGATGTTTTAGACAATGTACCTTCTGTAGATGTTGATGCAGAAGGAACTGTAAGTTTACGTGGAAGTGAAAATGTACGTATCTTAATTGATGGAAAACCATCTGCATTAGTTGGATTATCTGGTACAGATGCTTTAAGGCAACTACCTTCTGATGCTATAGAAAGAGTTGAAGTTATTACTTCTCCTTCTGCAAGATATGACTCTGAAGGAACGGCAGGTATTTTAAATATCATTTTAAGAAAAGGAAAGGCTACTGGTTTTAATGGCTCTGTAAATGTTACTGTTGGTGACCCAAAAAATTATCAAACTGCTGTAAACTTAAATTTACGTTCAGAAAAAATAAATATTTTTTCTAATTTCGGATATCGTAATAATGGTAGCCCTGGTATTTATGACTCTGAAATAACCTATTTAACAGATGGTGTAATTAGTGGTACAAGAATAGAAAATAGAGATAATGAAAGAAATAGTAAAAGCTTTAATGCTAATTTTGGTTTAGAATATTTTTTAAATGATAAAAGTTCTATTACAGGTAGTATTTTTGTTAGAGATTCTAATGGAGATAATCTATCTACAAACAACATTAGTACTTTTGACGCTTCTGGTAATAAAAGCTATACTCGTATTCAAGATGAAAAAGAAAAAGATGAGACATTACAATTCTCTTTAAATTATGTTAACAATTTTAACGATAAAGGACATAAATTAAGTGTAGATTTACAACACAGTGCAAGTAACGAAATAGAATCTGCTATTATTACAGATACTTATCCAGAAACAAACAATACAGATGAACTTTCTATAGATAATTTAATACAAGCAGATTATGTTTTACCTATTGGAGAAAACTCTCAATTTGAAGCTGGTTACCGTGGAAGTTTTCAAGAGTTAACATCAGATTATGTAGTAATTGCTCCAAATTTAGATGATGAATATAACCCTTCTAATAACTTAGAATTTAATCAAAATGTAAATGCATTTTATTCACAATTTGGAAGCAAGATCAATAAGCTTTCTTACTTATTTGGTTTACGTGCAGAAATAACAGGTATCAATATTAAATTATTAAATACAAATGAAACCTATAATAAAAATTACACAAACTTTTTCCCTACAGTAAACTTTGGATATGAATTAAACGATGACCAAAGTTTTACCTTAGGATATAGTAAACGATTGAGAAGACCAAGATCTAGATACTTAAATCCTTTTGAAAGTAGAGAAAGTGACGTTATTTTTTCTAAAGGTAACGTAGACTTAGATCCAACTTATACAAATTCTTTTGATTTAGGATATTTAAATAAATGGGGAAAATTTACTTTAAATTCTTCAATTTATTACCAACATTCAACAAATAATATTACACGTGTAAACACTGAAGATTTTAGAGTTATTGATGGAGAAGAGACCCCTATTTTAATAAGACAACCTATTAACTTATCTTCAGAAGATAGGTCTGGTTTTGAATTTACAGCAAATTATAATGCAAGTAGAAAAGTACGTTTTTCTGGAAGTTTTAACTTTTATCAATTTGAAACACAAGGAGAGCATAGTTATAATCAAACAGATCCAAAAACAAGTGTTGTAACACAAATAACTCGAAATTTTGACACTAAAAACAATTCATGGTTTACTCGTTTCGATGCAAAAATCACACTTCCATGGAATATTCAGTCACAAACAAGAATATTTTATAGAGGTCCAAAAAATGATGCACAAAGTGACACAAAAGGTATTTTATCTACTAATTTAGCTTTTAGTAAAGACATCTTAAAAGACAAAGGAACATTAGTTTTAAACGTTAGTGATGTTTTTAACTCTAGAAAATACCAAGTTACAAGTTATACGCCTAGTAGAGAAAACCCAACAAATATTTCAGATCAAACTTTTCAAAGAAGAATGCGTCAAATATCTTTAAACTTTTCTTATAGATTTAATCAAAAGAAAAATGATAAAAAAAGAAACTCTGGTCCAAGAGAAGATTCTGGTGAAGATGGAGAATTTTAAAAATCAATAATTAATATTTTAAACAAGATTTTCAATATATCTTATTTAATTATAACGTAATTACTAAACCCATAAAAAAACTCGTTCAAGAAATTGAACGAGTTTTTAATTAATAAGTATATTTTTAAACTACTTTCCTTCAGCAGCTTTTCTAGCTTCTTTTTTTAATTTCATGTTTTCCCAAATAGTTCCACCAATCCAGTAAGGAACCACAAATGTTAATAAAAATATTAACAACCAAAAACCAGCTGTAAAAATAAACATGAATAAAACTAATCCTGAAAATTCTGAAAAATCTAACATTTGTATCTTTTGAAAAATTATTAATGCAAAAATAATACTTATTTTCAAAAATAACCTATCAAAAAAATATTTTTTTCAGGAAACTAAAAATGACATTTATCAACTTTAAGTAAACATAGTTTTTTGTAAGTTTGTTTCATCAAAAATTTACACAATTATATCATGAAATACAGAATTGAAAAAGACACTATGGGACAAGTAAATGTTCCTGCTGATAAATATTGGGGGGCACAAACAGAACGCTCTAGAAACAATTTTAAAATAGGTGCTTCTGGTTCTATGCCATTAGAAATAGTATATGGTTTTGCATATCTTAAAAAAGCTGCTGCTTATACAAATGCAGAATTAGGTGTTTTAACAACAGAAAAAAGAGATTTAATTGCACAAGTTTGTGATGAAATTTTAGAAGGAAAATTAGATGACCAATTTCCATTAGTAATTTGGCAAACAGGTTCTGGTACACAATCTAATATGAATGTAAATGAAGTAATTGCTAACAGAGCTCATGAAATTGCTGGAAAAGTTATTGGTGAAGGAGAAAAAACCATTCAACCAAATGATGATGTAAACAAATCTCAATCATCTAACGATACATTTCCAACAGGAATGCACATTGCTGCTTATAAGAAAATTGTAGAAAATACGATTCCAGGAATCACTCAGTTAAGAGATACATTACAAGCAAAATCAGAAGCATTTAAAGACGTAGTAAAAATTGGTAGAACGCATTTAATGGATGCTACTCCACTTACATTAGGTCAAGAATTTTCTGGTTATGTAGCGCAATTAAACTTTGGTTTAAAAGCTTTAAATAATACTTTAGAACATTTATCTCAATTAGCATTAGGTGGTACAGCAGTAGGTACAGGATTAAATACGCCTGCTGGTTATGATGTTTTAGTTGCAAAATATATTGCAGATTTTACAGAAATGCCTTTTATAACAGCAGAAAATAAGTTTGAAGCTTTAGCTGCACATGATGCTTTAGTAGAAACTCATGGAGCTTTAAAACAAATTGCCGTTTCTTTAAATAAAATAGCAAACGATATCCGTTTAATGGCTTCTGGACCAAGATCTGGAATAGGTGAAATTATTATTCCTGCAAACGAACCAGGTTCTTCTATTATGCCAGGAAAAGTAAATCCTACTCAATGTGAAGCTATGACAATGGTTTGCGCACAAGTTATGGGTAATGATGTTGCTGTTACAATTGGTGGAGCACAAGGTCATTATGAGTTAAATGTATTTAAACCTGTTATGGCTACAAATGTTTTACAATCTGCACAATTAATTGGAGACGCTTGTAAATCTTTTGATGAAAATTGTGCTGCTGGTATTGAGCCAAATCATTCTAGAATTACTGAATTAGTTAATAATTCTTTAATGTTAGTCACAGCTTTAAATACTAAAATTGGTTATTATAAAGCTGCAGAAATTGCAAACACTGCTCACCAAAACGGAACAACTTTAAAAGAAGAAGCTGTACGTTTAGGGTATGTTACTCCAGAACAATATGACGAATGGGTAAAACCAGAAGAAATGATTGGAGCTTTAAAATAAAAATATTAATTTTACAATCTATAAAAGCTGCATACTTTATGCAGCTTTTTTTGGCTAAAAGAAATAATCATAATTTAAGAAAATGAAGATGAGTAAACACGAAGAATTTATGAGTGAAGCTGTAAAAGCAGCTTTAAATGGAATGAATAATAATGAAGGGGGACCTTTTGGTTGTATTGTTGTTAAAGATGGTAAAATTATTGGACAAGGAAATAATAAAGTTACTTCAACAAACGATCCTACAGCACATGCAGAAGTAACTGCAATTAGAGATGCTTGTAAAAATATTGAATCTTTTCAATTAGCTGGTTGTATTGTATATACTTCTTGCGAACCTTGCCCTATGTGTTTAGGCGCAATTTATTGGGCTAGACCAGATAAAGTTTTTTATGGAAGTAATCAAGAAGATGCAGCAAATATTGGTTTTGATGATGAATTTATTTACAAAGAAATTCCTTTGCCTTATGAAAAAAGAAGTATCCCTTTTGAGCAAATAGGTAGAGAAATTGCATTAGAACCATTTAATAAATGGGCCGAAAAAGAAGATAAAACTGAATATTAGATGCATAAAAAAGCCGAAGTTAAAACTTCGGCTTCATAATTATAAATATTTTTCTTTCACCACATTTAAATGATGAATTTGATGTCCAGAAAACAAATATCCTAAAGCTCTAACAGACATTTTATTTCCTGAGGCAACTCCTATTCTTAATAAAGCTTCATCAGAAAAACTCTTAAAAAGAATAATTGTTCCTTTTCTTAAAATCTTCATTTCATCTAATAAATCGTAAAAATCTCTAGAATTAGCATCAACATTATCTACAAAAACATCTTGATCAAAACCTGGTAAAGAAGTTTTATCATTTCTAGCAAAACACAAAGCTCTATAACAAAATACACGTTCTGTATCAATAATATGTTGAATCAATTCTTTTAGAGTCCATTTCCCTTTGGCATAGGCAAAACTCTGCTTCTCCTCTGGTAAATTTCTTATTATACGTTCAAATTCTTTTTGAGAATCTTCTAAGTTTTCAACAATTGATTTTCCTTCTTTAGAAACAAGTTGAAGATATTGTTCAAAATAAGGAGCATATTCATTTTTAGGAACCATTACAATAGATTTATGTATTTTTGTGAAAGCGAATTTAATCATTTTTCATGACTCAATTATTCATCAATATTAAAGAATTAGTTCAAGTTAGAGATACCTCTGTAAAAAAAGTTTCTGGAAAAGAAATGAATATTTTACCAACTATTAAAAATGCATTTTTATTGATAAAAAACGAGTCCATTGCTGATTTTGGTTTGATGGATAAAATACCTGAATTTACTGTAGATAAAACCATAGATTGTTCTGGTAAAATGATTTTTCCTACTTGGTGCGATTCTCATACTCATATTGTTTTTGCTGGCAATAGAGAACAAGAATTTGTGGACAGAATAAATGGTTTATCTTATGAAGAAATTGCCAATAATGGTGGAGGAATTTTAAATTCTGCTAAAAAACTTCAAGTAACTTCAGAAGAAGATTTATACAATCAATCTGCAAAAAGATTAGAAGAAGTAATTCTTTTAGGAACTGGTGCAATAGAGATAAAATCTGGTTACGGCCTCACAGTTGAAGCAGAGTTAAAAATGTTACGAGTTATTAAAAAATTAAAAGAAAACTATGACATTCCTATCAAAGCTAGCTTTTTAGGTGCACATGCAATTCCAAAAGAATTTAAAAATGATAAAGAAGGTTATATAAATCTAATTATTGATGAAATGCTACCTAAAATCAAAAAAGAAAATTTAGCAGATTTTATTGATGTTTTTTGTGAAGTAGGTTATTTTTCTGTTGATGATACTAATAGAATTTTATCTTCTGCAAAACAATATAATTTAATTCCTAAAGTACATGTTAATCAATTTAATACTATTGGGGGTATTGAAGCTTCTACAAAACAAAATGCTTTATCAGTAGATCATTTAGAAGTTTTAAATGATGAAGATATTGAGCATTTAAAAACTTCTGAAACAATGCCTGTTGCACTTCCCACCTGTTCATTCTTTTTAGGTATTCCATATACACCTGCTAGAAAAATTATTGAGAATAATTTAGCCTTAGCATTAGCAACAGATTACAACCCAGGTTCTACTCCATCTGGAAATATGAATTTTGTAATTTCTACTGCTTGTATAAAAATGAAAATGACACCAGAAGAAGCAATAAATGCTGCTACAATAAATGGAGCATTTGCCATGAATTTATCTGATAAAGTTGGTAGTATAACAAAAGGAAAATTGGCAAATTTCTTTATTTCTAAAGAAATACCAAGTTATAATTTTATTCCTTATAGTTTTGGTCACAATCAAATACAAACTATTTATATTAAAGGAAAAAAAGCATCGAATTAACGATGCTTTTAGTGTTGTTATTTTTTCTTAAAAAAACTTGATATTTTTGAGAGGATACTTTTAGGTTCTTCATTCTCATGATATCCATAACCATATTTACCATAACCATATCCATAGCCGTAACCATATCCGTAGCCATAACCATATCCATAACCGTATTTGTTTGTAATAGAAAAGTCATTTAATACATAACTAATATTTGTTACTTCTTTATTTTTATACTTATCATCAATCATTTTCATCATTCCTCTCTCAGAGTAATTTTGACGAATTACATAAATAACAGCATCTGCATACTTAAATAATTCTAATGCATCAGAAACTAAACCAACAGGAGGTGTATCTATAATAACATAATCGTATCTTTCTTTAAGACTTTTAATCATTTTATCTGCAGTTTCATTTAAAAGAAGCTCAGAAGGGTTAGGAGGAATTGGTCCTGATAAAATTAAATCTAAATTTGGAATTTTAGTAGGAATTATGATTTCATCCAAAGTTTTTTGGTTGATTAAATGATTTACAACACCTATATCATTTGTTAAATTAAAATCATCATAAATTTTTGGTTTTCTTAAATCTAACCCCATTAAAACTGTTTTCTTTCCACTCAAAGCAAAAACAGTTGCCATATTAATAGAAACCATAGTTTTTCCTTCTCCACTAACAGAAGAAGTTAAAATTAATGTTTTAGATTCATCTGTTTGAGCATTTTTAAACAAGAACTGAATATTAGACCTTAATGCTCTAAATGACTCGGATACAGAAGATTTTGGCCTTTCAAATACCGCTAAATTATTTTTACCTTGATTTCTACCTACAACACCTAAAACAGGTATCGCATAGTTATTTTGTATTTCTTCAGCTGTATGAATTTTATTGTCTAAAATTTCCCTAATAATTATGTAAAATAACGGAAAAACAATTCCCAACATTAATCCTATTAAATAATTAAATTGAGGTTTTGGATAGTTAGGACCCTCACCTAAATCTTTAGCTTCATCAATTATCTTTACATCAGAAACATTTGCAGCAATCGCTGTACCAGCCTCATAACTTTTTTGCTTTAGATAATTATAATTTGCCTCTGATATTTCGAAATTTCTTTGGTACTTTAATAAACCTTGTTCTCTAGATGGTATTTTTTTTAATTTAGAATTTGAAATTGACAACCTTTTTTTAAGCTTGCTAATTTTAGCATTATTTATATTCTTTAAGTTTGCAATATTCTCAAGTAAATTGTTTTTAGCAATAGTGATTTCACTATTCAATTTCTTTAAATGTGGATAATCTTCAGTTACGGTTCTTTTTAAACTTTCTCTTAACGAAGATTTTTGAATAAGTATACTAATTTCTTCTGCAATTTTAGCATCTTGTATTTTAATTAAAGCTGGTACAGGTATTCCTTCTGAATATTGATTGTGAGTTAAAATATAACTTCTTAGGTTCTTTAAATAATCGTTATATTCTAATAGTTCTTTTTTCTCTTTTTCAAGGTCTATTAATTCTTCAAAAATTTGTGTACCTTCTGTTGATAAATCATAAATATTATTAACCTCTTTATAAACTCCTAGTTCTCTTTCTATTTTATTAAGACTATCTTTTTCTTTTATAAAAAGTTCATCAATGTACTTTTTAGTTTTTCTTGCATATAAAATTTTCTGTTCTTGTTTATCTTCTTCTAAAACCTGAACTGTAGCATTTAAATAATTTACAATTCTTTTTTTGTTTGGCCCACTCATCGATAAACCTAACAAAGATGCTGCATCTGTAATTGTACTTATGGTAACTCCTCTATAATTACCTACGGTTCCATCAAAACTTGCAAATTTTATATAAAATACATCTCCAATATTAAACTTTTTATTTTTTTCTAATGAAAAATTTAAATAAGAAGTATTTATAACTTCATCAACCTTAAACTCTTTTGAGAAGTTAGATTTATCTGATATAAATTCATCAATAGTATTAACATCATATGTAATTAATTGGTCAGAACCTAATTCATTAAAATCAAAAGATAATCGAAACTTATTTTCCCCAGTTATTTCAATTTTTAACAGCTTATTATATAATTGAGGCTTATTTGTTTTAAGATTTACTGAAAAAGGGGCATATCCATAAACATCTTCCATTCTATATCTACCTTCACTTAGATAATCTATAAAGAAGTTTAATTTTTTTACTACTTTTTCATTGTGTGATCTAGAGCCTATAATAACTTTTATTGTTTCTATTTCATCACTTGCTCCTCCCCAATTAAATGCAATATTAGTACCTGTTGAAAATAAAGGGTTATTTTCTTCTTTTACAGAAATCACTGTACTTAAACTATATCTCTTTTCCTTATAACCTGTCATAAATTTAGCCACAATCAAAGCGATAATAATAGTTGCTAAAAATAGTTTCCAGTAAGAAATAATTTTAAATATATAGGTTTTAATATCTATATTATTTTGAATTGTAGGTGTATTAAAATTTATTTTATTATCCATAAATACTATAAATTTCTAGCTAAAACAAAAGTAGAGGTTAATAATGTAAATACTGATATTATGGTTGTGAAAGTCTGAAGACCAGTTGTGCCTGTACCCCAAGACTTTTGTTTTAAAGGAACTATATTAATAATATCATTTGGTTTTATATAAAAAACATCAGAATTAAAAGCATTTATATTGGTTAAATCAATGGTGAATTTTTCAGTTCCAGAAATCGAGTTTCTAATTATTTCTACCTTTTTTCTATTACCCACTATTGTAATATCACCCGAGTTTGCAATTGCATCTATAACAGAGACTTTGTTTTGAAAAATAACCTTAGGCCCAGGATCAGCAATTTCTCCAATAATAGTGTATTTTATTCCAGATAACTTTACAGAAACAAAAATATCTTCTTTATTTTTTAAATACCTATTAAGTTCGTTTTCAATTTTTTTCCTAACTTCAACTGTAGTATAACCTAAAACATTTATCTCTCCTAAAGTTGGCATTCTTATATTACCATAACTATCTATACTGTAATCTGAAAAATATCCAGATCCAGAACCAAAATTTTGACCTGAATTACCTCCTGAATTACCTCCTGAATTACTTCCTGAACTTCTTCCTGAATAATTTCCCATTGTCTGTTTTTTAAAAATTGACACCATTTCTTCATCACTTGACTTGATATCAATATTCAACATATCATCTACCTGCAATTTATAAGGAATATCATTTATTCTTTTTATTTCCTTTTTTTGAATTGGCTTTCCTTGTAAATAAATTAGATCTTTACTAGGAACACAAGAGAAAAGGAAAGATATAGATAAGAGTAATAAAAAGTATTTTTTCATTTTAATTTTAATCTTCAATAAGCACAAATATACTTTTTAAAAGTGATTTGCTATAATTTTATTTTATTTTCGTTTTTTTTATAAAAAATGACTCATTTAATAATAGAATATTTAAAATTCCTCACAAAAGCATCCAATCAACATGGAGTTCACTCTCCTTTTGTGTATAATTTAGTAACAAAATGTTTTTATCTAAAAACAGATGCTGCTTTATGGAAATTATTTACAAAAATTAAGCAACAATTATTAGACAACAAAACAATTATAAAAGTCACAGATTTTGGGTCTGGCTCTAAAGTGTTTAAAACCGACAACCGAGAAGTTTCTAAAGTTGCTAAAGTTGCTGGAGTTTCAAGTAAAAAAGCAAAATTATTAATTCGTTTAGTAAATTATTTTAAACCTACAAATATTTTAGAAATAGGTACATCTCTTGGTTTAGCTACATCAGCAATTAAAATTGGTAATATTGAGTCTCAAATTACAACATTAGAAGGTTGCCCAGAAACAAGTAAAATAGCTCAAGAGTTATTCAAAAAAAATAATTTCAATAAAATTAATATTATCACTGGTGATTTCATAGAAACACTTCCAAAATCTATAAAAAATCAAGAATATGATTTAATTTATTTTGATGGAAATCATAATAAAAAAGCAACTTTAGATTATTTTAAAACTTGTTTGCCAACAATTAATAATAGTTCTGTTTGGGTTTTTGATGACATCTATTGGAGTAATGAAATGAAAGAAGCTTGGTCTGAAATTAAAAATCATCCAAAAGTAACGGTTACAGTAGATGTTTTTCATTGGGGAATTGTTTTCTTCAGAAAAGAACAAGAAAAAGAACATTTTAAGATAAGAGTTTAAAAAAGGTGTAATTGTTTAACTTTTAAATGGTGTAAAGATTAAACGTCACAACTTTTAAACTTTGTAACTTTGATACTTTTAAAATTTGAAATTCATTTAAATGAAAATATATACAAAAACTGGTGATACTGGTACAACTGCTCTTTTTGGAGGTACAAGAGTTAAAAAATACAATTTACGCATAGAAAGTTACGGAAATGTAGATGAACTAAATTCATATATAGGTTTAATAAAAGACCAAAATATTAGTGATAATATTAAAAGTTCTTTACTTAAAATACAAAATGAATTGTTCACTTTAGGTGCAATGTTAGCAACTCCACCAGAAAAAGAAACTTTAAAAAGTGGAAAAGAAAGACTCAATATTCCTAAAGTTGATGACAGTTCTATTTTATTTTTAGAAAATGAAATTGATAAAATGGATGAAGAGTTACCTCAAATGACTCATTTTATTCTTCCAGGAGGTCATCAAGCTGTGTCATTCTGTCACATAGCAAGATGTGTTTGTAGACGAGCAGAACGTTTATCTGTAGAATTAAACGATCAAGAAACGATAAACAATGACATCATAAAATACTTAAACCGACTTTCTGACTACCTTTTTACGTTGGCACGAAAGTTGTCGAAAGACTTATCAGTAGAGGAAATCAAGTGGATTCCTGAAAAAAAATAATAAGTTCTTTTTTTATCGATAAGAATAAATTTTAAATTTTATTTTACACATAAAACACTGATTTTAAACGAATCATGAAATTTTAAATTTACTTCACAATAAATTTCTTAAAAAAGACTTGCATAATTCAGCAAAAAAATTATTTTTGCACAAAATTAAACAATAAGAAATGTATTGGACATTAGAATTAGCATCTTATTTAGCAGATGCGCCTTGGCCAGCAACCAAAGATGAGTTAATAGATTACGCAATTAGAACTGGATCTCCTTTAGAAGTAGTAGAAAACCTACAAGATATTGAAGATGAAGGTGACTCGTATGACTCAATTGTTGAGATTTGGCCTGATTATCCAACTGAAGATGATTATCTTTGGAATGAGGATGAATACTAAATCAGAAAAAAAATATAAAGTCTCTAAGGAGGCTTTTTTTTTGTTTTTTTTTAATCGATAAAATGTTTTTTTTTCAGGTTATAAAACTTGATTCCCAATTGAAACAACACAGTTGCATAAGTAACTGAAAAACATATAGATATATAATGAATATTTTAAACTCAGTAATTAAACTTTTTGTAGGAGATAAACAACAGAAAGATTTAAAAGGATTACAACCAGTAGTAGAAGATGTAAAAAAATTCGAACTTGCTTTTTCTAAACTTTCACACGACGAATTACGTGCTAAAACAATAGAATTCAAAGAGAGAATTAAAGATGCAACTAAAGAGTTTAATGATAAAATTATTGCTTTAGAAGAAGAAGCTAAAACTGCAGAAATAGATCGTCAAGAAGACATTTATACAGAAATAGATTCCTTAAAAGATGAAGCATATACAATTTCTGAAGCAACATTACTTCAAATTATGCCGGAAGCTTTTGCTGTGGTAAAAGAAACTGCAAAACGTTTTGTAGAAAATACAGAAATTGAAGTTACAGCATCTCCTTATGATAGAGAATTATCTGCAGAAAGAGAAAATGTTACTTTAGAAGGTGATAAAGCTTTTTGGGCCAATTCTTGGGATGCATCAGGTAAACCAGTTACTTGGGACATGGTTCATTATGATGTTCAATTAATTGGTGGCTCTGTTTTACATCAAGGTAAAGTTGCAGAAATGATGACTGGTGAAGGGAAAACATTGGTTTCTACCCTACCTGTTTATTTAAATGCCTTAACAGGAAATGGAGTTCATTTAGTAACTGTAAATGATTATTTAGCAAAACGTGATAAGGCGTGGATGGGACCAATTTTTGAGTTTCACGGTTTTACTACAGATTGTATAGATTATCATCAACCAAATTCTGATGCGCGTAGAAAAGCATATAATGCAGACATTACTTATGGAACAAATAACGAATTCGGGTTCGATTATTTGCGTGATAATATGGCAAGTTCTAAAGACGATTTAGTACAAAGAGCTCCAAATTACGCTATTATTGATGAAGTAGATTCTGTTTTAATTGATGATGCTAGAACTCCATTAATCATTTCAGGTGCCGTACCTCAAGGAGACAGACACGAATTTAATGAATTAAAACCTTTAGTTTCTGATTTAGTTACCTTACAAAAACATCATTTAGTTAGTGTTTTGGCAGAAGCTAAAAAATTAATTGCAGAAGGAAATGATAAAGATGGTGGGTTCTTGTTATTAAGAGTTTACAGAGGTTTACCAAAAAACAAAGCCTTAATTAAATTTTTATCACAAGAAGGTGTTAAACAAATCTTGCAAAAAACAGAAAACTATTACATGCAAGATAACAACAAATTAATGCCAGAAGTAGATGAAGACTTATGGTTTGTTGTTGAAGAAAAAAATAATCAAATTGATTTAACTGATAAAGGAATTGCAGATTTATCACAAAAAACAGACAATGATAATTTCTTTGTTTTACCAGATATTGGTATAAAAATTGGTGAAATTGATGCATCAGAAAGTAGTAAAGAAGAAAAAGCTTCTCAAAAAGAAGAATTATACAAAGATTTTAGTATTAAAAGTGAGCGTATTCATACAATGAATCAACTTTTAAAAGCATATACTGTTTTTGAAAAAGATGTTGAGTATGTTGTAATGGATAATAAAGTAATGATTGTTGATGAACAAACAGGTCGTATTATGGACGGTCGTCGTTATTCAGACGGATTACATCAAGCCATTGAAGCAAAAGAAAATGTAAAAATTGAAGATGCTACTCAGACTTTTGCAACAGTAACTTTACAGAATTACTTTAGAATGTATCGCAAACTTTCTGGAATGACAGGAACTGCGATAACAGAAGCAGGTGAGTTATGGGAAATTTACAAATTAGATGTTGTAGAAATTCCTACCAACAAACCAATTCAAAGAGATGATAAAGAAGATTTAATTTACAAAACTGCTCGTGAAAAATACAATGCAGTTATTGAAGATATCGTAAAATTAGTTGAACAAAAAAGACCTGTTTTAGTTGGTACAACTTCTGTAGAAATATCAGAATTATTAGGTAGAATGTTACAAATGCGTAAAATTCCTCATAATATTTTAAATGCAAAATTACACAAACGTGAAGCAGATGTAGTTGCAGAAGCTGGTAAACCTGGAGTTGTAACCATTGCAACAAATATGGCTGGTCGTGGAACAGATATTAAACTTTCTGACGAAGTAAAAGACGCTGGTGGTTTAGCAATTATTGGTACAGAAAGACACGATTCTAGACGTGTAGATAGACAGTTAAGAGGGCGTGCAGGAAGACAAGGTGATGTTGGTTCTTCTCAATTTTATGTAGCTTTAGATGATAATTTAATGCGTCTTTTTGGTTCTGATAGAATTGCTAAAATGATGGATAGAATGGGATTAAAAGAAGGTGAAGTAATTCAGCATTCTATGATTACCAAATCTATTGAAAGAGCACAGAAAAAAGTTGAAGAAAATAACTTTGGTATCAG
This sequence comes from Polaribacter sp. Hel1_85, assembly GCF_000766795.1. GTDB lineage: Bacteria > Bacteroidota > Bacteroidia > Flavobacteriales > Flavobacteriaceae > Polaribacter. The sequence continues at coordinate 908,182 of NZ_JPDS01000001.1, forward strand.
AAAACGTTTGTTAGAATATGATGATATAATGAACTCTCAACGTGAGTTTGTTTATAAAAGAAGACGTCATGCATTAGATGGTAAACGTTTGCAAGTAGATATTGCAAATATGATTTATGATACTTGTGAATCTATCATAAATGTTAACAAAGCCGCAAAAGATTTTCAAAATTTTGAATTCGAATTAATTCGTTTTTCTTCTATGACTTCTCCTTTTTCTGAAGAAGAATTTGAGAAATTATCAGAAAAAGAAATTACAGATAAATTATATGACATAGTTACTGAACATTACAAAAACAAAATTGAAAGAAATGCCGTTTTAGCATTTCCAGTAATTAAAGATGTTTTTGAAAATGAAGGTGATAGATATGAGCGTATAGTTGTTCCTTTTACAGACGGAATTAAATCTTTACAAGTTGTTACCAACTTAAAAGAAGCTTATGAAAGCGAAGGAAAAAGTCTAATTACAGATTTCGAAAAAAATATCACTTTAGCAATTATTGATGAAAACTGGAAAGATCATTTACGTAAAATGGATGATTTAAAACAATCTGTTCAGAATGCATCATATGAGCAAAAAGATCCTTTATTAATCTATAAGTTTGAAGCTTTTGAATTATTTAAAACCACAGTTGATGAAATAAACAAAGAGGTTTTATCTTTCTTATTTAAAGGAGAATTACCGAATCAAGATACTAATCAAATCTCTGAAGCTCGTCAGCAAAAAAGAGAACGTTTAAATACAAGTAAAGCAGATGTTCAAAATACAACAGAACAAGCTATTCAAAATTCTCGTCAACAATCTTCAGAACCAATAGAAACTATTGTAAGAGAGCAACCTAAAATTGGTAGAAACGAGCGAGTTACTATTAAAAATGTAATGAGTGGTGAAGAAAAAGTTGTTAAATACAAACAAGCTATTCCTTTAATTGAAAAAGGAGAATGGGTTTTAATTAATAGTTAATCCATCAATTTATATCCCATAAAAAACCGTTTAGAAATTCTAAACGGTTTTTTTTATTATATATGTGAAAATGAATTTTAAAATATTAGTTTTTCATCAGTCTTTTAGAAACACTTCCTTTTGAAGTATATATTTTTACTAAATATAAACCACTAGATAAATCATCAACATGAATTTCATTTAGGTTACTTTTTTCAATTTTCACTAAGTTTCCAAGAACAGAATAAATTTCTATTTTATTAATATCTTCAGTTTGTAATTTTATAAATAATTTATTATTCACAGGATTTGGAAACATAACTATTTTAGCTTCTAAAGTTTTATCAACAATACCCAAAGAAGCACAACTATCACCAACTTTGTAATTGATATATTTTGTAACAGCCAACCCTCCAGAAAAAGCAAATTTACATCCATAAGAGATAGTTTCTCCGGCATTAAAACCTCCTATCGTTTTTGTATATTTTAAACCAGAAACATTTTCCATTTGAGTTTCACCAAAAGGAGTTTGTTTCCACAAATAAGCTACAACTCCTACTCTATCTGTATCTAACAACTCAAAAGTTATTTTTACGCTTGTTCCTATAGTTTCAAAAGTAGCAATATAACCTGTAGAAAATGAACCTTGTTGGGCAACATTAGATGTTTCTGTACATTCTTTTACTTCATTAACAGTAATATTTATACTTTGAGAAGTAGTTTGTGCAGCTTCATTATCTATAGCAATTGCTTTTATTTCATGAGAACCAACTGCTGCATTTATCCAGTTAAAAGAAAAAGGTGCAGTTGTATCTTCACCAATTTTTATATTACCCTCGTAAAACTCAACTTTTGTAATTGTTCCATCTAAATCTGAAGCAGAAGTTGTTATATTGATAGCTGTTCCTTCAGAAAAAGAACTATTATTTGATGGCGAAGTAATTGAAATTGTAGGACTTGCATTCGCATTATCTTGTACAACAACAAGCACAGAACTATTAGCTGAATAAGTTCCATCACTAACTGTTAACTTACATTTATAAATACCTTTTTCTAAGTTTGATATTGATGGAGATTCTAAAGTGTGATCATTAAAATTAATTATTGATGGTCCATAAATTTGTTCCCATATATACGTAATTGTTTCATCTTCTGGATCATTACTTAAAGAACCATCTAAAGTTGCAGTCGTTTCTGGTGAAATAACGACAACATTATTTCCTGCATTTGCAACTGGAGGCATATAATCTAAAGGAGCTGCGTATGTAAAATCCATTTTTCCTAAATTAAATTCTCCATTTAGAAAAACAACCTTTAAAATGTGTTTTCCTTTTGTAAACTCAATATCATTTACGGTTTTAGTTTGCCAACTAGACCAATCATTTGTATACGTCAAATTAATATCTGAACTAATTTTTTTACCATCAATTTCAAAATAAAAAGGACCTCCTCCATTTGAATTACCAGATGCAAAACGTACATCTAAATTAAATTTACCAGAAGTTTGTACATCAATTGAATATTCTAACCATTCACCAGCAGAAATCCAACCAACTGTATTTCCTTCTGTATTATCTATTGCAGCATCTACATATTCATCAGTTCTAAAATCACCTTCGTTGTTTTGAGAAACATCAACATAAGAAATATTTTGCCCAACTCCACCTTCAAATTTATCATAATTTCCTGCTTCAATAATTCCAGGAATTGTAAAAGCTGTGTCTAAAAAAGGTACTTGCTCACCAACTTGAATTTGTACAATATTGGTTACATTAAAATTAGTGTTTACATAGACTTTTGCATACATACCATGTACCCCAAGTAATAAATTTTCTGCTTTAAAATTATATGGAGCATCCGTTTTTGTACCAATTAAAGTTGTTCCGTCATAAAACTCAACTTTTGTAACGCCACTTTCTGTTGTTGTTACTGATAAATTTACACTTCCGTTTGCATACGCTTGATTAAAATCTGAACTAATAACTCCAGATATTGAAACATCTTTACTCGTAATCATTTGATGCGCAGGAACTGTTAATTTAAATCCATCAGAAAAAGAAACAACAATTTCTGAATTCGTATAATTATGAGCAACATACGTAGTTTCTCCATTTTGTTTAAAAACCATTGCAATTGGGTAATCTGCAGTAATAGTTGCATCTACAATCCCCAAAGCATTTGCGCTATGTAACCAATGATATGTTTGTGCATCAGAAATACCAAACTTTAAATTTCTATCAGGATATGCGTTATAAAGATTTACAGCTTCTTGTGGATTGATCATTGATAAATATTTCCAATAGGTATCATGCCATAAATTGTCATTATTTTCTTGATTTAAAACTCCTGTATTTTGAGAAATTTCATCCCATAATTTCTGTGCGTATTGTTGATTATGTCCTAAATAAAAAGATCCTGCATGAATTGGATACATTTCTATACCATAAGAAGCAGCAATATCTGCAGTCCAAAAAGTACCATTATCATAAGAGTTTCCCCAAATTCTAGACACTAAACTATATTGTTGTGAACTAGAAAAATTACGTTCATAAACATCAAACCAATATTCTTCAATTGCAGTTTGCTCTGTAGTGTAAATATAAATTCCTAAATCTCTAATTTCTTTGTTGTTTGATATTGTTCCCCAATGAATTAAAGAAGATGCAAACTGCATACTTTCTGATGTTGATTCTTGGTCATTTCCTTGTGGAAAAGTAGCAAATCCATTTGCCCAACTATGACCTGCATAAGGACTAAAATTTCTTAAAAAAGGAAACGTATCATCATTTCTGTCTGATGAAGCTGCATCTCTAACTAAAAGATTTATCATTTCTCCCCATTGATTCATCCAACCTGGTTGAAATTGCTCCATAAAAGCTGCAGCATGAATAAAATATCCCCAATGAAAATGATGATCATTTATATTAGAATCTTGTCCATGACCTGCAGGATAACCAATTAAAGTAGAATACGCAGCATTGTAATAAAAAAGAAACGCTTTTTCCCCAGATTCAAAAGACAACCAGTCTTCTAATCGTTCTTTTATTGTTGCAATCATTTTATCCCTTGCTGCAATATTTCCTGTTTGATCTGCAATTCTTGCGGTTTGAATTAAACGATTCATAACTTGCCCTTCATTGTAAGAATCTGTCCAAGTTGCTAAACCATCATTTTCAATTTGAGCAATTTTACTATCTAAGTCAGCAGGACTAAAACCTTCACTATAATTTGCTAAATAAGGTAACGTTGGTAAAATACCTTTAAAAGTGTTTTCTACAGAAAAAGTATTTCCTTTTAACATTTTTAAAGCTCCTCTAATTGAGCTGTAAGTAGCTTCACTTGGAGTTGCAGAAGTTGATGATAAATTATTCCATTGATGAGGCAATAAACCCAATAACATGTCTGTTTCTGAACCTTCTTTTACAACAGAGTTAACTGTAAATGTTGTTGTTACTTTAGATGACGCTTCATTATAAGCCCAAGAAGTTTCTGTATTTGTTGGAAAAACATACGCATATTTTTTAAATTCTTGAGCGGCAGTATTTACATTTGATGTGTTTTGAGGTAGCATTACCATAGACCAAAAGTCTTTTCCATTTAAGGTTGATGTAAACACATTTCCAGATTCAACCCAAGTACTTCCTACAGGTGCATAAAAAACAAAATCTGCTCCACTTGTAGCATTTTCTACTATTAATAGTTCGTTTAAAATAGTCGATGTACCAGAGTTTACTTTAATTTCTACAATATCATCAGCATCTTTTTCAAAGTATAAAAAAGGCATTCCAATTCCTGCTGTTGTTTTTAATTCGTGATTACCGTCTTTCCAATTCATAGTTACAATCCAATCAGAATAATCAGCAACGGTTGTTTTTGTTGTTGATAAACCAGACAATTGCACTTCAATTGGAGCAGAATCTCCAATAACACCAGAGGGAATATAAGTTACAATTAAACCATTATTAGTCGTTTTTAAGGTCATTGGATAATTAAATAAATTATCTGCATGATCCTCTTTTACTAATTTAGACCACCAATCATTTGTTGGAACTGGCTTGCCTAATGCATTGCCACTTAACTGAGGAGAACCAGAAGGAAATCCATTTCTACCAGCTGCATCTGTTCCAGGGTGACTATTGGTATAACTTCCATTTCCAACTTGAGTAGTTTGAGAAAATAAAGTTATAGTAAATACAAAAAACAATAATTTTAATAATAGGGTTCTTAAAATTTTATACATAATTTTGGTTTTATTGTAAAGTTAGAATTGTTATTTCAATAAAAACAAAATACTACCAATACAAAAACACAACATCTACAGAAAAAATTTTTAATTTAAATATTAGTTAATTTATAATACAGTACCGGGTTACAAGAGATAAAAACCATATTTAAATTGAAAATAGAACATATACAAAAGCATAACAGATTGATTTATTTTCAATTCATAAAAAAAACGCTTAGAGATTTCTAAGCGTTTTTATAATTTTATTAAATAGTTAATTTTTTTTCTATTAATCGAAATCTGTATCCATTTTTAGGTAATCTAAAAACTCACGTTTTCTATCTCTTTCTTTAAACTTCCCTCCAAATTCTGCAGTTACAGTAGAACTTTCTATATCTTTAATTCCTCTAGAGTTCACACATAAATGTTTTGCATCAATTACACATGCAACATCTTGTGTTCCTAAAGCTTCTTGCATTGCTTGTACAACTTGCATTGTTAAACGCTCTTGAACTTGAGGTCTTTTAGAAAAATACTCAACAATTCTATTCATTTTTGACAGACCAATTACTTTTCCATCAGAAATATAAGCAACATGTGCTCTACCAATAATTGGCAATAAATGATGCTCACAAGTAGAATATACTACGATATTCTTTTCTACCAACATTTCACCATAATTGTAATTATTATCAAACGTAGATGCTTTTGGCATATTCTTAGGGTTTAACCCCATAAATAACTCATTTACAAATGCTTTTGCAACTCTTTTTGGAGTACCTTGTAAACTATCGTCTGTTAAATCCATTCCTAAAGTGTTTAAAATATCTTTTACACTTTCTTGGATTCTTTCAATTTTTTCTTCATCAGAAATATCAAAAGCGTCTGCTCTTAATGGAGTTGTGGCTGAAGTACCAATGTGATCTTCTCCTAATTCTTCTATTCTTTCGTCATTCATTTTGCTGCTCAATTCAAACATTTCAATCTATATTAAAGTGCAAATTTACGTGTTTGCAACGTATTATCTAAGTTTAATAATCGATAAAAATTATAAAACTATAATATTTTATGCTTTTAACTTATTTACCAACTCTATTAACGAACAGTCTAACTGCTCTCCAGAAGTCATATTTTTCAAAGTAAAAACATTGTTTTCTACTTTAGAAACTACAAATTCTATTGCTCTATTGGTAACGTATTTCCATTGTCGTTTTTGGGCTTTATTACTTGCACCTAAATCTGGATAAAATTCACTTTTCACATTATTTTCTCTTAAACTCTTAATTGCTTTCATTTTAGCAACATCTGTAGTTGCATCAAAATTTAAGAAAATAACTTTTGGTTTTGGTAAATCAACAGTTTTAAATAAACCTAATTCTTCAAGAACTAAATAGATTCTGTCTAATCCAAAAGAAATACCAACTCCAGAAACATCTTTTAATCCAAAGATTCCTGTTAAATCATCATATCTTCCACCACCACCAATAGAACCCATTTTTACACCTTCTGGCGCAGCAACTTCAAAAATTGCTCCTGTGTAATAATTTAATCCTCTTGCTAAAGTAACATCAACATCTAAAGCTGCAGTTTCTAAACCTAATTCATCAATAGAATTAATTACAAAACGTAACTCCTCTACTCCACTAGTTCCTTCTTCAGAAGACGATAACATACTTTCTAAAGAAGCTAATTTTTCTAAATTAGAACCATTAAAACTAAATAAAGGATCTACTTTTTTAATAGCATCTTCTGTAATTCCTTTAGTTAACATTTCTTTTACAACACCTTCTTTACCAATTTTATCTAACTTATCTAAAGCTATGGTAAAATCAATTAATTTATCTTGTGCTCCAATAACTTCTGCAATACCAGAAAGTATTTTTCTGTTATTTATTTTGATAGTTGTTCCTGCTAAACCTAATTTTGTGAAAACGGTATCATATAACTGAACAAAATCTACTTCTTGCCATAAAGATTTACTACCAACAACATCTGCATCACACTGAAAAAACTCTCTAAAACGTCCTTTTTGTGGTCTGTCTGCTCTCCAAACGGGTTGCACTTGATAACGTTTAAAAGGAAATGTAATATCGTTTTGATGTTGAACAACATATCTTGCAAAAGGTACTGTTAAATCGTAACGTAATGCCTTTTCAGAAATTTGTGAAGTTACTTTTGTACTTTCTTTTTCTAATAATAATTTTTCATCTGCTTTCTTTAAAAAATCACCAGAATTCAAAATTTTAAAAATCAAACGATCTCCTTCTTCACCATATTTACCCATTAAAGTTGATGAGTTTTCAAAACTTGGTGTTTCAATTGGTTGAAAACCGAAAGTTTCAAAACTAGTTTTAATCGTATTCATTATATACGTACGATTTGCAACTTCTGTTGGCGAAAAATCTCTTGTTCCTTTTGGGATGCTTGGTTTCATATATTTAATTATGAATTATGAATTTTAAATTATGAGTTATCTCACTCAAAATCAAAAACTCTTAATCTTTTATACATTCGTTTTTTATAGTTCGAATTTTATTTTTCACAAGAGTGAAATACCTAATCCAACTTCGTTGGCAAATATCGTGAAAAACTTATAAAGGTTATAAGGTTGAATCGATTTTATTTCTTTGTCTTAATGCGTGTAAAGAAGCGTTTAATTCAAACCCCAAGAGCAGAATAATTGCATTTAACCACACAAATAACATTAGTATTAAAAGTGTACCAATAGAACCATATAATTGATTGTATTGCGCGAATTTAACAACGTAAATTCCGAATAAATAAAAAGTACATAATGAAACTACAGTTGTTAAAAGTGCTCCTGCAGAAAAGAATTTTGTTTCTTTTCCTTGCTTGGTTCCATATCTAAAAAGTAGCGAAACAATCGTAAAAATCATTATTAAAAAAACGGCATTTTTTCCAATATAAAAGAGATTTAAATCACTAGTATTCAACCAACCTTGTTCATCAATTTTAGACAACGCAACTTGATATAAAATAAGAGTTGTGATGGTTACTATTAAGAAAAATGACATTAATAAAGAAACTCCTAAAGACACAAAATAAGATTTAAAAACATTTCTAACATCAGTAATATGATACGAATACTCAAAACCTCCAAAAATGGCATTTACACCGTTTGTCATTAAAAAAATTGACAATAAAAATCCAAAAGAAAGTAATCCTCCATATTGATTATTAATAATATCGCCTAAAACAACATTTACAGCTTCAAAGGTTTGAGGTGGTAAAATTTCTTTAATAAAAGAGAATAATCCCTCTTGGAAACCATCAATAGGAATATAAGGAATCAACGTTAAAATAAACAGCATAAAAGGAAAAACTGCCATAAAAAAACTAAATGCAATTCCTCCTGCTCTAGTTGTTAAAGCTCCTTCTACAATACCAATAATGTACATTTCTAGCACATCATATAAAGACATACCTTCTAAACCTGGGACTTTTATTTTCTTCCCAAATTTCACCAAAATATTTACAATTGGTATTTTTTCTAGTTTATCTTCTATTTCTTTACTCATTAGTCCCTTTGTCTTTTAGACATTTCCCCGAAGGAGAAAAACTTACTCGATGATGATTTTATATTTAGATAAAAGCCCAACAACATTTTCTTTACTAAATTTAGCTCCTTTTAAACTATTTTCTTCAGGATTAATTTCAAAATTAAACGCAGTTCTAAAATCTGATTTTTCAAGATTTGTTCTATCAAAAATAGCCAATTTAAAATCGCAATTATCAAAAATTGAATTTGCTAAAACTGTTTCTGTAAAATCTACTTCTTGTAAATTACAATTTACAAAATCGGTATTCAATATTTTTAATTGATAAAAAGATGAAAAGTTTAATTGACAATCTTTAAAACTTAATTGCAATAAAAAAGGATCGCATTCATTAAACTTTACTCCTATCATTTTACAATTGATAAAGTTTACATCTTTAAAAGCGGTTTCTTTAATAATTGTATTGCTAAAATTACAATCTATAAACTCACATTCTACAAACTGAATATTTGATGCATGAATACTTTCGAAATTACAATTGATAAATGTACAATTATCATATTCTCCTTTTTTGATTTTCGTTTTACTGAAATCAATTTTTGAATATTCTTCACTATCAAAATAGTTATCCATTTATTTTAAGCCTCTTGCTTTTAACATTGGTGCAGCTTTAGGATCTCTTCCTGCAAATGTTTTATACATCTCTGCATAATCCATTGTGTTTCCTTTAGATAAAACTTGCTCACGAAATTTTTGTCCGTTTTCACGAGTTAACAATCCATTATCTTTAAACCAATCATAGGCATCATGACTCAACATTTCTGTCCATAAATACGAATAATATCCAGCTGCATATCCTCCACTAAAAATATGTGCAAAATAAGTTGAACGATATCTAGGAGGAATTTCATCAACATTTAATTTCATTATTTTTAAAGCTTCTGCCTCAAACTTAGCAACATCCTTAATATTTTGATCTGCAGAAATTGTATGCCATTTCATATCTAAACTAGAAGAACATAAGTTTTCAATCATAGAATAACCTTGATTAAAAGTACCTGCATCTTTAATTTTTTTCAATAATTCTGCAGGAATCACTTTTCCTGTTTTATAATGTAAAGCGTAATTTTTTAATATTTCTGGATGTGTAGACCAGTTTTCGTTAAACTGAGATGGAAATTCCACAAAATCTCTTGCAGTACTTGTTCCTGAAATGGAAGCATATTTTTGATTTCCAAATAAACCATGTAAAGCATGACCAAATTCGTGAAACATTGTTTCTACGCCATCAAAACTGATTAACGCAGGTTCTCCTGCTGCTGGTTTTGGTGAATTACAAACATTGTAAACTACAGGTTTTTGATTACGTAATTTAGATTGTTTTACAAAACTACTCATCCACGCACCACCACGTTTACTATCTCTTGCAAAATAATCTCCAAAAAATAAACCTAACTTACTTCCATCTTCTTCAAATAACTCATAAACCACAACATCTGGATGATATGTTGGAATATCTGTACGTTTTTTAAATGTAATTCCGTATAATTTTGTTGCTGCATAAAAAACACCTTTTTCTAAAACATTGGTAATTTCAAAATACTGCTTTACCTCTTCTTCATCTAAATTATATTTAGATTTACGTACTTTCTCTGCATAATGATTCCAATCGTAAGGCGTTAATTTAAAGTCTTTTCCTTCTTTATTAATTTCTGCCTGAATCTCTTTTACTTCGGAAGCTGCTTTTTCTAAAGAACCAGGAATTAAGTTTGTAAACATATCAAAAACTTTTTCTGGTTTAGAAGCCATTGTTCCTTGTAAACTCCAGCTTGCAAAATTATCAAAACCTAAAATTTTTGCTTTTTCTGCTCTTAACAAAGCCATTTTTAATACCAAATCACTTGTATTATATTCTCCCTTATCTGCTCTATGAATCGATTTTTCGAATAACTGTTTTCTAATTTCTCTATTTTCTAAAGCCTGTAAAGAAGGTTGTTGTGTCGTATTTATTAACTGAATTTCATACTTTCCATCTTTTTCTAAAGATTTAATTTTTTCTTCAGAAAAGCCTTTTAACTGAGCTTTATCAGCAACTACAATTCCACCTTTTTTACTTGCGTCTAACAATTTCTTTCCAAAATCGTTTGATAAACTCGCTATTTCAGAATTTATTTCTTTTAATCTCACTTTTTTATCTTCGGATAAATTTGCACCAGCTTTAGAAAAATCCTTAAAATATTCTTTTACTAAATGTTTCGATTCTGCATCTAAATTAGCTTCTGACAAATTGTTATAAACCGTTTTTATCTTCTCAAATAATTGGGTATTTAATAGAATCTCATCTCTGTGTTTAGAAAACTTAGGCGCCAGTTCTTTTTGATTTGCTTTAATTGTGTCATTTGTATGTGCACCTGCAAGTCCATAAAATACAGCAGTTACATCATCTAACTTTTTACTACTTTCTTCTAAAGCTATAATGGTATTTTCAAAAGTTGGAGTTTCTTTATTCTCTGTAATTTTTGCAATTGCTTCGTTTTGCAATTTCATTCCCTCTAAAATGGCAGGCAAATAATGTGCTGTTTTAATTTTTGTGAAATCTGGCGTACCATATTCTAAAGTACTTTTTACTAATAAAGGATTTTTAGAAATATCCATTGTACTTTCTTTTTTTGCTTCTTTAGTGTTACAACTTGCTACAAAAGCTAAAGTTGCTATTAAAATGTATTTTTTCATTTTTAAGGTATTTTATTTATTTTAAAGTAACAAAGTTAAATTTAGTTGTAAAGCTGCAAAGTCTTACTCTGTAACTTTTTTCAAACTCTAAAAAGCTTTTAAACTCAAATCTAAGTTATAAACAGAATGTGTTAATGCACCAGAAGAAATAAAATCTACACCACATTCTGCGTACTTTCTTATTGTATCTTCATTAATTCCACCAGAAGATTCTGTTAAACAAGTATCACCTATTAAAGCAACTGCTTTTCTAGTATCTTCGTAATTAAAGTTGTCTATTAAAATTCTGTAAACGCCTTCATTTGAAAGAATTTCTTTAATTTCTTCTAAACTTCTCGCTTCAACAATTATTTTAATATCAAGATTTTTCTCTGCTAAATACTTCTTAGTTTTTGTAATTGCTGCAGTAATTCCGCCAGCAAAATCGATATGATTGTCTTTAATCATTACCATATCATACAAAGCAAAACGGTGATTTTCTCCACCTCCAATTTTTACAGCCCATTTTTCTAAAGCTCTAATTCCTGGAGTTGTTTTTCTTGTATCTAAAACTTTGGTTTTTGTTCCTTTTAATAAATCAGCAAAAAAAGCGGTTTTAGTTGCTATTGCACTCATTCTTTGCATTGCATTCAACACCAAACGTTCTGCCATTAAAATAGATTGAGATTTTCCAGAAACATGAAAAACGATGTCTCCATACTTTACTTTATCTCCATCATTTATAAATGTTTCTACTTGTAAATCTTTATCAACATAAGAAAAAACTTGTTTTGCAAACTCCACTCCTGCAATAATTCCATCATCTTTTACCAACAACTTTGCCTTACCAATTGCATCTGAAGGTATACAAGAAAGTGACGTATGATCTCCATCTCCAATATCTTCTCTAATTGCATTTGTAATTATAAGTTCTAACTCTTTTTCAAATTGTTTTTGTGATATCATAATTCTTTTTTATTCTGATGTAAAAATAACAATTTATTACAAGTATTTAATGAAATTTAAAGACTTCTCGATACAATTCCGCAAAAAGCGGAATCACCCGAAGTGACAGCTAGTTCTTACTGTTGCGTTTAATTGCTAAAGAACTGTCACATCGAGTGAAATTCTTTTTTCAAGAATTTTGTATCGAGATGTTTTTAGTTGAATATCTATATATATTTCATAATTTTGAAGCATGAAGATTAAATTACTAGCCATTGGTAAAACTGACAATAAACAATTGATTCAGTTAATTGATGAATATCAAAATAGATTAAAACATTATATAAAGTTTGAGTTAGAGATAATTCCGGATATAAAAAATGTGAAAAATCTAAGTGAAGTTCAACAAAAAGAAAAAGAAGGAAATTTAATTTTATCAAAATTGCAAAATACAGATCAGTTAGTTTTGTTAGATGACAAAGGAAAACAATATACTTCTATTGAGTTTTCTAAATATTTACAAAAGAAAATGAACTCTGGAATTAAACAATTAGTTTTGGTAATTGGTGGACCTTATGGTTTTTCTGAAGCAGTTTATAAAAAATCTGTTGGAAAAATATCTTTATCTAAAATGACATTTTCTCATCAAATGATTCGTTTATTTATTGTTGAACAATTATACAGAGGTTTTACAATTTTGAAGAATGAACCTTATCATCATGAGTAAGACAGCTATTTTTAATATTTTACTTTTTTGATTTTATAAATAACGGAATTAAACTTTGTAACTTTGTTACTTTCTAACTTTGCAACCAAACAAAATGAAACTCGTCTTTGCAACCAACAATTTAAACAAACTTAAAGAAGTACAAGAAATGTTACCAAATTCAATACAATTATTGAGTCTAAAAGACATTCTTTGTTTTGATGAAATTGAGGAAACTAAAACTACCTTAGAAGGAAATGCACAGTTAAAAGCAGATTATATTACTAAGAAGTTTGGTTTTAATTGTTTTGCTGATGATACTGGCCTAGAAGTAGAAAGTTTAAATGGGAAACCTGGAGTATATTCTGCTCGTTTTGCGGGTGAACCTGCAAATTCTGAGAATAATATGCAAAAATTATTAGTAGACTTACAACATAAAACAAATAGAAAAGCACAATTTAGAACAGCTGTTGCTTTAAATATAAATGAAGATAAATTTCTTTTTGAAGGAATTTGTAAAGGTGAAGTTTTGACCAAAAAACATGGAGAAAAAGGTTTTGGCTACGATCCTATCTTTAAACCAGAAGGTTTTAATCAGTCTTTTGCAGAAATGTCAACCGAAGAAAAAAACACCATTTCTCATAGAGGAATTGCCATACAGAAATTAGTTGCTTTTTTAGAAAAAAATTATTCATAAACTTGTAATTACTGCGAAAGCAGGAATCCTTAAAAGTTAAAATAGATTCCCGCTTTCGTGAGAATGACAAAAGTAAAAAAAATAGACTCCTACCACCGCAAGAATGACAGAATGGAAAACAAATCATATACAAAACACTTTCTCTTTTTATCAGTTTTACTGATAATCTTGTTTTTTTTAAACATCAGTTTTGGATCTGTTTCTATTCCGTTTAAAGATATTTTTAACAGCATTTTTGGTGGAAATGTTACCAAAGAAAGTTGGGGAACCATTATCATTAATTTTAGATTACCAAAAGCAATAACAGCAGTTTTAGTGGGTTCTGGTTTGTCAATTTGTGGTTTATTAATGCAAACTTTATTTAGAAATCCTTTAGCAGGACCTTTTGTATTGGGTATTTCTTCTGGTGCAAGTTTAGGAGTTGCTATTTTAATTTTAGGTTCGTCTGTTTTTGGTGGCTTTTTATTAACGAGTTCTGTTTCTAATTGGTCTTTACCAATTGCAGCAAGTTTAGGTGCATTTTTAGTTTTATCTGCAGTAATTATTGCAGCAAATAAAGTTAGAAACACCATGTCTATTTTAATTATTGGATTAATGTTTGGCTCATTAACATCTGCAGTAATCAGCGTTTTATCTTATTTCTCTGAAGCAGCTCAAATTCAACAATATTTATTTTGGTCTTTTGGTAGCTTAGGAAATTTATCTTGGAATGAGATTACTGTTTTTGTTATGATTTATACAATAGGAATTTTAGGAACTATTTCTGTAATAAAACCACTAAACAGTTTTTTATTAGGTGAAAACTATGCAAAAAGCTTAGGAATCAATGTAAAGAGAAGTAGGAACATCATTTTATTAATTACAAGTATTTTAACAGGAGTTATTACCGCTTTTTCGGGGCCAATTGCATTTGTAGGTTTGGCAGTTCCTCACATTGCAAGAATGTTATTTTCTAGTTCTAATCATAAAATATTATTACCAGCTGTTGCAATAATTGGCGCCATTGCTTTATTAGTTTGCGATATGATTGCACAATTACCAACAAGCGAATTTACACTGCCAATTAATGCGATAACCTCACTATTTGGAGCACCAGTTGTAATTTGGCTGTTAATTAGAAAAAAACGAATATTTGTTTAAAATGAGTGGCTAAGTGAAAAATTGCGACAAAGCAAACAAGTCAAACTTTGAAACTTTGAAACTAAAATTAAACTATACAATAAACAATTAAACATTTACACAATTAAACAACATAAAAAACATATCATCTTAAAAACCGAAAATCTATCTATAGGTTATCAGCAAAAAAAAGATGCTAAAATTGTAGCTTCTAAGATCAATTTAGAAATTGAAAAAGGAAAGTTAGTAACTGTTTTGGGTAAAAACGGAATTGGGAAATCTACCTTATTAAGGACACTTTCTAAAGTACAAAAACCTATTTTGGGTGATGTATTTATCCACCAGAAAAAACTACAAGAACTTACTGAAAAAGAACTCTCTACACAGTTAAGTTTAGTATTAACAGAACGTTTACCTGAAAGTCAATTAACTGTTTACGAACTCATTGCATTAGGAAGACAACCTTACACCAATTGGATTGACAAGCTTTCTGAAAAAGATATAGAAAAAGTAGAAACTGCCATTCATCAAACAGAAATAGCACATCTTAAAAATAGACGTTTTTATGAGTTGAGTGATGGTCAATTACAAAGAGTACTTATTGCAAGAGCATTGGCGCAAGACACAGAAATTATTATTTTAGATGAGCCCACTGCACATTTAGACATGCATCATACCATTAAAATATTTTCTTTGTTAAAAAAATTAGTTGCAGAAACTCAAAAAACAGTGGTAATTTCTTCTCATGAAGTTAATTTATCCATTCAATTGGCAGATGAAATTATCTTAATAACAGAAAACACCTTGCATTCAGGAACTCCTAAAAAGTTAATTGAAGAAAATGCGTTTGATACTTTATTCCCCAAAGAATTGGTGATTTTTAATAAGGAATTACAACAATTTGTTATTAGTAAAAATTAATCTGTTATTTATGACTACTTTTAAATATTCAAATTTCTAAATCAATGAAAAACACACTTTTTACTTTTAGTTTAATAATTTTTGCAGCCTGTAGTTCAAGTCAAAATACAGCTTCTAAAGAAACAGAAAATAAAGATAATACAACAAAATATGCAGCTACAATTACTGCAGAAAATTTAAAAACACATTTATATATTTTTGCTTCAGATGAATTTGAAGGAAGAGAAACTGGAAAACCTGGACAAAAAAAAGCTGTCAAATACTTAAAAGACTTTTATGTAAGTCAAGAAATTAAATCACCTTTAGGTGGTGATGATTACTACCAAGAAGTACCTGCAGAATTTTTAAATAAAAATGCAAGAGGAGCCGAATTAAAAGATTCAGAAAATGTGTTGGCTTTTATAAAAGGAACAGAAAAACCAGATGAAATTATAGTTATTTCTGCACATTTAGATCACGAAGGGGTAAAAGATGGCAAAGTATACAATGGTGCAGATGATGATGGTTCTGGTTCTATGGCTATTTTAGAAATTGCAGAAGCTTTTAAAAAAGCGGTAAAAGACGGAAAAGGACCTAAAAGATCAATCTTATTTTTACATGTCACAGGAGAAGAAAAAGGCTTATTAGGTTCTAAATATTATACAGAAAATCCAATTTTTCCGTTAGCAAACACCGTTTGTAATTTAAATATAGATATGATTGGTAGAGTTGATAAAGCACATAAAATAGATTCTAATTATGTGTATTTAATTGGTGCAGATAAATTAAGTACACAATTGCATCAAATAAGTGAAGATGCAAACACAAATTATACCAACATCAATTTAGATTATAAATACAATGATGAAAACGATCCTAATCGTTTTTACTATAGATCTGATCATTATAATTTTGCTAAACACAATATTCCTGTAATTTTTTATTTTAATGGTACGCATGAAGATTATCACAAACCAACAGACACACCAGATAAAATTGAATACAACTTATTAGAAAAAAGAACACGTTTAATTTTTTATACAGCTTGGGATATTGCAAATAGAGAAGAAAGGTTGACCGTTGATACAGCAGTGAAAAAATAATTTTTTCAACTAGAAAAGTACAAAACCTCACAAAATAGTGAGGTTTTTTTATTTTAATTTAAGATATATAAGTCAATAATAATTCATATAAAATGATAAAAGTCATTAAAAAAAAATAACCATCCTATTATATTTACACCATCAAAAATGCATTTACTTATTTAAATTCCCCCTAAGTTTTTTCATAAGATAAATTAAGCATTTGCTTATATAAAATCCCCTTACGAATTATATAAGTTAAGTACCCATTTACTAGTGGTTTAATTGCTAATTGTATTGAACAAGAATTGAAAATTTGGCAGTGTAAAGAAGGTTTTTATAAAAGACAAAGTTAAAATAAGACCTTTCTTTTATTGCAAACACTTTTAAAAAACCTCACTTTTTGTGAGGTTTTTTTTTACAATTAAATCAAAAACTGATAAAACACTAAAAAACAGGTGTTTTACCTCTATAAAAACTCATTTTATAGTTTTAATTTGGTAACTTTAAAACAAAAAGAAAAGCTATGATTAATCAATCTAATTTAAAGCGAGAAACCAGATATGGGATTCCAGCTGCAGATCAAATACTTTTTAACAGACATTATGTTTTAGGCTACTCTTATTATTTTAGACAAGCAAAATGGGCTTTAGAAATTGTAGATAAAGACAGAACCGATGTAGAACGTTTAGACAATTTTAGACCCGATTACAGAATACCAGAAAGGTTTAGAGCAGATTTAGCAGATTATACAAACTCTGGTTTCGATAGAGGACATTTAGTTTCTAGTGCAAACCAAATAGAAACACAAATACAAAATAGCGAAACCTTTTTACTCTCTAACATGTCGCCACAGAACCCCAAATTTAACAGAGGTATTTGGAAAAAACTAGAAGCTGCAATTAGAACTTTAAATTCTAAAAAAAATATTTTAGAAACCTATGTAATATCTGGTCCCTTATTTATGTTTGATACCGAAGTAAAAGTAGTCGCTTCTAAAAAAGAAACAGGTGTAACATTACCAATACCTCACTCCTATTTTAAATCGATACTTACAGAAAACCACAGAGGCGCTTTACACCTTTGGTCTTTTATAATACCAAATGAAGAAACTGATGAAAAATTAGAAACATTTCAAGTAGCTACCAGTAAAATTGAAAAAATTTCTGGTTTGTTTCTTTGGGAAAGTTTAGTGGGTACAAAAGTAACTAGAGACAAAAATAAAGTACGTAAAATATGGAAATATGAATAATTAAAACTTTAATAGTATCACAGATTAAAAACCTCAATTCCTTACACTTTAGCATTGAGGTTTTTTTAACACCTACCTCCAACTTTAAGGCATTTCATAAATTACAACTTTAATAACTAATAAAGCATGACAATAGTCATCTAATTTAACGCTTAAAAAACTTATTTTTAACCTGTTAAAAGAAAATTTCCTTTTTAAACTTTTTATAAAAATAGCGCCCTACCAACTTCTTATTGTTGGTGTTTATGCTGAACCTCATTCAGTATTGAAACGAACATTATATCTATACTAAATTTTTAAAATTAAATTAAGATATTATAGTTCTAAAGAGTTTTTATATAAAAAACGATAATTATGAATCGTAAAACATCATAACCGTTGTTAAAATTCATCAAATTATAAAACAAGTACTAAATATGAAAGCATTAGTTTATTATGGCGATCATAACATCGCTTTAGAAGAAAGACCAAAGCCAACTATTATTAAACCAACAGATGTAATTGTAAAAGTAACAAAAACAACTATTTGTGGTACAGACTTAGGTATTTACAAAGGTAAAAATCCAGAAATTGAAAGTGGACGTATTTTGGGTCACGAAGGTGTAGGTATTATAGTAGAAGTTGGTGAAAGTGTATCGCAATTTAAAAAAGGCGAAAAAGTTTTAATTTCTTGTATTACTTCTTGCGGTTCTTGTGAGTATTGTAAAAAACAAATGTATGCACATTGTAAAGATGGAGGTTGGATTTTAGGTTATATGATTGATGGTGTACAAGCAGAATATGTTAGAATTCCTCATGCAGATAATAGTTTACATAAAATTCCAGAAAGTATTGATGATGAAATAGCGGTTTTATTAAGTGATATTTTACCAACTGGTCATGAAATTGGTGTGCAATATGGACAAGTTAAACCTGGAGATGAAATTGCAATTGTGGGTGCTGGCCCTGTAGGAATGTCTGCACTTTTAACGGCACAATTTTACTCGCCTTCTAAAATAATTATGATTGATTTGGATGACAATAGACTTGAACTAGCCAAAGAATTAGGCGCAACACATACTATAAATTCTGGAACAACAAATGTTGAAGATGCAGTTAAAAAAATAGTGGGTAATGATGGTGTAGATGTAGCTATAGAAGCAGTTGGGCTTCCTTCTACTTGGGATATTTGTCAAAAAATAGTAAAACCAGGAGCTCATATTGCCAATGTTGGTGTGCATGGTGTAAAAGTAGATTTCGAAATTCAAAAACTATGGATTAAAAATTTAACCATAACAACCGGACTTGTAAATACAAATACAACGCCAATGTTAATAAAGGCAGTTTCTACAAATCGTTTAGATTTAAAGAAAATGATTACACACAGATATCCACTATCTGAACTCGAACATGCTTATAAAGTGTTTATAAATGCTAGTAAAGAAAAAGCTTTAAAAATTATTATAAATAATGAGTAGCATGTTTTAAAAATTGCTTGATTGCAAAAACCTCACATTTCGAAACTTCGAAATTGTGAGGTTTTTTTGTTGCTCTAAACAATCATTTTGTTTTCACCATAATATTCTTACACAACTATACTTAACAACAAAAGAGACTAATAATTAATCAGTTACAGCAAAAACACACACTTTTATATTGATAAAAAAAACTCTAACTTAAATTAGAAAAAAGAAAAGATGACATAAATCATCTACTTCAGATAATAATAATAATAATTTTAACCTGTTAAAAAAACATAAAAAATTATTAAAATGTTACAAAACAGAAGAATTTACTTACCTCCATTAAGTTTAATTGGACCAGGAGCCTTACAAGATTTAGGAGAAGAATTAAAAAGTTTGCCTTATAAAAAAGCGCTTTTTGTTACCGATAAAATTTTAGTGCAAATTGGTGTTGCAAAACAAGTGATGGATGTTATGGAAGCATCTAATATAGAACTTGTTTTGTTTGATAATGTACAACCAAATCCAACCGCACAAAACGTAAACAATGGCTTAAAACTATTGAAAGAAAATGATTGTGATTTTATTTTAACATTAGGTGGAGGATCTCCACAAGATTGTGGAAAAGCAATTGGTATTTTAGCTACCAATGGAGGCGATATTGCAGATTATGAAGGAATTAATATGTCTAAACATGTTTCTTTGCCAATTATTGCTATAAACACTACAGCAGGTACAGCAAGTGAGGTAACTATTAACTACGTTATAACAGATGTAAAACGCCATATAAAAATGGTAATGGTAGATAAAAACTGTTTGGTTTCTATTGCTGTAAACGACCCTACTTTAATGTTAGGTAAACCAGCTGCATTAACAGCTGCAACAGGTATGGATGCTTTAACGCATGCTATAGAAACATATGTTACAAAAGGCGCTTTTGGTTGGTCTGATGCTTTGGCTTTAGAAGCAATTAAATTAATTTCACAAAGTTTAGAAATTGCTGTTGTAGATGGACAAAATTTAGAAGCAAGAAGTAAAATGGCTTGGGGACAATTTATTGCAGGACAAGCTTTTTCTAACGCAGGTTTAGGCTATGTACATTCTATGGCACACCAATTAGGTGGTATGTATGATATGCCTCATGGAGTTGCTAACGCAATTTTATTACCTTATGTAGAAGAATTTAACATACCAGCTTGTGCACATAAACTCAAAAAAGTTGCGAGAGCAATGGGAGTTGGTGTATTAGAAATGAGCGATACTCAAGGAGCAAATGCAGCAATTTCTGCTATTAAAGCCTTATCTAAATCTGTAGGAATTCCTACTGGATTAAAAGAATTAGGTGTTAAAGAAGAAGATTTTGCAGAAATGGCTAAAAATGCCATGGCAGATGTTTGTACAGGTGGAAACCCAAGAGAAGTAACTTTAGAAGACACGATTGCAATTTATAAAGCAGCAATGTAAACACGCTTTCTTATAAAACTTAAAACCTCACATTTTTGTGAGGTTTTTTTGTTTTTATATTCAAGAAAACCAACTCTTAATTCTCTTACTGAAAATTTAGACAATAAACATTGAATCCCTCTCAGAAAAAACACACATTAAACAACTACAAAACAGGTGTTTATACCTATTGATTTAAATACATTTAAAAACTAAGTTTGCTAAATACAGGTACATATAAAATCTGTAAAAACCAAATAACCAAACTAGAACAAGTAATTTATTTACTTGATTCCCTAAAAACTTAGTATTATGAAAAACCATTTTATCTACGCAAGCTTAGTATTATTGCTTTTTTCTTGCAATCCTAAAAAAAGTAAAAAAGAAGAAAAAGTAGTTGTTTTTGATGCAATTACAGCTGAACAAATGCCAACAACCTTAGCTTCTGGTCAAAAATTTCCAACAGACTCTACAACCATTAATAATTGGGTGAAAAATAGTATTGTTGTAAATAACTTAGAAACTAATACAGACATCATTACTCATGGTTGGGATCTTTGGGATGCACTAACTACATTTACAGATCAAGAAAATAATGGTCAAAAATTAAGAAGATTCGAAACTTGGTATACACCAGCAGATATTATAACTGCGTTACGATCTAAAACTGCAAACAAGTCTTATAAATTAGAAGATTTAAATAGATCTCATACTGGTCATTTAAAAATACCGCATCAAAACTCACATGGTCTTTCAGTAAAAACTGCTGATGTTCTTGGTTTTGTAAAATGCGACCCAACTGCTGCAAACCATATTTTTAATAAGGAATTGTATTATTTTGAAGTGCTAAAAAGTATGATTCAGCCTGGTAAAATTGCAAATATTCCTGCTTTTCCAGCTTCAAGTGTATTGATAAAACCTGTTTTTCAGGTATTAACAGATTCATCAACAGTTAAAATTTCTGAAGGAAAATACAAGCTACCTGTATGGCCTGGTTACCACAATCAAATACCAATGTCGAAAGTTATAGCCAAAGGATTTGGACCAGATGAATGGAATAATGATATTACAATTACAACTACAGGCACTACAGATGCTGCAAATAAAGTGTTCTCTGTTAAGGATTTCATTCATTTTAAAATAAATAAAGCACAAGCAGAAGCTTTAAAAGGAACGAACTTTATTACTGGTGGAACACCAAAAGCAGGTCAATATGCAGTGTTAATAGGTATGCATCTAAATACTAGAGAAAATAAAAGATGGACCTGGCAAACTTTCTGGTGGTCAGAGAATCCTACAGCGCCACAAAGCCCAAGTTCTAGTTTAATTGCTAGCCAACAACCTGCAAGCTTAGAAAAAGCTGCAAAACATTATGCAATGGGACTTGCTTATAACATGATTAGTCCTGCACAACCTTATTCTGGTGGTTCTAATGCAGTTACCAAAAAAGAATTTATTAAAGAATCTATTTATGCTTTTAACCCCTATTTAGAAGCAGGTTTTAGTGTAGATACTTTTAATCTTTCTCCTTCTACTAAAAGTCCTACAACTAGAAATTACTCTGGCGCCAATGATACCATTCGAAAATATTATTCTGAAGGATACCAAAAAGTAGGTGCTTTTAGAGCGAGTGAAAAAACTTATGTTGGTGGTAAATTAAATCAAGCCGGTATAGAAACCAATTGTATGAGTTGTCATGGACAAGCAAGAATGTATGATGTTGCTGTAAAAAAAGATGCTTTTCAATATTATGCTGCAGACCAATATTATGATATGAATGCACCCTATTTTAAAAATACGGTAGTGTTAGATTTTGCATGGAGCATACAAGGTAATTTAATAAATAAAGAAACTACTGCTAAAAAATAACATACTAAAAAAAAATTGATGCTAGTAGCAATTTTTTAGAACTAGCATACCTACTAAGTCTCGTTTTAAAGTTTTAAAACGGGACTTTTTTTATAAATAAGGCTAATTGTTAGCAAGCAACCAAAACAATGCGAAATGTTAAAAAACAACATTTTATGACAAACATCATCTTTATCTTAATAGGATACCTTTACTTTTAACAAAAAAAATTGCAATTCCTATTCTTTCTTACACCTAAAATGGTAGAATAGTTTCTTTCAATTATCGTTTTCAGTTAAAATATATAACAGTCTTTTTAAACTTGTTATTCATATTAAGTAATAAAAAATAATTAACCCTAAATAAAAATTATGATTAAAAATTACATTTTAATTTTATTAACAATACTGATTTTAACCTCTTGTGGAAAAAGTAAAGAAGAATTAGAACTAGAAAAAGCAAAAATAGAATTAGAAAAGACAAAACTTGAATTAGCTGAAAAAATTAAAGGAGAAGAAAATCTAAAAACACTTAAAATTCACGAACAAAAATCTAATGTTGGAAAAAGAAAAAAATTAACTGAATTGACGCTTCAACTACAAAATTTAACTACATCAAAAAATAAAATACAACAGAATATTGAAAATATAAAAAAATTTCAAATTGGTCGTGCTCAATCAACAAAGGATAAACAATTAAGAGAAGCACGTAACAAACTATCTGAAATTTTTGATTACGAAAGAAAAATAAAAAATGAAATTGCACAATCTGAATATTTAAAAACTTTTGAATTTCAAAAAAACCCAGAAAGTGTAATGAAATATATTTTTGAGTCGTCTAAAAAAGGAGATTTTTCAAATTTCAGAAACTTATGCGACCCTTATGGTGAAAACGATAGAGATGTAAATCAAATTTGTTATGCTGAAATGTTATCAAAAAAACATAAGGAAGAATTAGAAAATATGTTCAAAAATGGTAGAATAATTGGAGAAACTATTATAAAAGAGGACAGAGCAGAAATTGAATTTGCTTTTGGATTGAGTTCAAACAAACTTGAAAAAATGGGAATGGTAAAGAGAAATAACTTATGGTATTTATCTGAGTTTTAATCTCAGTATTTTAAAATTATTTTTTAACAAAAAGATTGCATCAATTACGGAAATCCGTACTAAAAACTAAAACCCTTATAGGAAATTTAAAGTTTTAAAAACAAGTGTTTTTACTCTTGACTTTTAAATTAAAAAAAACGAACTTCGCTAACGCCGATTATAAGTCATTAAAACGACATCATAATCGTCTTAAGTTGGCAACTATTACTCACTCAAAATCTGAAAATTGAAAATCGGAATGAAAAAATATTTCACAAAATCATTTTATAAAGAAAGAATGAAAAGTTGGAATAAAATAGGAAAAATGAAAAGTATTGCAATTTTTGTAATTAGTATATTTCCTATATTTTTTTCTGGTTATAATAAAAATACGGAATTATTGAACGACTCATATTTAATCATAAGTGTTTTAATTTTTATTTTCGCTACTTTATTTTTACCATTAATTACAAAATTTTGGAGTTTAGTAGGAATTGAAATAAAAAAGCCGAATTGGAACGAAAACCCTATTTCTTTTAATTTTTCAAAAGGTTTGAATTTCTTTCAATTTTGCGGTTATTGGTTTACTACTTCTGGAATTTTAAAAGCTGTATTTTTTGGAATTTTTTATCAAAAACTTGATTCAGAAGGCGTGATATTATTTGTTTACGGAATTAGTATATTATTAGGAATTAAATTAAGCATAAAATGGCTGAATAAAGGTGGAAAGAAAACAAAAAAAACAGTTGCCAACACCGTGTAAAAAAAATTACTTATTTTTAGCTTAATCAAAGTTAGTTGCATTTTTGTAAACTCCTATTTTCCTGCGGAAAATAGCCGTTCACTTTAAACGTAACTTTCCTTAACACAACAACGTTAGCGAATTTTTTCAAAAAAAATATTTTAACAAACCTCACACAAAAATTGTGAGGTTTGTTAGTTTCTAAAAAAACCATGATAATAGTCACCAAATTCCTTTCCTAAATAAAATACATTTACAAGTTAATAAAGTAAAACTATTATCAAAAAGTAAACAATAAAACATGAGTAAAAATATAGAGAATCCTTTAGTACAACTAATTGGTGTTTGGAAAGGTGAAATGGGTGTAGATATTGCGCCTAAACCAGATGAAGATGAAAACAACCCTTATTATGAAGTTTTAACCATAGAACCTATAGAATTAGAAGTTGAGAATGCAGAAGAACAAGAGTTAGATGCTGTTAGATATCATCAAGTAGTTAGAGAAAAGGCAAACGATAAAGTTTCTCATAGTGAAACTGGTTATTGGTTGTGGGATAAAAATGAAAACACAATTATGAATTCTTTTTCGATTCCTAGAGGTGTAAATATTTTAGCGGGTGGAGAAGTTTCTTTAACAAACAATGAGTTAAAATTAACTGTTGCTGTAGCAGAAAACGATACAAAATGGGGTATTGTACAATCGCCTTTTATGCTTCAAAAAGCAAAAACGTTATCCTTTAAAAGAGAGTTTAAGTTTGCTAACAACAAATTAAGTTATACCCAAGAAATGGTATTAGCTATTTATGGTAAAACTTTTACACATACAGATAAAAACACACTTACTAAAGAGTAGGTTTTAAAGAAATGTATTCCATTTTAAATTTGTTTTTATAAAACTTAGGTATTTCATAACCCATGAAATAAACAGAACCGGTTTCTAATTTCATAGTCTGCATAGAAATAAGAATGTTAACTTTTGTTAGCGCTACTACTATTCGTTTTTAAGATTTAATTATCCTAATTTACTAATTTGTTTCAATTTTTTTAAGCTAAGTATTTCTATTTTTCTATCAGAAACTTTAATAATTTTTTCTTTATTGAATTTTGATAAGGTATTAATAACACTCTCCTTAGAATAACCTAACATTTTTGCAAGTTCAGTTCTATTAGTGGGAATGATAAATGAGGAAGAGTTGTATATCTTTTCGAATTCTAATAATACTAAAGATAAAGCCCCATCAATGTTTTTTTGTGATAAAGAAGTTATTCTATGAAAAACACCATTGGATACACCAGACATGTGTTTTATTAAATTTAATGCAAAATCGCCATTTGTTTTTATAAATTTTTCAATAATATCCATACTTATAAAACTCACCTTGGTTTTCTCTAAAGCAGTTGCTTTAAAATCAAATTTTTTAAAAGCAAAACAACAAACAATACCAATAAAAGAATGAGGTTGCGTTAAACCAATAGTATAAGGTTTCTTGTCATTAATAATTTCTAATTTAACCAAACCTTCGGTTATGTATAAAACATTATTTGCCAATGCACCTCTTTTAATAATAATCTCACCTGCTTCAAACACAATATCAGTTTTATTATCAACTAACTCTTGTTTTTCTTGATCTGATAAGATGTTTAAACACTCTTTAGCATTTAAAAACTCGTAATTATTAGTGCTTTTTTGAGTTAAAAAATCTGGCATATTTAGTCAATTATTATAGGAATTAAATTTTTCATTTCAATCCATGTAATATTACATCGTTAAACCTAATAAATATCACTTAAAACAAAAACATCTAGTGATATTACTTCTTTCCTATGAAAGGATTTACTTCTTATTTTTATAATGTAAATATACAATAAATAGACATGAAAAATATAGCTTTTAAATCACTGTTTTTAGTTTCGACAATTTTCTTTATTGACTATGGTATTATGATGGTAATAGGTCTCGTTAGCTATTATTTAGGATGTTCTTCTGATTTTTATGATTTCACATATTGTACTATTGGAAAAATATTAATAGCGGCTTCAATTATACTTTTTATAACAGCTTTAATCCTAGAAATTAAATCATTAGTTATTAAAAAAAAATAACGAAACCACTTTATACTTAAAGTTTATAGAAGCGAAAGCGTAATGCTAGTGCTTGGTAGGGTAAAATGGGTGTAGATATTGTGCTTAAACCAGAAGAGATGAAAACACAATTATGAATTCTTTTTCGATTCTTAGAGGTGTCAATATTTTAGCGGGTGGAGAAGTTTCTTTAACAAACAACGAGTTAAAACTAACTGTTGCTGTATCAGAAAACGATCCAAAACAGGGTATTGTACAATCGCCTTTTGTGCTTCAAAAAGTAAAAACGGTATCCTTTAAAAGAGCGTTTAAATTGGCTAACAACAAATTAAGTTATACTCAAGAAATGGTGTTAGTTATTTATAGTAAAACTTTTGCACATACAGATAAAAACACATTTACTAAAGAGTAGGTTTTTAAAACCTAGCTAATTACTATAAAAACGAAACCACTTATTTAAAAGAACTTCAAAAATGCATTTAAATGGCTATATTGTAGTTTAAAAAACACAAAAAGAAGCTAAAGAAATGAAATTAGACTTAAATTGTAATGTTGCACTTTTTAATTCGTTTTTAAAAAATGCTGAAGCCATTGAACTCTACAACGAATTATTGACCAACTCAAAATTGACAACCAAGTTTTCGTTGCTTATAGAAAATGGAGAACGATTTGAAGAAGATTATAAAAAAATGATGTTTATTGATCAAAATTTATTTGGAGAAAATAGATTTCCTAAATCAATTTGGGGAGAAAATCAAGTTTGGTCTCCTAAAATGAAATTGGTAAAAGATCGTATAGAAAGTTTTACTGGATTCAGTTTTGAAACCTGTGTTTGCATTTATTATCCTGATGGAAGTACTGGAGTTGATTATCATTCTGATTACCCTGCGTTTGGAGACACTACACATATTGCATCAATTAGTATTGGTGAAGAAAGAATATTTCTTTTAAGAGAAAAAAAGACTCAAAAAGTAGATGAAATTCTATTGAAAAATGGAAGTTTATTAATTATGGGAGAAGGTTGTCAGGATAAATATGAACACGCACTGCCATTAGATTCTAATTGTAAAAAACCAAGAATAAATTTAACTTTCAGAAAATATGGATTTAATAATCTATAATAAACTTCTATATCTTAAACTGAAAAGTGGATAAAAAGCCAGAGAAAAACGAAAGAATAAATAGTAGAAAAAACACCTTTTTCAGTTGTAAAACCAAATATTATCCAGAAAAAAGAAAGCAATAAAAACATGAATAAAAGTATAGAAAACCCTTTATTGGAAATTTAAGTTTAAAAAACAGGTATTTTTACTTATTGATTTATACAGAATATAAAACGAATTTAGCTAAATTCGATTATTTGTCACTATTGCAGATTGATTCAGTATTAAAACGACGTCATAATCGTCTTAAATTAGCAATATTTATTAAAATACAAATAGGAAAAATATCATGACGGACAATTACAACATAGAAATAGTAGGTATTCAACAGGAAACAGCACGTGTTTATGAAATCACCATTTCAACCTATACAAATATTGGATACCAACTTGATACAGATTATGGTGGCTATAAATCCTTAGGAACTGTTACTTATAAGGGTCAAAAATATCAAGGAATAGAATTAACAGTAGTACCAGATAGTAATGCTGAAGTTCCAAAAACTCAAAATTCAACTTTTATAATACCACAAAATGATGCAAGCACTATCGGTATTTATGTTAAGTGTGGAACTCAGATAGCAGTAATAAACTTTCATTAGTTACTGCAGAATTTAAATATTTAAAATCATTAAGCTTTTAAATAAAACTTTTACAAAAATGGATGGAAAGTAATTATAATTTAATTGATAATTGAAAGTAAAAAAGTTGCCAACACTATTTTAAGTTAGAATCACCTTAACAAATTCCTAATGCTTCACTTTTTTAACAACCAAGTTAACTTCTCCTTAAAACGATTTGTCTTGGTATAGAAACTATTCTTCTAATACTTTGGGCTTCTTATTTTATGTGAAAAAAGTCAAAACATTTTTGCTTCCTAATTTCTTAATAAAACAACCACAGATTTAAGAATTATGAGTTATATCATGCCTTTTATTGATTAAAACAAACAAATATCAAATAAACATGATAAAAGTCATCAAATTCACAGCCTTAAAAAATTATTTTTAGTACGTATTTACAAAAGTATATTTTACTGTTTGTTTTAAACCCACCAAAAACCAACCTCACCACCAATTCTAATATTGTTTTGTTAAGCAATATTTATAAGTATCTGACACTGAACTTTGTTCAGCAGTAAAACGATGTATACATCCACTAAAGTTGTACTATTTTAAAAATTAAAGGACGTTAAATAACATAAAATTATAAATCATGATCGACGAAAAGAAAAAACCAACTTCAGAATTAGACCTTTTAGAAGAAAATGAATTGTATACACAACCTGGAAATATATTTAGAATGATGTCTACAGAACAGCAACAAGTTTTATTTAAAAATACAGCACGTCAATTGAGTGGTGTAGAAGAATTTGTACAACAAAGACATATTGCTAATTGCTATATTGTAGATTCTGAATATGGTACAGGTGTTGCAAAAGCATTGGGAATTGATTTAAAAAATTTATTTTAAATAGCAAGAAATAGTACATTTAGTAATCGCGGTTGTTATTTTTTAATGCTTCCCTTTTTTCAATAAGTGTGGAAACTTCTCTTTAAAACGGTTTAGTCTTGGTATAGAAACTGCTTTTACATAGCCTTGGTTTGGGTTTCTACGTTCAAAATCTTGGTGGTAGGCTTCTGCTTTGTAAAACTTTTTTAGTTTAGTTACTTCTGTTACCACTTTATAATTATAAACCGTTTCATTTAAGTGTTTAATGGTGTTTTCTATAATTGTTTTTTCTTCATTAGAAGTATAAAATGCAACAGATCTATATTGTGTACCATAATCTGGGTGTTGCCCATTTACAGTTGTGGGGTCGTGAGAACCAAAAAAAACAGTTACCAAGGTTTTAAAAGAAACTTTTTTAGGGTTGTAATATACTGCAACCGTTTCTGCATGACCAGTTTTACCAGTACCAATAGTATTATAAGTTGGGTTTAACGTGTGCCCACCAGCATAACCAGAAATGGCTTCTTCTACACCACTAACGCTTTCAAAAATAGCTTCTACACACCAAAAACAGCCGCTTGCAAAATAAGCTACTTTGGTATTTTGGTTGGCTTTAAAAGCAGTTTGTATTTGGTTTTGTTTTTTCTCAGTAAAACTAAAAAAAACAATTATTAAAAGTGTAAAGCTAAAAACAGCTACAAATTTTAAATTTTTCATTTATAAATTATTATCAATTATATAGAAAATTGCACCAAGAATACAGTTCCATTTCCCAGCACAATTTTCCGAACTTTTAATTGAAAAAAAGATTCCAAGAGGCTTTTACTTCTTGGTTTCCGTTAAAAATGTTATTCCTGTGAAAAAGGGAATCAAAATTAACTTCCAATTATCTATTTGGTCGTATCAAAACTAAACTATTTACAAGTTGTTTACAACTTTAGCATTTTATTAAGAAACCTACTTGTAAAAAAAGAAGTTACTACTTACTTTTGTTCATCTATTGTGCATTTTATTTCTAGAATGTCAGTACAATACAGAATAATTTAATTATCAAATAGAATCTAATACATGGAGCATTTTATAGTTTCTGCGCGTAAATACCGTCCACAAAATTTTGCGGATGTTATTGGGCAACAAGCCATTACAAACACGTTAGAAAAAGCTATAGAAAATAACCATTTAGCACAAGCTTTGTTATTTACAGGTCCTAGAGGAGTTGGTAAAACGTCTTGTGCAAGAATTTTGGCAAAAACCATTAATCAACAAGATGCAGATATTGCAGACGATGAAGATTTTGCTTTTAATATTTTTGAATTAGATGCAGCTTCTAACAATTCTGTAGATGATATTAGAAGTTTAACAGACCAAGTTCGTATTCCGCCTCAAACTGGTAAGTACAAAGTATATATTATAGATGAGGTACATATGTTATCTCAAGCAGCTTTTAATGCGTTTTTAAAGACCTTAGAAGAACCACCTGCGCATGCTATTTTTATTTTAGCAACTACAGAAAAGCATAAAATTATTCCGACTATTTTATCTCGTTGTCAAATTTTCGATTTTAAAAGAATTGGTGTTTTAGATGCTAAAAATTACCTAAAAGTAATTTGTGAAAAAGAAAACATTACTGCAGAAGATGATGCTTTGCATATTATTGCTCAAAAAGCAGATGGTGCAATGCGTGATGCTTTGTCTATTTTTGATAGAGTTGTTAGTTTTTCTGGAAGCAATTTAACGCGTGAAGCTGTTACCGAAAACTTAAATGTATTAGACTACGAAACGTATTTTAATATGACAGATTTAATGTTATCTAACAAAATACCACAAGTTTTAAATGCGTTTAACACCGTTTTAGCAAAAGGTTTTGAAGGACACCATTTTATAAACGGTTTGGCAAGTCACTTTAGAGATTTATTAGTTGCTAAAGACAAAGCCACTTTAGAATTACTAGAAGTTGGTGATGCTGCTAAAAAGAAATATTTAGCACAAGCTACCAAAGCAAGTATTCCTTTTTTAATGCAAGCCATTCACAAAGCAAATGATTGCGATTTAAACTTTAGAGCGAGTAAAAATCAGCGATTGCTGGTAGAATTAACCATTATGCAGATTGCCTCTATCACTTTTGATGGAGAAAAAAAAAAGTCAGCTAACTACATAATTCCTGCAACATTTTTTCAAGCACTTTCTCCTGCTGTAAAAGAGATTGCAAAACCGATTCAGAAAAAGGCACAAACACCTCAACCTCAAAAAGTTGAAGTACCAAAGCCAAAACTAGCAAAACCTATTTTAAAATCTGCACAAAAACGTACTTCTTCTTTGTCTCTTAAGAGTATTCATGAGAAAAAAGTAATTAAAAAAACCGCTGAAGAAGAGAATTTCGACAATCATCCTAAAGATATTTTTACAGAAGAAAAGTTGCAAACACTTTGGAAAGAATATGTTGCTTTTTTAAACAAAAAAGGAGAACGAAGTATGGCTTCTATTGTAGGTACAGACTTACCAAAATTAGGACAAAACTTTAAAATTTCTTTTACGGTACCTAATAAGTTAATGGAAGATCAGTTTAGAAAAGGAAGACCTAGATTATTAAACTTCTTAAGAGAGAAATTAAATAATTATGGAATTGATATTCTTGTTGTTCTGAATGAAAAGGTAGAAAAAAAGTTTGCATACACGCCACAAGAAAAATTTAATAAGATGAAAGAAATGAATCCTCTGATTGATAAATTACGTCAAACTTTTGAGTTGGATATGTAACGTTTTAATAAAATGTTCTCGATACAATATTTTTATTTCAACGAATTCAGATGGACATTTTAGTTACTTATTGTATTTGTAATAATTCAACTTTATAGATTTTTCCCCAAGTAAATTAAAGTGCAATTATCCTTATTTCCTTCTAGCTTTTCAAACTCAGGAATTAAGTATAACTTTTCTCCTTTCTTCACAAATAATAATACAGATTTAAGTTCGTTAAATAATTTAGAAACCATCGTTTTGTACTCTTCTTCTGATGTAATTTCTACCTCATAAATTTCAGGATTTTCTCTAAAAGCTTCACTTAAATTTAAAAAATCATCTTTAGGAGTAAAGAAATTATTTTTAATTTCATCACTTAAATTAGGGGCCAAAATCTCTTCTGAAGTTGCCAATCTATAAGAACCTTGTTCTCCAAATTCTTTAGAATAACTACTAACAGCAAATTTATTTACAGCTTCGCTAGCTGTCATTGCAATTAGATAACCAACGTCATTTAGCTCGATATTATCAGACAATTCTTGACTATATACATCTAAATTAAAAGCTTCTAAACCAGTATTTAAACACTCTTCAATAGAAGTTTTACTTGAATCTATTAAGATTACTCTTTTTCCGTTATCTTTTAAGTACTTTGCAATTAATCTTACAGGGTTTGAAGCTCCTATAAACAAAATTGCATCAGAAGTTTTTAGAAAAACACCTACCATTTTTGCAAATAATCTAGCAGTTGTTGCATTGAATAAAACGGTTCCTAAAACAATCATAAAAACCAAAGGAGTAATATATTCTGCACCTTCAATTCCTTGTTTTAATAATTTACTTCCAAATAAAGAAGCAATACCTGCAGCTACAATTCCTCGAGGTCCAACCCAACTTATAAATAGTTTTTCGTTTAGTTTTAATTTAGAATTTTTGGTACTTGCAAAAACGGCTAAAGGTCTAATTACAAAAACTACAATTGCAAAAAGTGCTGCTGTTTTCCATGTATACAACAACATTAAATCTTCAATATTTATATTGGCAGATAATAAAATAAAGAGAATAGAAATTAATAATACACTTAAAGATTCTTTAAAATAAAGCAGCTCTTTTATGTTGGCTAATTTACCGTTTCCTAAAACCATTCCCATAACAACTACTGCCAATAAACCAGATTCATGTGCAAAAATCTCTGACAAAACAAAAACCAATAAAACAGCAGATAAAGAAACTACGTTTAGTAAATAATGAGGAATTAACTTTTTATTTGTTGCAAAAGCCAATGCGTGTGCAAATGTAAATCCGAAAGAAGTTCCGAAAAGTAAAATTTTACCAAATTCCATTAAAGCCGTTTTTGTAAAACCACTTCCTCCTCCAACACTAATAAACTCAAAAACCAATACTGCAACCAAAGCACCAATTGGATCTATTAAAATTCCTTCCCATTTTAAAACTGTAGAAATATCCTTTTTTAAAGGAATGTTTCTTAAAATTGGTGTAATTACTGTTGGTCCAGTAACAATGATTAATCCAGAAAAAAGAAAAGAAAGATCCCAACTTAAATTAAAAATATAATGCGCAACAATACCTGCTCCAAAGAAAGTAATGGCAGAACCTAAGGTGATTAACTTTGTAATAACAGGCCCCACATTTTTAATTTCGCTTCTTTTTAAG
Source organism: Polaribacter sp. Hel1_85 (assembly GCF_000766795.1). Taxonomy (GTDB): domain Bacteria; phylum Bacteroidota; class Bacteroidia; order Flavobacteriales; family Flavobacteriaceae; genus Polaribacter. The sequence continues at coordinate 941,953 of NZ_JPDS01000001.1, forward strand.
GTCAAACCACCTTCAAAAAGTACAATACTAATTGCTAAAGAAACAAAGTAGTATAAACCATCTCCTGGGAAAAGTCCTTTTTTACCATTCCAAATTGGCTCTATCCATTTTGCTCCATCTTCACTTAAAAATTCAGCTGCAATTGGGCCTACTAATAAACCAATTAAAATTAAAGGTAAAATTGCAGGGATTTTAAATTTCCATGCAAACCACTGTGCTAATATTCCTAAAATAATGATTCCTGCTAATTCTAACATATTTTTATTATTCGTTTAATTGTAAATTTAAGAATGTTTAGGTATCCTAAAAATAATTTTATTGTTTTTTTGTTTCTTTTAAAGTTTCTATATTGCCTTTAGTTAATCTTTAAACTACATTTTTGCAAAAAATTAATAAAATTTTAATTGGTGTTGCATTTTCTCCAAACTTAAGGGCTAATATATTTGAAGCAGCTAGACTCGCTAATATGTTTGATGCTGAATTAGTTGGCGTACATGTTGGAACAAAATCTAATCAAAAAGAATCAGATTTAAAAGCACTTTTATCTGATGCTGATGCTTTACATAAACCTTTCAAAATTATCTGGAAAGAAGGAAATCCTGTAGAGGTAATTCTAGAAACTTGCACACAAGAAAGCATAGACTTACTTATTTTAGGAGCTTTACAGAAAGAAAACCTATTAAAATACTACGTAGGTTCTATTGCCAGAAAAATTACAAGAAAAGCTCCTTGTTCTGTATTATTATTGATTAAACCATCTGTTATAAGAGTTGCTTGTAAGCATATTGTTGTAAATGGTTTAAAAGATGAAAGAACAGAAGAAACCATAAAAACTGCTTTTGTTTTATCTGAACATCTAAAATGCAATAAAATTACTATTGTAGAAGAAGTTAGTCAGGGAGAATTACAAGTAAAAGTAAGTGATGATAAAACTTTGCGAAAAGCAACCATTGCTAAAGAAAGATTGAGAACAAGAGAAAATCAGCGTGTAAAAAATATTTTAGGAGATATTAGTAATAAAGATATCACTGTAAAAACACAACCTATTTTTGGTAAAAGAGGATACTCTATTGGCCATTATGCAAAGGTAAAAAGAGCTGATTTATTAATAATGAACGCACCAAATAAACTTGGTTTTTTCGATAGAATTTTCCCTCATGATATTGAGTATATTTTATCTGAATTGCCTACTGACGTTTTAATTGTAAAATAGATGCCGAAAAAGAATACATTTAAAACGTTTATTAGCGATATTCCACAGAACTTATTTTCTGGCTTTGTAGTTTCATTAATTGCCCTTCCTTTAGGTTTAGGTTTAGCGTTAGCTTCTGGAGCACCTCCTATTTCTGGTATTATTGCTGCCATTATTGGTGGTACTGTAGTTGCTATTATTGGAGGCTCTAATGTTACCATTACTGGTCCTGGAAATGGTTTGGTGGTTGTTATTTTAGCAGCCATTACAACTTTAGGCGCAGGAGATATGCATCAAGGATTTTTATACACACTTGCAGCCATTGTAATATCTGGTATTGTAATGATTATTCTTGGATTTTTAAGAATGGGCTCTTTGGGCGATTTCTTTCCTGCATCTGCCATACAAGGAATGTTAGCAGCTATTGGAATAGGAATTTTTGCAAAACAAATACATGTAATGTTTGGTAATTTAAACGCCAAAGGAAGCATTATAGAGCTTCTAATTCAAATTCCTGAAGGAATTATAAACTTGATTAAAACCGATAATTCTAGCATGTTTTATGCAGGTTTGGTTGGTATTGGAAGTTTGTTAATCATGATTTTTTATGGAAAAATTAGAAATCGATATTTTCAGTTAATCCCTGCTCCTATGTGGATTGTGGTATTAAGTGTTGGTATGTATTATTATTTTGATTTGGTTTCAGATACTGCTTATCCTATTGATAAAAGTTTATTAATTGCTTTACCAGATGATATTTTATCCAATTTTGCTTTTCCAGATTTTTCTATCGCTTATCAAGGTAACTTTATAAATGCAGTAATTGCCATTACTTTAATTGCGAGTATAGAAAGTTTATTAAGTATTAAAGCCGTTGATAAATTAGATCCTTTAAAAAGAAGATCTAACGTAAATAAAGACATACGTGCTTTAGGTTTAGCCACTGTTATTAGTGGTTTTTTAGGCGGATTAAATGTAGTTACTGTAATTGCAAGAAGTTCTGTAAATGTTAATAATAAAGGAACTAATAGATCTGCAAACTTTTTTCATGCTGCTTTTTTAGTTGCTTTTATCTTATTATTTGCTTCTGAATTACGTAAAATTCCTTTGCCAGCATTAGCTGCTATTTTAGTATTTACAGGTTACAAACTAGCTTCTCCAGACAATATTAAAAAAGTATTTAGTATTGGTTCTGAGCAATTAATTATTTTCTTAGTAACATTACTTACAACAATAGCTACAAGTTTAATAACCGGAATTATTGTAGGTATTTTAATCACTTTTGTAATACATGTAATCATTAATAAAGACATCCTTTTATTTATTAAAAACGTTTTAAAACCAAATGTTTTAATGTTTAAAGAAGATGACAAATACTATGTGAGTGTAAAAAACTTTTCGAGTTTCTTAAACTACACAAAACTAAAATCTAAATTAGATCAAATACCAGAAACAGAAGAGGCAATCATCGATTTTTCTCTATGTGATTTTGTAGATCATTCTGTAATGGAAAACATGAGTAATTATGTAGAATCATTTGCTAGGAAAGGTGGTGATTTTGAAGTGATTGGTTTAGATGATTCTAAATCTGGAAGTGAACATCCTTTTGCGTTGCGTAAAATATTACCTAAACAAATAATACCAAAAGAAGGTGTTTTAACGAAAAGACAAAAATCAATACAAAGTATTAGTGAAAATATGCATTGGAAATACAATGCTTTTTCTGCTCAAGAAATGGAAGAATTACCAACTTTCGGGTATTTTAAAACACGGAAAATAGACAAAGTTTCTAACGTACTTTCAAATGAAGATTGTACCATTTTTGATGTACAATTTTCTGAAGGAGAAATGATTGCTAAGCAAGTAATTAAAGCTACTATGTTGCATATTCATACTTTAAAACCAGTCCCTAATTTTACATTAGACAGAGAAGGTATTTTTGAATATATTTTAGAGTTTGCAGGTTATAAAGACATTGATATAAATAATCATCCTGATTTTAGCAAACGTTTTTATTTAGCTGGAGAAAATGAAGAAAAAATTAGAGCATTTTTCACAGATGATTTAATTTTGTTCTTTGAAAGCAACAAACAATTCCATATTGAAGCTTCAGTAAACGGATTACTTATTATTGGTAATGAACGTTTAGCTAGTGTTAAAGAAATTAAAGCACTCGCCTATTTTGGTATGGGATTACAGAAAACGATATAATAAAAAAACCTAAGAACAATATTAGTTCTTAGGTTTTATATTCTTTAAAAGATTTGATTTACTTTTATATAGAAAATGTTAACCTACAGTCTTTAGACTTAATTTCAAGACCAAGAATGACATAATTTCTATCAATAATATTTAATTATCATATTAATATCTAATTAAAAACATAACAAGCTATTCCTTCAGAAGTGTAGCCTAAGTTTTTTGTTGCATTATCTCGTTCAGAAACTGAAGTTGTATAAAAATGATCGTGAATTTGACCATTATATAACCTATATAACGGTATAGTGCCTTCTATTTGAGATAGGTAGACATAACAAGCTATTCCTTCAGAAGTATACCCTAACTTTTTTATTGCATTATCTCGTTCAGAAACTGAAGTTGTATAGAAATGATCGTGAATTTGACCATTGTACAACCTATATAAAGGCATAGCTCCATCAATTTGAGGCACATAAACAATACAAGCTATTTCTTCAAAAGTATACCCTAAGTTTTTTACTGCATTATCTCGTTCAGAAACTGAAGTTGTATAGAAATGATCGTGAATTTGACCATTGTATAATCTATAAAACGGCAGACTAGATGATTCTGCAGAATTAACAGGCGTACAAGGAGCATTAACATCATCTAAACAGGGAGCTCTCTCTGTTTCATCCATTACAAACATTCCTTCATCTGTGGTTCCTGAAGGTACAACAAAACCAAAATCAGACCAATATTTAACCATATGCTCATAACCTCCTTCATAAGTTGGAATGTTATCAGCATTAGGTGGTATTCCAACTGCTTCACCTCTAAACCAAAGCTTCTTATCTAATTTTGGTGGATGTAAGCTTGTATCCATCGTTACTACAATATCAGGACGCATTGCTGCCCACCATGAAACATTACAAGACCAGAAATCTCCTTGCCAAGGAATAGACATATACCCAGCTACAGAACCTGGTGTAATTGGTTGTATTAGTTTTCCATTATGCATAATAGTATCTGCAAAACGAAATGCTTCTGCAAAAAAACCTGGTTCCTTCATATAATAAGTCAATTCAATTCCTGGATGAAAACCTCCTCCAACCGTTGGCTCTAACGCACTAAAATTTAATGCTGCAGGTTGTTCAGCTAAAGGAATTTTATCTAAAGGTGTTGAAGGGAAATTCTCTGTAGGTTTTGTTCCTAGTTGAAAATTACCATTCACCCACTCTTGAATTTTCCACAATTGATGTGGAGTTAAACTCAGCCATTGGTTTGGAAAGTTTGTATTATTAAATGTGTTCTCCAGATTCGATCCTCCTTCACCAAATAAATGTGGCATTAATCTACCAGATTGTACTCCTCCATTTGGAATGCTAGGTTTTACTCCATTCACAATTTTATTTGTTGGATTTGGAATCGCTGCTGGTGGTGGTGGAACATTAGGTGTTAACTGCTCCGCTGGACGAATCGCGTTAAAAACAAATGTTCTATATGGGTTATTTGCTTCACTTGAACTTGAATATCCTGCAATAGAACCATCTCGTAAGAAATCTCCCATACTTCCTGGGGCATGCCCTTGAAATGCTGGCTCATTTACCCAAGCATAATCTGTTACCGTTTTAAGGATTGGATAAATATCTCTATAAAAAGAAATATTACTAAAATTAGCTACAATAGGCGCATAATTTGTTGATACAGTTGATGCTTTGACAAAGTTAACCTCTGTTATAAAACCAGGTTTTGTTGTTTTTTCATAAAAACCAGGTTTTCCTGTTCCAACATAGAAATCAGAGTTTTCATCAACAATCGCATAATATAATTTACCATGTGAACCTGCAATACTAGGTGACAATTTTGTCTGAGGTGCCCCAGTCACTTCTTTAAATTTAAAAGTTACTTTTACTGGTTCAGTTGGTGCTGGTGCATAATTATTATACGAACCTATATAAGAATTATTACTAGAGTCAGTATAAGCACAATACAACTCTCCAAAGAATACACCTAACACTGGATAAGAACTTGATAAAACTTTATCACTAAGAGTATTAAAAGCATATACATATGTATTTGTATTTGGCACTAAATACCTATGAGCAATAGCAATACTATCATCTGCAGTAGCAAATGCAATATACAATCCGCCATTATAAGTGACAGCACTTGGACTAGAACTTGCTAATGTTGGGCCTACAGAGCCAGAATTTAATCCTTGAAAATCGAAAGTCTTACCGTCTGATGATGTTCCTACTAATATATAACCTCCTTTTACAACAACAACATAAGCTAATTGACCATTATAAACACAGAGTGAAGGTGCGTATTGAGTAGAATTTGTTCCTATTTGACTCTCTGTCCATGTAACTCCATTATCAGTAGATACAGCTATTAAATTCTCTCCTGAACTTCCTGTATATGCTGCATAATCATCTCCATTATACCTTACAATAGTAGGTCTACCTTTTCCTGTAGCAGCAACTCCTGAAAGTGGCGCAAAAGATAATGTAGAATTTCCTGTCGCTATATTTGGCAATCCATTAGAGTCTAAAATGGCAAAATTTACTGTTCCAGAAACCGGATCTTGTTCAGGAAACATAGCTAATTGTAAATCTAACAATGAAACCACATTATTCATTGTTGGTACATACTTTGGAGGAGATACTGCAACCCAGCCTCTTTTCTTTGGATCATTATCTGTTGCAAATGATTTTCCATTAATAGTAACATTTGCATTAATACTTCCTCCTGAAGTATCATCATACCATCCTGGGTTATTGAAATACGAATTTCCATTAGAAGTTGGATCTTCATTCGTATAATACAACCAAAAACTAGATCCGCTATTTGAACCAGGGTATAAATCTACATATTCAATAGAAATGGTTACATTTTGCCCTAAATATGGTTTTAGGTTATCTGTAATATCAATAGGTGCTAAAGGTGTAATCTTTCCACTATTTCCATTGCTAAAATCATGTGAATAAACTTGAGAACCATTTACTTTAACAATACATTCATCATCAACAAAAACATCTCCTGTTCCATCATTTTTTCCTGCTAATAAGACTTTTAAGTTTCCAGAAGCGTCTTTTGGTAAATCTAACGTAATTGTATTTGTATAAAAAGTATTTGGAGTTCCCTTTGTTGGTTTCGCTTTTTGAGCTTCACCTAAAAGAGCATATAAAAAACCAGCTCCTTTTTGTACAATAATTGGTGGTTCAATCAAACATCCAGCATCACCTTTTCCTCCAACTACAATTAATCTACCATCTTTATCAGTTTCAAGTCTTCCTAGAGAAACTTCTTTTTCACTATAAGTAACATCTGTCATTCCAGATTCACCTTTCTTATACAAACTTGTAGGGATTTGTGCTTTTCCTATCCCTGAAAAAATCTTGCCCCCATCTAACTGCATTGCATTTAATCCATTTTGATTAATTCCTGAAATGGATTTCATTCCTGGATCAATAATTAAACTTGTTCTAGAATTTGGATCAGTATCAGGAATATTAGGAGAAACTCCAGGATTTCTATACTGATCTGGATTAAAACCAAATTTTCCTTGAAAAGCATAATTAGCTGCTTTTAAATTTCTCATGTGCACATCCCATTCTAAAGATACTCCATTTGCAGGATCGTGAGTTATTTCTGTTACAATTTTATGGTTAACATCATAACCATACACTCTAAAACGAGATGCTTGAGGCTTTAAAAGACCGTTAGTATCTTTATAATTCTTTCCTAAGTTAGGTACACTTCCTGGTGACTCTGGTCCAATAAAATATTCTGGACTATTTCCAACTCTTGCTGTACCAATTCCTGGAAATACTTTTATATATGATATATTTTCTAATGACATAATCTATGTTTTAAAATTTAAAATAATTTTTATTGGCCTTCTTTTAATAAAGGTTGATTTATAAAATCTACATCAACTATAGGTGCATTCTTTGTAATGAAACTAAAGTCTGCATCTTGTGCATTTCCATGACATCCTTTACAACCACCTTGAACAATTTTCTTTTTTCCTTGGTACAAATTAATAGCTTGTGGATTAAAAGTTCCTCTTAAATTATCTAAGGTTCCAGAAAAATCACGCAATGTTTGATTTGTTTCTGTAACAATATTTGATAGAAAATAATCTGTTGTATTTGCATTATTTTGTGGATGACCTTGCACACCAATCAATTTATAATATTGCCAAACTGAATTTGAGTCTAATGCTTTAATTTGTTTATAAACATTTGCATTTACCTTTTCAGTTCCTTCTAAAATTGGATTTGCTCTATAAGCATATTGCTTGTCAGGGTTTACACTTGGATTGCTATTTCTATTATAGTAAAACAAGGTATTATTTGGTTCTATGGTAGTATTTAAATTATCTACTTGTTCAAAGGTTGCAAATACATAACTTGGAAAAGTTTTTGTTTTATGAATAATATGTAAACCAACCAAACCATAAGGCAACGACAATAAAGTAGAACTAGATCCTTCTGTTTTATATGTTGGGATTGCTGGTACAATATCATAATAAGCAGTACCATCTGGATTTGGTTTTGCTAAAGTTCCTCCTCTATAATATATAATTGGTGCCGTTAAATACCTTCCACTATTATATTCTTTTAAAGTTAACTGTCTCCAAGTAGCTTTTACTTCTATAGAACCTTCTACTCCATTATTATCTCCAAAAGGAAATACAATCATATTTGAGTCTGGGTTTGCTTGATAAATAGCCCCTTTATTTTCATTTTTGATTGCATTATCTGTATACTTTATTTTTTGAGCTCTTATGGAAGCATCATATAAATAATTATCCGAGACATAATCAAACATATCTCTATTAGCTTTAGCTTCATAAATCATTCTACGTGGAGCTCCAGGTAATCCACTAGAAGTTTTTGATTTATTAACATCTGTAGCTCCAGGTGCATCAGGATCTCCATCTACAAACAACGTACATAAATTAATCTCAGAAGTTTCATCTAGATTGTTAAAAATTGTGGTAATTTGATCTAAAGGAGTTGATGAATTTAATCCTGTAATTGATTCTTGATTCTCTAAATCATAAAAATATTGTGGAGCAGTATCAAAATTTTTGTTATAATTACTAGTATTTTTTGGATACAATTCTACTCTATGCTTGTATGTTTGCCATACAAGTTGCCCAGTATTAGAGGCATTTAAAAAATCTGAAACACTTTTAGATTTATCTGGTTTTCCTCTTTCAAAAGTTGTAGTATTATAACTAGATGGCCAATTTAATGCAATAAATTCTTTCCATGCAAACTGAGACAATGCTACTTGCCCGCTATCTTTTGGGTTAGGAACATCATGAGGTACTTTATACGCATTTTCTGGAAAAAAATTAACTGATGAATAAGTAACATCAAGTGTTAATTGTGATGTAGAAGATATTGTTTTTGTTTCTGCCTTAGCCTTAAGACAACTATAAATTGTTAATAAGATTAAACTCGCTGCTGCATAATAGAACAGTGTTTTTCTACGAATAAATTTTTGGATAAAAGGTGATTTTTTCATACTAAGGTTATTTAGATTTTGGTTATCCATCAAAAGTAAAAATTAACCCCAACCATAAAAAGAGTATAAACACCTGATTGTCAATACATATATTTCTACTTAAACATATAGTGAAACTTTTTAATATTTTTGATTCATTGAATTACATCTTAAATAAAAGAATGATTATACCTAATATAAAAGTTGCTATTATTGGTGGTGGACCGGCAGGAATTACAACTGCCATAAAACTGAAGCAACATAATTTTGAAGTTGTTCTTTTTGAAGCAAGTACTTATGATAAAATTACTGTCGGAGAACATTTAGCATCAGAAGCTATTCATGAATTTAGAAAACTAAAAATACCTGACAGTCTATTAATAGAAAATAGAATTCCATGTACAGAGGTACAAAGTGCTTGGGGAAACTCTGAAATTCACTACAACGAATCTATATTTAATCCTTTTGGAAATGGCTATATTTTATCTCGCCCTGATTTTGATGCTGACCTTTTTAACTATTGCACAAACGTAGGTATTGATACTAAAAAAGGAACTCGTATTTCTAAAATAGAAAAAACAAATTCTAGATGGAAACTCTTTTATAAATCAAGTAGTATTCATGTCAATTTTATTATTGATGCAAGTGGAAGAAACAGTAAGTTTTTCAGTAATAGGAAAACAAGAAAACAGAAAGATGATGGACTTATAGGCATTACAAAAAATTTACAACCCATTGATAAATCACCTATTCTTAAAAGTCATTTACTAATTGAATCAACTTCAGATGGTTGGTGGTATACAGTACAAAACAGTTCAAAAAATTTAGTCTGTACTTTTATGACGGATATTAAAATATGGCAGAAAAATAAAGGTGCTCATAAAACTTTCTGGGAACAGCAATTAAATAATAGTATTCATACAAAAGAAAGACTTTCTAACTTTAAAACTGAAGATACTTTTTCGATACAATCTGCTCACTCTCAATTAGCAAAAAATATAATTGGAGAAAATTGGTTAAAAGTTGGAGACGCAGCACAAAGTTTTGACCCTTTATCATCCGCAGGTATAATTAAAGGTTTAAAAACAGGACAATTAGCAGCAGAAAGTATTTACAACTATTTTAATGGAAATAAAAATGCTTTAAAAACTTATGAAAACGAAATAAAAAACCAATATAAAAGTTACCAAGAAAAAAAAGCAGAATATTATGGAAATGAGCTCAGGTGGATGGACAAACCTTTTTGGTATCAAAAAAACCTAATTATTAAAAACATTAAACATTTTACAATTATTCCTCAAAATGAATTCTCTGTGATTGAAGGAAATTTACAAGAAAAAATATCTTTTCTAAATGAACAACTACCTGAAATTGATTTTGAAATACTTATTAAAAATATCAAACAATATTCTTTTGTAAAAGATGCTGTAGCATACTACTTAAAGGAACAAAAACAAACTAAAATAAATCCATGGCTTTTTCATGCTTTGGAAAGCTTAAAATTAATAGGAATCTTAAAATAAAAACAGATTAATATAAGTTTCATCTATTAAAATATTCTTAATTTTACAGTCTAAAATTGAAATTAGAATATGTTAGGATTACAGTTTGAAACCGAAACTTCTTGGGCAGAAATTGCCAAAGACAATTTACAACAAATATTAACAGATCATGCGTTTTTAGAGCAAAAAGCGGCTTCTAACGCTGTTTCAATTATCATCAATTATTCTGAAGAAACAGAACTGGTTAAAGAAATGAGTAACATAGCTATTGAAGAAATGCAACACTTTAAAATGGTGCATTTATTAATGGTAAAACGCGGAATGGTTTTAGGACGTGAACAAAAGAATGATTACGCTATTCGTTTGCAAAAATTCTTTAATAAAACTAAAGATAGAACAGATGCTTTAATACAGCGTTTGTTAGTTGCTGCTTTAATTGAAGCGAGAAGTTGTGAGCGTTTTAAAGTATTTTCTGAAAATATGGAAGATGAAGAATTGTCTAAATTCTACAATAATTTAATGATTTCTGAAGCTAGCCATTATACTACTTTTTTACAATTTGCTCGTGAATACCAAGACAGAGAAATAGTTGATAAAAAATGGAATGCTTTGTTAGCTTTTGAAGCAGAAATGATGAGAGAGCGTGGAAATTTAGCTAAAATTCACGGGTAAAAAAAGTGAACAATTATCAATAAACCCAATCTGATAACTGATAACTGATAACTGATAACTGAATATATGTTCTCTAAAGCAGAAGCTGCACTGATACGTAAGGAATTTTGGACTAGTTTTGGAAAGTCTTTTCCTAGAAAATGGCTGTTGTACAACACAAAAATTAAAGGATTCTCTTTTAAATTTGTGGGAGAAAGAAAACATGCAATGGTTTGTTTGGATATAGAAAACCCTGATGAATTGGTAAATCTACTCTACTATGATCAAATGCTTTCTTTAAAAACGTTGTTAGAAACTGAAATTCCTGAAGTAATTTTTGATGATGATTATTTATTAGAAAGTGGAAAAACGATTCATAGAATTTATGTTCCTTTTGAGAAGAAATTTAGTGTTTACAATAAAAATTCTTGGAGAGATTGTTATGAATTCTATGTTGAAACAATGGAAAAATTCGAACTTTTCTTTTATGAATATGAAGAAGTTATTAAAAATATATAAACCTTTTTTTACACCTATTTGTTTGTTGATACGCCTGCGTTAAGGATTGAAGTGAAAATCCTTTTAATGTTAGTTCGAGTAAATTTATGAAGTATGAATAAATTTGTATCGAGAACAAATTAAAAGATTGTAACGTAAAGCCTGACCTGAAAGGTAACGCCCAACTTCTCGATATATTTTTTTTACAATAATCACTAGAAGCAAAAAAATCGTCCAAAATATGAACGATTTTAATACTAACAATCTTCTAGTTTCCCGTTTTCAAGGGAATGACAATATCAATTGAAACTTATTTTTTCAACTATTTTATAAAAGTGATACTAAAAGGATAGCTTGGTGGCTCATTATTACTTGCTTTTATTGCATTTATAATCGGAAATATTAAGTAGAAAAACCCGATTGCAATTAAACCTAAAATTCCTAATCCTAATAATAAAATTAACGGAATACAGATTAAAATGTATACAAACATTGATATTCTAAAGTTTAGAATTGCTTTACCATGTTGATCCATACCATAGACTTCTTCTTTTTTAGTAAGCCACAAAACTAAAGGAACAATAAAACCTCCTATACCAGTTACAAAATCTAATAATTGGCTTAAATGTGTTAATACTAATAACTGTTTGTCTTCTTTCATGATTATCTTATAAATTTTAATTGTGTACTTATTTGACGCTCAATTTGTTCTTTTGTTACAAAAAAAGCATTATAGATTATATATTTTTTTAACTAAATATACCTATAATATTATGTTAATTATGTTAAAGTCTGTTAAAACACTTGACAATTTTTATATATCCTTTATATTGATAGTGTAATTGATAGAAAGTAACAAACACTTCTATTAGGAATCCGGAAGTCCTTTTCCACCTAAATTAGTTATTTATACTATCACATTTTTTGAACTTTAAAATTTCACTAAACTAAATGGAATATTTAGAAATTAATATAATTAAACACATAACATTTACCAAATTTTGGATTCTTATCTCATGGTTAAAAAACAATAAAAAAATAATGAATAATAGTGTTGTTAATTAGTTTTCTGCTTTTTTTTACAAAAAAAATAGAACTATAACATTAAACTATATTATTCATGAACAAAATATTAAACAAATTTGAAGCCTGGAAAGAACTATTTATTAAAAACATACCAAATATTGCTATAGCCCTTATTGTAATATTTATTGCATATTTTGCTTCTAGAGCTATAAATACTTTTATTTCTAAAACATTAGGAAAAAAAATAAAACAAGAATCCGTAAGAAATTTAGTTTCTAGAGTTGCATCTGCTTTTATTTTTTTAACAGGTCTTTACATTGCCATGACAGTTCTAAAATTTGACGATACTTTAAAGGCTATTATTTCTGCAGCTGGGGTTTCTGGTATTGTTATAGGTTTAGCTTTGCAAGGAACTTTATCTAACACAATATCTGGTGTTGTATTATCTTTTAGACAAAATTTAAATATTGGAAACTGGGTAGAATCTAATGGTTTTTCTGGCGAAGTTATAGACATTAACCTAAACTATTTTGTAATTAGAGAAGCTGATAACAATATGGTTGTTATACCTAATAAAACCATCTTAGAAAACCCTTTTAAAAACTATTCTTTAACTACAAAAATGAGAGTCTCTATAGAATGTGGCGTAGAATATGGAGCAGATTTAAAAAAAGTAGAAAAGCTAACAAAAAAAACTATTGAAGAAAATTTTAATCAAAAAGCACTAGGCAAAAACGTAGAATTTTATTATACAGAATTTGCAGATAGTTCTATAAATTTTTTATGCAGATTTTGGGTAGATTCTAAAAATGCCTTGCAAAAATTAAGCGCTAAAAGTAACGCAATCATAGAAATAAAAAAAGCTTTTGATAAAGAAAACATTAATATTCCTTTTCCAATAAGAACTTTAGAATTTACAAATAATTTAAACGTAAATAAAGATAAATCAATTGAGAAAATATCCTAAAAACTGGGAGAAAACAAATAGTTACAATTATTATTAACAATTAAAACACACAAATTATGAAAATTTTTAAATTAACAGTATTCACTTTAATATTAACTGCAACAACAGCATTTACACAAATTGGAAACCCTAATATATCAGACAATTGGACTCTTAGTGAATTCACAGAAACATTAGTAGAAAACAACAATAATGAAACTTTCTTAGTAAAAGAACTAGAAATCACAAAAGAATACACACCTGTAATATTGGACCCAAAAGATAAATACAAACTAAATCAGGATATTATTTACTTACCCACCCAAGTAACTAAAAGTTTAAAACTTGATTATGATAAAGATAAACAATATGAAAAAGAAGCTGAATTTTTCTACAAAAAACCAGATAATTTTAATCTAGACTTTACATTAACTAAAAGTGGGGTTATTATTAAAACTGATAAAAAGGATGTAAATGTTTCTAAAATTTGGAATAAAAGTACAAAATTAATGTTTTCTAATAAGAGAAATAACAGAATTAAACAAGAAGGTAACTATATCATAGAGTTTACTAATAATGAAAAAGTAGATATTACTATTACTAATTACGAAATCTTCTAAATACATATCTTTAAAAATAAAGTAAAAAGCTCAACACATTATGTTGAGCTTTTTGTTTTCTGATAAAATCTTTACGTATTTTTGTAGTATGATTAAAAACGATACAATTATTGCTTTGGCAACTCCTGCTGGTGTTGGAGCTATTTCTGTGATTAGACTTTCTGGTGAAAAGGCTATTGACATTGTTGATGCTTTTTTTAAATCTGTTAGAAAAGGAAAGTCGCTAAAAAATCAGAAATCTCATACAATTCATTTGGGACATATTGTACAGAATGATGTTGTTTTAGATGAAGTATTGGTATCTGTTTTTAAAAACCCAAATTCTTATACTGGAGAAAATGTCATAGAAATTTCTTGCCACGGATCTAGTTTTATTCAGCAAGAAATTATTCAATTATTCTTACAAAATGGTTGTAGAATGGCTGATAATGGTGAGTTTACAATGCGTGCTTTTTTAAACGGAAAAATGGATTTATCTCAGGCAGAAGCTGTTGCTGATGTTATTGCATCGAATTCTGCTGCTAGTCATCAAATGGCAATTCAGCAAATGCGTGGTGGAATTACAAATGAACTGAAAGAATTACGTGCACAATTATTAGATTTTGCAGCATTAATTGAATTGGAATTAGATTTTTCTGGTGAAGATGTTGAATTTGCAGACAGAACAAAATTTAAAGAATTAGTATCTAAAATTACTTTTGTTTTAAAACGTTTAATTGATAGTTTTTCCTTTGGAAATGCAATGAAATATGGAATTCCGGTTGCTATTATTGGAGAACCTAATGTTGGAAAATCTACTTTATTAAATACACTTTTAAACGAAGAAAAAGCAATTGTGTCTGATATTGCAGGTACAACTAGAGATGCCATTGAAGATGAAATTATTATTGATGGAGTCGCATTTCGTTTTATAGATACTGCAGGAATTAGAAAAACTGAAGACGTTATAGAAAGTATTGGAATTAAAAAAGCATACGAAAAAGCAGATAATGCACAGTTAATTATTTTCTTAATTGATGCTAATAAATTTATTCATTCTAGTGAAGAGTTTTTACAGGAAATAGAAGTTATTAAAGAGCGTTTCCCTAATAAACGTTTGTTAGTAATTGCAAATAAAATTGATACATTATCTTGCCATGATATTTCTATTTTAGAATCTGAAATTGATAATTTAATTTTACTTTCTGCTAAAAACAAAACAGGTATTGATGCTTTAAAAACAGAATTAACTTCTTTGGTTAATATTGGTGCTTTGAGTAATAATGAAACGATTGTTACTAATTCTCGTCATTTTGAGGCTTTAAATAATGCTTTAACAGCAATTACTTCTGTTCAGCAAGGAATTGATTTAGAAATTTCTACCGATTTATTTTCGATTGATATTAGAGAATGTTTACGTCATTTAGGTGCAATTACTGGAGATTATGATGTTGATAAAGATATTTTAGGCCATATTTTTGGAAATTTCTGTATCGGGAAATAAGTTAATTTAAAAAAAAACGAATGAAAATCAAAATTCACTATTTAATATTTACATCCATATTTTTATTTACTTCTTGTTCAAAAGAACCAGAATATGATTTTTATGCAGATTTTTATTCAAATGCAAATACATCTGCAACTACAAATGATTTAATAGGAACATGGGCAATATTTAATATAGAATTTGATGAGAATAAATCTCAAGTACCAATTAATTACCAAGAATGTGGTAGAGATTATCTAGTTTTTGAAGAAAATGGAGTTTATAAAGAATATTTATATCAAAGTAATAATTGCGATTTTACATTAAACACTTTGAGTTGGGAGCTTAATCAAGGTATAATCACTTTATCTAATCAACAGAATGAATCTGATGAAGCAGTAATTACTAAGTTAAATTCTAATGAGCTCATTTTTAAATCTAAATTTGATATTGATGATGATGGTAATTTAGAAATATTTAAAGCATATCTTAAACCTTATACCCCAATAGAAATTGATGTTGTTTCAGAAACTTTTAACAGAAATTTATCGCCAGAATATAGAAATCTAATTAGTTATATTTGGCAACCTTATCAAGGAAATGAAGAGTTTGTTTCCTATGATATATATAGGAGCTCAGGAGCCAATTGCTCTAAAAATAATGCTGTTTTAATAGAAACAATTACCGATTCAAATATTACAATATTTACAGATTTAACTCCACCTGCAGAAGAACGATTGTGTTATTTTCTGAAAGTAAATATTAAATCTAAAACTTTGGGTGAAAGTGACATACAATCTATAGATACCTATACATTAGAAGCTTCTTATGTAAATTTAGAAGATCCAAAAGTAATTAATAATACCATTCATTTAAATTGGGAAAAAAGTGACATGCCTTATTTTTCTCATTATGAAATTTCTTATTCGAACTTCCCTCCTAACATAACTGGTTATGGACAACAAATTGTAAGTGTAGTTAAAATAACCAATATTAATTCTACCAGTTTTATAGATGAAAATCCACCATATTTAGAAAATCCTTTTTATAAAATTAATGTTTATGACATTTTTGGAAATAAAACTTACGACTATACAGAAGGTTATAAAACATATTTAGAAGTAGATTTTAGAAGAGATGAAATTATCAATTTAAATAATATTCAATCATATGCAAATCACCAAAATAAACCAATTGTCTATTTTTTAGGTGCAGAAAGTGGTTCTTCATATTCTTATATTCATAAATATAATTATGAAACAAATACTACAGAAGTAATTTCAGATAAGCCAGTAAATATATCAACAGAGCTTCCTATTGAATTTTTTAATACTACTTATGGAGAAGAAGTTTTTTTAGCTCAAGGAAGTGTTTTAGAAGTTTACGATGCGAATACTTTAGAATTTAAGTATGAATTAAAGTTTTCTCAAATTTATAGTATTGATGATTTTCTTTATACTTCATCAGGATTTTGGTTTTTTACTGATGGTGACTATATCTTTTCATTCTCTAGAGATAATGACAAACTAATTTTAATCGATAAAAAGCTACACTTCTCAGCACATCAGTCTGGTTATAATTATAGTGTTGTAGAAATTAAAAATAATCAACTTTTATTAGGACATAAAAACGAAGCTTATAGCATTCTATATGCTATAAATACTGATGGTTTTTTAACTCAAACTAAAACTATTGATATTATAATAGATCAAGATAGAAAGAGAAATATGCAATTTAATATAGCTGAGAATTTTATCATCAATTATAAAAAAAACAAAGTATATTCTTCTGATAATTTTTCTGTCACATCAACATTCCCATATCCAAATTTTTCTTCTGGAATAAGTAAGAACGGAAAAGAAATTTATGGCTCTAATAACGATGAAAATTGGAATATTACAGATGATAGTAAACACGAAAAAAAAGCAGTAGTTTATAACAGAGAAACACAATTGTTTGACTATTACATTACAAAAGGATACTCTCACGTAATTTTTGAAGACTTTCAAGGCAAAATAATTTCTATTTCAAGCGGAATGAAAAAAGAAGGTTTGTTTCGTAAAATTAACAACAAAGAAGATTTGTTTATAGAAGTAATCGAATAAATGAAAAATGAAGATTTAGTTGGTAAATATTCTATAATAGGAAGCAATCAAGATGAAACTGAAAATTCTTATAAAGGAGAACTCACTTTATCTTTAGATGATAACAATCGAATAATTGCTAAATGGCTAATTAATAAAAGTCAACAACAGTTTGGTACAGGTTTTTTTAAAAACAATATTTTGGTTATCAACTTTCATTACCAAGGTGATGAAAACACAATTTATAAAGGAACCGTTGTTTATAAATGTTTAACCAAAGATATTTTAGAAGGTTTTTGGTCTGAAGAATTTGGGAACCCCAAATTCTTGGGAATGGAAAATTGTTTTAGAGTTAAAAACTCTAAAACAATTTTAAATTAATTTATTTAGGTACGCCTGCTTTGTAAATTTCTACTTCAGAAGTTGTATTAATTTTATAGGCAGTATTTGCTTTAATTAAAACTGATTCCCCTTTATTTAAAGACAAAGACTCATTATTCTGAGTAACAGTTGCTGCACCATTTAAAGCAATTAGTATTTCTACAGAATTAGAAATAGAATTATGAATATCGGTAGCTTTTAATTCAATTTTACTCAATTCAAAATCTTTAGCTTTCGTTTTAAAAACAATTTCTCCGTTAGATTTATTTTCAAAACCGCTTAAAACTTCAGGAATCGTTTCTTCGAATTTTGTGTTTTTAATCAATTCTTCAACATCGATATGTTTACTGGTTAATCCGCCTCTTAAAACATTATCTGAGTTTGCCATTAGCTCCATATTCTTACCTTCTAAGTAAGCATGTGGCACTCCTGCATCTTGAAAAACTGCTTCTCCTTTTGAAACATTTAAAATATTAAAAAAGTAAATTGAAAATATTCCTCTATCAATATTTTGTGAGTTTTTATTATCTAATGATTTGGCAGACCAATATGCTGGTGAAGATTTTTCTAATTCGTTATTTAAATACTTTGGATAAATTCTATCAACCAAAGGTTTTAAAACTTCATTTACCTCTTCTTGAGAATATTCCATTACTTTTTTATAAAGACCTAAATATCCTTCTTCTAAAAAGGTATCCATTAAGAAACTCAACTCTTTAGTTTCTTTTAAATTTTTAATTAATTTATCTCTTTCTAAAAAACCATGCAGTAACCAAAAATCACTTAAAGCAACCATAATTTCTGGTTTATGGTTTTGGTCTTTATAATTTCTGTTTTTTGCAGTTAAGGCAATCCCTTTTTCATTTTCTGTTTGATATCCTTTAATTGCAGCTTCTATAGAAGGATGTACTTGTATAGAAAGCATTTTATTTACATCTAAAACTTTAAATAAATAGGGAAGTTTCCCAAATTCATTTGTAACTTTTTTTCCTAGATTTTCAATTTTATTTTCACTTAAAAAATGATCTAAAGAAATACTATCATTTTCTATTTTAACAATTGATGGTGCTTTTAAATGAGCGCCCAACCAATATTCTGCATACGTTTCATTTTCATCAATACTTTGAGAAACTAAATTTGGGATATAAGTTTTTCCTCCCCAATCATAATTTTGAACCTTACCCTCTACTCTAAGTATTTTATTATTTTTCATTTTTATCAACAATTAACTATTTCATTAAGAGCATACACTTTTCTTAACAATACTCTTTCATCAATTTTATTACGCAAATCTTCATCAGAAATGTTCACTATTTTCTTCATGAGTTTTTTATCGAAAATATTTTTTGGCTTTGCATGCACAATTAAATTAATATTATCATTATTAAATAAAAATCGTACTCCTGCTTTTAAAGCTAAATCTGATGCTTTTTCTTTTCTAAGGTTTAAAATAGACACTTCGCATTTTGAAGTCTCTTTTAACTTATATAAAAATTTCAGCAATTTAACATGATTTCCATTATTTACAAGACATATTTTAAAACTCTTGTTAAAAAATGATTTAAAGGGTCGATTTTCTGAAACATGAATATCATTCTTATCGAAAATTATAACCATACCTTTTTTCATAATGTTCTGTTTTAATGTTTATTTAGGGGTTAATACAGCATTATTTTTAATTAATAGTCAAATTTTCTAATTGACTATTTCTTTTTTCCTTTTCTATAGAACCAGGCTATTTGTGCAAGTTGGCCAACAATTTTTACTGAATCTTTCATCGATAGTTTAGAACCATCTGCATGAATCCATCTTTTTAAAGGTTGTTCGCACAACATTTCTTTAGCTTTATCTAAACCATAATGAAGTGTTATTCTTCTAAAAATTTCTACATCAAAAATCCATTGTGTTACAAATTTATCTTTAAATGAGATATCAATCACATCTTTATGAAAAATTTTAGCACCACATTGTGTGTCTTTAAAATCCATAGAAAGTATTTTTCTAATGATAAAATTAATAGTCATACTAATAATTTTTCTAGCAGATTCTTTGGTAATATTGGCACCCATTCTACTAATTCTAGAACCACTTACTATTTTATATTTATCATTTTCTTCAATAGTGGTAACTAAATCATTAAAATCTGCTAAATCAGTAGATAAATCAGCATCCAAAAATCCTATATAATCTAAATCTTCTTGTTTAGCCATATATAACATCCCTTGTCTTACAGCTTCTGCTTTTCCTCCGTTTTTTTCACAGTCATAGACAGTAATAAAATCTTCTCTTCCCTTTCTTAGGTTATTTAATACTTCTAATGTTTTATCCTTACTCCCATCATTTACAAAACATAAATGATAACCAGAATTTGTAGCTATATAATCTGTAAATTCTTTACTTAATAACCTTTCTTCTTCATTATAACAAGGTATAACCACTCCTACACACCTTTCTTGAATAATAGTATTTGAGTATATTTTGTTAGCATCCAAATTTTCTGGAGCACCAATCAACCTTTTTGTTCTTAAACCTACTTCTGTAAGACTCAAAGGTTTTTTCATATAATCATTTACACCGAGTTCAAAACCTTGTGTAATCATATCATCATCTGTATTACCAGATAATATCATAATTGGCGTATCAGATTTTTTTATTTCTCTAATATGTTTTACTACTTCTAAACCAGAAATAGTTGGCATATTAATATCAACAATTACTAAATCTGGTTGCAAAGAATTATATAATTCAATTCCTTTATTGGCATCTGTTTCTGTAATCACATCATACCCCATTTCTTTTAATCTACTTTCTAGTGGAATTAACACTAGTTTTTGATCATCAATAGCTAATATTTTCATAATAAAGTTTTGGTTAAACTGTGAAGCAAAAATACTTCGGTTTTCTTTTTGTTTTTGTAATTTTTGTACTAAATGTTGATTAAGTTAGATGAAAGGTAGTTTACTTTAGACAAATAAAAAAAATCTATCCTTAAAAATATTTTATATTTACATTATTATAAGCGAGTACTCTGTTAATGAAAGAAAAATCTAATAAATATTTAATAGCTGCAATAATTCTTGCCGTTATTTTTCATGGTTCAACTATTTTCTTCACTTTAGAAACTACTTATGACGCTTTAATTCATTTGTTTTTTGCAGATCATTATGCCAATAGTTGGTTTGAACCATGGAATTACAAGTGGTACACAGGTTTTACGGTACAAAGTTATCCTCCTTTAGTTCATCAAACTATTGGAGCTTTATCTTTAATTGGAGGTTTAAAATTTGGAATGTTTACAGTTGCCTTAATAGCAATTGTGTTATTTGTAACAGGTTCTTATAGATATTCTTTATTAATAACATCAAATAGAACTGTTGCTGGTTATGCAGCTATTTTAGCTGTTTTCTCTTCTTCTTTTGTTGAAACTTTGCACATTTTTGGTCAATTACCCAGTATAATTGGAGTTTCTATTTTAATGCACGCTTTACCCGAAATATATTTATGGCTTAAAACAGGTAAGTATAAATTCTTTTTTACATCACTTTCATTAATTTCTGTAACTGTAACTTCTCATCATGTTACCCCAATTTTTGGTATGTTATTTTTTATTTTCCCATTAATAGGTACAGTAATAATGGACGTTGCACGTGAAGAAGTTGAATCATATAAAGAAGTTACATTCCCATTATTTCTAAAAACCTTTTTTAAACAATTAAAGAAAAATGCTGCCTTTGGCTTTTCTGCTTTATTCCTTATTATATTTTGTATTTTTCCTTATTGGTTAAACTCCAAAAAAAACCCAATAACTCAAGTTCCTATTCCACATGGCTCTAGAGATAGTTTCATAGAGGTAACTTCCTCTGGATTAGTGTTTTTTACAATTCCTTGGGGATTATTGTTATTTATACTACCCTATATTTTTTATAGATATTACAGTAAAAGATATTTATTTTTTGGTTTATCATTTACCATGTTAGTAATTTTAGGAACTGGTGGTACAACACCAATACCTAAAATGATTTTAGGTGAAACTGCTTTTAATATTTTAACTTTAGATAGATTTACGCTTTGGGGATCTATAATGTCTATTCCAATATTTGGAGAATTTATTTATCGGTTTGTAGAAGGTGATTTAAAAGTTTTAATACAAGAAAAATTTGGTGCAGTTTATCATAGACTATTAGGTGGGCTTTTAGCATTTTTCTATGTTGCTATGGTAATTTTTACCATGAGTTTAGGGTATTTTAGACCTTCTCAACCTCAGAAAATTAAAATGTTGCCCATAGTTAATTTTTTAAGTCAAGATTCTCATGATCATTGGAGGTATTTAACTTTAGGTTTTGGAGATCAAATGGCTTGGTTAGCTGCACAATCTAATGCAATGAGTGTAGATGGAAACTACCATTCTGCAAGACGTTTACCCGAATTAACAACAAGACCAATTGAGCGTTTAGAAAACTCTAAATTTAAAGGAGTTGCAGGTATTGGTTCATTACAGCAATTTTTAACAACTCCAGAAAAGTATAATTTAAAATATATTTTTTCTAATGATAAATTTTATGATCCTGTATTATTTTTCTGTGGATGGCAACGTTTATCTCAATTAGAAAATGGTATTATGGTTTGGGAAAAATTAAATGTGCCTCCTGTTTCTTCTATTTTACCCAAAGAAGATGTACCTGCTTGGGTAAAAATAATTTGGGGAATTATTCCTTTTTTAACAGTACTTGTTGCGTTTTCACTTAA
The DNA here is from genome assembly GCF_000766795.1 of Polaribacter sp. Hel1_85. Lineage (GTDB taxonomy): Bacteria > Bacteroidota > Bacteroidia > Flavobacteriales > Flavobacteriaceae > Polaribacter. The sequence goes on from NZ_JPDS01000001.1 coordinate 964,768, forward strand.
CGTACAATCTTTAATTGTAAATGGATTAAAAACCAAAATAAGACCTAAACCTGTTTACTTTAACTTTCAGAATGATTATTCTAAATTTTCGCGAAATGTTTTAAGAGCTTTTCATATTTGGGCAGTTATTTTAATTATAACTATAGGTTATGCTTGTTATATGTTTTACATTAAAAATGACACACAGAGGTCTCCAGAAAATGTTGTAAAAGCATATTATGATACTATTGATTTTAAAGAATTAAATAAAAGTTTTAGTTATATAGATCCTAAAGACGAGTTAACTCGTGCTCAATATTTATTAGAAATTTCGGTTACAGATGGCTTATTAAGTTCGTATGCAAAATTAGATGCAATAACTGCAGAAGTTTTAAAACAAACAGATAGTTTAACAACTTTAAAAGTAGAAACAAAATGGATTACTCCTTTAGAAAAACTATCTAAAGTAGAATATAGAACAACTGTTAAAAGAGGTAGAAAGTGGTATTTAAAACCTACCAGAAAATCAATAGATTTACCTCCAGACCAATTATATTCTAAAAATACTACTGGTTATTTTAATCAAGGAAGAAGAAGAATTACAACAGAACAAACACATCATGAAGATGTTTTAAAACAACCTGTTTTAGAAATTGTTTCTGCTAAATTGATAAAATTTAATAAGCGCTACTCTATTATTGGTGAAGTTCAAAATATAGATAATGTTCCATCAGACGTAGTCTTAAAAGGAACACTTTATAACGATGATAATAAAGAGTTAGCCACTTATAATGCTAAACATATTTTAAAGCACAAATTAATGCCAAAAGAAATAAGTGCTTTTAGAATTAATTTTGAAGGAATTGCTTGGTCTAGAACCAAAGACTCTATTCCTAAAACATTTAATCCAGACGAATTTACACCTGTAGAATTAAGTGAGCAACCTACAAAGTTTAATTTACAAGCTGCAGGAAATACATCTAATTCAGATTTATTTAAAGACATTGTTTTAAGTGAAGTTAATATTTCTCCTAATGTAATTAGTGGTACTTTATTTAATAGCGGAATTCAAGAAATTACTGTTCCACAAATGATTATCACTTTTTATAATGAAGATAAAGAAATGATTTGGGTAGATAATTTGTTTTTAAAAGAAGGAATAAGACAAGAAAGAAAATTACGTTTTAATTACCCAATACCTTTAAAACCAACAATAAAAATTGTAAGTGATGATATGAGTTACTGTTTTGTAAATGGTTTACCAAATGAAGATATTGCTTTTAAAATATTACCAAATAGAATAAAAAATCATAACATAGGTAAATTACAAAAAGTAGATCACCCACTTTTTAGTTATGTTAGAATTGAACTGAGTATGTATATAGGAAACCCAAAATAATGAAATTAAAACTAACTTTTTTCCTACTATTTTTTCAATTTGTATTTGTTTCTTTTTTAGCACAAGAAACAAATACTAAATCTTCTGTTTCTTTATTATCAACACAAATTTCATTTAATGTTAATGATGATGTTATACTTGATTTTAAAGTAAAGAAAGACACTATTCTTCAATTATATTGTTCTAACAGTTATGGTTCTACTGTATTAAAATCTAAAGTTTTAGATCAAAAAGCATCTTTTAAAGTTCCACGTTTTTTATCTAAAAAAAGAGGAATATTAACATGGAAAACCATAAATACTGATGAATTAATTTCTGGAAACATTTCTATTCATTCTCAACAACAACCTACAACTATAGAAACCTATTTAGGACCACCTAGTATTGATGCCGGTGAATTAGATTACACGATGTTAGTTGTAATACCTACAGATAGTTTAGACAATCCTATTCTAGATAATAGTAAAGTCGATGTAAAATATCAATTTTTAAAATCTGAAAATATAAACCCAATTTACACTGATAAATTAATTGGTTATAAAAATATTTATGCTCCTAAAAAAAGTGGAAGAATGATAATTTCGTCTACCTCTTTTGGCTTAAACTCTAAAGAGTTTGATGTTAATATTATGCCTGCAATTGCTACTGATTTTGAAATTTTTATGCATAGAAATCATGAATATGCAGATGGAAACCAAATTACAACGCTTTTTACATCCATTGTAAAAGACAAAAACCAAAATATTATAAGTGATGGAAGTTATATTGAGTTTTACATTACAGATAAAAAAGGTGGTATTTTAAAAACGGCAGGTACTACCATAAATGGAGTTGCACATGCAAAAATTGTACATCCAGATTTTGAAGATACTTGGAGAATTAAAGCTTATTTTATTGGAATTTCAGAAAGTAACACCATAACTATTAAATATAAAAAAGTAATTGAAGATTATAATATAGCTTTCAAAGAAAATAATAGAGTTATAACTGTAGGGCCTTTAGAAAGTTTTATGGGACAAATTATACCAGATGGATTGTCTGTAAAACTATCTATTTATAAAAATGGAATCTTATTAAAAGACCTATTTAAAGAATCTAACAATGGGTTTGCAAGTTTTTATTTAGATGCTAATATTTATGAAAATGATACCTATAAAATAATATTAGAAACTGCAGGAATAAAAAAAGAATTTAAAAGTTTTAAATTATGGTAAAAACTAACAAACGAATTCTTAGAGGTGTTTTAATGCTAACTTATTTAGTAATAATTGGTATTCTTTTGTTTTTAGTAAGTTCTGTTTTTAGTTTTTTAAATACAGGTGCAGATAGAAGTAAAATGTTACACACAGAAGTTAAAAAGGTAGAACAATACTTACCTAAAGTAACTTGGGTTTTAGATGGTAATGAAGGTAGAAAAATAAGTGAACAAAAAATAAAATCGGTAGAAAACGATTATTTAGATGCTTGGTATGTAAAACATATAGCCTACAAAACTAATACACGAGTTGGAATAGAAGATTATTTTACAGAAAGTGCTAGAGAAAATATTTACAATATTTTAGATTACAATAAACTTAACAAAACTTCAATAGAATCTACTACTCTAGAACACAATTTAGATATTGAGTTCTTTAGTGAAGATGGACAATTAATTGTTTTAACTGACACAAATACTTTAGAATACAAAAAGGTATTTAAAGACGATAAATTGGTTTTAGAAACTACAGAAATATCTACTTACAGATATATTTTATTACTAGAAGATGGTTTTTGGCGTATAAGACATATGGTTAAAGAAACTTCAGAAAAATTTGAAAGTTCTCTTAAAAGAACATCAATTAGTAATACTAATATAAAAGGAATTAATTATTACCCACAAGCAACTCCATGGAATATGTATGGAGATGAGTTTGATATTAATATTATTAAAAACGATTTTAGAATTATTAAAAAATCGGGGTTAAATTCTATTAGAATATTTGTGCCTTATGAAGATTTTGGAAAGGCAAATGTTAATTATAAAAAATTAGAAAAATTAAAACTTGTACTTGATACAGCCTTAGAAATAGATATAAAAGTAGTAGTTACTTTGTTTGATTTTTATGGGAATTATGATGTTTTAGATTGGACACTAAACCAAAGACATGCAGAAAAAGTAGTAGAAACATTTAAAGATCACGAAGCCATTTTAGCTTGGGATGTTAAAAATGAACCGAACTTAGATTTTGATTCTAGAGGAAAAGAAAATGTAACTGCTTGGTTAGATTTTATGATTATTTTAATTAAATCTATTGATAAAAAACACCCTGTTACTATTGGTTGGTCTAATGTAGAAAGTGCCACAATTCTTAAAGATAAAGTAGATGTTGTTTCTTTTCATTATTATGAAGATTTAAGTAAATTTGAAAGTGATTATCTAGCTCTAAAAGAAAATATAAATGATAAACCTATCATTTTACAAGAATTCGGACTTTCTTCTTATGGAGGTTTATGGAGACCTTTTGTAGGTTCTGATGAAAAACAAGCTGAGTATTATAAAGAAATACAAAAAGTCCTGACAAAAAATGAAATTCCTTTTATGTCATGGACTTTATATGATTTTGATAATGTACCTAAAGAAGTTTTAGGTAGACTTCCTTGGAGAACAAATCCTCAGAAAAAATTCGGATTTATTACAAGTTCAGGTGCTAAAAAATTATCTTATAAATATATTTCTAAAGAATAATTATTTCTTTTTAGCTATAATTTTATCAAATTCTTCTAAATATATTTCTGTAATTCTTTCCATTGGGAAAGCTGTTGCTGCTTTATAATTTGTCTCTCCTAATTCTATTCTGTAAGCGTCATTAGTTACAATAGCTTTAATTGCATTTGCTAAACTTGTTACATTTTCTGATTCAAAAAATTCTCCTCTATAACCTTCATCTTCAATTAAAGTTGCTAAATCACCTAAATTAGGCATAACTACTGCTCTACCATAACTTCCTGCTTGGTGTAAAACTCCAGAACTTCCTGTTGTAGATGTATAAGGAAAAACAACTACAGCACTTTCTGTAAATAAAGGTTCTACTTCTACTTCTTCTACATAACCCGTAAAAGTTAATTGTGGTACATGTTTATAAGTTTCTTTTGCATTTGCTAAATAACCTGGCACATTTGGATTATCTGTACCTGCAATAACAATTTCTAAATCTAAACCAGTTTCTTTTCTTACAACTTCTACAGCTTCAATCATAGATTCTACTTTCTTGTAAGTTCCAAATTTACCAAAAGTCATTATTTTTAAAGGTCCTTCTGGTAATTCTTGTGAAGGATTGTCAGGAATTTCAAAGGTTCCATGAGGAATCATTTTTACGTTATCTACTTTATATTTATCAACTAAAGTAGTTACGTATTTATCCATAGTTACAGCTACTAAATCTGCTTTTAAAATTAATTTTGTTAATGAAGTTCCTATAAAATTATATACTTTTTGAGCTAATTTATTTGTTGTAAAACCAGCACTTCCTAAATCTACTTGTTCTAAAATATTATGCAATAAAACAATTGTAGGAATCTTTTTCATTTTACAAATTAAAGGTAACGTTAACCCTAATGCTGCAACCACTTTTTTATCTCCAAACTTCATAAACTGTAAGTTAAAAAGAATAGCATCTGGTTTTGTTTGATTAATTGCTTTTATTACTCTTGTTGTATTAGAATAGCTATTAAATTTCCAACATTCTTTAATTGTAATTTTACAACCATCTTGTTCAAACTGAATATCTTTTTCTCCTGGAGTTTCATCAGTTAAAAGAATTAATTCTGTAACTTTTTCTTTAAGTCTAAAACTTTTTACTAAATGATATGCGTATTCATTAAGAGTTACTTTACTTGGTGGATATGCTGTTACGATGGCTAGTTTCATTTTATTTTTTTTAATTATGATACAAATTTCAGTTATTTACTTTTATTATTTACAAAAGTTTGTTCAAATGCAATTATATGTAGACGATTGGAAAATAGGATAAGATATTATTACTCATTTGTTTCTTTTATCACTTTTGTAGTTTTAGAATCTTTAAAAAAGAAAAAACTAAGTTGCACAAACAACAATAAAACCATTGCTATAATTTGTACATGAACCACTTGCTCTAATGTTTCATGATATAAAACCACTAGAACTATTTGTAACATTCCGAAAATACCAGAAAGCACAACTGGAATGTATTTATCTAGAGATAAATAATAGTAAGCAAAGATATTTGAGATTGCAAAAATACCTGTTGCTGAAGCATATTTCCATAATAATGATGCTACTGATAAATATTCACTCCCAAATAAAATTTTAATTATTTCATCTGGAAATAAAAAGCAACTAACAACTATTACAGCAGCAATAAAACCAATATATACAACATATTTTAACAAGATTGGTAAAGTGTCTTTACCTTCTTTTTTTAGTTGAACAACTTTTGGTAAAAGTAACATTACAAACATCCACGCAATAAAATATACAACTCTACCTATTAAAGCTAAAGAAGCGTACAAACCAGCTTCATAAGACTCAAAATAATGCTTTACTAATAAAATATCACTATTGTTTATTATGATTTGTGTTAGCTCGTAAAAAGCAGTAATTATAAAGAAATTCTTTACTAACTTTTTATTTGCATCATCTAATTTAAAAGGTTTAAATAAAGAAAAATTGCTACTTCTAAAAGGTATTAATCCAAAAACAAAAGAACAAAAAATACCTATTGCAATTATTAATGAAGAATCTATATCTAATAAATATAATAAAGCAAAAGTCAGTAATAAACGACTAATCATTTCAGATTGATAGGTTACTGACAATGATTTTAATTCTTGTTTTCCTTGAAAAACACCTCTATTTACACTCATTAAAAAATAAAACGGAACTCCTAATCCGAAAATAACAAACATTGTAGAAGAAGTTGTTTTAAAAAAATGCTGTAATTGAGTTGAGAAAACTACAATTAAAATTCCTAAAAAAATTCCTGTAAATAAAGCGTTTTTATAAATCTTAGAAATAAAACCACTAAAAATAGAGTCTTCAAAAAGAACAGAAAATTTAGCTGTTACCAGCTGAAAAGTCATGGCTACAAAAGAAAGTACTAATAAAAAAGTAATTAATATTGCTGCATCAGCAAATTTCTCTGGTCCTAGAACTCTACCTAAAACTAAATTATACAAGTAATTACCTCCATTAACCAACAGAACACTTAACATAAATAACTGTTCTGGTTTAATTCCTTTTTTTACAAATCTTATAATTGCTTGCATCTTTTTTTCTTTTTCTAATTAAGCTACTTGAAGTTGATGAAAATAATCATAAATTTCTTTACAACCATAACCAACAATAGAAAATAGTTTATTGTTTTTATTAGCATTTTTTATTAAAACAAATAAAGCATCTAAACCTTCCTTATCTATATGCTTAACATTATCAATATTAACAACAATTCTATCTCTTATTATTGAATTAAAATAAGACTTAAAAAAAGGAATTGTTTCAAAATTAATTTTACCATTTAAATAAAAAACTTCCTTTTTTTCTGAAATTTGTAGGCTCATAATTATTTATTTTAAATTAATACTCTACAAATATCATATTCAAGCTTATAAGAAAACATAAACTTTCGATGAAAAACCAATTCATAAAGTTGAATGAATAAAAGCCTTTGACTAAGCTATTTTTAAAGAAAAACAATCTATTTATTCTAATTATTAAAAGTGAATGCATAAATTGCATTCATTAAAAAAATGCATAATGAAGTTAAAATATTTTACAGTTATAATATTTCTATTTATCAATTTTTTGGGATATTCTCAAGATATGAAAGAAGGTTTTACTTATTTAGAAACGGGTAAGTACAAAGAGGCTGAAACTTTTTTTGAAAATGTATTAAAAGAGTATCCTACAAACAAAACAGCCAGACTTTGTTATGGTAGAGCCATTGGTTTAAATGGAAAAGCAACAAAAGCTGTAACTCTTTTTACAGACCTTTTAAAAGATTATCCTACAGATTTTGAAGTAAAATTAAATTATGCAGAATCTTTATTGTGGAGTAAAAATTATCCTGATGCAAAAGTATATTACCAAACACTTTTAAAGGAAGATGATAAAAGTTTTGCTGCATTATTAGGGTATGCAAATACATTATCTAACTTAAAAGAATTTGAAAAAGCTTTAATAACTGTAGATAAAGCCTTGGCTGTATTACCTAGCAATCCTAATGCGTTAGTTTCAAAAAAATATATGAGATTAGGGTTAGCTAATAAGAAAGTAACTGATCAAAAATATGATGAAGCTGAAACCATTTTAAAGGAAAATTTTACCTCTTTTAAAAACGATAAAGAAACCTTATTAAATCTTGCCAACTTGTATCTAATTTCTAATCAAGTAGAAAAAGCAAAAAGTACTTATAAAATTATTGGAGAAATTCCTGGTAATGAATTAACCTCTTTAAACGGTATTTCTTTATCATATCATTTAGATAGTGATGACAAAACCGCTTTAAACATTAGCGATAAAGCTTTAAAAAGTATAGATGCAAATACTTCTACAGTTTTAAAAAACCAAACTATAGAAAGAAATATTCAGGCATTAATTTGGAATAAAAGATATTCAGCAGCAGAAACACAAATTAATCAGCTTTTAAACGATAATGAAAATCCAGAAAATTGGATGTTATCTCTAAGAGCAACGCTTAATATTTATAAAAGTGATTTCAAAAAAAGTTTAGAAGATTATAATTTAATCTTAAAAAAAGACAGTGCTTCTTTTGATGGTAATTTAGGAAAAGCAAATGCGCTAAAAGCTTCTGGTTATTATGATAATGCTTATAAAAGTGCAGAAAATACGTTAACTTTTTACGAAAAACAGAAGGATGCAACCAACTTTATAAAACAGTTAGACTTAAGTTTTACGCCATATGTGGAAACCAAATTTTCTTATTCTTTTGATAATGGAGAAAACGAAGCAAATGCTTATGATTTTAAAACTGAAATTCCTTTTTCTACGAAGTTTAAAATTTTAGCAAATTATAACTACAGAACAACTTCTAACCCAGTTACTGATTTAAAAGCAACCACCAATAATTTATTATTAGGTGTATCTTATCAACTTTTAAATAATTTAACATTAAAAGGAAGTTTTGGAGTTACTTCTTCAGATTCTGAAACTAGTAAATACAATCAATTATTAACAGATATATCACTAAATATAAAACCTTTTAAACTCCAGAATTTAGAAGTGGGTTACAAACGAGATATTCAGAATTTTAATGCAGCCTTGTTAAATGAACAAATTGTACAAAATAACCTTATTCTAAATTATAGTTTAAATACTAATTTTAATTTGGGTTGGTTTACACAATATTATTATACTTGGCAAAGTGATGAAAATGCTAGAAATTTATTATTTACCTCTTTATATTATAACATTTTAGCTAAACCTTCTATGAAAGCAGGTATTAATTATCAAAATTTATCTTTTAAAAACCAAGTACCAACTGTTTATTTTAGTCCAAGTAAATTTAATGCAGTAGAAGTCTTTATTAACCTCATAAAAGATGAAGCTGCAGCTAAAAACAAAGAATGGTTTTACGGTTTAACCGCTGCTACAGGTTTGCAATATATAGAAAATGACGATGGTCAAAGTACTTATAGAGTTCAAGCAAAACTTGGATATAAATTTTCTGAACGTGCACTCATAAACATTTACGGATTACAAAGTAATATAGCTTCTGCTGTTGCTACTGCAGGTTCTGCTGGTTTTACTTATACAGAATTTGGAATCCGGTTTAAATGGGTAATCTTAAAAAAACCTTTTTATAAAAAATAAGACAAAAGATACATCTTTTGCCTTATAACATTCTGTAAAATTTAGGGGACTATTTAATAATAAAAGTTCCAGAATATTGCTTATTATTATCATCAGTTATTCTATATTTATAAATACCTGTCTTTAATTGTGGTGCATTATATTGCACTTTCATAGAAGAGTTTGTATTTATTTTTTGAATATCTACTCCCCTACCTATTACATCATAAACCTCAATTTTAATGTCTTCAGATTTTGATGCTAATTGAATTGTTGTAGCACCTGTAAACGGATTTGGATAGTTAAACATCTTCGTTGTTTCTTCTAAATTATAGTTATCTACAGCTAAAACATTATTTGCACTAAATGATAGATTATTAATATCAATATTAAAAGGTTTATAGTTAGTGTAATCACCAATTATAGAAAAAACTATTGTTTTAATATTGCTAATTTCTACTGAATTACCTTCTGCATCAACAAAATCAGAAAATAAAATATTAAATAATCTTTCTTCAGAATTAGCAGGAATAATATATCTCAATCTATTTTCCCAAGCTCTATCTTCTTCAGGCATAATTACTATTTCTACTGGCTCATTATTTGTAACATTAAAGTTTAAATATTCAAAATCTTCAACATTTAAAGTTTGATCTCCAGGTAAAATATGTCTAAATAAATTGATATTTCCTTTTACTTCTCCAGAAGCTTTTGCATTTCTATCAACCTCATAATTATCATCATTATATTCTCTATCAGAAGTAGTAACATCAAAACTAGAAACAGTTGCATAATCATTTAAATAATCTAATCCCCAAGGTCCATCTGCTAAGTATAATGCATCTTTTTGAGTTGAAGAAGCCGTTTCTAAAGAAAAACCTATATCAAATAAAACCCCTGTTTCTATTGATAAAACTTCATTATAAGCACCCGATAATGTAAAAGTATTTGATACTTGTATATGTTCTGAAACTTCGGTTTCTGCAATATTACCCACAAAATCTACTGATTTTTCTTGAGTTTTGTTTACCAAATTTAAATTAATAACTCCATTAGAATAACTACCAGACTTTACAAAAACATTTGGCAATACTTTTTCTACAACAGTACTATTTAATCCATTTATAGAGGTATGCTGATCTATAATATAATTAGCAATTGAAAATACTTGCGAAAAAGAGCTTCCCCAAATTTGATAATTCCCTGCAGGATATTGATCTATATTCCAAAAACTAAATAACTCATTTTCTTTTCCTTCCATTTTAACAGAAAAACTTAAAGTATATTCTATTTCTCCTGTTGCTCTTTTAATTTTAGAACTAATAATTTGATGACCTCTAGTATTTACAGTTCTTACATCTTCTAAACTAGAATTGTTTAATCTATCACATATTACTTTAGAATGATCGTAAATAGAACCTTCTGTTTTTGTTGCTAATACTGCAGAAACTCTATCTGTACCTTGATAATAATCTACCGAAAATATTTCTTTTGCATTTGTAATCCCTAATAAATCTTCTGGACTAGAAACATTTGCTACTTCTGTTTTATACATTCCTGTTTCTGGTAAAAAATCTATTAATGAAACAGTGTTAGATTTACTTTTTAATTCTGTTTTGTTAAATCTTTTCTGGTATTTTTTCTTATAATTATTATTACCTTCTTTCTCTCTTTGTAAGTTTCTTTTTGCTATTAAATCTGCTAATGAACCATTACTTTCTAAACCACCATCGTAAGCAGAAGTTACATTTTCTGGAATACTAACCTCTGCAAAATTTGTTGTTTTTAAAGACTCATAAGGATTTACTGTAATATAGAAAACAGCATCATTAAAATCATTATCACACCAATCTAAATCTCTTCTTACATCTTCAAAACCTAAAATTAATCTCTGGTTATTATTGTCTGTTAACAATACGCTGTGATTTCTTAATTCTTCATCACTTTCTGGATTAAAATCAGGATTTGAATATACATTCCAAATATCATGAGCAACTGTTTGTCCATTCCAAGCATTAGCTAATAAAACCCAACCAATACCTGTACCTGCAGAAAAAGAACCAATATTAACTTTATCTCCTGCAACTAAAGAACCTCCTGCTCCTTCTTCTGACGCATTTGGAAAAATAATTGTAATATCTTCTTGATTTGGTTTTGTTGTTGGAGGGTTGTTTAAATCATAAGTATAATACCCTAATACATTTGTATAACCTGCTCCTTCACTTATAAACGTAACCCAAACATCTGTATCTTGTTCTATAGATAAATCTGTATCATATCCAGCAGTTATATAATGAGGGTTATATTCTGGAACAGAGTAATACTCTGGAAGAGAATGTTTTATTGTTTCTAAATCTGATGATGAAATTTCATCTCTTACTGGTTCTAAATATAAAGGTTTACCATTTGCATCAAAATCTCCTAAAAAATTATAATTAAAAGTATCTGAAGATGATGTAATAGTAATTGTATTTTGTTGACTAATTCCCCAGTTACTAACAGCTGCCATAGAACTATCATTACTTCTATCTATTAACTGAACCATTACTAAATAAACTTCAGAACCTAAATCTTCGCTTGTTTCATAAAAACCCGATAAGTGAATTTCTCCTATAAAATTAGAAGGTGCTGAAACAGCTGGTACATTAACATTTTGCCAATGCATTCCTGTACTCCAATCTATTTGAGAACCGCCATTTGTAGATTTTAATAAGGCAATATTTAAATAAGCATCTACATCACTTGTGTAATCTAAAGAAAAGTTTAATTTTTTTCCTATTTCTATAGGATTGGATAAAAAAGAAAAGTTTGAAATTGATCCTGATTGCGCTGAAGCTGTTAAGTGAAACAAATTCAGAATAATAATTAAGTTTAGTACTATTTTTTTCATGATATAATTTTTATACCACAAAAATAATAACTAAATAAAGCTTAAATTGTTGATTTTCGTCTTTAACACCTTAACTATAGACGAAATGTTGTAGTAGTATCGATAAAGCTAAAATTAAAGTAAATCCAAGCGTTTCATTAACTCTGGACGTTTAGAACGACTAACGGGAATAACATCTTTTTTAATTAAAACACTATTATCTTCAATATCAATAATCTTTTTAATATTGATAATATAAGAACGATGAATTTTTAAGAATAAAGATTCTGGCAGCTTTTCTTCTATTTTTTTTAAAGTAGAATGCACAGTATAATCTTTATTTTCTGTTTTTATTTTGATATAATCTCCTTTAGCTTCTATCAAATAAATACTTGGTAAATCTATTTTTATTAATCTACGATCTATATTTACATAAAAATCGTTATCAATATCAACAGATTTTGAAGGTTGTTTTGGTTCTGTTACTGATGAAAGTTCTTTTTTCTGTGCTCTTTCAATAGCTTTTTTAAATCTTGGTAATTCTATTGGTTTTAATAAATAATCTACAATAAAATCGTACTCAAATGCTTCTATTGCAAATTTTGGATCTGAAGTTGTGAATATTATTTTTGGTGGATTTTTTAAAGTTTTTATAAAGTCTAAACCACTAAAACCTGGCATATGAATATCTAAAAAGATTAAATCTACCTTATTTTCTATTAAATATTTCATTGCTTCAATAGCATTAGAAAATTCTTCTAAAATATTTAAAGATTCTATTTCATTGCATAGAGTTTTTAGAATAACTCTTGCCATTTTTTCATCATCAATAATAATACAATTCATATAACCTATATAGTTTCTATATAATTTGAAATTGCTATTAAAATTTTCTCAAAATCTTGTTGTCCTTCTAAACTAAGTTCACGAAGATTATGTTCAAACTCATTAGCTCTTTGGTAACTCTTTTCAAGTCCTAAAATACTAATTTTATGTTTAAGTTTATGAACATTTTCTTCAATTTTTTTAAACTCTTTGCTTTCTAAGCTATTGTAGTAGTCTTTTTTTTCTTCTGGAAACTCAGTTTTTATAACCTCTATTAGCTCATTTTTAATAGATTCATCTCCTCTTGCTAACTGATTTATATATTCTAAGTTTGGTTGTTCCATTATTTTTTTATGCTAAAATAAAAAGTAGAACCGACATTTGGCTCAGATTCTAGATAAATTTCACCTTTATATACTTCAATTATTTTTTTAACAATAGATAAACCAATTCCTGATGATTGATAATCATCCTCTAACTTTTGAAATGCCACAAATATTTTATCAAAATATTTCTTCTCAATTCCTTTTCCATTATCTTTTATATAGAACTTCCAATAATCATCATCTTGAGTATAGCCTATTTCAATAATAATTTCTTTTTTATCATTAAATTTAATTGCATTATCTATTAAATGATAAAATAATTGTTCTAATCTATAACTATCACCCTTTATTTCTGGTAATTTATCTGGAATTACAAATTTAATATGATCTTTATTATCAATATCACTTATAATCTGATCAACTAATAAGTTTAAGTTTACGTCATATAATTCTTTTTCAATTTTTCCTATTGTAGAATACTGTAAAATCCCTTTTACAAGAGTATCCATTTTTTCTACATTTTCTCTTATTAATTGTAAAGTTTCTTTTCCTGAAGCATCTAAAATACTAGAATAATCCTCTAAAACCCAAGTTGTTAAAGCTTCTATACTTTGCAAAGGCGATTTTAAATCATGTGATATCATATGCGCATAATCATTTAACTCTTGATTTTGACGCTCTAAACTTTGTACCAGTTTATCTTTTTGTTTATTTACTTTTATAATTTCTTTGGTTTGATTATCAATAAAATCAACCAACTTTAAAGAATCAGAACTCTCTAATGGACGGTCATTATTTAAATCATAAAACTGTAAATTATCTATTACATTTTGCAGTTTTGTAATAATTTTCTTCTGAGATTTTGTTTCTTCTTGTAATTGTGTATTCGCACTAAAAAGTTCTTCAGAGCTAATAGCAGTTGCTCTTTGAAGCATGCCAAATTGTTCTTCTGAAGTAGTATATGATTTATCTACTGCATCAAAAAACCGATCTAATTTATTATCAGATTGTAATTCTTTAGGAAGGAATTTTCTTATTTGTCTTTTTAATAATGAATTCATTATTCGCTAATTAATGTAATTGTCATTGTTTGGTTGTGTAACTGACAGTTATTTTCTCCAATAAAAGGAGCTATTTCTCCATAAGAATATAAACCAGTTATTGCTGTAGATTTTCCTACTACCTCCATAACTTCTTCTACTTCCTCTTCTACTCTTTGATCTAAAACTAACTTTCTACCAATACAACTTACTAAAATTGCCAACTCTGGTTTATTTTTTCTTGCTTCAGAAGCACTTATAGCAGCTTTTTCTGCAGCATTAACAATGTTATCTACATTAGTCATCATTAATTGAACTTTTGAATTTTCAAAAACATCACCTGCTAAAATCATTGAATTTTCTTCTTCATCAATATTTAAAATAGTTCTAACAATAGAATTATTGTCTTCTTTAGATTTTACGTTTAAAGGGTATAAAAGAGCTGCTCCAGGTAATTCTTTTGCTTTTTCTCCCAAATACTTTTTATATAAATCTAATGCTGGTAAATTATCTAACTCATATAAAACATTTCCTTTAGATTTTGTTACTACTCTTTCTGGTCCAAAAGGAGTCCAACCTCCATTAATAGAAAATGATACTTCTAAAGATTCTCCATACAAACCAATAGCAACAATTTCTCCTGCTTTTGGGTTTTCATTGTAAGAACAAATTGTTTTTTCAAACCTTGCAGCATCTCCACATAAAGCTCCAGTAATTAATAGGTTGTCTTGGGTTGCAGCATTCATTCCTCTTGTAAACTGACTTCCGTTGATAAAACTTCCTTCAGAAAGCACAAAAACGTGTTTTAGTCCTTCTTTTGGTAATTGACTTATTAAATTTTTACCTACTTTAAAACTATCTATATCTTCGCTAGAATTATTTTCTAAAACATTTGTTGTTTTAATAATAAAACTACTCTTTTCAAATTCTATGGCTGTAATTGTTAAACTATCATCATTTACAGACTGTGTAGAAATATCTCCAGAAGCAGAACCAAAAACAATATGTCCATCATTAAATATTTCTTTTATTTCATTGTAAATAGTATCACTTTCTAGCATAAATCTATTTCCAAAAACCAAAACTAAAGGCTCTTTTAATTCAATCTTTTCTGATAAATATTCCCAATCTGATGTATTGTTTTTTCTTAGCTGAACTGTTTTCATAGTATTATTTTTTTAATGTAAAATAAAAAGTAGTACCTATATTTGGTTCACTTTCTAACCAAATACTTCCCCCATATAAATCAATTATTTTTTTAATTATTGATAATCCTATTCCTGTTGAGTCATCTCTTTTATTTAAAGAATGGAAAACCTTAAATATTTTATCATGATATTTCTTTTCTATTCCAATTCCATTATCTTTTATAGAAAATTGATGATAATCACCATCGTCTAAATAGTTTACTTCAATAATTCCAACTTCTTTATCAATAAACTTAATTGCATTACTGATAAAGTTTTGAAATACTTGTTGGAATTTAGTATTATCTCCTTTTATAGTTGGTAATTTATTAAGAACATTAATAGAGATATTTTCTGGTACAAATAAGAAGTTTTTTAAATTATTAACAGTTTCATTTAAATCTACTTCTATTTCTTCTGCTATATTTGCCCCTGCACTAGAATACTCTAATACATTAGAGATAAGAGTTTCCATGGTTTCAACAGTAGTTTCAATTAAATTAAAATTTTCGATAGTCATTTCATCGAATTTATCTTCATTGTCTGATTTTATCCACGAAACTAAAGCGTCAATACTTCTTAAAGGAGATTTTAAATCATGAGAAACTATATGAGCATATTCATATAATTCTTGATTTCTATCCTCTAATTCTTTTAATATTTTTTCTTTTTGTATTTGAAGTTTTTTAAGTTCTGTAATATCTAAATGTATACCAATTGAACCTATAATTTCTCCATTAATATTATAATTTGGTGCACTACTTACTAACCAATGTCTAGTATGACCTTTACTACATTTTGTTTTTATTTCATAAGAACTGGATTCTCCTCCTTCAAAATGCTTTATGTTTTCACTTTTTAAAGTATCTAAATCATTTTCTACAGGGAAAATATCACTTTCAGTCTTACCTAATAATTCTTCTTCAGAATAACCAGACATTTCTGTAAAACTTTGATTTACCATCAAAATTTCATTATCGGTATTTAGTTCTACCAATCCTAAATGCATATTAGCAATAATGCTACTATATTTTTCTTTTTCTGCCTCAATACTTGCTCGGTAATTTTTTTCTAAAGTTACATCTCTAAATGTCCATAAATATCCGTTAATTTTCCCTCCAACAATTATTGGTGTATAATTTCTTTCAAGAATTTTACCATCTACCATTTCTAATTGATCACCAAAAACAGCTATTTTATTTTCTACAATTTCATCCATTCTTTTTACAAAAGATAATGGATCTTTAAATTGTATTTTATTTTGCTCTGATGCTATACCACAATCCATACCGATTAAGTCGTTAGGTTGAATATCAATATTTAGTAATTCGCAAAATTTAGTATTAGATAAAGATATTTTTCTATTTACATCTTCTAAAATAATACCACTATTAAGATTTAAAACAAGTGCAGAAAGCCTGTTCTTAGCTTCCATTATTAAGTCTCCTGCTTCTTTATCCTTAGTAACATCTCTAATTATACCTTGAGCTGCAATAGGTTTATTTTCTTTACTATATATTAATGTTGCGTTTATTTGCAACCATTTTACATCTCCACTTTTAGTATATATCCTTGCAGTATAATCGTTAAAAGCACCTTCTTCATAAAGCTTTTTAAATGCATTTGCAGTGTATTCAATATCTTCTTTATAAACTATCTCAGAAACATTAAAACTTTCTTTCTCTATATCATAGCCAAAAAGATCTATAGCAACATCATTCATTTTTAAAACATTCCCCCACAAATCCATTACTAGATATGCATCATTAATGTTTTCAAAAATTCCTTTTAATGTTGATGATTTTTCATCTAGTAGGTCGTTTAGCTTTAGATTGGAAGTTTTTAATTCTTGAGATATTGTATATAATTCTCTTGACTTATCTTCAAGAATTTTCTCAGCAGATTTCCTCGCAGCTTTTTCACGTTTTAGGGCACGTTGTAATAATGCTATTTGGTCTTGGCTCATTAACTCTTATTAACAATAAATCGAACTTCTGTACCGTCTTCTTTAATTTTCTCTAAAACTATCGAGGCTTTTGTATCAAAATGCTCAAAAGTTTTATTCATTAAACCTAGCCCAAAATGATGCATTGCTCTACTAGACTTATATACCATTGTTATAGAGTTTTCTGTTTTCTCTTCTACCACAAAAGTAGGTAATTCTGCATCTGGATATATTTTTTGAACTTCTACGTGTATATGATTTTCAATAGAGCCTAACATTTCTATTGGGTCTTTATAAGTTGCTAATAAACCTGGATAACTTGTTTCTATTACAGAAAAAAAATGTTCAGCATAAACTAAAAGTAAATCATCTGTGGAAATACCAGTATTACCACTTAAATTGGTAACTAACTGTAACATTTCAGAAAAACTATAGGTACCAATGGCTGTATAAATACCTTCCGATTCTAATTTCGATTGTGAAATAATTTTATCAACCATTTCTAAACCGAACTTATCTTCTACTAAATCTAAAAACTCTGTAAAAACAATTCCTTTCATTTATATTCTTTTTAATTCATTTGTGCTCCAGTAATTTAAAACAGATTCAATTTTCTTAACATAATCGTCATATTTTAAAGGTTTTAAAACATAACCAGAAATACCTATTCTATAGCATTCAAATAAGTCCTTTTGGTTGTCTGATGTTGTTAAAATAATAATTGGAATGTGTTTAAATTCGTCGCTATTTTTTATAATTGTTAAAAATTCTATACCACTCATTTTTGGCATGTTTAAATCTAGTAAAATTATATCAGGAAAATTAGATTTATCTTCTAAAATTTTTAATGCCTCTTCTCCATTCTTCGCTTCTTGCATTGTATGCTCTAATTTTAATAATGAAATTGTTCTTTTCATTTTCATTATTTCTATTAGATTGTCCTCTATTAACAATACTTTTAAATTTTTAGCCATTTTATAACATTTTAGTTTTAGTATGCACAATATTAGTTTAATTAAATAAAAACCTCGGTAAAATGTTGTTCATCTAAGATAAAGTGTAGACCAAATGCAATAAAGTATAGATGAAACATTTTTATATAAATAAAAAAACTCCAGTTTTTAGGCTGGAGTTTTATAATTTCAATATTCAATTAATCAACTATTATTACTTTCTAACAGCTTTTACAATAGCTAAAGCTGCTCTCACATCTTTTTCTAATTTTGCGTAATCTTTATTTGCAATAATATCTTTAGAAATTAATTTAGATCCCATACCAACACAAGTTACACCTGCATCAAACCAGCCTTTTAAATTTTCTTCAGTTGGAGCAACTCCACCTGTTGGCATAACACTTGTCCAAGGCTGAGGACCTTTAACACCTTTTACAAATTGAGGTCCATAAATATCACCAGGGAATAATTTAACGATTTCACATCCTAATTCCTCTGCTCTAGTTATTTCTGTTAACGTACCGCAACCAGGAGACCATAATACTTTTTTACGGTTACAAGCAATTGCAATGTCTTCTCTTAAAACTGGAGTTACAATAAAGTTTGCTCCTAAAGCCATATATAATGAAGCTGCACCTGCATCTGTTACAGAACCTACACCCATTATCATACCTGGTAATTCAGCAATAGCATATTTTGTTAACTCACCAAAAACTTCGTGAGCAAAATCTCCACGTGCTGTAAACTCCATTAATCGAGCTCCACCATCATAACATGCTTTTAATACTTTTTTACTTAATTCTATATCGTTATGAAAAAATAAAGGAATCATTCCTGTTTCTTTCATTACCTGTGCTACTTCTAATCTTGAAAATTGTGCCATTTTATTTTATTTTTTTTTAGTTAATTCCAATTTAATATTTTTTTGAAATCGTACGCTTCTGGGTTTGGTAAATATTGTTTTGCTTCGTCGTAATCCTTTTCTTTAATGTAAAAAAGATTTTTTATAAAGAGTTGTGCCATATCAGAATCAATATCTACTAGCCTAGGAGGTATTTTACCTTCATTGTCTTCAAAATCTTTTAAATATAAAGGCATAATATCTCCATTTGAGTTTGCACTCACAATACAACCAGAAATCCCTTGATCATATAATTTTTTAACACCAATACCTAATAAAGTACATAATGTTAAATCGAATGCAATTGGTTTACAACACCTTAACTCATAACCTAGTTCAACTGGTCTCGATTTAATTTCTAAACCAAGTTCTTTTAATTTAGTCTGCAATAAATAATTAAATATATGAGACTTGCTTACATTTCCTAATTCAGGATGACCATGATCATCATACGTAAAATTAATTCCTGAATTTATAATTTCTTCTTCTTCCATAAAATGAAAAACACCTTCACTAACTAAAGCGACACCATATTCAATACCTTGAATTTTACACTTTACAATCGAAGAAATAATCATGTTGATTATTTTTTCGAATGTGATGTTGGTTTTGTTAAACATTTCTGGAATAATCATCATTTGATAATGACAAGCTGAAGCAATACCAAATGCTAAATGTCCAGCAGAACGCCCCATTGCAGCAACTACAAACCAGTTTTCGCTAGTTCTAGCATCTTCATAAATTGTATTACCAATACGAACCCCTTCATCTTTGGCTGTATGAAAACCAAATGTTGGATTTCTATCTGGTAAAGGTAAATCGTTATCAATCGTTTTTGGGACATGAACATGTTTAACATCCAAATCCTGACTATTCACATATTTAGTTAATCTATTTGCAGTTGAAGCTGTATCATCACCTCCAATAGTAACTAATAGCTTTACATTATGTTTTTTAAAGAAATCTGCTTTAAAATCAGTGTCTTTTGGTTTAAATCTACTCATTATTAAAGTAGAGCCTCCTAAACTAAAAATACGATCAGCACGATGAAAATCAAAAAAAACTAATGATGGTTTATCGGATAATAATCCTTTGTATCCATGATGAACTCCTATAACCTCATAACCATCTTTTAAGAAAGTTTTTGCTAATGTACTTATTACAGTGTTTATACCTGGAGCTGGTCCACCTCCACACATAATTGCAATAGACTTTTTCATATACTTTTAATGATTTTTAAAGATTTTTACTAGGGTTACTAAATTGATTAAAACCTACAAGATCTATCTTATAATAAGATTAAGAATATATCTTGTAGGTTACTTTACAAACTATATGTTTGAAAAATTATCTTGCAACTCTACCAGATGCATCACCACCCATAAGTTTTTCTACCTCAGCAACAGTAGCTAAGTTAGCATCTCCTTTAATAGTGTGTTTTAAACAAGATGCAGCAACTGCAAAGTCTAATGCATTTTGGTCATCTTCTGGGAATTCTAATAATCCGTAGATTAAACCTCCCATAAATGAATCTCCACCACCTACTCTATCTACGATATCTGTAATTTGATATTGACGTGTTTGAAATAATGTTTTACCATCATATAAAACTCCTGCCCATGTATTATGAGATGCAGAAATAGAACCTCTTAAAGTAGTAATTACTTTTTTAGCTCTTGGAAATTTTTTCATCATTTGCTCACAAACTGATAAAAATGCTTCTGCTTTTACATTGTGTCCTTCTGTTTGTACAGAAATTCCTTCTGGTTTTATACCAAAGTGCATTTCTGCATCTTCTTCGTTTCCTAAAACGATATCACAGTAAGAAGTTAATTCTGTCATAATAGCCTCTCTATGAGCATCATCACAGAAATTCCATAATTTTGCACGGTAATTTAAATCTGTAGAAATTGTAATTCCTTTTGCACTAGCAACTTTAACAGCTTCTAAACAAACATCTGCAGCTCCTTGAGAAATAGCTGGTGTAATACCTGTCCAGTGGAAAAATTCACATCCTTCAAAAACAGTATCCCAATCTATCATTCCAGATTCAATTTCAGCAATTGCAGAATGAGCACGATCATAAACAACTTTAGATCCTCTAGATACAGCTCCAGTTTCTAAGAAATAGATTCCTAAACGGTCTCCACCATAAACTATTTTATCTACGTTTACACCTCTCTTACGCATTTCCATCATTGCACATGCACCAATATCATTCTTTGGTAAACGTGTTACGAAATCTACATCTACTCCGTAATTTGCTAATGAAACTGCTACGTTAGATTCTCCACCACCATAAACAACATCAAAGTTATTTGCTTGTGAAAATCTTAAAAATCCTTGTGGAGCTAATCTTAACATGATTTCTCCGAAAGTTACTACTTTACCCATTTTAATTCTTATTTAATAATTTTAGTTAACTGCTTAAACGTTTAAGCATTTTGACAAAATAAAATCAAAAGGATATATTTACAGTATCATTTTGATTATATCGAATATCGCCATATATTTGCTTAAACGATTAAGCAAATATATAAAAAATTTTATTATCAAAAAAAAACCACCATAAAAGATATTGCAAATGTTTTAAACATTTCTCCTGCAGCTGTATCTAAAGCATTACATAACGATTCTAGAATTAGTGAAAAAACTAAAAAAGCGGTTAGACAGGTTGCTAAAAATTTAAATTATCAACCAAATCATCTTGCAAGTGCACTTAGAAGTGGTAAAAGCAAGTTAGTTGGAGTAATTGTACCTAGAACAAATAGTAACTTTTTTTCATCAGTAATACAAAACTTAGAAGAAGTTTTAAATAAGGAAGGTTATAACATCATTATTACTCAATCTAATGAATCTTATAAAAAAGAATGTGACAACATAGATACCTTGTTATATACTCAAGTTGATGGTATTATTGCTTCTATGGCAAATGAAACTGTAGATTTAACTTATTATGAGAAAATAAAATCAAAAGGAATTCCTTTGATATTGTTTGATAGAGGTGAAAATGATTTAAATGTAGATTATATTGGAATTGATGATTATAATAGTAGTCAATTAATTGTTAAACACCTTGTTGAACAAGATTGTAAAAGAATTGCACATATTGGTGGTTTTAAACGTACTCGAATTTTTAACAATAGAATTAAGGGATACATTGACGCTTTAAAAAAACATAATTTACCTTTAAATGATGAACTTTTATTAGAGTGTAACTTAACTATAGATTCTGGTAGAGAAAAAATGTTAGAGCTACTTTCATTAGAAAAAAGGCCAGATGCAGTTTATGTTGCTGGAGATTATGCTGCTTTAGGTGCGCTTCAAGTCTTAAATGAAGAAAATATTAGCATCCCTGATGAAATTGCTTTAGTTGGCTTTGGAAACGAGCCTTTTAGCGCTATGGTAACACCATCAATTTCTAGTATTGAACAACATAGTAAAGATATTGGTAAAGAAGCTGCTTTTGCTTTTTTAAAACACGCTAAAAAAGAAGTTGTTAAACAGTCTTTAACTAAAAAAATTCTTGATGTTGAGCTTGTTATAAGGGAATCTTCTAACAGAAAAAATCAGTAATTTTTTCTTACTCCTTTTTTAGAAACTTTTAACTATTTTTGTTTATAACCAAACGAACCAAAAATACTTCTTATGAAACAGCTAATTATTTTACTATTATTGATTATTGCTTTTATTATTGGATATGGACAATACAAACAATATAAAAGATATAACTCACCAAATATTGATTATAAAACTGATAAAAAACTTGATCTTGAGTATTACAATCAAGAGCAAGTTTTAAATTATAATGAAGCTATAGAAAACCTTAATAGTTATGTTATGTTGCAATGGACTGCTAATAGTATTGATGTTAGGACTCCTGAAGATGATGATGAAGAGACAAAGCAAGCTGTTGAAAAATATGCTAAGAAATTAGCTATATTAAAATATTACGAAGCAAAATTAGAAAAATCATCAATATTAAAAGAAAAGGGTTTATCTAATAAAGAAATACAATTTTTAGAAGAAACAGGTACTGATTTAAAAACTTACAATAAAACATTAGCTACAAATAAAATTAAAAGCATGTTTAATGCTGATAAAAAAATAATCTACGGGCAAAAAAGTGCATTAATTTATGAAATTCAAAAGAAATTAATTTCAAATGGGTTTGAAATAACTTTAGATGGGTTTTATAAAACGGAAACATTAAATGCAATTAAAAATTTTGAAGAAAAAAACAATCTTTTTGTAGATGGTGTTTTAGATGCATTAACACTAGACGCTTTGTTTAAATAAACAGTTTATAAAAATCTAAAAATCAAATTATTTTTTAATAACATCAATTGCTTTTTCCAAAATTATTTCTGGCTTTTTGCATGTGCCGTTTACACAAACATAAATTAAGGTTTTATCTTCATTAAATTTATAAGCTAATAATGGTAATTCATTATTCTCTACAGCTGTTCCTGCTATTAATATATTAGGTAAATATTTATTGATTAACCTTTTATTTACTTCTTTTACATTGTTTCCTGCAATTACAACTTCATAAAATGGTTTGGTAAAATTGGTCATTAAATTTAGCCAATTGCTATAATTATAAGGGTTATTATTAATATCTAAAGCTAAATTATTTAACATTTGTTCTGAAGTCTTTAAATAATTATTATCAGAGTAATAATGACCTAATTTAAATAAACTATTTGCTATCATAGAGTTTGATGACGGTATTACTCCATCAATAACTTCATATTTTCTCGCAATTAAATTTTCATCTTCTTTTGATGTAAAATGAAACATTTTATTATTGTCATCAAAGAAGTTAACAAATAAATAATCAATTAATTCTTTTGAATTGATAAGCCATTTATCATCCAAGGTAACTTCATATAAAGAAGTAAAAGCTTTTATTACAGTTGCGTAATCTTCTGAATATGCATTAATTGTACTTTTACCATTTTTAAAATTTCTATTTAAACCACCATCTTTTCTTATTTGATTTTCTATTAAAAAATTTGCGTTTTTTAAAGCAATATTTAAGTATTCAGCATCTCCAAAAGCTCTGTAAGCATCTACGTAACCTTGAATCATTAAAGCATTCCAAGAAGTTAACACTTTATCATCTAAGTTTGGTCTACTTCTTTTATTCCTGGCTTCTTTTAATGTTTTCTTCCAATCTAAAACTTTATTTTCTAAAAGATTTAAAGTAAGATTATGTTCTCTAGAAAAATCTTTATTAGATGTATTTCTGATTAAGACATATTTATTATTTTCCCAAAATCCATAATCATTAATATTATAATATTCTTTAAATAAAGTAAAATCAGTTTTCAATAATTTTTTTAATTCTTCTTTTGTCCATTCATAAAAAGCACCTTCCTCCTTTTCTCCAAGTTTATTTTTACTATCTGCATCTAAAGATGAATAAAAAGCCCCATTTTTAGAAGTAAGTTCTTCATTAACAAAACTTAAAGTTTCTTTTACAGTACTTTTATACAAAGTGTTTTTATCTTTTAAGTATGCTTTAGCATACAAACTTACTAATTGAGCATTGTCATATAGCATTTTTTTCAAAATGAGGAATATGCCATTTTTCATCAACAGAATATCTAGAAAATCCTCCACCAATATGATCGTAAATACCACCATAAGCCATTTTAGTGAGTGAATTCTCAAGATAGTTCTCAATAGATTTATCATTAAATTGATGATTATATCTTAATAAATAATCTAAAGAATTTGGCATTGGAAATTTTGGAGATCCTTTTGTTCCTCCAAAAACAGTATCTATTTGATTTTTCCAAATATTTACAGAAGCAGTAATTTTATTGTTTGTAAATGTTGGTGTTTTTTTATTAAGAGTAATTAACTGAGATTCTTTAATTCCTTTGGTTAAGTTTTCTGCAAATGCAATTGCTTTTTCTGGCTCTTCATTATATAACTTCGAAATACTTTTTAAAACTTTAGACCATTGCTCTTTTGTAAAATAAGTTCCGCCAAAAATGGGTCTTCCATCTGGTAAAGCAATACAGTTTAATGGCCATCCACCACTACCTGTCATTAACTGAACTGCATTCATATAAACTTTATCTACATCTGGTCTTTCTTCTCTATCAACTTTTATATTGATAAAGTTATCATTCATAATTTTTGCAATAGAGTCATTCTCAAAACTTTCTTCCTCCATTACATGGCACCAATGACAAGCAGAATAACCAACAGAAATTACAATTAGCTTATTTTCTTTTTTAGCTAAATCTAACGTTTTTTTGTTCCAAGGTTTCCAATTTACAGGGTTATAAGCATGTTGTAATAAATAAGGACTAGTCTCATTTATTAAATCATTACTTTTTTTACTTGATTGAGATTCTTTTTTATTTGAACAACTATAAATTGATAAAATAAGAATTAAAAAAAATGGTTTTATAAAAATTTTCAAAAGAATATTATTTTGACAATAAAGATATAACTTTTGTTGAAAATAAAATTGAAGTTCAAATAAATCTAAGAATAAAAAAAACTCAAATATTATAAATATTTGAGTTTTTAATATATAAAAATTATAACTTTTTATCGTTTGATGAATCTAGAAGTTCCTATAGCATTATCAATTTCATATCTTAGTAAGTATATACCTTTTTTAAATAAAGAAACATCAATTAAAACATTTTTATCATCTGTATTTAATGTTTTAACTTTTGCACCCAATACATTATAAACTTCAACTTTTTGAATATTTGATTGAGAGTTTATATTAATAAAATTTGTTGTTGGGTTTGGATATATTTTTATACTAGCCAATGCAAAAGTACTTGTACTTAAAACACTTCCGTTAGAAAAGTAAATATTATCAATATAAACTGGGTTTGTAGCTCCTGTTGCACTTAATACTAATTGACCAATATCATTAAAGTTAATACCTGCAGTTATTGCTGTAAAATCTGTAAAAGGTATACTTAAAGTTCCCCAAGAACCTGTTGTTACTGTTTTTACAACTTCTGCTTCTGTATTATCATTACCCCAAGTTCCATCTCCATTATAATCAACTAATTTTACTTTTAACTCTGTTGCATCACTTGTCCAGTAATTTAAATTTATATGAGTCATTGAAGATGCATCAATTGGTGCTGAAGGTTCGATTCCTGTAAACGTAAAGCTTGAATATTTTTTTACAGGATTACTTGCAATAGTTTCATCTTCTAATACTGTAGACTGCCCCCAACCTGGATTCCAAGTAGAGGTTAAATCTGTATAAGTATCACTAAAAATTGAAATTACATCTGAAGCTGCTTTTGTTGGAGCAGTTGGTGCATCTGTTGGTGCTGTTGCAGTATTACCTCCTCCATTTGAAGCTTCTTTTGTAAAATAGATATTATCAATATAAACTGGGTTTGTAGCTCCCGTTGCACTTAATACTAATTGACCTAAATCATTAAATTTAATTCCTGCAGTTATTGCTGTAAAATCAGTTAAAGGGATTGTTAAAGTTCCCCAAGAACCTGTTGTTACAGTTTTTACAACTTCTGCTTCTGTATTATCATTACCCCAAGTTCCATCTCCATTATAATCTACTAATTTTACTTTTAACTCTGTTGCATCACTAGTCCAATAATCTAATTTTATTGAAACCATAGATGATGCATCTATAGGAGAAGAAGGCTCTATACCAGAAAATGTAAAACTTTCATATTTTTTTACTGCATTTGCAGCAATCGTTTCATCTGACAAAACTGTTGATTGTCCCCAACCTGGATTCCATGTTGCTTCTATATCTGTATAAGCATCACTAAAAATTGAAATTACGTCTGAAGTTACAGCTGTTGGTGTTGCTGGAGCATCTGTTGGTGCAATTACATTTGAACCTCCACTTGTAACTTCTTCTTTAGAAAAATAAATATTATCAATATATACTGCATTTGTTGCTCCTGTTGCACTTAATACTAATTGACCTAAGTCATTAAATTTTATACCTGCAGTTATTGCTGTAAAGTCTGTAAATGGAATACTTAAAGTTCCCCAAGAATCAGTAGAAACAGATTTTACAACTTCTGCTTCTGTATTATCACTCCCCCAAGTTCCATCTCCATTATAGTCTACAAATTTTACTTTAATTTCTGTTGCATCACTTGTCCAATAATTTAAATTGATATATGCCATAGACGATGCATTAATAGGAGAAGATGGCTCTATACCAGAAAATGTAAAACTTTCATATTTTTTTACTGCATTTCCTGCTATAGTTTCATCAGATAAAACTGTTGATTGTCCCCAACCTGGGTTCCATGTTGCATCTACATCTGTATAAGCATCACTAAAAACTGAAATTACATCAGCAGCAGCAGCTGTTGGAGCTGTTGGAGCATCTGTAGGAGCAGATCCTGAACCAGAACCTCCAGAACCACTGCCTCCTGCAGCTGCAGTTCTATTTGCTGTCCAAGTTACATTATCAAAATATGTAATTGTATCATCTGTTCTTGCTGACCATTCTGGAAAAATAACAAATTGATCTATGTTATGATTTTCACCACTTGAAACAGCAGAAGAAATATCATACGTTAATGTTTCCCATTCATTAATTTTTGTATTTGGCTTTACTAATTGAAAAATTGTACCACTTGTTGAGTTTACAAATTTTACAGTAACATCACTTATAACTGTTTTATAAACACTAACACTTATTGATGTGTTAGAAGCTTCTAAAACCCATTCACCTAAAACTGCATGTTGAACTTCTGTTCCTGCCCATTGTTGGCCAGTAGATAAAGCTATAAATTGTGCAACTGTTGCAGATGTATTTACACCACTTGCGTCTGGATTAGGAACTACCTCTAATCCTGGATTTGAATCGTTTTCAAATACATTCCATTTAGTTGCATCACTCCCTGCAGTTCCTGTCTCAAAAGTAATCTCAAATGTTTCTTGTTGAGAAAAACCTAATGAAGTAATCATTAAAATTAATAATAAAGTAATTTTTTTCATAATCGAATTGTGTTTAATAGTTATTACGCAATATTAACCTTAAAGTATTCTATATTAACATTTAATACCGCTACAAAAAACATACAAGCAAAAAAAAACTTAAAAAAAATCTAAAAAAAACTTTAAGGCCAATAAAACTACCCCCTATTAGTACTTAGCTGATTCAAAAAAAATACAGCTTGATTTTAACAAAATAAAACTTTGTATAGGTATTGTATAGGGAAATATTTACATGTTAAGAATTAAAATTATCAAGTATAGTTTTTAAAACATAAAAAAACTCTATAAACAAAAAATATCTATAGAGTTACAATTATAAGTTTTAATGATTTATCAAACTGTATATTAAAACTTTAAGATTTCGTTTTTATCCCAAAGTCCCCAATAAGCACCAACACTTCCTTCATCTCCAACTTTCCAAGACTCATCAAAAGAAGAAAAATAAAAGGTTTCAATATTGTTTTTTGAAGACCAGATTTGGCTGTTGATAAAGTATTTAATTGCATTTTCTATAGAAGGCTCTGCTCCTCCTTCACTATCACCTTGATTTGGCCAACCAGTTTCAGTAATAATTACTTTCTTACCTTGACTAAAATCACTTGCTTGCTTAAACATTTTTTGCATGTGATTTAATGCGTAATCTATAGGACATCCTTCCCAGAATGGATAACAGTTTGCTAAAACAACATCACAAACTTCTACTAATTCTGGATATGTTGAAAATTTATAATAGGCATCTACATATCCAACTTCTACATGAGGTATTGCCTCTTTTACTCTTTTTATATACACTATTAATTGCTCTATTGATAATTCATTTCTATACAAAACTTCATTTCCAACAGCTGCAATATCTACACAACCTTCTTTTCCTAAATTAATTAGCGCTTCAATTTCTTCTTCATTCTTTTGTAAGTCATCTCCTAGCCAAGCACCAACCATATTTTTTAATCCATGTTTATGAGCAATTCTTGGTATATGTTCATTTCCTTCAATACACGAAAAAGAGCGAATCCATTTAGTATAAGGTTTTAAAATTTTAATTCTTCTTTCCACTTGTTCATCAGTAATCGTATCTCCGGGCTCTTGCCCATCTTCATACATACTAAAACAAACTCCATGCATTCCTTTGTTTAAAGTACTTCTCCAAAGGTTTTTTAACTCTTCAGTAGATAATTCTTTAAAATCAACACCTAAACTATCAAATTGAGAGCTATATTTTAATTTTGAATGATGCTCTTCTCTATATGACATCTATATTTTTTTAGTAGTAATATTATTCTTTTCTAATTTTCTTCTTTCTAATTCTGAACGAATTTCAAATGCGCGTTCTTCAGACACATCATAATCACGCATAATATACATAGCTGCAATTGTACCAATTGTTGGAAAAAAACAAAAGAATGCATGTAAACCATCAACTGCACCTTGTTGATCTAAAGTTGGTAAATCAGAATTAAAACCAACTAACCAAATAATTACACCACTTAATGCACCTGCTATAGCATATCCAACTTTAACCATCCACCAGTATATAGCTCCAAAAATTCCTTCTCTTCGTTTTCCTGAATTTAATTCATCTATATCAATAACATCTGCTGTCATAGACATCATAATTGTAAATAAACTACCAATACCAAATGAGAAGAATGGTAAAGCAAAAATATACATCCAAGGTTTTCCTGGAATGAATACAAAGTATAACATTATATAGCCGAAGATTGAAATACCTTGACAAATCATAAAAGCTTTTTTCTTACCAAAACTCTTTGAAAGCCGAGTAACCACAGGTATTACAATAAAAGTAGTACCTATTGCTCCTAAAGCACCAAATAGTGCTACCCAAATACCAGCAGCACCTGCATCTCCATTAAAAAGCTTATATACTATTACAAAAAATGTAATTGAAGAAACCGCCATAAAAGCATTGTATATAAAGAAAGTAGCTCCACATAATTTTCTAAATTCTTTTATTTTAAAAGCTTCTTTAAAACTGGTTAATATTTTTTTAAGACTTCCCCCTACATTTGATAAACTTAAGGTTTCGTAATCTTTATCAAGAGTAGATTCGCTTTTGATAAATAAAGCAGGAACAATTGCACAAAATGCACAAGGAATTGCCACCCAAATAGCGAGTTCTCGTGCAGCTACATCTGCTGATGGAAACCATTCTGGATCATACATTATGATCCAAAATAATGGAGCAATTACCCAAGCCCATTGCCCAATCCATTGTGCTACTGCCATTATATTTGTTCGTTCATGAAAATCGTCACTCATTTCATATCCCATTGCCACATATGGAACACTAAAAAGTGTAAGTCCTAAATAGAAAATAATTGACCAAAAAAAGAAATACCAAAAATTATACTGAACTGTATTTTCTTTAAATATTTGCCACATAAAAACATAGGAAATCCCCATAACAATCCCCCCAATTAAAACATATATTCTACGTCTACCCCATCTAGATTTAGTATTATCAGAAATAAAACCCATTAAAGGATCTGTGATTGCATCGAATAATCTTGGAAATAAATAAATCATTCCCCACATTAATCCAGTAAATTTTAAATCTTCTACAAGTACTACCATAAATATTCCTAAAATTGCAGGAAACATTTGATTAGCAAACATGCCTATTCCAAAAGCAATTTTTTGTCCCATTGGTACTTTAGAAGATTTTTTTAAGTTTGACATATTTTTTATTTTTTAATAGTTGATACCATGATCGTTTGTAATGCCTGAGCATCTATATTTATAAAAGTTTCTTTTTCACCCAATTGTAATTTAAAACTCTTCTTTGTTTTCCCTTCATTGAAAACTACAACAGCTATAGAACCATCTGTATTTTGAGCTGCAGTTACTTGCAATTCTTTATCAGAATTCTCTAAACCAATAACTTTTGCTTCTGGTCTTATGTATTTACTAAAGTGTGCCATTGTATAATAAAGTGGCGTAAAATACACTTCATCTTTTTCTGGATCTACAATTACTGGAGCAATACACCAGTTTTTAAACCAGTTGGGACCTCCTTTTGTATCTAAAACCATATTCCAATCTACCCAACCATCTACCCAATTATTTAGGCAACCAATTATATCTCTTGCATATCTATTTACGGGTGCATATTTTGGGTGTAAATGTTTGTCTTTTTCTGGAGCCCAATCCCAACCCCAATCTGTAGCTTCTTTTTTCCAATACCAAGTATCATCTTGCCAAACAGGAACTTGAGAATCTACACAAGCTTCTGCTTGAATTAAGTATTTGTTTGGAGCTTTATGATGTGCATATTGTAATTCTTTTGGAAAAATCTCGTAAGTACTTGCATACCAATGTATCGCTGTACCATCAAAATATTTTGAGGATTCTTCATTTTGAAATTGTGAATCTACCCATTCATTTAAATGTTCTCTATTTTGATCATAACCTAAAATTTTTAAATCTCCTTTACCATCTTTTTCTAATTGTGGTCCTAAATGGTTCTGTACAAAGCTTGTCATTTCGTCTGGAGAATAGTGCATACTTTCCCAATTATTTCCATTACCCATAGGTTCATTTTCTACAGTAAAACCCCAAATATCGATTCCTTCTTCTTTATAAGCATCTACATATTTAGAAAAAAATAATGCCCAAGTATCATAATATTTAGGTAATAATTTTCCTCCAACCCATTTATTATTATCCTTCATCCAAGGTGCAGCTGTCCAAGGCGAACCAAATATTTTAAATCCATCTTTAGACGCTTTCATGGCATCTTTTATCATCGGAATTAAATCATCTTTATCCTCTTTAATTGTAAAATGTTCTAAATTTATATCATCTTCTACAGGCGAATATGAATACTGACCTAAAGAAAAATCACAAGAGTTCATATGTGTTCTTGTTAGCGAATAATTTGCGCCTTCTTCAGAGAAATAAGCTTGTATAATAATATCTCTATTTTTTTTACTTACCTGATTTAATAAATATGCTGATGATTCTGTAAAAGCACCTCCAAAACCTGTAATAGTTTGAAATTTTTGATTTGGATTCAACTTAATTATTGATGAATTTTCATCAGCAATAAATTCAGTTATTTTTGTTAATTTATTCCCACTTTCTGAAGTTTCATAAACATCTACTACCAATTTATTATCAACTTTATTACAACTTATCATTACTAATAAAAAAAGGATTGAATAAAAATAGTTCGTTTTCATTGTATTAAATTTTATCTATTATAATCTGTATTAGGTACTAAAACACCTTTCATCAAAGCCTCTTTATTACCATTAAATGTCTTTATAATTGGATTTCCATTTCTGGTTAAACCTTTAAAAGACTCATTATCAACTAAATTCCAAATAGGATATTTAGCTTCTCCCTTTAAAGTGAATAATCCAAAGTGATTTTCGGATCCATTTGCATTTTGAGCATCTTTCCATTGTTCATCAAAAGCTTCAAAATAGAAACAAGAAATTCCTTCTTTATTTGTCCATTCTCTTAATTGATTATAGTAAAGCCCTTGCTTGTATTCATCTGTTGCTCTAGAACCATTTACACCATAATGTCCGCTAGAAATAGTTGCCCAACCTGTTTCACCAATATGAACTGTTTTTGTTGCATCGATACTTTTTACATAATCAGAAACATCTTTATATTGCTTTTTAGCAAACTCTAAAGCACGTAACATTGCATTATCTATTTTTTCTTTGTCTGATAAATGCTGTTCATTATCTGGTACTTTCCAAAAACCTGGGTTGTAATGAGAATTATGATAAGCATATGTATGCATAGAAACGTAATCTACAGATTTTATGATATCTTCTAAATCTTTTACTCTATAACTAGGATCTCCTCCACCCCATGAAGCAAAATCATCTGAACAAGTAATCCATAAATCTTTAGAAAGTTTTCCATCTTTCTTTAAATTTTGAAGATGATTTACCCATTTTAAAATAACATTTGGTCTCACAAAATAACTTGTTGCCCATCTAATCATTGCTTCATTACCAACTGCAATAATTTTTACAATGTCTGGGTATTTATTTGCTAAAGCGACTGTTCTATCAATTTCTCCTTCATTTTGTTCACTTTCAATTTCATGATTAGGTTCTTTATCAGTCCAAGCATTTACACAATCTATCCAAGCACCTAACATTACATACATTTCGAAGTTTGAATCTTCTTTTTTAAGTTGACTAATTGCTTCTAAAATATTTGCTGCGTGCGGTAATTTTGGTTGTACGTTATAGGTTCTAATAATGCGAATACCCATAGCGTGCATCAACTTTAAGTCTTCTTTTAATTGTGGAATTGTAGGTTGATTATCTTCTCTTGATTTTTCTCTATATCCTCCATAAGAAATGGCTAAATATTCTGGGTTTCCTAAAATTTTGGCTGCTGTCATTTCTTCTTTAATTTCTTTTTTCACTTCTTTATTATCTTTCTTAGAGCTACATCCAAAACCAATAAACAATACTAAAATCGTTACTAAAATTTGAAATTTGAAATTCATATTCTTACTCTTTATAATTATTTAATATTTTAAACCATATCCAAAAGGATATAATGGTTTTATGCTTTTGTCCCAAAAATTAGGTCCATATTTTCCTTTAAAATCATTTACTACATTTGGCCAAGAATGAGGCAATTTTCCAGAGAAATTAAAATCTCCAAACAAAACCTCTGCAATTCCATCTCCTTCAGAACCTGGTAACCAAGCTGCAACAAATGCATCTGATTTTTTGATCTGTTTTGTTACGACTAATGGTCTTCCAGAAATTAAAACAACAATCGTTTTAATTCCTTTTTCTGAATATGTTTTTATATACTTTTGATGTTCTTTGGTAAGTGTTAATTTTCTAGTATTTGATTCATGACCAATATCTCCAAAGAACTCTGCATAAGGAGTTTCGCCAACAATTATAACTGCAACATCTGCATCAAAATAATTTCCCTTTGCATCTTTATCATAAACAACATTTCCTTTTGAAAGCTTTTTAATTCCATCTAAAATAGTGGTAGCTCCTTTATAATTTTCTGAAGTTCCTTGCCAATTAATTGTCCAACCTCCAGATTGTAATCCAGATGAATTTGCATGTTCACCAACAACTACAATTTTCTTTGTTTCTTTTGATAAAGGCAAAGCGTTATTTGCATTTTTTAATAAAACTAAAGATTCTCTTACCGCTTGTTTTGCTATATCTCTATGTGCTTTACTACCTATTTTAGAAACTAATGTTGAATCTGGAAAAGGTTTTTTAAATAAGTCCAATCTAAACTTCTGTCTTAAAATTCTTTTTACTGCGTCGTTAATTCTTACCTCAGAAACATAACTAGAATCAACAGCCTTCTTTAAATTACTTTGAAAATAATCTAAATCGCCATCAACAGCCATTATCATATCTACACCAGCATTCACAATATTATTTCTACCAAATTTTGTATAGCCTTTCCAATCAGAAACTACAATTCCATCGAACTTCATTTTTTGCTTTAAAGTATCTGTTAGATATGCTTTATTAGCATGCATTGGCTTCCTATTTAAAGTATTGAATGATGCCATTACCGCTCCAACTTTCTCATTTACAGCAATTTTATAAGGAGGCATTAATCTTTTGTTTATTTCATTATTAGATAGCGATGTTTCCCCTCCTTCTACACCAAATTCTGTAGCTCCATCACCAATAAAATGTTTGGCTGTTGCCATCACTGTTTTAGAATCGGATAAATCTCCTTGATGTCCTTTTATAGATGCTTTTGTTAAAATAGATGTTAGCTCAGTACTTTCAGAAAACGCTTCATAAACTCTTCCCCATTTTTCATTATAAGGAATTGCAATACAAGGTGAAAAAACCCAATTAAAACCTGTTGCTTGTGCTTCTATAGCAGTAATTGCTGCTGCTTCTTCAACCAATTTTGCATTTGCAGTTGCTCCTAAACCAATATTATGTGGAAAGATAGTTGCTCCATTAAACGTATTTTGACCATGAATTGCATCAACACCAAACAACAAAGGAATTCCTAATCGTGTAGAAAGTGCTTGCTTTTGTAATTTTATAAATTTCTGCTGCCATTCTTTAGCCGTTTCTCCAGGATTTACTCCTTGTGTATGAATAACAGAACCAATAAACTTAGTAGCAACATCATTTTTAGAAATATCCCAAAAGTGTCTTACTTGAGACATTTGACCAATTTTCTCTTCTAAAGTCATTAACTTTAGAAGAGAATCTACTTTTTTCTCAATAATAATTTCTTTATCTACTTTAGTTTCAATTGCATTTTTGCAACTAAAAACGGTAAGTATTAAAGGAATAAAAAATCGATATTTATGAAAGCTACTGGTCATTAATAGTTGTTATTTTTTTACTGAAACTTCTATTTTATTTATTTCTCCTGTTCTTTCAAAAATCATTTTTGAAATATTAGTATCAAGCGTTAAATCTTTTACTTCTTCAACACGATCATCCGTAAAAAATATTTTAATACTTTCTTCTTTCGTGTTTTTATATACAATTGGTACTTGACAATAGGTAAAACAAAGTGAATCTTCTTTTAATTCAATTGATTTTTCTTCTTTGCTAATTGCTGTATACTTAAAAGTTTTTGGAGTTTTAATAAACTCACTTCCTCTTAATAATCTTGGATTAAAAATGATTTTTCCTTCTTTTACAAAAACACCTAACTCACCAATTCTACTCAATACATCTTCTTTAACCTGACCTGTCATTCCTGGTTGTTGTGCTCCTTTTCCTCCTGGTGTATGAGAATATGGATCTGTTGGAAAAGCACCATATAATTGGGGTGATTTATGCACACCAATACCTGCTTGAATTTCATAATAATGATCTAATAATTGACCAATTACAGCTTCATCTTCATTATTTTTTATCGCTAACAAGCAATTTTCTTGAACCGCTAATAATAATTTTGAAACCATGTGCCAATAAATAGAACCTAAACCTTCATATCCGAAGAAAGTTCCTGAACGACCTGTAAATGCTTTGTGATTAAATACTTCTTCAAAAGTTTCTAATAACAAACCAGCTTCGTTTTCAATTAAATCTGCATACGTTTCTGGCAATGCTGAAAAAGCACCTTTTAAACTATTTGCATTGTTAAAGTTTGCATTAAAATGATAATTACCTAAAACATCTTTATTAATGATTTGTGTGTTTCCATCACTAATCAATTCTGATAATAATTTAGAGTTTTTTACAGCCGCTTTAGAAATTACATTTTTTTGATCAAAACGTGGTAAATCCTTATTTGGATATAAAATATAACTGTATTGATCTTCTCTAAATAAAGCACTCGCTTTCATTCCGTCTAAAACTTTTAAAGCTTCTTTGGGTGATAAATATCCAGCACTTAAAACAGCAACTTGCCCTTCTAACATTTCTGGTAAATAAGAAATAGACACTTCTGTATCATTCTCAACCGTCATTAAATTATAAGCATGGAATAAGTTATCTGAACGCTTATTTGCTTTAATTGTATGCTCTAAATATTGTTTTGTAATTGTAAAGAATGCTAACAATTCTGTTTTAGAAATTGTACTTCTATCACTAGAAAATCCGTTTTCATAAATTGCAGTTCTAAAAGCACTTCCTGCTTCACCTAAACCATCTAAAACTGTTTTTCTTTCTGTATCTGAAACACTTCCTGAAAGGATATTTTTATTTTGGTTAAAAGTTGCTACAACTTCATTAAAGAATGTTGCTAATTCTGATGAAATTTCAACTTCTTCAGTTGTTGATTTAGTCACTACTTTTTCGAAGAAATTTATAAATCTATTTAAGTAATTTAACGTTACCATAGAAACTCCGTTACCAACTAAAGCGTTGTTAGCGTCATTCCATTCCGGACGTTGCGTGTTCATCCAAATACCTCCTTCTGGTATAAAGTTGGATACTTTTGCTAATACAGTTGCTAATAATTTTTCAATTAAATTCACTTTATAAATAAAGAAATTTTCATCTCTTAATAAAGCGCCATCTGCTCCTAATTCTTCTCTTTTTTGATGAATTTTAGCATCTAACTCAAAATCGAAGTCAATTGTATCTTTCGGATTTATAAGAATACTTTTGTAATCTTTAATTTTATAAGGCACATTTGCATACACAAAAATGTCTTCAGAAAAACGTTTTTCTAATTGATTTGGATAATGATTTTCTATAAATTCTAAGAATTTTAATAAGTAAATTATTTGATGATCTCCCCAATAACCAATATAAGACCAAGGATCAT
The DNA here is from genome assembly GCF_000766795.1 of Polaribacter sp. Hel1_85. Taxonomy (GTDB): domain Bacteria; phylum Bacteroidota; class Bacteroidia; order Flavobacteriales; family Flavobacteriaceae; genus Polaribacter. The sequence goes on from NZ_JPDS01000001.1 coordinate 1,002,236, forward strand.
TTTCTTCAATAATTTCCCAATCGAAACCATCTTTTGTTACTCTATAAGGATTGTAACCATCAAAAGTTGTTGCATTTAAAAACTTATGAATCATACTTTCTATAAATTCAGGATATGAATGTGCTAATGTTTCCCAATTTTGGAAAATATCACGCCAGTTACCTTCATAATCTAAAATTTTAGAACCATCAATTTCATTTTTTGTGTTGATAGAAAACTTGTTCCAAGGTCTACTTGGATCACCATGTCTTCTACTAAATTTTAATGGTAAATATTCAAAACAAAGTCTTTTAAAGTTTTTATCTTCATCTTTTTCTGCTATTTCAAGAATTGTATTTAATGTAAATTCCTCTGGTAAGTCATTTAACAATTCTTCTTTTTTCTTGATTACTTTTTTATTTGCCTTTCCAATATATTTTATAAAATCTTCTTTTTCAATTTTATAATCATCATCAAAAGTACCACCTCTCATTAAGTTAAAAAGTGTATTTGCAAAGTGTCTTGTGTTTACTAAAGGATCGTTTGTTACTTGTAAACCATCTGCAGCACCCGTTAAAGCAATTAAGTTTTTTGTACCTAATTCAATATCTTCAAGGATACTTTCTTCTAAATTTTTATCATTTATAATTGCTTTAGAAATACGTTCAATATCTCCAATTGTTTGATTTACATTCGCTACAAAACTCCATTCTTTGGTTTCATTTGCTGATAAATCTAAATCTGCACTAATAAAATAAGCACCTTTTTCTGCTTTTACATCTACTTCTTGATGTAATTCTTTTCCTCTTCTAAAATTATCTAATTGTAATGATGATAATAAATGAATTGGATTTTCGATACCTAAAGACCAAACTATATTTGCTTTTAAAGCTTCACTTGGTTCTGCTTTATCAACAATAATTGCACTTAAAGCATAAATACCTAATCCTGATTCTGCTTGTAATTCACTTTTCTTGTAAGCATCTACTAAATTACTACGAGAGTTTTGTAAATCTGTTTCTACATCCGAAGGAATAATATTTTGTAAACCGTCTAAAAATGTAATTTGTATTTTATCAGAAGAATTATTAATTAATGTTGATTTTTTTACAAATCCGAATTTGTCAGTAGAACTCCATTGATATCTGAAGATTACTTCTAAATCCTCATTAATTTCTTCGAAAATAACTTTATTTCCAAAACTGTTTTTATATAAATTTTGTCTTGTTTTATATAACCCTATTTGTCTTTGAGAAAAAGGTTCCCATAAATATATATTTCCGTTTTTTGAAACTTGAAAAATAGATTTACTACCAGTTACATCTTCAGCTTCTGTGATTTTATCATCTGTATAATAAGGAAAAAGTGAGTATTCACTATTCTTTCTACCAGCTGTAAGACCTCCATTACTAGAAATAAACATCCAATGATTTGAGTCTGAAACAATACTCATAAAAAAGGGTCTCATTTCATTACTATTAGCAATTTTATAATAAACTTCATTATCAAAATTCATCATTTCTCCTTTCACTTCTTGAGTTTGAAAGTCTGCTTTATTTTTTCCTAGAAAAATGGTCTTATTTGTCATTAAAATTGGTATTCTAAAAACCTCTGTAACGATTTATAAGAGGTTCTAATTAATATTTAATTTCTTCTGAATATTTTACTACTCTGTATATTTATTTCATTCCTTAATCTAAGGAAGTCTTATTTTTTCGTGATTTTAAAAGTGCTTCTGATATTTTAATTTCACTAAAATGCTTTGAAATTAAATCTGCAGTTACTCCTTTAGAATATGGGTTTATTTGATGTGCTTCTTTTAAAGCATAATAAGCAGCTCTTGGATACAATGTGTACAAACCTTTTTCATTTGTAGGGCCTTTAGCACAGATACCAAACCATTCCTCGTTCATATTATTACTTCCTTTAACATAATCGATAGCATAACCTCCAGTTGCCCAAGAAGCATTAGTATCATGAGTATCTAAATTAACAGTTTGTCCATATTTCCACCAACCATCACTAAATTGAAAAGTAAAGCCTCCAATTGAATTTTCTGCTTTACCTAAACCAGCAACATTTTCATAAATCTCTTTCCAATTTTCAATCATATAAAATGCCTGCATTTTTTGATCTTCTTTATTGTCTATTGCATTAAATGCATCCGCACCAAATTCTGTAAACAAAATTGGCATCTTTAATGTTGCTTTCACTTTTTCAAAAGCATCTCCAAAAGATTTTCCACGATACATATTTGTCCCATAAATATCGACATCTGTACATTCTTCTGCTATGATATCTATGAATCCTAAATCTCCATTACAAATTGCAACTGGATGTGAATTATCTATTGATTTTATTTTTTTTGCGGCTTCATTCATTAGTCGATACATTGGTCGTCCTAACTTTTCGCCTTTTGCTGCTATTTCTTTTTCATTATCCGGAAAGTCTTCCGTTTCTCCTCCGGCCCAAAAAAGTCCATAGTTATTTTCATTTCCTAAAAGAAACAATAACAATCCTGGAGTATTTTTATACGCTTCTGCCATTTTAGAAACTTCCTCTATTAAAGTTTTCTGAGTTTCAACATCTCTGTAATCTGTTACAGGTACCCAATTTCCATTTATAGAAACTCCATATCTACCAAAAGAATGATTTAACATGGTGTAAATACCATACTTTTCATAGATATATGTAATCCATTTAGGTTGAATACTTGTATAGACGCGAATTGTATTCACTCCCATATCTTTTAACAAAGTCATTTCTGAATCTAATGCTGCTTTTATTAAAACATCAGGTTGTTGCCATAGGCTATAAGTAAAATTTGTTCCTATTGGAAAATAATCCCAATTCATTCCATTGATAATAAAATCTTCTCCATTTACAAGTAACTTTATTCCGTGCACATTACTTACTAATTCTACTTTACGTGACTGTTTACAAGCACTCAAAGTAAATAGCATAAAAATAAATGTTAGAAAAATATTTTTCATCATTTAAGTATTAAGTTATAAAATTTGAAAATAGTTTTTGGGACTAAAAATTGAATTCAATAAAGTAGTGTATACTTCTTTTAAAAAGAAAAAAATAAGGTCAGTCAAATAACTGACCTTATTAAATAAATTTTATTGAAATACTTTAACGTAATCAATTTCCATTGTATCTTCAGTAAATGCAGGATCAATAGTTCCTCCAAGACTACCTCCCATGGCAACATTTAATATTAAAAAGAAATCCGAATTAAATGGCAATGTCTCGCTATTAGTCATTTCATAATACATTACATCATCTAAATAAATTTTAATAGATTGCTCTGTCCACTCCAAAGTATATAAATGGAACTCTGAAGAAGCATTTGTAATTGCTGTAGTTGTACCATACTTAGCTCCAGAATTTGAAGGAACATCAAACCAATGACAAGTACCTAAAACAGTATTTTTATCATCCCCAACCTGTTCCATGATATCAATTTCACCAGAAGCTGGCCAACCTACAACTTTATTATTGCTTCCTAGCATCCAAATTGCTGGCCAAGTACCTTGAGAAGCTGGTAATTTAGCTTTTACTTCCACTCTACCATAAGTAAATTTATATAAACCTTCAGATTTTAATCTCGCAGAAGTATAACCTCCACTACCATCAGCTTTAGCTGTAATGATTAAAGAACCTCCCTCAACTTTTACATTTTCTATAACATCTGTATAAAGTTGTTTTTCTTGATTACCCCAACCATCTACACCAGTACCTAAATCATAAGTCCATTTGGTTTGATCGGGAGCTCCATCTGTGTTAAAATCATCTTCCCAAGCTAAATCATTGTATGTATAGTTAGCTCCACCAGCACCTTTTATAGGTTTTGTAGAAGTAAATTTATGGTACCAAGCTGCACCCTCACCCGTAGCAGGGTCTTCTATAATTCTAACAATTAGTTCATCGTTAGTGATAGAAATAATATCATATTTACTTGCTCCAACAAACCATCCCATAAATCCTCCATCTGATATTTCAAAAGAAGTACCTCTATATGGTTCTTCATTATACGAACCTTCTAAAGCAGCTTTAGATTCCGAAGGTATTATTGTAACATTTTTAACACCAAACATTTCTGTTGCTACTGTTTGATTATAACATTGATCTCCATCTATACCTAAAAATCCTGCATACGTACCAGGAACAAAAGCTGGACCAACAGTTTGTTCAAATGTAATACCGTCTGCTGTTCTTGTAAATACAAACTCATTATCATACATACATGATTTTTCATCATCCCAAGCTTCAGGTCCAGGCCACCAAGCTTCATGTGCAAAGTCTCCATTACCATAATCATCTTCAAATGGTCCCATACCTACATGTCCATCTTTATTTGCTTGCCAGTACCATTTTTTAATGTCACCAACATTAGCACCACTTAAGAAGTTTTCTGCTTCTACATCAGAAAAAGAACTATATACAGTAACATCCATTACAGTGCTAGAACCTAATCCTGCAGAACCTGTAGCATTAACAATTACTGTATAATTATTTATTCCAACCTCTGTAAATCGATGCTTAATGACTCCAGATGGTTCAACATCTTTTTTACCATCACCAAAATCAAATTGATAATTAGTAACATTATCAGCAGTTGCAGTAAAGACAACAAAACCTGTACCATCTCCATAAGGATTATCTACATCTACACCAATAATTTCTGCTGTAATTGTAATATTTGAAGGAATAATTATTTCTCCAACCTCATATTTGTTTTCCTGACATCCAGAGAAAAAAGTAACTAGAGAAAATAAAACGATATAAATATTTTTAAGTTTTTTCATTTTTTATATTTTATAAAATTTAACTTTTATTTAAATAATTCTTTCAAATCTAATTACTAGATAAAGAAACATCATCAATATTAACCTGACCCGCATCAACTCCCAAATCGAAAATAACTCTTGCATCTGTTGCTCCAAATTCGGCAGAAGACAATGTAAGTGTATAAGTTGTTCTAGTTGGTGTTATACTTATTGTTTGGGAATCATTTGTCCAAGGATCTGCACTTAAACCTATTCCTGTCAGTATAGTTCTATTTACATCAGACCAAGCATCAAAAGTTAAAGTATATGTATTACCTTGAATAATTTCAAGTTTTTGACTAACATTTGTTTCCCATGCATTTCCAGGTGCAGCAACATTTACTGAATAATGAGAATTACTACCATCTGTAACAACTGGAGCAAGTTTGGTATCATCTACGCCTTCTATCCAAGGTTCACTTCCATTCTCGAAACCTCCGTTAACAACAATATTTCCTGTACCTATTATTAATGATACATTATCAAGATTAACCTGACCCGCATCTACTCCTAAATCGAAAATAACTCTTGCATCTGTTGCTCCAAATTCGGCAGAAGACAATGTAAGTGTATAAGTTGTTCTAGTTGGTGTTATACTCATTGTTTGGGAATCATTTGTCCAAGGATCTGCACTTAAACCTATTCCTGTCAGTATAGTTCTATTTACATCAGACCAAGCATCAAAAGTTAAAGTATATGTATTACCTTGAATAATTTCAAGTTTTTGACTAACATTTGTTTCCCATGCATTTCCAGGAGCAGCAACATTTACTGAATAATGAGAATTACTACCATTTGTAACAACTGGAGCAGGCTTAGTATCATCTACACCTTCTATCCAAGAATCACTTCCATTTTCGAAATCTCCATTAGTTAACAAACCATCATCAAATGCCGATGCATTTGCCTTATAAAAATACAGGTTATCTATAAATACTGTTCCTGTTGGAGATGCTGCAATTACCATTTGGTTAATATCTATAAAAGGAACTCCAGTAAATTCAGATAAAGCAATATCAAAACTTAACCATTTTCCTTTTTCTGTAATTGCATTCTCAATCTCAAATTCAATATTATCTGTACCACCATTATAACCAGTTCCATTAAAATCTACAAATTTTAATTTAAAGGTATCTACATTTGTTGTCCAAATATCAAAATGTACAAATTCCATAGCAGATGCATTTATTGGAGATGCTTCTGTTATAATTCCCGCGTAACTTAACTCTCTATACACCAATGTTTGGTTCCCTTCTATAGCAACCTCTTCATGTAAAGTTAATTGTGACCAATCAGTTACAAACATGTCAACAGTTGTTTGTGGATATTTTTCACTATATATTGAAATAACATCTGCATCTTCTCTTTTAGGAGGTGTGGGTGCTGAAGCTATTGGTGCTAAAATTTCAGTTACTTCAAAATCCATTGTATATTCTGTAGTTTCTACAGCTCCACCTTTTGCAACAATTTTTACAGAATAAGTTCCTGGTTCTGTATATTGATATGCAAGAACATCACCAATATTAGCTGAATCAACTGGTTGATCCACTCCTGTTTGCCCAGAATAAAATTCGTAAGTTGTAGCAAAATCTGCTGTTACAGTAATATTAACTTGTTTAGAAATTGCAGCATCATTTTCTAGTGTAACTACTAAATTTTGAGGTGCTTGAAAAGACACGATTAGTTCTTGTGTTATTTCTGTAGTATCCCCTTTAATATTTGAAGCAACAACTTTTATATCATAAATTCCTTCTACATAAGTATGTGATATATTTTTTCCTGCCTTAACCTCTTCTAAAGCGCTTCCGTCCCCAAAATCAATTTCGAAACTTGTTGCTCCTTCTGCTAAAGGTGTAATAGTAACCACCCCAGAATTATCTTGAGTAATACTATATGCTGCAGAAACATTAGAAGGCGCAGGTATTGAATCTAAAAAATCTAGATTATTTTCATCTGTACAAGCTATTATCACCAAAATAATGATAAAAACTTTAGATATTTTATTTATTATTTTCATATTATCCGTTTTTAATTTGTTGAACAAGTTGAAGTTGCATACCCTTTATTTTGACACCATCTATTTCCTGCCAATTCTATTTCTATTCTTGGTATTGGAAATACTTCATTTTTACCAATTATAAATGTTTTCGAAACTTCAGTTCCTTTACTTGTAACATCTACATTATTTTCAATTTCCTCTTTAGCTTTACCTGTTCTTACTAAGTCGAAAAAACGATGCCCTTCACCAGCAAGTTCTAATCTTCTTTCTTGCAATATATTATTAATGTTTGCAGGAACTCTATGATTTGTATCTCCAAAAGCTCTATCTCTTACTTGATCTAATAAGTCTTGAGGATTATCTTTTTTAGTCGTAGCTAATAAATTAGCTTCTGCGGCCATTAATAACACATCTGCATAACGTATAACTCTATAATTATTACCATGAGTAATTCTTTTATCTGCTATATTTGACTCATCATATACCATATATTTAAAGTTATAGTACCCTGTATATTCATTTCTTTCATCAAAAGTTACATTAGGGTTTGCTTGAACAAAAGCTTCCATGTCGAAAATTGTTCCATTTAACCTAGTATCTGCAGCATCGTATTGATCTACTAATTCTTGTACTGGTGTACTAAATGTATTACCATCAGCATATGGAGCCCAATTAGATTTTTCCCCAGTAAATCTAGGAGACATAAAACCTGCTGCCACATTTCCTTCTGAATATTCTAATTGTCCATAATTCCCACCTTCTACTCCAATAGAATATTGAATTTCAAAAACAGATTCGTTATTATTCTCATTACTATTCAGAAAAATAGTACTAAAGTCTGATTCAAGCTGATATTTACCAATTACTTGGTTAAATTTATTTGCAGCTTCATCATACTTTTCTTGGTATAAATATACTTTTCCCAATAATGCTAAAGCAGCTCCTTTTGTAGCTCTTCCTGGTTGAGATGCATTCCAGGTTAAACCATTTATAGCCTCTGTTAAATCTGCTTCTATTTGTGCGTACACTTCTGCTTTTGGAGCTCTATCTATAGCTTGTGCTTTCGCTACACTTATTCTTCCATCAATAAATAAAGGTACATCTCCAAAAAACTTTACAAGCTCAAAATAATAATAAGACCTTAAAAATAAATTTTCTGCTAATAATTCTGTTTTTCTATCAAAATCTACTTTATCCTTAAACTCAATAATATAATTTGCTCTACTAATACCAGCATACATCCATTTCCAAATATTTCTTAAAGCATTATTATCTGGTGTATGAATCATATCATCTATTTGTTGCCAATCTGTAACATCATCTGGTCTTTCTCCTCCTGCTAAACTATTATCTGAGGCTATTTCTCCTATAATATGATTTAGATAATTAGTTCCTAAAAGATCATAAACACCAATTAAAGCATCTTCGTAATCTTGTTGAGAATTAAAGTAGTTTTCTGAACTTTGTTCTCCTTCTTTTGTTATATCAAGATAATCATCACAAGAATTAACTGAAAAAGCTAATACAAGGAATCCTATTATTTTTATTATTTTTTTATTCATAATTAATTATTTTAAAATGAAATATTAACCCCAGTTGTAAATGTACGTGTCTGTGGATATTGCCCTAAATCTACACCTGCACCTAATGGACTAGCATTTGATACATCTGGATTATAACCGCTATACTTTGTAAATGTGTGTAAATTATTTACTGCTATATACAGTCTTAATTTATCCATCTTTAATTTTTCCAAAACTGTATTTGGTAAAGAATAACCTAATTGAACATTTTGAATTCTTAAATACGAACCATCTTCTACATAAAAATCTGAAAACAATGTATTTCCTGTTGATGTTGTTGTTGCTCTTGGAACTGTATTTGAAGTTCCTTCTCCAGTCCATCTATCTAAATAAAGACTTGGTCTGTTACTATAAGCTAAAAAACGCTCATAACTTCTAACCACATCATTACCAATTGAAGCATATAATGAAGTTGCAAAATCGAAATTTTTATAATTCAAATTTAAATTTAATCCCATTGTAACATCTGGTATTGGATTACCTAAAACTGTTTGATCATCTACACTACCAAATTCTACTATACCATCTCCATCAACATCTGTAAATCTTAAATCTCCTGGTTTTGCTCCACTTTGAAAAGGCTCATCTAAATCATCTATTACTCCATCATCATTAGTATCCGTGTTTAAAGCATCTATTTCTGCTTGATTTTGATATACTCCATTAGTTTTTAAACCATAAAACGTTCCAATTGGTAAACCTGTTTGAAACCTTGATGTATTCTGAGCTAAATCAAATCTTCCTCCTGAAATAAAACCTGCTGCATTATTTACTTCTTTCGCCTCATTTTTAATAGTAGTAACATTAACTCCTAAACCTAATTTAAAATCTTCTGTAAATTCATGGTTAAAGTTTAAACTTATATCAAAACCTTTGTTTTCTATAGTACCTGCATTTACAACAGGGGCACTACTTCCTGGTGCAGAAGCACCAACTAAACCAGAAACTTCTGGAATTAACAATAAATCTTTTGTTGTTTTTTTATAGTAATCTAAAACAACATCTAATTTACCTTCAAACAAACTAGCATCTATACCAAAATTATATTGTGTATTTGTTTCCCATTGTAAATCTGGGTTAGATAATCCTCCAATTGCATTACCATAGTATAAATTATCTCCAAAAGAATAAGAAGCTTCAGTTCCATTAGTACCTTGTAAAAAACCTAAATACCTATAACTTCCTATTTTATCATTTCCTGTAATACCCCAACTTGCTCTTAATTTTAGTCTATCTATGCTTTCTGACTTAAAAAAACCTTCTTTGTTTACAACCCATCCAGCTGAAACTGATGGAAAATAACCTACTCTATTTTGAGTACCAAATCTTGTTGAAGCATCTCTTCTTAACATCGCTGAGAAAAGATATTTACTATTATAATCATATTGTATTCTTCCAAAAAATGAATACCATCTATCTTCATTTACACCAGTTGATGCATTATTGTTTTGTCTAATAGTATCTGAAGTAATATTATCATCATCATCTCTTACTTCATCATAAATGAAAGATTGTGTATTAAATAAATAAGCATTACTCCAATTATCTCTATCTGTGCTTAACGTTAAAAAACCTGTTGCATAAGCTCCATAAAATTGCTCGCTTCTAATAGAAGAACCTAATAAAGTATTAAAATTATGGTTTCCAACAGAAAATTTATATTCTAAAAAATTCTCGTAACTAAAGTCAAAATAGTTTTGATTATTTTCATAAACTGTGCTAAAAACATCTGTACTACCATTGTCATTTCTATCTAAATCAAACACACTACCATCTAAATCAACATTGTTTACTACTTTACCTGGACCATAATAACTTATAGGAAAATATTGTCTATTAACAACATCCGCATAATTAAAATTGAAACGACTTGTTGCCTTTAAGTTTTCTAAAACATTATATTCTAATTCTAGCTTTCCTGTAAACCTATTTGTTCTAGTTTGATTATGTGTATTATTGATTAATGCTAATGGGTTTACAATTTCTGACCCTTGATTATCTCCAATATAAGAGAATCCTCTTGATGGACCAGTACCATCAGTACCATCATATACAGATGTTAAAGGAGATGCATTTAAAGCATAATACAAAGCAGACCCTCTACCAGAATCTTGATCTCCTTGTGTATCTTGAATTCCTTTACTTTTTATATTAGTGTACAATAAAAAAGTATTCAACTTTAGCTTATCTGTTAAATCTATCCCTAAATTGTTTTTAAAAGTTACTCTATTAAAATTGGATTTTTCTGGCGCTATGATTCCTTCTTGAGCAAAATAACTCGCACTAACTCCATAAGTAATTTTATCTGAACCACCATTAGCACTTATTGTGTGGCTAATAATTGGTGAAGTTGTAAACAACTCGTTTTGCCAATCTGTACCAACTCCAAAACTACCTAAATTTGTATATGGTATTTGGTTTCCATCTGCAACTTCTATTTCATTAACATATACAGCATATTCAGTAGCATTCATTAAATCTAATTGATTTGATGCTTCTTGCATTGACAAGTAAGTGTTATATGAAAATTTTGTAGGCCTATTTTTCTTACCAGATTTAGTTGTAATTAATATAACACCATTAGCTGCTTGTACACCATAAATTGCAGAACTTGCATCCTTAATAATATCCATTTTTTCAATATCATTTGGATCAATAATACTAAGATCACTACCTATATTAACACCATCTACAATTACTAATGGACTATTATCTCCATTTGATGTAATTCCACGAATTCTTATATTAAGAGAAGCTCCTGGAGAACCAGAATTAGCAGAAACCTGAACCCCTGCTGCACTACCCTTTAAAGCCTCTTCAATCCTAGCAGGGTTTGATTCTGTAATTTTCTCAGAATCTATACTTGCAAAAGCACCAGAAACTAATTCTTTTCTTTGTGAACCATAACCTACTACTATAATTTCATCTAAAGCCTCAGCAGACTCTTCTAAAGAAACGTTTATAGTTTGTTGACTAACTACCACTTCTTTTATGGCATATCCTAAATAATTAAAGACAAGAACTGCACCGTTTTGAACTTTAGAAAGACTATATAATCCGTCAAAGTCTGTTTCAGTACCAACTACTGTTCCTTTAATTATTATACTAACTCCTGGCAATGGATCGCCGGTATTAGCATCTTTTACAACACCCTTTACATTAATGGTTTGTGCAGTTGCACAAAAACCTACAAGCAAAAGGAGTAACAATGTGATTTTTTTTCTCATGAATTAAGGTATTTATTGTTTGATATAAAATTACAGTTAAAAAATAGTTAAATCATAAAAACAGCCACAACAAAAAACATACATCGTAATTAAAAAGTAATAAAAAAACAAAATTCCTAATAAACACTAGGAATTTGAAACATACAAACAATTAACCCCTAAAGACACTATATTAACATTGTTGTGGTGATGTTTGGGTAAAAATTAGGAATGTTTGGTCGTTAAATTTCAAGAATATAATTTGTTAAGTTAGAATCATGAGGTAATTCCATTTTTTTCCTTAACCTATATCTTTTCACCTCAACACTTCTTGGAGAGATATTAAGCAATGGAGCTATTTCTTTTGAAGATAAATTTAATCTTAAATATGCGCAAAGTCTTAAATCATTTGGAGTAAGATTAGAATGCTTATCTTTTACTTTTTTTAGAAAATTTTTATCTGCATTATTAAATGCTTCTTGAAACATCTTCCAATCATCTGTATTGTTTAAGTTCTTATCAATAATTCTTACAACTTTAGAAACATTTTTATCTCCACCATTTACAAGTTCTGTTTTTATTGAGTTTAAGAAATCATTTTTCTTAATAATATTCATTGTAGAAGTTGCTAGCTCTCTATTTTTACTTTCTATATCGCTTCTCAACTTATCATTATTAAGTTTTATAATTTCTTGAGAACTTTCTAACTCTTTTAATTCTGATTCTTTTTTAGCTTTATCTAAAAGATCTTCTCTTTGTTTTTTATAATACCTCTTAGAAGCAATATGCACCAGATAAAAAGCTAGTAAAAACAATAACACATAGATTGTTATCATTGTATTTGATAAATACCAAGGTCGCTCAATAACAAAATTGTAATTAGCTTCATTTAAACTAATTTTTCCACCTACTATAGCTCTTACTTTAAAAGTATAACTACCGTAAGAAATATTTTCGAACAACACTGAATTTGCCTTTGAAGGAGTGCTCCATTGTTTACTTTGTCCAAGTAAACGATATTGATATTTAATGCTTGTAATTTTATTAAAATTTGGTGTACTATAAAAGAACTCAAAATTATTTTGCTTGGAAGAAAACTCTTTTTTTACTGTTAAATCAACCTTAATTTTAGGCTCATCCAACATAAAATTATTGATTTTATTAATTTTTACAAAAAACTCTTTTGCATCATGAACATTATTTAAATTTACTAAAATATAACCATTAGAAGTACCAATAAGATATTTTTCATTTTCTAAATGAATGATATTTTCATACCCAAAATTAGCTTTAGGCATTGATGCAGAAATAGGTATACTTTTAACACTTGGCTTATCACTTAATTTACCGGGAGTTAAATATTTAATACTTTCTTTAGAAAAAGACCATAAAATATTATTAGATTTATTAAAAGCCAATTCTCCCGAAATAAAATCGTCTTTAGAAATTAATTGACTATAAATATCATCCCTTTTAAATGTATTATTCTGTCTGTCATATAAGAAAACACCCATTTTACTTGAATATACTATTTTATCTTGGTAAGAAATCAAACAAGAATGCAACCCTTTTACCAGAGAACTTTCAATATTAAGTTTTACTACTTTTTTAAAATCTTTATCTAAAATAATATTAAAAACACCTTTATATTCATGATTTACAAAAAAACTATATTCATCATATTGCACAAAATACTTACTTGAATTATTAAAGCCGTCAATTTTATTTCTTAAACTCCATTGATTATTCTTTTTTTCAAGCACATACAAACCATCATAACAACCTTGAAGAATAGTGTTTTCCTTTATTTTTTTCAATCCCCAAGTTCCTTGATTATTAAAAATTAAAGATGATTTATTTTTATGTATTAAAAAAGTACCTGCTGTATGTCCACAAAATAATTCATCATCTATTATAGTTAAACTCCAAACTTGTCCTTGCGTATTTTTAACTAATTTATAACTGTCTTCAGTATCAATTTTCCTGTAAAACAGTCCTTGGTTTGTTCCTAAATATAAGTTACCTTCAAATAATATCGACGCATAAATTGTACCAATAAAATCGCTTTTTTTATTGTAAATTTTAAAAGGAGAATTTGTATTTATACTATTTATTCCATTATCTAAGCCTAACCATAAATTATTTTCTACATCCTCAAAAACTGAAAGTAAAGTATTATTATTTAAACCAGAACTTTGAGTAATTTGATAATTTACCTCTCCATTATTATTTAAATATATAAAACCATCAGATATTGTTCCTAAAGCATAATCATTATTATGTAATTGCTTTGCACTATATACAGTAACGTTTTCAAATAATTTTTCTGAGGGTGTAACCCACTTAACAAGTTTTCCTTCTTCAAGAAAGAAAAAACCTAAATTTTGAGTTAGAAATAAAAGCTTATCATCTTTTATAAAAATTTCAACAATAACATTTTCTTTTAAAATTTGATCATTAGAAATTAATTTAGGAACTCCATTTTCTATTTTAAAAACCCCTTTATTTCCTTCTTGAAAATAAATAACATCATTAACTTTAGATAATTTATGAATTCTAAACTCTGAATTGATAATCTTTACTTCTTTAGTTTGTAAATTGAATAAATAAATTCTTTCTAGAGACTTAAAAAGCAACCAACCGTCAATTTCAAGAATATTCCAAATTTGTTCATCTTCTAACATTTGAATTCCCTGTTCCATCACAATAGAAGTAAAATCTAATTCTCCAAAATCATTTTTCTTCCAATAACCAAAATCCATGTAAAAACCTGTATAAATTTTATCGCCTAAAACTTTTACAGACCTCATAACCGTTTCATTAGGTGTAGGATATAATCTCCAAACAGCACCATTAAACTCTAATAAACCTTTATTGTTTGCAACATAAATAGATTTATCTTCAGATTGAGATATTGCCCAATTCTGATTTTCTGCTTTATAATCTTTAGCAGTATATGTATTGATAGGTGGTAACTCTTGTGCAGTTATTAATACAGAAGTAATAAGAAAAAAAAATAAAAAATAAATTCTATTCATATCTGAAGGCATAATGTTTGGTTACCAAATTACATTAAATATAGCAAAATAAGTCCATATAAAACAATTGTTGTATTTATGTATAGGTAAATTTAAAATAAAAAAAGTATTTTTTTTTGAGCTAAACAAAAGCTAAACCTATTAATTCTCTTAAATTTAGTAACTTTAATAAAAATTTAAATAGATCAATGAATTTTATAAAAAAAATAGGGTTGACTAACTTTTTAATGCTAACATTATGTGTTATTATTATAGTTATTGCAGAATATCTCTTTTTAACTGGAGAAAAATTACATGGTATTTTTGTTGGACTTTGGGCTCCTACGTTATTAGGAATAATGATTTACATAAAACTAATAAAAAATGAGCGCAGATAATTTTGTTTTCTACTTTTCTGTTTTTGTAGCAATCTGTGTACTAATTTGGGCCTTTTTTATGATTAATGAATTCAACAAAGTACATAAAGATTAATCTTTCTTTTTAATAGAAATAGCAAGACCTCCACCTTCAGCTAATTTGAAATCTAATTTTGAAGATTTTGTAACTTCTATAGTTTCAAATTCAATGTCTAAAGGATTCTCATTCCAATGGGCAGATTTACCGTCTTTATAAATTTTTGCTTCATACTTTTGATTTTCATCTAAAAAACTGAAATCTACTTTAATTTTTCTAGAATTTTCATCAGTAATACTTCCTAAGAACCAATTACCCGTTTTACGTTCTTTTCTAGCAATGGTAACAAACTCCCCTACCTCACCGTTCAAAACTTTGATTTTAGACCAATCTACTCCTACATCTTTAATAAACTCTAATGGTTTAGGATTCGCTTCATAATGTTCTACCAAATCTGCAGCCATTTGCACAGGACTGTAAATAACAACATATAAAGCCAGTTGATGTGCTAGAGTTGTATTTACTTGATTATTCTTTTTGTATTCGTTAAATTTAATATTAAAGATTCCTGGAGTAAAATCTATTGGACCTGCTAACATTCTTGTAAAAGCTACAATTGACAAATGTTCTGGCGGATTTCCTCCATCTCCAGACCAAGCATTAAATTCTTGTCCACGCAAACCTTCTCTAGAAATTATATTTGGATATGTTCTACGTAAACCAGTTGCTTTTATTGGCTCATGTGCATTTACAGCAACTTGATACTTTGCCGCTTTTATAGCAGCATTGTTATATTGATTTACCATGTATTGTCCATGATGAAATTCTCCTTTTGGTAAAATCTTACCTACATAACCAGATTTTACAGCATGCATACCATATTTCTGCATTAAAGCATATGCAGTATCTTGTTGTTTTTCATAAGTTGCTGTTGCTGCAGAAGTTTCATGATGCATAATAATTTCTACACCTTTTTGTTTTGCATATGTAGTAACTTCATCTAAATTATAATCAGGATAAGGTGTTACAAAATCGAAAACGCCTTCTCTATCTTCAAAACCAATCCAACGTTCCCAACCAGTATTCCAACCTTCTACTAAAACACCTCCAATATTATTTTTTGCTGAAAAATCAATAAAACGTTTTACATTTTGGGTGGTTGCTCCATGTTTTCTATGTGCTTTACCCGTATCTGTCCATTTTCCATCAACCATTTCCATTCCATAATCCCAAGAAGATTTTCCTAAATGCATTTCCCACCAAACACCTGTATATTTCATTGGTTTAAACCAAGATACGTCTCCTAATTTATTAGGTTCGTTTAAATTTACAATTAAGTTCGATTCAATTAAATCTGGCGCATTTTCTGCAATTTGAATCGTTCTCCAAGGAGTATTAAAAGGTAAAGTTCTTTTTACTTTATAAGCTGTATTTCTAGAACCAACCAAATTGCTTTTAAATGATAAATTTTTAGGGTTTACTTTTAAAGTCATTCCTGAATAATCTATTAAAGCAGCTTCATGAAAGCTTAAATGAATTCCATCTTTACCTACTAAAGTTACAGGTGTATTAACAGCATTTTCCGGAATACTTGTTTGCGCCAAAGCACTATTTACTTTGTAATTTTTTGCATCAATTTCTGATAGTTTTGTAGTACTATACAAATGCTCATAAATATCCCAATCTCCAGGAATCCAAAAGGTTTTATAATCTTGAGTTAAATTGAACTCTGTGTTTTCTTCTGTGATGAAAGCTTCTTTAAAATTCTCTTGCTCAGGAAATTCATATCTAAAACCAACTCCATCATTATAGACTTTAAAAACAATATTTAATTTTCTTTTTAACTCTGATTTTTCTTGTAATTCAACTCTTAATTCATTGTAATGATTTACAACATCTAATTGTTCTCCCCAAGGCATTTGCCAAGTTTCATTGAACGCTTTTGTTTCTGAATTTAAAACTTCAAAACCATCTAAAAACGATGTAGTATTTTCAAAATCAAAACCTAAAGTTGATGTTTTGATAATCGCTTTATTCTTAAAAAATACTTCATATTGAGGTTTTCCTTTTTCATCCACAGAAAATTCTAAAAATATATTTTCATTTGGAGAAACTAAAACAGTTTCTGGTTCTGCCCAACAAGATGATAAACTTGTACAAATAACAATCAATAAAAATCGAATTTTCATAACTTATTTCTTTTCTAATAAAACAACAGTGTCTTTAGAAGTAAAACTTACTTTACCACCTTTAACTACTACTTTTTGATTAGAAAAAAAGTCATTCAATGTATCACCATTATTAAATATTGAAGCAACATTTATTTCTTTATTTCCTTTAGGCAAATCAAGTCCGATTATAACTTTATCATTATTTCTAACTCTAGAAAAAACTAGTCCATTTACTTCAGAAATCAACTCATGTTTTCCTGCTCCAACAGCCATATGATTGGCTTTAAACTGACCTAATTTTTGCCAATAATTAAGAATGTTTTTTGTTTCAATATTATTTTGAATATCATCCCAATTCATAAAGGAACGTAAAGTAGCATCGCCAACAGCACCTTCTATAATTAATGGTCTTGCAGATTCATCTCCATAATAAACCTGAGAAGTTCCAGGTGTTAAAAACAACATTGTTGCAGTTTTGTATGGTAATTTTCTTTCTTTATCAAAAGGTTGTCCATCATCATGAGATGTAAGGTAATTTAAAACACCATAACCTTTTAAATCATTTTGAAGAATCGTATCATACTTTTGAAAAACATCTTTAGCAGACATTTGTTTTGCATTCCATTTAATTTCAAAATTGATTAAACTATTGAATGCTTTATCAAAATAATTCACCTTTTTATTACCAAAATCAAATGCTTTTCCATGAGAAATTGCATAATTATACACTTCACCAACTAAATAAAAGTTGTTATCATCTAATACTTTATCAGCGTTATTTTTTTTGTATTGTTCAAAAGAAAAATCACATTCTTGCTTAAATTCTTGCCAAACAAACTCTTCTGTATGCTTTACCGTATCTACTCTATAACCATCGATTCCGAATTCTGTTATATAATCTGTTAGCCATTTCATGATGTAAAAACGAGGCGCTCTTGGATGTTTTGTTCTTGCAAAAAAGGCATCTAATTCTTTAACTTCTTGCTCATAACGCCCTTCTGCTTTCCATTTTTCAATTAATTGTGGTGGCAATGCTACATTTTCATTACTTTCTGTTAAAATATCTGGTAAATTTTTAACCAATGTACATGAAATTGTGTGTTTATAATTATTATAAGAACATTGAGGACCAGTTCTTACCCAATCATTTGGCCAAACAGGATCTTTCTCTGTAACAGGACCCGTGTGATTAATTACAGCATCTAACAGAATTCTAATTCCATTTTTATGTGCAATTGCAACCAATTCTTTTAAATCTTGTTTTGTACCAAAATTAGGATCAATATTAGTCCAATCTTTAGTCCAATAACCATGAAAACCATAAGACAAACCTGTTCCTTCATCTGTACCTCCATGAATTTGTTCTACAATTGGAGTCATCCAAATGGCATTAATTCCTAGTTTTGTAAAATAACCTTCTTTAATTTTTTGCGTAATTCCTTTAATATCTCCACCTTCAAAACCACGTAATTTTCCTGTTTCTTTGGTTCTATCAAAATTGATATCATTATTTGCATCTCCGTTATTAAAACGATCTGTTAATAAGAAATAAATATTTGCTCCTTCCCAAACAAATTCTTTTGTTTCCATTATTGCTATTTTTTTTGTTGCTGTTTTTTCTTGACAACTAAGTAAGCTTATTAAACTGATGATAAATATGATATTTTTCATAATTATTTTTTTTAATTAATTCTTAACTTTTAAAATAAATGATTGAAGTGGTTTTAAATCAACCCTAACTCTAGCTTGGTTATTTTCAATTTTTAAAATTGATGAATACTCATCATATAACTGATCTACTAGTTGATATTCTCCTTCTTTTAAATTCCATTTTTTTATGATATCAGAAGGTAAACCTAACTCAAAACCATAGGTGTTTTCAGCATTAAAATTTGAAACAATAATTAATTTTTCGTTTTCTGACCAACGTACAAAAGACAAAATTTTTTCATTGTACCATTCTGTATTTTCGCGGTTAAATTGATGAATATCTTGGTAATCTCCCATTAAAGCTTCACTTTGAATGGTAAAATTTAACAAACGCTTATAAAAATCTCTTAACGCTAATTCTTCTTTGGTTGACTTCCCTCCATCAAACTGTTTGTTATTAACCCATCTTTGAAGAGATGGGACACCCACATAATCAAAAATTGAAGTTCTAGAAGTGGTACCAAAACCTGCGTTTTCAGAACCATCTTCACCAAATTCTTGACCAAAATAAATCATTGTTGGCGCTGTAGAAATTGTTGTAGAAACCACCATTGCTGGTTTTGCTTTTAAAGCATTTCCTGCAAATTCTGTACTCGCAATTCTTTGCTCATCATGATTTTCTAAAAAATGCAACATATGGTGCTCTATATCTTTTAAATCTTCTTGAATTGGAGGAATATTATCTGTTAACCCATGACCTTGCATAACATGTTTTATAGTATCATATAAAGCAACTTTATCATATAAATAATCCATTTTTCCTTTTCTAATGTAATCTCTATACATTTTAGGATTGTATACTTCTGCCAATAAAAAAGTATCTGGATTTTTCATTTTTATAGAAGAATTCATAAAACTCCAGAACTCAACTGGCACCATTTCTGCCATATCATATCTAAAACCATCTATTCCTTTTTCTAACCAATACAAAGCAATATCTCTAAATTTAATCCAAGAATTAGGTACTTTTTTATCTTGCCAAAATTCAAAATGCTTTTTATAGTCTTCATTTTCGAAACCTGCTGGTAATTCATCAAAATCTTTTTTCCCTTCAGGAGAAATGCCATAATTTACTTTTACAGTTTCATACCAATCATAAAAACTAGGTTTTACAGAACGAGACCCATTTCCTGTCCATTTTGCAGGGTTTTCGTCAAAATACCTGTCTGATAACGGATTATTCTCACCACCTAAAGGTTTATAATCATTTAAAAATTCTGGAACTAGGAAAGCTTCATTTGGATTGTAATAAAAATTATTATCTACATCATAAACTACTGATTTATTATCTTCTGCTCCAAAATCTTTTGTTCCTTTAGGGTTGGAAATACTTTGATAATTTCTAGCAACGTGATTAGGAACAATGTCAATAATTACTTTCAATCCATTTTTATGTGAACGTGCAATTAATGCTTCAAATTCTTCTAATCTATTTTCAACATTTACAGCCAAATCCGGATTTACATTGTAATAATCTTTTACTGCATATGGAGATCCTGCTCTACCTTTTACCACATCTGGATCATCATTTGAAATACCAAATTTTGTATAATCACGAATTACATCATGATGAGGAACACCCGTATACCAAATATGTGTAACTCCTAAATCTTTGATTTCTGATAATGCTTTCTCTGTAAAATCATTGAACTTACCTACTCCATTTTCTTCAATAGTTCCCCAAGGTTTATTTGTGGTATTTGTATTCCCAAACAAACGTGTAAACACTTGATACACCACTGTTTTTTTCTTACTACTTGTACTCTTCATCTTCTTTTCTGATACTTTTTCTGTTGAACAACCAATTATAATTGATAAAGTGATAACTGCTAAAACGCTATTTATTTTATTCATAATTGATATCTTATTTTAATGTTATTTTTACCTTTAAATTTTTCTTAGGATTCCATTTTACAGGAATTGTAAGTGTGTTTTTTTCTGATGAAATTCGTGTTCTTTTTCCATCAATCTTTATTTTTCTTGGGTTCCAACTTATGTTGTGAATAATAAGTTTGATTTCTTTTTCTGATGAATTCCATTCTTTTCCAAATTCTGATTCAAAATCAAATTCCAAACAACGTTTTGTTAATTCTGATTCAAATTTTAAAATTTCATATTTTCCTTTTTCAAAAGCATTAACTGTTAATCCATCATCATTATAAAATTCTCTTTTACTTTCTTCAACTGAAACATCATAATAATAATGTAATTCTAATTTATCTGCGTTATAATCATCTGTAGTTTGTACCAAATTTGTCATTAAAATAAAAGCGCCTGCTCTAACATATGTAGGAATTGATTTCCCTTTTACTTTTACCGTTTTTGTTTGTCCTCCTTCTATTTTTTCATCAAAATAAAAATTAAACCAATTAGCAGTTTTTGGAAAATAAATTTCTTTCGTTTTTACTGAATCTTTAAGAATTGGAGTGATTAAAAAATCTTTTCCCCATAAATAAGTTGATGAATTACTCATCAATTTATCATCATCTTCATCAAAGAAAATTGGACGCATTAAAGGAGTTCCTTTTTGATTATTTTCAAACGCTAAATTGTAATTATAAGGTAATAATTCATAACGCAATTCAATAGATTTTTTAGCTAATTTCTTTGCTTTCTCACTTCTAAAAACAGGTTCACTTGGCACATCTTCTTGTGCGTGAGGTCTAAATATTGGCTGAAAAACTCCATATTGTAACCAACGTGTGTATAAATTATCATCTAAATTGGCACCTGCAAATCCACCTAAATCAGAATGCATATAACCCAAACCTTGCATCCCCATTTGCAATGCTATTTCTGGTTGAGATTGTAATCCCCCCCAACTTCTATTTACATCTCCAGACCAAGGAATCATTCCAAAACGTTGCGAACCAGAAGATCCTGCTCGCATTAAAATAAAAGGTCTTTCATTAGGAAATTCTTTTTGATAACCCTCAAAAATTAAACGCGCCCAATCATGACCGTAAATATTGTGAATTTCATCTGCAGAACCTGTTGCATGCTGCACCCAAGTTGGGTGAACTTCTGGCTCACCTAAATCTCCCCAAAGTCCTTTTACACCATAGCTTAAAATATCCTTATAAATATTCCAGAACCAATCTTTTCCTTCTTTTTTATAGATATCTACAATTCCTGTATTTCCAAAATAGAAATCATATTTTGCAGAATTGCCAATGGTGTCTTTAGCCAAAACTTCTTTTTGATCTGCTTCTTTCCATTTTTTAGAATTTGATAAAATATATGGCTCTGTTATTAAAACTGTTTTTACACCTTTTTCTTTTAAACGAGTAACCATTCCTTTCATATCAGGAAAAGAATCTTTGTCAACTTCTAAATTTCCCATCGTTCCTTGTACCGTTTTTCCAAACCAATACAAATCTAAAATTACTGCATCAACAGGGATTTCATCCTCTTTAAATTTTTCAATAGTTTCTTCTGTTTCTTTTTGTGAATGATAACCAAATCTACTAGAAAAATTACCTAAAGTCCATCTTGGAGGCAAAGGTTGTTTCCCTGTTAAATTGGTATAATTCTCAACTAAATCCATCCAAGAATCACCAACTATAATTTGATATGTTTTTCGTCCAGAAATCGTTTCATACGTTAAAGTATTGTCTTTTTTACTGTCTAAATCTAAATATCCAATTGGTGCATTATCAAAATGAATCATGTATTTTTTTGATGAAATGACCAAAGGAATTGTAAAATTCATCAACTCAGAATGTGTTTCATAACCATAATGCGCTCTATTGTATAAAGCTAAACGATTACCTCTTCTATTCATCCCTAAAGCTCTTGCTCCGGTTCCAAATAAAACCTCATCAGTAGTTAAATTGAATTCAATTTTTTCTGTATTTTTATTAGGAATATTACCTTTTACATTTTCTAAAGGAATGTGTTTCGATTTAAAATAACCTTGCTTTTCTGAGGTAATGACATCACCTTTAAACTTGTAAATTATTTGAAAAGGTTGGTGTTTAATGTGTACTGAAATTCCATTCGAAGAAAAAACACTTTCGTTCGTAGTAAAAACAGAAGTGATATCAATATTTTTTGGTTCTAAAACCACTGCATGAGATGATTTATTGAACTTCTCTCCTTTTGGAATAAAAGACGTTTCTATAATTTTATCAGAATAAAATTTTAAAATATATTGACCATCATTTACATTAATTACTAATCCGTTTTCAGTTTGATTTACCTTTTTAAAAATTCTTTTCGAATTTTGGGCAAAAGAAAATGAAGAAATTAAAAGAGTTAAAAAAATGATTATTAAATTTTTCATAATTAAGATTTCACAATTAAATTTTTCGTTCCTCAAATCACACAAAATGACATTGAAGCTTAATTAATGTTTCGTGGTTAAAATAATACTTCCTTTTTCTTTTAAATTAATTTTATCTCCCCAAATAAAAGTTTCTCCAGAAATAATATTTTTAAGTTTTTTTCCTTCTAACTCAACTTCTTTATATCGTTTTAAATCAATCGTAATTGGTTTGTCATTTTTATTGATGATATGAACAACAACCTCATCTTTTAAAACTCTAAACAGGAAATAAGTTCCCATAAATGGTGCAAAATGAATTGTTTTTCCATTGTGAATAGCAGCACTTTTTTTACGATAATTTAAAATTTTTCTTACAAATTTATGCATTGATTTTTGATCATCAGACAAACCTTCACCTGTAAAAGAATTTATTTTATCGCCTTTAAATCCACCAGGAAAATCGGTTCTAATTAAACCATGATCTCCAGGGTTTGCAGTATCATCCATTAAAATTTCTGTACCGTAATAAATTTGTGGAATTCTTGGTAACATCAACATATAACTTAATGCCATTTTTGCATTAACAACATTTTCTTTTACCTCTGTAAACAACCTACTTTTATCATGATTGTCTAAAAAAACCATAATATCTTTTGGTGTTGTATAATGAAAATCATTTGCCAAACCTTCATACAATTTAACCAAACCTTTGTCCCAAGATTCTTCTTCATTGATTCCTTCTACAATTGCTTTTTGCAGAGGGAAGTCCATTGTAGATTTTAAGTTAGATTGATATCCTTCTTTGTTTTTTGCACCTTTTTGCCAATAACTAACTAATAACGGATTGTAGCTCCATTCTTCACCAACGATAGAAAAATTTGGGTATTCATTCATAATTGTTCCTGCCCAATCAGACATAAAATCTTTATCAGAATAAGGATATGTATCTTGTCTAATTCCGGCTAAACCTAAAGATTCTATCCACCAAATACTATTTTGAATAATATATTTTGCCATAAAAGGATTGCGTTGGTTTAAGTCTGGCATAGACGCTACAAACCAACCTTCATTATTTCCTTTTCTATCGCTTTCTGAGGCATACAAATCTTGATTTGTAGTTCTTCTATGATTAGAATTGATATTATTTTTCCAATTCCAATTTTCTATGTTTTTTTCGTAATTATCTTGATGATTTACCCAATCTAAAAAAGGTAAATCTTTCATCCACCAGTGTTCTAAACCACAATGATTTGCAACCTGATCCATGATGAGTTTCATGTTTTTATTTCTTAAATCATTTGCTAATTTTTTATAATCATTTAGAGTTCCAAAACGAGGATCTACTTCATAATAATCTGTAATTGCATACCCATGATAAGAACCTTGAGGCATGTCATTTGTTAAAACTGGTGTTGGCCAAACTGTAGTAAAACCTAAATCTGAAATATAATCTACATGATTAATTATTCCTTGTAGATCACCTCCATGACGTTTGTAATCATCAGTTCTATCAACAATAGTTTCTTTTAAATTTTTATTGATGTCATTGCTTTCATCAGCATTAGAAAAACGATCTGGAGTAATTAAATAAATAGCGTCTGAACTATTAAAACCTATATAATCTTCAGCAGCTTTTTCTCTTGATTTTAACTCGTAAGTATGTGTTTTTTTGGTACCCTTTTCGAATGCAAAAACAATATCAAATTTCCCTGCTTTTGTAGATTTATCAATATTTAAATCTAAAAATAAATAATTTTCACTTCTTGCTTTGTTTACTTTTTCTATAGTAACACCTGCATAAGAAATTGATGGTGTTGAGTTACCAATATTATCTTCTTTTACTAATAATTGTAAGGACGAATCTTTTAAACCAATAAACCAATTGGGGGGCTCAACTATTTCTAGAAGAGAATTGGTTCTTGGAAAATTTATATCAGAAACATTTTTTTCTGAATCTTTTTTACAAGAAATAATAACGAACATCATTAAAAATGCGAAAAAAATGTTTCTAATAATAATCATGATATAAATTTAAACTGTTAATAAATTATTTGGAGATACCGTAACTTTTTCTCCATTTACTAAAATATTGATTTCTTGAGTTCCAGCTAACTCAAAATGAGTTCCAGCTTGAGTAACATTTACAGTAATTACTTGATTTCTAAAGTTTACTTTAAAGGAGTAAGAACTCCAACCTTCAGGTATTTTTGGTAAAAAAGAAAGTGTATTATTATGTACTCTCATTCCTCCAAAACCTTCAACAATACTCATCCAAGTTCCTGCCATAGAAGTAATATGTAAACCTTCTTCTACTTCGTGATTATAGTCGTCTAAATCTAAACGAGAGGTTCTTAAATAAAATGTATATGCTTGATCCATTCTGTTTAATTTAGCTGCTTGAATACTATGTACACAAGGAGAAAGTGAACTTTCATGCACTGTAAATGGTTCATAAAAATCGAAATGTTTTTCTAATTCTTCTGTAGAAAAATCATCCTCAAACATGTAGAAACCTTGTAAAACATCTGCTTGTTTTATGTATGGTGAACGTAAAATTCTGTCCCAACTCCATTTCTGATTGATTGGTCTTTGGCTCTTATCTAGGTTTTCAACTGTAATTAATTCTTTGTCTAAAAAGCCATCTTGTTGTAAGAAAATATCTTTCTTTTCTGAATATGGAAAATACATATTGTCAGCAACGTTTTTCCATTTAGATAATTCTTCATCGGTGAAACTAGCTTTTTCTTTTATTCTGATATAATCAGAAATATGATCTGTTTTTACGACATCAATATTTTCTAAAGCATAGTTAATACACCATTTTGCAATGTAATTTGTATACCAGTTATTGTTGATGTTATTCTCATATTCATTTGGACCTGTAACTCCCAAAATCATGAACTTGTTTTTATCCGAAGAAAAAGTAGCTCTTTGTTGCCAAAAACGTGCAATACCAATTAAAACTTCCAATCCTTTTTCTGGAATGTAAGAATAATCACCTGTAAACCTGTAATAGTTAAAAATTGCAAAAGCGATGGCTCCATTTCTGTGAATTTCTTCAAAAGTAATTTCCCATTCGTTATGACATTCTTCACCATTCATAGTAACCATTGGATACAATGCAGCTCCGTTAGAAAAACCTAGTTTCTCTGCATTTTCTATAGCTTTCTCTAAATGATAATATCTGTATTCTAATAATTTTCTTGCAACAGATTGATCTTTTGTAGCCATGTAAAAAGGAATACAATACGCTTCTGTATCCCAATAAGTACTTCCTCCATATTTTTCTCCAGTAAAACCTTTTGGACCAATATTTAAAGTAGCATCTGTACCTAAATAAGTCTGGTTTAGTTGAAAAATATTAAAACGAATTCCTTGTTGTGCTTTTACATCACCTTCTATTGTGATGTCTGACATGCTCCAGATTTGTGCCCAAGATTGCTTTTGCATTTCTAATAAAGCATCGAACCCAAAACTTACAGCTTTATCTAAAGCTTCTTTTGCTGCAGCAACTAATTCTTCTTTTTTATGATTTCTATCAGCCACATAACCACCAAATTTATGAATGGTAAATGTTTGATTTTGTTTAATTTCTTGTTGATACGTGCAAGATGTATAATTTGAAGTTTGCTTATTTTTACAATCTGTAATTACTTCGTTATTATCTACAAATAAACGAGATTCCATAAACGTACACGTGTAAAAATGTGTTTTCATGGTTCTTGCCTGTATGTAAGACTGCTGGTTGTTTTGAGAAACTTCTAAAACATCCCAAAATTGGTCATCCCAATTAGTGTCTTCATTGGTTATACCTGCATCTATATAAGGAGTATAGGTAATTTTAGCATCAGCATTTAAAGGAGTTACATTGTAATTAATGGCTCCAACTTCATCTAATTCTAAACTTAAAAAACGTTTTGTGTCAACTTTAATTTTGATATCGTTTTGTAAAACAGCTTCAAAACTTCTAGACAACCAACCTTCTTTCATGTTTAGTTCTCTCTTAAACTTAGATACTTCTTTACAAGTATGTAAGTCTAGTTTTTCATCATTAATTAACACGTTAATTCCTATCCAATTAGGCGCATTTAAAACTTTGGCAAAATACTCTGGATATCCGTTTTTCCACCATCCAACACGTGTTTTATCAGGATAATAAACGCCTCCAATATAACTTCCTTGAAACGTTTCTCCAGAATAATGTTCTTCAAAATTAGCACGTTGTCCCATGACACCATTACCAATACTAAACAAACTTTCTGAAGATTTTACCATTTCTGCATCAAACCCTTCTTCTAGGATTGACCATTCATTTGGTTTTATATATTCTTGATTCATTTTATTTTCTTTTGAGAGAAAAGAACAAAGAGAAAAGAACAAAGAAGAATCTAAGGTTTCTCTTTTTTTATTTCTATATTCTCATTTCTTTTTATAAATTTTTAATAAAATCGGTACTAATTTCTGTAAAATCTTTAAAGTTAAATTGCGCTTCAGAAAGCACATTTTTATCTCCAATACCTATACTTATCATTTTTGCAGCATTTGCAGCTTGTATACCTGCAACCGCATCTTCAAAAACTACACAATCATTAGCATCAACACCTAATTGTTTTGCTGCAAGCAGAAAAACCTCTGGGTCTGGTTTTGCTTTTGTTACATTATTTCCATCTACAATTGTATCAAAATAATGTAATAAATTTACTTTTTCTAAAATTGGTTGTGCGTTTTTACTTGCTGATCCTAAAGCTATTGGGATATTATTATTTTTCAAAAATTCCAATATTTTAGGAACATCTGGAAGAATTTCAGATTCATCCATATTTTCTATAAACTCTAAATAGTCTACGTTTTTTTCTACCATCCAAGTATCAAACTCTTCTTGTGTTGCTTCTCTTTTACCAATTTCTAGCAAAATTTCTAAACAACGTTTTCTACTAACGCCTTTAAATAATTCGTTTTGTTCTTTAGTAAATTCGAAACCTAAATGATTAGCTAATTTTTTCCAAGCTAAATAATGGTATTTGGCAGTGTCAACTATAACACCATCCAAATCAAATATAAATCCTTTTTTCATTGTAACTATTAAATCTCTTCTTGATAACTAATTGCATTTTTATTGGTAATCAATAAATTACAGAAACCTGCAATTACCAAACTAATTCCTGCAACTGTCATTGCATTTATAGCCTCTTCACCCAATAAACTTGATACATAATTGATACCTCCTAGTGCCGCAATAATTTGTGGAATAACAATAAACATGTTAAAAATACCCATAATTACTCCCATTTTCTTTGGATCTACAGAACTAGATAACATTGCATATGGCATCGACAAAATACTACCCCAAGCAAAACCTATTAAAACAAAACAGTATTTTAAACTTTCTGGTGAAGCAGAATTCATTAATAAAAAACCAGCACCTCCCAAAATCAAAGAAAACATATGTACATATTTTCTGTTGATGTTTCTTTTTGAAGTATATAAAGTTAGTAATAAGGCAAATGCCATTGATGACAAACCATAAATTCCCATTGCAGAACCCACTGAATTAGATGATTCTTGGAATTTTGTATTCGCAATTTTAAATGCTTCAGCTTGTACTGAATCGGCCATATTAAAAGCAGCTTCTACTGGAGCAGGAGTATTAAAAACATGCTCTGTTAAAGCAGGGTTTGCCATACTCCACATTGTAAAAAATGCAAACCATGAAAAGAATTGAATAACGCCCAATTTTTTCATTGTAGTTGGCATGCTTCCAATATTTTCTAAAATATCAGGAATAAAATTATTTCTCTTGGCTTTTTCTCTCTTAAACTCTTCCATATCTTCTGGCGGATATTCATCCGTTGTAAAAACGGTATACAGAATACTTACAAGAAATACAAAAGCACCAATTGCAAAAGCAACTTTTACAGACATTGGTACTACACCAGATGCTGCTTCGTTACTAACCCCAAATTGAGAAACCATCCAAGGTAAATTACTTGCTATCCAAGTTCCAATACCTATAATTAATGTTTGAACAACAAAACCATAAGATCTTTGAGATTGTGGTAATTTATCTGCAACTAAAGCTCTAAAAGGCTCCATAGAGATATTTATAGAAGCATCTAAAATCCAAAGAAAACCAGCTGCAACCCATAAAGCAGGTGAATGAGGAACAAAAAACAGTGCTAATGAACTTAAGATAGCACCTACTAAAAAGTAAGGTCTTCTTCTACCCCATTTTACACTCCAAGTCCTGTCACTCATATAACCAATAACTGGTTGTACAAGCAAACCTGTTAAAGGTGCTGCAATCCATAGTAAAGGAATATCTTCCTTTCCTGCTCCTAAAGTTTGAAAAATTCTTGACATAAACCCACCTTGTAAGGCGAATCCAAATTGTATTCCTAGAAATCCGAAACTCATGTTCCATATTTGCCAGAAGCTTAACTTACGCTTTTCCATTATCGAATATTATAAATGAATATTGCGACAAGTGTTTTAGACTTATCAATTAATAAATATTGTGGAATGTAATTTATTGATAAATCGGATTAATACAACAAAGGTATGTGTTTTTTATTAATTTGATAAAAAGTAAATAAAAAATCTACGACGACGGTTTCGTAGATTCTCGTAGTTTTAAATCACTAGAAATTACAATCTTTTTAGGTTTGTATATTTCTGATTCTTTATCAATTCTTTCAATTAAAAGTTCAACAGCCTGTTTACCCATAGTAAAACCATGTTGTGCAATTGTTGTGATAGAAGGTGATGAATATTCAGAGATTAAACCATCTGTAAACCCAATTACAGAAAGGTCTTTAGGTACTTTTAACCCTTTTTCTTTAGCAATTCTCATAGCATTTGCTGCATAAATTTCATTTACCGCAAATACGCCATCTATATCTTCATTAAAAACAGTTTCTATCTGTTTTTTTATATCTAACTTTTCGTTAATCTCTATTATTAAATTCTTGTCTGTTTTAACATAGCCTTCTATTAAAGCTTTTTCATAACCCTGCCTTCTTAAAGCACCTACATTAACATGATTTGGAGTTGTTATTAAAGCAATCTTTTTTCTACCATTTGCTAATAAATGTTTGGTTGCTTTATAACCCGCACCAACATCATCTACAACCACTTTATCACATAAAATTTCATCTACAACTCTGTCAAATAAAACCAAAGGAATCTCTTCTGCAACTAGATCTGTAAAATGCTTAAAGTCTTTATTTTTAAGGGTTTCATTAGCAATAGACACAATTAAACCATCTACACTTCCGTTAGATAAAACTTTTAATGTTTCCACTTCTTTTTCATAAGATTCATTAGAAAAACAAACCATTATGTGGTAGCCTTTTTCAATAGCCCCTTCTTCAATTCCCATAATAACTGTAGAGAAAAAATGATGTACAATTTTAGGTAAAATAACACCAATTACTTTTGTCTTTTGGTTACGAAGTTGAAGTGCTAAACTATTAGGTTTGTAGTTATAAAAATCTGCATAAGCTTGAATTTTTTCTTTTGTTTCCTTACTAATTTCATGGCTATCTTTTAATGCCTTAGAAACCGTTGAAGTAGAAACACCTAATTCTTTGGCGATTGTTTTAATTGTAATTTTTTGCTTCATATTTTATTAAAAGACAAATATTAGAGTTAATTTCTGTTAATATTATTAAATTTAAGTAAAAAAGTTGTTAACACGAAACCGATTTCGTGATTTATTGTATTCTAAATTACCATGTTTATACTCTATCTTTACTAAGTGGAATGTAGATTTATTGTTAAGTCCAAATCAAATTTACAGTTATTATAACAAATTATACATGAAAAAATTTAAATTATTATTAATTGGTATTCTTTTAAGTACATCATTTACCATGTTTGCTCAACAAACAGTAAAAGGTGTCGTAAAAGAAAAAGCAACAGGTCAACCTTTGCCTGGTGTAAGTGTAGTGGTTAAAGGCACAATAAAAGGTGCTGAAACCGATTTTGACGGAAACTTTAATATTGAAAAAGTAAATACTGGCGATGTGTTAGTTTTTAGATACTTAGGTTTTTCTGATAAGGAAATCACTATTGGAACAAACTTTAACTTAACAGTTGAATTAGAAGAATCTGCAGAACAATTAGAAGAAATAGTTGTAGTAGGTTATGGTACCGTAAAAAAGGAAGATTTAACAGGTTCTGTTGATGTAATTACAGCAAAAGATTTTAATACAGGCGCAGTAGTTTCTCCTGATCAATTATTACAAGGTAAAGCTGCTGGTGTTAGAATTACAAGTGCTGGGGGGCAACCAGATGCTTCTCCTAACATTAGAATTCGTGGAGGATCTTCTCTTTCAGGAAACAACGCACCTTTAATTGTTATTGATGGAGTTCCATTGGATAATGGAGGTGTTGCTGGTGTTGGTAACCCTTTAAGTTTAATAAACCCAAATGACATAGAAAGTTTTTCTATTTTAAAGGACGCATCAGCTACTGCAATTTATGGTTCTCGTGCTTCTAATGGTGTATTAATTATAACTACTAAAAAAGGAACTTCTGGAGATACAAAATATAATTTTTCTGCAAGAACTTCAATAAGTGATATTAGTGATCATAATCAAATTCAAGTAATGGATGCTGATAGCTTTGTAAATTTTGCAAAAACATATTATCCAGATAGTTTAGAAGCTTTAGGTGTTCCTGTAGGTTCCGTAAACACAAATGAACCAAGTACTATTGTAACACTTAATGATAAAGATGGTAATTCTTTTCAGAGACAAATTTATAATACAGACTGGCAAAATGCTATCTATAGAGCAGCTGTTACTACAGACTATAACTTTGGAGTAAGAACAAACTTATTTAAAAAGATACCTTTTAGAGCTTCTATTGGTTATAATAACACTGAAGGTGTTGTAAAAACCAATGATTATGAAAGAATTACTGCATCTTTAAGATTAACTCCTAAGTTTTTTGATGATCATTTAAAAATTGATATAAATGCAAAAGGTACTTTGGTTGATAAAAATTCTATTGATGAAGGTGGTGCTTTAGGTGGTGCAATTTCAATGGATCCTACAAAACCTGTTTATGATGCTAATTCAGTTTTTGATGGTTTTTACCAACAATTACGTCCTTCAACAGATTTAAATGCACCAAATGCAAAAGCAGGTTCTAGCAACCCTTTAGCTACTTTACTACAAAGAACAAGACCAGAAAAAGTACAACGAATTTTAGGTAACATAGAAATAGATTATAAATTACATGCATTACCAGAATTAAGAGCAGTTTTAAACTTAGGTTTAGAAGCATCTAAAGCAGAAATTAATGAAAATTTTGCAAATAATGCTGTAAATTCTTATACATTAGTACCAGACTCTAGTCAACCTTCAGGAACATATATATTTAATTCAGGAAAAAGTTTTGGGGAGAACCAAGACATTACAAACACAACCTTAGAAGGGTATCTTGCCTATAGAAAAGAATTTAATGAATCTTTTATCAATAATTTTGATGTACAAGGTGGTTATTCTTATCAGAATTTTAAAAATGAAGGTACTAAAGAAAACTTTAAAAATGATCCAGTTACTGGAGTAAGAATTCCTAATATTGATCCAAACAATCCTACTGCAAGATATTTTAACGAATTGAACCTACAATCTTTTTTTAGTAGAGCAAACATCAATTTAGCAAACAAATACTTAGTAACATTTTCTTTAAGAGCTGATGGTTCTTCTTTTTTCAATAAAGAAAATAGATGGGGGTATTTTCCTTCTGCTGCATTAGCTTGGAAATTAAAACAAGAAAATTTTATAAAAGATATAGATTTTATAAATGACTTTAAAGTTCGTTTAGGTTGGGGACAAACAGGGCAGCAAGATATTTCTGGTCAAGTAGGTTTCTATCCTTCAACTCCGTTATTTGAAATTGGCTCTCCAGAAAGTCAATATATTACTGGAGTAAATTTATACAATGCAAAAGAATATAATCCAGAATTAACTTGGGAAAAAACAACAACATACAATTTAGGTTTCGATTTTGATTTCTTAAAAAATAATTTAATTTCAGGTTCTTTTGATGTTTATAAAAGAGAAACAACAGATTTATTAGTTGTAACTAATGTTCCTCCTGGTCAAGCATTAAGTGATCAAGTAATCCAAAATATTGGTGCTACAGATAGTAAAGGTTTTGAATTAAACTTAAATCTTAACGTTATTAGAAAAGAAGATTTAGAGGTTTCCTTAAATAGTAACTTATCATACAACTATACAAAAGTTACAGATTTAGAAGGTGTAGAACAGATAAATGCTCCTAACGGAGGCCTTAATTTTGGTACAGGAAATATTTTATTAAGACATGCCGTTGGTCAACAAGCTGGTTCTGCTTGGGTTCTTAAACAATTATATGACACAGCAGGAAACCCTATATTAGGTTCTTTTGTAGATTTAAATGATGACGGAATAATTAATGAAAATGACAGGTATTATAGAGCAATACAACCTAATTGGACCTTTGGTTTTGGTTTTAATGTTAACTATAAGAATTGGGACCTAAGTGCTAGTTTTAGAGGTCAATTAGATGGAGAAATTTATAACTCTAGAAGATTAACTAATGGTGTAATTAGAAATGCGCAGTCTTTAGATGGTACCTTCTTTAATAATGCGTTAGATTTTGTAGCAGGTGAAGCAAACCCAGCGTTTACAGAAATCTTAGACCCTGTTCAATATTCAGATTACTTCATTGAAGGTGCATCTTTTTTAAGATGTGAAAACATTGCTGTTGGTCATACAATAAAAGATGTGTTTAAAAGCGTAGTATTTAAAGTATATGGCGCTGTGAATAACCCATTCTTAATTACAAATTATTCAGGACAAGATCCAGAAAATTTTTCGGGAATAGATAATAATTTCTACCCTAGAGCAACAATATATAACATAGGTGTAAATATTGATTTTTAATTTATGAAAATTATGAAAAATACAAAAAACAAATTTTTGAAATTACTTACTAGTTTTGTGGTTTTTATTACTCTTTTTACCGGATGTACAAACGATTTAGATACAAAACCTGAAATAGAATTAACTTTAGAAGAACTTTTAGCTGAAGATCCTCAAGCGGTAGAAGGAATATTATCTAGACTTTATGGTTCCTTTGCTCTATCAGGTGCAAATGGATCTGGAAGCTCAGATATTAGTGATGATGCAGGAGAATCTCCTTTTTTAAGAGGAATTGTAAACTTACAAGATTTTGCAGCAGATGCAATGAAAAATCGTTGGGGAGACAATGGATTAGACCAATTAACTACTACTAGTAATTGGACTTCAGA
Source organism: Polaribacter sp. Hel1_85 (assembly GCF_000766795.1). Taxonomy (GTDB): domain Bacteria; phylum Bacteroidota; class Bacteroidia; order Flavobacteriales; family Flavobacteriaceae; genus Polaribacter. The sequence goes on from NZ_JPDS01000001.1 coordinate 1,036,722, forward strand.
AAACAAATTCTTTAGATATTTATACAATAGAATTTTCTTTACCATTCCTCAATGTAATAATTTACTATCTATCTTACCAAATGTAGAAGTAGGAGAAAAAGAAGTAATTATTTCTGAAGTACGCTTTATTAGAGCTTTGGCAAATTTTTACTTAATTGATGTATTTGGTAAAGGTGTTTTGGCTACAGAAGAAAATTATGGACAAACAGAACCATTACCACAAGCAACTCGTTTAGAACTATTCAACTTTGTAGAATCAGAATTATTAGCTATTGAACCAATATTATTAACTACAAATACTTACGGTAGAGCTACAAAAGGAGCAGCACAAATGTTATTGGCTAAACTTTATTTAAATGCAGAAGTATATACTGGAAATGCACAATATGATAATGCTGCAATTTATGCTAATAAAGTAATTACTGAAGGACCTTATACACTTGCAACAGATTTTGTAAGTATCTTTTCTGGAGATAATAATACATCAACAGAAATTATTTTCCCTTTAATTGCAGATGCTCAAGTAAGTCAGAGTTTTGGTAACACAACTTATATTATTAATGGTAGTTTAAATGCAGATACTACACCATTAGCTCAATTTGGTGCTACTGAAGGATGGGGAGGACACAGATCATCTAAGTCTTGGTATGGTTTATATCGTAATTTTAATATTTCTACAGATGTGAGAGCAAGTTTATTTTGGACAAATGGTCATAACTACGAAATGAATGATTATAAAGAATGGACAGATGGATATCCATCTATAAAATTTAGAAACACCAATTTTACTGGGTCTTCAGATCCCTCAAGTTTTTCTAGTACAGATTTTCCTTTATTTAGATTAGCAGATGCTTATTTAATGTATGCAGAATGTGCAGTTAGAGGAGCTGCTGATACGGATATTACAACTGCTGTAGGTTATGTAAATGATGTTAGAGAACGTTCTAATGCTTCACCAATTACTGCTGTAGATATACAAAACAATGAAAGCAATGGATTGCCTTTTATTTTAAATGAAAGAGGTAGAGAATTAAATTTAGAAGGACATAGACGAACAGATTTAATTCGTTACGGTGTATTTACTGGAAGTACTTATTTGTGGCCTTGGAAAGGTGGTTCTATAGATGGAACATCAATTCCAGATACGTATAATGTTTATCCAATTCCTTCATCTGCACTTCAAGCTAATCCTAACCTAACACAAAACCCAGGTTATTAAAACTTTATAACAATGAAAAAATATAAGAAAATTTTATCTACTTTATTTTTAGCATGTACTATAGTATTCTTTAGTTCTTGTGAAGATAATACAGAGATATTTAAAGTATCTGATAACGCATCTGCCCCAATTTTAGTAGATTTACCAGTACAAACTATTGAATTAGATGCTATTAATGTAAATAACCCTGCAATAACATTAACATGGGAAGCTGCAGAATACGGGCAACAAACTCCAGTAAAATATATTATTGAGTTTGCTAATAATGAATCTTTTACAAATTCTGTAAAAGCAAGTTCAATAATAAGTGATAATTTTATTACCTTAAGCTCTAACCAATTAAATACATTGGCTGGTAATGCTGGTTTATTACCTTTTGAATGGACTACAATTTATACAAGGGTGGTTTCGTTTTTAGGTACCTTAGATGGCGTTCCATTAACTTCAAACACTATTCAGTTTGATGTGCTACCTTATTATAATTATATTTACGATGATTATTATTTGGTAGGAAATGCTACAGCACCAGACTGGGGAAATAATAACAATAATCCAGCTTTATTTAGAGATGAAACAAATAAAGATAAATTTTATTATACTGGTTATTTTGGAGCAGGTGAATTTAAAATTTTAGAAACTAAAGGTTTTTGGCAGCCACAATGGGGAACAAATGATGCTTCTACTATAGACGTAAATCCTGGTGGAGGAACAGACCCTGGAAGTTTTCCTAACAATAACTCTCCAATAGCAACTGCTGGTTATTATCAATTTACAATTGATTTTAAAAATAAAAATTTTAGTTTCCTACCTTTTGATGCTTCTGCTCAATCAAGTCCTGCTACATTAACATTACAAGGTACTAGCACAGAAAATATAGCTATGACTCAACTAAATGGTAACTTTAGTAGTATCTGGTATGCCAATTCTGTAAAATTAACTCGTGGTGAAGTATCATTTTTAACAGATGAAGGCGCAACTTGGGGAAATACAACAGCATTTTCTGGTGTAGCTGCAAATGGAGGAGATTCAATACCTGTTGAAGTAGAAGACGACTATGATGTTTGGTTTAATGATTTAACAGGTCGTTATATCTTAATTCCATTAAATCTATAATATCAATTCAACTTAAATATATAAAAAATGAAAATATTTATAAAAAAAGTAAGCTATTTAATGCTAGCATTAACACTTCTATTAGTAGCTTGTGAAGAAGAGGATAATTTCAAAATAACCTCTGCAGATCCTGAGTTTGTTTTAAATACACCTGGAATTAGTAGTATATTATTAAACTTCTCTTTACCAGATAATCCAGCTTTTACATTAACTTGGAATGATGATTTAACAGGGGCATCAACCTATAATGTTGAAATGGCTATTGATGATGCATTTACAACTCCTATTCAATTAGGCACAACAGACAAGAATAATTTTTCTATGACTGTTACAGAATTTAATGATGTTATAAATAATTCTGGTACAACAGATTTTAGAGATGCTGCTGTTTATGTAAGATTAAATACAGGTAGTGAAATTAGTAATACAGTTTTACTTCTTGTTACAACATACCCAACAAACCCACCAGTAATAACTAGTCCTGCAGAAGGAGATAGTTTTATTTTAGCACTAGCTAATGGTGATGATGTTGCTTTGACAGTAGAATGGTCTGATCCAATATTAGATTCATCAACTGGTGCAACAATAAATTATGTTGTTGAAGCTGCAACAGCTGGAACAGATTTTGCAACTCCAGTAATTGTTGGTTCTGTAGATAATGATGCTTCAATTTCTAAAACTCATTCAGATTTAAACAGTGTAGCTTTAGGAGCAGGATTAACTGCAGATGTTGCTGGAATGTTAGACCTTAGAGTAAAATCTACAATTACAAACCCAGGAGGTGATACATTAGAGAGAATAACTGATTTAGTAACAATTTCCGTTACAGCTTATAATGTGTTTTTTCCAAACTTATATTTAGTAGGTGGAGCAACTGCACCAGGATGGAATCCAGGTAATAACAACAATCCATTATTTAGAGATCCAAATACTCCTAATGGATATACTTATACAGGTTATTTTGGGGCAGATGCTTTTAAATTAATAGAAGTAATAGGTCAATGGCAACCACAATGGGGAACTAATGACGGCTCAACATTAGCAGTTAATCTTGGTGGAGGATCAGATCCTGGTACTTTTAATGTAGCTGCTGCTGGTTATTATACATATAATTTTACTACTGTTGGAGAAACAGGTAACTTTACTGCTACTGCATACGATGCTTCTGCTGCTGCCACCTATACTACAATAGGTATAATTGGTGATGCAACTCCTAATGGTTGGGGTTCAGATACTGACATGACACAAGCTTCTAACGACCCTCATATTTGGTATATAAATGATGTTACTTTAATAGGAAGTAAGTTTTTGAAGTTTAGAGCAGAAAACGATTGGCCACATAATTGGGGTTATGACAGTTCTAATGCTACTGATGAGTATGGTATTGCACAGTATGGTTGGTCAGATAACATACCTGTAGCTACTGATGGTACGTATGATATATGGTTTAATGATTTAACTGGTCATTACATTCTTATTTCAAAATAACTTCTTATTATAAATTTACAAAGGCTATCTATAAATGACAGCCTTTGTTTAAAATTCTCATCTTATGAAAAAAATTACTTTTATTATATTTTTTTTAATCACATCTTTAGTTAATAGTCAAGTGCAAAATGCAACTTTTTCTGTTAGCCCATCTACTTTTAATGAAGATGAAGAAATAACAGTTACAGTTTCTGGTATAAATACATCTTCATGGGGTGTTTCAGATATTTATTTATGGGCATGGTCTTTAGATTCAAATGGTGAAAACACTATGGATTCACCAACAAATGGTACTTGGACAAACACAAACGAAGCTCAAAAATTAACAAATAATGGAAATGGTACATTTTCATTTACAATGGTTCCAACTACTTTTTATAATAGAACTGGAATTGGGAAAATTGGTATGTTAGTAAAGGCCAAAGATGGAACTGGAGATAAAAAATCTCAAGATCAATTATTTAATGTTGGTGTTTTTCAGTTAACATTAAACTCACCAACTAGTAATCCCACAATTTTAAATTCAGGAGAAACCATTGCAATTTCTGCTACTACTTCTTTAGTTGCAGATTTTAACTTAAAAGCAAACGGAGTATCAATAGACACTCAAAATGGAATCACAGAATATAGCTTCTCTCCTGCTCTAACAGAAACTACAACTTTTATTTTAGAAGCTACAAATACTGGAATTACTCAAACTTCCACTTTTGAAGTTATCGTTAAGCCAACAGTTGTTTCAGAAACTTTGCCTGCAAACATGAAAGATGGTATCAATTTAAATACTACAGATAATACCAAAGCAACATTAGTTTTTTATGCTCCTGGTAAAGAGTTTATACATGTTATTGGAGACTTTAATTCATGGAATGCTAATGATAATTATTTAATGAAAAAAGATTTTTCAAAAGATAGGTTTTGGATAGAACTTACAGGTTTAACACCACAAACTAATCATACTTATCAATATTTAATTAATGGTACTTTACGTGTTGCAGACCCTTATTCTACAGTAGTTTTAACAGAATCTAATGATCAATATATTAACGCAACAACATATCCAGACTTACCAGCTTATCCAACAGGAGATACTAACCACTCAGTTACCCTTTTAAGAACAGGAGATACTCCTTATAATTGGCAAGTAACTAATTTTGAAAAACCAGCAAAAACAGATTTGGTAATTTATGAACTTCTTATTAGAGATTTTGATGAATTACATAGTTTTGATGCTGTAAAAGCAAGACTAGATTACTTACAAGATTTAGGTATTAACGCTATAGAATTTATGCCTATTATGGAATTTGATGGCAATGAATCTTGGGGATACAACCCTTCGTTTCATATGGCTTTAGATAAATACTATGGAAGTAAAACAGCTTTTAAGCAATTAATAGACGAATGTCATGCAAGAGGAATTGCTATAATTGTTGATGTTGCTTTTAATCACGCAAGTGGACAAAATCCATATTATAGAATGTGGAATACTGACAATGGTAGTTATGGTGGACAAGCAAGTGGCGATAGCCCTTTCTTTAATGCAACAGATACACACGCTTATAGTGTTTTTAACGATTTTAATCATAGTAAACAAGCTACTAAAGATTACGTAAGAAGAGTTACTGAATATTGGATTGATGAATACAAAATTGATGGTTTTAGATGGGATTTAACAAAAGGTTTTACCCAAAATTGTGCAAGTGATCTATCCAATGAAAATGGTGATCCTTGTACAAATGGTTACAATCAAGATAGAGTTGATGTTTTAAAAGAATATGCTGATTACCAATGGGATATTGACCCAAACTTCTATGTTATTTTTGAGCATTTAGGAGGAAATGATGAAGAAACAGAATGGGTAAATTATAGATTAGGTGAAGGAAAAGGCATTATGATGTGGGGTAATCATAATCATCAATACAATGAAGCAACCCAAGGTTTTAATTCTGGTTCAGATTTTTCTTGGATTTCATACAAAAACAGAGGCTGGTCTGCACCTGCAAATGTAGGATATATGGAAAGTCACGATGAAGAAAGGTTAATGTATAAAAATCTACAATTTGGTAATTCTAGTGGAAGCTATAATATAAAAGATTTAGACACTGCTTTAGATAGAATTGAATTAGCAGGTGCTTTTTATTTTACAATTCCAGGACCAAAAATGATTTGGCAATTTGGTGAACTAGGGTACGATTATAGTATTGATTTTAACGGAAGAGTTGGTAACAAACCGATTAAATGGGATTATTTTGAGGATCAAAACAGAAAAGATGTTTATAACACTTGGTCTAAAATTATTCAATTAAGATTAAAGTATGATATTTTTGAAACAACAGATTTTTCTTTAGATGTGGCAAATTCAAACGGATTAAAAAAGATTCATTTAACAAATCCTTCTGCTACAGGTATTCAAAGCATAGTAATTATTGGAAATTTTGGGGTAACTACACAAGGTATTTCTCCTTTCTTTCAACAAACAGGTACTTGGTATGACTTACTAGATGAGAATTCTACAATAAACGTAACAAATACAACAGCTTCAATATCTTTAGCTCCAGGAGAATTTAAAATTTATGCAAATAAACCTGCAACACTTTCTAATGAAGATATTGTTTTAGAAGAAAGTTTATTTAAAATTTACCCTAACCCAGCAAAAACAAACTTTACACTTTCTAGTGAAGTTTTAGATGTCAACATTTATGATGTTACTGGTAAACAAGTAAAAAAATATTCTAAAGATATTGTAAAGACAAATTTCTACAACGTTTCTGACTTAAATCATGGTATTTACTTTATTCGCATCAAGAATAAAAACAATCAAATACAAACAAAAAAATTAATTATTAACTAATCTAAAATGAAAATTATGAAAAAAAATTATTTTTTAGCTTTTTTAAGCATGCTTTTTAGTGTTACTTTTCAAGCACAAGTAACATATACTGGAAATGGTAATACTGGGTTTGGGGGTACTGTAGGTGCTTCTAATCTTAACGTTTCTGATGATGGAACAACAATTACTTTTGATTTTTCAAGGGGATCTGATCTCCTTTCAAATGCTGTAGTAATTTACATTGATTCTAAATCTGGAGGTTTCTCAGACACTACAGGTTTTAATGATTCTGGAGATGGACTCAGAACAGCTATTTCTACAAATAATAATGCTGGTAATAATCCTTCAATTAATTTTCCTGTTGGTTTTACAGCTGATTTTGCTATAGCATTTGATGCTAATTTTGGTGCTTGGTTTACTTTAGCTAGTGGTGTTTCTCATACATATGGAACTGATGGTACAGATGGAAGTGCAAACCTATCTCCCACTGGAGATAATGCAGCTGCAACACATACATTAACAGTTGATTTTTCTGAATTAGGAATAACAGCTAATGATAAGTTTGATTTTGTAGTTTCTTATATAGCTACTTCTGCGTGGTTGTCTGATGAAGTGATAGGTGATATTTCTTCTATTTCTCCAGGTACTGGTGCTGGTGTAAATCCTGGTCCAGATGGTTCTATAACATTTTCAGATAGCAAAAGCTACCCAAATACTTGGACAGGAACAACAGATAATGATTGGGCAACAGGTACAAACTGGACTGAAGGAATTCCTGCTTCAACACATAATGTTTATATTCCTGTAGTTACAAATCAACCAACCGCGACTTCTGCAGTCGCAATAAATAGAGCTACTTTAGATGCAGGTGCTTCTTTAATTGCTCAATCTACATTTACTGGCGCAATAACTTATAATGTACATGTTGGTGATACTGACTGGCATTTAGTTTCTTCACCAGTTGTAGGAGAAGGTTATGATGACACTTGGGTTACAAATAATGGAATTGCTTCTGGTTCTGTTACAGCAACAAATAGAGCAATTGCAACTTACCAAAATGGTACTGCTGATGGAACCACAGGTCAATGGGTGTACATGCAAGGTGGTGCAAGTGGAACTTTTGGAGACGGTGTAGGTTATTCTTTAAAAAGAACTGGAGCTGGAGAATATAGTTTTACAGGAACTTTCCCAACTACATCTCCAGTTTCTCCAGCTATTACGCAAGATGTAAATAACTGGAATTTAATTGGTAACCCTTATCCTTCTTATATTGATATCGCTGCTTTTATAACGGCTAACAGTAGTAATTTATCTGCAGGTTTTCAAGCTATTTATGTTTGGAATGCTTCAACAAGTTCTTATGATGATTTAACAACTGGTTATGTACATCCAGGTCAAGCATTTTTTGTAAATTCTAATGTTGCAAGTGGAACTGCTTCTATTACTGAAGCAATGCAAAGTCATCAATCAGGAATTACCTTTTACAAAAGTTCTAATCCATCAATTGATTTAACAATTTCTAATGGAACAAGTACTAAAACAACTCAAATTAATTATTTAGATGGTAAAACTACAAGCTTAGATGCTGGTTTTGATATTGGTATTTTTGATGGAGTTTCATCAGATTTAAGAATCTATTCACATTTAATTGAAAATGATGAAGGAATTTCTTTTAGAAGACAAGCTTTACCAGATAACGATTATGAAAATTTAGTTGTTCCTGTTGGAGTAAAATCGGAAGCTGGCAAAGAAGTTACTTTTAGCATAAATGCCAACAACTTACCAGAAGGTATTAATGTGTATTTAGAAGACAGACAAGAAAATACATTTACACGTTTAGATGAAGCTAACAGCAATTTTAAAGTAACATTTGAAAATGAGATAAATGGTACTGGACGCTTTTATTTACATACAAATTCTAGTGCTTTAAATGTTAATACTGATGTGATATTAAATAGTTTAAGCATTTTTAAATCGAATGATACAACGTTAAGAATTGTTGGTTTACCACAAGGAAAAACCTCAGTTTCTTTATATAATATTCTTGGAAAACAAATGATGCGTATTTCTTTTGAAGCTAGTGGAGTTAAAGATATTTCTTTATCAAAATTAGCAACTGGTATTTACTTTGCAAAAGTGCAAACTGAAACAGATAAAGTAAGTAAGAAAATAATTTTAGAATAATAACGAGAATTTTAAAACGAAACATCATGAAAAAACAGACAAACAATAATAAAGAAGAAATTACTCGTAAAGATGCTATTAAAAAAATAGGAAATTACGGTAAATACGCAGCTTTAACCGCACTTGGAACTTATCTAATCCTTAGTCCTCAAAAAGCTCAAGCTCAAAGCCCAGAATCTCCAGGTACAGGATTCTAAAATCAAATTAATTAACAAAAATTTAAACGTCCTGAAAAGATTCAGGACGTTTTTTTGTTTGCTATTTAGTAAAATCTTAAAAGTTTAATTTTATATATTTATGTGACTTTTTATAAAAAACTGTTTCTTATGCATATAAGACAGATAAAGTATTATTGTACAAATCAATAACATAAGCTATATTTACATTAAAGATTAACAATAAAGTTTCTGTTTTGTTAATTTTAAAAATATATTTAATTTATGGGAGTTAATGTACTTTTTAATTAATAAACTTGTTTTATTAATTATTATATGTGTGTTTTTTTAGAATTGTATTTATCCCCCCTAAATTTGGTTAAAAGTAATTTCACAAAAAATGAAAAAAACAATAAAAGTAGTTTCTGCAAAAAAAAGCAACCTAAAAGCTTTTAGTAAAAAATCTATTTTACTATTTATATTTATTCTATCAACTTTTTTAAGTTTTTCGCAGATAACATCGTATCCGTATAATATGAGTTTTGAAGCTGCTACTGATATAGTTACTGTAGTAAATTATTCTAAATGGGTTAACCCTACTTCAGGAGATGATTTTAATTGGACAAGAGATTCTGGCGGTACACCATCTAATAATACAGGACCAACAACGGGTTCTGTTGGGAATTGGTATATGTTTACAGAAATGTCTAATCCAAGAAATAATGGTGACTTTGCTTATTTACGAAGCCCTAGATTTAATGTAACTTCTTTAGCAAGTGCTTATGGTGTTTATTTCGATTTTGACTATCACATGTATAGCCAAACATTTGCAAACATGGGTATTTTAGCTTTGCAAATACGTGTAAATCCTACTACTAATCCTGCTTGGACTGAAATATGGAGTGAAGAAGATAATCATGGAAATCAATGGAATACTGGATCTATTGATATTAAATCACATGTTACTAGTGCGGTTGCAGGTGCTGGTTTTATACAATTTAGATTTGTAGGTACTAAAGATACTAGTTGGCAATCTGATATGGCATTAGATAATATTAATTTATATGAGACTTTTCCTTCATCAGAAATTGACGTAAAAGGAAATGGAGTTTCTATTACAGATGGAGATACAACTCCATCATTAACTGATAATACAGACTTTGGTTCTATCTCTTCTGGTTCTGTAACAAAAACATTTACTATAAACAACACGGGTCTTGGAGCATTAACAATTAGTTCTGTTTTAGTCTCTGGCTCTACAGATTTTTCAATAACTGTAAATCCAACATCACCTGTAGCTCCAACAAGCGGTTCTACAACTTTTGATGTTGTTTTTGCTCCTACTACAGATGGTACAAAAGAGGCAATCATAAGTATTTATAACAATGATGATGATGAAAATCCATACACATTTGCCGTTCAAGGAGTAGCTTCAGCTTTAGATACTGATGGAGATGGCATACCAAATAACGTAGACGTAGATGATGACAATGATGGTATTTTAGATTCAATAGAAACTAACTATTCTACTACAGAGCCGTTATCCTGTGAAGGTCTTTCAATAGTAGATTTTGGTAATTCATATACATTTGAATCTGGTTCAGATAATGGTGATTTTAATGAAGGAGATATATTTAGGTTTCCGAATGTAATAAATATAGATGGAAATGATATAGACTGCCTTGTCACAATTTCTGAAATTTATACAGAAACAGGCAATACTACAAGTATTCCTGAACTTGATGATGGAGATGGAGATGCTGCATTTTTTCCACAAACTCGGTTTAATTTAGGTGAAGATGGTAATCAAACTTATGTAGAATATATTTTTTCGTTTGTTGATGCTGGTACAACAACTCCTTATATTTTAAATGAATTTAGTGCTAGTTTTAATGATATTGATGGTAATTTCAATATAGCAGAACAATGTTGGTCTTTAAACCCTAGAACATATATTCATGATAACCCTACAGATTTAACATTTGAACAACAAGGAAATTGGTTTATTGGTACCGGTGGATTTTCAGACTACGGTGGTGTAACAAGTGATTTTCCACAAGTTAACTACACCACAGTACACCCGGCCTCTATTTCTTATACTATAAGAGTAGGTTTAATTGCTAGAGATGATAATATAGGAAATACGACTAGATTACATAAAATAGATTTTAGTTGTAACTCTTCATATCTAAACCCTATTACTACCCATTTAGATACAGATGGAGATGGAATTCCAAACTCTTTAGATTTAGATTCAGATGGTGATGGTATCCCAGATAATATAGAAGCACAAACAACAATAGGATATATTGCACCTTCTGGCCAAGATACTGATGGTGATGGTCTTGATGATGCATACGATGCAGATTGTGCTCCTTGTACGGATACAGTAGAACCTTTTGAAGGACCAATAACTGGCCAAACAATTTCTCCTGTAAATACAGACGGAACAGATAATCCAGATTATTTAGATTTAGATACAGATAATGATGGGATTGATGATACAACTGAAGGTAGCTTAACCCTTTCAGGAATCTCAGGTGCTAATGGTTTAGACAGTAATTATGATAATGGAGATGATTATACAGATGTAAATGGTAATTTTGATGATTCTCAAAACAATAACTTCCCAGATGAAGATGGCGATGTTTTTGATGGTGGAGATGTAGATTACAGAGATGACACAACAACTTTTGACAATGATGGAGATGGTATAAAAGATGATGTAGATTTAGATGATGATAATGATGGTATTATAGACACAGTAGAATTTGGTGATGGTGCAGCTTGTATTGTACCTGGTACTTTAATTTGGGAAACTGAATATACAGGAAACCCAAATAGCACTAATGCTACAGAAGGAGATGATCCTTCAGAAGAAAGTCCTTTATCAGTAAGTAATGTTGGTATTACAATTACAAAAGCAACAGGTTTAACTAGCTATAATTATAGAGTAAATGATAATGTAAATACTGCAAGTACATATAACTTATTACAAGAAGCAATACCTAATGGTGCATCATCACATACATTTACTTTTGATACACCCATCTATGGTTTAAACTTTACAATCTATGACATAGATGCTAACGGAAACTTTACAGATAATGTAGAAATAGTTCTAACAGATTTTAATGGTGGAAACTATACATTACAACTGGCTAATTATTCTTTAGGAGCAGGAATGCAAAATGTAACTGGAAATATTTTTGAAGGTACAGGAAATAATAATGGCAATCTAATTATCAATGCAATTCCAACTTGGATTAGCAAAATGAAAATTGTCTTTACAAATACAAAAACAGATGCTCCAACTGGAAATCATGATATAGCAATAGGTAATCTATCATTTTGTACGCCTCTAGATTCTGATGAAGATGGTGTTTTTGACTTTAGAGACTTAGATACAGATAATGATGGAATACCAGACAATATAGAAGCACAATCTACCAAAGATTATATAGCACCAACTGGCGTTTATGATGCTAATGGTATAGATACAGCTTATGGTGAAGGACTTACACCAGAAAATACTGACGAAAATGCTGCTGTAGGTTCTGATTCTATACCAGATTATTTAGATTTAGATTCTGATGGTGATGGTCTTTATGATATTGTAGAATCTGGTAGTAATTTAGACCATACAGATGGAAGAACAGACAATCCAGTTGGTGCAAATGGTTTAGATGACGACTTAGATACTGCAGATAATTATGCAGACATCAATGGTATTTTTGATAATACACAAACAGATAACTTTACAGATGCAGATGGCGATTCAAATAACGCCAATGGCGATGTAGATTTTAGAGATAATTTAATTGGTGTTGATACTGATAATGATGGTATTTTAGACATAACGGATTTAGATGACGATAATGATGGAATACTAGATACTATAGAAAGTGGTGTTTATGATATTGATGGTGATGAAGATGGCGATGGCACACCAAACTTCCTAGACACAACTGATGATGGTGATGCTGGAGATGGCAGTACCACTGATTACACAGACTCAAATAACGATGGTATTCCAGATGTGTATGACGCAGATAACGATGGCGTTCCAAATCACTTAGACATCGATTCAGACAATGATGGGATCCCAGATAATGTAGAAGCGCAAACATCAATTGGTTATATTGCTCCTTCTGGGGTGGATTCTGATAGTGATGGAATTGATGATGCTTATGATGAAAATTGTACACCTTGTGGAGGAATAACTGGTCAGCCAATTGTTACTCCAATAAACACAGATGGATTAGATCCTGCAGATTATTTAGATTCAGATTCAGATGATGATGGTGTTCCTGATATTCAAGAAAATGGATTTTCATCTGGTGTGTTAAGCGGTGTAGATTCTGATGGAGATGGATTAGATGATAATTTTGAAGGTTCTGATGTATTAGATGGTTATGATGTAAATGATGAAATCAACAACCCTGCTACAGATTTACCTGATACAGATGATGACATACCAAATGGAGGTAATGTAGATTATAGAGACAATACAGAAGATCCAGTAGTACCTGGTGTTGCAAGTAATCTTTTATGGCTTAGAGCAGATATTGATGTAACTGGAACAACCTCTGTAACCGAATGGTTAGATCAAGCTAATGATATAGCCTTAATAGCAGAAAATACAATCGGTACGGGTCCTGAAAAAATTGATACCGGCCTTAACTTTAATCCAACTTTAGAGTTTGATGGAACAGATGAGTACATGTTTATCGATGGAGGTATTTTAGGGAATAATGTACAAGTAGATGATATTTGGGTATATGCCGTAAGTTTAACAAACGTAGATGATTATGTTTATAATACATCTCAAGGAACTGGTAATACAAGGTTTTACTTTTTAACACCAAATCAAAATAGTGAATTCGCTTTCAAATTTGGGTCTGCTGACGCAATAACAACAAATTGGGGAGCAAATACTGGCGAATTTAATTTATGGAATGCAGGTAGTAGTACAAGTACCTCTACTCCTTCTAACTCAAATAAATCACTTTATAGAAATGGTTTAGAACTTGCTACAGATAATATTGCCGCATCAGTTGTTAGTAATAGTAGTCAGGATTTTTATTTAGGTTCTCGAAATGGTACTCAAAATTATTTAGATGGAGAGGTTGCAGAAATAATGGTTATGGATGCTGTTCCTTCTCCAAAAGAGCAACAACATATACAATCGTATTTAGCAATTAAATATGGGATTACTTTAGATCCTTCAGATAATTATGCTACAATTACAGAAGGAGATTATTTACTTAAAGATACAAATACAAAAATATGGGATTATGCTGCAAACATGATTTATCATAATGATGTTGCTGGTATTGGTAGAGATGATGCTATGGTATTAAACCAAAAACAATCTAAATCTATTAATAGTGATGCATATATTACCATAGGTTTAACTGCTATTGAAACAAGTAATCAATTAAATGCAAATACATTTGCAAGTAATAAAGACTTTTTAGTCTGGGGTAATAATAATGGTAGTGTTGCTCCTGGCAATGTTACAGAAACAGAACTTATTTGTGCACCAGAAAAGACGTTAGCAAGAACGTGGAAAATAGTTGAAAAAGGAACTGTTGGCGCTGTTAAACTTGGCGTTGAAAAAGAAATAATAGATGCTGCACTTATTACTGCCAATACTGTTAAAGTCTTTAAAGTTGCAGACGACGCTGCTTTTACAACAAATATAGAATACATCGCTTTAAATGATTTAAATAATCAGACTATAAATGGTGAAGTAAACTATACTATTACTTATAATTTCAATGGCACAAAATATTTTACATTTAGTGAAATAAATGGTATTTTCTGGAATGGAAATTCTAATTCTTGGTTAGGTGGAAACGGTGGCTCTGGAAAACCAAGTACAAACGCTGCTGATAGAGATAAAGTAATGATTATTGATTCTGAAACAAGCCTAACACATGCAACACTAGATCAAAGTGCAGAAGTAGAATGTGTTTGGGTAAAAGGAAACTCTAAATTAATGGTGCCTAATGACTATTATTTACTTTTAGATGAAGATTTTATTTTAGATGGTGAAATTAGATTAATTGGAGATGGACAATTAATACAAACGCATACAGGAGTTTCTAATGTACAAGGTAGTGGGAAAATATTTAAAGATCAACAAGCTTTAGTACCTAATATTTATAGATATCATTATTGGTCATCACCTGTTAGAGAATTTGGTTTAAATACATTTAGAGTTGGTGAAGTTATGAAGGATGGTAACATTCCTACATCAGAAACTTCTGGAATTGTAGATATTGATTGGGTTAGTGGTTATGATGGTGGAACAGGTACTCCAATAAAAATAGCACCTTACTGGATATATACAAATTTAAATGATATTGGAGATGGTTCTGCATGGCAACACAAGTATGAAACTGGAGCAATAAAGAGAGGTCAAGGATATTCTATGAAGAGCACAGGTGTAGTTGGACAAAACTTCACTTTTGTAGGCACACCAAACGATGGTTCTATTGCTTTTAATATTAATACTGCAAGCACAAGTTTATTAGGTAACCCTTATCCAAGTGCTTTAGATACTTATGAGTTTATTAGTGAAAATAATCATATTATTGATGGTACTTTATACTTTTGGGAACATACTGGTGAAGATGAAAATACTATTGGTAGTGAAGGGCATAATTTTCAAGGGTATCAAGGAGGATATTCTCAAAGAAATTTAACAATGGGAATTGCAGCTAACGGAGTTGAAGCTGTAAATAGTGAAACTTTTGATTGGGAAACTGCAACAGATAATGGAAATGATATTACACAAACTGTAGATGGCATTACTGCAACTGTAACTACTACAAATTTAGATGGATTAGATTTAGTTAACGCTAGTGGAGAAAGTGGCACTTCTGGTAATGTTATTACTATGTCTAGTGACTTAACTGAATTAGGTTCAATAACAGTTACTTTTAGTGAACTTGTAAATTTATCAACTATATATATTTATAACGATATAACTCCTGGAAATCCTGATCCAATAGATTTAGATATAACTATAACTGGCGGAGATTCATCAGTAAACGCAACTTTAACTGATAAAACTGGAGATTTAATAAACCTAAACTGGAATGATATAACTTCAATAAAAATATCTAGCGCTAATTTTACAGATTTTAAAATAGCTTTAGACGATATTATATACACTAAAGGTGGTATTACTTTAGGAGATGGAGAATACCATGCTCCTGGTAGATATATGGCTGTTGGACAAGGTTTCTTTACTTCTTCAGTAACAGCTGGTGAAATAAGATTTGAAAATTCTCAAAGGGATTATAAAAATAATGATTTTGAAAATGCAGGAACTTTTTTCTTTAAAAACAATAAAAAAAGTGCTGAAGAAGAAAAAGATGAAGTAGATGATTTTATAGAATCTTTACCTATTATTAAATTAGGTTTTGGTTACTCAAATGAAAATCAAGTTGCTCTTCATAGACAAATTGGTATTTCTTTTTATGAAGAAAATAGTTTTAAGTTTGAAAACGGTTATGATAGCGAAATATATGACCTTCATTCTACAGATATTTATTGGAATCATGAAGATATCGCTGATAAAAAATTAATTATTGCTGGTGTTGGTCAAATTACTAATGAATTAGAAGTTCCATTAACATTACAAATAGATACAGATAAAACTGTATTCTTAACAGTTGATGAAAAAGCTAACATTAATATACCTTTCTATTTATTAGATAAATTAACAAATACTTATTATGATTTATCAGAAAAAATAGAACTTGACCTAGAAATTGGAACTTATAAAGAACGTTTTTATCTTAGCTTTAATAGTGAAGCAGCTTTAAGTTTAGAAGAAAATAATATTCTAAATAAAGAGTTATCTATCTTTATGGATAATGAAAATGAAGAAATATCAATTCAAAATTTAAACAATTTAGAAATTTCAAAAGTAGAATTATTCAATATTCTTGGTCAAAAAGTTAAAGGTTGGCAAAATCTTGAAAAAGCTACCTTACACAAATTAAAAGTTGATAAACTTTCATCAACCATATATATTGTTAAAGTAAAAACAGAAAAAGGAATTCTTACTAAAAAAATATTGATAGAGTAGTTTTCAATATTCTTACTTATAAAAAAAGAGCAGTTTAAAAACTGCTCTTTTTTATATAATAAATTCTTTAATTAGATGAATAATTTTATTTAATGCAAAATCTTAAATAATAATTCTTTTAAAATATCTCTTTGAGATTGACTAGCTCCTACTCCTTTGCTTTTTACATCAGCATCTCTTAATGTTGCTATTACTTGTGCAACTTTACGCATTGGATAATTTCTGGCTGCTAAAAAATATTCATCTACAAAATAAGGACTTACTCCAATAGATTTTGCCACAGAATTTTTAGATTTATCTTGTAAACCATGAAACATCAATAATTGTGTAAAAAAACCATTCAATAGAGAAATAGTCATTACTAAAGGATTATTCTTAGGGTTTTCTGCAAAATAATTAATAATCCTATTTGCTTTTACAATGTTCTTCTCTCCTACTGCTTTACGTAATTCAAAATTATTAAAGTCTTTAGAAATACCTATATTTTCTTCAATATGATGATCATTTATAATGGTTTCTTTAGGCAGAATTAACATTAACTTATCTAATTCATTAGATATTTTACTTAAATCAGTTCCTAAAAATTCTACTAACATTTGAGATGCTTTTGGCTCAATTTGATATTTTTGTCCACTTAAAACTCTACGAATCCAGTCTGAAACCTGATTTTCATACAATTTTTTACTTTCATATATTAGACCTGTTTTGGCAATTGCTTTGTGCAATTTTTTACGCTTATCTAGTTTTTTATATTTATAATTTAAAACTAAAACAGTTGTTGGTTGTGGATTCTCTGCGTAAGAAACTAACTTTTCAATATTCCTACTTAAATCTTGTGCTTCTTTAACAATAATTACCTGTCTTTCAGACATCATAGGATAACGCTTAGCAGAAGAAACAATATCTTCTATACTTGCATCTCTTCCATACATTATCTGCTGATTGAAACCTTTTTCTGCTTCATCTAAAATATTATCTTCAATAAAATCAGAAATTTTATCAATGTAATAAGGCTCCTCACCCATTAAAAAATAGATAGGTTTAATATTTCCTTTCTTTATATCTGAAACAATGTTTCTTATCTCGTTCATTTTCTTACTTTTGATTGATGCAAAAACTCAATCTACCAACTTATAATTTCAAACTCAAAAGTAGCGAAAATAAGACGCTTATTTTTGATAAATTGAGAAAAAAATATATGGTTTTAACTCCAGAAGAATGGGTTCGTCAACATTATGTGTATTTTTTGATTGAAGAAAAAAAATATCCTACTTCATTAATTGCCTTAGAAAAACAATTAACTATTAATAATCGCAAAAAAAGAACAGATATTTTAATTTTTAATAAAGAAGGAAACCATGAAATTATTGTTGAATGTAAAGCTCCTTCTATAAAAATCACACAAGATACTTTTGATCAAATTGCACGTTATAACTTAAAACTAAAAGCCAATTATTTGATTGTAACTAATGGTTTAGAGCATTTTTACTGCAAAATGGATTTTGAAAATGAAACTTACATTTTCTTAAAAGAAATACCTGATTACAAATAATAAAAATCACTTTTTAATTAAGACAACTTTATATAAAAAGTAATTTTTAAAGTGTAATTTTGCACTCTTGAAAATAGCAATCGTCATATTAAATTGGAATGGTCAAAAACTGTTAGAACAGTTCTTGCCATCTGTAGTGAATTTTAGTTCAGAAGAAGCTGCCATTTATATAGCAGACAATGCTTCTACAGATTCTTCAATTGCTTATGTTCAAAATAATTTCCCTTCAGTTAAAATAATTAAAAACAACGTAAATGGTGGTTATGCTAAAGGCTATAATGATGCTTTAAAAGAAATTGAAGCAGATATTTATTGCCTATTAAATTCTGATGTTGAAGTTACTGAAAATTGGTTAAAACCAATTATTAATGTTTTTAAAAGGGATGAAAACACAGCAATTATTCAACCCAAATTATTAGATTTTAAAGATAAAACGAAGTTTGAATATGCTGGAGCTGCTGGTGGTTTTGTTGATTTATATGGATATCCTTATTGCAGAGGTCGTGTTTTTAATCATTTAGAAACAGATGAAGGTCAATTTAATGATACAACAGATATTTTTTGGGCTTCTGGTGCGTGTTTATTTATTCGTTCTAAAGTATATCATCAATTAGGAGGTTTAGACGAAGATTATTTTGCGCATCAAGAAGAAATTGATTTGTGTTGGCGAACACAAAATAATGGCTACAAAATAAAATATGTGGGTGCTTCTACTGTTTATCATGTTGGTGGAGCAACTTTACAAGAAACAAATCCACAAAAAACATATTTAAATTTTAGAAATAGTTTGCTAAACGTAGTAAAAAACGTTCCTAAAAAATGGTTTTTATTTGTAATTTTTTCACGTTTACTTTTAGACGGAATTGCAGGAATCAAGTTTATGATTGAGTTAAGACCAATACATACTTGGGCTATTTTAAAAGCACATTTTAGTTTTTATAAAAACTTCAATAAGTTTCTAAAAAAGAGAAAAAAACTATCAAAAAAACAAAATTATAATCTACACACAAGTATTGTTTGGCAATATTTTGCTCTTGGTAGAAAAAAGTTTAAGGATTTGAAATGAATCATTTTAATTAGTTCTATATACATTTTTTTTTGATACTTCAAAAATGTCTTGAACTAACAAATCACTAAACTTTAAAACTAATTTTACAAAATATCTAAACTTCCTTTTCCTTCTCTAATAACTTCTGGATAACCTTCTGTAAAATCGATTACTGTAGAAGCTTGATTATCTCCATAACCACCATCAATTACAATATCGACTAGTTTACCCCATTTTTCGAAAATTAATTCTGGATCTGTGGTGTATTCTAAAACTTCATCATCATCCCTTATAGATGTGGTAACCAATGGGTTTCCTAAATTTTCGACTAAAGTTCTTGCAATATTATTATCAGGAATACGAATACCTACTGTTTTTTTCTTTTTAAATACTTTTGGCAAATTATTACTTCCTGGTAAAATAAAGGTATAAGGTCCTGGTAAAGCTCTTTTAAGTATTTTAAAAGTAGAAGTATCTATTTGCTTTACATAATCAGATAAATGACTTAAATTATTGCAAATAAAAGAAAATTTTGCTTTTTCTAGCTTTACTCCTTTAATCTGAGCAATCTTTTCTAAAGCTTTATTATTAGTGATATCGCAACCTAAACCATAAACGGTATCGGTTGGGTAAATTACCAATCCTCCACTTTTTAGAACCTTAATAACTTTATCTATTGCCTTTGGGTTTGGGTTCTCATTATATATTTTAATGAATTCTGCCATATTATAAATATACAAAAACTCAACCTGATTATGAATCAAGTTGAGTTAATTTTTAAGGAAGTGAAGTTTTTATTAAGTCTTATCTACCATTCTAAAACCTTCACCATGAATATTTAAAATCTCCACATTTTCATCTGGTTTTAAATATTTACGAAGTTTTGCAATATATACATCCATACTTCTAGATGTAAAATAATTATCGTCTCTCCAAATCTTAGTTAATGCTAATTCTCTTGGCATTAAATCGTTTTTATGAATTGCTAACATACGTAATAACTTACTTTCTTTAGGAGAAAGTTTAATTGGTTCTCCATCTTCTCCTACAGATAAGTGCCTTAATTTAGAATTGAAGAAAAAGCCTCCTATTTTAAATTCAAACTGCTCTGATTCTGTAGATTTATCGATGTCTTTTCTTTGTAAAATTGCCTTAATTTTATGCAATAATACTTCAGAATCAAAAGGTTTATTTAAATAATCATCTGCACCAACAGAATATCCTCTTAAAACATCTTCTTTTAAAGTTTTTGCTGTTAAGAAAATAATTGGCACTTCTTTATTTGTTCCTCTAATATCTTGTGCTAATGAAAAACCATCTTTACGAGGCATCATTACATCTAATATACATAAGTCATAATCACTGTTTTTAAACATAATTAATCCCTCTATACCGTCTTTAGCATGTGTAACATTATAATCGTTTAATGCTAAATAATCTTTTAAAACTGTTCCAAAATTTGGATCGTCTTCAACTAATAAAATTTTCTTACTTCCCATTGTTTTACTTTTTAAATTAAAGGTAATTTTACTGTAAATATGCTACCTACTCCTTTTTCACTTTCTACAAAAACAGTACCATGATGCTTTTCTACTATTTCTTTTACATAGGCTAAACCTAGTCCATGTCCTTTTACATCGTGTATGTTTCCTTTTTGTTCTCTATAAAACTTATCAAACACATTCTTTTGAACAGCTTTACTCATTCCTATTCCTTCATCTTTTATTTTTAAAACGAAGAATTTATTTGTGGTTTCCGTAAATACTTCAATTTTTGGTGCTCCTTCAGAGTATTTTAAGGCATTTTCTAAAATATTAACAATCACATTTGTTAAATGAAATTCATTTCCAGAAATCTCAGAAGTTATCGCTTCAAAATGAGTATCTAAAGTTCCTTTTCTGTCTGCTATTAATAAACTAACATGTGTAATTGCATCTTCTATAGTGTCGTGCATATCAATAGTTTCCTTACTAATATCAATTTGGTTTTTTTCTAACCTAGAAATTCTTAAAACGTTTTCTACTTGAGTATGCATTCTCTTGTTTTCGTCTCTTATCATTTGCACATAACGTAAAACTTTGTCGTTATCATTTATAATCTTCGGGTTCTTAATAGAATCTAAAGCTAGATTAATGGTAGCAATTGGGGTTTTAAACTCATGTGTCATATTATTTATAAAATCAGTTTTTATTTCTGATATTTTCTTTTGTCTAATCAATTGATATAAAGAACTTGAAAATGCAATTATTATAATTAAAATAAAAAATAAAGACAATAATAAAATATTGGATATACCTGATAGTATATGTTCATTTTTAGCAGGAAATGTTACATACAACTCAAATTCTACATCTTCATTTGCATCAAAAAAGAGAGGATAAGAATAACTTTCTTTTTTATTAATTGTATAATAACCAGATTTTAATTTTGTTGCTAATCCATCCTTACCATAAACTCCGTATTTAAAATCTAACTCAACATTTCGTTTTATTAATTCTTGTTTAATTATGTCATTAAGTTCTCTATTACTTATTCTTTGATGTATAGGTTTTATTTTATTAAAAGCTTCTAAAGCTTTTTTATAATATGGTTTTTCAATACTTCTATATTTTTTAGTGAATGAATATCTTTCTTCATCCTTTGTGCTAAAAATGTTATCAATACCTTTAATTAATCTAGTTTGAAAAAAATCTTGTTTACCATAAACTCTTTTTAAAATTATAGAATCATTATCTAAAAAATCTGTAGGTAGTTTAAAATTTTTCTCTAAAAAAGTTCCTCCAAAAGTTATTTTTAGATTGTTAGTAGTATCTATTTGTTGAAAAAAATAGTTTCTAATTTGTGCTTCTGATGCTAAGCCTATATTTTCAATTAAACCATCAACTTCTTTTTCTAAAGCGGCATCTTCTTTTTCTTTAATTCTTTGAGATACACTCCCTAAAGATTTCTGTACATCATTCTTAAATTGTTCCTTTTTACTTTCTACTGCATTATTGATCCAATATAGCTGAACAGCAATAATACCTATTAAAGAAATGCTCATTAAAGCAACAATAAGAACAAACATTTTCTTCCCCATAAATCAAAGTTACGGCTTTCAAAATTTGAAATTATTATTTTTAACCTAAATTAACGGATATATTTAAAATTTAAGATTAATTTAACAACAACGTTGAATTTAATTAAAATCAACCCTTTTTATTTGTTAAAATATTATGAATTTTAATAACCTGAGATTGAGTGTCTTTTAGGTTTAAATTATAAATTACATAGTTAGATTGTAGTAGTTTTTTGTCTTCTAACCATTGATTTTTTATCCTGTTTTCTACAGCTGTTTTAGAACTTCCATCTCTTAACATTGTTCTTTCTAATCTAACTTTTAAAGGAGCAAAAACTGAAATAATAATATCGCATTTCAAATTGCTTTTACTTTCAAAGAGAATTGCATTTTCATAAATTATGTAATCTTTTTTTATATGTTGATTAACAAACTGTTGAAAATGTTTTTTTACTTCTGGATGTACAATTGAGTTAAGTGCTTCTAACTTACTCTTATCTTTAAAAACAAGACTCGCTATAAAAGGCCTATTTAATTGATTATTTAGAAATGATTCTTCTCCAAATTGCGCAATAATTTTAGATTTGATTATTGATGAAGTATTCATTATTTTTTTTGCTTCAATATCTGCATTATAAATAACAACATTATCAAATTTTGCAAACAAGTTAGCAACTGTTGTTTTACCACTTCCAATACCTCCTGTTAAACCAACAACCATTTTATTTTTGAATTAAAAAATCTATTTTATTAGGAATTACTTTAAAACTTTTGATAAAACTAGATTTTACAATTACCTTAGGTACTAAATAACTAAGATTGTTTTCTTTAGAAATATTATAATCACATACAACTTCAAAAAAGTTTTTATCAACTTTATTAAAATTAGACAGACCAACCACAAAAACAACTTCAACTGTTTTATTAAGTGTTGTTAACTCAACACCATCTGGTAAGTTATTCACTTTAAAAGGGATTTGGAAATTACCTTCTGTAAATTTCTCTACTTTACCACTTATAGTAGTTAATTCTGAATTAACTTTAAGACTACTTGAATTTTTAGGCAATACAATTTTTACTTTTTCAGAAAAATCAGATTTTACATCTTCTAGTTTTAATAATTCTAAATTAATTGTATTTATATTTTCTATTTGTGCTTCTGGTCCAGAAATTAAAATACTATCTGGCTTCATTTTTACAGCATCTAAAATGTCATAACCAATATGATAATTAATCTCTAAATTAGGTTTTAAGGGCACTTTTTTAGAAACTAAACTTCCTATTTCTAAGTAAATTGTATCGAGAATAATTTGTTGCAATTGTATGCCAGAGCGCAATTGCTTTTGAATATTACTAGTTTGGCTTCTTGTTAAAAAGTAGTAACTATTAGAAGATTTTCTATTTAAACTATTTGCATTTAATGCTAAACTTTTATGACCAAACCTTGAGTTTAAAATATTAAAACCAGACGATTTTACTATAATTTCTATTTCTTTTGTAGGCTCTTTCTGTAATAATTTATCTTGAGGAATATTAGTGTAATTTACAGGAAAAGTTAAAGTAGCAGTATACTCTTTAGATAGTGTTATTAGCAACCATATTAATATAGATGCTATTAAAAAACCAATAAAACTTTTCGATATTTTTTTATTTTTAATCAAGACAATAAATGATTTTTATGCAATCTACACAAAAGCAAGTAAACAAAAAAGTGAGCAGTATCTAAAAA
Organism: Polaribacter sp. Hel1_85; assembly: GCF_000766795.1. Classification (GTDB taxonomy): domain Bacteria; phylum Bacteroidota; class Bacteroidia; order Flavobacteriales; family Flavobacteriaceae; genus Polaribacter. The sequence continues at coordinate 1,061,202 of NZ_JPDS01000001.1, forward strand.
GACAAAGCTCACTTAATATTTTAAAAAAAATAATTTTTATTTTTTAGCTGGAGCTAAATACTTTTTACTTAATTCCATTGAAATTGCAGAACGTTCAAACTTAATTTTTCCTGCTCCTGTTTCTACAGTAATTGTATTATCTGTATTATTAATCTCTGCAACCTTACCATGAATTCCACTAGAAGTTACAACTTTTGCTCCTTTTTTAATTTCTGCCTGAAAAGCTTTTTCCTTTTTTTGACGACTCATTTGTGGTCTTATCATAAAGAAATAAAACACAACAATAATTGCTAAGAAAGGTAACATACTCGCTAAAGAACCTAATCCTCCTTCTTGTAAAAATATTACTGTAAAATTCATTATTTTTTTGCTTTTGGTGTTACAGAACCTTTTAAAGTTAAAATCTCTCTACCAGATTCTGTGTTGGTAGTTAAAGTAATCGATTTTTGTTGTCTATTTGGTTTACCTGTTGTGTTAAACTTAACTTTAACCTCACCAGAATCTCCTGGTTTAATTGGCGCTTTTGGCCAAACAGGAACTGTACAACCACAAGATGCTTGTGCATTTGTAATTACTAAATCTGTTTTACCAGAATTAGTAACTTTAAAACTAGTTTCTACAATATCTCCTTCATTAACAGTACCAAAATCGTATACTTTTTTATCTAAAGTAATTAAAGCTGTTCCTTTTTTTATTTCTAAATCTCTAGTTTCAGCTTTTTCTAAATTTGCTTTATTTATTTTTGAAGTAGCATTACCTCCATCTTTACATGCTGTAAAAAACGATGCAGTAATTACGAACGCTAATAAAATTGTTGTTTTTTTCATTTTGATTTAAATTTGTGTAAAAATAATAAAAAAATTAAAGTAATCCTCTACCTATTTTTACGATTCTTTTATTTTCTATAAACTCTTTAGAAATCTTATCTAAAACTCCATTAATAAAATAGCTACTTTTTTCTGTAGAATAATCTTTAGAAATTTCTATGTATTCATTAATAGTAACCCTTGTTGGTATAGAAGGAAAATTTAAAAACTCAGAAATTGCCATTTTTATAAGAATTAAATCTATATCTGCAATTCTGTCTGTTTCCCAATTTGGTGTTTTATCTTCTATATCTTTATCGTATTCGCTATGTTTTAAAATGGTCTTCTTAAAAATTTGCGAAACAAAATCCTCATCGTCTTTGTCTTTATAAAGACTACTTAAAATAAAGGTATTATTCTCTTTTAATTTACTTAATGATCTCACAACCCAAGTATTTACAAAAGGAATATCATCTACCCAAGAAATCATTGTGTCTTCAAAAAACTCACCTAACTTTTCATTTGGAGCAATAATTTCTTTGAAAAAATCGATTACAAAAGCTTTATCAACTTTAAATGTGTCTTCTTCGGTTTCTAAATATTTTTTATATAAATCGCTTTTTTGCAATTCATCATAAATAATTTTTACATACTCATCATTTTCTTCCCAATTATTCAAGTTATTTAACTCAATAAACCCTTCTATACTAATGCTTTCTGCAAGAGTATTTATCACTTTATTGTTTAAAAATTTGTTGTTTGGATTTAATTCTTCTTTAGTAGCAAGAATTTTCTTTTTTGAAAGTGCAATTTTTTTTGCTGCCAACTTTTGTACTTCTACTAACAATTGTAAGTTTAAAACGTACAAATCGTACATTTTTAAAATACTATGTTTTAAAAATTTTTCTTCTCTAATGATATCATCATTATGAGATTGTAACATAGCGTATACAGACTGCATTACTTTAACTCGAATATGTCTTCTGTTTATCATCTTCTAAAGAACTTATATTTAAATTGCGCTGCAAAAATAGTGTTATTTTATTTTTAACCTACCAAGTTTTTAATTCTTTTTTAAGATTTAATTTTACCCTTAAACTTGTATCTTCGTGCTTTATCTTTTTTAACAAAAAAATAATTTTCAGACTCTTAATAAATTGTAATTTTATTTTTTAAAAATTAAATATTCTTTGAAAGAATTACGACATATAAATAAGTATTTTTCTAAATATAAATGGCGATTAATAATCGGTATTTTAATGACCTTTTCTGCTAAATTTTTGGCATTAAAAATTCCTCAAATAATTGGTGATTCTTTAAATGTAGTCGAAGATTATCAAAACGGAATTGTAACAAATTTAGATGAAGTAGAGCATCAATTATTAATAAATGTACTTATTATTATTGGGGTTACCATATTATCTGGTTTTTTCACTTTCTTAATGAGGCAAACCATAATTGTTACTTCAAGATTGATAGAATTTGATCTTAAAAACGAAATTTATCAACAATACCAAAGGTTATCTCTTAATTTCTACAAGAAGAATAGAACTGGTGATTTAATGAATAGAATATCTGAAGATGTTTCTAAAGTAAGAATGTATGTTGGGCCTGCAATTATGTACAGTATGAATATGATTGTATTGTTTACTGTTGGTTTTACACAAATGATGAGTATCGATGTAAAACTAACCATGTATACATTAATTCCTTTTCCTTTATTATCAATTTCAATCTTTATTTTAAGTAAAGTTATTCATAAAAGAAGTACTGTTGTTCAAGAATATTTATCAAAATTAACAACCTTTAATCAAGAATTTTTCTCAGGAATTAATGTTGTAAAATCTTACGGAATTGAAGCTTCAATTATAAAAGATTTTGATAAAATCGCAGATGAAAGCAAAGAAAAAAACATCCACCTTCAAAAAGCAAATGCATTATTTTTCCCTTTAATGATTTTATTGATTGGTATTAGTAATATCATTGTTATTTATGTTGGAGGAAAACAATATATTGATGGTGAAATTCAAATAGGTACTATCATTGAATTTATGTTATATGTTAATATTCTTACTTGGCCTGTTGCAGTTGTAGGTTGGGTAACTTCTATGATTCAGCAAGCAGAAGCTTCTCAAGCAAGAATTAATGAATTTTTACAACAAGTACCAGAAATCCAGAATACAAACACAACACATACTGAGTTAAAAGGAAATGTTACTTTTAAAGATGTTACTTTTACATATGACGACACAAATATTACTGCTTTAAAGAATGTGAATTTCTCTGTAAAAGCAGGGGAAACAATAGCTATTTTAGGAAAAACAGGTTCTGGAAAATCTACAATTATTGAACTTATATCAAGGTTGTACGACACCAAAATAGGAACAATTTTATTAGACGAAAAACCAATAAAAAAAGCTAATTTAAATGATGTTAGAAGTCAGATTGGTTTTGTTCCTCAAGATCCATTTTTATTCTCTGAAAGTATCGAAGACAATATTAAATTCGGAAAAGAAGATGCTACAGAAGAAGAAATTATAGCAGCAGCAAAAAATGCAGATGTTCATAAAAACATTATCGATTTTCCTAATGGTTATAAAACCATTTTAGGTGAACGAGGAGTTACACTTTCTGGCGGACAAAAACAACGTGTTTCTATTGCTAGAGCAATCATTAAAAAACCTAAAATTTTAATTTTTGACGATTGTTTATCTGCTGTAGACACAGAAACTGAAGAAAAAATCTTATCAAATTTAGAGCGAATTTCTAAAAACATTACCACTTTTATTATAAGCCATAGAATTTCATCTGCTAAAAATGCTGATAAAATTATTGTTTTAGATGAAGGCAAAATAACACAACAAGGAACTCATAATCAACTAATAACGCAAGAAGGTTATTACAAAGACTTGTATGAACAACAACTTTTAGAAAAAGAAATTTAATCTTTAACATGGCTACATTAAATATTTTGTTAGATTTGTTATGTATAACAAACATTTTATAACTACTATTTTAAAAGAATTATGGCAGAGAGAGCAGAAAGAGTTGAACAGGAAGAAATTTTTTCACAAGTATTAAGAGCTGGAAGAAGAACTTACTTTTTTGATGTTAGAGCAACAAAAGCAGATGATTATTACTTAACAGTTACAGAAAGTAAAAAGTTTACACATGATGATGGAAGCTTTCATTATCAAAAACATAAAATATATTTATACAAAGAAGATTTTACAGATTTTCAAGAAATGTTAGGTAAAGCAACGGATTACATTTTAAACGAAAAAGGTAGCGAAGTAATTAGTGAGCGTCATCAAAAAGATTTTAAAAAGGAAGAAGAAACTAAAGATAAAGTTAAATCTGCAGAGAGTTTTACAGACGTTTCTTTTGACGATATATAAAGGTCATAGACCTTTTTTGTATTAGCTTGTTTCTGAAAAAATCATTTCATCAAACCTCTACTAGTACAGAAAACAATTTTTAATTCAAATTAATTTTACTCTAAAAACCATAAGTTTTATACTTGTGGTTTTTTCATTTATATATTTAAAGTACTTTTTTCATTGTTTTACTCTTTGCAATGGTTTCCTCCCACTCTTTTTTTGCATTGCTATCTTTTGTAATTCCACCTCCAATATAAATTGAAGCTATTTTTTCTTCAATATTCATACATCTTAAATTTACAAAAAGCGAAGAGTTTTTATTTTCAAGATTTAATTCACCTAAAAAACCGGTATAAAAAGTTCTTTTATAATTTTCATTTTGGTTGATAAAATCTTTTGCTTTTTCCCTTGGCAAACCACAAACTGCAGGCGTTGGATGCAAACCTCTAATTAACTCTTTTAGACTTGATTTTTTATTTAACTCCCCTTCTACTCTGGTTCTAAGGTGTAATAAGTTTCCTGCTTTTACCGTTTCAGTTTTATCAATTTTAAGATTAGAAGAAATTTTTTCTAATTGATTTTCAATAAAATTGGTAACCAATTGTTGTTCTTCTAACTCTTTAGTTTTCCAAATAACTTCATCAGAATTAACATATACCTGAGTTCCTGCTAAAGACATTGTTTTAAAATTATGGTCAGAAATATTTAAAAGAGTTTCTGGTGTTGCGCCAAACCACAAACCAACTTTTGGGTGAAACCAAACATATACAAAAGCATTTGTATAGTTTTTTAATAATTTTTTAAAAGTAAGAAGCAAATCAAAATTAGAGATTTGAACGTCTTCTTTTCTAGAAACAACAACTTTTTTAAGTTCATTATTATTTATTTCATCTAGGGCTTTTTCTACTAAATGAATGTGTTTTTCTTTATCAGAATTTGCATCAACTGTAAAATCATCATTCAAAGAAAAGTCTTCATTTAAATCTAAATTCTCCTCGATGATTTCAGCTTTCTCTTTCAAAAACAAAATAGCTTTTTCATCACTATTAAAAGGCGCAAAAACAAATCCGGTTTCTTTAAATTGAGATGTATAATAAATTTCATCATCATTCATAAAAAACCCAGAAACTACTGATGAATTTGGTTTTCTATAAACTACAAAAGGCTTATTACCTTTGTAAAATTCTTCAATTTTTTTAAAAATGATATTCAATGTAAAGTATAAATTATTTTTTAGTTAAAACAATATTTGTCATTTTAGCAACAGAAATTAAATTATCGTTTTCATCTACAATAGTAACCTCCCATAAATGGGTCGTTTTTCCTTTATGAATATTCCTTGCAGTAGCAAAAACCACACCTTCTCTTTTACTTTTTATATGATTTATAGATAATTGAATTCCGTTTATAAATTGATTTTTATGATCTATAAAAAAGTTAGAAGCTGCACTTCCTACACTTTCTGCCAATGCTGCAGTTGCACCTCCATGCAATTGCCCATAAGGTTGATGAACATTAGAATTTACTGGCATTTTTGCAGTTAAAAAATCATCACCAAGAGCAACATATTCAATATCAAGCGTTTCCATTAAGGTATTTTTAGAACGCTCATTAAACGCTTTTAAAATAGCAGCTGTATCCATATCATTCATATTATATTGTAAAAGTACATATAAAAATTTGTATTTTTGCAGCAGAAAAGTTAAACCACTTTATGTACAAAATACGCGTAATTTTAGACACAAAAGAAGATGTAATCAGAACTATTTTAGTAGATGATACTTTAAATTTAGAAGATTTACATGCAACAATTGCTAAATCCTTTGGTTTTGGAGGTCAAGAAATGGCTTCTTTTTATAGAACTGATGATGAATGGAATCAAGGTGAAGAAATTCCGTTATTTAACATGGAAGAAGTTGGCGAAGGTGTTTCTATGCAAACTTGCATTTTAAATGAATCTTTACCAGAAGAAAACAATAAGTTAATTTACGTTTACGATTTCTTAAATATGTGGACGTTTTATCTAGAAGTAATTGAAATTTCTAAAGAAGCAAAAGGAGATTTACCACAAATTATTTTAACTGTTGGTGAAATACCAAGTGAAGCCCCAGAAAAAGAATTTGTTGCAGAAAAATTAGATGATGGTTTTGGTGATGAAGGAGATATAGATGACGAATATGGTCATTTTGATGATTTTGATTATAACGAATATTAGAAAACCTTTTACTGATTAATTGTTTATCGTTTTCTACAATTAAACAATTACACTTTTCAACAATTAAACATTTAAGTAGTAACAAATTTGTAAATTAGTCGTCTTACTATCATAATCGACTAAAACTATTTCTTTGGAAACTATCTTATCACTCAAAAATCTCGATAAAAAATACGGACAAGTTCATGCAGTAAACAACCTTTCTTTTGATATACAAAAAGGAAATGTTTACGGAATTTTAGGTCCAAATGGAAGTGGAAAATCTACCACTTTAGGTATTATTTTAAATGTTGTTAATAGAACTTCAGGTCAATTTTCTTGGTTTAATGGAAAATTATCTACTCATGAAGCCTTAAAAAAAGTAGGTGCAATTATAGAGCGACCAAATTTTTATCCTTACATGACTGCAACTCAAAATTTAGCTTTGATTTGTAAAATAAAAGGAATATCCACAGAAAAAATTAACGAGAAACTAACAACAGTAAATCTTTTTGAGAGAAGAGATAGTAAATTTAGAACGTTTTCTTTAGGAATGAAACAACGTTTAGCAATTGCTTCTGCCCTATTAAACGACCCTGAAATTTTAATTTTAGATGAACCTACAAATGGTTTAGATCCTCAAGGGATTCATGAAATTCGTCAAATTATACAAAGTATTGCTGCAAATGGAACTACAATTTTATTAGCATCTCACCTTTTAGATGAAGTAGAAAAAGTATGTTCACATGTTGTTGTTATAAGAAAAGGAGTAAAATTATATAGTGGTCGTGTAGATGAAATGACAGCTTCTAATGGTTTATTTGAACTAAAAGTTGCGTCTAATGAAGATAAATTATTATCCGTTTTAGAAGAACATCCTGCAATTGGTAAAGTACATAAAGATCACGAAACGATTATTGCTACTTTAAACAGTGCTATTTCTGCAACAGAAATCAATGAATTTCTGTTCAATAAAGGAATTATTTTATCTCACTTAGTAAAACGTAAACCTAGTTTAGAACAACAATTCTTAGATTTAACAAACAACAACTAATCATTAGAGTGTCAATTCGAGCGCAGTCGAGAATAAATTCAAATTAAAAACTTACAACGTCATGTTAAGACTACTTACTATAGAATTTCATAAATTAAAACACAATACAGCCAGTAAAGTATTATCTCTTATTTACTTTGGATTACTGACTTCTATTGCATTAATAGCTGCAATAAAATTTGATATTGGGCCTATAAAATTTCATTTAGCTGAAATGGGAATTTTCAATTTCCCATATATATGGCACTTTAATACATATATGGCTGCCATTCTAAAATTCTTTTTATTATTGGTTATTGTTTCCATGATGGCAAATGAATACAGTTACAAAACTTTAAAGCAAAATTTAATTGACGGTTTAAGTAAAAAAGAATTTATACTATCAAAATTTTATACTGTAATTGCTTTTGCTTTCATTTCTACTTTATTTGTTTTTGTAGTTTCTTTAATTTTAGGACTTGTTTATTCAGATTATAATGAGTTTACTATTATTGTTTCTGATTTAAAATATTTAGTTGCTTTCTTCATTAAATTAGTTGGTTTCTTTTCCATGGGATTATTCTTTGGAATTTTAGTTAAACGCTCTGCTTTTGCTGTTGGTGCTATGGTTGTTTGGTTTATAGCCGAAAGTATGTTTAAAGGATACCTTTTTTGGACCTTTAAATCTGCTACGAATACAACAGAATCTGTAGATTCTATTATGCAATTTCTGCCTTTTGAAGCAATGGCAAACTTAATAAAAGAACCTTTTTCTAGATTAGGTGCCGTTAGATCTGTAGCAAATCAGATTGGTGAAAACTTCACTAAAAGTTATGATGTAGATTTTTCTTCAATACTTATTGTTACAGTTTGGACTTTTATCTTTATTTATTTGTCTTACGCACTGTTAAAAAAGAGAGATTTATAATACTTTTTAAATATATTTGGTGTTATAGAATAGAAATAACACCAAATGAAGAAATTAACATCTTTTTTAATCTTATTTATTACTTTTTTTACTTTAAATACATTCTCTCAAAAAGAAGCTAATTTTTGGTATTTTGGTTTTAACGCAGGTTTAGATTTCACCGACTGCAACCCTATCGCATTAAATGATGGTCAGTTAAATACTTATGAAGGGTGTTCTACTATTTCTAACTCAAGTGGTGATTTATTATTTTATTCTGATGGAACTACTGTTTGGGACAAAAATCATGCTATTATGCCTGGAGGAACAGATTTAAATGGAGATTCATCAAGTGCACAATCTGCTTTATTTGTACCAAATCCTGAAAACTCAAATATTTATTATTTATTTGTTGTAAGTAACTTTGAAAACCCTGGCTTTTACTATTATACAATAGACCTCTCTCAAAATGGAGGTTTTGGAAGTGTTGTTAATGGACCTGTAGATTTAAATAATGGTGAACGATTTAATTGGACTGAAAGAGTCACAGCAATACAATCTGACAAGAGCAATGAGTTTTGGATAATTTCTGCAAGTAAGACTAAAATATATGCTTACAAGATAACTAAAAGTGGAGTAGAAACAACCCCTATAATATCTTCTCTTATTGGTTTTACAGAGTATAGAGGAAGTTTAAAAGTATCTCCTGATGGCTCTAAACTTGTTCTTACTTGTCAAGAAACTGATTGCTTACTTTTTGATTTTGATACTTCAACTGGTTTTGCTTCTAATAGACAATTATTAAACATTAATATAGGTAGTTATGGTGCAGAATTTTCTCAAACAGGTAATCGTTTGTATGTTTCTACTGGTTTTCATAATCAAAGTGCTAATTCAATTAGAACAGATTCCTATATTTATCAATATGATTTAACAAAAAATACAATTACAGACATTAACAGTTCAAGATCTACAATAAACATATGGAATGGTTATAGAGGAGCTTTACAACTAGGTCCAGATGCTAGAATTTACTATGCAAAAAGTGGAGAAAATTCTTTAGGTGTAATTAATAACCCTGAAGAACTAGGAAGTAGTGTAAATTACGTTCATAATGGAATATCATTAGGACCTAGAGTTTCTTCTGAAGGTTTACCTCCATTTATTCAATCTTTTTTTAAAGCAGCTTTAACAGATATTGATACAGGTATAAAAATTTCTGGCGAATTATTAGTATGTTTAGGAGAAACTAAAAATTTAGGGATAAATAATATCTTAGATTTTGATGATACAGCTGATACTTCAAAAACAATAACATATACTTGGTATAAAGATGATGTACTTTTAACAGGTGAAAACAATAGTATTATTACACTCGGAACAACTTCAACAAATACAGATGGTATTTACACATTAAAGACTACTTATTTTAATAATTGTGGTAGAGAAAGATTTTTAGAAGCAGTTGCTGATGTTAAGTTTGCTCCTAAACCAAACATAAACACAATTGACATTTATGAACAATGTGATTTTGATTCAAATCCAAATGATTTTATTACAAACTTTAACTTAACTACAAAAGAAGAAGAATTATATACAGAAACTGATGATGTAACTATTGAGTTTTTCGAAATTACTGACACTACTTTTTCTTCACCAGTTACTAAAGAAAACTACATAAATACAACTGCTACAACTATTGCAAACGGAAACCATTTATTAATTGTAAAAATAACCAACAATGACTCCAATTGTTATCAAACAAAAGAAATTGAATTAAAAGTAAACCCTTCAGGAATATCTTCTTACGAAGACATTTATGCGAGTGAACTAGATAGTAATGCTAATATATCAAATAGTTATAGTAGTTTAGGTTCTGGAAATTCATTTTATGATTTTGATGCTAAAACCGATGATATCATTTCTAAATCTAGTGGAGCCTTAACATTAACCACACATAATTTCAATTACTATAAAACAAAAGAAGATGCTGGTTTACAAAACAACGAAATTATTGCTCCTTTTGAAGACCATCTATTTAATGATGGAGATGATATTTTTGTAAGAATATCTTTAGTAGATACAAACTCATGTGAAAGTATAGGACAATTTAAAATAAACATATTAGAACTTCCTATTCCACAAGGCAATACAAATGAAGAAATTTTATGTATAAATAATCCGATAGACAATCCACAATTAAAATCATTAAATTTAGATGCTTCTACAAGTAACACAACAGATACTTATAAATGGTATTTAGATGACCAATTAATCTCCGGAGAAACAAATGCTACAATAGACGCTAACAAAACCGGAACATATAAAGTTGAAGCATATAGAGAATATGAAAATGACCCAGCAATAACTACTGACAATATTATTAATTTCGGGTATAATTCATTCACTGTAAAGGAATCTAATATCTCAGTAATTGAATCTATAGAATTTGTAGATGATCAAGATAGTTTAGACGAAAATACATTAACAGTTAATGTTTCTGGTATTGGTAATTATGAATTTGCACTAAATTCTGATATTATTACAGAATTTAAAAAAGGAGATGATAATTTAAGCTACACATTTACAAATGTACCTGCTGGATTAAATAAAGTTTATATTAGAGATATTAACGAATGTGGTGTTATAAACTCTAATGAAGTATCATTAATCTATTTTCAAAGACACTTTACACCTAATGGAGATGGAAATCTTGATACTTGGAATGTTTTAGGAACGAACAATGCATTCTATCAAGAAATTAATTTAAAAATATTTAATAGATATGGTAAATTATTAAAAATAATAGATCAAAAAACGCAAAATGGTTGGAACGGTATTTCTGATGGAAAATTATTACCATCTAACGATTATTGGTACAATGCTGTTTTAATTGATATCAATGGAGATATTAGAACTAAAAATGGGCATTTTTCATTAATAAGAAAATAAATATGTAATATGAAAAAACAATTAAAATTCTTACTGAATTTAACTATTCTATTTTTTAACATAATTACGTATAGTCAAAAAGAGGCTAACTTTTGGTATTTTGGTAGAAATGCTGCGCTAGATTTTAATTCTGGTGTTCCCCTCCCTGTTACAGGGAGTCAATTAAACACTACAGAAGGTTGTTCCTCATTTTCAGATTCTGATGGTAACTTATTATTTTATGTTGGAGCACCTGACAGCAATTCTAGGTCGCTAACTGTCTGGGATAAAAACAACAATCCAATGCCAAACGGTGTGGGATTACAAGGAGATTCTTCTAGTGCCCAATCTGCACTAACTGTACCTGCTCCAGGTAGACCAAACGTTTATTATTTATTTACGGTAGGAACATTAGCAACAGGTGTAGGTGGAGGAACTGCTGGTTTTTTCCTCTATGAAATAGACATGAACTTAAATGGTGGTTTAGGAGATATAAATACTACAATTGGAGATTCTACTGGAGCTATAAACATTTCAGATGGTAAAGATAATAATTGGACCGAAAAAGTAACTGCTGTACGAGCTGAAGAGTGTGATGCCTATTGGGTAATTTCCTTATCTGAAGAAACAAGTTCTAACGGTAGTAATGAATTTTATGCTTATAAAGTTAACGCTGCAGGTGTAGACACTGCCAACCCTGTAATAAGTCAAATAAATACATTTAGAACTGATGATGTAAGAGGATATTTAAAAGTCTCTCCTGATGGAACAAAATTAGTAGCTGCTAATATGAGCAACGGAACTTTTCTTTTTGATTTTGATGACAATACAGGAATCGTTACTAATTATAATAATTCAAGTTCTTTAAATCAATTAAATTTAAATGGAAATGGATATGGTGTAGAATTTTCTACTTCAAGTAAAAGATTATATATTTCTACAGGAAACTCAAGCGCAACACAAGAAAATTTATTCCAATTTAATTTAAACCTCCCTACTATTGCAGAAATTAATAACTCAAGGTTTAATGTACATAGTTATTTTAATAGTAGAGGAGCATTACAATTAGGACCTAATGGTAAAATTTATTGGTCTAGTAATAACTCTAATAATATTAGTGTAATTAACAACCCTAACGAATTAGAAGCTGCCGTTAATTACTCGCATCAATCAGTAAATCTTGGAACAGGTGTTACTGCAAGTCAGGGTTTACCTCCTTTTATTTCTTCTTTATTATTGCCTATTGAAATTTCAGATTCAGATAATAATCAAGTAATTAATAACCAAGACTTAAAGTTTTGTATTGGCGATAACAAGACTTTAATATCAGAAACAGTTACTGGAAGTAATATAACATATGAATGGTTTTTTAATGATGGAACAACACCTATAGCAACTACACCAAACTTAACACTTAATAACTTATCAAAAGTTGATAGTGGAAAATATTCACTTACAATAAATTTAACTGATGATTGTGGTAATGTAACTCAATATAATGGAACTTTTAATATAGAAATTTTTGAAGCTGCAAGAGCAAAAGGCACACCAGATCCAATTAATTTTTGTGACACAGATGCATCTTCACCAAATATTTTTGATTTAGCAACACTAAAAAATACTGAAATTTTAGACGGATTAGATCCAACAATTTTTGATGTTTTATATTTTGATACATTAGATAAAGCAAACGATAATACTGTTGGTACAGATTTACCAAATAACTATGAAGTTAATACTGTCAGCTCTCAAATTATTTATGCACGTGTTCATAACAGTAATGCACCTAATGCTTGTTTTGCTATTACAAGCTTCGAACTAGAAATAACGAGTGAACCAGAACCTATTCAACCAACAGCTTATAGACTTTGTGATGATATTGCAAGTGGCTCAGATATAGATGGAATTACAAACAACTTTGATTTAAGTTCTAAAGACCTAGAAATTTTAGGAACTTCATTAAGCCCTACACAATATACTGTTTCTTATCATACATCTCTTGTAGATGCCCAAACAAGTAGCTCAACAAATCCTATTGATAAAAATGCAGATTATCAAGTTACAAATTCACAAAGAATATTTGTACGTGTAGAAAATATTGATAATACCAATTGTAATGCTGTTTCTAATGATACTACTGGAAGCTCATTTATGTCATTTGAATTAATTGTAGACCCTTTGCCAGTTATAAAAACTCCAAATCCCGCACAAATTAGACAATGTGTTAATACAGCAGATGGAAGATCTACTATCAACTTAACAATTGCAAACATCAATATTTCAGATAATATTAATGGTAGTTTTGAATATTATGAAGACCAAACTACAACTCAACAAATATTAAATTTCACTTCATACCCTGTAGATGCAAATAACAACCCACCTAAGTCAATTTGGGTAAAAACTATTTCTGAATTTGGATGTTCTAGAGTTTCTGAATTAGAATTAATTATTGGTACAGCTGCTGATGAAACTTATAACGAAACATTTACAGAATGTGATGATTTCTTAGATATTGATGGTAATAATACAGCTACTAATTCTGATACAGATGGAATTACCTGGTTTAATTTAGACAAAAACGCGATTATAGCAAATATAAATACAAATACAAATATTGATGTTTTCTTTTATGAAACTACTCAAGATAGAGATGATTCTATAAACGAAATAAATATTTCTAATTACAGAAATAAAAACCTTCCTAATATTAATGGAAACCCTTTTCCTATCTACTATAAATTAGTAAATAAAATAAATAACGATTGTACAGGTATTGGTGAAATTAACTTACAAGTAAAATCAATTCCTTTAGCAAATATACCAGCAGATATTAATTTGTGTGATGATGATTTATCAGGAAGTACTACAGATGGAGAAAACGCAAATATAAATCTTAGAGATCATGTTGATGACATCTTAGGAACAACTCAAACTGAAGTAGATTATATCGTTTCTTTTCACACAACAGCAAATGGAGCAAATACAAATACTGATGTTATTACTAATGACACCAGTTTTACAAATACGGCTCAAAATGGTTTTACTTTAGGTGATATTAGTGAGCAAACTATTTTTGTGCGTGTACAAGATAGAAATGGAATTCAGCAATGTTTTAACGACCACGTTTCTTTTAAAATAATTGTGAATCCTGTTCCTACTATTTCCTCAACTGTAGTTGATTTTGCAGTTTGTGATGTCCCTACTTCTTCTGATAGCGATACTAGAAATCGAATTGCTCAAAATATCGATTTAACTTCTAAAGACATCGAAATTTTAGATGGTAAAACAAATCATAGAGTTGCTTATTATGCAACGCAACAAGATGCTGAAAATGGTAACGAAATTACAAATCCTACTGATTTTCAAAACATAACGAGTCAAACTGTATTTCCTACAAATTTTAATACAGATGATCCAGGAATTGAAACTATCTTTTTTAAAGTTATAGATTTAGGTGGTAATATGTGTGAATCTGTTTTTGCAACTTTTCAGTTATTGATTTATCCAGAACCTAATATTCCAATCAATATTTCTAATTATTCTGATTGTGATAATATTTCAGATAGTTTTGCTGATGATGATAATGGTATAAATGGAGATATTTCTCTTAAAAATAAAATACCAGAAATTCTTATCAATTATCAGCCCGCTGAATTTGCTGATTTCTCGGTAACTTTTTACACTTCTTTAGCTGATGCAGAATCAGGAAACAGTTCTTTAGCAATTGATGAAAATATATTTGAAAACAACAACAACAATCAAACAATTTTTGTACGTGTAGAAAACACAAAAAACACGCCAATTATTTGTGTAAATACCCAACTCTCTTTTAATATTAATATTATTTCTTTACCCGAATTTACAGTTACTGGAGAAGACCCTAATAATCCTCAAATTCTGTGTTTAAACTACACAACTCCACATATTCTTGAAGTAGAAAATCCTGCAGCTGGTTATGATTATGAATGGGAAGATAAAAACGGAACTGTATTAGGAACCAATTCCACTTTAACCATTAGTGAAGGTGGAGAGTACACTGTAAAAGCAACAGATATTACAACTACATGTAACAAAAGTAGAACTATTTATGTTGAAGAATCTGAAAAAGCAACCTTGCTACAAGAAGCTGTCATAATTATTGACGAATCTAACAATATTGGGAGTAATGATAATATATCTATTTTTATAGATACTGTTAAAAATCCATTAGGCAAAGGAGATTATCAATTTGCTGTTAGAAATGATGATAATGGAGATATGTTTCCTGCAATTGGGTTTCAAGATGAACCACTTTTTGAAAATCTTGAAGGTGGAATTTACACTATTATTGTAAATGATAAAAATGGTTGTACTCCAGATGAAGAATTGCAAATTTCAGTAATTCAATTTCCTAAATTCTTTACACCAAATGGAGATGGAAAAAATGATACTTGGGTAATTAAAGGTGCAAACAAAACATTTTATCCTAATAGCAGCATTAATATCTTTAACAGATATGGAAAACTTGTTGCACAATTACCAATTGATAGTCAAGGTTGGGACGGAAACTATAATGGTAAAATATTACCTTCTGATGATTATTGGTTTAATGTTCAGCTAATTCCTGCTGATATTACAAAACCAACTATTAATAAAAAAGGACATTTTTCTCTATTAAGGAAATAATAAAAGCCTTTTTGAGTTTTTCAAAAAGGCTTTTAAAATAAATTCTAGAAATTACTATGCTACTTTAGCAACTGTAGTGTTCTCTTTTTTAGATACTTTAGGTGCTTCAAACTGATTTGAAGTGTTTTTAGCACCTCCAGCTTTTAAAGCTTTATCACCTGCAAAAAATGTTTTGTGATCATCACCAAGATTTGAACCAGCCATTCTTTGATGTTTAACACATGAAACACTTTTTCGAATCTCTTGTCTTTGAACTCCTTTTACATAAGCTAACATACCTTCATCACCAAAATACCCTTCTGTTAAATCATTCATATGCAATGCTGTTGTATGATATGTTGGTAAAGTAATTAAATGATGAAAAATTCCTGCTTCCCTTGCTCCATCTATTTGAAAAGTCTTAATTTTTTCATCTGCACGATAGCATAATTCAGACAAATCATATTCTTCATCCATTAAATTATTTCTATCATATTCAGACATATTCTCTCCTTCTAAAAGCATTTCATCATAAACTTGATTACGGAAATTTAATGTCCAATTAAAAGATGGAGAATTATTATAAACCAGTTTAGCATTAGGTTCAACTTCTCTAATTCTATTTACCATATGTGCAATTTGCTTAACATTTGGTGTTGGTGTTTCAATCCATAATAAATCTGCTCCATTTTGAAGACTTGTAACACAATCTAAAACAACCCTGTCAATATTTGAGCCATCTTTAAATTTATACAATCCATTTGGTAATCTAATTGGACGAACTAATTTACCATCTCTTTTTAATAAAACATCATCTTCTTTAGCTTCTTTAATATCTATTTCTTCCCCATCTATAAAAGCTAAATATTTTGAAGCTAAATCCCCTGGCTCTTGACTTACAGGTAACTTTTGAGTTAAACCAGCTCCTTCAGAATCCGTTCTTGCAACAATAATTCCATCTTCAACACCTAATTCTAAAAATGCATATCTAATTGCGTTTAACTTTGCTATAAAATCTTCATGAGGCACAGTTACTTTTCCATCTTGATGACCACATTGTTTTGCATCTGAAACTTGGTTTTCAATTTGAATTGCACAAGCTCCAGCTTCAATCATCTTTTTAGTTAATAAATAAGTAGCTTCTTCGTTACCAAAACCTGCATCAATATCAGCAATAATAGGCACTATATGTGTTTCAAAATTATCTATTTGATTCTGCACATCTTCTCCATTTTCTAATCTTCTGAACAAATCATTTAATTCTATAGCATCTGCTTGACGCAAGAAATCATAAATTTCTTTTATTAATGATGGTACAGCTGTTTTTTCATGCATAGATTGATCTGGTAATGGCCCAAATTCAGATCTTAATGCTGCAACCATCCAACCAGATAAATACAAATAGCTTTTACTAGTAGTTTTATGATGTTTTTTTACTGCAATCATTTTTTGTTGTGCTACAAAACCATGCCAACAACCTAAAGATTGTGTATAATTAGATGAATCTGCATCATAATCTGCCATATCTTTTCTCATAATCGCTGCAGTGTATTTTGCGATTTCTAAACCTGTTTTAAAACGATTTTGAGTTACCATTCTTGCTGCACTTTCAGAATTTATAGCATTCCAAGAATTGCCATATTTTGCTTTAAGATTTCTTACAGTTTCTAATGCCGAACTATAATTGCTTTGTGCTAAATTTTTCATAATTTTGATTTTAATTATTAAGGTTATTCCAAATTTTGATAATTACGTCTCGCAATCTATTCCAGTAGTTGCGAGACACTTTTTTTATATGTAATTGTAAGCTGAAAGAGTTAAAAACTCTTTATATTCTTTTGATAAAACTAATTCATCAAATAACTCAATTGCCAGTTTAAATTTTCCATTAGTAAAATTACTTTTTCCAACTAAGTTTTTAATTTTCTCTAACTCCTCTCTTTTTAATAACTGATACATTGCAACATTAAAATTTCTACCATCTTCAATTTGCACATTTTTATGCAACCAAAGCCAAACTTGCGTTCTAGAAATTTCTGCAGTAGCAGCATCTTCCATTAAGTTATATATTGCAGCAGCTCCATTTCCACGTAACCAACTTTCTATATACAAAATACCAACATTTATATTTTTTCTAATTCCAGCTTCTGTAATTGTTCCTTTTGGCATTTCTACTAAATCTGATTCAGAAACTTTTACATCATCTCTAGAAATATGAATTTGATTTTTAGTTTTCATGTTTTCGTTAAAAACACTCATTGCTACAGACACTAATCCTGGATGCGCAACCCAAGTTCCATCATGTCCATTCTTAACTTCTTGCTCTTTATCTGCTAATACTTTTGCAAATGCTAAATCATTAGCCATTTCATCATTTTTAATCGGAATTTGAGCTGCCATACCTCCCATTGCATGAACTTTCCTTTTATGACATTTTTGAATAACAAGTAAAGAATATGCTTTCATAAATGGTGAACTCATAGTTACTTGATCTCTATTTGGCACCATAAAACCAGTGTGGTTTCTAAATTTTTTGATGTAAGAAAAAATATAATCCCAACGCCCACAATTTAAACCAGCCATGTGATTTTTTAACTCATAAATAATTTCATCTAATTGAAAACTAGCTGTAATTGTTTCTACTAAAACAGTAGCTTTTATTGTTTTTTGTGGAATTGATAAATAGTTTTGAGCAAATACAAAAATATCATTCCAAAAACGCGCTTCTAAATAATGTTCTAATTTTGGTAAATAAAAATAAGTTGCAGAATTTTTAGCTTGTAACGTTTTAATATTATGAAAAAAGTACAATCCAAAATCTACTAAAGATCCAGACATTTCAACTCCATCAACTACAAAATGCTTTTCATTTAAATGCAAACCTCTAGGTCTCACAATTAAAGTTGCAGTCTTTTCATTTAATTGATATGTTTTATCTTTTTGCTCATTATAATAAGAAATTGTTTTATTATTAGCGTCACGCAAATTTATTTGACCTTGTAAATTATTACTGATACATGGAGAATTACTATCCTCAAAATCTGCCATAAAAGTTTTAGCACCAGAATTTAAAGCATTTATAACCATTTTTCTATCAACAGGCCCCGTAATTTCTACTCTTCTGTCTAATAAATCATCAGGTAATTCAGCACAGACCCAATCTGATTCTCTAATACTTTTTGTTTCTTTAGGAAAAGAAGGAAAATTTCCTGCATCAAAATATGCTTGCTCAACCTCTCTTTCTTCTAATAATTTTAATCTTCTTTGATTAAATTTATCATGTAATTCTAATAAAAACAATTGCGCTTCATTCGTTAAAATCTCTTGATAATCTTCAATTTTAAATCCCTTAAAATCAATTTGTTTTGTAATAATTTGTTGTTGCATAATTATCGTATTTTAATTTCTACTCTGCAATGATATAAAATATTTCTGAACTCCACAAGCGAACGTTCGCTAAATTAATAAAAAACTTTATTTTAATTAATTCGCTAATAATTATTATATTTGTTTTTATGATGATAGAAGACGAATACATTCGATTAATTTTTGGATTGAAACTCAAGCAAATAAGGACAGAAAAGAATCTTTCTCTTTTTGGTTTAGCAAAATTATCAGGTTTATCAAAATCTTATTTAAACGAAATTGAAAAAGGAAAAAAATATCCTAAAACAGATAAAATACTATCTCTTTCTGAAAGTTTAGAAATCCCTTACGATCATTTAGTATCTTTAAAACTTGATAAAAACCTTGCTCCAATTGGCGAAATTTTGCAATCGAAAATTCTAAAAGAAATTCCGTTAGAACTTTTTGGTATTAAAGAAAACACCTTAATTGATATCGTTGCAAATGCACCTGCAAAAGTGAATGCATTTATAAGTACCATTATAAAAATTGCGCAAAACTATAATTTAACAAGAGAAAGTTTCTTTTTAGCTTCTTTACGCTCTTACCAAGAAGCACATAATAATTATTTTGAAGATATTGAAAATGAGGTTGAAAAATTCGCAAAATCATATCACATCAATTTATCAAAAAGAATAAAGTCGAGTGATTTAGAAGAAATTTTAGCGGAAGAATTTGGGTATACCATTAATAATGAAGAATTAGAAAAACACCAAAATCTTGAGGAATTAAGAAATATTTATATCCCAAATAAAAATATTTTATTAATAGATAAAAATATTTCTGAAGCACAAAAAACATTTATTTACGCTAAAGAAATTGCTTATAATGTTTTAAATATTAAAGAAAGACTATACACTTTTCCTTGGATAAAATTCGAAAGTTTTGATCAAGTTTTAAATAACTTTATTGCCTCTTATTTTGCAGGTGCTTTAATTATCCCAAGAAAAAATTTAACAGAAAAACTAACTAATTTCTTTGCTTTAGAAGAATGGAATTCTTTAAAACTACATCAAATAATTAATCATTTTAATTGCTCTCAAGAAACTTTTTATCAGCGTTTAACAAACATTCTACCAAAGTTTTTCAGTATTAAAAATTTATTTTTCTTACGATTTACTCACAAACAAAATTCTACAGAATATAGACTAAGTAAAGAACTACACATTACACAACAACAAACTCCTCATGCTAATAGAAATAATGAGCATTATTGTAGAAGATGGGTTTCTATAAAAACAATTCAAGATTTAGAAAATTCGAAAAAAAATAGATCAACTTTTGGTGTGCAAATTTCATCTTATGTAAATCAAAAAAATGAATATTTAGTTTTATCATCAGCAACATCAGACCCTTTTAAAAAAGACATTAGCAGGAGTGTAAGTATTGGAATGCTGCTCTCACCACATTTAAAAAAGAAACTTCATTTTTTTAAAGAAGACACGTTTTCTAAAAAACTTGTAGGTGTAACATGTGAAACTTGTGCTGTTAAAAATTGTTTGGAAAGAGTTGCAGATTCCACTCGTTTAGAAAAACAAATTAAATACGATGAAATTGCAAATACGGTTCAAAACATTATTAAATCATACAGCTAAAATTATTACTTTAGCAATAAGTATATAAACCTATTTTATGGATATCAACTTCAATAAAAACGAAGATTACAATAAACTTTTAGTTTCAGATTTAAGAAAAAGATTTGCCAAAGTTAAATTAGGTGGTGGTCAAAAAAGAATTGACAAACACCATTCTAAAGGTAAAATGACAGCAAGAGAAAGAGTTGATTATTTATTAGACAGCAATTCTAAATCTATAGAAATTGGTGCTTTTGCTGGTGAAGATATGTATAAAGAACATGGAGGTTGTCCTTCTGGAGGAGTTGTTGTAAAAATTGGATACATAAAAGGAAAACAATGTATTGTTGTTGCAAATGATGCAACTGTTAAAGCTGGTGCTTGGTTTCCTATTACAGGAAAAAAGAATTTACGAGCTCAAGAAATATCTATAGAAAATAAATTACCAATAATTTATTTGGTTGATTCTGCAGGTGTTTATTTACCAATGCAGGATGAAATATTTCCGGACAAAGAACATTTTGGACGCATTTTTAGAAATAATGCCATAATGAGTAGCATGGGAATTACCCAAATTTCTGCAGTTATGGGAAGTTGTGTTGCAGGTGGAGCTTACTTACCTATTATGAGTGACGAAGCTTTAATTGTTGATAAAACCGCAAGTATTTTTTTAGCAGGAAGTTATTTAGTGAAAGCTGCTATAGGAGAATCTATTGATAATGAAACTCTTGGAGGAGCTACTACTCATTGTGAAATTTCTGGAGTTACAGATTATAAAGCAAAAGACGATAAAGATGCTTTGGATAAAATTAAATTTATTGTTGATAAAATTGGAGATTATAACAAAGCTGGTTTTAGTAAAACTCAATCTTTTCCTCCAAAAGAAAATGAAGAAGATATTTTTGGAATTCTACCAAAAGAAAGAAACGCACAATATGATATGCTAGAAATCATAAAACGTTTGGTTGATAATTCTGAATTTGAACAATATAAAGAAGGTTATGGAAAAACAATTTTAACTGGTTATGCTAGAATTGATGGTTGGGCAGTTGGTATTGTTGCAAACCAAAGAAAATTAGTAAAAACTAAAAAAGGAGAAATGCAATTTGGCGGAGTTATTTATAATGACTCAGCAGATAAATCTACTCGTTTTATTGCCAATTGTAATCAGAAAAAAATACCTTTAATTTTTTTACAAGATGTTACTGGTTTTATGGTTGGTAGCAAATCTGAACATGGAGGAATTATAAAAGACGGTGCAAAAATGGTAAATGCTGTTAGTAATTCTGTGGTTCCAAAATTTACAATTGTTATTGGAAATTCTTATGGTGCAGGTAATTATGCAATGTGTGGCAAAGCTTATGATCCAAGATTAATTGTTGCGTGGCCAAGTGCAGAATTAGCTGTAATGAGTGGTAATTCTGCTGCAAAAGTTTTATTACAAATAGAAACTGCATCACTTAAAAAACGTGGTGAAGAAATTACCCCAGAAAAAGAAGCTGAATTATTTGATAAAATAAAATCTAGATACGACAATCAGATTTCTCCATATTACGCTGCTGCAAGAATCTGGACAGATGCTGTTATTAATCCTCTAAGAACTAGAGATTGGATTTCTATGGGAATTGAAGCTGCAAACCATGCTCCTATTGAAAAGCAATTTAATATGGGTATTTTACAGGTTTAACATTGATACAATATTTTTATTAAAGTTTCCATACCAAAATTACCTTTTTAGCTTTAAATTTATCTTGTTTTAATGACTATTATCATAATTAGTCATTTCTTTGCAATGTATTTTTGTCAAATAATTTAAACAAAACATGAGTAAAGCTATTTATATTGCCGCAGTAGAATCAGACAGTGGTAAATCATTGGTTTCATTAGGTCTTTTAAGAATGATGTTAACCAAATCTTCTAAAGTAGGGTATTTTAGACCTATTATTAATGATTTAGAAGGCAGTAAACGTGATAATCATACAAATACTGCTATCAGTTTTTTTAACTTAAACATCAATTATCATGATTGTTTTGCATACAAGCAAAGTGAAGTTGTTGAACTTTTAAGTGAAGGACAATCAGAAGAAGTAATTCATAATGTAATTAAAAAATACAAAAAACTAGAAGCAGAATATGATTATGTTCTTGTAGAAGGAACTGATTTTTCTGGTGAAGGTGGTTTTACAGAATTAGATGTAAATCTAATGATTGCTAAAAATCTTGGTATACCAGCTTTAATCGTTGGCTCTGGTAATGATAAGAAAAAGAAAGATTTTATCAATACAATGCAACTTACATATCAATCTTTTATCAATAAAGAAGTTGATGTAATAGGTCTTATTGCTAATAAAATAGAAATTGATGAAGTAGATTTCATTAAAAAAGAATTAAAGAAAAGTTTTCCTGAAAAATTACAAATAGATATCATTCCTAAAATTGACTTCTTATCTAACCCTACTGTTAAAGAGGTCGTAGAAGCTCTAAAAGGTAGAGTTTTATTTGGAGAACAATTTTTAGACAACACAATTGGTAGTTACAGTACTGGTGCTATGCAATTACGTAATTACTTAACAAGAATTAGAGAAAATGCCTTAGTAGTTACTCCTGGAGATAGAGCAGATTTAATTTTAGGTGCATTACAAGCAAATGCTTCTACAAATTACCCAAAAATTGCTGGAATAATCCTTACAGGTTCACTTATACCAGAAGAATCAATAACAAAATTAATAGAAGGTGTACAATCTACAGTACCTATTATATCTGTAGATGGTGGAACTTTTGGAATTTCTAATAAAATTGGAAATGTAAAATCTAAAATTTATTCTTCACATAATAAAAAGATTTTACTATCATTAGATACTTTTGATAAACATGTAAATGCTGAAGGATTGACAAACACATTAAAATCCTACCAATCAAACAAGTTAACTCCAAGTATGTTTCAATACAACTTACTTCAAAAAGCAAGAGCTAACAAAAAACACATTGTTTTACCAGAAGGTGATGACGAAAGAATTATAAGAGCAGCTGCTCGTTTACAGCTACTAGATATTGTAGATTTAACCTTATTAGGAGATAGAGCTAAAATACAATTAAAATGTGATCAAATAGGTTCTCAATTAAATTTAAATGAAATAAACATTTTAAATCCTGAAGATTCTATTTATAATGATGATTTTGTAAATACATTATTTGAAGCTCGTAAGCATAAAGGAATGACAGAAACTGCTGCACAAGATTTAGTGCATGATGTTTCTTATTATGGAACTTTAATGATTATGAATGGCTTAGCAGATGGTATGGTTTCTGGTGCAGTACACACAACAATGCACACCATAAAACCATCTTTACAATTAATTAAAACAAAACCTGGAGTTTCTGTAGTTTCATCTGTATTTTTTATGTGTTTATCAGACAGAGTTTCTGTAATGGGAGATTGTGCTGTAAACCCAAACCCAAATGCAGAACAATTAGCAGAAATTGCAATTTCTTCAGCAGCATCTGCAGAAGCATTTGGTATTGAAGCAAGAGTTGCTATGCTGTCTTATTCTTCTGGAAACTCAGGAAAAGGTGAAGAAGTAGAAAAAGTAAGAAAAGCGACTGAAATAGTTAAAAACTTACATCCAGAGTTAAAAATTGAAGGTCCAATACAATATGATGCTGCAGTAGACATGTCTGTTGCAAAAACAAAAATGCCAGATTCTGAAGTAGCTGGTCAAGCATCTGTATTAATTTTCCCTGATTTAAACACAGGAAATAACACATACAAAGCTATTCAAAGAGAAACTGGCGCTTTAGCAATTGGTCCAATGTTACAAGGATTAAATAAACCAGTAAATGATTTAAGTAGAGGTTGTACAGTAGAAGATATTTTCAACACAGTTTTATTAACGGCAATTCAAGCAAACCAAGAGTAATTATGAATATTTTAGTATTAAATGCAGGTTCTTCATCATTAAAGTACCAATTGATAGAAATGCCTTCAAAAACAGTAAAATGTGTTGGTCTTGTAGAAAGAATTGGTATGGAAGATGCCATATTTAATCATGAAAAAGGAGATGAAGAATATTCTGAAGTTTTACCAATTTTAAACCACGAAATTGGATTAAAAAAAATTGCTAAAACTTTATTAGATTCAAAAATAGGTGTCATTAATTCTGTTGATGAAATTCAGGCTGTTGGACATAGAGTTGTTCATGGTGGAAGCAAATTTAGTAGCACAGTTGTAGTTACTGAAGAAGTTAAAGATAGTATTCGTGAATTATTTGATTTAGCACCTTTACATAATCCTGCAAATTTAACAGGTATAGAAATTGCTGAAACAATTTTTACCTCTGCAAAACAGATTGCAATTTTTGATACAGCATTTCATCAAACTATGCCAAAAGAAGCATATCAATATGCAATTCCTAATTCATATTTAGACGAACATGAAATTAGAGCATATGGTTTTCATGGAACAAGTCATAAATATGTTTCTGAAAAAGCCATTGAATATTTAGGAGAAAAATCTAAAAACATTATAACTATTCACTTAGGAAACGGTTGTAGTATGTCTGCAATTAAAGATGGAAAAAGTATAGAAAACTCTTTAGGTTTTGGTCCAATGAATGGTTTATTAATGGGAACTCGTTCTGGAGACATAGATCAGTCTGTGATTTTCTTTTTGATGAAAAAACTGAACAAAACTATTGAAGAAGTTAACAATTTATTACAGAAAGAATCTGGAATGAAAGGTTTAACTGGTTATTCTGATTTACGTGAAATTTCTGAGAAAGCAGAAAATGGAGATGCTAAATGTCAAAATGCATTAAACTTAGCTGCCTATAGAATTAAAAAATATATTGGTTCTTACACAGCTGCATTAAACGGTTTAGATGCAATTGTTTTTACTGCAGGAATTGGAGAAAACTCAGCTTTAATGAGACAAATGTCTTGTGAAAATTTAGACTTTTTTGGAATTGAATTGGATGATCAAAAAAATGCAATCCGCTCTAAAGAGATTAGAGAAATTCAAAAAGAAAATGCAAAAGTTAAAATTTTAATTATTCCTACAAACGAAGAAATTGAAATTGCAAAACAATCTTTCAATCTATTAAAATAGGTTTTTAGAATACAATTTTTAAAAAGCCTTTTTGAGTTAAAACTTAAAAAGGCTTTTTTTTATCTTAGTTTTTAATTATTTTTCGATTTGCAACTCTACCATCATTTGTATAAACTTTAAACAAGTAAACTCCATTAGAAAAATTAGTTAAATCTATTTGTTTATGATTTACTGAAAATAGTTTCTTTCCTAAAATATTATAAACATCTACTTTTTCTAATTCAGAAGTTTCCATAATTACTATGTCATTTGTAGGATTTGGATATGCTTTTACCTCTATAACTTCATTACTATCAACATCTGCAGTTGCTTCACCGTAATTATATGTAATTATACCATTACCAGAATTATTTGAAGAACTTAGTAATTTATTTACAAATGGAAAACCTGTTAGTACATAATCTAAACCCGTAGTTTGATTAAAAGGATGTGTAAATGAAGACATTAAAAAATTAGTATCAAAAGCAAAAGTCTCTCCATAACCAAACTCGAAAACACCATTATTTACATAATACACATCTTCACTAATTTGATTTCCATTCCCATCATACTGATATTCAGTTTTGCTATTATCTAAATACTCAGTTCCATTCCAAGCTTTAACAAACTCTAAAATAATTTTATTATTTGCATATAATGTAAATTCTGTAGCTTCATTTTGCACCCAATTATTTCCATCCCAATTATCATTCATTAAATTATAAATATATCCATTTTCATTATAGGTAAGAATTGTTCTATCTGATAAAACCCAATCTGACCCAACCCAATTATAAGAATATCCTTCTGAAATCTTACCTTCATCAGTATATGAAATAGTGAATTTAAAAGAATTGCTCCAATCATTATTTAACCAAAAATACTCTATAAATTCAATCATCTCGTGATTTGAATTATAAGAATAAACAGTTTTAATATTATCAACATAAGCTGGTATAGCTAAATTTGAATCCCAAGATCCTAGTACTTCTTCAATTAAATTATTATTTGAATCATAAGTATAGGTAAACAATTCCATATTTTCCCAACCAGTATCAGCATCATTTCTTCTTAAAAAAGAATCTGAAATTAAATTTCCAGCAGCATCATAAGTATACACATCTCTATGAACCGTTTTCCAAACTCCTTCTGAGAGAAATTGATGATCTGCTGTATTTAATGCTTCCTGTCCAAAAAAGGACATGGAAATTAATGCGACGAGTAAAAAAGTAATTTTTTTCATGACTAAATATGTTTAAGAATTAATAATCAAAGACAATTAAAAAAAATGTGGGTTTTAAACCAACAACATTTAAACAAGAATAGTTGTGATTTTGTGCGCGAAAAGGGGTTCTATAAGAAAATAGAAGTAACAAAAATGTAACTACTTTTGCTACTACTAATTTAACGAATTTTTCTCACAAATTGTTGAATTTTGTACTTTAATTTCTCAATTAGTCAACATAACTTTATACATTAAATAGTTTTTTATTATTTAAATAAAGTCTTAGTTATTAATTAGACGATTTCCAACTGACAAGTATCGTGAAGTTAAAAAAAACCATAATTTATGCAAATGAAATAATTAATACTGCACAAGGTTTTTACAGCCTTATGAGATAATAAAAAGCCACAAAAAAACGATTTTAAACTTCGTTAATTTGTGGCTTTAGTTTTGTGTTTTTTTTACTTTAGTTCTCTGCTAATTCTTAATTATTCTTTTAGTAACAATATTACCTTTATCATCTTCCACTTTTAGTAAATAAATTCCATTTATTAAATTCTTTATATTTAATTTATTTTTGGTTGATGTCAAAACTTTTTTTCCGATAAGATTATATATTTCAACCTTTTTTAAAGAAAAATTACGATCATCAATATTTATAACAGAAATTGTTGGATTTGGATATACTTCAAACTTTACAAAGTTAAAATCATTTACATTTGCCGTTGGTTCATTTCCATAATAGTAGGTAGTCCTATTATTCGTTGAAGATCTACCCAAAATTTTATTTACGATTCCGTTTGCAGAAAACAGAAAATCTATACCAGTTTTATCTTTAAAAGGATGTGAAAAAATTGACATTAGTTGGGAAGTATCAAAAGTTTTAGTTTCTATAGGTTGTTCAGTTAAAACTTCATTTTCTAAGTAAGATTCTTTTTCTGTTATAGCATTTCCATTAGCATCATAGGTATATTCATATTTGTAATCAGTACTCCAACTGGTACCATCCCAAATTTGTGAATCTTCAACTATAATTCTATTATTAGCATCGTAAGTATACAAAGTTCTATCAGAATCTACCCATTTTGTAACATCCCAATTATCTGACTTAGAAATACTAACTTTATTATTTGCATTATAGCTTATGACTATTCTAGAAGATTCTTCCTCTAATACCCAATCAGATCCATTCCAAGCATAACCAATTGCACCTGTAAGCCTACTATTTGAGTATTCTAAAATAAATTTATCCTCAAACTCCCAAGATACACCACCATTAAACTCAGTTAAAATTTCAATTAATTTGCCTTCAGAATCATAAGTATTTGTAGTTTTGTATTGCTCTGAAGTTGTACCATTAGAATTATAATTTATATACGTTTCTACTAAAGATTTATTATTTGAATTGTATGTATATTTAGAGGTATAACCTTTTACCCAATTGGTACTATTCCAATAAAACTCTGTTTCTTCTGTTAAATTTCCATTGTCATCATATTGGTAGGTTGTTTTAGAGCTGTCTAACCAATTTGTACCATCAAAATACTCACCTAAACTTGAGGTGAGTTTATCTTGCCCAAGTATTAAAGTAGTTGCAAAAATAGAAAGTAATAAAGTAATTTTTTTCATAATTATTTGATTTAAGATTAATTTTTTAAAGTTAGTCTTTAGTTTCTCTTATACAATACCTACAATTAGGTATATTTCATTTTAAAAATGCGCTTTCAAAATATTGCAAAACAGCTTTCAAACCTTTACATTTGTAAGGATTTTAATTAAAACAATTATTAGAAATGGGTAGAGCTTTCGAACTTAGAAAAGGACGTAAAATGAAACGATGGTCAGCAATGGCAAAAACTTTTACTAGAATTGGTAAAGACATTGTAATGGCGATTAAAGATGGTGGTCCAAATCCTGATTCTAACTCTAGATTAAGAGCTGTTATGCAGAATGCAAAAGCTGCAAACATGCCAAAAGACAATGTAGAGAGAGCCATAAAAAAAGCTACCGATAAAGATACTGCAAATTACAAAGAAGCACTTTTTGAAGGTTATGCGCCTCATGGAATCGCAATTCTTTTAGAAACAGCAACTGACAACAACAATAGAACTGTTGCTAATATTAGAGCTGCTTTTAATAAGAATGATGGAAATTTAGGTACTTCTGGATCTGTTGTTTTTATGTTTGATCATGTATGTACATTTACTATAAAAAAAGAAGATATTACTATTGATTTGGAAGAATTAGAATTAGAATTGATAGATTTTGATGTTGAAGAGGTTTTTGATGATGAAGAAGGGGTTATTATTTATGCTCCTTTTGAGCAATTTGGGGCAATACAATCGTTCTTTGAAGAAAACAATACAGAAATTTTATCTTCTGGTTTTGAAAGAATTCCTACTACTACCACAAAATTAAGTGAAGCACAACAAGCGGATGTTGAAAAGCTTTTAGAAAAATTAGAAGAAGATGATGATGTACAAAATGTATTTCATTCAATGGAGATGTAAAACTTAAATTATGTTAAAAATTAAAATGTGACTTTTCAAAAATAATTGTGTCATAAATAAGGAAGTTCCCCATGCAAAAAATACTTCTAACATAAATCAAAAAAAAACCAGCGCCTAACAACGCTGGTTTTGTTTTATATGAGTTTTAATAATTGAATCAAACACTTCTTGCTTCTCTAAAAATGAAGTTTGTATCCCTAAATAGGAAATTTTATCAATACTGGTCTCTAATCGAACAAAGTCCTTCTCGGTGGTTAAAATGAGTTTTTTAGACGTTTTTAAGCTAATATATTCTTTTTTAATACTTTCTATTTCTTTGTCTGTAAAATGATGATGATCAGAAAATTTTAAATGTTTATAATTTACTTTCTTTTCATTCAAAAAAGACAACAATGGAGTTGGATTAGCAATCCCTGTAATTAACAAAACTTCATAATTATTTAAATTATCAACCAAAATATTTTTATTTCCTGATGTTTTATCATCATAAGAAATAGCTGTAAAAAATATATTGGTATTGTATTCTTTTAATTTCTGATTAATGCTGTTTTTTGAAGCTTCTGTTAAATTCGTCGGACATTTAGTTACTAATATTACATCTGCTCTTTTTGCGCCTCTCCTACTTTCTCTTAAACTTCCTGTTGGTAATAAAAAATCATCCGTAAATAAATCATCATATTTTGTCAATAAAATATAAAAACTGCCTTTTACTTTTCTGTGCTGATAAGCATCATCTAATAAAACCAATTCTGGAGATTTATCAACAATCAAGTTAGAAATTCCTGCCACTCTATTGGCATCAACAGCTACATTTATATCTTTAAATTTTTTAAAATATTGCAAAGGTTCATCACCAACATCTTCTGCAGAATGTGTTTCATTTAACAACACAAAACCTTCCGTTTTTCGCTTATAACCTCTACTTAAAACCGCGGTTTTAAAATTATTTTTTAAAAGACGAATCAAATATTCTATTTGCGGCGTTTTTCCTGTACCTCCAACACTTAAATTACCAACAATAATTACTGGAATCTTAAATGAAGTTTGTTTAAAAACACCAACGTCAAAAAAGAAATTACGAATGGTAGTTACCAAATCATAAATGATAGCAAATGGAAATAATAATAGCCTTAGAAATTTCATTAACACGAAAATAAGTCATTTTTATGGATTGATGCATGGAAAATGTTAACTTTGGTTTTCGATACAATTTTGTTTTATGGTTATAAAAGACATCACAAATTATTTAGAAGAATTAGCACCTTTACAATATGCTGAAGATTTTGATAATGTTGGCTTATTAGTTGGTGATTATTCAACCTCAGTTTCAGGAATTTTAGTAACATTAGATACGTTAGAAGAAACTGTAAATGAAGCAATTGCAAAGAATTGTAATTTAATTATAAGCTTTCATCCAATTATTTTTGGTGGCTTAAAAAAACTGAATGGAAATTCTTATGTAGAACGTGTTGTTTTAAAAGCAATAAAAAATGACATTGCAATTTACGCAACACATACAGCTTTAGACAATTCTAAAAATGGAGTTTCTGCAAAAATGTGTGAAGTTTTAGGGTTGGAAAACACAAAAATTTTAATTCCTAAAAAAGGAATCATAAAAAAACTAACCACATTTGTTCCAACAAATAATGCTACTTCCTTAAGAAATTCGCTTTTTGAGTCTGGTGCAGGAAATATTGGAAATTACGATAACTGTTCTTTTAATATGATTGGAGAAGGAACTTATAGAGGAAATGAAAATTCGAATCCTACTTTAGGTGAAAAAGGAAAATTACATACAGAAAAAGAAACAAGAATTAGCGTTGTTTTTGAAAGCAAGAATGAAACTGTAATTTTAAAATCATTACAAGAAAATCATCCTTATGAAGAAGTTGCATACGAATTAATTACTACAGAAAATATTCACCAAAATATTGGAATGGGAATGATTGGCGAACTAAAAACAGCAATGGATGAAAAAGATTTTCTTTTGTTTTTAAAAGAAATAATGAAAACAGATTGTGTTCGTCATTCTAATTTAATCAACAAAAAAATAAAAAAAGTAGCAGTTTTAGGTGGATCTGGCAGTTTTGCCATTTCTAATGCAAAAAGAGCTGGTGCAGATGCATATGTGAGTGCAGACTTTAAATATCATGAGTTTTTTAAAGCTGAAAACAGCATTCTTTTGGCAGATATTGGACATTATGAGAGCGAACAGTTTACAAAAAACCTTTTGGTAGACTATCTTACAAAAAAATTTAGTAATTTTGCAGTCATTTTATCAGAAAAAAGTACAAATCCTATATATTATATATAAACATGGCAAAGAAGAAAGAAATTTCGGTTGAACAAAAATTAAGAGCTTTATACGATTTACAATTAATTGACTCTAGAATTGATGAAATTAGAAACGTTAGAGGTGAATTACCTTTAGAAGTTGAAGATTTAGAAGATGAAGTTGCCGGATTAAATACGCGTATTTCTAATTTAAATCAAGATGCAGCAAACTTAGAAACTGACATTAACAACAAAAAATTAGCTATTGAAGAGTCTAATTCGTTAATGAAAAAGTATGATGAGCAGCAAAAGAAAGTTAGAAATAACAGAGAATTCGATTCTTTATCTAAAGAAATTGAATATCAAGATTTAGAAATTCAATTAGCTGAAAAAAGAATTACTGAATTTAAAGCTAAAATTGCTCAGAAAAACGAAGTAATTACTGCAACTAAAGAAAAGTTAGAAAAACAAGAAAAACATTTAGGCCACAAAAAAGCTGAGTTAGATGCTATCTTAAAAGAAACGGAAAAAGAAGAAGAATTATTAGCTAAAAAATCTGATGAATTTTCTAAAACTTTAGATGCTCACTTATTTGCTGCTTATACTAGAATTAGAACTAAAGTTAAAAATGGTTTAGCGGTAGTTGCAATTGAACGTGGAGCTTCTGGAGGATCTTACTTTACAATTCCACCACAAGTACAATTAGAAATAGCGAATAGAAAGAAAATTACTATAGACGAGCATAGTGGTCGTATTTTAGTGGATGCTGCTTTAGCTGAAGAAGAAAAAGTAAAAATGGATAAGTTCTTTTCTTAATCTTTTACAAATAAATTCATAAAAAAACTCGAAGCTTTCGCTTCGAGTTTTTTGTTTTATATAAATTCTATTTTTAGTAATCTATTTTCTTTATATAACTTAACTTTTCTTTCCAAACAGCTAAATCTTCTTTAAAACCTTTAACTCTATTTTTTACATTCAATACTAACGGATTGTCATCCTTTGCATTAGAAAAGAAACCTAAATTATTTTCTAATTGTTGAATTTCTTTAACAGTTTCATCAATTTTCTTTCTAACAAACATTTGCTCAGAATCTAACTTTCTTACATCGTTATCAGCAGCTAAACTATCTACAACATGTGTAAATTTTAGCATGGCAATTTCTTTCTTATCTATAGATAAACCTCCTAAAGCTCTATCTATAATTTTATTAAACTTACCATCAATATGTCTTGCATTTCTTGGCAATGCACCTAAACTTCTCCAGTTATTGATAACTTCAAAAATTTCTTCTTTTGTTGGTTCTTTCAGCTCTTTTACAATTTCTAAAAAAGCCTTTTTAGTTTCAACAACTTCTTGTTGCTCTTTATTTAAAGAGTTTTTCTGATTATGATATCTATCAAAGTAATGATTACAAGCAGCCTTAAAACGTTTCCAAATATCATCTGAAAATTTACGAGGAACATGACCAATTTTTTTCCAATCAGATTGAATTCTTTTCAGTGCATTTGTTGTAGATTCCCAATCTTCACTATCTTTTAAAGATTCTGCAAGTTCTATTAACTCCATCTTTTTCTTTAAATTATCTTGCTGACCACTCTTTTCTTGTTTATAAAAAACATTCTTAGCACTATTAAATTTCTTAGTAGCAGCTTTAAATTTCTGCCAAACTTCTTCACTTTTAGAATACGGAAGTTTACCAGCTTTAAAATACTCTTGTCTTAAAGCTTCTACATTTTTAATACTTTTTTGCCAATCGTTATGCGATTTATTATTAGAAGTATCATAAGCATTCAATTTTTCGATAACAACTAATTTCTGTTCTATAATTTCTTGGTACTTAGAACGCATTTCTCTAAAATGATCGTGTCTTTTATCATGAATTTTTTTAGTTGCTGCACTAAACTTTTTCCAAACATCTTCTCTATGATCTTGAGAAACTGGCCCAATATCTTCTTTCCAAGTTTTATGTAAATCTTGTAGTTCTTTAAAAGCAACATTTATATCTGCTTCTTCAGCTAAAGCTTCTGCTTTTTCTATGATTTTTAATTTTTCTTCTAAATTATGTTTAAAATCTAAATCTCTAAAATCATTACTTAAATGTAATAAATCATAAAAACGCTCTACATGATGATGAAACGTTTTCCAAGTATCATTATAATGGTTTTTAGAAACAGGTCCAATAGTTCTCCAATTGTCTTGCAACGCTCTAAAACTCTTGTACATTGTTGCAGTATCTGCATTTTCAATTAAATCTTTTAATTGTTCTATAATTAAAAGTTTCTTTTCTAAATTTTCAGACAATTGCTTATCTAAATCATTGTAATAAGCATCACGTTGTTTTTTATATTCAGATAAAAGACTATTATATTCAGATTTTATAGGGCTAGAAAATTGAAAGTCTATAGAGTTACCACCAGCTTCTAAGAAAGCAGCTTTCTTTTCTGCCAATAAAGCACCAAATTTTTGATTGAAAGCGCTTTTTACACCTTCAACTTGATTTTTTATTTTTTGAACAGGATTATTAGAAAGTGTTTTTTTAAGTTCTAAAACTAACTCTTCTAAAGATAATATTGAATAATCTACAACAGCAGCTTCTTCTTTATGTGTATCTTTTTCTGCATCTACAGCAATAGATTTCTCTATTTCATTAACAGCAGCATCTGTATTATCTGTTTTTTCAATAGGTTCTTCAGCAATCTCTTCAACAGTAGTAACATTCTCACTTACTTCTTCTACAGTATCTTTAGCAACTTCCTCAACAGTTTCTGCTGTTTCAACTACTTTTTCTACAGTCTCTTCAGCTTCAATTTTTGAAGTTTCATTTACTACTTTCGCTGCTTTATTTTCCGTTTTATCAACGTTTTCTTCATTATTTTCTAACATATATACAATGTTTAAGGTCTTAATATAATATTAAATTATATGCTCATAAAGATACTGACAACTTAGTAAATCTGCAAACTATCTCAAATAAATGCAAATCTTTTATTTTTTTGGGCGTTTCTTTATACAGAAAGCATTCTGTATTAAAGTCGGGCTTTACATTACAATCTTTTTAATCATTCTTCATAAAAAGGATTTCCATTTCAATCCCTAACGCAACACATTTGCCAACAAAATTTATACTAAAAATAACAAAACGGCTTTTTAATTATGCATTATTCCAAATTCTCCAAGACTCTTCTGCTTGCAGTTGTAACATTTGGTATCCGTTTTTTATAGCAGCTCCTTGTTCTTTTCCTTTTGCCAAAAAAGTAGTTACTTCTGGATTGTAAATTAAGTCATATAGCAAATGTTTATCAGTTATAAACTGATATGGAATATCAGGGCATTTTTCAGTATTTGGAGAAGTACCAACTGGTGTAGAATTAATTATAATTTGATATTTATTCAACACCTTTTCTGTTAAATCTTGATAAGAAATTTGTTTTTTACCTTTTGGGTTTCTAGAAACAAATTTAAATTTAATATCATTTTTTTTTAAAGCGTAAGCAATTGCTTTAGAAGCACCACCAGTTCCTAAAATCAATGCTCTTTTATGATGTTTTTTTATCAACGGAAATATTGATTTTTCAAAACCAACAACATCAGAATTATACCCTTTTAAATTTCCTCTTTTTGTAAACTTTATGGTATTTACTGCGCCAATTTTTTTAGCGGTTTTATCTAACTTATCTAAATATTGCATTACTTCTT
Source organism: Polaribacter sp. Hel1_85 (assembly GCF_000766795.1). GTDB lineage: Bacteria > Bacteroidota > Bacteroidia > Flavobacteriales > Flavobacteriaceae > Polaribacter. Next base: position 1,096,868 of record NZ_JPDS01000001.1, read on the forward strand.
CCTTGTAAGGAATCGTAACATTTATACCACCTAAAGTTTTACCACCTTCTTCAATAACAGCAGGGAATTCCTCTATTTTTTGAAGATCAAAATTTACGTACTTATAATTTTTTAAATTAAGTTTTTCAAACTTTTCTGTAAAATATCCTCTAGAAAAAGAATACTCAATATCTTTTCCTAATAAGCCAAAAACTTTATTTTTTCTTTCTTCCATAAAAATCTATCACTAAAATTAATGCAATACCAATAATAATATAAAAACCTGCAAACCAAGTTTCGGAATTTGAAAAATCCGGAATAAAACGTTCGTAATTTTCTATTATTTTATTTCCTTTTTTATCTATTAAATAACTTCCTTTTTCTTGTAAGTAAAGTGCTTTTTTCCAAGGCCAAACAATCCCCAAAGAACCTGTTATAAAACCAATAATTACTGCATTTACTATTTGATGCCATCTTTTTAAAACATATCCTAAAACATGACTAATAGAAACCAAACCAAAAGCAGAACCTAATGTAAAAACACTAATTATTTTTAAATACCTTACTTTAATTGGATCTGATAAAACGTCAAAATTTCCAGACAACAGACTCGTAATTACATTAAATAATACGTTTACAGAATCTACTAATAACAATACATAATTACCTAAAAGAATTAAAATAAACGAACCTGAAAGACCAGGAAGCGTCATACCAGAAACACCTATAATTCCGCAAACAAAAACAAACCAAAGATTATCGTTTTCTGTTGCTGGTGTTAAAAAACTAATTCCTATTCCAATAGAAGCACCAATTATTAATGAAAATATATTTTTAAGGTTCCAATCACCAAAATCTTTACCAATGTAATAAATTGAGCCAATAATCATCCCAAAAAACCAACTCCAAACATAGAGTTCATAGTTTACTAAGAAATAATCTAAAACTAATGAAATACTAAAATAACTAAAGATGCTACCTCCCATTATTAAGAGCAGAAACTGACCATTTACATATCTGTAAAAACTTTTGAAACGACCATTAAAAAGTAATTTAAATGCTTTTAAATTTACTTTTCTAAATGAGTAAATTAATTCTTCATAAAAACCAAAAACGAAAGAAACTGTACCGCCAGAAACACCAGGAACTTTATTAGCTGCTCCCATTGCCAATCCTTTTAAAAAGAGGTAGATTTTATCAATAAAATTCCTTTCTTTTTGCATTTACTTTTTATGAACTGCTAATTTTTCCATTCCTAAAATAATTGCAAAACCAATAACAGCCAAAACTATTGCCATTGTTAATTGTGCATCTCCATCAAAAGAAAAAGGAGTAACACTTTGTTGATTAAATGGTACTTCTACTCCATGAGAATTTGTTCTCCATGTTAATGTTTCTTTCCAAGGCCAAATTTTATTTAAAGAGCCAATAATAAACCCTGTTAAAGCTGCTAAAGTGTAATTTTTATAATTAGAAAATAACCATTTTAAAATTTTAGAAAAGGTTAATAAACCTACAATGGCTCCAGCACCAACTGCTGCAATTGTTTTTAAATCTCTATCATTTACTGCTGCCAAAATCGGTTTGTAAGCACCTAATAAAACTAAAATAAATGCTCCAGAAACTCCTGGTAAAATCATAGCACAAATTGCTATTGCTCCTGCTAAAAACATAAATAAAAGTGATGAATTCTCAGAAACTAAAGGATTTAGAGTAGTAATATAATAGGCCAAAAAAGCACCCAAAATTAACACAAAAAGAGAAGTAAAACTCCATTTTGAAATTTGTTTAACAATGTAAATAATACTTGCTAAAACCAAGCCAAAGAAAAAAGACCATAACAAAATAGGTTCATTTTCTAATAAATACTTAATTGCTTTTGCTAGAGAAACAATACTTACAAAAATCCCTATAAATAACGAAGCTAAAAAATTACCATTAACTTGTTTCCAAGCTGCTTTTAATCCATCTTCTTTTAAGGTTTTAAACAAACCAAGTTTTACATTACTAATAGAACCTAATAATTCTTCATAAATACCAGAAATAAAAGCAATTGTACCACCAGAAACTCCTGGTACAACATCTGCAGCACCCATTGCCATTCCTTTTAAACCAATTACCAAATAATCTTTTATAGTTCTACTCATTTTAAGTTTTCTTTTTTAGAAAAACGAAGATAGTAGAATTTTAAGTAAAAAATGAAATCTCCTTTTTAAAATAGCTTGTTTCTAAAGATAATTTCCGATAACTTAGCTATCTCACTTATAAAAAACGATTCCCATTTTAATTTATGACTGTAACAGATTTCCTTTTAAATTTAGTCCCTTTTTCTCAAGAAGAGCTCAATGATATAATGCTTCATTTTGAAGAAGAAAAAGTCAAAAAAAATGAGTTATTATTAAAGGAAGGAAAAATTTGTAATAAGCTTTATTTTATTCAAGAAGGAATGAGTAGAAGCTATTATTTAAAAGAAGATGGAAAAGAAGTTACGCAATGGTTTTTTGGAGAAGGACAATTTATGTCTAGTGCAGATAGTTTTTTTAATCAAACCGCTAGTTTTTACAATTTAGAAATTTTAGAAGACTCGATTCTCTACAGTATTACTTTCGAAAAAATGGAATTTTTATTGGCTAAGTATCACAAAATGGAAAAATGTATCCGTTTATTGTCTATAGAAATGTTTACCACATTAATTCGTAAAATGAATGCGACTCAGTTTCATACTGCAAAAGAAAAATACGATTATATGATTTCTGAATTCCCAAATATTGCACATCGTATTTCTTTAGGTCATATTGCTTCTTATTTGGGTATGACACAAGAAACATTGAGTAGAATTAGAAAAAACGAATCTTTAAAAAAAAAGTGATTTTTTGATATAAGTCAAAGGAAATTATTCCTCTAATCAAGAAATTTGTATTGCAATTTTTAAATTATTTGCAATGCACAAAAACAAACTAAAACTTAGCTATTTAATTACTATTTTAATAGGATTTTCTTTCTCTATTAAAGCCCAAAATTTAGATCCAATTTTAAAAAATTTGATAACTAAAGGCTTAGAAAAAAATCATAGTATCAATATTCATAACTTAAATAGCAAGCAAACTAAAATAGATCAAAAAATAGCAAAAGCTGTTTTTCTTCCAAAAGTTACATTCAATTCTAGTTTTACAAGATTAGATGATGATATTACTTTTGATGATGCTACTCAAAACCTATTAATTTCTACACAAAAATTACTTATTAAAGAAGCTGTTGGTATTCCTTTTAACAATGCTTTTCCAGATAATATTCCATTAACAGAAATCCCAAATCTACAAGACAAAAATATTTTAAAATCCTCTGTAGATGTAGATTGGGTTATTTTTAGTGGGTTAGAAGCATATAACGCTTTAAAAGCGAGCAAACATAAAGAAGCTTCTTTAAATTATGTAACAACTGCAGAAAAAGACAAAATTGTTTTAAAAATAATTGACACTTATGATAAACTCGCTTTAGTTTATGCTTCTAAATTAGTATTAAATACTTCTAAAAAGTATTTAAATGAACAAGAATTCTATGTTAAAAAAGCCATTAAAAATGGATTGGCAATTCCTATAAATCGTAAAAAAATTGAGTTAGCAAAACAACAATTAGCTGCTAAACAATTAGAATATAATCATAATAAATCTTTATTAATTGAAGTATTACACCAATTAACAGGAGAAAATAGAGAAAGCTTAAAAATGCTGCATCCAAAACTTCAATCATTTTATTTTAAGGCAAGAAACTCTGAAAAAAGAAACGAAGTAAAGGCCTTAGAAGAAGCTGAAAAAGCAGCAATGTATAAATCAAAAATGGAAAAAAGTAATTTTATTCCCAAGATTGCTTTCAAAGGTCATTATGAATTTATTGAAGATGATTTATCGCTATTAGACCCAAAATGGTATGTTGGTGTTGGCCTAAAATGGAATGCTTTTGATGGATTTAATTCCAATTTAAAAAGCAAAAAAACACAACTTGAAAGCAAAAAATACAGAGAACAAATTAAAGAAGCCAATGAAATGATTGCCCTCAGTATTGTAAATGCACAATTAACTTATAAAACTTCTCTTGAAAACACCAAAATAGTGAAAAAAGAAATTGAGATAGCTCTTGAAACTTATAAAATGATAGACAAACAGTATAAAAATAATCTGGTAGTTATAAATGATGTTTTAGATGCATTAAATGATTTAGAAAAAGCCAATTTTAAATTGCAACAATCTTACTATAATGAAAGAAGAGCATTCACCAATTTATTGCATGCAAAAGGAGCTCTTAAATACTAATCAACTTAAAGAAATAAAAAATGAAATTACATAAAAAACTACTTATAATCAGTTTAACACTACTAATTATAAGTGCTTGTAATACTGAGGAAACAATAACTTACAATAGAGGAAAAGTGAAATTTGAAACCATTTCTATCAGTAGTAAAATTGCAGGACGTATTGACAAAATATATGTTGAAGAAGGACAGTCTGTACAAAAAGGCGACACTCTAGCTTTGCTAGATATCCCAGAGTTAGATGCTAAAATGATGCAAGCAAATGGAGCTGTAACAGCTGCAAATGGAATGTTAAATATGGCTTCTAATGGAGCAACATCAGATCAATTAAAACAAATAAATAGTAAAATCGAAGCCAGTAAAGCACAGTTAGATTTTGCTCAAAAATCTTATAAAAGGCTACAAAACATGTATAGAGATTCATTAATTAGCTTACAACAATTTGATGAAGTAAAAATGAAACGAAATATGGCTAAAGCACAAGTTGCTGCTTTAGAAGCAAAACTTAGTGAAATAAATAAAAGTGTTAGAACTGAGCAATTAGACCAAGCAAAAGGTCAATTAAATAGAGCTTTAGGTACTAAAGAGGAAATTTTAACAGCAGCTAAAGAAAAGTTTGTAATTGCTCCTACAAATATGTCTATTGAAACTATTAGTTTACATGAAGGAGAATTATTAACTCCTGGTTATTCATTATTTAATGGATATGAAAAAAATAGTGTCTTTTTTAGATTTACAATTCCAGAATCTAAAATCTACAATTTTGAAATAGGTGAAAAATTGACGCTTGTAAATCCATACACAAAAGAAGAAATTACTGCTAAAATCAATAATATTAAACAATTGGCACAATATGCAAATATTACAAGTACAGCGCCTTTATATAATTTATCTGAAAGTATTTATGAATTAAAAGTTGTTCCTATTTCAATTAATTCTAAACAAAAATTTTATTTAAACACAACAGTTCTAATCAAATAATAAAATAATGAAAGACTTTTTAAAATTACTTAAAATAGAATTTCAACGTATTTTTTCTAACGGAGTTTTAATGGCCATTTTTATTGGTGCTCCCATTTTTTATGGAATTTTATTTGGCTATGTTTATAAGCAAGCAAAAGTTTTAAACTTACCTATAGTTGTTATTGATGAAGATCACAGTCCGATTTCAGATAAAATTATTCAAGCTTTTCAAGACAATGAAGTTTTACTAGTAAATGATGTGCGTTACACTGCAGGTAATATTTTAAAAGAAATGCCTGTAAAACAATATGAAGCTGTAATTACCATCCCAAAAAACTTTGAAGCAGATATTTTACAGAAAAGACACCCAGAAATTAGAGTAGATTTAAATATGGCAAATATTTTAAATGCAAACACTGCAAGCAAAAATATTCAGTCAGTATTAGTAACTTTAAATGCAGGAATAGAAATTGAAAGTCTTAAAAAAAGTGGACTTCATCCAGCTCAAGCTTTAGCAAGTTATGAAAGTTTTAAAATCAATTTTAATAAATTATATAATTCTTCAGGAAATTATATCACTTTTATGTTTCCAGGTTTATTAGTCGCTATTATTCAACAAGTAATATTTTTAGCTATGGCTTTGGTTTTTGCAAGAGATTTTGATGATGGCCATTTTGGAGTATTATTAAAAAAGAGTAAATCTTCTTTCTATTTAATTGCATTAAAAGCTACACCATTTCTAATAATGATTCCTATAATTTGGTTGTTTATAGGTTCACTTTTTTCTTATTTTAAAATTGATGCAGATATTTATAATTTACCAATGTTTCTCTTAGCAGCAATTTTAACCTTAGCTTCTATGTGTATTGGAATGTTGTTTTCAATTGCAATTCCGAGTCAATTAAAAGTAACAGAACTATTAATGGTCGTTTCTACACCTGCTTTTATTCTGAGTGGTTTTACTTGGCCAACACTTGCTTTTCCTGATGCAATTTCAAGTTTTGCTCAAATTATACCTTCTACTCAATTTTTAAGTGGATTTAGAAAAATAGCTTTTTATGGTGGAGATATTTCATCAATTAAACCTGAAATTAACACTTTGCTACTCATTTTTATGGTGTCTTTTACTCTAATGATAATATTATTACAATATAAAATATACTTGTTTGGCAAAAAAAATGTTAATCATTAGAAAAAACTAGATTTAAGCCTGTATTTTAAGATACAGACTTTCTTATTCAAAAGAAGAATAAACCTCTATTCTGTCGCTTTTTTATAATCAATTAAAAGCTTTTGTACTTTTTCATTTTCAAATACAATTGGATACAATTCTTTTAAAACAATATTGTAATCGTAATCTATTTTTAAACCTAATATTAAGTGATTATAACCGTACTTTTCTTTATTTAGAATAAAAAATAAACCAGCTAATCTGTATTCTATTTCTGCAGAATCCTTATAAATTCTCTGTGCTTTTATTAAAGCATTTAAAGCATCTGTAAATTCGCCTAAAAAAGACAAAACATCTATTAAACCAATATAGATTTCTAATGCATCGTCATTTAAACCCAAGCATTTTTCGAAACCTGTTACAGCTTCTTCGTAGAAATTTAACTTTAGATTAATTTCAGAATAACGTCTCCAATACAAAACATTATCTTCTTCAATTTTTAACGCTTTAGAAATATAATAAGATGCTTTTTGATAGTTCTCATGCTGGTAATAAATATTAGTAAGCATCATCCAACCTTTATCTAACAAAGGATCTTCATGAACTGCTTTTTTATAAAAAGAAATCGCTTGCTCAAAGTTTTCTAATTTTTCATAGCACTCACCTACTCTAATACAAACAAACGCTGTTGCATCATCTAATTCTAAAGTAATTAAGTAATTATCAATTGCTTCTTTATAACGCTCTAATTGTTCTAGTGTTTTTGCTTTTTCTAAATAACCACCAATAAAAGATTCATCAATTATAACAGCATAATCAAAAGCATTTAATGCCTTTTCGTAATTTTCTAATATAAAATACTGTCTTCCTAATTGATGCCATGCAACTTCGCAATATGGATTTATATCTACATACCCATTTAAATATAATATTGCTTCTTCATGCTCTTTTTCCATGTCAAAACAATAAATTACATTATACAATGCAGAATAATCTTCAAAATCTACATGCACACATTTTGCAAAGGTTAAACGTGCATTTTTAAAATCGTCTAAGTACAAATATTCCATTCCTAAAAGAGACCAAACATCTACTTTATCATCAGTAAAAGTTAACGCTTTTTTAAATAGTTCTATAGCTTCTTTATGGTTTCCTTTTTTAGAACTAATAGTTGCTTTTTGTATAAAAACTTCATCATTATTAGGCTCTAATCGTTCAATTATTTTCAGCAACATAGACGCCTTATCTAACTCATCTTCAAAAACATAAATTTCTACTTGCAATAGTTTTAAATCTACTGAAGCAGGATGTTGTTGCAACCCAAGTTTTACTGCTTTTTTAGCCAAAGCATGTTTACCAGCATCTAAATAATGGATGATAATTTCTTCAAACTCTACCAAATCGAAAAAGTAAACTGCGTTGGTTTTGAGCATGGATTCAAACTTTAATAGAGACATAACTATGAGATTTGAATTAGTACATTAAAAGTACTACAACTCTTATCCTTCTTTTAATTTCGTTTTTTTTGTTTTCAACAATTTAGTTAACATTAAAACACACCCGTTTTTAGTAGTTATAAATTTTGCACATACATTTATTTACAGTAATTTTGATTTTCAATAACTATCAAGCTAATTTGATAGCTTTCTTATGAGCAAAAAAATCTTACTTAACTCAAAAGATATTGAAATAATTCTACATCGATTGGCTTGTCAGTTAATCGAAAATCATAACGATTTTTCTAATACCGTTTTAATTGGTTTACAACCAAGAGGTAGTTTTTTGGCTAATAGATTAGCTGATATATTAAAAAACGAATACCAAGTTAAAGACTTACAATTAGGTCTTTTAGATATTACCTTTTACAGAGACGATTTTAGAAGAAGAGATGCTCCTTTAGCTGCAACTGCCACTAAAATGGACTTTTTAATTGAAGGTAAAAATGTAGTAATTATTGACGATGTTTTATACTCTGGTAGAAGTGTTAGAGCTGCATTAACTGCAATGCAAGCTTATGGAAGACCAGATAATATTGAGTTATTAGTACTAATAGACAGACGTTTTAGTAGACATTTACCAATTCAGCCAGATTATAGAGGCAGACAAGTAGATGCCATTAACGAAGAAAAAGTTTTAGTAACTTGGAAAGAAACACACAAAAAAGACGCAGTTTATATAGAATTTAAGTAATTATGTCAGAATTAAGTGTAGAACATTTATTGGGAATAAAGTATCTTAAAGAAACTGATATTGATCTTATTTTTAAAACAGCAGATCATTTTAAAGAGGTAATTAATAGACCTATTAAAAAAGTACCTTCTCTTAGAGATATTACTATTGCCAATTTGTTTTTTGAAAACAGTACAAGAACAAAATTGAGTTTTGAATTGGCTGAAAAAAGACTTTCTGCAGATGTAATTAATTTTTCTGCTGGTCAATCTTCCGTGAAAAAAGGAGAAACGTTAATTGATACTGTTAACAACATTTTAGCTATGAAAGTAGATATTGTTGTTATGAGACACGCAAGTGTTGGTGCTGGCGTTTTCTTATCTAAACATGTAGATGCAAAAATTATAAATGCTGGTGATGGAACGCATGAACACCCAACACAAGCTTTATTAGACTCCTACTCTATTAGAGAAAAATTAGGAAGTGTAAAAGGTAAAAAAATTCTTATAGTTGGTGATGTTTTGCACTCTAGAGTTGCTTTATCCAACATATTTGCTTTGCAATTACAAGGTGCAGAAGTAAAAGTTTGTGGACCAACAACGTTAATTCCTAAATACATTTCTAGTTTAGGTGTTGCAGTAGAAACCAATCTTAAAAAAGCACTAGAATGGTGTGATGTTGCTAATGTTTTACGTGTGCAACATGAAAGAATGGATATTAAATATTTTCCATCAACTAGAGAATACACACAACTTTTTGGGATAAATAAAGAGATTTTAGACAACCTTGGCAAGAAAATTGTAATTATGCATCCAGGACCAATAAATCGTGGAGTAGAAATTACAAGTGATGTTGCAGATTCTAATGAATCTATCATTTTAAATCAAGTAGAAAACGGTGTAGCAGTTAGAATGGCTGTAATTTATTTATTGGCTCAACAAGTTAAAAGATAAATTATGCAAATAGAAAAAAAAGAAACATATACACTTATTACAAGTAATGAAAATAATTTTTCTGAGTTTTATAATTCTTTCTTAATTGAAGAAAAAAAACTTCAAAAAGAAAACCTAATCCTACAAATTTCTAGTATTAGTAACCCAACTACTAAAGAATTTTTACTATTTTTGAATATAGCTGTGCAAAAAAAAGAAAATGGCACATCATTTGTAGTAGTAAATTCGGAAATTGACATAGACGATTTTCCAGAGAATTTTAACATTGTACCTACTTTACAAGAAGCAGAAGATGTTATAGAAATGGAAGATATAGAAAGAGATTTAGGATTTTAAACCAAACAAGCATGATTAAAAAAATACTTTTTATTTTATTTTTAAGTATTACCTCTTTAGGGTTTTCTCAAGAAAATTCAATTGATGGTTTATCTGCTGCTCCAAATCCGTTTACAAATTCTACAAAGATTAGTTTTACTTCAACTTCTAATGCTAACATTTATTTTACAGTTAAAAACGTTTTAGGAAAAACTGTTTTTAAAAAAAATATAAAAGTCCAATTTGGTAAAAACTCCATACCTTTTTACAAGAATGATTTACCAACAGGAATGTACATATACAGTATTCAAGATAAAAAGAAAATTATCTCAAAACGTTTTGTTATTAGATGAGTATCTCATTAACTATTTTGGGTTGTCATTCTGCAACACCAAGAGTAAACGCTTTTCCAACTTCTCAATATTTAGAAATTAATAACAGTCATTTTTTAATTGATTGTGGAGAAGGAACACAACGTCAAATGCGAAAATATAAAGTTGGTTTTTCTAAAATAAATCATATTTTTATTTCTCATTTACATGGAGACCATTTTTATGGTTTGGTAGGTTTACTTTCTACTTACGGAATGTTAAACAGAGAAAAAGAACTCCATATTTATGGACCAAAAGGGATTAAAGAAGTTACTTTACTACAATTAAAAGTTTCTAAATCTTACGCAAAATATAACATGATTTTTCATGAGTTAACTTCTAAAAAAAGTGAACTTATTTTTGAAGATGATAAAGTTTCTGTAAAAACAATTCCGTTAACTCATAGAGTTTATACAAATGGTTATTTATTTACAGAAAAAGAGAAACCAAGAAAGTTGAACATGTTAAATATTAGCGGTTATCCAGAAATTGACAAAGCTGATTTTTTAAATATAAAAGCTGGTAGAGATGTTGTTTTATCTTCTGGAGAAATTATATCAAATAAAGCATTAACATTAGACCCACCAAAAACATTAAGCTTTGCTTTTTGCAGTGATACAAGTTATAAACCAGATATTGTACCCATCATTGAAAACGCAGATTTATTATATCATGAAGCTACGTTTTTAAGTGATAGAGAAGATTTAGCTAAAAAAACAAAACATGCAACCTCTAAACAAGCTGCAGAAATTGCAAAAGCTGCAAATGTAAACCAATTAGTTATTGGTCATTATTCTGGGAGATACAAAGACATTAGTTTGTTTAAAAAAGAGGCTCAAGAAACTTTTGAAAACACAGCATTAGCAGAACCTGGTAAAGTATTTACAGTATAATTAAATAGAAATAAAGTTTATTTGAAAACGAAAAACATCAATTCAATTTATAATGAAATTTTTGATACCTACTCTAAAGTAGAGATTGAAGAACACATTAAAAAATTGATTGAACTTGATTTTTATTATCCATATAACACTACTTTTTTTTGCATAACAAATACTGCACAACAAAATTTTGAATATATCAGTAAAAATTTTACTGCTTGTACAGGTTTATCTATAGAAAAAATGCAAGAAGGTGGCATGAATTATTTCTGGTCACTTTTTCATCCAGAAGACATTAAACTATGGCTTTCTTGTTTAAATGAACTCATGGTTTTCACAATGAATGATCTGAATGACGAGCAGCGTAAAAAAATGAGTTATACTTGGAATTATAGAATTAAAAATGCCAAAGGAAACTACATTACAATCATACAAAATACAACTCCTCTTCAATTTGATAAAGATCATAAGCCTATTATTGGTCTGGCACATTATACTGTTTTAGATGGTGATTTAAATATGGATATTTGTGCATCTGCTAAATATTTAAATGAAGCAAATGAGTACGAAACTGTTTTTTATAAAAACATGTCTAATTCCAATTTATTAGATTCTATTAGCAATAGAGAAAGAGATGTTATTCGTCTTTTAATTTCTAAGAAAACAAGTCTTGAAATTGCCGAAAATTTAAATATTAGCAAACATACTGTAGATACTCATCGAAGAAATATTCTTAAAAAATTAAATTTAACTTCTACCTTTGAGTTAATCAGTTATTTTAAGAATACTCCATCACTTATATAAAATATAGCTACATCAATATACTCATTATGAGTATTGTATAAACTTTAATGATAAAGTATTTTTACAACAAAGTAAATTGGATTGGTCTCACTAATTGTCTATTAAGATATATTAGAAATCACAAGATTCTTTAAAAGAAAATGTCCTCCAATCCAATTCGATTTACTTTTTAATATTGATTTGTACTTAACAAAACCAAAGTACAAGCAACTTCCGATTCAATATTATTCTTTTTTAATAATTTTACAAATTCCATATTTTCTGTTCCAGGATTAAAAATAATTCTTCTTGGACTCAAACTTATAATATAATTGTAATACTCTAATTGCCTTTTGGGATTTAGATATAATGTTACAGTATCTATATTATTAAAAGGTATTTTTTTAGTTTCAATTGTCACATCTTCAACCTTTCCTTCTCTTAAACCAATTGCTACAACAGGTAACCTTTTACTTCTCAATCTTTTAATAGCAATATTAGAATATCGTGTTTCTTTTAAAGAAGCTCCTAAAACTAGTGTTACATTTTTCATTTGTTAATAATACGTTAAACAGCGTTAATGTTCGTAACAAATATAAACAAAGCCTCGTCTATTAAACATCAACCAAAATAATTAAATCAACCACGATGAGAAAAATATTAGTAATTGCAATTTTATTTATTTCTGCAAATTCATTTGCACAAATGGCAAAAGACAACTTACCAAAACCGGGTATAATAACAGGTAAAGTAATAGACAAAACCAATAATGAAGCACTACCTTATGTAAATATTGTTATAAGAGATTTTGCAAAAAAAATTATTACTGGTGGTATTACAGATGAAAACGGAAACTTTAAAATTAAAGACATTCCTAAAGGAAATAGTTTGGTAGAAGTACAATTTATTGGCTTTAAAATCTATTCTAAAAAAATTAGCGTTTCTAAAAAAAATAAAAATATCAATTTAGGAACTATCGCTTTAGAAGAAGACAGTGCTAGTTTAGATGAAGTAATTGTAAGAGCAGAAACTTCTTCTGTAGTACAAAAAGTAGACAGAAAAGTAATAAATGTTGGTAAAGACTTAACTTCTGCTGGTACAACAGCATCAGAACTTTTAAACAATGTACAATCTGTAAGTGTAGATAGCCAAACAGGTTCTATTAGTTTAAGAGGTAATGACAATGTAAGAGTTTTAGTTGATGGAAAACCAACCAATATTTCTGCGGCTCAATTACTAAAACAAATTCCTTCAACTTCTATAAAAAGTATTGAATTAATTACAAATCCTTCTGCAAAATACAACCCAGAAGGAATGAGTGGAATTATCAATATAATTCTAAATAAAAATGCAAATATGGGCTTTAATGGTTCTGTAGATACTGGAATTACGGCTGGTCATTATGTACGTTATAATGCATCAACTAACATGAATTATAAAACCGGAAAAGTAAATTTCTTTGGAAACTATGGATACAATGGCGGTGATAATTTTAACTACGGATTTGTAGATAGACCTTCTACTAATGTATTGCAAAACTTTCAATTTGTAAACAAAAACCAATCCCATTTATTAAAAGTTGGTGCAGATATATATTTAAATGATAAAAATACGTTGTCTTTTTATACTACTCAAAACAAGTTTATTGGTGGTGGAAATGGAAGTACAATAATTGATGGAAATGGAACATTAATTTCTGATGCCAGAAACATACAAGATCAAAACAATAATTCTGGTACCTACAATGTAAATTATAAAGTAGACTTTAAAAAAGAAGGTCATAATTTAGAATTTGAAGCGACTTACTCTAAAACAGATAATCCTGAAGATGCAGAAAATACAGATGATTTAAAGTTGGTAACAGATCCAGATTATAAAGTTTTTAATTATACAAATGATATTGAAAACGATAGAAATAATACTTTAATTAATATCGATTATACAAACCCAGTTTCTAAAGAAGGAAAATTAGAATTAGGTTTAGAGTATAGAAGTAATAATACTGCAAACATTAACCTTACAGATCAAGAAAGAGAAACAGCAGATGCTGATATTTATGAACGTGTAGGAAATTCTTCTTTTGATTATGATAGAAAAATTTATTCTGGTTATGTAAACTATGGTCATAAATTCGGAAAATTAACGATGCAGTTGGGCGCTCGATTAGAACAATATGAAATCGAAGGAACTTTTAATCAGGAAAATGCTGCTATAGAAAAAGTAACCGATGAAATTTTCACAGTATATCCATCTGCATTTTTCACATACAATCCATCAGAAAAAAACCAATTTCAAGTTAGTTATAGCAGAAGAGTTGATAGACCAAGTATTGGACAATTAAATCCAATTAGAGAGTGGAGTACACCTTTAATTACGTCTGTTGGTAATCCAGAATTAAACCCTCAGTTTACCAATTCGTATGAAGTTAATTATACGCGTCAAATTAAAAACGGATCATTAACATTTGGTACTTTTTACAGAAAAATAAATGATAACATTTCTCGTGTAACGTTTGCAGATCCTTTAGATCCTGATGTAAAACAAATTCTTTCTCACGCTAATTTTGATGACACAAGTTCTTACGGATTAGAATTTTCTGCAAACTATAAAGTAAATAATTGGTGGAGAATAAATTCTAGTATGGATTTTTACTCTCAAAAACAATTAGGTATTGTAGATCAAAATAATACAAATGCTACAAGAATAGAAGTTACAAACGAAGTTTTTAATGCAAGAATTAGCAATAGTTTTAAAGCATCTAAAAACTTAAGATTCCAATTATTTGCAATGTACAGAGGTCCACAAGAAGATATACAATGGAAAGTAGAAAACATGTGGATGGTAAATACTGGTGCAAGTTTAACAGTTTTAAAAGGAAAAGGAACTGTAAATTTAAGAGTAAATGATATTTTTAAAGGAATGAAATTTGCCTTTAACTCTTCTAGTCCATTTGTACAAAATGGTAAATTTAATTGGGAAAGTCAAACTGCTTATTTAGGTTTTAATTACAGATTTGGTAGTGGAAAAAACAAAGCAAAAAGAAGAAGACAAAGAGATAATAACACCAAACAAAGTGGTGGTGGCTTTTAATAAAGCATAATAATTCTAAATTACAACCTCAAGCAATAATTTAAAGCTTGAGGTTTTTTATTCTCCAAAATTTAATTACTTTTATCCTAGTTTGTTATAATTTTTATTTGCTATGAAAATTACAAATTAAATTTTGAAGAATATGAAAAAGTGTATCCCCTTTTTTCTACTCTTTTTATCACTTACTCTTTTATCTCAAACAAAAACAGAAGGTGTAAAAAAAGTAGGAATACTTACAGGAAAAGTTGTTGATTCTAAATCAAAAAAAGCATTACCTTATGTAAACATTGTTATTAAAGACCATATAGAAACTATAATTTCTGGTGGAATTACAAATAATAAAGGGACTTTTCTTATCAAGGAACTTCCTTTAGACTCTATTTTTATTGAATTCCAGTTTATTTGTTTCAAAACCATAAAGAGAAAAATTGTACTTTCTAACCTTCAACAAGAAATAGATTTAGCAACCATTCATTTAGAAGAAGACATTAAAAGTTTAGATGAAGTTGTTGTTAAAGCAGCATCTTCTAAAATTGTTCAAAAAATAGATAGAAAAATAATACATGTTGGTAAAGATTTAGCTTCTGCAGGTACCAACTCTTTACAGTTATTAGAAAATATACCTTCTGTAGAAGTAGATTTTAGTTCTGGTACTATTAATTTAAGAGGTAATAATAATGTGCGTGTTTTAATTGATGGCAAACCCTCCAACTTATCTCCTGCTCAATTATTAAAACAAATTCCTGCTGCTTCTGTAAAAAGTGTAGAATTGATTACAAATCCTTCTGCAAAATACAATCCTGAAGGTATGAGTGGAATTATCAATTTCATTCTAAAAAAAAATACTACCATAGGTTTTAACGGTTCTATAAATATTGGTGTAGAACATAGCATAAATACAAGACCAACTAGCTCATTAGATTTAAATTACAGAACTGGTAAAGTAAATATGTATGCAAATTACAGTTTCGATTTAGGGGAATTTGAAACCTTTTCCTTTTTTGATAGAACTGATAAAGAACTGTATCAAAACATCGATTATGTAGACAATACTACTAGTCATTATTTAAAAACAGGAATCGATTTTTACATCAACAAAAAAAATACGTTGTCCTTTTATACCTCGCAAAATTTTGCGGATACAGATTTTAGCATTAACAGTAAAGTGGTAGAAAATAACAATCTTGTTTTTAATGCACCCAACCTATCAAAATACAACACAAAAGAACAAGCGTATAATATTGATTACAAACTAGATATTGATGATAAAGGACAAAATATAGAATTCGAGATTAATTATACAAAAACAACAAATCCTCAAAACGATTTTGTGATAGAAACTGTAAACCCAAGTTCTAAACTATATAATTACGAGAATACAATTACCAATAATTCCGATACTTTTTTAGCCAATTTAGATTACACAAAACCAATTGCTGGAGGAAATTTAGAGTTGGGATTTGAAGCAAGAATTCATACTACATTTAATAACATTATTACAGATCAAGAAATTGAAACTGGTGGAACTCCTGCAATTGTACCTAGAGGAAATACTACTTTTAATTACGATAGAGATATTTACTCTGGTTATGTAAATTATACCAAAGAATTTCAAAAACTTACCTTTCAAGGAGGTTTGCGTTTAGAACATTTTACAGTAAATGGTTTGTTTGAAAACACAGTGCAAACAGCTACAAAACCTTATGAAGATACGTTTTTTACCATATATCCTTCTGCTTATTTCACCTATTCTGTTTCAGATAAAAACGAATTTCAGTTAGGTTATAGCAGAAGAGTAGACAGACCAGGTATTGAGCAAGTAACACCAATACAAGAGTGGACTTCTCCTCTAACCACTTCTATTGGTAACCAAACTTTATTACCACAATTTACCAATTCATTTGAAATAAATTATACCAGAAATATTAAAAATGGATACCTAACTTTTGGTACTTTTTACAGACATACTACAGACAAAATTGGAAGAATTATAAATAAAGATCTTACCAATACAGACAGACAATTGCTTTCTTATGAAAATTACGATACTTCAGACAGTTATGGTGCAGAGTTTTCTTCTAGTTTTAAACTGACAAATTGGTGGAGTTTTAGACCAAGTTCTAGCCTGTATTTTCAAGAAAGTGAGGGTATTATAAACAACCAAAACGAACGTATTAAAAACAATCGTTTTACAGCAAATATTAGCAATAGCTTTAAAGTTACTAAAAAATTAAGCTTTCAATTGTCTGGTATGTATAGAGGAAAAAACGAAAATGTACAGTTTAAAGTAAAACCTTTTTTCTTAGTAAATGCTGCAGCACAATTATCTGTTTTAGATGGTAATGGCGCCATTACAGTAAGAGGAACCGATATTTTTGACGGTTATAAATTAGATTTCTCTGCAACCAACCCATTTGCACAAACAGGAAACTTTACGTTAGAATACAGTTCTATATATTTTGGTTTTTCTTATGATTTTGGAAGCGGAAAAAACAGAGCTAGAGATAGAAAATACAGAGAAAAAAACGAAACCCAAGGAAGTGGTGGCGTTTTGTAACAAACTAGTTTAGTTTGTTTCTAAACTTAAAAAAAACGAACTTCGCTAACGCCGATTATAAGTCATTAAAACGACATCATAATCGTCTTAAGTTGTAAGCAATTAAAAAACAGAACTCAAAACAAAAATGAGTAACGAAATTGGAGATTTAGGAGAACATATTTTCAACGTTGAAATATCACGTGATTATACGTTTAGACCAAGACATTTAGGCGAAAAATGGCCTGCTTCTGATTTTTATGTAGAATTAATCGGACCATCGGAAGTTTTCTTCTTTATTGTTCAAGTTAAAGCAACTCACAGCGGATTAAATCGAAATGGAAACTTAAAAGTCAAAGTTCCTAAAGAAAAGCTTCATAAACTTAACGAATACTACTGTCCTACTTATGTAGCAGGAGTGGATAATGATACTGACGAGGTTTATTTAGTTTCCGTAAACACAAAACGAAGAAAAGGAATTAGTAGTCTTCCAACTAATTTCAATCTGAATAAAATTAATAGAGCCAAACTTTTTGATGAAGTAAAAAAGTTTTGGCTTGACTCGAATATAAAAACGCATAAACGAACTTTTAAACATAAACTCTAATGAGCAATATTCAGAACTTTAAAGAATGGAGAGCAGAAGAAATGGTAAAAGTGTTTTTGCTGAAATCTGGTTTCAAATTTGAAATTGAAACATTTCCGACACCAATGTTTGATTTGTTTGTTAAATTTAAAACTAATTCTAATGTTAAATTTGCAATTGAGGTTAAGACAAAAATAAGATTTCAAAGTAGAATTAATAAACAAATGAGTGCGTTGAAAACGTATCGTGATGCAGGACTAATTAATATTCCTGTTTTATTGATAAAAGTAGATGAAAAAGAAGAAGAAAGCGAATTTGACTTTTTAGTATTTCCTTCTTTTAAAGAAAATAAGCTTTTAATTAGAAATGAATTCAAATTCATCAAATTAAACAAAGAGAATTTTAAAATGAAGATGAATAGTATTGAAAAATGGTACGCTGAAAAATAACTGCTCACAACATCGCATAAAAATAATGCGTAGATTAGTACTTAAATAAAGAACAGTGCACTTTTGTTACTTCTGATTTTCCTGCGGAAAATCCTCGCACACAAAAACGCACAATTCTTATACGTAACCGTTAGCGAATCAATAAAAATCAAATAAAAAAGGTGCTACAAAATGTAACACCTTTTTTAATATTTAAAAATAATCGTAAAATATTACCAACGTATAATTACAGAACCCCAAGTAAATCCGCTACCAAAAGCAGCTAAAACTACTAAGTCTCCATCTTTAATTTTTCCTTTTTCCCAAGCTTCAGTTAACGCAATAATTACAGAAGCAGCAGTAGTGTTTCCGTATTTCATAATATTATTAAAAACTTTATCATCAGACAATCTAAACTTCTTTTGTATAAACTGTGCAATACGTAAATTCGCTTGATGAGGAATTAACATATCTATATCTTCTTTTTCTAAATTGTTGGCCGCTAAACCTTCTACAATCGCTTCAGAAAAACGGGTAATGGCATGTTTAAATACAAACTGTCCATTCATATATGGGTAATAAGAAACATCATCTGGATCGTTTGCTTCTAAAATTTCTGGTACCCATCTTTGTGTAGAAGGACCTTCTAAAACCAATTCTTTAGCGTGTTTTCCTTCAGAATGTAAATGAGAAGATAAAATACCTTTTCCTGCTTCTTCACTTCTAGATAATACCGCAGCTCCTGCTCCATCACCAAAAATTACTGAAACATTTCTTCCTCTTGTAGAACGTTCCAATCCTCCAGAATGGTTTTCTGCTCCAATAACTAAAATGTTTTTATACATCCCAGTTTTTATAAACTGATCTGCAACAGACATTGCATAAATAAAACCAGAACATTGGTTACGTACATCTAAAGCACCAATAGTTGGCATGTCTAACATATCTTGCACTTGCACGCCACCTCCAGGAAAATACATATCTGGACTTAAAGTTGCAAATACAATAAAATCGATATCATCTTTAGTTAAACCTGCTCTTTCTATAGCAATTCTAGCCGCTTTCGCTCCCATAACTGCTGTAGTATCTCCAGATTTTGGGTCAATCCACCTTCTTTCTTTTATCCCCGTTCTTTCTTGAATCCATTCGTCAGAAGTTTCCATAAATTCCTTTAAATCGTTGTTGGTAACAACATTCTCTGGAACATAATATCCAAGTCCTATAATTTTAGAATTGTACATATATTAATATTTTTAGTTAATTGTTAGATTGCAGAAAGCTAAAATAGGGATAAATTAACGTGTTTTCCAAATCAATTTTTTTATTTGGTGTAAGTAACGGATATACATCTAATAAAATAACGAAATTTTAGAAAACTGCCTTCTTTTTTTAATGAATAACTTTAATTAAATAAAGGTAAAAATGAAAGTGAAATTATTTTTTTAAGTTTAAACTAATTAAAGCCACTTTAAAGTAAAGTTAATAATTTTTTCTTTAAAATTAGTATAAGGAGGCACTAATAATTCTAACGCTCCTGGTATATTTTGCTTTAAAACACCTCTTGCATTTGAGAACTCTTGAAAGCCAAAAAAACCATGAGATTTTCCTATTCCACTATTATTAGAACCTCCAAAAGGTAAGTTATTATTGTAAAAATGAACAGCATTATTATTTACACAAGAACCACCTGCTCTTGTATTATTTAGAATATGAGCTATATTTTTACGGTTTTTACTGTATACATACAAAGCCAATGGTTTTTCTTTCGTATTTATGGCATCAATAACTTTGGTAACATCATCATAAGGAATAATTGGTAAAATGGGACCAAAAATTTCTTCTTGCATAACGCTAGAGTTCAAATCTACATTTGTTAAAATAGTAGGCTCAATTGCATTTGTATTTTCATCAACTTTACCACCAAAAGCAACTTTTGCTCCTTGTGATTTCGCATCAGAAATCATAGTACTAATACGTTTTTTGTGAGATGCATTTACAATACACGTATAACTTTTAGAGCTATTTGCATCTCCTTCATAAAAAGTAGCGAGTACTTTTTTAAATTCTGCAACCAATTCTTTTGCTTTACTTTTATGAACATAAATATAATCTGGCGCAATACAAACCTGACCAGCATTTACAAACTTACCAACTGCAATACGTTTTGCTGCCGTTTTTATAGACGCAGTTTCATCAACAATTATTGGTGATTTACCACCTAATTCTAAGGTTACAGATGTTAAATGCTTTGCAGCTGCAACCATTACAATTTTACCAATTGCTGGCGATCCTGTAAAAAAGATATGATTAAAGGGTAGAGATAATAAATCTGTAGATGTTTGTATAGCGCCTTCTATTAAAGTTACTTCATTTTCATTAAAAACAGCAGTTACTAATTCTTTCATCACCTTAGAAATATGAGGTGTCATTTCTGAAGGTTTTAAAATTACAGTATTACCTGCTGCAATGGCACTTACCAAAGGTGCTAATGTTAAATTAACAGGAAAATTCCAAGGAGAAATAATTAAACAAACTCCTTTAGGCTCGTGTTTTATATAGGAAGTAGACCCCACAAAAGCCAATGGTGTAGATACACTTTGTTTGTTTGCCCAAGAGTTTAAATGTCTTAAAGTATGTTTAATTTCACTAGTAACTGGGTAAATTTCTGTTAAATCTACTTCTGCTGCTGGCTTGCTCATGTCTTTATAAAGTGCCTCCTTAATAGCATCTCTATAAGTAACCTCAACTGCTTTTTTTAAAGCTAATAATTTCTTTCTTCTTTCTTTTATAGATTGATTTCCAACTACAAATTGATTTGCTTTGTGAGCATTAAAAATAGCAGTAATTGCTTCTTTATTTAACTCATCCTTAATAGGTTTCATAAATTATAGCTTTGAAAATTCTTAAAATATTACGATTCGATTTTACTAAAATAGGAATTCTATTACAGAATTCTTAAAAATTAAAAACTTTATAATTTCATTCCTTATTTATTATTCTTTTTTGCTTGGTATTTTACTCATAGCATATTCAGAAATTGCAGTTATTGACAAAGATGGATTCACTCCTGGATTTGCAGAAATCATAGAACCATCGCAAATCATCATATTCTTGTAGCCAAAAACATTACATTCTTTATCTATAACACCCGTTTTACTATCTGCTCCCATTACAGAACCTCCTAAAATATGAGCTGTTGTAGTAGTTCCTAAAAGAACATCTGTAAAATTTGAAAAAGGGATTCCTTTTATCTTTTTACCTACTTTTTTACTTAATGTAATTGCTTCAGGAATAAATGCATTTGGTTTTTCTCCTTCTTTTGCAATGGTTTTCATTTCTGTAAATCTACCTTTCTTTATTTGTAAAGTACTATCTAAAGTTTGCATAAATAATAAAATAGTGGTTTTCTCTGCGTATTTTTTAGTAAACAAGGTTTTTAAAACATAAAATGGTTTGGTTATTATAACCCCCAATACACCAATAATCCTAAAAATTCCGTATTTTCCTTTTACAGTTGGTAATGTAATTAGCTTTACAAAACTAGACCCTTTTGCATATCTAACAGGTTCTAAATGACTGTTTTTATCAGTATGTAAAATTGAGCCAATGGCAATACCTTTAGAGTAATCTTTGTCATCATCTTTAGTAGAAGTAACAGACAATAAAGATTCATTATTTGTTCTTATATCTTTTCCAACAAAGTTGGATAATTTTTTAAGAGAGGTTTCTTTTAACTTTAATAGTAATGGAATTGTTCCCATAACTCCACCAGAAAAAATAACACCTTTAGCAGTAACACTTGCTTTGTTTTTTCTACCAATACTAGATTTATAACTTATTTTATATCCTTTAGAAGAATTATTATCATCAATAGTTTCTACATTAAAAACTTCTTTTTCTGCAATTATTTTAGCGCCTAATTGTTGGGCTAAATACAAGTAATTTTTATCTAACGTATTTTTAGAATTGTACCTACAACCTGTCATACAAGCACCACAATGAATACAACCTTTTCTATCTGGACCTTTACCGTTAAAATATGGATCTTTCACTTTTTTACCAGGTTCCCCAAAAAAAACTGCAACTTTAGTGGGTTCAAATTCCTTTTCTTTTCCTAAATCTTTTGCAATATCTTTTAACAACAAATCGGCATCAAATAACTTAGGGTTTACTTCTGCTCCCAACATTTTATGAGCAGTTTTATAAAAAGGTTTTAATGTTTCTTGCCAAGAATTTAAGTTTGCCCAACTCCCAGTTTTAAAAAAATCTTCTTTGGGAATTGGTAAAGTGTTTGCATAAGTTAAAGAACCTCCACCAACACCAACACCGGAAAGTACTGTAACATGGTTTAAAAAAGTCATTTTAAAAATACCATGCAATCCAAAATTTGGTTTCCAAAACCATTTTTTTAAGTTCCAATTTGTTTTCGGAAAATCTTTTGCTTCAAACCATTTTCCTTTTTCAATCACTAAAACCTTATATCCTTTTTCAGATAAACGCAATGCACTTACAGAGCCACCAAAACCACTTCCAATAATTACATAATCGTATTCTAAATCATTCATAAATGATAAAATCTTAATTTGATAGATTCTAAATGTAGCAAAAATTCAGGTTATAAAATAAATTTCTGTCATCTTGTCACAAAACTACTTTTGGTATTTTTTTTGACTAATAGTAAAATATAAAAATAATTATAAACTGTTATTTGTAATTGTCATTTTGGGCGAAATGAAAAGAAGTCGAAAAATCTTACATCAATTTTTAGATTTCTCCATAAAGTCGAAAAGACAAATTAGAATAACATCAATAAAAAACAAAATAAACATAAAATGGCAAAAGGAAATATTAATGTATCGGTAGAGAATATTTTTCCGTTGATTAAAAAATTCTTGTATTCTGATCACGAAATCTTTTTACGTGAGTTGATTTCTAACGGAACAGATGCAACTTCTAAATTAAAACACCTTATTTCTATTGGTGAAGCAAAAACTGAATTAGGTGATACTAAAATGGAAGTAAGCATTGATAAAGATGCAAAAACAATTACAATTAAAGATCAAGGTTTAGGAATGACTGCAGATGAAGTTGAAAAATACATCAACCAAATTGCATTTTCTGGAGCTGAAGAATTTTTAGATAAATACAAAGACAATGAAGCAGGAATTATTGGTCATTTTGGACTAGGTTTTTACTCCGCTTTTATGGTTGCAGATAAAGTAGAAATTAAAACAAAATCTTTTAAAGATGCTCCTGCTGCTCATTGGACTTGTGATGGTTCTCCTGAATATACTTTAGTAGAAACTGATAAATCTGACAGAGGAACAGAAATTATTTTACACGTTGCAGAAGATTCTTTAGAGTTTTTAGAAGAAAGTAAAATTGAAGGTTTATTAAACAAATACAATCGTTTTAACCAAGTGCCAATTAAATTTGGAACGAAAGAAATTAACGATCCTGAGTTTACACCAAAAACTACAAAAGATAAAGACGGTAAAGAAACTACAGAGCCTCATAAACAAATTACGGTTGATAAAATTATCAACAATACAGAACCTGCTTGGACAAAAGCACCTGCAGATTTAAA
The DNA here is from genome assembly GCF_000766795.1 of Polaribacter sp. Hel1_85. Taxonomy (GTDB): domain Bacteria; phylum Bacteroidota; class Bacteroidia; order Flavobacteriales; family Flavobacteriaceae; genus Polaribacter. The sequence continues at coordinate 1,120,989 of NZ_JPDS01000001.1, forward strand.
CGATGAAGATTATGATAATTTCTACAGAGAATTGTATCCAATGCAATTTGAAGAGTCTTTATTCCACATTCATTTAAATGTAGATTATCCTTTTAACTTAACAGGAATTTTATTCTTCCCTAAGTTATCTCAAAACATGGACATGCAAAAGGATAAAATCCAATTGTACCAAAACCAAGTTTTTGTAACGGATAATGTTGAAGGAATTGTACCAGACTTTTTACAAATGCTAAAAGGTGTTATCGATTCTCCAGACATTCCTTTAAACGTTTCTCGTTCTGGATTACAAGCAGATGGAGCTGTAAAGAAAATTTCTGGTTACATTACTAAAAAAGTAGCAGACAAATTAACTTCTTTATTCAAAAAAGACAGACCAGATTTTGAAAAAAAATGGAATGACATTAAAGTAATTATTGAATATGGAATGTTGTCTGAAGATAAATTCTTCGATAAAGCGAAAAAATTTGCTCTATACCCAACAGTTGCAGATACTTACTATACGTTTGATGAATTAATTGAAAAAACAAAAGATTCTCAGACAGATAAAGATGGAAATCATGTTATTTTATATGCTGCACATAAAGAAGGACAACATAGTTATATTCAAGAAGCAACTGCAAAAGGATATGAAGTATTGTTATTAGATTCTCCTATTATTTCGCATTTAATGCAGAAATTAGAAGGTGCTGGTGAAAAAATTAAATTTACCAGAGTTGATGCAGATCATATTGATAATTTAATTAAGAAAGACGATAATGTAATTTCTAAATTATCTGATGAAGAAAAAGAGACTTTAAAGCTTATTATTGAAGCTGCTGTTCCTTCTAAAACATATACAGTTCAATTAGAAGCTATGGATTCTGCTTCTTCACCGTTTATAATTACAGTTCCAGAATTTATGCGTAGAATGAAAGAAATGCAAGCTTCTGGTGGTGGTGGAATGATGGGAATGGGTAATTTTCCTGACATGTACAATTTAGTGGTAAACACAAATAGCCCGTTAGTTTCTGAAATTTTAAATACAAAAACAGAAAAGAAACAAAAACGTTTAATTTCTCAAGCTTTTGATTTAGCAAAATTATCTCAAAACCTTTTACATGGAGAAGAGTTAACAAACTTTATTAAACGTTCTTACGAGCTGATAAAATAGTGGTAATACCACACATAAGTTTTAAACCTCTTTGTGAAAACAGAGAGGTTTATTTTTAAAAATATTTATATAAACAGATTCAAAATCAAAATGCAACTAAAACATTTTTTTGTTTTTCTCTTAGTATTCCTTCTATCAGTTGCAGAATCTAATTTCTATGCTCAAAATCATACTTCTAATTATTTTGAGTCTTCTAAAATAATTCAGCATAAAAAATTTAATTCTAAAAACACTAAACATATTGTTTTTAGAAAGCATTTATTATCTAGTGATTTTTTTCTGGCTTTATTCTTTCAAAATATTTATTTAAAAAGTGCTTTTGAAAACAAAATTCAGAGTATTATAAAACTACAAAAGCAATTGTACCAAAAGATTGCTTTAAAAAATGATCAACATATTTTCTTAATCAATAAAGTTACTTCTAGTAATTCAATTTCACCTTTATATATAGCTTAAAATATCTTTTTTAGGCAAATGCTGAAAAGCATCCGATGATAAAATTAATGTCTCACCATTTATCATTATTAACATGTATAAAAAGAAAAAATATTTAGTTAAAACTAAACAGTTATTACTTTGGTTAAAAAGAAAAACACTACTAATAATCACTGCATTTATGTTGGGTTTTTCTAACTCTATAAACGAAGAAGATACATCTACTTTTGGCAATCATTATCATATAGAACAACAAGATAAAAGGGATTAAAAGTTATTTATTAAAAATCTTTAAAAGATAAAACCTCTCTGTTAATTTAGTGAGGTTTTTTGATTTTATAAATAAAAACAAGTAAATTCGTTAAAACCTTTTAAAAGGATAATAATCTTATTTTAAAAAACTAAAATGAAAAAATACATACTGCTTTTACTACTTAGTCTTTTAATATTAAGTTGTAATGAAAAAAAAGAAGTTAGTTCTATAAATGCAAAAAATTGGACAAAAAGATTTGTAAATATAAATACGATAGATTCTCTAGAATATGGAAAATCTTATCTTTCTATTTACTCAGAAATTTACAGTGTTTCAGAACATAAAAGGCATAACCTAACAGCAATGGTTAGTTTGAGAAATACAAGTGATTCTGACACTATTTATATACTAAAAGCAGAGTATTATGACACTCATGGTAAATCAGTGCGTACTTATTTTAAGAAACCTATTTATTTAGCACCACTAGAAACCACAGAAATTATAATAGACGAAGTTGATACTGAAGGAGGAACTGGTTCTAATTTTATTTTCGAATGGAAAATCCCAAAAAACTGTCCAGAGCCTTTGTTTGAAGGAATTATGAATTCTACAAAAGGCCAACAAGGTTTATCTTTTTCTACCCAATCAAAAAGAATTAAATAGAAATTAATCGTAAAATTTTGTATTTGATATATTCTTTAAAATTGAATTTTATCAACTAAAAAATAAATAGTAGATTTATCTTTTTTAAATATAAAATTTATGAAGTGGAAAGGAAATAGAAAAAGCGCAAATGTTGATGATCGAAGAGGCGCGTCTTCTGGTAGAAGTTCTGGAGGAATGTTAAGTGGGGGAATGCTAAAACTTTTAATTCCTTTACTTTTAAAATTAGTAACCTCTAAAAAAGGGTTAATTATTGTAGGTATAGTTTTGGCTGTAATGTATTTTACAGGCAATAACCCTTTAAATTTTATAACAGGTAATACCAATAATCAAATAGAATCTTCTACTAATTACAAAGGAACTGCTAAAGAAAATGAATTGGCAGATTTTAGTGCTACTATTTTAGCAAATACAGAAGATATTTGGAACCAAATAATACCAAACTACAGAGAACCTACTTTAGTTATTTTCTCTGGGTCTGTAAATTCTGCTTGTGGAAGCGCATCAAGTTCAACAGGACCTTTTTACTGTCCTGGTGATGAAAAACTATACATCGATTTAAGTTTTTTTCAAGAAATGGAGAGAAAATTAAATGCTCCTGGAGATTTTGCACAAGCCTATGTAATTGCTCATGAAGTTGGGCATCACATCCAAAATCTTACTGGTATTAACAGAAAAGTACAACAACTTAGAGGTAGGGTTAGTAAAACTGAGTACAATAGATATTCTGTAATGCTAGAGTTACAAGCAGATTTTTATGCAGGTGTTTGGGCGCATCACTCTCAAAGAATTAACAAAATGATGGAACATGGTGATTTGGAAGAAGCTCTAAATGCAGCACATGCAATTGGTGATGATCGTATACAAAAAAACTCTACAGGAAGAGTTGTACCAGATTCTTTTACACACGGAACTTCTGCTCAAAGAATGCGTTGGTTTAAAAAAGGGTTTGATACAGGTGATGTTAATCAAGGAGATACTTTTAACGCGAGATCATTATAATTTACGCTATAATTTAATTTTAAATAAAAAAGCTTCAGATTTCTCTGAAGCTTTTTATTGTTTAAAGCAATAAGATTACTTTTTAGCCATTGTCATGGTTACCTTAGATTTTAAATCTTGCCCACTAACAGACATATCCATATTTATTTGAGAGTTTGCAGGAATTCCAGATTGTGTTTCAATTTCCATATTTCCAGTTATTTTACCAGTTGCCATCCCAGAAACTTCTCCAGTTAAATCAACAATTATATTTTCTTTTGAAATAGATTTCACTGTATATATAAAATCCATTTTCATTCCTTTTTCATTCTTAGTCATCATCCAAGTACTACCAACTTTTATAGCCTCTTTAGGATAAACAACATTACTAGATTGCTTTGCTATATCCTCCATTCCAGGAACATTAGGTTCTGCTTTAGCTTCAATAATTTCGCCCAAATTATTTCCCTTTGCAAAAATTACAGCTTTTAACATTGGTCCCATTTGAGTTTTCATCATTTTACCAGCTTCATCTAACTCATCATCACTTTTAGAAGAGTCAAAGCTCATTATTTGTCCTCCTTGTAACATGTCCATTGTCATTTTAGTAAATTTCATTTCACTATCATAAGTATCTTCATTTACATCTAAAACTTTTATATCCATATTAATAGCCATTCCCATAGACATCATAGTTCCCATTTCTTGAGATATTTTCATAGAAACATCATAAGTTACTCCTTTTTCATAATTCAATCTAAGTAATACTGAATCTTGGGCTACACTTAAGTTTGCAGAAATTACTAAAAATAAGATTAACAATTTTTTCATTCTTTTTTATTTTAATTTATAGTTAACGAATATAGTATTTTGTAATAAAAAAACTAAAAATATTTATTCATTTTCCAAGATTCTATTTTTTATATTTCAATAAAACATTCTTCTTAGAAGAATATAATTATCTTTTAGTTTCTCTCCTTAACAATACTAAACGTTTGTACTTTATCTTTAGAAAAAGCTTTCACCATATAAGTTCCAATTGAAAAGGAAGAGAAATTCACATCAATTTTAGACTTATTTTCTTTCGGCTCTATTCTAAAAACTTTTTGACCAAGAGTATTAAAAATTTCAATTAATGTAATTTGATCCGCTGTTTCAATTGTTAATCTATTCTTTACTGGATTTGGATAGTATTTTAAATTATATAAATTATTTGATTCTATATTTAATGCTGACAATTCGTTTACTTTCACATCATCTAATAAAATATCGTTTAAATAAGCATCTCCAGGACTATTTTCTTGTATTTCAAATTCAACTTGAATTTTACTAGTTAAATTTAAATTACTTAAATCGACTAAATAAACTTTCCAACCGTCTGTGGATTCCTGTACTGTATTTAATTCTAAACTTACACCATCATCATTATTAACAATCACTTTAAAAGTATTATAGGTTTCATTTTGAGTATTTACACTAAATAATGAAAACTCCAACCCAGGGTTAGATAAACTAGAAATGTCTATCCACGGTGTTCTTAGTTTACTAATTTGATTTTCTCCATTAGGGTAAGAACCATCTATCCATGCATAATTGGTGTTTCCGCTTGATGAATGATCTCCAGCAGAAGAAGCATCATAACTTGCATTTATATTAAAATTCCAAGATTCACTTCCTATTTCTGTCCAACAATTCGGAGTTGAAAAAGCTGTGAAATTTTCATAAAAAGGTGCTGTTACTATACTACAAATTGTTGTAAAATCATAAGGTCCAATCCATTCACTATCATCTTCATCTACAGAATTTCCACAAACTGCTCTTATATAATATTGATAAGCCGTTTCAGAAGTTAAATTATTTAATACATAAGGATTATTTGCTGTATTTACTCTTTGCCCATTTCCTAAATTAAAACTTGGTGAACCGTATTCAATTTGCCATTTACTTTCTATACCTCCTTTATCCCATTGAATAGTTACTTCGTTGGCACCTATATTTGAAACAATAGGGTTTGTAGGTTTGGGGCAAGTTAGAGAAATACAATTAACTTCTGCATCCCAACCTCTACCAGTAGAAGAACCATCTGATGTAAAATGAAAAGTTAAACTACCTGTAGCATGAGTAGATGTAAACATACCTGGTAAATTATTTCCAGAAAAACTACCTAAAAACGGTGAATTAACATCTGGTCCATCATAAACAGACAATCTATCACAACAACTTTCTAAATCAAAGTCTAAAAAGTTAACTTCTACATAATCTCCAGAAATAGGAGAAATAACTGTTACTTCATTTTCATAATTACTATAATATTGATGCTCTCCACCAGAATCATAAAAGTGATCCCCTTTACAATAATTAGTTGTAGTTTTTACTTGAATTGGTCCTACCCAATTGCTATCATCATCTCCTGGACTACTACCACAAATAGATCTTAAATAAATATCATAATTGGTCTGAGAATCTAAATTAGAGACTGTATAAGAACTATCATCAATGATTTTTTTAGTTCCATTACCAAGAGTGTAACCAACTTCACCATATTCGATTTCCCAAGTAGTTTCATCACCTTTAACAGTCCAACTTAAATCTATAGAATTGTCAGTAATATTTTGTGCTTCAAGATTTGAAGGACTCGGACAAGTTGGCATTTCGAAAACGCTAATATCATCTATATCAATTTCACTATCATATGTATTCTCTCCAGAAATTGCTCTAAACTTTATTTGAATAATACCTGTAAAGGCACTTAAATTTACTAATTGTTCTTCCCAAGAATCTCTAGAGTTTGTTTGTTGTTGCCCATTAATTACCAAAACATCTTCCGTCCAAACACCATTGTTAAAAACATCTACATGTAAACTACCAACATTTTGTCCGTACATAAAAGAATAAAAATCTAATGCTGGTACTGATAATGGAGTAATATCAATAAAAGGTGATATTAATTCTGTTTCTTCTTCTAAAGTAGAGTAATTATATGAAAAAGTTGCAAAATATCTATAACCACTTTTTGCTTGGTAAGGACCTGTGGTATTTTCATAATTTTGACTATAAGAAGAAGCCCAAAAATAAGTGGAGTAAGCTTCTGGTGTAAAAGTCCAACAATCATCTATAACTGTAGAATATTGTTGTTCTACATCATAAAAATAAGGTGCACTAAAAATACCACAAGGTGTTTCTATTGTAATTGGACCAACCCAATTACTATCATCTTCATTTGGATTATCACCACAAACTGCTCTTAGATAGATGTCATAACTTGTTTCTGAATTTAATCCTGAAAGAGTGTAAGGATTTTCTGTTGCTATTACTTTTGTACCAGTTCCTGGTGAATATCCTACTTGCCCATATTCTATTTGCCAAGTAGTTTCATCATTACCTGAAGTCCAATTTAATTCAGCAGATTGATACGTTATATTAGAAACCTCAAAATTTGTAGGATTTAAACAAGTTGGCATTTCAATAACACTAATGTCATCTATATCTATTTCATTTAAACTATTTCCTCCTGAAATAGCTCTAAATTTAATTTGAATTACTTCTTCAAAGTTATTTAAGTCTATTAATTGTTGTTCCCAAAGATCTCTTGAATTATCTTGTTGTTGACCATTAATAACTAATACATCTTCTGTCCAAACACCATTATTTAAAATATCTACATGTAAGCTCCCTATATTTTCTCCATGCATAAAGGTGTAAAAATCTAACACAGGGTCGTTTAATGAAGAAATATCTATCATTGGTGATATTAATTCTGTAACATCCCCTACAATTGAATAATTATAAGGATAAGTTGCAAAATATCTATAACCACTTTTTGCTTTATAAGGGCCTGTTGTGTTTTCGTTGTAATTATTTGAAAAAGAAGCCCAAAAATAAGTAGAATAAGACTCTGGTGTAAAAGTCCAACAATCATCTATAACTGTAGAATATTGTTGTTCTACATCATAAAAATAAGGTGCACTAAAAATACCACAAGGTGTTTCTATTGTAATTGGACCAACCCAATTACTATCATCTTCATTTGGATTATCACCACAAACTGCTCTTAGATAGATGTCATAACTTGTTTCTGAATTTAATCCTGAAAGAGTGTAAGGGTTTTCTGTTGCTATTACTTTTGTGCCATTTCCTGGTGTATATCCTACTTGCCCATATTCTATTTGCCAAGTAGTTTCATTATCACCTGAAACCCAATTTAATTCTGCAGATTCATACGTTATATTAGAAACCTCAAAATTTCTAGGATTTAAACAAGTTGGCATTTCAATAATGCTAATATCATCAATATCTATTTCATTTAAACCATTTCCTCCTGAAATAGCTCTAAATTTAATTTGAATTACTTCTTCAAAGTTATTTAAGTCTATTAATTGTTGTTCCCAAAGATCTCTTGAATTATCTTGTTGTTGACCATTAATAACTAAAACATCCTCAGTCCAAACACCATTATTTAAAATATCCACATGTAAGCTCCCTATATTTTCTCCATGCATAAAGGTGTAAAAATCTAACACAGGATTGCTTAAGGAGCCAATGTTAATTTGAGGAGAAGTTAACTCAGTGATATCTCCATAAGTTGAAGAATAATAAGGATAAGCTGCAAAATATCTAAAACCGCTTTTTGCTTGATAAGGACCAGTTGTATTCTCATAGTTTTGATTATAAAAAGAAGTCCAAAAATAATTAGTATTATAAGGCTCTGGGGTTGAAGTCCAACAATCACCCACTGCTTCAGGATGTTCTTCTTCTACATCATAAAAATAAGGTGCAGTAAATATTCCACAAGGTGTTTCTATAGAAATTGGCCCCACCCAATTACTATCATCTTCTCCTGAATTCTCTCCACAAATTGATTTCACATAAATATCATATTTTGTAATTGGTGTTAAACCAGATAATAAATATGGATTTGCATTTGCGTTTTGTATAATTCCATTTCCTAGAGTAAAACCAACTTCTCCATATTCTATTTCCCATTTAGTTTCACTTCCATTTGCTATCCAACTTAATTCAACCGAATTTGATTTTATATTTGTAGCTTCTAACTCTGTTAGGTTTGGACAAGTGGGTCTTTCTATAACACTTATATCATCAATATCTATTTCTGTTAAACTGTTACCTCCTGCAATTGCTCTAAATCGTATTTGAATCGTATTTTCAAAACCATTTAAATCTACTATATTTTCTCTCCAAAAATCTTTTGAGCTTTCCTGTTGCGTTCCTTCTAAAACAAAAACATCTTCTACCCAAATACCATTATTATATATATCTACATGCAAACTACCTACATTAACTCCATGCATAAATGTGTAAAAATCTAATACAGGATCATTTAAAGTTGCAATATTTATTGTTGGTGAAATTAACTCTGTAACATCACCTATTGTAGTTCCATAATAAGAATAGGTTCCAAAATAATTAGTACCACTTTTTGCTTTATAAGGACCTGTTGTGGTTTCATAAAAATTGCTATTAAAAATATTCCAAAAATAATTTGTTGAATAAACTTCGGGATTAATTGTCCAACAATTTTCATTATTTTGAGAATTCTGTTGTTCTACATCGTAAAAATATGGTGCATTAAAAACTCCACATGGAGTTTCTATATATATTGGAGTTGTCCAAAAACTATCATCTTCTCCTGGATTTGATTCACAAACCGAGCGTAAATAAATATTATAACTTGTTAATGGGTTTAAGCCCTCTAGTTTAAAAGGTTTTTCTGAAGTAGATACAATAATACCGTTACCTTGAGTAAAACCAGCTTCTCCATACTCAATTTCCCAAACAGTTTCGCTTCCATTTACATTCCAATTTAAGTCTACAGAAGTTGCTTCAATATTTGTTGCAATTAAGTTTACTGGTGCTGGACAAGTTATTGTAATACAAGATACTTCTGCTTCCCAACCACTTTTTACCTCACTACTATTGGATAAAAAATAAAAATATAAGTTATTGCCATAAGTAGATCTAAGTATAGGTGGTAAATTATTTCCAGAATAAGAACCTATATATGTTTCATTTACCCCTTGACCATCAAAAACATATAAATAGTCATCATAACCTAAATCAAAACTTAAAAAAGTTACTTCAACAATATCCGCATTATTTGCAGAAACTACAGTAGTGGTATATTCATTATTTTGATAATCCTCATCTACTCCTCCAGAATCATAAAAACGGTCTCCGTTGCAAAAATCTGCCAGTGTAGAAAAAGTTAGAGGACCAACCCATAAACTAGAATCAGACTCATTACATGATGATTTTAAATAAACATCATATTTTGTAGAAGATTTTAAATTATTAGCAGTGAAATTTCTTGAAGAAACCACTTCTCCTGATCCTGAAGGTGTTGTTCCATGAACTACAACTTCTACTTCCCATAAACTAGCACTACCATCTTCTACCCATTTTATATCTGCTGATGTAGTAGTAAGGTTATTTACACTTAATCTCTTAGGCTCCAAGCATAAGGTTGTAAAATTAAATATATCTGAAAAAACACTTTCTATACAAGAATTTATTCCTTTTACTCTCCAAAAATAATCTGTACTATATTGTAAATTAAGAGAAGAGTAGCTGTTTTTTTCAATAGTTGCAGCATCTACTATAGTATTAAAAGAATCATCTGTAGCTATTTCTATAAAGTAATTTTCAGCATTATCATCCTTATTCCAATCTAAAACCACCTCTTTTTCTATGTTACTCTGATTTTCAGCAGGAAAACTAAGTAAAGGTTTTGGCAGAGTAGCATTATATACGTTTACTTCTAATGCTACTTGCTTAACTATTGTTGTCGAAGTACCTTTAATAATGAATTGGTTTGCTCCTATTGGAAAATTATCCACATTACTTACTAAAACTTCAACCTCAGTGCCATCTATAGAAGCACTAACAGGGTTGAAACTAACTGTTACTCCTGCTGGCATATTTTCTACAGAAAAACTAGTTTCTTCATTAAAACCTAAAAGAGATTTATATGTAAAATTATAAGTCGCTGATTCTTGATTACAGACGGTTTGTGAGTTTTCATTAAAACTCATTATAAATACTGAACTTTCAATATTTATATTTGCTGCATTTACTGCATAAAAAATATTGTTAGACGCTTTAACCATCAAACGTCCTTGTGAAGTATTTGTAGTAATCTCTGGTACTATAATATTTTCAGAACCATCATTTGATATGTTAGTAGCAAGTGTATAAGGATATGTATAACCTCCATCTACAGACAAAAAAACATCTACATTATTTGCGTTAACAGGAGAGTTTATTGTGTTAGCAACATCCCAAGTTATTGTTTTACTATCACCAACATTCCAAGTTTCTTCATTATTTTGTGAAGTAACTATAAAAGGTCCAAAACTATCATCTACTGTAACAGTCATTTCATCAGAATTTGTTTTTGCACCAATAAGAGCATTATCTCTAACTGTTAAAACAAAATCTAGTGTTCTGCTCACAGATGGTGTTACTTCCCAGGTGGGAGTTAAATTCCCTGAAAGAACATCACTTAATTGAGGCATGTACCTAATAGGTTCAAGAATAGGAGGTCTAGATCTATATAATGGCCCATAAACCCAAGAAGAATTAGGGAAATTTGATGAATTAGGATTTTCAGGATCATTCTCTTCCCAACAATAAGTTAATATATTATCAGTATCAATATCAGAGCCTCTTCCTTCTAAAATATATGCTGTAGATTTTGGAATAGTAAAATTATTCCCTGCACTCACTTGTGGATCTGTGTTTCCTGTTGCTATTAATTCTGCACATGAACTATCATTTCTAGTCCATTGAAGTACATCTCTAATGTCTACATAATTAAAATAATCATCAGGAGTTTCTTGTACATTTGGAGAGCAAATTCCTGCATACCCCATAATTGAACTTCCACTTCCAGGTTCTACTTCTTGTAAACCTGCAGAGCTTCTACAATTAGAACTACTTTGAACATGATATCCTCCAAATTGATGACCAAACTCATGACTAGCTATCAAATTAAAATGGTCAGAATCTGGAGCACTATGTACTGTAAAACCACTTCCTTTATAATCTGTTGTACATACACATGCTATACAACCCGCATTTCCGTAAACACCATTTTCAAAACCAAACATGTGTCCAACATCATAATTTTCATTACCAATTTCAACATCTAAAGTATTTTGTAATTCTTGATTAAAGTTTCCTGTAAATGGATCTGTTGTTGGATTTAAGTAAATTGTAGCATCATTATTTGCAACAAGCTCCATTGTAACTGCAAAATCTCTTTCAAAAATTCCATTAATTCTTGTTAAGGAAGTATTAATTGCAGCTAATACTTTTGTTTTTCTTTCTGTATCATTGGTTTCTGAACCATCTAAAAAGAAATTAGAAAATTCTGCAGTTGTAGCTACTGCTAATCTATATTTTCTTAAAGCACCATCATTTGTTCTTTTAGAGTAATTACTTGATTTTTTTTTTATTTCATCAATAGTTTTACATTCAAATTCAGATTCTGTTTCTATATCACTTCTCAAAAAAGAAATATAACTATTCGTTTTAATATTAGATGGTTTAATTATAATTGTTGAATTTTTATTACTAGAAATAGCAGCATTAAAACCTTGTGAAGGTGAATAACTAAACCTAACAGTAGAGTTTCCTTTTAAACTTCGTCCAACATAAGATTTAATATTTGGGTATTTGGCAGATAATTCTTTACTTAAAACTGAAGCTTCAAAAATTTTAAATTTTACAAAATTTCCATCACCATTTGGTAAAGAAATAATGCTATTAGATTGTTTTTGATTTTCTCTATTCTGTATATTAGAAAGGAGATTTAAAAATGTAGTTTTATTAAATTTAAATTGTCTGAATTTTGTTACATTTTCAGAAATATTACCTTTATAGTTGCTAAAATTTTCTTTTTCTAAAATATCTTGAGAAAAAGAAATTATAGTGCATAACAATAATACTAAAAGTAGGGTGTGTTTTTTTTTCATAGCTTTTTTTCTTAAAACGAATTTAAGAATTTAATATGAAAAAAAAGATTAAAAAAATTAGAAATCTTGGTTCAAATCCCAGGCTTCTAAAATTTCTTTTAATGTTTTAATGAACATTCCTCCTAAAGCACCATTTACAACTCTATGATCATAAGAATGAGAAACAAACATTTTCTGTCTAATTCCTATAAAATCTCCTTCTGATGTTTCTATAACTGCAGGAACCTTTCTAATTGCTCCTAATGCTAAAATGGCAACTTGTGGTTGATTTATAATTGGTGTACCCATTACTGAACCAAAACTACCAACATTAGTTACAGTATAAGTTCCTCCTTGAATTTCATCTGGTTTTAAAGCATTGTTTTTAGACCTTGTCGCTAAATCATTTACAGATTTTGTCATACCAACTAAATTTAATTGATCTGCATTTTTTATTACAGGTACAATTAAATTACCATCAGGTAATGCAGCAGCCATTCCTAAATTAATATTTTTCTTTTTAATGATATTATCACCATCAATAGCAATATTGATTAAAGGATATTTTTTAATGGTAGTTGCAACTGCCTGCATAAAAATTGGTGTAAAAGTCAACTTCTCTCCTTCTCTCTTCAAAAAAGCATCTTTAACTTTATCTCTCCATTTTACAATATTTGTAACATCAATTTCTATAAACGATTGTACGTGAGCAGAAGTTTGAACAGAAGAAACCATGTGCTTAGCAACCAGTTTACCCATTCTACTCATTTCTATAATCTCATCCTCACCATTTACAGAAACAGGTGCAGCTTTAGCTACAACTTTTTCAACTTGTTTAGGCACTTCAGTTTTAACAGGAATCTCAACTGATTTTGGTTGAGAAGATTCCCCTCTATTTTCAAGATAAGATAAAATATCTTCTTTAGTTACTCTATTATCTTTACCAGAACCAGCAATTGTTTCTAACTCATACATAGAAACTCCCTCTGTTTGAGCAATATTTCTAACTAAAGGTGAATAAAATCTAACTGAATCAGAAGTTTTTGCTATTGGATTTGAAACAACCTCAACAGCTTTTTCTATTGTTTTTTCAATTTCTGAAACTTGAGTTTTATCAACAGAACTAGTAATAGCCACTTTTTCCGTTTCAGAGCCTTCTCCTTCAATTTCTATAACAGCAATAGTTTCTCCTACAGCAACAACATCATCTTTTTGAAATAAAACTTCAATCAAGGTTCCTTCAACTTCTGATGGTACTTCAGAATCTACTTTATCTGTAGCTATTTCTACAACAGCTTCATCTAATTCAATGGTGTCTCCAACTTCTTTTAACCAAGAAGTTATCGTTGCTTCTGCAACACTTTCTCCCATTTTTGGTAACTTTAATTCAAATCTTGCCATTTATATCTGATTTTACAGAATGCAAAAATACAAAAATTGGTTGATTCTTCATCAAATTTAGGTGTGAAAATTCACAATAATAAATATTTGTAATTATATTATTCGTATTTTTTAATTAAAATATCACTAAAAAACAATGATTAATTCAATGTATTATACAAAACAATGTAAATAATTTAATTTTAAATAATTAAAAATCTTAATTTACATTTAGTAATAAAACAATTTCGTTTTTACCACTTCAACTTTAATCATTTAATTTTTAAAAACAAATTATCACTTGAAATTTTGAGTAATACTTTATTTACTAAAATCAGCTTTTAAAAAAAATATCATAATAGTCTAAGGTAATATTTAAAAAATTTACTGCCACAAATAACTTATAGAATCTATACTTAGAAATTAATTATCTAATCTTGAAAACAGGTTGTAAAGATTCTCATAAAAATATTACAAGAATCATTTCACCAATCTTAAAATAACATATTAATAAAAAAAATATCTTATTTAAGATTAAAATTATTAAATCATTAAAAAAATTACATGATTAATATCATATTATTAAATTTTAATCTACTATAAATTTGCTATATAAAACAAATAGGTCATGAGAAAAGTTACCAGTTTATTAATAATATTATTAACTACAACAAGTTCATTGCTGTGTCAACAAACTGCTACTAATTTAATTCTAGACATCAAACTACCAAGTAGCGTTTCTGTAAAAGGAACCTCTACACTACATGATTGGGAAAGTAAAGTAGAAAAAACGAATGCAACAATCAACATAAACAACCTTGATGAAGTAGCAATTGAAACTATAGATGTAAAAATTGAAGCAACAAGTTTAAAGAGTGGTAAAAGAACCATGGATAAAATCACTTACAAAGCTTTAAAAGCAGAAGAACATCCATTAATATCATTCATTTTTAAAAAAGGAGAAATAATTTCTGAAAATACAGACTTTATTAACATAACACTCCATGGCGATTTAACTATTGCTGGAGTTACAAAAAATGTATCTGTACTTACAAGAATAAACAAATTAGGAGATACTATTACATTAATAGGGAAATATAAATTAAAAATGACAGACTATGGTATAAAACCACCAACAGCATTACTAGGAACAATAAAAACTGGTGATGAAATAACAATCGAATTCAACCTAAAATTTTAATATAAACTAAATTTAATAATTATGAAGACAACCACAAATATAATTTTAATTGCAATATTAGCTCTATGGGGAGTTAATACAAATGCTCAAAACATTCAATATCTTAGACCAGCAGGATATGATGGATTAAACGTTTTTGAAACTAAAAAATCAAATGATATAGAATTTGAAAAACTATCAGTTAAAATCGGTGCAGATTTTGCTATTCAATTTCAGTCAGTAGATCAATCTAATGATATGGACAATTTAACTGTTATTGGAGGAAATGTTAACTTACCAACAGCCAACTTAAATTTTGATGTACAATTAGCAGATGGTGTAAGAATGCATTTAAGAACTTTTCTTTCTGCTAAACACCACAATGAAACTTGGGTAAAAGGTGGTTATATTCAGATGGATAAACTAGATTTCATAAAAAAAGACTTCTTAAAAAGCATTATGGATGTAACAACACTTAGAGTTGGTGTAGATCAATTAAACTATGGTGATGCTCACTTTAGAAGATCTGACAACGCAATGGCTATTTACAATCCTTTTGTTGGTAATTATTTAATGGATGCTTATACTGTAGAGCCTTTTGTTGAAATTACAATGCAGCCTAAAGACTACTTAATTGTTGCTGGTATTTCTAATGGTTTGTTAAACCCTACTGTTGAAAAAACTATTACTCCTTGGGGAGCTGATAATATTGTTGGTGAAAAAGACCTTAAAGTTACTTTCTATGGTAAATTAGGTATCGATCGAGAAATAAATGAAGCTTTAAGAGTTCGTTTAACAGGTTCTTTTATTAGCGAAAGCGGATATAACAATGGAGATCATTTATATAGTGGAGATCGTGCTGGTTCTAGATATTATAATTTATTTAATTATAACAACAGTGGAGATTTTACTTCTAGTGGAGATTTCTCTGGAAGGTTTACTCCTGGATTTAAAAATAATACTTCATACCAAATTAATCCATTTATTCAATATAAAGGTTTAGAATTCTTTGGAATTTACGAAACAAGTAAAGGAAATAAAGCTGAAGGAAATGAGAAAGGTTCTTTTACACAATTAGGAACTGAATTATTATACAGATTTGGAGAACAAGGTCAATTTTATGTTGCTGGTAGATATAATTCTGTAAAAGGAAATGCAGACTATGCTGCTGGAGGAACTAAACCAAGCGATCAAGAAATCAATAGAACTAATATTGGTGCAGGTTGGTTTATGACAAAAAATATTTTAATGAAAGCAGAATATGTAAAACAATCTTATAATTCTGATGCTACTGCTTGGTCTCCTAATGCTTGGACACCTGCAATTTTATCTGGTGCAGAAATGAATGGAATGGTAATTGAAGCTATTATTTCTTTCTAAGAAACATATATTTTAATTAATTATAAAGAGCAGGAATAATATTCCTGCTCTTTTACTTTATATTATTTAAACATTTTTTTAATTTATTTTGAGACAAAATCGGTATAATACTTTCTATTCAAAAATTAACATCTAAGTTAAAGGATATTTATTTATCGTAAAATAAGCTACCTTATACAAAAAAACAAATAATTATCAATAACGCAACAATATGAAATAATTAAAGATTAAAATTTACATATAAATAACAAAACAACATGATTATTATCATATTATCAAATAATAATCTAATGTAAATTTGTATCATAAAAACAATTATTATATGTAAAAAAATCCCAAAACTATATTTGAATTAATTAAAAAAAGAGCAGAAATAATATTTCTGCTCTTTTTATTTTTTAAATTAAACCCAATCTTTTGGGCTAGCTAATATTTTTAACAACCTATCTTCCTCAGAATTTTCTTTAGGTTGATGATTATACTTCCATTGCACTATTGGTGGTAGACTCATCAAAATACTTTCTATTCTTCCGTTTGTTTTTAAACCAAATAATGTTCCTCTATCATGTACTAAATTAAATTCTACATAACGCCCTCTTCTAATTTCTTGCCAATCTTTATGTTCTTTTAAAAATGAACTATTTTTTCGTTTATTAACAATTGGAATATAGCTTTCTAAAAAACTACTTCCAATTTCCGTCACAAAATTAAATCGTTCTTTTATTGTATACTCATCTGTTTCTTTTAAGTAATCAAAGAACAAACCTCCAATTCCTCGAGCTTCTTCTCTGTGAGTATTCCAGAAATACTCATCACATACTTTTTTAAACTTTGGATAAAATTCTGGATTATGTTTGTCGCATGCAGATTTACAAACCGAATGAAAATGAGTTGCATCTTCATCAAACAAATAATAAGGTGTTAAATCTTGCCCTCCACCAAACCATTGTGTAACAATATTACCAGTGTCATCATACATTTCAAAATAACGCCAATTAGCGTGTACTGTTGGCACAAAAGGATTTATAGGATGTAAAACCAAACTTAATCCACAAGCAAAGAAATTCCCTTCTTTAACTTTAAACTGTTTTCTTAAAACTTCTGGTAATTCTCCATGAACAGCAGAAATATTTACACCTCCTTTTTCAAAAACATTTCCGTTTTCAATTACACGAGTTCTTCCTCCTCCACCTTCTTTTCTTCTCCAAAGATCTTCCTCAAATTTTGCAAGTCCATCAACTTCTTCTAATTTAGAAGTAATAGTATCTTGTAAATTTTCGATGTATTTATAAAACTGCTCTTTCATTTTCTTTATTTAATAAATCTACTGTTTTTACTGATGCTGCTGTTACAGATAATGGTAAAACAATAATAATTCCTAAAACCGGAATTAATAAACACAACATAAAAACAATTCCATTTCCTATTGAAATTCCTTTATTTTTACCAACAAAATTGATACTTTCTTTATAATTATATTGTCTTTCTAAAGTATAATCCATATTACCAAAACCTGCATAATAGGCTTGCACTAAAAACAATAATATAGTTGAAAAAATATTTACTAACGGAATAAATTTTAGTAATAATATTGGAAGACTAATTAAGATTTCTTTGGTTAAATTTCTTGTACTAATTTTAATTCCTCTCCATAATTGTTCTTGAAAAGATGTTTTTCTATGTTGATGTTTTAAATTACCATTAATATGGATTTCTATCTTTTCTGAAACTGCACTCATAAATGGTGCTGATAAAGCCAAAATAATATGTTTGTATAAAATTAAACCAATTACTAAAACAAAAATTGCTCCTATAACAGAAGTGAAGGTTGTAAATGCTTGTTTACCCCAATCCCAAATCCAGATTTTTGCTAAAAATTCACCAATATTGTCTGATAATCCATAAGCTGTAAAACCTATTACAGTAGCAGTTATTAAACTGATTATAATAGGAATTGTAAAATATTTCCATAGCTTCAATTTAGATATTAAACCAAAAGCAC
Source organism: Polaribacter sp. Hel1_85 (assembly GCF_000766795.1). Lineage (GTDB taxonomy): Bacteria > Bacteroidota > Bacteroidia > Flavobacteriales > Flavobacteriaceae > Polaribacter. Next base: position 1,139,385 of record NZ_JPDS01000001.1, read on the forward strand.
CTGAATAGGCTGATATTGCAGAAAGTATGTTTTTAATCATTAGCGTTGGCTTGCGTTAGCGATTGAAATGGCATCCTTTTTAATTTCTTTTAAAATCATGACCTTTCGACTGCGCTCAAGGTGACAAATTAAAAAGATATAATGGAAAGCACGACTTGGTCCTGAATGCCTTCAGGATAAAGTAACGCCCAAATTAGTTTTATATTAGTCTGCCTTATATTCTTTTACAGCGTCTATAAATGCTTTTGCATTTTCTAACGGGATGTTTGGTAAAATTCCATGACCAAGATTAACAATATATCGATCTTTACCAAATTCATTAATCATTTGATGCACCATTTTTTTGATTTCTACTGGTGGAGAAAACAATCTTGTAGGGTCGAAATTACCTTGTAAAGTAATTCTTCCTCCTGATAAATAACGTGCATTTCTAGGAGAACACGTCCAATCTACACCCAATGCAGAAGCGCCAGATTTTGCCATATCTCCTAGAGCAAACCAGCAACCTTTACCAAATGCAATTACAGGAATTTCATCTTTTAAAGCATCGATAATTTGTTGAATATATTGCCAAGAAAACTCTTGATAATCAGTTGGAGACAACATTCCCCCCCAAGAATCAAAAACCTGAACGGCATTTACACCTGCAGCAACTTTTGCTTTTAAATATGCAATTGTTGTATCAGTAATTTTTTGTAATAATGAATGTGCAACAACTGGGTTTGTAAAACACAATTCTTTTGCTTTGTCAAAGTTTTTAGAACCTTGCCCTTGTACACAATAACAAAGAATTGTCCAAGGTGAACCCGCAAAACCAATTAACGGAACCTCATCATTTAGCTTTTCTTTGGTAGCTTTAATCGCTTCCATTACATACCCTAAAGTTTCATGAATATCTGGAACAATTACGCGATCTAAATCTTTTTGAGTACGAATAGGATTTGGTAAATAAGGTCCAAAATCTGGTTTCATTTGTACCTCAATATTCATTGCTTGTGGAATTACCAAAATATCTGAAAACAAAATTGCAGCATCCATTCCATATCTTCTGATAGGTTGTACTGTAATTTCTGATGCTAATTCTGGTGTTTGACAACGTGTAAAGAAATCGTATTTCTTTTTGATTTCTTGAAATTCTGGCAAATATCTTCCTGCTTGACGCATCATCCAAACTGGTGGCCTGTCTACAGTTTCTCCTTTTAATGCTCTTAAAAATAAATCGTTTTTAATCATAATCTTTATAACTCAATAAATTTTATTTCCTTCTTTGTCTTGTTAATTTTTACAATATGATAAGGTTGTATTATTGCAGTAGTTACCATATCCATTGGTTTTGGGCCTTTCGATTTTATTTTAATTAAACAAATATCACCTTCTTTTACAACCTCAACAATTTCAATTGAAAACCCTCCTGTATTTCTAACTTCATCAACTGCTACAACAACCATTTCTTTTGAAAAATCAATAGCATTTTCAAACGTTTCAGAGACTTTATTTATAGTATCAATTTTAGATAAAAAAGATTTCCATTCTACTTTAGAAGAAATAACAAGATTCTCTTTTTTAAATCCTTCTGCTCCATTACCAAATAAATTTCCTTTTGAAAGAGAAGTAAAACCTCCTTCTTCATTTTTAGGACAACCAACTAATAATAGACTAAAAATAATTGTTATAATTGTTTTCATAATTTACATTTTAGAAACTGCCAACATACCTTTATCAATTGCTTCTGCTATTTTTTTAAGATCCTTTTCTGTTAAAGCTGATGATAAAAACCAAGCTTCGAACTGACTTGGAGGTAAGAAAACTCCGTTTTTAATCATTTCCCAAAAGAAAACTGCAAACTTATCTGTATCAGACAATTGCGCTTCTACAAAGTTGGTTACTTCACTATTTACAAAGAAAGGATTTAACATTGATCCAAACCTGTTTACAGTTAAGGCTACGTTATATTTTTTAGCAGTTTCTAATAAAATAACTTCTAAAATACTACCTATTTCTTCAAACTTATTATAAGGATTTTGCTTTTTTAATTCTGTTAAAGTAGCAATTCCTCCTGCCATTGCAATTGGATTTCCACTTAAAGTACCTGCTTGATACATGCCTCCTAAAGGAGCAACTTCTTGCATAATTTCTTCTCTTGCTCCATAAGCTCCTACAGGAAAACCTCCTCCAATAACTTTACCCAAACAAGTAATATCTGCTTCTACACCTAATAATTCTTGAGCTCCACCAAATTTAGAACGGAAACCAGTCATTACTTCATCAGCAATTAACAATGCTCTTTTTGTTTCTAAATACGCTTTTAATTCTACTAAAAAATTATTTTCAGGAATTACAACCCCCATATTACCAGCAATTGGCTCAATAATTACTCCTGCAATATTATCATCTTCTTCAAAATGTTTTTTTACACTTTCTAGATCATTATAATTCGCAATTAACGTGTTTTTTACGGCTCCTTCTGGCACTCCTTTAGAACCTGGTAAACTTAATGTTGCTAAACCAGAACCTGCTGCAACTAATAATGCATCTTGATGCCCATGATAACAACCTGCAAATTTTATAATTTTATCTTTTCCTGTAAAAGCTCTTGCTAAACGAATTCCGCTTAAAACAGCTTCTGTACCTGAGTTTACAAAACGGATTTTATCCATTCCTGGAAAAGCATCACAAACTATTTTGGCTAATTTTATTTCGTTTTCTGTTGATGCTCCAAAAGAATAGCCATTTTTTAATGCTTTTTCAACTGCTTTTTGAACTTTTTTATGACGATGACCTAAAATCATTGGTCCATAAGAAAGTACTAAATCTACATATTTGTTTCCATCAACATCTGTAATTTTTGTCCCTTTTGCTTTTTTTATAAATAACGGATTTCCACCAACTGATGAAAATGCTCTTACAGGAGAATTTACTGCTCCAACAAGGTTTTTTAATCCTTTTTTATATAATTTTTCTGATTTTTTGAATTTCATATCTATTTATTTTCTTCTTATCATATAAGAATTAAACGACTTTATTGATTTCATTTCTACTTGCCAAAACAGTAAAGGAATTACTCCACTTAAAATCCCTACTGCTCCATAGAAAAAATATAAAATTAATGCAGATACTACACCTAAAATTAAACCTATTAAAATATGCTTTTTATTTGGCTCTGCACTAACATCATTTACATGAACTTTTTCAATGTTTCCACATTTATTACAATTAAAAGTAAATTCAGAACCTATTTCCATTTGTAAATCTGGTCTTGTAATAGCATCAGATTTAATGCTATTGCTTTTTTTACAAGAACGACAAACAGTGTAAAGGTTCATTTTATTTATTTTTTAACAATCTAGCAGCTTCTTTAGCAAAATACGTAATAATAATATCTGCTCCTGCTCTTTTCATAGAAAGTAAACTTTCCATCATTACTCTTTCACCATCAATCCAACCTTTTTCTGCTGCAGCTTTTACCATTGCATATTCTCCACTTACATTGTAACATGCAATTGGACGATCAAAATTATTTTTTAAATCTCTAATGATATCTAAATAAGATAAAGCTGGTTTTACCATTAAAATATCTGCTCCTTCTTGGTCATCAAAAGTTGCTTCACGCATTCCTTCATCTCTATTTGAGGGATCCATTTGATACGTTCTTCTATCTCCAAAAGTGGGTGCAGAATCTGCTGCATCTCTAAAAGGTCCGTAAAAAGCAGATGCATATTTTACAGAATACGCCATAATTGGCAAATTAACAAAACCTGTATTATCTAAAGATTGACGAATCATGTCAATTGTTCCATCCATCATTCCTGAAGGTGCAACCATATCAACTCCTGCTTTTGCATGAGAAATAACTTGTTTTGCAAGATTTACTAAAGTTGCATCATTATCAACATCATTTTCATGAATAATTCCACAATGTCCATGAGAAGTATATTCGCAAAAACAAACATCTGTAATTACATATAAACTCGGGTAATTCTTTTTGATAAAACGAATTGCTTTTTGCATAATTCCATTATCATTCCACGTTTCTGTTCCTTCTTCATCTTTGTGAGTCGGAATTCCAAATAATAATACTGCAGGAATATCCAATTCAACAACTTCATCTAATTCTTTAGAAATTCTATCCAAAGAAAAACGTTTAATTCCTGGCATTGAAACAATTTCTGTTTCAATATTTTCTCCTTCTTCTATAAAAAGTGGGTACACAAAATCATCTACAGAAAGTCTAGCCTCTTTAACTAATCTTCTAATTCCTTCATGTTTTCTAAGTCTTCTTGTACGAAACATAAATTTTATACTTCTGTCTGGTCGAGCGCAGTCGAGACCTAATTTTTAAAACCTCTCGACTGCGCTCGAGGAGACATTTTTACTCTTTTGAAAAATAACTATTTACCAATTCTAAAACACTGTCTACACTTGGCATATTTGCTACTTCTACTTTATCAAAATGTTTTCTTGCAACTTTTGCGGTAGTTTCTCCAATACAAAAAGCAACTTTATCAGTTCCGTTTTCTTTTAAATAACTTTCAATTCCTGAAGGACTGTAAAATAAAACTCCAGTAACTTCGTCAGAAATTTTTTCTGGACTCAACATCGTTTTATAAGCTTCTACTTCATTTACAACAACATCATAAGCTTTTAAAAATGCAGGTAAAACATCTAATCGTACATCACTACAGAAATAAGTTACTTCTTCAACTTTTAACTCTTTTGATAAATAGTCTGCTAATTTTTTAGCATTTTTAGCTACATAAGCAACTTTACCTATTCTGTTTTCTATTAACTTTTTTGTTCTTCTACCAACACAAAAAATGTTTTTAAAATTCATTTCATCTCTTGTAAAAGAATTCAACAACGCTTCTACTCCATTTTGACTTGTAATAACAACGTTTTCAATTTCATTTTTCATCACCTTTGGTGGAATTCTATTAAAACGTATTTTAATAAAATCACTATCTTTTATCCCTATTGCTGGTGATAATGTTTCTTTTTGAAGTTCTGAAAGTTTTTTGGTAGAATATATGTTTTGTAAAGGAACTTCAGCAGTTTCTTCATCTTCTGCCATTAACTCTTTTCCACCTCTATTAATTATATAATCTGCACAATCTTTAGCTAAATATCTATGACGACCAACTGGTGCTGTTTTATTAACGGTAAGTTTTTTAGAACCGTCTTTTTTTAATAAAACTCCTTTAAAGTTAATTTCTTCTGTCTTAGAATCAATATAAGCTAAAGCCCCTATTGGTGCAGTACAACCACCTTCTAGCTGGTTTAAAAACTCACGTTCTATTGTTGTACAAATTTCTGTTTCTCTATGATTTAATTGTTCACAAGCATCTAAAGAATAATCATCTTTTTCTAAAGCGGTAACCATAATTGCACCTTGTGCTGGTGCAGGAATCATCCAAGAAAGGCTAATTGTTCCTTCTGGTTTTATACCTAAACGATATAAACCTGCTGCTGCAAAAATTGCTCCATTCCAAGTCTCACTATCTTCTAATTTTTCTAAACGCGTATTTACATTTCCTCGTAAACCAACTACTTTATGTGTTGGATAACGATTTAACCACATCGCTTTTCTTCTCAAACTTCCTGTTGCAATTACACCATTTGGTTGTCCAAAAAACTCTTCTGTACCTTTTAATAATAATACATCTGAGTAATCATCACGTCTTAAAACTGCTGCTTGTTTAATTCCTTCTGGTAAAACAGTAGGTACATCTTTTAAAGAATGAACAGCAATATCAATGTCGCCATTCAACATAGCAATATCTAAATTTTTGGTAAAAACACCTGTAACTCCTAATTCATATAAGGGTTTATCTAAAACAATATCACCTAAAGATTTTATAGGAACCAAAACTGATTCATAGCCTAATTCTGTTAATTCTTTACGCACTTTATTAGCTTGCCAAAGCGCTAATTGGCTATCGCGAGTTCCTATTCTTATTATTTTCTGCATTGAGTTTTGATTAAGATTTAAAAACCTTATTAATTACTTGTAGGCTTTGTGAAACAGATGTTTCTTCATCTTTTAAATGTTTCACAAACTGTGTGGTTATCTTTTGAATAAAACGTGAAGTTAAGATTTCTGCCTGACTTTCATCAAAATCAGCAATTTTTTTCTTCTGAAAATTAATTTCGTCGTTTTTAATATTTTCTAATGACTTTTTTAAAGCGGCAATTGCAGGTGTAAACCTTCTATGATTTAACCATTCATTAAATTCTGCTTTATGTGTATCTATAATTGCTTCTGCAAAAGGAACTTCTTTTTGACGAACAGCTAAAGTTTCATCTGTAATCTTAGAAAGTTCATCTACATTTACTAAAGATATGCCATCTATATAACTAACATCTTTTGCTACATTTTCTGGCATTGATAAATCTAAAATAAGTAATTCTTTATTTTTAGCAATATGTTCTTTTGTAATTGTTGGCTTATCTGCCCCAGTTGAAACTATTAAAACATCTGCTTTTTCAACTTCTTCAGCTAAGTTTTCTACAACTGCTTTTCTAATAGAAGCGTGCTCTTTTACAAATTCTGTTGTTTTTTCTTCTGTTCTATTAATTAAACAAACAGACTTATTTTGAGTATATTCAGCTAAGTTTTTACAGGTATGTTTTCCCATTTTACCTAAACCAAAAACTAAAATGTTTTTAGAATTATAATCTGGTAAATTTTTGACAATATATTGAACCGCTGCATAAGAAACAGAAGTAGTTCCTGAACTTAATCTAGTTTCGTTCTTAACTCTTTTACTTGCTTGCAATACAGAATTTATCAATCTTTCTGAATATGCATTTGTGGTATTTAAAGATTTTGCCATTTTAAAGGCCTGTCTTAATTGACCAACAATTTCATAATCTCCTAAAATCTGACTCTCTAAACCTGTACCAATTCTAAATAATTGTTGAATTGCTTCTTGGTTTTTATAAACATTAGAAACTTTTGCAAATTCTTGAATAGTTCCTTCAGAAAACTCACATAACAATTCTATTAATTGACATGGACGTTCTGAAAAACCACTGATTTCTGTTCTGTTACATGTAGACAAAATAAAGACTCCTTTAAAGCCTTTTTCTTTAGAAAGTTTCAACAAAGCAGTTTGATTCTCTTTTGATAAAGAAAATTTTCCACGTGTGTTAGCATCCGCTTTTTTGTAACTAACGCCAATATTATAAAAGTGCTCTTGCCTATCCTCTTGCATGTAATTGTAAAAGTTGGTCAAAAATATAAACTTCATTTAGAAAAAAATGTCGCTTAAGGTTCTTTTTTTAACGTTAAATGTTTTTTAAATAAATTTTAATTGAAAAAATCATGGAAAACACTACTTTTGCTTAGGAATCAAGGTTTTGAATATTTACTATATAGAATGATTCTAAATAAAAGAAATCCTAATTAAAAGAACAGATATGTTTAAAAATGTCGGAGAAAGTACTTTTGAAGAAATTATTTTAGATAAAGGCTTTTATCTATTTCATTTTCAAAATGAAAGTAAAGAAGTACAAGATTTTGAAAGAGAGATTAATAGCACATTTATACAAATTCATTTTTGCTTAAGAGGAAACTCTAAATTTTTATTTAACAATGGTTCTTATTCTTTTGATGTTTTAGACAACAGATCAATTTTACTTTACAATCCACAAAGGGTTTTACCGATTCATTTAGAAATTCAACCAAAAACAACATTAGTTTCATTATTAATTTCTATTGAAAAATTTCACTCATTATTTTCTAAAGAATCTGGTTACATTCCTTTTTTAAGTGATGAAAATAGTAATAAAAAATACTATGATGATACAGAGATAAAACCTACTGTTTCTATTGTTTTACAACAAATTATCAACTCTAACATCAATAGTTCTATAAGAGACCTATATATAAAAGGAAAAGTATATGAATTATTAAGTCTTCATTTTCAACCAGAAGAAAGTACAGAAGGTGAATATTGTCCTTTTTTAGTAGATGAACAAAATGTGCTAAAAATTAGAAAAGCTAAAGAAATTATTATTTCTAGAATGGCAGAACCACCAACTTTACAAGAACTATCTAAAGAAATTGGATTGAGCTTAAAAAAATTGAAAGAGGGTTTTAAGCAAATTTACGGAGATACAGTTTATAGTTTTTTGTTCGATTATAAAATGGAACACGCAAGAAGATTATTAGAAAGCAATCAATTTAACGTAAATGAAGTTGGTGTAAAAGTTGGTTACAGTACTTCTAGTCATTTTATTGCTGCTTTTAAAAAGAAATTTGGAACAACTCCAAAAAAATATGTAATGAGTTTAAAAAGTTAGATTTGGAACAATTAACACATTACGATATAGAAAACGATCAAAAACAATTTCCAATAACAATTGTTTGTGATGCAATAAGAACTCCAGAAAATATAGGAATGTGTTTTCGAATTTCTGAAAGTTTTGGAGTGCAAAAAATCTATTTTCATGAAAACTCACCTTCAACAGAGAATAGAATTGTAAAAAAAACCGCAAGAAATACAGTAAATCAAATAAAACATGCAGTTTACAAAGATTTTGAAGAAATCATCCAACAATTAAAAAATGAAGGAAATACAATTATTGGTATAGAAATTACTGATAAGAGTATGAATATTCAAGATTTTAATTTTAAAAAACATCAAAAAATCGTATTACTTTTGGGAAGTGAAAGAAACGGAATAGAAAATATAAATTTAGTAGATGAAACTATTGCAATACCAATGTATGGCAGAAATTCATCAATGAATGTAATACATAGTTTAGCAATAACTTTGTATGAAGTAACAAATCAGTTATCAGTAAACAAAAATAAAAATTAAAGTTTCAACTTTTAAAAATTTGAAACTTTAAAAACTTTGAAACTCATTTTAAATGAAAGGAATTTTACTAAACAATTTAGGATCACCAGATTCAACAGAAACCAAAGACGTTAAAAAATATTTAAGTGAATTTTTAATGGATGAACGCGTAATTGACATTCCGTATTGGAAACGTTGGTTATTAATTAAAGGAATTATTTTACAAGTAAGACCTAAAAAATCTGGTGCAGCTTACAAAAAAATCTGGTGGAAAGAAGGCTCACCTTTAGTTGTAATTTCAGAAAGATTCACTAAAAAAGTGATGAAAAAAGTAGACATTCCTGTTGCTTTAGCAATGCGCTATGGCTCTATATCTATGGAAAAAGGAATCAAAGAATTAGTAGACAAAGGTGTAACAGAAATATTTTTAGCGCCTTTATATCCTCACTACGCAATGTCTTCTTTTGAAACTGTAACTGTAAAAGCAGAAGAAATTTTAGCAGAAAAATATCCAAATGTAAAATTAGACACATTAGCTCCGTTTTACAATGAACCTGATTATATAAAAGCAATGAGTAATAATATTGCAAATCATTTAAAAGGATTTGATTACGATCATATGCTGTTTTCTTATCACGGAATTCCAGAAAGACACATTAAAAAATCCGACCCAACAAATAATCACTGTAAAATAGACGGTTCTTGTTGCGAAAGAAGTTCTGTTGCACATCACACTTGCTATAGACATCAATGTTTTGAAACTACCAAAGAAATTGCAAAAGAGCTTAACTTAAAAGAAGGAACTTATAGCAATTCTTTTCAATCTCGCTTATTAAAAGATCCTTGGTTAAAACCTTATACTGATTTTGAAATTGAGAAATTTCCAGGATTAGGAAAGAAAAAATTAGCAGTTATTACACCTGCTTTTGTGGCTGATTGTTTAGAAACGTTAGAAGAAATTGCCATGGAAGGAAAAGACGAGTTTTTAAAATTTGGAGGAACAGATTACAAACACATCCCATGTATGAATGACAATGACGATTGGGTAGATGTTATGGTTTCTTGGATTAATGATTGGAAAAATAAATAAAATAATTAGAAGCTATTTCCTGCTTTTCGCTATATCTTTTTTCTTCTGTTCTCGATACAAATTTGCAAAAAAAGCAAATTCACTCGAACTGACAGAAAAAAGGATACCGCTTCAATCAGGGCTAAACTAGTTTGCTAACTAATAGCAAAAACGATAACAATTGTCATTTCGAAATGAGCTTTTTTAAGCGATTGAGAAATCTCATTATAAATAAAACCTTTAAATTCCTCCTCATTCTTCGTTCGGAATGACATTGGCTTTAATAAACAAACATAAGAACTAAATTAAAAACTTATGAATCTTTACTACTTAAAAGCACTACATATTATTTTTATCGTCACTTGGTTTGCTGGATTATTTTACATTATTCGATTATTTATGTATCATGTAGAAGCAGAAAAAAAAGAAGAACCTGCAAAAGAAATTTTACAAACTCAATACAAATTAATGAGTAAACGTTTGTGGTATATTATTACGTGGCCGTCAGCAATTTTAACTCTAATCTTTGGTTTTTGGACTTTATATTATTTTCCCGAATACTTATCTCAACCATGGATGTTAGTGAAACTATCTTTTGTTTTAGCTCTATATGTTTACCATGGTCTTTGTCATAAAATATACAAACAATTACAGAACGATATTATAAAATACTCAGCTTTTAAATTAAGAATTATAAATGAAGTCCCAACCATTATTTTATTTGCAGTAGTATTTTTAGTGACTTTACAAAGTGCAACCAATTGGATTTGGGGTGTTGTAGGAATTATTCTTTTCGGAGTTTTACTAATGCTAGGTATTAGACTTTACAAAAAAATTAGAGAAAAAAAATCTTGGGAAAAAGCTGAGAAAGAGGTTTTGGAAAATGATGGTGAAACTTCAAAAGAATAAAGTACAAAATGTCACAAAATAAAATCATAATAGTCTTTTATAAAACTGTTCTTTTATGAAAATTCCTTTTATTTATGTTTTTCTATTCTTTCTTATACTTAATTCTAATCCATTTTTTGCTCAAGGTTTTAATAAATTAAAGATTGGAAATAAAGAAAAACTTGGATTCTCTCATGAAAAACTTGACAGTTTAACTTCGTTTTTAAAAAAATCAGGTTCATCATCTTTAATTATTTTATCTAATGGAAAAGCAGTTTTAGAATGGGGACAATCAAACAAAAAACATACGATCCACTCTATAAGAAAAGCTTTACTCAACTCCTTACTTGGAATCTATATTACAAACGGAACTATTGATACAACAAAAACTCTTAGTGATTTAAAAATAGATGACATATCTCCTAAATTAACTGAACAAGAAAAAAAAGCTACAATTGCAGACATATTAAAGTCTAAGTCTGGAGTTTATCATAATGCTGCGGCTGTTTCAAAAGGCATGTTAAACAAAATGCCTAAAAGAGGATCTCATTACCCTGGGGAAACTTACTATTATAATAATTGGGGGTTCAATATATTAGGACATATTCTTGAGCAACAGACAGGAAAAAGTATTTACGACTTATATTATCAACACATTGCTCAACCATTAGAAATGGATTTTGTAAATGAATATTCGAAAATTTATGTTACAAAAAATGAAGATGTTGAAATTCCAGACTCTCATGGATTTTATCAATATGAGTTAGAAAAATCTAAGTATCCAGCATATCATTTTAGAATGTCTGCAAGAGATTTAGCTTTATATGGTCAACTTTATTTGAATAAAGGAAAATGGAAAGGAAGACAAATTATTCCAAAAGAATGGATAGATTACTCGGTAAAACCATATTCTATAACATACAAACCAGCTGGTTTAGCTTATGGAATATTATGGGGAGTTTTAATGAAAACAAAAAATAGACCTTCAAATTCTTTTTATCATACAGGAACTGGAGTTCATATGTTAGCAATTTATCCCGATTCAAATATGGTTTTAGTTCATCGTGTAGATACAGAAAGTGATTATACCTTTAGTGAGGATGAATTATATGAAATGATATCGCTAGTTTGGCAATCTAAAATAGATTAACTTCTAATAAGATTGCTCAAAAGGAATTCTATTCGCAAAACTTCTTCTTAAAAGAACCTTATTTTCGTATTCTAAATCATGTAAAACACCTACTTATAGGTATATTAAAATACTATTCTACGTACTATTTTTGATTTAAATTTTAAATCTTAATATTATGAAACAAATTATTTTTTTATTTTTAGCAATAGCAACATTATCATCTTGTGAAACTAATGAAGATGATAATCCTAGTTCATCTGATCTTATTATTGGAAAATGGCAACTTATTTCTGACAAAGAAAATGGTACTGAAATTTCAACAGAGTGTGAAAGAAAAAGTACAATTACATTTTCAGAAAACGGAACATCAACAGAAGTTTATTATTACAATGATGGAAGTAACAATTGTATTACAGAATCTGAAACTGCTACTTGGGAAAACTTAGGAAGCTCAACTTACAAAGTAGACTATGGTAATGGAGATACTGAAACCGCTAAAATAACATTCTCAGAAAACAACACTGAATTCAGTATTACTAACACAGATGTTTATAATGGAGTAACTTACACATATGTAATTACTTACAAAAAAGTATAATATTTTAAAAGCTCACTTATATAGTGGGCTTTTTTTTAGTTTCTAATACTCTGCTCAAAAGGAATTCTATTTACAATAGATCTTCCTAAAGTAACCTCATCTGCATATTCTAACTCATCACCTACAGAAATTCCACGCGCAATTGTACTTGTTGTAATCTCGTATTTTTCTATTTGTTTAAAAATATAAAAGTTTGTGGTATCTCCCTCCATTGTAGAACTCAACGCAAATATCAATTCTTTAATTTCTCCTTCAGAAACTTTTCTAACTAAAGATTCTATTTGTAAATTTTGCGGCCCAATTCCTTCAATCGGAGAAATTTTTCCGCCCAAAACATGATATAATCCATTAAACTGAGAAGTACTTTCAATGGCCATTACATCTCTAATATCTTCTACAACACAAACAATTTCTGGATTTCTTTTTACATTATTACAAATATCACACAAAAGAGTGTCAGAAATATTATGACATTTTTCACAGGTTTTTACATCATTTCTCAAATGCAATAACGCTTCAGACAAATATTTTGTATTATCAGAAGGTTGTTTTAGCAAATGTAAAACCAAACGTAATGCAGTTCGTTTTCCAATTCCTGGTAAACGCGAAACTTCATTTACTGCATTTTCTAAAAGTTTTGATGAAAAATCCATAGTTTGCAAAATTACAACTTCCAAAGAAAAAAATACAAAAGACTTTATAATAAATTTTCTGTATTCTACATTCTATTTTCTTAAGTAAACTTATATTCGTAATTCATAATTGAACATTTGTAAATCACTATGCAACCACTTCATATTTTATTATTAATTGCTGCTTATTTCTCTGTACTATTTTTCATTTCATATATCACAAGTAAATCTGCAGACAACAAAACCTTTTTTAAAGCAAACAACTCTTCACCTTGGTATTTAGTTGCTTTTGGTATGATTGGCGCTTCACTGTCTGGAGTTACATTTATTTCTGTTCCTGGTTGGGTAGAAGGTGCTAATATGAGCTATTTTCAAATGGTTTTGGGTTATGTTGTAGGTTATGCTGTTATTGGTTTAGTGCTACTTCCACTCTATTATAAATTAAACTTAACATCAATTTACACGTATTTACAAGACAGATTTGGAAACTATTCATACAAAACAGGCGCAAGTTTCTTCTTACTTTCTAGAACAATTGGATCAGCGTTTAGATTGTTTTTAGTGGCTAATGTGTTACAAATTATTTTATTTGATGCTTATGGAATTCCATTCTGGGTAACAGTTTCTATTACTATATTATTAATTTGGTTGTACACTTTTAAAGGAGGAATTAAAACCATTGTTTGGACAGATACTTTGCAAACACTTTTTATGTTAATTGCAGTTGGAGTTTGTATTTATACGATTTCTGATGAAATGAAAATAGATAATTTATTCTCTTACATTGCTGATAACGAATTATCTAAAACTTTCTTTTTTGAGGATGTAAAAGCAGGAAACTATTTCTGGAAACAGTTTTTAGCTGGTGCATTTATTGCCGTAGTTATGACAGGTTTAGACCAAGATATGATGCAAAAAAACTTAACATGTAGAAATCTAAAGGATGCTCAAAAAAACATGTTTTGGTTTACAATTGTTTTAGTGATTGTAAACTTTTTCTTTTTAGCTTTAGGTGTTTTACTAACAGATTACGCACAACGAAACGGAATTGATGCTCATAAAGACCAATTATTTCCAATCATTGCAACCAAAGGAATATTAGGTTTAGCAACTGCACTATTTTTCTTATTAGGTTTAATTGCTGCTGCTTATTCTAGCGCAGATTCTGCTTTAACTTCTTTAACCACTTCTTTTAGTATCGATATTTTAGAAATTGATAAAAAGAAAGACAAAAACGAACAGGAAAAAATTAGAAAGAAAATTCATATTATTTTCTCTCTTGTCTTAATAGCAACCATTCTAATTTTTAAATACTTTATTGCAGATGCCAGTGTAATTGCAAAAATATTCACATTTGCGGGGTATACTTATGGCCCTTTATTAGGTTTATATGCTTTTGGAATGTTTACCAAACTAAAAGTAAAAGACAAAGTAGTTCCTTTTATTTGTTTAATTGCCCCAATTTTAACCTATGTAATTAGCTTTTATAGTAAAGAAAAATTAGGTTTCGATTTTGGTTTTTTTGTTTTAGTTCTTAATGGTTTTTTAACTTTTATAAGTTTATATTTGTTTAAAGTGAAAAAATGAAAATAAACGAAATCTTCTTAATCTTAGCCTTATTTGCAGAAATAACAGGAACGATTGGAGGTTTTGGTTCGTCTGTATTTTTTGTACCAATAGGTAATTTTTATTTCGGATTTTATGAAGTTTTAGGTTTAACTGCTATCTTTCATTTATCGAGTAACCTTAGTAAGATTTTCCTTTTTAAAAAAGGATTAAATAAAAAACTACTTATAAACATTGGTATTCCTTCTGTTTTATTTGTAATTATTGGAGGTCTTTTATCAAAATATATTGATAGTTTTAAACTAGAAATTTTCTTAGGTATTTTTCTAATTGCATTTAGTTTGTTGTTTTTAATTAAAAAAAACTATTCTTTCAATCCAAATAAAAAAAACTCTATTATTGGTGGTAGTTTATCTGGTTTTTCTGCTGGTTTATTAGGAACTGGAGGAGCGATTAGAGGGCTTACAATGGCATCTTTTAATCTTGAAAAAAGTGTTTTTATAGCAACATCTGCATTTATCGACTTTATGATAGATTTTACAAGAACATTTGTTTACTATCAAAATGGGTACATAAAAAAAGACTTAATGATTTATGTTCCTTTTCTACTAATAATAGGATTTATAGGAACTTATATTGGTAAAAAGATTTTAAACTTCGTTCCACAGGATAAATTTAAAAAACTGTCTTTAATCTTTATTCTATTAATAGGAATAGTTACAGTTTTAAAAATTGTTACGGTATAAAATAATACCTTTGATAAAGTTTACAATCACAGTTATTCTAAGAACTATAAAACATATTATAGAAAAAAAACATCATAAAAATTATCGATTAAAAGTTGAATAAAGAAACCAAAATAATAAGATGAAAAAAACGATTTCCATTATTGGAAGCGGACCTTCTTCTCTACTTTTGGCTGCTTTTTTAGATGTTAAAAAATTCGATATTACTATTTATGAAAAAAACAAAACTGCAGGTAGAAAACTTTTAGTTGCTGGAAAAGGCGGTTTTAACCTAACACACTCAGAACCAATTACTGAATTCATCAAACGCTATACTCCTAGTGATTTTTTAGAAAACTCCATATTAAATTTTACGAATGATGATTTTAGAAACTGGTTACATATTATTGGAGTTCCAACTTTTATTGGAAGTAGTAAAAGAGTATACCCAAAAGAAGGAATTAAACCAATTACAGTTTTAAATACAATTCTAAATCATATTAAAGAAAAAGGAATTATTTTTAAATATGAACACACTTTTTCTGGTTGGGATACTCAAAACAATTTAATTATAAACGATAAAACAATTACTTCTAATTATACTGTTTTTTCTTTAGGTGGTGCAAGCTGGAAGGTTACAAGTTCTGACGGAAGTTGGTTAGAAAAATTTCAAAAAAAAGAGGTAAAAACAATTCCA
The DNA here is from genome assembly GCF_000766795.1 of Polaribacter sp. Hel1_85. GTDB lineage: Bacteria > Bacteroidota > Bacteroidia > Flavobacteriales > Flavobacteriaceae > Polaribacter. Next base: position 1,155,493 of record NZ_JPDS01000001.1, read on the forward strand.
TTTCAAGCATCTAATTGTGCTTTTAAAGTTGATTGGAAATCTGATTTTATCAATCAAAACGAAGGAAATCCTTTAAAAAATATTGCTATTTATTGTTCAGAAAAAAAGCAAAAAGGAGAAGCCGTAATTACAAAATTTGGTTTAGAAGGAAATGCTATTTATGGCCTAAGTCCGCAAATTAGAGAACAATTAAAGTCACAAGAAAAAGCAATTATTTATATCGACTTTAAACCAACATTAACTTTGGAAAACCTTACTACAAAAATTTTAAATTCAACATTTAAAAATACTACCCAAGTTTTAAAGAAAGAACTAAAACTAAGCAATTCACAAATTGATTTATTAAAAACACACCTTACCAAAGAAGCATATTTAGATTCTAAATTATTATCAGAAAATATTAAAAAATTTCCTTTAGAAATTATTGATTTAGGAGTTTTAGACGAGGCTATTTCTACAGTTGGTGGAATTGATTTAAATGCTGTTGATTCTAATTTTCAATTAGACAAAATTAAAAATCAATATTGTATAGGAGAAATGTTAAATTGGGACGCTCCAACTGGTGGATACCTAATACAAGCTTGTGCAAGTTCTGGTGTTTATCTTGCAAATCATCTCAATAAAATTAAATAAAAACTAAATTTATAGTATTTAAATATTCAGTATTTTTACTAAATTCAAAATAATTATGAAAAAAATATTATTCGTCGCATTACTTTTAACCACAATATCTTCATACGGTCAATTTAAAATTACTGGTTATTTTGATGCTGAAATTGGTATTAATTATGCCTTTTCTGAAAATTTTCAAGCAGAATTAAGAGTAAATGATAATTTAGGAATAGAATTCAATACAGAATTAAGTCTTCTTTATAAATTTGTTTCTAAAGAGGATTATAATCTAAATTTTGGGATGGGAGTTTCAACATTTCCATTTCATTCAAAAAATATCAAGTTTTTTGAAAGTTTTTATCTTCCTTTACAAATAGAAATAACACCTTTTAAAGAAGTCAGAAATTTTGGATTGGTTTTAGAAAGTACATATCATTTTTCTGATATTAATAATGCTTCTGGAATTAGAAACTCAATAGGAATTAGATATATTTTCAAATAAAAAATGTCAAAAGATTTAAGTAATTACCGAAAATCCTACGAAAAGCAAGAGCTTCTAGAAAGTAGTTGTCCAGAAAATCCTTTAGAATTATTTAGAGATTGGTTTCTAAATGCAGATGATTCTGAAATGGTTGATGAAAGCAATGCTATGACAATTTCATCAATTGGTTTAGACGGTTTCCCTAAAAGCAGAGTGGTTTTATTAAAAAAATATACTTGGGAAGGTTTTATATTTTACTCCAATTATAATTCAGAAAAAGGAAAAGCTATTAAAGTTAATAATAATATTTGTTTGTCTTTCTTTTGGCCGGCTTTAGAGCAACAAATTATCATTAAAGGAAATGCAGAAATTTTAGCAGAAAACTTATCTGACGGTTATTTTGAATCTAGACCCAATGGAAGTAAATTAGGAGCTTGGGCTTCTGAACAAAGTGCTGTAGTTTCATCTAGAGAAGAATTAGACGCTAATTTAAAAACTTTTGAAAAAAAGTTTGAAGGAAATGAAATTACGAGACCAAAACATTGGGGTGGTTATTTAGTGAAGCCAATTTCTATAGAATTTTGGCAAGGGAGACCCAACAGAATGCATGATAGAATTAGATATACATTAGAAAAAGATTTTTCTTGGAAAATAGAAAGATTAGCGCCATAAATTTTTATATTTACAATTCAACAATTAAAATTGAATGAAAACTTTATATATTGTTAGACACGCAAAATCTTCTTGGGAATACTCTGGTATTGAAGATATTGACAGACCTCTAAAAAAACGTGGAATAAAAGACGCTCATTTAATGTCTAAATTTTTATCAAAAAAAATTGACAGACCAGACGTTTTTGTTTCTAGTAGTGCCAACAGAGCATTACATACAGCAGTAATTTTTTGCGAAAATTTCGAATATCCTTTATCTAACCTTAAAATTAAAAGACAACTATATAGTTTTAGTGATGGTTATTTGGTAAAAACTGTAAATGCATTAGATGATAGCTTTAATTCTGCCATAATTTTCAGTCACGATCATGGCATCAACTCATTTGTAAATAAATTTGGAAGCAAACCAATATCTCATGTAACCACTTGTGGAGTAGTTGGCATCAAGTTTGAAGAAAAACATTGGAAAAACATAAAAAAAGGAAAAACTTTTATGGTAGAATTCCCTAAAAATCATAAATAAAATAGTTTGTTAGAAATAAAAAAATACGGCGCTATAGATATTGGTTCAAATGCAATTAGATTGCTAATTTCAAATGTTATTGTATCTGATGACAAAGAACCTCAATTTAAAAAATCTTCCTTAGTACGTGTTCCTATTCGTTTAGGTGCAGATGCTTTTGTTAGCGGAATTATTAGTAAACAAAATACAACCAGAATGATTAATGCCATGGAAGCATTTAAATTATTAATGGATGTACATGGTGTAGAAAGATATAAAGCTTGCGCTACTTCTGCAATGAGAGAAGCTAAGAATGGAAAAGAAGTTGTTGAGGAAATCTTTAATAAAACAGGAGTAAAAATAGATATTATTGGTGGTAAAGAAGAAGCTGCTATTATTTCTTCTACAGATTTAAATGATTTAATAGAAGGAGACAACTCATATTTATATGTTGATGTTGGAGGTGGTAGTACCGAATTTACTATTTTTTCACATGGAAAGATTATTACTTCTAAATCTTTTAAAATGGGTACCGTTCGTTTATTGAATAATAAAAAATCTGTAAATAAAGAGATTTTTGCCAATGTAGAAAAATGGGTAAAGAAAAACACTAAAGATTTAAAAAAGGTATCTTTAATTGGTTCTGGAGGCAATATTAACAAGTTATTTAAAATGTCTGGCAGAACAGAAGGTAAACCTATTTCTTATATATACTTAAATGCACAATATCAATTTTTAAAACAGATGTCTTTTGATGAAAGAATTTCTGAACTAAGTTTAAATCCAGATAGAGCAGATGTTATAATACCTGCAACAAAAATTTATTTATCTGCTATGAAGTGGAGTGGTGCTAGAAAAATATTTGTACCAAAAATTGGCCTTTCAGACGGTATAATTAAAAGCTTGTTTTACAACAAGTTGTAATTTACCCTACATTCCTCTTAACATAATTTTAACATTTTTGATTTTTTTTGTAAATTACATGTGACTTACGAAAAAATAGTGTGTCATAACAACGAACTAAAAAATCAAAAACAGATTAATTATGAAAAAAATTTTATTTAGCGGATTGCTTTTAATGTTTGGAGCAACAGCATTTGCCCAAGATTTACCAGAAAACCCAGAACCAGGAAAATGTTACGTACGTTGTAAAACTCCTGAAGTTTGGAAAAACGAAGATGTAACTATTGAAGTAGCTCCGGCTTACAAAAGAATTGTTACACATCCAGCAGAATACAATACAGTTACAGAAAGAGTTTTAGTAAAAGAAGCTGGACAACGTTTAGTAATTGTTCCTGCAGTTTGGGAAACTAAAACTATTACTTATACAGCAAAAGAGGATGCTAACAAATTAAGAGTTATTGGTGCTACTTTTAGCTCTGATTCTCAAACTATAGAAACCAAAGCAGCTTCTGCAAATTGGGAAATGAGTGAAAAAGCTCCTGATTGTGAATCTAGTGATCCTAACGATTGTAGATACTGGTGTTACAAGCCTGTACCAGCTAAATTTGTTACTATTCCATTAACAAAATTAGATACAGATGCTAAAACAGCTTCTAATCCAGTTCCTGGATATGAAAAAACATATACTCAAAATGTAATGGTTACACCTCCAACTACTAAATCTGTTGAAATTCCTGCAGTTTATGGAAACATTACAAAAACAGTTTTAACTAAAGATGCTTGGCAAGAAGAAATTACTGTTGCTGCTAAATACAAAACTGTAACTAAAGAAATCTTAGTTAACAAAGGTGGTTTAACTACTTGGAAAGAAGTTGAATGTGAGTTAGTAAACAATACTCCATTACCAATTAACTGGAATTTAGGAAGTGCTACTTTAACTCCTGCAGCTAAAAGAATTATAGATACTAGATTATTACCTGTATTAAAAGGTGGTGTTGCTGCTGCAATTGAGTCTCATACAGATTCAAGAGGTACAAAAGAATCTAATCAAGATTTATCTGAAAGAAGAGCTCAAGCTGTAACAAGTTATTTAATTTCTAAAGGTGTAAACCCAAGTCAATTAACTGGAAACGGTTTTGGAGAAAGAAAATTAACTAATAGATGTGCTGATGGTGTTTCTTGTACAGAAGCTCAACATAGAGCAAACAGAAGAACTACTTTTAGAGTTATAGATCAAAAATAATTATTCGTCTAACAAAGAATAATCAAAAAAGAGAACCGAAGCTTATGCTTCGGTTTTTTTATGCCATAAATTTAATCACACAAAAAGAACAACCTAATAAAGTTTAGAGCTCAATAGGTAATGGATTTAAAATCATCAAAACGAGCTTATTTAAGCACAAAACACATTATAAAAGAACACTTAAAAAAGTTTTAGAAATATCATTAATAACTTATAGAAAATTCGTAAAAATAGCATTAAAGAAAACTTCACAGTATTAAAGAATAATATTCAAAAAAGTATATTAACTTTAAGGTAATAGGTGAAATGAAATTAAAAAAAAAACTGAATAATCATATAGTTATGATTATTCAGTTTTTTTTTTAATTTAGTTCTTTTAGAATTTATATAGGATATTTAAAAATTAATAATTTTCAATTACTGATTGAAAAAAAGGATAATAGTACTCTGTTAAAATAAGTCCTTTTTTATACCCAATCATTTTACCTTTATGATCTACAAAAACCAATGTTGGGAATGATCTAATTTTATATTTCCTTTTTAAATCATAAGTAACTTCTAATTTTTCAGATGAAACCAGATCTTTATTTCTAGGATCATCAGCTTCATAAAGTATTAAATCTTTTTCAGCTAATTTTTTAAATTTCTCAGTATGAAATAACTTTTTATCTAAAACTTTACAAGGCCCACACCAATCTGAACCCGTAAAATAAATAAGTATTGGTTTCTTTTCTTTTTTTGATTTCTTTAAAGCTCTTTTAAAAGAAGACTCCCAATTCAAATTAACCATTTCAGAAGCCTCTGCTATATGCTCTTGTGCTAAGCTATTAGCAATTGAAAAAAAACAAATTGTAAAACCTAATAAAATTTTTTTCATAAGTATTAATTTCTTCAAAAATATCAAAAATAATACCAAATAAAAAATTCAACAAGAAATTCTAATAATTTTATAAAAAACAAAAAGCCGTAATAATTAAATTACGACTTTATTTGAATTTTTATGTAATAAGTTTAATCCCCCAATTTTATTATTACATAGTCCTTTCAAAACTTGTTCAAAGATACTATTGTTTCACACAACTTAACTACACTTTAAGAAACTAAACTACTACAAACTACTAAAATCATATATAAATCTACTATATTTACACAACAGATAAAATATTTTATTTATAAAATGAAAAGGCTTTACTTTTTAAAAAAAATTATTTCTCTAACATTATTACTTCAAGCAACTGTTATTTATTCTCAAGATATGATAATTAAAAACAAAGAAACTTGGCATTATTATGATAATGGTTACTTAGAAGATGACTGGATAAATCTAAAAGATTTTTCTAATTGGAAGAGCGGTAAATCACCATTAGGTTATGGAGATGATAAAATTATTACAGAAATAAGTTTTGGAGATAATAAAGATAGTAAACACATTACAAAGTATTTTAAGAAGAAAATATTTATTGCTAAAAAACATATTGCTTACGAATTTAAAATTCAAAGAGATGATGGAGCCGTTGTTTATATAAATGGAAAAGAGCTCTTAAAAGATAATATGCCTAACTCTATAATTAATAGTACTACTTTTTCAAAAAGCACTATTAAAGGTGATGGTGAAGATAAATTTAACCAACACTTCTTTGATAATACAATTTTATATATAGGAGAAAACATCATAAGTGTTTCTATTCATCAAGCATATGAAGACTCAAGTGATTGTATTTTTACTCTAGAACTAATAGGTCATAACAATCCTGAGGTTTTATCTTTGGTATTAGATAAAAAGAATAAAACAAACGAAGAATTAGAAAGCAAAATAAAAGATTTAAATACAAAATTTGAGTATGAAAAAATTTCACTTCAAAAAGAAAGGTTAGAGGATACAAATTATAATTTAAAAATTCTAGTTACTTTAATTAGCATCATATTTATTCTTTCTTTATTTGGATATTATTTTGTTATTGATAATACAAGAAAAAAAGATGCTAAAAACTATGAACAACTAGCTATACTTAATTCTGAAAACTTAAAAAAAGACAAAGAAGCAATAACACTTACAACAAACCTTTTACACAATAAACAATATTTTAAGGAAATAAAAGCAGATTTAAAAGGGATAAAAACTAACGATAAATCTATTATTAATAATATTATTTCTCAAATAGATCATGTATTAGATAGACATGAAGATTGGGACATCCTAAAAAAACATTTTAACGCTGTTCATGATAATTTTTATGATAAACTATTAGATAAACATCCAACAATAACAGAAACAGAACTAAGGCATTGTATGTTTATTAAACTACATCTTCAAACAAAAGAAATTGCACGTATATTATTAATAGATCCAAGATCTGTGCAAACAGCAAGGTATAGAATTAAAAAGAAAATGAATTTAAGCGAAGACAAAGACTTAAGGGATTATCTTCTAAATTTAGTTTAAAATGTAATTAAATCCAATGTTTTTATACGTTGAATTTTTTTTGTTTTAGTCTCTATAAACGCATCAACAAAGTAAATTTCTTTTGGAATTTCGAATTTTGATAGATTTACGTTCTTCAATTCTATTGCTTCCAATTTACCTTCAACAACTAAAACTAGCTTCTCCCCTAGTTTTTCATCAGAAACTCCAGCAACAAAAAAACGAGCAGTAATTATTTTTGATAGTTTTTCTTCTATTCTTTCTGGATGCAACTTTACTCCTCCAGAATTAATTACATTATCAAAACGACCTAACCAATCAAATTGATTATCAGAGATTAAATCTACAATATCATTTGTAAAAACAATTTCACTAGAAACTTCTGAGGCATTAATAACTAAACAACTTCTAGCATCTTTATAAATTTTTACATTTGGTAAAACTTGATAAAAATTAGGAGAAACAATTAAGTTATTCAACTTTTTAACAGCAATATGAGTAATGGTTTCTGTCATACCATAAGTTGCAAAAATATTACAAGTAGATTTTTTAATTTTCTGTTGTAATTGCTTTGAAACTACACCTCCACCAACAATTAGTTTCTTTATCTTATAAAGATCATTTATGGAGTTTTCTAATTGTAAAGGCACCATTGCAGAAAAATCATATTTTTTCTGAATACCATTTAAAGGATTTGAATTGACTTCAACAACATCCAGACACCAACCTAAGGTCAATGCTCTAATCAACATCATTTTACCAGCAATATATTCTATTGGCAAACACAATAATACAGAAGTATTTTCTTTTAAATCAAAGTATTTTCCGGTTGCTAAAGCAGAATTAACCATCTGAACTTTAAGTAATTTTATTTCTTTTGGAACTCCTGTAGAACCCGAAGTTTTGACTAAAATAAAATCATCTTTAGAAAACCAAATTTCTAAAAATTGATAAATTTCATCAGAAAAATCACGAGTATAATTCAGTATTTCATCCACAGAAGAAAATGAAACTTTATTTAATTTAAAGTCTTTATGGAACCTTTCTATTTTCAATCTTCTAAAACTCTATAGTTTTCTTTTAAGTTAACAGGTTCTTCAATTTTTCCTGTTAATTTCTCCATCCAATTTTTCCATCCATATTTTTTAGAAAAAACAAATAATATTAATGGGTACAAAACTAAAACAGGAAAAAACATTTCCCAACTAACAGAAGGTTCAGAAGTATCAACATACAAAGCATCGGTTTGAAAAACTGTCCAATTTGTTGTTACAAAAAAAGCCGCAACAATATTGTTAATAGCATGTAAACCAAGAGCTAACTCAGTACCTTCATCCATTAGAGTTGTTATTCCATAAAACAAACCTGTACCTATATAAAATACCATAGAAATATATCCTAATTTTTCAACTTCAGGATTTGCACCATGTAATAAACCAAAACAAACTGAAGTCAAAATTAATGGTAACCATCTATTTTTTGCCAAAACACCTAAACCTTGCATAAAATATCCTCTAAAAAGCAATTCTTCAAACGAGGTTTGAAAAGGTAAAAACAAAAAAGAAATGGCTAGTAAAGTAAAAAAAGGTTTGGCTTTAAAATTCCATACATAGTTTTCTGGTGCCAAGAAAATTCCTATAACAATTATAACAGAAGCTACAAATCCCCATGTAATAAATCCAAACCAAAAACGCTTCCAATCTACTGATTCTCTGCTAGTAACTAAAGATCTAACAGTTCTTTTATGAATGTATTTTACACCAATTATAAGGCTAATCAACCCAAAGATAAACATCAAAATCATAAAAAAAAGAAAAAGATTATTATCTATTCCTAAAGTCATAAAATTATCTTGAGCGGCTTTTGTAAATTCTGTCATATTTGCAGAATGCATCACAGCCAAAGCCATTAAAGGTAAAGCTCCTAAAAATTGCCAACCAACAAAAACCAACAAAATAGTTAATACCCAATGATACCATTCATTGTTTCCCTTAAATGCTTGTTGTATGTAATTCATATTTATAAATTAAAATTCCAGATTTTTTCTGGATTGTAATGTAAAGTTCCATTTTTCACTTCTAAAGGACTTTCAAAATTATTAGTAAATAAACCTCCAGTTCCTAAACCTTGAGGTAACTTACTTTGTAATGAATACGTAAATTGAGCAATTGCATTCAACCCAATATTACTTTCTAATGCAGATGTTATCCACCAATCAGCATTCATTTCTTCTGCAAACTTAATCCATTCTGTACTACCAGCAAAACCACCAATTAAACTTGGTTTTAAAATAATAAATTGGGGTTGAATAGTTTCTAATAATTTTCTTTTTTCTTCGGATGAAAAAACACCAATCAATTCTTCATCCAACGCAATTGGTAATGGAGTTTTAGCACATAAAGTTGTCATTTCTTGAATTTGACCTTGTCTGATAGGCTGTTCTATAGAATGAATATCTAATTCTGATAATTTTTTTAATTTATCTAAAGCATTCTTAGGATTAAATGCTCCATTTGCATCAACACGTAATTCTATTTCTTTAGCAGAAAATTCTTTTCTAATCAATTTTAACAACTCAATTTCAGCATCAAAATCAATAGCGCCAATTTTCATTTTGATGCAAGAAAAACCGGTTTTAAGCTTTTCCTTAATTTGATTTTTCATAAACTCCTTCTCTCCCATCCAAATTAAACCATTTATAGCAATAGCTCTATTTCCTTTGGTAAATTCTGATGGAAAAAGATTGAATTTATTTTCACTTTTTAACGATAAAAAAGCCTGTTCTAATCCAAACTGAATTGATGGAAACTCATTAAGTTCTAGTAATAATTTTACTAAACCTAAATTGATATTATTACATGCCCAAATTAGTTTTTCTTCATAATTAGGTATATCATCTATACTTAGCCCTCTAAACAAACCTGTTTCTCCAATTCCTGTTTTACCATTTTTTTCTAAAATAATAAACCAAGTTTCTTTGGTTCTTAAAACTCCACGTGAAGTTCCACTTGGGTTTTTAAAATTGAGAATGTATTTTTTGTATTTGGCTTTTATCAAAAGATAGAATTATTGTTTTTCTGCAAAGGCTTTAAAATTATCTAAATAAGATTGATCTTGATCTCTAAAAGTTCCTTTAAAATAAGGGAATACACATGCCATTATATACGATTCACTTTGACAGCTAGCATTTAAAGTAATAGTAGTAACTCCATCTTTTTCAGTAAAAAGATAATCATCTTTCTTTAGCATACCTTCTGCATCAAAAAATAAGGTTACTTTTTCATTTGGCACATATGCCATAACTTTTTCTGTCATTGTAATTTCTTGTCCTTGATTATCAACAACAATTTTATATACACTTCCTGTTTTTCCAGGATTGTTATTTACAACTTCAAAAGATTTCACTTCTGGAATCCAATTTTTTATATTTTCTGAATTATTAAATGTTTTAAAAACATCTTCAATAGACTTATTTACTGAAACTTTAGCAGAATAGTTTGTTTGCTTAACAATTAAACCAGTTAAAAGAAAGGCTAATACGAAAGCGGTAATAATTCCTAAAATTATTTTTATTGTTTTCATAAATGATATTTAAATGATTTGCCCGATTCCAAAAAGAATGGAAAATAAAAATGTACTTAATGCTACTTTTTTTAGTTCACTATCTAATTCTGAAAAAATAATATTCTTTGCTACCACAACTAGATTCATAATTAAAGGAATAAAAGCAACCAAAAATAAATATTGTATTGCAGAATGATAATTTAATTGAACATATACTATCGCAGAAATTAATGCTCCTAATATTAATAAATAGTGATAAATTTTTGATTTTTGACTTCCTAATTTAACAACTAAAGTATTCTTATTGTTTTTTTTATCTTCAATTTGATCTCTCATATTATTCAAATTCAAAACGGCAACACTTAATAAACCAATTGAAATTGCTGGTAAAAATATTTCTACATTTATTTTTTTTATATACAAAAAATAACTTCCTACAACACTTAATAACCCAAAAAACAGAAATACAAAAACATCACCAAAACCGCTATAACCATAAGCAGAATTACCAACTGTATATTTTATAGCTGCTGCTATTGAGGCAATTCCTAAAAAGAAAAATAAAATTGAATATCCAAAATTCTCTTTACCAAAAGACACATAAATCAGTAGTAAAGCTATAATTAAAGTGATAATTGTAGTAATTATCATTGCAAATTTCATTTGCTTAGGAGTAATTGCACCTGAAGAAACCATTCTTGCCTCTCCTTTTCTATTATTATCTGAACCTTTTACACCATCACCATAATCATTGGCAAAGTTTGATAACACTTGAAAACCTATTGTGGTAAGAATTGCTAAAGTAAATATCCAATAATTTTTTTCGGAAAACATATTACTAAAAACTCCATTATCAGACTTAAATATAGAAAAATCTGCTAAAAAGCTACCTACGATAATTCCAGAAACCGATAAAGGTAACGTTCTTAAACGTGCTGCTTTTATGTAGTTTTTAATCATTAAAGAATAGGTCTATCTTTTAACGCTTCTCTAATATGAACACGTTTTCCGTTTTTAATAGAAACAATAAAAGCATCTTTACAAACACTTAAAACCATTTTTTTATAATCTACAGCTTCTTTGTAAGATAAAAATTCTCCTAATCTATATTTAGTAATATTATTTTCATTTGCTAAAATAATATTGTTTAAATTTTCTAAGCTTGTATTTTTATTTCTAAAAGCTCCTATCTGTATTGTAAAAAACAAATTAGCATTAGATTTAATATATTGTTCTGGTAAGCTATTAGCTATAACCTCTAAATAATTTTCATTTTCTTGAGCTGATAAACTATTAGTATTTATAAAAAAATTTATCGTAAAAATTAGAAATAAAAAATTCTTCATTCTTATAAATTATTAGCTTCTGCTATTAACTCTGCAATATCTTTTACAAGTACTTCAGATTCTTTTTCTTTGAATTTTATTCCATCTGTCATCATTGTATTACAGTAAGGACAACCTGTTGCTATAATATTTGGTTTGGTTTCTAAAGCATCTTCTGTTCTTAAAACATTAATTTCTTTATCACCTTTTTCTGCATCTTTAAACATTTGTGCACCTCCTGCTCCACAACATAATGCTGTAGATTTATGACGTTTCATTTCTGTTAAATTAACACCTAATCTTTTAATTAAATTACGAGGAGATTCATACACATCGTTAGCTCTCCCTAAATAACAAGGGTCATGAAAAGTAACTCTTTTTCCTTTTAAAGTAGTGTCATCAATTTTTAAACGACCTTCAGAAATTAAATTTTGTATAAATTGTGTGTGATGAAAAACTTCATATTTACCTCCTAAACCTGGGTATTCATTTTTTAAAGTATTAAAAGAATGAGGATCACAAGTAACAATCTTTTTTATTTCATAACCATTTAACACTTCAATATTCATCATTGCTTGCATTTGAAACAGAAACTCATTTCCTGCTCTTTTTGCTGCATCTCCTGTAGATGATTCTTCAGTTCCTAAAACTGCAAAATCGACATTTGCTTGATGTAATATTTTTACAAATGCTCTTGATATTTTTTTCGCTCTATCATCATAACTTCCTGCAGCACCAACCCAAAATAACACTTCTGGTTGTTTTCCTTGAGCCATCATATCTGCCATTGTTGGTACGTTCATAATAAAATGTTTAATTGTTTATTCGTTGAAACGTTTAATTGTTAAAAACTTCTCGATACAAATTTATTCGTTTCTCATAAATTCACTCGAAGTGACAATATGTTAGCTACTTTTTCTAAAACATGACTGCCAACTGCTACTAAAAACTGTTAACTAATTTTACTCTTCGTTAACCCAGTTTAATCTGTCTTGTTGATTGTATTGCCAAGGAGCACCATTATTTTCGATGTTGGTCATCATCATATTTAATTCTTGTGGTGCAGCACTTTCTTCCATTACTAAATACCTTCTCATATCTAGAATAATAGATAATGGATCTATATTTACAGGACATTCTTCTACACAAGCATTACAACTTGTACAAGCCCACAATTCTTCTGGTGAAATGTAATCATTTAATAACTGCTTACCATCATCAACAAAAGTACCTTTATTAGCATCGATATTTCTACCAACTTCTTCTATACGATCACGAGTATCCATCATGATTTTTCTTGGTGATAATTCTTTCCCTGTTAAGTTTGCAGGGCAAGATGATGTACATCTACCACATTCTGTACATGTGTATGCATTTAATAATTGTACCCAATTTAAATCAGTAACATCTGAAGCTCCAAATTTTTCTGGTACAGTTTCTTCTGCTCCTTCTGCAGGCATCGCATAAGGATCTGCATCTGGATCCATCATTAATTTAACCTCATTAGTAACAGATTCTAAATTATTGAATTGTCCTTTTGGATTAAGGTTTGCAAAATATGTATTTGGAAACGCTAATAAAATATGCAAATGCTTAGAGTAATATAAATAGTTTAAGAAAACTAAAATCCCTAAAATATGAACCCACCAAGCACTTCTTTCAATCATATGAATTGCTTCTGGCGAAAAACCATCAAAAAGTGGCACAATAAACTGACTTATTGGATTTCCTATTCCTGCTTGTTGAAAAATTGGATCTGCTGCATTCATCACCAAAAATAAAGTCATCAAAACCATTTCAAAATAAAGGATATTATTTCCATCATTTTTAGGCCAACCTTTCATCTCTTTACTTAAAAAACGTTTGATGTTTGACACATTTCTACGCAACCAAAAAATAACAACTGCTACAAAAACTAACGCTGCTAAAACTTCAAAAGTTCCTATTAAAAATCCATAAAAACCATCACCTAAAAGTCCTTGAAAAACTCTATGAGTTCCAAATAAACCATCAATAATAATTTCTAAAACTTCTATGTTTATAATGATAAAACCAACATAAACAATAATATGTAAAAACCCTGAAAAGGGTCTTTTTACCATTTTAGATTGCCCAAGAGCAATCATCATCATATTTTTTAAACGTTCAGATTTCCTATCTTTTCTATTAACATCTTTACCTAGCTTTATGTTTCTAGATAACTTGCGAATATTCATCGCAAAAAAACCTAAGCCTAATGCTAAAGCTAGTGCAAAAAATATGTTTGGTAAGTATTGCATATTAGTTGAAATTTAAAAAAATTATTTATTAGCTTCCTTTTCTAACTCTGTGTCTTTACTTGGTACATAAGGCTTTGCTCTTTTACCAAACAATGAGAAATGTACAAATCTTTTAGGGTGTAACTTCATTTCTCTTAGTAGGTTTTCTAATTCTTTAGACATTGCTGCAATATTATTATACAACACATCATCTGTAATTAATTTACCTATTGTTCCTTCTCCGTTATTTATGCCAGCTAGCATTAAATTTGCCGAATTAAGAGTAACCTCAGCTTTTCTCATAATTCCACCAATATCTGCACTTGCCAAAGTATCGGAAACTTTAGAAAAATTCTCTGTAATTAACCTTGTATTTTTCACACTTTCTTTTAAATCTAAAGAAGTAGAATCTATAACACTGTTAATAGATACCATCATTTTCTTAACATCTTGCAAAGTATATTCAAGATTTTTAACAGATCTTTTTAAACTATTTTGTGTTTTTAAATCTAAAACATTATTTACATTTCTAAATAAAGAATCTGCACTAACAATTACATGTTCTAATTTTGTTTGAAGAGGATCTAATCGCTCACCAATTGATGTAAATAAACTAGACTCAATTTCTCCCCTAAGGTAATCACCAGTCATAGCATCGTCAGCTTCATAATCTGGTATAATCGCTAAATTTGAAGCACTTAAAGGGCTTGGAGAATAAATTTTTACAACACTTTTTTTAGAAAACACAAAATCTTTTTCAACAGAAAATCGTACTACTAAATGACCTCTTTTCCCATCATTTTGATTGAATTCTATTTTATCAATCTTACCTACTTTTAAACCATTAATGGTAACAAAACTAGATTTTGTAAGTCCTGCAATATTAGCGTACTCTACATTAAAATAACGTGTATCTGTATCAAACAGATTTTGCCCTTTTAAAAAGTTATAACCCCATATAAATATGACGATTACAATAATAGCAACAATTCCTGTTTTTAACTCTTTAGACATGAATAAAAATTTAATAACAATATTACTAATAATTTTTGGTTGAGACCACCAAAACTACTGCATTTTAATCGCTTTTTGAACAGATATTTTTTCACCATTCTTAAAAGCCACTATAAATGCTGAATTATACCCTTTAGATTTTGCAGTTTTCAAAGATTTTTTTGCATTGTTATAATCTGAAGTATTGCCATAATAATATTTATAAAACTTGCCAACAGGAATTCTCTGAACTTCTTTTAGTCCTTTAAAATTATAAGATTTAGTTGCAATTTTATTTTTTCCAGAAGCAATTTGAATTTTAAATTCTACAGCATTATTTTCTACAACAGAATTGATTACAGTGTTCAATTTTAAATTACTAATATAATTTAAAACAGCATCTGTAATAGCATTACCCATTTGCTCTTGGCCTTTTTTAGAATTAAGATATCTTCCTTCTTTTTTATTAGTTAAAAAACCAAGTTCAACCAAAACACTTGGCATAATAGTTTCTCTTAAAACCTGAAAGTTATCTTGTTTAACTTTTCTATCGTTTCTTTTTAATTTGAAAGCAAAATTATTTTGAATTAAACTTGCTATTGCTAAACTTTTATCTAAATTTTCTTCTTGCAGAAGCGATAATCCTATAACTGACTCTGCAGAATTAGGATCAAAACCTTTATACCTTTCTTCATAATTGTCTTCTAAAAGAATTGCAGCATTTTCTCTTTTTGCAATTTCTAAGTTTTTTTTATTTCCACGTAAACCTAATACAAAAGTTCCAGCTCCATATGCATTTGATGTATGAGAATCACAATGTATAGATATAAATAAATCTGCATTTGCTCTATTTGCAATATCTCCTCTTTTCCATAAAGGTGGAAAAACATCAGTTTTTCTTGTATAAACAACCTTAATATCTTTCTTTTTAGAAAGCTTTTTACCAACTTCTAAAGCTACTTTTAATGCAATATTTTTTTCTCTATATCCATTTCCAAGGTTTCCAGGGTCTTTTCCTCCATGGCCAGCATCAAGAACAATTACATATTCTTTTTGAGCAAATATTGATGATGAGTTCATCAAAAAACAGAAAGCAAAGAAAAAAATAAAAATAATTCTTGCTTTGGTATTAATTTTGTGGTTTTCTTTAAATTGCATCAATAAAATTTAACTAATTTTGGCATCGTAAATTTGGTGCTTCAAATATTGAGCCATACTTTTACCTTTATACAAAAATAGCATTTATAGCATTGCAAACAAACCTATCATACATTCTTTTATTTTGCTGTATATTTTTTATAGAAATAGGCTTCTCACAAGACCTTAAATCTAAAAAGGAAACAGTGATTACTACAGTTAAAGAAGACACTACTTTAATAAAGGTTAAAGATACTCTTCTAAAAAACAAGATAGATTCTTTGGCTTTAAAAAAAACAGACACAATCCCTTTAGACACTATAAAACCTAAAGAAACCATAGAAGACATTATTGTACATGTTGCTAAAGATTATACAATACAGAATGCAAAAAAACAAACTGTTACCTTATATAATGAAGCAAACATTACCTATACTGATATAGATTTAAAAGCAGGAATAATTATTGTTGATTACAAGAAAAGTACTCTTTTTGCAAAAGGGATTATAGACAGTACTGGTTATATACAACGTCCAATATTTAAACAAGGTGGTCAAGAATCTGAGCAAGACTCAATAATTTATAACTTTAAAAGTAAACGCGCTATAATTTATGGTTTAAAAACAAAACAAGGAGAAATGTTTACTTATGGTGAAAAAACCAAACGTGTAAATGACTCTACAGTTTATGTTAGAAAAATTAAATTTACTACTTCAGAAAAGAAAATTCCTGATTATTATATTGCAACTGATAAAGCTAAATTAGTACCTGGTAAAAAGATAATTGTAGGTGCTAGTAATTTAGTTATTGCAGATATACCGACTCCTATTTTTCTTCCTTTTGCTTATTTTCCTATAACTGAAACAAGTACTTCAGGTTTTTTAATACCAGCTTTTGATACTGGAAGTAGTGATAGAGGAATTGGTTTTCAAAATGGTGGTTATTATTTTGCCATTAATGATTATATAGATTTAACTGTTTTAGGTGATGCTTATTCTAACGGAAGTTGGGGTACAAGAATATCATCAAACTATAGAAAAAGATATAAGTATAGTGGCTCTTTTAATTTTAATTTTGAAAACAATATTAGTGGCATCAGAGGTTTTGATGATTATACTAAATCGAACAGATTTAATATTAGATGGTCTCATAGTCCAGACTCTAAAGCGAGTCCTAACTCAAGATTCTCTGCATCTGTTAACTTAGGTAGTAGTAAATTTTTTAGAGAGTCTCAAAATCAATTTAATGTTTCTCAAACGCAAACAAACACATTTAATTCTTCTATAAATTATAGTAAAACTTTTATTGGCACTCCGTTTAATATGAATTTAACGGCATCTCATCAACAAAACACAAATACAGAAAAAATTACGATGACATTACCATCGTTAACTGTAAATATGAATAGAGTATATCCATTTGCAGGAAAAGGTGGGGTTCAAAAAACACCTATTCAAAAAATGGGGTTTAATTACACCATGCAAGGTCAATATTTAATTAACACTACAGATGATGAGTTTTTTACTAGTAAAATGTTTGAAACTGCAAGATCTGGTATGCAGCATAAAACAGGAACGAATACAAATATAAAAGCATTTAAATATTTTACCTTATCACCAAGTGTTAGTTATGAAGAAACTTGGCAATTTGACTATATTCAAAAGGAATATGATGTTACAGAAAATGTAGTTGTAACAGACACATTAAGAGGCTTTAAAAGTTATAGAGAATATAATGCAGGTATAAGTTTATCAACTAATATTTATGGTACTTTTAATTTTAAAAAAGGAAGGCTAAAAACAATAAGACACACTTTTAGACCCTCTGTATCTTACTCATATAGACCAGATTTTAAAGATAAATACATTCAGCAAGTTCAACAAAGTGCAGATGCAACAGACTTATTAGATTATACTCTTTTTGATCAAGGTATCTATGGTTCTCCGTCTTCTGGATTAAGTAATTCTATCGGAATTTCTTTAAACAACGTATTGGAAGCTAAAGTTGCATCCAAAGATCCAGAAAGTGATGAAGAAGATGAAAAAATAACACTTTTAAACAACTTGAATTTTAGTAGTTCCTACAATATAGCTGCTGATAGTTTGCGCTGGTCTCCTGTTAGTTTTTCTGCAGGAACAAGGTTATTTAAAGATAAGTTAGCAGTAAACCTTAGTGGTTCTATGGACCCATACAAAGTTGTAGCATCTTCAAGTGGTTCTGCCATAAGAATTAACGAATTTAATCCAAATATTTTTAGACTAACAAACGCAAGCTTAACAGCAAATTATTCTATCTCTAGTGAAGATTTTGATAAGGATAAAAAAGGAAAATCTAAAAACAATGGTAATGGTGCACAAAATGGAGTTGATGTTATTGGTGCTGACATAAATCCGACAGATAGATTTGGTGAAAGAAACGGCATTAATACAAAAGAGGAAGATAAAAATAAAGAGGCAAAATTATATAATGCTGAAATACCTTGGTCTGTAAATTTAGCTTATTCTACAAGCTATAGTAATAATGGCTTAGAGCCTGGAAGTATTGGTATACATAGTATTATGTTTAGTGGTAATGTAGAATTATCACCTAAATGGAAAATGGGCTATTCTTCTGGTTATGATGTTAAAGGAGGTGCTTTCACTTTTTCTAGATTTAATTTTACTAGAGATTTAGATAGTTGGCAATTCAATTTTAACTGGGTTCCTTTTGGTACAAACTCTTCTTATACATTTTTTATTGGTGTAAAATCTTCTACTTTATCAGATTTAAAATGGGATAAAAATAAGCCACCAGATAGAAGGTTATTTTAAATTGAAAAGTGAAATTAAAATGACTTAAAATATATTCTGGTAGAAATTTGAAACTTAATAATCTAATGAAAAAAATAATAACAACAAGTAAAGCACCTGCTCCAATTGGCCCATATAATCAAGCTGTATTAAGTGGTAATACTTTATATACATCAGGTCAAATTGCTATTAATCCTGAGAATGGAGAACTTGTTTTAGATTCTATAAAAATAGAAACTAAACAAGTGATGAACAATTTAAAAGAAGTTTTAGCTGCGGCAGAAATGACTTTTGAAAACGTAATAAAAACATCTATTTTTATTTCTGACATGAATAACTTTGCTGAAATAAATGCTGTTTATGGAGAATATTTTAATGAAGAAACTGCTCCTGCAAGAGAAACTGTAGAAGTAGTTAATTTACCTAAGTTTGTTAATGTAGAAATTAGTGCAATTGCTGTAAAATAATTTTCTTACTTCTTTAAGCATAAAAAAACCTGATAGTTAAACTATCAGGTTTTATTTTTATGTATAAACTACTTTATATTATAAAGAAGCAGAATACTCGATTAAGTCTACAATCTTAGTTGAATAACCCATTTCGTTATCATACCAAGAAACAACTTTTACGAAGTTATCATTTAAAGCGATTCCTGCACCAGCATCAAAGATAGAAGTACGAGTATCTCCAACAAAATCTTGAGAAACTACTAAATCTTCAGTATATCCTAAAACACCTGCCATAGCTCCACTTTCTGAAGCAGCTTTCATTGCAGCACAAATTTCTGCATAAGTAGCTGGTTTTTCTAACTTAACAGTTAAATCTACAACAGAAACATCCATAGTAGGAATTCTAAATGCCATACCAGTTAATTTTCCATTTAAAGCTGGAATTACTTTTCCAACAGCTTTTGCAGCTCCTGTAGAAGAAGGAATTACGTTTCCAATTGCAGAACGTCCACCTCTCCAGTCTTTCATAGAAGGACCATCAACAGTTTTTTGAGTTGCAGTTGCAGCATGTACAGTTGTCATTAAACCTTCTGAGATTCCCCAGTTGTCATTTAATACTTTTGCAATAGGAGACAAACAGTTTGTAGTACAAGATGCATTAGAAAAAATCTTTTGATCTGCTTTTAATTCTGTATTATTTACACCCATTACAAACATTGGAGTATGATCTTTAGATGGAGCAGATAAAACTACTTTTTTAGCACCAGCTTCTAAGTGTTTTCCAGCAGTTTCTTCTGTTAAGAAAAATCCTGTAGACTCAATTACATATTCAGCACCAACTTCATCCCATTTTAAATCTGCTGGGTTTCTTTCTGCTGTAATTCTAATTTCGTTTCCGTTTACAACTAATTTACCATCTTTTACATCAACAGTTCCATCAAATGCTCCGTGAACTGAATCATATTTTAACATGTAAGCTAAATAATCTACATCTAATAAATCATTAATTGCTACTACTTGTACGTCTTTTCTATTTACTGTAGATCTGAATGCTAATCTTCCAATTCTTCCAAATCCGTTAATTCCTACTTTAATCATTTTACTAATCTTTAATTGTTTATTTATTATGTTGTTATGATATCAGAAATTCTAAGAAGTTCATGATTTATTGAATGACCTCCTGAAATTGCTTCTTTAATATCAGTACTAATTACTTCGTTATCTTTTAATCCTACCATTAAGTTTGTATGACCGTCTAACAATAATTCTACAGCTTTAACACCTAGCCTACTTGCTAAAACTCTATCGAAACAAGAAGGAGAACCTCCTCTTTGCATATGACCTAAAATACTAACTCTTACATCGTATTCTGGCAAGTTTTCTTCTACATACTTAGCTAACTCATATACATTTTTACCAGATTTATCACCTTCAGCTACAACTACAATACTAGATGATTTACCAGCTCTTCTACTTCTTTCTAAAGATTCTAACATTCTATCTAACCCTAGATCTTCTTCAGGAATTAAAATTTCTTCAGCTCCTGCTCCTACCCCTGCATTTAAAGCTATAAAACCTGCATCGCGCCCCATAACTTCAACAAAAAATAATCTATTATGCGAAGATGCGGTATCTCTAATCTTATCAATAGCTTCAACAGCTGTATTTAAGGCTGTATCATATCCTAAAGTATGTGAAGTACCAAAAATATCATTATCAATAGTACCAGGAATTCCAATTACTGGAAAGTTAAATTCTTCATTAAAAATTACTGCTCCTGTAAAAGATCCATCACCTCCAATTACAACCATTGCATCTATCTCACGTTCTTGTAAGTTTTCAAATGCTTTTTGTCTTCCTTCTTTAGTTCGGAACTCTTTTGATCTTGCAGACTTTAAAACTGTGCCTCCTTTGTTTACAATATTGTGAACACTTCTTGCTGTTAAATCTATAAGATCGTCTTCAATTAAACCTTCGTAACCTCTATATATCCCTACACAACCTAAGCTATAGTAAGCACAAGCTCTAACTACTGCTCTAATTGCGGCATTCATTCCAGGGGCATCGCCACCAGAAGTCATAACTGCTATTTTTTTAATTTTCTTCATATATTCTGATGTAAAATTAGTGCTTTATAACCATTTAAAATAATAAAACTACGAAATCGTTTTAGGCTAATTTTTGTAATTATAAGTTGAAAAATTGCTTTATTTCATTAATAAAATTATCGGTTTTTATTCTTGATTTATATTAATTTTTGAAGTGCGAAATTAACAATGATCATAAAGCTAATAAATGATATAAATCACTTTTAAGAATAATAATAGACCTTACTAATTCCCTTCAAAATTAATTAAGCCATTATTTGTTTTTTTTATGCTATCATTTTTAACAATTGGTTTAGACTTTTTTTGTCTACTTTTTTTACTACGAATTTTCTTCAACAAACCAGAAAGTGAGTTAAAGTTTACTTGATAAGAAAGTCCAACTCCTTGAGTATATCCTTCTTCTTCTGTAGAATATTGTATTTCGTTTTGTCTATTAAAAATGATGCCTCTAAAGCTACCTTCTTTATTTAAAAGCACTTCAACTTTTACTTCACCAACAACACTAGATTGCGTTTGAGCACCAACAGGAACACCTACTTTTCCGTTAATTATAACCCTATCACTCACTTGTGTACTTACAGAAACATCAACCTGATTATCAATATTTAAACTTTCTATATCATTACCAGTATTTCCTTGTTGATAATCTACTCCTAGTTGAAATTTACCCTCAGGATTATTTAATAGGCTAGAAAAAGCTGCAGCAACAGCACTTGAAGCTGTATTTGAAATTGTTTCACCTGCATTAAAATCTACTTTATCCGGATTTGCAAAATTACCAAAAGCAAGTAATGAAATAAATTGTGTGGTTTTTTCATTTACATTATTATCATTTAAAATAAACTCTAATTCACTTGCAATTGTTGGATCTACATTTGTTAATTGGATATCTAAATCTTGTTTGGAACTAAATAAACCACCAGTAATTCTAGTCACTAAATCTACTTCAATTTTTCTATTAGAATTAAAGTTCTGTAATAATACTCCAGGGTTTGCTTTCGCTTTATAGATTGCAGTTACATCTAAATTAGCTTCAAATGGATTACCGTTCCAAGAAACGGTACCTCCTTTTTGTATTAAAAAAGGTTTGTTTACAATACCTCCATATTTAAAATCATAGACTCCATTATCTATCATATAATCTCCAAACATGTTAAATTTACCTCGAGTATTAATCTCTATTCTAAGATTTCCTTTACCATTTCCTGTTAATTGACTTCCATATACTTCATCAATTACTACCTGAGCAGTTGCGTCTTTGGTTACTTCTAAATCTATATTTAAAGATAATCCCTTAACGGCTTCTAAAGCAACTTCTTTTTGTCTTTCTTTTACCTTAGTTTCTTTAGATTTAAAATGAATTAAGCTATAACTATCTACTGTTTCTATATCTTTAAGAGGCACTACAAAGGTTGTTCCAGGCATTGTTTTTGCATTAATATCTATTGTTAACTGATCTGTTAAACCAGTTATACTTGCAGTACCATCTATAAAAGCAGCACCATAATACAATGCCTCTTCAGTATCTTCTGTATCTAAAACTAAAACATTATCACCATCAAGTTCAATATTTAAAAACCATTTTTCAAAATTTAAATGTGTGATATCTCCAATTAATTTTCCTCTTGTTTTATGTTTGGTATCAACTAAAGCAACTTCTTCAAAAATAAATGATTGTTCTTGTAGTGTAATTATTGATTCTCCTTCAAAATCGTAATCTACATTTAGGTAAGGAAATTTTAAACCTGCATTTTTAAGCCTTAATGTTCCTTCCATTTCTGGATTTCCTAAAAATCCTCTTAAAGAAAAATCTCCACTTGCTGTTCCTCTAATAGAGGATAAAACGTCTTGTCCAAGAGGGCTAAAAGCACTTAAACCAAACTCTTCTAAATAAACATCTAAATCTATTAAAGGTCTTTTTTCTGAAAAATCTAAAGAACCAGTAGCTGCAATACTTTTTACTTTTTCATTATTTATAGATAAATCTACTTTATACTTTTCGTAAGAATTATCTCCTTTTACATTTAAAGCTAAATCTCCTTGTTTAAAATTATTTACTTGAAAATCTTTAATAGATAATAAAGCTTCTGGGCTATAAACCCCCTCTCTCTGAACAAAATCTAAATTACCAGATAGTGTACCTTTTAAAGCCAAACTATCTATTATTGGTAAAAAACTTTGCAATTTAACTTTTGTAAAATCTGCTAAAAGTACTTTTTCTGTATCTCCTTTTAAGCTACCAGTAAATTCTACTTTTTGTTCTCCTGATACTAACTTAAATTGACTGAAATTGAATTCGTTTTCTTTTAAATCGAAGGTTACTTTATTTGAATTTAATTTATCAGGATCTATACCCCAGACATTCTCTTTAAATTTAAATGATGACTTTTGAAAACCAACAACAGACTTTCCTTCTGGATTAAACGTGTAGAAGAAATCAAGATTAAAATCTTCATTTTTTTTCTTACCTCCTGTAAAAACAGATTTAAAGTATAAAGTGTCTTTTTGATTTAAACTTAACAGATTTAATTTAGAAACTTTATAATATTTTGTATTGACTTCAGATGCTGTTAAATGCGAGTTATATAGTGGATTCTGATTATCTGTTCTTAACAAAACATCTTTTATTTCATTACCATAAGCATCTATTTTAGGAGATGAAAATGTTAATCTTAATTGATTTTTATCTGCTTTAATTTTTCCTTTAATTTTTGTTTTATTATCAATAGAAATTTCAGGAAAAAATACGGTAACTATTTGATTATAAATTGTAAAATTAAAATCTAAAAACTGATTTGGCGCTACAGAATAAGGCGTATAATTTGTATAAATACTACCTAAAGCATTTTGTGCAACTGGCAGCAATTCTGCAAACGAAAACTTACCAGAAAGATAACCTTCAGCTATATCTTCAGATGCAACTTCTATCGTTTTAATGCTATCTTTTAAAGAAGAGGATACGTTAAACTCTTTAAAGTTGAACTCTTTTGATTGATTTGTATATAAAATATTTTTAAAAGTTGCTTTACCTGTAATATCATCAAGCGTGTTTCCTTCTACATCTAAATCAATATTACCTTTTAAAACAGAAATACTATCTCTTGTAAACAGTTTAGTTTCTTTTAGGTTTAAATACTCAATATCAGTTTTAAAATCGAATTTATTTATTGCTGATGACAAATCTGCTAAACCATTAAATTTCATCTTAAAGTTTTCATCATCAATTTTTAAATCACCATCAAACTTATTATTTTGATATTGACCATTAGCATCAATATTTTTATAATCGTAATTATTAAAATTGAATTCAGAAACCTTTCCAATAAACGATGTATTAATATTTTCTAGTTTAAAACCACTACCATTTACATCACCTTTTAATGATACATTACCAAATAACGGATTGTTAAATAATACACCAATATTAAACTTCTTTAAAGCCACTTCTCCACTATAAGTTGCGTAATCAATATCATCTATATTAGAGATTTGCAAATCTGAAATAACACCTCCTATTTGTGATTTTAAATTTAAAATAGCATCAATTTCTTTAGGAGTAACATTTACTTTTCCTTTTACAGTAAACTTTCCGAATTTTCTAAATTCAGTTGGCAATGTCTTTCCTAAAACATTTGGTAATATTTTTTTTAACTCATAATAAGTAGCAGTTAAATTATCTAATTTTCCTTTAAAAACAAATCCTCTTTCAAAATTAACAGCATTTACAAAACTTAAATCTCCAACTACTTTAATACCATTTTTTGATGTTAAGTTCAGTTTATTTAAAGTAAAATCATTTAGTTTTCCTTTTACAATTCCAGAAAGGTCAATTACATCATTACCATTTAATTCATTGTAATATTTCTTTAAATCTGGTACTGCAATTTTACTCTTATCAAAAGCTGCATTGATATGTACTTTATTATTAAAATCAGCTAACTCAGCTCTGTTATAAGTAAAATCAATATCTGCTTTAATATTCGATTTTCTTGTTTGCAATGTTGTATTTTTAAAATGCATTGCAGTTTTAGAATACGAAAAATCGGTGGTTAAACTAGTAACTTCTAAACCTTTATTATCTACAAAATATAAACCTCTAATTTTAGATGAAAAATCAGATCCATAAACTAACATATCTTGTAAACTTCCTCCTGTATTTTTTGCCGAAAAAGAAATTGGACTTTTATTATTTTCATTGGACAATCTATAATTTAAATCATTTGCATAAACGTTAGACGATCTTAATATAAATGGCGTTGACAAAGAATCTTTAGAACTTTCTCCAAAACTGTCTATAAAAATAGCCATATTATCATCCGTTTCGCCTTTATAAGTTTTCATGTAAACATAAGCTCCATCCAAAGAAATACTTCCTAAATTAACTTCACTATCTAAAACTTTTTTTGCACTTAGAATAGAGGTACTTAACTTCTTTACAAAAATTAAAGTATCTTGATGATGATCTCTAATTTCTACTCCTTTTAACTGTACATTTCCTAAAAAAGATAAGTCTATTTTTTCAATAGAAATATTAGTATTAAAATCTTCATTAAGTTTTTTAGTAGCGTAATTCCCTAATTTTGTTTGAATTCCTGGAACAGAAAGTAAAATACTAACTAACAGCAAAAAGAGCACAAAGTACCCTAACCATTTCAGTATTTTTTTTCCAGCTTTTTTGATAACTTTTTCTATTTAAAATAAATGTAACAATATGATATTTACTAATCAAAAACATTGCCAATTACTACAAAGAACGTTCAAATTTAACAAAGAATTAAATTTCTATTCTTAAAAAAGGATGACAACATAAAATTATCCTTAATTTTGCCTTAAATTATCAATTTTAATGGAAAAACCAGTTTATATTTTAGGAATTGAATCTTCTTGTGATGACACTAGTGCATCTGTAATTTGCAACGCAAAAGTGCTAAGTAATGTTGTTGCAAACCAAGAAATACATTCAAAATATGGTGGTGTTGTTCCAGAATTAGCATCTAGAGCACATCAACAAAACATTGTGCCTGTTGTGCAACAAGCAATAAAACAAGCAAACATTACCAAAGAAGAGTTGTCTGCAATTGCATTTACACGTGGCCCAGGATTAATGGGTTCTTTATTAGTAGGTACTTCTTTTGCAAAATCTTTAGCTTTAGGTTTACAAGTTCCTTTAATTGATGTAAACCATATGCAAGCTCATATTTTATCGCATTTTATTGAAGAAGACAACAACAAAATACCTCCATTTCCTTTTATTTGCTTAACCATAAGTGGAGGACACACACAAATTGTAAAAGTTACCAATCATTTTGAAATGGAAATTTTAGGAGAAACAATTGATGATGCAGTTGGTGAAGCTTTTGATAAATCTGCAAAAATTTTAGGATTACCTTACCCTGGAGGACCATTAATTGACAAACATGCCAAATTAGGAAATGCAAAAGCATTTCAGTTTACAAAACCAAAAGTTGGCGATTTAGATTTTAGCTTTAGCGGATTAAAAACAGGAATCTTATATTTCATTCAAAAACAAGTAAAAATAAATTCAAATTTTATTGAAGAAAACTTAAACGACATTTGTGCATCAATCCAATATACTATTGTAGAAATTTTAATGGACAAATTAAAAAATGCTGTTAAACAAACTGGCATTAAACATATAGCAATTGCAGGTGGTGTTTCTGCAAACTCAGAAATTAGAAACCGATTACAACTAGCAGAAAAACATTTTGGTTGGACAACATATATCCCTAAATTTGAATATACTACAGATAATGCTGCAATGATTGCCATTACTGGATATTTAAAATTTTTAAACAACGATTATTCTGATGTTTCTGTTACTGCAAAAGCTCGTTTAAAAGTTACAGAATAAGTTCTATGAAAAATTTTAAAAATCGTTTACTTTTTAATGTTTACTATTTCCTCTTATGGATTGGTTATTTTGTTTTTGCACGTTTCTTTTTTCTAGTTTTTTATTTTGATAAAACCAAAGAACTAGATTTTTTAACAACAATTAAAACATTTGTTTATGGATTGAGATTAGACAGCTCTTTTGCAGCATACTTATGTTTTATTCCTTTTTTACTGATAATTTTATCTGTTTTTGTAAAATCAAAAAAAATTGGAACTATCCTAAAATGGTATTCAGCAATTTTAATTATTTTTTTAAGTCTTTTATTGATAATTGATGCAAGTTTGTATCAATCTTGGGGAACTCGTTTAGACACAGCTTTACTTACATATTTAAACACTCCTGAAGTCATGATTGCTTCTGCTTCTACTTTTCAAATGGTTTCTGGAACTATTTTTTGGGTGATAACTTCTTTCTTTTTCATTAAATGGTTTAACAAAGTAATTACAAAAAAAATAAATGAAGTTCAACAAGGTTTTTGGTTACAATCTATTGTCTTTTTATTTATAACTGCTGCATTGATTATTCCAATAAGAGGTGGTTTACAAACCATACCTGTTAATCAAAGTAATGTCTATTTTTCGAGCAGCATGTATGCAAATCATGCTTCCATTAATTATGTTTGGAACTTTTTTAATGCGCTTACTCATAAATCTAATGATAAAAATCCATATAAATATTTTGATGATAAAGCAGCTGAAAACATTATCAATAAAACAAAAGATAATCTTTTAATTTCAAACACAGATAGCATTTTAAATACTTCAAAACCAAATGTTATTTTAATTATCTGGGAAAGCTTAACAGCAAAAGTTGTAGGTTCTTTGGGAGGTGAACCTAACGTAACAGTAAACCTAAACAAGCTTTCTAATGAAGGAGTTTTATTTACTAACTTCTACTCAAACGGGGACAGAACAGATAAAGGAATTCCTGCTATTTTGAGTGGTTATTTACCTCAACCTTCTACAAGTATCATGAAAATGCCAAACAAAACAAGAAGCTTGCCAATGTTGCCTCAAAAAATGATTGATTTAGGTTACCAGACTTCTTTTTATCATGGTGGAGATTTAAATTTTGGAAATATGAATACCTATTTGCGAAATGCAGGAATAACCAATTTTGTAGATGGAAATGATTTTGATGAAAAAGATTGGAATTCTAAATGGGGAGTTCACGACCATGTTTTTATGAAACGTTTTGCTGATGGTTTGTCAGAAAAACAAAATGAACCATTTTTTAAAATTGCTTTAACACTTACAAGTCATGAACCTTATGAATTTCCGGATGAATATAAGTTTGGTAAAAAGACTGAAGTAAATAAGTTTAGAAGCGCACATGCATATACAGATAAAGTAATTGGCAATTTTATAGACTTTGCAAAAAAACAAACTTGGTATAACAATACGCTAATTATTATTTTGTCTGATCATGGACATCGTTCTCCAAAACATGAAGGTGCTTTTAACTCGCCAAAAAAATTTAGAATACCCATGTTATGGTTAGGTGGCGCATTGCATAAAACTGGTATTAAAATTGACAATATTTCAAGCCAAATAGATTTACCTTACACACTGTTAGATTTGGTGAAAGGAGATAATTCTGGTTTTACTTTCAGTAAAAACATTTTCAATAATTATAAAGAACAATACGCACATTACATCTTTAACAAAGGTTTTGGCACTCTTACTAAAAACGGACTTTTTGTTTATGATTATATTAGTAAAAAACCAATTATAAAAGAAGGTCTAGAAGCAGTAAAATTAGATTCTTTAGGAAAAGCAATTTCTCAAAATGCTTTTCAAGATTTTATGGATAGAAAATAGGTGTTATTTAGCTAACTATATCTCACTTTAGAAATTCTTACGGAATTTCGGCATTCGTATTTTATAAAACTCTCTTAATTT
This sequence comes from Polaribacter sp. Hel1_85, assembly GCF_000766795.1. Classification (GTDB taxonomy): domain Bacteria; phylum Bacteroidota; class Bacteroidia; order Flavobacteriales; family Flavobacteriaceae; genus Polaribacter. The sequence continues at coordinate 1,184,766 of NZ_JPDS01000001.1, forward strand.
TATCTACAAAATTAGCAATTTTATAAGGTTTAGAAATTACACTAGAAAAGCCTAATTCTAAATATCTTTCAATATCTTCTGTAGCAGTATTTGCTGTTAATGCTAAAAAAGGTGTGTTAACATTATATTTTACGAAAGATTCTTTCTTTTTCATTAGCTCTTCACCTGTCATATTTGGCATGTTAATATCTAACAAAACAACATCAAAAGTTTCTTTTTCAATTTTAGAAAGCGCTTCTAAACCATCGTTTACAATAGTAATTTTCGCTTTTTCCTTTTTTAAAATATGAGAAACTATTGTCTGATTCATTAAGTCATCATCAGCAACTAAAATCTTTTTTCCTTTTAAATTGATATTTTTTTCTTGAAGAATTTCTTCTTTTACAGACCTGTTTAGTTTTGAGATTTTAGAAAAAGGAATTTCAACAAAAAAAGAAGTTCCAATATTCAATTCACTTTTAACAAAAACTTTTCCATTCATCTCTTTTACCAAACGATTTACAATTGCCAAACCTAAACCTGCTCCTCCATGAATTCTGTTATCATTCAATTCATTTTGCTGGTATTCTTCAAATATTTTTAAACTTTGCTCTTTAGACATCCCTCTACCAGTATCTGCAACTTCAAAAATAATTGTTATTTCATTTTCTGTTTCAGAAGTTACTTTTGCACTTGTTTTAACACTTCCTTTATTCGTAAACTTAATTCCGTTACTAATTAAGTTTGCTAAGATTTGTTGTATTCTTACAGAATCTCCAAAAACAAATTCTGGTATTTTTTCTGAAGTTAAAAACACAAGGTTTACCTCTTCATTTGTTTTTAAATGTTGAAAATCATTTTGGCAATTATCTATAATTTCTTTGATAGACACTTTCTCTGAAATCAACACTAATTTACCAGCTTCAATTCTAGATAAATCTAAAATATCATCAACAATAACCTTTAAATTTCTCCCTGCAGATGATAAGTTTTTTATATATTTTGCTACTTTTTTATTTAGTTTTTCTGATGAAATCATTTCTGCATATCCAAGAATTGAATTCAGAGGATTTCTAATTTCATGACTCATCATTGCTAAAAATCGTGATTTTTCTTGATTTGCTTTGTCTGCAATTTTTCGCAATTCATCTAACTCAATATTTTTTTCTGCAATTTCTCTTTTTATAAAAAAAATATCATTCCTATTTTGATTAAGTTGATCTACATATTTATAGACATTTGTTCTATTATGAATTAAAACATCTATCGAATTCTCACATTTAAAAAGCTCTAAATCTATATTGTATTCTTTTGATTCTGATTCAATTACCATGCCTTCTAAAAGATAGGATTCTCCTATAATTAAAGCTTCTAAAGTTCCTTCTAAAAATGGACAAGAATCATAGATAGATTCATGAATAGTGAATATTTTTTTGGCAAATTTTCCTGCAACGATGTTTATAATAACTCCTGAATAATCAGTAGTTAATTGTATAAAAACATCTTCTATTTTTGCAGGTATCAAATACTATTATTTTAAAGTTTGTGCTGTTAATTGCATAAAAGCATCTGCAACGTTATCATCTTCTTTTGCACTAGTAATTAAATCAATATCTACAGTTATTTTTTGAAGTACATTTTCTAATTCCTCTTCAGAAAGTAAATCCTTTTTATTACCAACAACTGTAATATTTTTTAAGCCTGAAAGTTCTTTAACCATTTTCAAATTTTCATCAATAGTTAAATACGTTTCTTCCCTACTTACATCAAATACAAACATTGCTGCACTAGAACCTAAAAAATAAGCTTTGGGTATTTTCTCATTACCATTTGTACCTGCAACATCCCAAATCATTAATTTAATAGTTTCATTTTCATATTCAACTACCTTTTTACTAACTCGAACACCAATAGTACTAATATAATCTTCAGAAAATTCATTTAAAACAAATCTTCTTATTAATGAGGTTTTACCAACACCAAAGTTACCAACAAGTAGTACTTTTTTTGCAATCATAAATTATGGTTGATTTTTACTCTTCAATTAACTCCTTTAAAATTAATTTATTTAAACGTTCTTCATCAGCTAAATACGAACGATCTCTTAAAATAATTTCTGCTAAATTACTGATATTGTCAGATAATTCTTCTAAAACTTCTGATGTTAAAACTCCAGAAGTTGCAATAGCAATATAAATAGTTTTAAAGTTTCTAATTGACAACTGAAAAGTTTCGAATTTTATATTCTCTAAATCTTGACCTTCTTTAGAAAAAGCATCTTCTGCAAAAGATTTAATGGCAGTTAACATCCCAGAAATCATATCTTTATCTGCAATACTACCTCTAGAATAGCTTCCAGAAAGTAAACCAGATTCTTTTTCTATAATAAAAACTTCTTCTATTACAAACTCAAAAACTTCTTCTAAAACAATACCTGCATCGTTTCTTTTTCCTTTTAAAATTCTTTTAAGAATTTCTTGAATAGAGAACTTTTCTTTTATAGTTTTATTAATACTATCAGATAATTTAGTAATTTCTGCAACAATAAATTTCTTAACCATTTTACCCATAATTGGGTATAAGGCTTCTACAACTTCATCTTGAGAGTCTCTAATTTGAACTTTTATAGTTTCTGTAATTGTATCTCCAAAATACTCTGGAAAATTTTCACGCAGATCTAAAATTTTCTCATCTATAAGAGGTGAAACTCTATTAGATAATTTTTCTCTTAGAATAATTTCTTGACTAAGTGAATCAAACTTTTCTCTATCTTCAGCTAATAAAAGTTCTCTGAGCAACTCAAAACGATTGTCTTTATTGTTATCTGCAGGTGTTTTTTTCATCTATTCTTGCAACATCAATGCAATTTTCTCTAAAGCTTTTCCAAGTTTTCTTCTATCTGCTTTTTCGTCATCTAAGTCAGCAAGTCTTTTATCTAAATCATCATTTAAATCTTGAAATTTATGATCCATTAAGCTTTCTAAATCAGCTAATTTATTCTCAAGATTTGTAACAGACTCAGATAAGTTTTTGTTAGTTTGATCTTTAAGAGATTTAATTTTGTCATAAACATCAGCAAATTCAGTGCTATATTGCACCATATTTTCACCAAAGATTAATTCTCTTACGGCCGCAATTCTATCTACCTCTTTTTGGTTTTCAACTGCAGGTTGTTTTTTTTCTGAATTTTTTTCCATTTATGCTAATAGTTGGTTATTGTTTGTTCTTTTAATGTATTATTAATAAGCACTTCTAACAAATATACTATAAAATATAGTTTATAAAAATCTAAACTATAATTTTTAAACCGTCATAAGCTAAAAAAACGTTATTTGGCAGTGTTTTAGAAACTTCTTCATGAAACCCTAACTTATGGCTAATATGGGTAAAATATGCTTTCTTTGGTTTAATTTCTGCAACAAAATCTAACGCTTCTTGTAAATTTAAATGTGTAGGATGTTCAGCTATTCGTAATGCATTTACCACTAAAACATCTAAGTTTTGTAATTTTAATTTTTCTTTATCAGAAATCGATTTTACATCTGTTAAATATGCAAAATCTTCAAACCGATAAGCTGTAATAGGTAAATTTCCATGCATTACTTCAATTGGTGTTACCTCTAAATCATCAACAATAAAACTTGTTTTATTTACAATTTTTGGCAAAACACTTGGTGCTCCTGGATATCTGTTTTCTATACTAAAAATATATTCAAATCTTTTTTCTAAACTTTTTAAAGTACGCTCATTTAAATAAATTGGCATTTCTCCTATTATATAACAAAAAGCTCTTAAATCATCTATACCTCCAATATGATCTGCATGTTCATGTGTAAAAAAAACGCCATTTAAAGACTGTACATTCTCTCTTAATATTTGCTGTCTAAAATCTAAACCACAATCTACTGTATAAGAAACATCATCCCAAGAAATCAAAACAGAAGACCTTAAACGTTTATCTTTTAGGTTTTTAGACAAACAAACTGGATCATTATTTGCTATCATTGGTATACCCTGTGAAGTACCTGTTCCTAAAAAGGTAATCGTAAGCTGTTTCTTGGTAAAGTTCATTAGAACAAAAATAGCATAAAAATTGACTGATAGCAGTCTATTTTAGTACATTTGTTTCAACATTAAAATAGTATTATATGGCAATTTCTTTAAAAGGAGATCAAATAATTAGTAGTGTCCCTTCCACAAAAAGTAAAGCACTAAGAATTAATTTAAACAGAGATATTTACGGAACTTTTGCCGAAATTGGAGCAGGACAAGAAACTGCTCGTAACTTTTTTAGATCTGGTGCAGCTTCTGGTACAATTGCAAAAGCAATGAGTGCTTATGATAAGGATTTTTCTGATGCAATTTATGGTACAGAAGATGATAATCGCTATGTAACACAACCACGTTTAAAAAAAATGTTAGGTCATGAAATTGACTTAATGGAAGACCGTTTAAGCAGACAAAAACATCCTGATAAATTATTTTTTAGTTACGCCAATACTGTAACAACAATCGATTTTGCTAAAAAATTTAAAGGACATGGTTGGGTTGGAATTCGCTTTCAATTAGATCCTTTAGAAGATTATAACGAAATTGTTTTGCACTTACGTTTTAAAGAAACAGATGCTCGTTTACAACAAGAAACTTTAGGAGTTTTGGGTGTTAACTTAATTTATGGTGCTTTTTACCTGAATGATAATCCTAAAGATTTAGTCAAATCTTTTTACCATAATTTAGGTAGTGATCAACTAGAAATTGATATGATTAATTTCTCAGGACCACGTTTTATGTATGTAGACAATCGCTTAATGAGTTTGCAATTGCTTAAAAATGGAATGACCAACGCAGTAATGTTTGGGCCTGATGGAAACAACCTTTTACCAGCACAAGTTTTATATAAGAAAAATATTCTTACGCTTCGTGGAAGCTTTAGACCTGTTACCATGGTAAATATGGACATGTTTGAAAAATCTAAACAACTCTTTTTATCAGAAAAGAAAGTTGATGAAAGAAAAACACAAATCATCTTTGAAATTACTCTAAGTAACCTTACTTCCGAAGGAAAAATTAATGAACGAGATTTTCTAGATAGAGCAGAATTACTTTGTTCTCTTGGCCAAAATGTAATGATTACTAACTTTCAACAATATTTTAAATTGGTTGAATATTTTAGTGAGTTTACAAAAGAAAGAATGGCATTAGCTATGGGAGCTCAAAATCTTGTACAAATTTTTGATGAAAAATATTATCGTAATTTAAGTGGAGGAATTTTAGAAGCTTTTGGAAAATTATTTAACAGAGATTTAAAAATATACATTTATCCTTCTCACGATATTCAATCTGGAGAATACATCACAACAAATAACCTTGAAGTTCATCCAAGAATGAAAGAATTATATAAATTCTTTAAACACAATGGTAAACTTGTAGATATGGAGGTAACTAATAAAGAGATTTTAGATATTTTTTCTAGAACTGTTTTAAGAATGATTACTAAAAATGAAGAAGGTTGGGAAAAAATGTTACCAGAAGGAATTGCAGAAACAATCAAACAAAAAAGACTTTTTGGGTACTCTAGATCTAGAGCAAAAAAATAAATTTTAAACCTTTTTGTTTTTTTTATGTCTAAAATTTACAAACTATATAGTTGACAGACGAAACTCTTTTAGTAGAACAGTTAAAAAATATTAAAACAAAAGAAAAAGCGTTTAGAGAGTTAATTTCACTCTATAAAGAACGCCTGTATTGGCATGTTCGTAAAATTGTGATATCTCATGATGATGCAGATGATGTTTTACAGAATACTTTTATTAAGGTTTTTAAAAATATTGATAAATTTAATCAAGAAAGCAAATTATTTTCTTGGATATATAGAATTGCAACCAACGAATCTATCACCTTTATCAATAAAAGAGCAAAACAACGAACCATAGACATTACAGATTATCAGCAAGAACTAGCATCTACTTTAAAAAGTGATGATTTTTTTAATGGTGATGAAATTCAACTTATTTTACAAGAAGCAATTGCTACTTTACCTCAAAAACAACAATTGGTTTTTAACATGAAGTATTTTGAAGAACTAAAATATAATGAAATCTCAGAAATCTTAGAAACGTCTGTTGGAGCTTTGAAAGCTTCTTATTTTCATGCAGTTAAGAAAATTGAAAGCTATATAAAAAAGAAAACAAATTAAACCTTTCTATAAATAAAAGGTCTAAATAGTATAATGGAAAATAATATAAAAAATAGCGAAGCATATTTAAACTCAGTTTTGGGAAAAGAAAGTGGTTTTTCTATTCCTAAAAACTATTTTAATACAACTGAAGATGCTATTGAAGCAAAAATAGCTGAAGAAAACTTTACTAAAAACAAAGGTTTTAAGGTTCCTGATTCTTATTTTAAAGAATTAGAGAATGATATTTTAGCAAAGGTTACAACTACTAAAAAAGAAACAAAAGTTATTTCTTTAAAAGAAAGAATACTAAAAGCTATACCAATTGCTGCTGCAGCTTCTGTTATATTATTTATTGGTTTAAATTCTTTTATTTTTAACAAAACAGAAGAGCTTACATTAGACTCACTTTCTGATAATGAAATTGAAAATTGGCTTGATACAAATATTTTAAATACAAATGATATCGCTTTGATATTAAATGAAGATATTTTTGATGAAAATGATTTTTACTTTGCAACATTAGAAGATGAAAACATTGAAGATTACATCAACTCGATTGATAATACTTCAATTTTAAACGAATTAGATTAAAACTTAAGATTATGAAAAAACTAATCACTTTTTTAACCATTACACTATTCTGTGTAGTCTCAATTTCTGCCCAAGGTAGAAAAGGTAAAGAAAAAATTAAAGCATTAAAAATTGCTTATTTAACAGAGCAATTAAATTTAACTTCTACAGAAGCAGAAAAATTTTGGCCAATTTATAATGCTTATGATAAAAAGCAACATGCTTTAAGAAATTCTATTAGAACAGAAATTAAAAACTCTATTAAAGAAAAAGAAGATATAAATTCTATTTCAGAAAAAGAAGCAGAAAGATTAATTAGCTTAAAGTTATCTAATGATAAACAAATTTATGAATCTCAGCAAAAATTTATCTCTAGTATAAAAAAGATAATTTCTCATAAAAAAATATTGCAACTGCAAATAGCAGAAATGAGTTTTGGCAGAAAGTTAATGAGTAAATACCGACATAAAAAAGTAAATTCTAAAAACTAAAACAATAAAAAAAGGAAGCATTTAGCTTCCTTTTTTTATTATTAGTTAATTAAAACCATACAAGAATATAATTCTGGTTTATTTGCTGTAAACTGTTTTAACCAAATTGTTAGCTCATCTATTTCGTAAGGTAACAATCTATTTAACGCTTTTTCAACTTCTTTATAAAATAAATCTGAATTAAAACTTACTTTTTTAAGTACGGTTTTAGTGTACTCAAACATTGCTCTCGCCATTTTTATAAATAAATTAAATTATACTTAAAGAACGTATACCAAATCATTTTTAGTATGTCTTTTCAAATTTAATAAAAAAAAACCATCATTTAAAAAATGATGGTCTTAAATTTTGTTTAAAAATTTGTTAAGATTATAAACTGTTAATCTTTTCAACCAAACCTTTAGCTTTTTCTTCTAATTCTAAATTAATAGCTTTAAAGTGTGCTTTTTTGTTTTCAACCTTATTATTGTTGATTTTAGAAACTAAATTATCAAAAGTTTCGATAGCCTCATCAATAATTGCATCACCTTTTTCTGGTGCATTTTTTAAGATTGAAACGTCTAATGCATATTCAATAACATCACCTAAAACGTAATTAATATCTTTTTTTAAGTTTTTTATACTTGCCATAACTTATTATAATTTTTAATGCTGCAAATTTAGTTTATTTATTTAAAACAGCGTTAAAACTTCTTTTATATTTAAAACTGTATAATAATCTGATTTAGAAGCTACTTCTTGTGATACTTCTTCATGAACCCAAGTTGTATGAAAAGGTACATGAATTGCAGATGCTCCTATTTCAATTAATGGCAAAACATCTGATTTTAAAGAGTTGCCAATCATTAGTAGTTCTGATGGATGAATGTCTAAGTGATTAATTAACTTTTGGTAATCTTTCTCTTTTTTATCACTCATTACCTCTATATGATGAAAATATTTCAGCAAATTAGATTTTTCTAACTTTCTTTCTTGATCTAATAAATCGCCTTTTGTGGCAACAATTAATTTATATTTTCCTTGAAGAACTTTTAATACTTCTTCTACTCCATCTAACAAATCTATAGGCTTATCTAACATTTCTTTACCTATATTTAAAATGGCTTCAATTGTTTTTTGCTTTACTTGATAATTAGAAATTTCTAATGCACATTCTACCATAGACAAAATAAAACCTTTTACACCATAACCATAATGTTCTAAATTCTTAATCTCGGCCTTAAAAAGCTCTTGATCTATTTTATTTTCGGTTTCGTACTTTGATAATAATTTTGCAAATTGATGTTCTGCATCTCTAAAATAAGTTTCATTAACCCACAAAGTATCATCAGCATCAAATGCAATTACCTTTATTTTTTTACTTATTTTATTCATTTTTATTGTTTTAAAAACTGAATTGCTTTTTCTAAATCTTCTGGTGTATCAATTCCTACAGCTTCTACTTCTGTTTCTACCATTTTAATTTTTTTACCAATTTCTTGATATCTAATGGCTTCAATTTTTTCTGCAGCTTCTAAAGGTGTCATTGGTGTGTTGTAAAAATCAATTAATGCTTGTTTTCTAAATGCATAAACTCCTTTATGTTTGTAATACTTTACATTAATATCTTTATCTCTGTGATATGGAATTACACTTCTAGAAAAATAGATTGCCAAATTATCTACATCTGTAATCACTTTTACGTTATTAGGATTTTCTATATCCTCTTTATTAGTAATTAGTACTTTTAAAGAGGCTAAATCAATTTCTTTTTTAGTGTCTTTTTTAAAAACATCAATTAATTTAGAAAGTGAAATTGCATCTATAAAAGGTTCATCTCCTTGTACATTTATTACAATATCTGCTTCAATATCTTCTACAGCTTCAGCAATTCTATCAGAACCACATTCGTGTTCTTTTTTGCTCATAATTGCTTTTCCTCCTGCTTTTTTTATTGTTTTAAAAATAATATCAGAATCTGTTACAATATAAACATCATCAAATAATTTAGTATGTAATGCTGCTTCATAAGTTCTAAGTATAACAGGTTTTCCTCCTAAATCTTTCATTAGTTTTCCTGGAAAACGAGATGCACTATAACGTGCAGGAATCATGGCAATTATTTTCATAAAACTTATTTATAAACTTATACTGATTAATTTTAAAAATTACTCTCCAGAATAACGAACAAAGTTTCTACGAGTTTCATACAAAGTAACTTCTATCTCTAAATGAGCAGGAATATGTGGTCTTAATTTATTATAGATAACTATTGAAATATTTTCTGCTGTTGGATTTAAATTTTTAAATTCTGCAACTTCAATATTTAAATTTTTATGATCTAAAGGCTCTTCTATTTCGTCTTTTATCAATTCTCTTAACAAACCTAAATCGTATACAAAACCAGTTAGAGGATCAACTTCACCAAACAAAGCAACTATCATTTCATAATTATGGCCATGATAATTAGGGTTGCTACATTTACCAAAAACTTCTAAATTTTTCTCATCAGACCACTCAGCATTAAACAATCTGTGTGCTGCATTAAAATGTGCTCTTCTATAAACTTTTACTTTAGGCATTTGTTAATTTTTCAAAAGATTTATCAAATATAATTTTAAACCACTCTGTATATTCTTGCGGATTCTTTTCAATGTCATTCTTTACATCAATTAAAGTCATCCACTTATATGCTTCTACTTCTTCTTTGTTTACAACAGGTGTATCTTCATAATAACCAACCATTACATGGTCTAGCTCATGCTCAGTCAACCCATTATCAAAAGGAGCTTTGTAAATAAACGAAAAAACTTCTTTTATTTCAGTAACAAACCCCATTTCTTCTTGCAAACGTCTTTTACCTGCTTCTAAGTTTGTTTCTCCATCTCTTTGATGAGAACAACAAGTATTTGTCCATAATAATGGTGAATGATATTTACTTGCAGCTCTTTGCTGTAGCATTAATTCTCCTTTTTTATTAAAAATAAAAACAGAAAAAGCTCTATGTAAAACTGCTTTTTCATGCGCTTCCATTTTTGGCATTAATCCTATTGGATTATCTTTTTCATCAACTAAAACAACTTGTTCTTCCATACTTACAAAAATAAGGAATTCATTGAGTAATAAATCATAAAATAATTACAAAACCAATAAGAGTTTTCTATTCTTATATTTTGATGGTTTATATTTGTGCTTCTTAAAACTGAATTTCATTCATGAAAACCTTTTGCAAATTCTTGCTTTTTATCACTTTAATAACTCTTTATCAATGTAAAGAAGAGAAAAAAACTACTATTATTAAAAAGAAAAAGTTAGATACTGAAACAAGTTCAGTACCAGAAAAGAAAATCGTAAAAGCATGGGATAGTTTAAACAGACATAATACTGAGGCTTTTTTAACTGAATTTGGAAAACAAAATCCAGAAACAAAAGTGTTGATTAAAACCGATTTTGGAAATATAAAACTTCGTTTGTATAAAGACACTCCTATTCACAGAGCAAATTTTATATTCTTAACCAAAATTAAATATTTTAATACAACCGTTTTTTACAGAGTTGCTAAAAACTTTGTAATTCAAGGGGGTAATTCTGATGAAATGTACACTCAAAAAGAACGAAATAAATATGGAAACTATCTTCTAAAACCTGAATTCAGAAAAAACAGAAGACATAAATATGGTGCTTTAGCTGCTGCTAGAGAATGGAAACGAAATCCAAATAAATTATCTAGTCCTTTTGAGTTTTATATGGTTCAGAAAAAAAGTGGCGCTTATCATTTAGACAATGAACACACTGTTTTTGGTGAAGTAATTTCTGGTTTTAGGACCCTAGAAAAAATCTCTAAAGTTAGGGTTGGTGTTGATGAATGGCCTGTTGATGATGTAAAAATGACGATAGAAATTTTAGATTGATATTTCTCTAAGTAAAACCTATCTTTGCACCTCAAATTTTGTAGATGAGTTTTTTAGAAGAAATAGCACGTAGAAGAACCTTTGGTATTATATCGCATCCAGATGCTGGTAAAACCACTTTAACTGAAAAATTGTTACTTTTTGGAGGTGCAATTCAAGAAGCAGGTGCTGTTAAAAATAATAAGATAAAAAAAGGAGCAACTTCCGATTTTATGGAGATTGAACGTCAGCGTGGAATTTCTGTAGCTACTTCTGTTTTAGCTTTCATTTATAAAGACAAAAAAATAAACATTCTAGACACACCTGGTCACAAAGATTTTGCTGAAGATACTTTTAGAACTTTAACTGCTGTAGATAGTGTTATTGTTGTAATTGATGTTGCAAAAGGTGTAGAACCTCAGACCGAAAAACTAGTTGAAGTTTGTAGAATGAGAAGTATACCAATGTTGGTTTTTATCAACAAGTTGGATAGAGAAGGAAAAGATGCTTTTGATTTATTAGATGAAGTAGAACAAAAACTAGGCTTAACAGTAACTCCAATGAGTTTTCCTATTGGAATGGGATATGACTTTAAAGGGATTTATAATATTTGGGAAAAGAAATTAAATCTTTTTTCTGGTGATAATAAAACTAAAATTTCTGATGGTGTTCAATTTGATGACTTATCAAACCCAGAATTAGATACTATTGTTGGAGAAACGGCAGCAGAAACTTTACGTGAAGAAATAGAATTGATTAGTGAAGTTTATCCAGATTTTAATCAACAAGAATATTTAGAAGGAAAATTACAACCTGTATTTTTTGGTTCTGCTTTAAATAATTTTGGAGTAAAAGAATTATTAGATGCTTTTATTGAGATTGCTCCTTCTCCACAACCTAAAAAAGCAGAAGAACGTTTAGTTGATTCTAAAGAAACAAAATTAACTGGTTTTGTGTTTAAAATTCATGCAAACATGGACCCTAAACACAGAGATAGATTAGCTTTTATTAAAATTGTATCTGGTACTTTTAAAAGAAATGCTCCTTATTTACATGTTAGAAATGGTAAAAAAGTAAAATTTTCTAGTCCGAATGCATTTTTTGCTGAAAAGAAAGAAATAGTAGATGAGTCTTTTCCTGGAGATATTGTTGGTATTCATGATACTGGTAACTTTAAAATTGGAGATACTTTAACAGAAGGAGAACAGTTAAACTTTAAAGGAATTCCAAGTTTTTCTCCAGAACATTTTAGATATGTGAATAATGCAGACCCAATGAAATCTAAACAATTGTATAAAGGGTTAGACCAACTTATGGATGAAGGTGTTGCTCAATTATTTACTTTAGATATGAATGGACGTAGAGTAATTGGTACTGTTGGTGCTTTACAATATGAAGTTATTCAATATCGATTAGAACATGAATATGGTGCAAAATGTACCTATGAAAACTTACAAGTACATAAAGCTTGTTGGGTAGAACCTGAGGATATCAAAAATGATGAGTTTAAAGAATTTAAAAGAGTAAAACAACGTTATTTAGCGAAAGACAAACAAGGTCAATTAGTGTTTTTAGCAGATTCTGAGTTTACAATACAAATGACTCAAAGTAAATATCCTACTGTGAAATTGCATTTTACAAGTGAGTTTAAAAACTAGTCATTATGAAAAAATTACTTTTACTATTTTTTACCCTTTTAAGTTTACAGAGTTATACTCAAACTTATAATCTATCAGATTTTGAACCAAAAAAAATACAAAATAGCATTCGTTTAAATTATATTTTAATTCATCAACCAGTGAGTCAAGTAGCTTATGATTTAAATCCAACTATGGGGTTTATTGGTTTAAATTATAATATTCCCATAAATGATTGGTTGTATACTGGTGCAGGATTTCACACCGCAATTACAGGTGATCAAGGAGGTTTATTTACATTAGGGATTAATTTAGGAGTTAACTTACCAATCTATAAAAATCTATATTTTGATGCTAACGTTCACTTTGGTGGTGGTGGTGGTTATAGATCTTTAGTAAATGGAGGTGGAATTTTTTATCCTAATATTGGTTTACAATATAAAGACAAAGGTTATTCATTTGGAGTGCAATATGGTTATATGGATTTTTTTACGGGAATTCAGAAAAATGATAACGTCTCCTTTTTTGTTGAAATACCAAGTTTATTAAGAACAACTTCGTATGCTGAAGCCCAAAAAAGGTTTGCTATTAATAACAAATCAAAAGATGAATTCTGGACAAGACCAGCTGTAAAAAGTGTACAACAGATAACTTTTGACTACTTTTTTCCATTTGGAGACTCTAGAACCGATGCAAGTACAACTCCTAAATACAAACCTATTAATCATACTTTATCTATTTTAGGTTTTGAATATCAACGTTATTTAACTGACAATACTTTTATTTATGCACACGTTGATGCTATGTATGGAGGTTTAACCGCTGGTTTTATGGATCTATTTTTTGGAATGGGAAAAAACTTTATAGAAACGAAATATGTAAACTTTTTCGGAAAATTCGGAATTGGTGCTGCTGGAGGTAGAATTTACCCTGAAAATGGTTTAACAATGTATCCGAGTGTTGGTGCAGATTTAAAAATAACTGAAAAAATTGGTCTAAGTGCTCATGGAGGTTATCATAGAGCTATTGGAGCAACGTTTGAAGCTTATACTGCAGGTTTTAGTATAAAATATTATGGTTTAAGTGGAGGAACTACACATCCTTTTACTGGAGAAAAGCAAAAAGAAATAAAAACACAAGGAATACAATTAAGTGCACAAAATCAGACATATTTTGATGTTGCAAAATTTGGAATTCCAGCTAGTGATTTACAGTTAATTGCTTTAAAAGTAAATTATGATTTAAATCACCGTTTTTACTTTGCTGGTGAAGCTTCTTTTGCTTACGAAGGAAAATCTGGTGGTTATGCACATGGAATTTTTGGTTTTGGTATTAAATCTAATAAATTTGCTAACGACAGAATCTCTTTATTTGCAGAAGCTGCTGCTGGTGTTGCTGGTGGTGGAAGAGTAGATTCTGGAGAAGGTATTTTAGTAAGACCAACTGTAGGAATTAATTATCATGTAAATAACGATTTCTCATTTAATATTGCCGGAGGACAAATGTGGTCTCCTTTTGGAAATGTAAATTCATCAAATGTAAACATAGGTTTGTCTTATGCTTTTTCAATTTTAAATGTAAGAAAATAATTTTCACTGAACTCGTTTCAGTAAACATAAATATAACAACTATTAAATAAGAATACAATGAATAACGGAATCTATGCAAAATTCACTACATCAAAAGGTGATATTTTAGTAAACTTAGAATTTGAAAAAACTCCAGGAACAGTTGGTAACTTTGTTGCTTTAGCTGAAGGAAATTTAGAAAACTCAGTAAAAGATCAAGGAACTCCTTATTATGATGGGTTAAAATTTCATAGAGTAATTCCAGATTTTATGATACAAGGTGGTTGTCCACAAGGAACTGGAACTGGAAATCCTGGTTATAAATTTGATGATGAATTTCATCCTGATTTAAAACATAACAGACCTGGTGTTTTGGCAATGGCAAACTCTGGGCCAGCAACAAACGGAAGTCAATTTTACATAACGCACGTTCCTACTCCTTGGTTAGACAACAAGCACACAGTTTTTGGTGCTGTTGTAGAAGGACAAGACATTGTTGATGCTGTTGCACAAGGTGACGAATTAACATCTATAGAAATTATTAGAGTTGGTACTGAAGCAGAAGCTTTTAATGCTGTTGAAGCTTTTAGAACTTTTGAAGGTTCTAGAGAAAAACGTGAAGCTGAAGCTAAAGCAGCTCAAAAAGAAATGTTAGACAAAGTTGCAGCTGGTTATGATGAAACTGCAAGTGGTTTACGTTACCAAATTTTACAAAAAGGGTCAGGAAAAAAAGCAACAAAAGGTGCTGGAGTTTCTGTACACTATAAAGGTCAATTACTAGACGGAACTGTTTTTGATTCTTCTTACAAAAGAAAACAACCAATCGATTTTAATGTTGGTGTTGGTCAAGTGATTTCTGGTTGGGATGAAGGAATTCAGTTATTACAAGTTGGTGATAAAGCACGATTTGTAATACCATCTAATTTAGCATATGGTTCTGCTGGTGCTGGAGGAGTAATTCCACCAGATGCAACACTTATTTTTGATGTTGAATTAATGGATGTAAAATAATAATTCCTTGTATTTAGGAATCTAATTTTAAAAAAAGCTCTCTGGTTTACAGAGAGCTTTTTTATTACTTTAAAAACGTTAATCCTTCCAAAGCAGAAGCATCATTTGGTTTGTTCAATAATACTTTTTGAAACAAATCTTTAGCTTCTTTTTTATTTCCAAGCTTCAAATTTGTCCATGCATACATTAACAAACCATCATAATCAAAAGGATATAAATCTACAATTTGCTTAAAATTAGTTAAAGCTTTATCAAATTCTGATCGGTTATAATAAATGGTTCCTAAATAATACATTGCTTTTGTATTATGTGGTGAGTTTTCTAAAATTACATTATACATTTCAATTACTTCATCCCAACGTCCTAATGCTGATAATGGAAAAATATATCCAAACCTAGGTTCATCTGCATAAGGCATTAATTCCATCGATTTTTTATAAAATGCTATAGATTCATTAAAATTTCCTGCCATATAATTGAGCCAACCCAATCGTAAATTCATCTCATATGATTCTTCTTTATAAAACATTTTAATTTCATCGGCAGCTAATTTAAAATCACCTTGAGCTTCTAACTTATAGCTTTTACTAAATGCTTCTTGTAAATTTGTAAAATCATTTTGTGCATATATAGTTGTACTTCCTAAAAAGGCAACTATTGCTATTACAATTGTTTTTCTTAAAATATCCATGTGATTCCTGCTATTATATTTTGTTGATTAAATTCAAACTTTTTTGATGTTACTTCTAAGTATTCATCATAATAATTATCTTCCATATTCATAAATGAATACCCTACTTTTAATATTGAGTTTTTACTAAAATATTTAATAGTGCCTCCAAATTCATTTAATCCTGTTGCTGGTTGATTATAAATTATTAAACCATTATTTGCTGTATAATTATTCATATTACCCACTGATCCAAATCCTGTGAGTAAAAGTTTATCTATTGTTACAGCTACACCAGCTGTATAAATCATATTAGAATCGTCATCTTGACTTTTATATTGTATCGATCCAAAAGGAACAAGCATTGTACTTCCTAATGGATATAAAGACATTGAATATCCAACCTGAAATTGATCTAAACCATTTAAGTCTGAAACAGATACATTGATACTATTTCTCATAAAATAAGATGCTTTTGTAATTGATCCACCAAAAACCAAATTGTTGTATTTTATTTCAGAAGCTGATGTTTCATCTATTGGATTTAAATTATCATATTTCCCTGAAATCACATTTGCATAAGCATCAAAATACCATTTATTACCAAGTGCTATTGTTACATCTGCATAATAGCGAGATTCTGTTCCTTTATACGTTTCATTCTCTAAAACACCAGACACATTTACTTGTTGAACTGAATTAGTAGGTATAAAAGTAAACTGATGATAGAAATTTATTCTTTTGAATAAAGAATGGCTCATTCCTATAGAGAACATTTGCTGACTTTTACGAATAAAACGAACATCAATAGTTTCAGAATCTGCATCTGAAACTAACATATCATCATAATCTAAATTATTTGTTGCCAATACATTAAAATTGATACTACTAATTAATGGTTCTTTCAACCTTGTTATTTCTTGTAATGAAGTCGCCATTTTTCTATAAAACAAACGACTTTCCATAATTAAACCGCTGTAACGATACGCCCAGTACAAATAATCTTGCACAACAACATTACTCGTATCTAAATTGTATGCTTCTTCTAAAAATTGAATTGCGCTAAACATTTTATTTTCTTTAAAATAAGCAATTCCCATTCTCACTTTTAAGTAATAAAAATCAATACCCTCAGCATTGGCTTGTTTTCCTATTTTTAGGATTGGTTTCCAATCTTCTTTTAAAAATAAGGCATACGTTATACTATCAATTTCCTTAATCTCTAATGAAGTCTTTTGTGCATTTGTAGTTGATACAAACCATAACAATACTATGCATAGAATTTGTTTTCCCATTTTAATATCATTTTTAATTTATCTGAAGTATTACATTGAATACTCATTTCTTTATTCTTATGAATTACGATATCAGCTGAAAAAAGATGTTGACTATTTCTTCCTACTATTTTTGATTGTAATTCTACTTTTTGTGAATTAAACGTTTGCTCTGGCTCTTTATATAAAAGATTATAGTTTCCTTTTAAAAATATTCCAAAAGGCACTAAAAAATCTTGAATTGTTAAAACAGGAAAGTGATATAAATGATGAATAGGAAATCTCGTTTTTACAGAAACATCAATATTTTCACTTAAAACAACTTTGTAAAAACTTCGGTAAAAATAAAAAAGTGCCGTTTTTTTAGAACCTATATAGTTTTCTGATGAAAATGTTTTCCCATTATTTTCATAATATAGTTTTGCCTTTGTTTCTAAACAAACAAGGTAGGATTGATTATAAATATCTATTTCATTTCTTATCACAAATACTGTTTCCTTATCATTTTCATCGGTCATTTTTAATGTAAACTCATCTCCTGGACTCCATTTAAAAGCAGCTTGTAAAATAGGTGAAGTTGAAATGTTTGATAAAGTCTCTTGATTTTTTGGAATCCCTTTTTCAACAAAATTTAACTTCAAATCATTCCCTTTTAAATACTCAGATATAGGCCAAAAAATAGTAGATGCTCCTATTACTGCAGTACTTTGCAATTGAAAATGCAAATGCGGATATGGAGAACGACCAGAATTACCACATTTACCAATAGTTTGCCCCTCAACAACAACATCTCCAATATTTACTTTAATAGACCCTTTTTTTAAATGACTCATTTTTGAAAACAAGTAGTCTTCGTGTTTTATAACAACCGTATTTCCCCAGTTTTGAAGTGTATTTGTGGCGCCAATTACATTATCTTCAACCGTATTTACAACGGCAACTACAGTTCCAAAAGCTGGTGCAATTACAGGTTTATCAAAACAAAAATAATCGGTTACTAAATACCCATTATTTGAAAACTCTTTATTTGTTATTGAATCTTTTATAATAAAATCCCATGCAAATTGAAAAAAACCTTTATGTGTATAAACACCTTCATGCCCTTGATTTACAGTCCATTTTCCCATAAAAGGCAATCGAATTGGAGCTATAAAGGCTGCATATTTTTTAGCTGGTTGGCTATCATACAAGTACGCATCTGTTTCTGGGTTTTTCTGATGAACCAATGTTAAAATTGGCTGTTTTGTTTGATCGAATCTAATTTTTAATGCATACAACATCCCTAACATAATTACATTAAATGGCAATGAAAAAGCAGATAATTCAAAAAAAGAAAAAAGTCTATCCGAACCAATTGTAGCCACCACCAAAACCGGAATTAATACTAAACTCCAAAAAAAAGATGCTCTAGATGGAATTAAGAAATAACCACCAATTGCAATTGCTGAAAGAATAAAATTAAATCCATAATAAGTATAATTTAAAGATCCAGAATACATTCCTAAAATAGAATACATCCAATACGCTATAAAAAAACCAACCAATGATAATAGAAAATTCACTCTAGAATGGACTAATAAACCAATTGAAATTAAGACTCCAGCCAATAAATTGAATTGAAAAAAAATAGCTCCCAAAGACAAAAAATATGTATCAAAACCTGTATCAACAAAAAGAGAATTTAACCCATCTACAACACTAACAAGTACACTGCCTCCTAACTTAAAATACATATTAGAAGGATATAACGTTTCCATATTTAATGAGATATTAGAAAACGAAGGAAATGCTAACAATAAAACCCACATACCTATTAAAAAAGGAACACTTAAAAAAGGCAAACCATATTTGGTAAAAGAGCCCATAAGAAATACGGTGCTAAAAAAAGCAATTGCTGCTCCTGCAACAATTAATAATAAAATTTCGAAACCAGGTAAAAAATAAGTTCCAATACCTAAACCAACTAATAAGGCATTGAAACTATAAGATCCTTTTTTTATTAAAACTTCTGAATAACCAAAAAGCTGAGAAAATCCAATGGCAGTTAAAACAGCAATTAAACCACTTAAACCTGTCCACCAATCCATAAAACTAACCACCACTAAAATAGAAGCTAAAATTTTATTTTCTGTGAAAAAAATTTGAGAATAGCTAGTTAAAGTAGCTTCAAAAATAAATGCGCTTTTTTTTAGCAGGTCATTTTTCATTTTTATTAAAGGTGTTCTGGCACTAATTCTTGCCTTCTAAATACTTCTTTGTCTTCTGCTTTTCTAACCAAATGCACATTGTTTTTTTCATCAATCATCACAATATTTGGTCTGTAGGTAATAAATTGCATCCACTGTGTCATTGTGTAAGCTCCTACTCTTTTTATCACAAAATGATCACCTTTATTCATCATCGGAAAATCAATATTTTTTCTAATAACATCAATATTCATACATAAAGGCCCATAAATTGTGGTGGGTTCAGATTGAAAACTAGATTCGTGCACCGGATAAATTTCATGATTGTACCAAAAAGCTGTAAACATTAAATTTACACCAGCATCAATTACCATAGATCTTTTTCCATCTGCTAAACGTTTATTTGCTAAAACGGTTCCTGCCAACCAACCTGCATCGTCAATTAACGCTCTACCAGTTTCTAAAATTAACATTGGTGTTTCATTATTAGGAAAATCTGCAGCAATCATAGCTGTAGTAATAGCATGCGCATAATCATCAAAACTTGGCGATGTATCTGTTGCAGGCATATAAGCTCCATGTAATGTATTTTGAGAAGCAAAACCTCCTCCAATATCTATATAACCAATACTAACATTAAAACGATCAAATGTTTTATTTGCTAATGCAGCCAACTTTTCAACTGCAGTTGCATAAGCTTTAGACACCGTAATATAAGTACCAATATGAATGTGTAAACCAATTAAATCTATCGTGCCACTAGAAAGTATACGATTAATGGCGTTCCAAGCTTCTCCATTTTCATAATTAAATCCAAAACGATCCCATTGAGGAATAATACCAGTATCCATGTTTACACGAATTGCAACTTGCGGACGTTCTTTTAATTTATCGGTTAAACCTAAAATACTGTATAACTCATCAAAATGATCAATATGAATTAATGATTTATTATTGATTGCTCTTATTAAATCTTCATCACTTTTATCTGGACCATTAAAAATAATATGTGTTCCTGGAGTTCCATTGTCTATTGCTTTTTCGTACTCAAAACCAGAAACTACTTCTGCCCAAGCTCCTTCTTGATGATAAACTCTACAAACAGCATCTAAATAATTGGTTTTATAAGACCAAGCAAATTGCACTTTTGGATAGCGTGTAGAAAAAGCACGATATGCAGTTCTATAGGTTTGACGTATCGTTTTTTCTGAAAGTATAAATACCGGAGAACCATATTTAGAAATAATACTATCGATTTCAACAGTATCAATTGTAGCAATTGGTTGCAACCTTTTTAAACTTCCAAATTTATTTGGAATTCCTTCAACCACTTTTCGTAAAACCGGATGTTCATATATTCTTTTACTCATTTCTTTTCGTTTTTTAAAGTTCTCCAAAAATTATTATTTTCTCAAAATCAGAGATATCACCAATTAAATCCCAAGAATAGCGAATAAACATTTTTCCATATTCGTATTCTGTTACAGGTATTACTTTTTCTCCCATTGCTAAACGACAAACCATTTCTGGAATGTTTTGTCCTGCTCCTACTGCTAAATAAACCCAAGCAGGAATCCGTGGATTAATTTCAATTAAATAATATTCACCTTCATCAGTTTTTATCATTTCTAACTCCATAGCACCACGCCATTTGGTTTTTTTAATAATATCGTGTGTAATTTCTAGTAAGCGTTCATCGTTTATCGTAATTCCTCCCCAAGCTTTTCCTTTATCTGTAATATATTGTTTACGCATTGCCACTGCAGAAACGGTGTTACCTTCTCCATCACCCAAAACAATTACATTTACTTCTGTACCATTAATTGCTTGTTGTACAACCACAGGAAGTCCCCATTTTGCAGAAAGTCTGTTAAAATAAGAAACTGCTTGATTGTTATTATTCACTTTAAAAGCTTCATAAAACTTCCCTTTTATATAATAAGGATATGATAAAGGTTTGGGTAAATTAGAAAGCTCTTTACTGTTTTGAATAGCTTTACTTACTGGCATTTTAATACCATACTTTTCACCATATTCTGGTAAATTATCTTTATGACGTTCTTCAAACTGCTTTAGAGTTGGTAAAAAAGTATGAATTCCCATATTTAATAATTGATCGCTGTATTTAATAAATAAATACAATTCTGAATCGAAATTAGGAATGATAATATCTAAGCCTTCTTTTTCATTGATATACGCCAAACGATCTATAAAAGCCTCACTTCCTGTAGAAGGAAATGGTATTAAATAGGTTTTGTCTACTAACCCAGGCATATAAATACCAGGTTCTAAATTCTCATACGCCAAACCTATAATTCGTGCATTTAATCCAGAATCTTTTATACCACGAATAACAGAAACTCCAGGACCAGGACTATCAATATTATTAAGCCCAGTAACTGCTACAGTTATTGTTTTTTGATTGCTCATTTAGTCTAGCATTTTTTCACGTTTCAAAAAATCTAAATACTCATACAAATCACGACCTGCAGAAATTGCATCTACATCAAATTCTTTTGTGATTTCATTGATAATTTCATCGGCAGTTTTTCCTTGTTTTAAGAAACTTATAATTAATAAACCTATTTCGTTTGTGGTAAAAGACTCACCTGTTGAAGGTTTAAAAATAAAGCCGTTTTCGCTGATAGCAAGTGAATTTAATTTACTCATTTTATTATCTTGTTTGGTTATAAACAACTACTTAACAACACTTTAAATAGTTCTTTAAATTTAACAATTAGCACCCAAATCTTTTGCAACAAATGTTACACAACTAGTTAAAAAGAACCTTTCTAAATAGCTTTAAAAAGTGCTGTCTATTGAAAATAATGTTGACAAAATTCCTATTCAATTTCTGTTTAATAAATTTCATTTTTAATAAGAAGTTTTTCTCAATAAAAACCATGTAAGAAATGGAATTATTGAATAAAAAAACAAATAATAATTAAAAAATATTGGCAATAATTTGTTATATTTAACTAAGCTTAAACATGTTATGTTTTTGCAGACTTCTATAACCCAACAACACGAATGAAGATTTTATGATTTAAACACCTTAAACGATAATTATGAAAACATTTACCAATGAAAATATTACTATCATTCGAAAATTACTAACTTTCATTATGATCATTTGTTTCATATCATGTGGTTCTAATACTGAAAAATCAGAACAATCTCCTCCTCCAATACCAGAAATTACTGAAGAAGTCACAGGCGAGACTACTGATGAAACTACTGATAAGATTCTTGATGAAGAACAAATAGTTACACAAGTGCCTTTAAAAAGGAATGATTATATAGTTATATTATCTGTAGATAGTATCATTAATATAAATGAAACAGGAATGTTACATACTTGGATTGGGCTTCCAAATGCAAAAATAGAATTTCCTGAGGGTCAAGTACAAGATAAAACTAGTATTCCTTCTACTATAGGACAATATGCAAAAATAAAACCTATTGCACCTGATTTTGAAATTAGTGGTTATACTCCTGGTAAATGCCATAAAATACATTCAAGTGGTTCAGAAGTGCGTTTTTCTATTAAACCTAAGTCAGAAGGAACTTATAGTGTAAGTGCCGATATAGAATTATATGACAATAGTAAGTGCGAAGGAACTCCAGTTCCAAAAACAGCAAAAACGTTATCAGTTAGTGTTAAAATTAATAAAGAGAAGGAGTTTTCTAATAAAGTAACAGAATTAAAAAATATTGTCTGGGATAAATTTATACTATTTTGGGGAGCTTTAATCGCGCTAATATTTTCTACAATAATATTTCTTATAAGACGAAAAATAAAGAAAAAAACCGGTTTTGAAGAAAAAGAATAAATAAGGTTTTATTACAAAATATTATTTAAAAAAACTCGAGTTCATCTCGAGTTTTTTTTTGTTTAACAGTTATTTATCTGTTGACTTATTAACTAAAAAAAACTAAATTAGCTAAATTGTGATTTAAGTCATTAATAACGACGTTATAAAAGTTAACGTTGCGTGAAAAAATAAAAGATGAAATCAAATTTAACTTTAATATCCATAATCTGCCTTTTTCTGATGATTACTGGATGTTCTCAACCAGAAAAGAAAACAGCAAAAGAAACTAAAACCAATATTGAACTTAAAGACAATTGGTACTACCTTAATGGAGAAAAGTTTTTTATTAAAGCAATTGGTTACGAAATTGCTGCACGTCCAGGAGAGCATCCTTATGAAGATGAAAAGAAAGATCACCTTGAATTAATGAAGTATGACCTTGAAAACATTAAAAAAGGTGGTTATAATACAATAAGAACTTGGAGTCAATACTCTGAAGCACAATTAAAATTAGTTCAAGAATCTGGCTTAAAACTTATTATGGGTTTAAATGTTAATCCAGAAGAAGATTATAGAGACCCTAAATTTATAAATCATTGTAAAACACAGCTTGAAAAAATTTTGGAATATGCACCAAAATATGATTGTATAATATCTTATTTGGTTATTAATGAACCACAAACAGATCACATACATAAGGTTTCTGCAAAAGCATTTAAAGACCTTATGAAAATGATGGTAGATATGATTCATAAAGATCATCCAGGTATACCTGTAACACTTTCTGCAAATGCTATGATTAGTGATTGGATGGACCAATCTATGTTTGATGTTTATGCATACAATTGTTATGGTTACAATGAAGGACAAACAGCAACTATAGGATTTAGTGATTATATTAAAGGTTTAAATACATTAAATGGATTAGATAAACCGTTTATAATTACTGAATTTGGACATTCTGTATCACCAAAAGGGGGTTTTGGTAGTTTTGGCTCTCGAACTTTAAAAGAACAAAGTGAAGGACTGGTTTCTAATTATCGAGAATTAATTGATGCAGGAGCATTAGGAATGTGTCCATTTTATTATGCTGATGGATGGTGGAAAGGTGGAGAAAAAAGCACTCATAATAAAGAACAACCAGAAGAATGGTTCGGTTTTTGGGGTTACAAAGATGTGAATGACAAATATGGTTCTCCTCGTCCTGTTTGGTTTGCGATGAAGGAGTATATGAAAGGACTTATTTTAAGCCCAAAAAATAAAACTATTCATACAAATACAACCATACCAATAGAACTTTACAATAATAAGGAAGTTAAAAAAGTGGTTGTTAAATTAAGTGATGAAGTTATTTATTCTAAAAATATAGAAAGCGAAGGCTATTTTGCAGATCAATTAACCATAAATCCAGAAGGTATAGAAGCACTAGAACTTGCTTTTGAATTTTATAATTCTAAAAATGAAGTTATTAAAAATGAATCTATTGTTATATTAACTTCTAAAACAGAAATTGAATTACCTAAATTAACTATAGAAGTAACACCAGAAAAGGATCTAAATGAAAGCAAAAATGCGAGTATTAAAACCAAAATTGTAACTAATGACAATTTTAAATTGATTAGTAATTTAATAGTTAGTTATAATACACACCTTGGTTGGGATGTTGGTCAACAAGTTTCTGTTCCTGTAAAAGATCAATTAGATAAAAAGATAATTACTTCAGAAAACACTTTTTTTATTCCAGATAATAGTTGGGTTGTAAATGCATCAGCAGGAATTTCTGTTAGATACGGAAAATTCACCTTTAAAATTCATGACCAAAAAATAATTTACAGAGGTGATTGGGCTAAAGAAATTAGTAGAAAATAAAGTAACCAACAATAATTTATAAATTAATAGCTTGGTTTAGCTGATTAAAGAAAATATACTCAGATTTTCTATTTGCTAAACCACGCTATTAATTTTATAGAAATAGTTATCTATTCATAGTCTTTCATTTCTTCATCATAAAAAGCACCAGCTTTATCCATTAAATCTGCTAATTCTGTTGCAATATCTTCTTCACTTTCTCCTGTTAAATCTTCGAACCACTCTATTTCATCATCTTTTAAATTGATTAAAAAACGAGGGAATTCTGTATGTAATACAAAAATATCATCTGGAAATTTACTGTTATCTGCTAATAAAAATTTAGGTAAGTTCATATTTTATTTTCTTTATTGTCTGTTTTTTATAATTATGTCATTCTTCTCGAAAAAATAGAATTTTTAAGATTTCTCAATCGTTTTACAAACTCATTTCGAAATGACAACTTAATTGTTATTCTTTTGTTTATACCTTTTCGAGCATTAATTCTTCTTTTTCTTTTATCAATTTTAAAGTTAATAAATTAAATCTAATAAATAATAAGATGGATGCTGTTGTTAAACCTGCAAGCAAGCCTAACCAAATACCAAAACTACCATACATTTCTTCTGTTCCTAAAAAATAAGAAATAGGAAAACCTACTACCCAATAAGAAATAAAAGTAAGTATTGTTGGTATTTTAACATCTTGTAAACCACGTAAAGCTCCTAAAACAACAACTTGTATGCTGTCTGAAAGTTGAAAAAACGCTGCTGCAACTAATAATTTAGAAGCAATCGAAATTACCTCCATATTATCATCATAATTAGCTGCATCACTTAAATCTACATAGATATTTGGCAAACTTTTATGAAATATAAAAAAGAGAATTGCAAAGAAAAATGCAAATAAAGTTCCTAATAAAAATATTGAAAATGCGATTCTACGCAACTCTTTATAATTTTGTAATCCTTTTTGATTACCAACTCTAATCATAGAAGCCACACTTAATCCCATGGCAACCATAAATGTCATCGATGCTAAATTTAAGGCAATTTGATTTGCTGCTTGAGGATTTTTACCCAACAAACCACTTAACCAAATAGCAGCTGTAAAAATAGCTACCTCAAAAAACATTTGCATGGCACTTAAAGAACCTAAATTGATAATCTTTTTTATCATTAAAAAATCGAATACAAAGATTTTTATATCTTTTACAATTCTTACAGAACGTTCTTTAAAACGTAAAATTAACCATAAATAAATAACCATGATTACTCTTGAAACCAAAGTACCATAAGCAGCTCCAACTATTCCCATTTCTGGAAAACCAAACTTTCCAAAAATTAGAATATAGTTTAAAACAATGTTTACAATATTTGCAATTAATGTAGCGTACATTGGGTATTTAGTCATAGACATTCCATCACTAAATTGTTTTATTGCTTGAAAAATTACTAAAGGAATTAAAGAAAATGCCACCAAATCTAAATACGGAATTGCCAACTCTACCACTTCTGTTGGTTGTTTCATTAAATACATTAAAGGCTTCGAAAAAAAGATTCCTAAAAACAACACAATTCCTAAAGTTGTACATAAAAACAAACCACTTTTATAAGTAGCTCTTGCTTGTTTTAAATTATCAGAAGAATCTGCTTCTGCAATTAAAGGCGTTATCGCTGTAGAAAAACCAATACCAATAGACATGGCAATAAACATAAAACTATTTCCTAAAGAAACGGCAGCTAATTCTGCGGTTCCTAATTGCCCAACCATAATATTATCTATAAAACTCACAAATGTATGTCCTAACATCCCTAACATAACAGGTGCTGCAAGTTTCCAGTTGTATTTAAATTCTGATGTGTATTGAGAAATATTCAATGTAAAATTTAGTTTTATAGACTGCGAAGATAAGTATTATAGCAAGATGATTTAAATAGAAGTAATCCATTTTCTGATAAAGTTTTTTCAATAAAAATAGTTACTTTTGAAAAACTAAAAAACACACTATAATGGCAAATATCACTTTAAAAGGAAACGCAATTAACACAATCGGTAATTTACCAAAAGCAGGAACGAAAGCTGCTGATTTTAAATTAACTGCAGTAGATTTATCTCATAAAAGTTTATCAGATTTTTCTGGTAAAAAAATAATTTTAAATATTTTTCCTAGTATCGATACAGGTACTTGTGCAACGTCTGTTAGAGAATTCAACAAAAAAGCAGCCAATTTAGAAAATACGGTAGTTTTATGTATTTCTAAAGATTTACCTTTTGCTCAAGCTCGTTTTTGTGGTGCAGAAGGCATAGAAAATGTGGTAATGTTATCTGATTTTGCTGATGGCAACTTTGGAAAATCTTACGAATTAGAAATTGCAAACGGGCCTTTAGCACATTTACACTCTAGAGCCATTGTAATTGTTGATGAAAATGGAAACGTAGTTTATAATGAACAAGTTTCTGAAATTGTTGACGAACCAAATTATGCAGCAGCTTTAAACGCACTATAATTTATGAAAAATCCTAACGATAGCTTTTTAAGAGGAAGACTTCGTAGTTTTAAATTTGCCTTAAGAGGAATGTGGCTTTTAATGACCACAGAAGATAGTATTAAGGCACAGCTTTTTGTGGCTGTAATAGCTACTATTTTAGGCTTTTATTTTGATATTTCTAATGTAGAATGGATGTTTCAGTTTTTAGCAATTGGCCTTGTTTTAGTTGCCGAAGCTTTAAATACAGCTATTGAAAAAGTAGCTGATTTTGTGCATCCAGATTACCATAAAAAAATAGGTTTTATAAAAGATATTGCTGCTGGAGCACCAAGTTTTGCTGCATTTACCTCACTAATTATTGCTGGTTTTATATACATTCCTAAAATAAATTTATTATTTTAGGTAAATACGTATATTTACTGCTAAAACAGACCAAAAACATTAATGGCTAAAAGGAAAACAAGCACAAAAACAACAATTAATTCTTCGGATAATAAACCGAGTATTTTTGCCTTTTTAAAAACAAGACAAGCACAAACAATTTTAGGAACCTTCTTAATTTTATTTGCTGCTTTTCTCTGTATTGCTTTTATTTCCTTTTTCTTTAATTGGCAAGAAGACCAAAGTACACTTACAGAATTAACAGACAAAACTGTTAGAAGTAAAAACTTACTAGGTAAAATTGGTGCAAATCTAAGTCACTTTTTTATTTATAAAAGTTTTGGTATTGGTGCATTTATCATCGCTTTTCAAGTTTTTTTAACTGGATTTTATATTCTTTTGAAAAAGAAACTTTCAGTAATAATTCTTTCTTGGAATTGGGGACTTATCGCAATGTTATGGGTTGCTGTTTCTTTAGGATTTGTAAATAATAAATATGCACTTCTACCAGGAATTATTGGTTTTGAAATCAATGAATTCTTACAAGCTTTTATTGGTAAAACAGGATTAATCATTCTTTTAAGTTTCTTTTTTATTACTTATCTTGTTTTAAGATATAGAGTAACTTTTGATAGATTTATTGAGAACCTAAAAAGAAAAAGAGAAGAAAGAAGAGCGCAAGCATTAATTGAAAGTGAGCTTGTAGATGAAACTTCAACCAATGAAGACACAGAAATAAAAGCAAAAGAAGTTTCTGAAACTATTGCTCTTAAAACTGATAAAAAAGAAAAATCTGGTGTTGAACTTTCTTTAGAAAATTTACAACCTACAATTTCTAAACATTCTGATGTTTCTGCCAAAAAAGAAGAAATTCCTTTAAAAGTAGATGGTCCTGTTTTAAAAACTGAAATTCCTAAAGAAGAGGAAAAGGAAGTAGAAATGGAAGTAGAAATCGATGTTGCCATTAATAGAGAAGAAGAACATTCTACAAAAAACTTATCCGATCAATTAGTAAAAGACTTTGGTGAATTTGATCCTACGTTAGAATTAGGAAATTTTAAATTCCCAACTTTTAACCTTTTAAAACAATACAACGAATCTATTTCTATTGATCCAGAAGAATTAGAAGCAAATAAAGATAGAATTGTAGATACACTTAAAAACTACAAAATTGGTATTGCAGAAATAAAAGCAACAGTTGGACCAACAATTACATTGTACGAAATTGTACCAGAAGCTGGAATTAGAATTTCTAAAATTAAAAATTTAGAAGATGATATTGCGCTTTCTTTATCAGCATTAGGAATTAGAATTATTGCTCCTATTCCAGGAAAAGGAACTATTGGTATTGAAGTACCTAATAAAAAATCGACCATTGTTTCTATGCATTCTGTTATTTCATCAAAGAAATTTCAAGAATCTCAGATGGAGCTTCCAATCGCTTTAGGAAAAACAATTTCTAATGAAACTTTTGTAGTTGATTTGGCTAAAATGCCTCACTTATTAATGGCTGGTGCAACAGGACAAGGGAAATCTGTTGGTTTAAATGCGGTTTTAACATCACTTTTATATAAAAAACATCCTGCTGAAGTAAAATTTATTTTAGTAGATCCAAAGAAAGTAGAACTTACTTTATTTAATAAAATTGAGCGTCATTATTTGGCAAAATTACCAGATAGTGAAGATGCTATTATTACAGACACAACAAAAGTTGTTCATACTTTAAACTCATTGTGTATAGAAATGGACAATCGTTACGATTTGCTCAAAAATGCAATGGTTCGTAATATCAAAGAATATAATGCCAAGTTTAAGGCCCGTAAATTAAATCCTAATGATGGTCATCAATACTTACCATATATTGTTTTAGTGATTGATGAATTTGCCGACTTAATTATGACTGCTGGTAAAGAAGTAGAAACACCAATTGCACGTTTGGCACAATTGGCTAGAGCTATCGGAATTCATTTAATTGTTGCCACACAAAGACCCTCTGTAAACGTAATTACAGGTATTATTAAAGCAAATTTCCCTGCAAGAATTGCATTTAGAGTTACTTCAAAAATAGATTCTAGAACAATTTTAGACGCTGGAGGAGCAGATCAATTAATTGGTCGTGGAGATATGTTATATACTGCTGGTAATAATCTAAATAGAATACAATGTGCATTTGTAGACACACCAGAAGTAGAAAAAATTACTGATTTTATTGGTTCTCAAAGAGCCTATGCAGAAGCACATATGTTGCCTGAATATGTAGATGATGAAAATGGCACAAGTATTGATATAGACATAGCAGACAGAGACAAACTCTTTAAAGAAGCTGCAGAAATTATTATTACTGCACAACAAGGATCTGCTTCTTTGTTGCAAAGAAAATTAAAATTAGGATACAATAGAGCTGGAAGATTAATAGATCAATTAGAAGCTGCAGGAATTGTAGGTGGATTTGAAGGAAGTAAAGCAAGACAAGTTTTAGTGCCAGATTTTATAGCATTAGAACAATTATTAGAAAACGAAAAAAATCAATAGCCTCTCAACTGCGTTTGAGAAGACAAGAAATACAATTATGAAAAAAATAGGAATCTTATTTTTAAGTTTATTTATAACAACCATTACTTTTTCACAAAATTCTGAAGAAGCAAAATCGCTTTTAGACGAAGTTTCTACCAAAATGGGAGCTTATGAAAATATGTCTATAAATTTTAGCCAAACTTTAAGTAATGAAGATGCAGGCATCAAAGAAGGTGATGAACCGCCAATTAGAGGTCAAATTTCATTACAAGGAGAAAAATACAGCTTAAATTACATGGGAAATAAATTCATCTTCGATGGAGCAAAATTGTATGTAATTAATAATGATGAAAAAGAAATTACTGTTACAGAAAGTGATATGGGAGGAGATGATGGTTTTATTTATCCTTCTAAATTATTAACTTTTTATAAAGAAGGTTACAATTTTGAAATGGGAAATTTAAAAAACTTAAACGGTAGAAAAATTCAATTGGTAACTTTAAATCCAATAGATAGTAATTCTGACATTGTAATGGTAGAACTAGCAATAGATGCAAAAACAAAACATATTTATAAGCTAATTCAAACAGGTTCTAACGGTTCTAAAACTACATTTACAATTACAGAATTTAAAAGCAATCAAACTTTGTCTAGCAATTTTTTCTCATTTGATGAGGCAAAATACAAAAAGCTAAACTTCACAATAGACTAATATATTTCCAATTAACAGAAAATTAGTAGCTTCTTTCATCTTAAGAAACTACTTTTGTCGAGATGAAAATTTTAGATAGATACATCCTAAAAACATTTTTAGTTCCTTTTGTAGCTACATTTCTAATTGTGCTTTTTGTTTTGGTGATGCAAGTTTTATGGCAAACCTTCGAAAACATTGCTGGTAAAGGTATTAGTGTACCTTTTATCTTAAAATTTCTATATTATACAACTTTAATTATTACACCTCAAGCCTTGCCAATTGGAGTCCTTTTATCTTCCATTATGGCATTAGGTAATTTAGGTGAAAATTACGAGTTTGCTGCAGCAAAATCTGCAGGAATCTCTCTACAACGCTTGGTTAGACCATTGGTTTTCTTAACATTTATTCTAAGCGGAATCAACTTTTTATTTTTAAATAATATTTACCCTTATGCTGTTTTAAAGCAAAAGAATTTATATCTAAATATTAAAAAGAAAAAACCAGCAATGGCTTTAGTTCCTGGTAGTTTTAATAGTGATATTCCTGGGTTTCAAATTAAATTTGATGAAAAATACGGTGAAGAAGAAAACTTATTAAGAAAAGTTTTAATCTACGATTTAACAACTGGTAAAGGAAATCAAAAAGTAATTACTGCAGAAAGAGGAAAAATTATTTCTGAAGAAGGAAGCCGTTATATGACATTTGTTTTATACGATGGATATTATTATGAAGAGCATGTAAAATCTGCAAAAACAAACTTAAAAAGAAAGAAAATGGCAGCCTCAAATGCCACTTTTAAAGAATATGAATTTAATATAGATATTTCTGATGTTTCTGGTGATAAAGGTTTAGATGAAACTAGACATACCAAAAATTTTATGATGCTAAGTTTAAATCAATTAGGAGATACAATTCCGAGTTTAAAAACTAGTTATGATGAAGTTTTACTTTTAAAATCTAAAAACATATATGCTACAGCCATAGCTAGAGATTTATATAAATACCCAGATTCTATTAAAACAAAAAATATCAATCCAGATGTTTTAGAAAATTTTGACTTAAAAAGTAAGATTAATATTCTAAACTCTGCATCAACAAAAGCAGGAAGAGCCTTAAGTTCCATTAAAAATAATATGGCATCTATTAAGTGGAAAAGAAAAACTCTTAACTTTTTTGACACCGAATATTATAATAGAATTGCATTTTCACTATCCTGTTTAATTCTCTTTTTTATTGGCGCTCCATTAGGTTCAATTATTAGAAAAGGAGGTTTTGGATTACCAATGATACTTGCAATTGCAATTTACGTAACCTATTTTTTTAGTAACACTTTTGGTAAAAACTTAGCAGAAGAAAGTTCTATTTCATCCTTTTTAGGTTCTTGGATAGCAGCATTTATAATGATTCCGATGGGTATTTTACTAACAAGAAGAGCCACAAGAGACAAAGGGATTTTTAATGTGGATGCAATTACGCTACCAATTATCAATTTCTTTAAAAAAATATTTTCAAAAAAAGAAGCATAACTAATATGACAACTCAAAATACTAAAACCAATACACAATTAAACTCAATTTCTGATGCTATTGAAGATATAAGAAATGGTAAAGTTATTATTGTTGTAGATGATGAAAACAGAGAGAATGAAGGCGATTTTTTAGCTGCTGCTGATAAAGTAACTCCAGAAATGATTAATTTCATGGCAACTCATGGTAGAGGTTTAATTTGTGCACCATTAACAGAAACTCGATGTAAAGAGCTAGACTTACATGTTATGGTAAACAATAACACAGATCCTATGGAAACTGCTTTTACAGTTTCTGTAGATTTACGTGGTAAAGGAGTTACAACAGGTATTTCTGCTAGTGATAGAGCTTTAACTATAAAAGCATTAGTAGAAGAAAATACCAAACCGTTTGATTTGGCAAGACCTGGTCATATTTTTCCTCTTATAGCAAAAGAAGGTGGCGTTTTAAGAAGAACTGGTCACACAGAAGCTGCCATAGATTTTGCACGTTTAGCTGGCTTACAACCTGCAGGTGTTATTGTAGAAATCATGAATAAAGATGGAACTATGGCACGTTTACCTCAACTTTTAGAGGTTGCTAAAAAGTTTGATATTAAAATTGTTTCTATTGAAGATTTAGTTGCTTATAGAATGGAACATGATTCTTTAATTGAAATAAAAGAAGACTTTGATATAAAAACTAGATTTGGTGATTTTAGACTAAGAGCTTATCAACAAACAACAAATAATCAAGTTCATATTGCTTTATCTAAAGGTAGTTGGTCTAAAGATGAACCTATTTTAACAAGAGTAAATTCTACTTTGGTAAATAATGATATTCTAGGAACCTTAACAAATGATGCTGATAAAAAATTAGATCAAATGTTTCAAGTGATTAATAATGAAGGAAAAGGTGCTATTATTTTTGTAAATCAGCAGAATCAATCTCAAAAATTATTGAGTAGATTATCTATCTTA
Source organism: Polaribacter sp. Hel1_85 (assembly GCF_000766795.1). Lineage (GTDB taxonomy): Bacteria > Bacteroidota > Bacteroidia > Flavobacteriales > Flavobacteriaceae > Polaribacter. The sequence goes on from NZ_JPDS01000001.1 coordinate 1,218,428, forward strand.
AAAGAACGTCAAGTTAAAGGAGAAATGAAAGCGCCAGATATTAAAATGGACAACAAAGATTTTGGTATTGGAGCTCAGATTTTACACGATTTAAACATCAGTAAATTAAAACTAATTACAAATACTCAACAAACAAAACGTGTAGGTATGATTGGTTATGGCTTAGAGATTGTAGATTATGTACAGTATTAATAGTTTTTAGTTTTTAGTTTTTAGTAAAAATGAAAATGAAAAGACTTCGATATACTAAGTCTTACATTCATTAAAACTTATCAACCTAGTAACTTTGAGACTTTAAAACTATAAACCAACTTCTACTCCACTTTCTAATTCAATTGGCTTTTGATTTTGTTGAAATAGTCTAGCAGAATACTTTCCTCGCAACATAATTTTATCATTAGAAACTTCTAACCAACTTCCTTCACGCAAACCTAAAACAGGAGTTTCATTAAAAACATGAAATTCTTTAATACGAGTTTCTCTAGTTTCTCCCATATGTTTAGAACCTTCAATTGGATCTAAATAATGCGCATTAATATTAAAAGAAATACAACCTAAAGTTACAAAACTTGGTGGATACACAATTGGCATATCATTAGTATTCATCATACTTACACCACAGATGTTACTTCCTGCACTTGTACCTAAATAAGGAATTCCTGCATCAATTACTTCTTTTAAAACATTTAAAACATTATTTTTATACAATTGATTTACCAACTCAAAAGTATTTCCTCCACCGGTAAAAATAGCTTCAGCATTTTTAATTGCTTCAATAGGGTTTTTAAGTTCATGAATCCCTTTTACATCAATATTAATAGTAGAAAAAGCTTCTTTTGCTATAACAGTATATTCATCATAAGAAATTCCACTTGGTCTTGCATAAGGAATAAAAAGTAGTTCTTTAACTTTATTAAAATGAAATTTTAATGTGGGCATTAAATAGGCTAAATATTTACTTCCATGCACTGTTGATGTACTTGCAATAATCATTTTTTTCATAAATCAAAAATAGTGATTTTATAAGTAGCTTTTTTGTACATTTGAATAAAACAAAAACTATGAAAACGAAAATTTTATTACTACTAACTGTAGTTACTTTCTTAACAGCCTGTGAAACAAACGACAATGCTAATATTAGTATTACAAGTGCAGATTTAATTGGAACTTGGAATTTAACCCAACAATCAATTGATAATGGAAGTATGATTTTAACTACTCAAGAAGCTACTTTGAATGCTACATATTCTGCATATGCTGAAGACATTGATTTTACATATTCTTTTACTGAAAACCCAAACAAATTAAATTTAGCAGGATCTTATAATTTAGTTGCTACAGCAAACTTTTTAGGACAAAACAATACTGAAAAAGAAGAAGTTGATACTAGTTTATATCCAATAGATGCAGTAGAATGGTCTTTAAATGGTAACACATTAACTATTATCGAGAATGAAGATTTTCCAACAATTTTAAATGTGGAAGAATTTTCTGAAGGTTATTTAAAATTAAAAGGTGAAATTGATGAAACTGAATCTATTGATGGTGAATCTGTACAAATAAAGGCAACAATTACTATAATTTTAGAAAAATAACTAGCACAAAACAATCTCTTAAAAGCATCACTAACAAGTGATGTTTTTTTATTTAACACAAGTTTATAATTCTGTTAATACATTTTTAAGAAGCATTGCTGCTTTCTTTGTATTGATGAAAAATGCGTTCGTATTAGTTACTTTTTTATGCTGTTTTCTTAGCTTAAAGGCTCAAGAAAAAAGGTTTTATATAACAGGTAAAACTGTTGTAAATGGAAATTCTATTCTAGATGTACATATTATTAATAAAAACACTAAAATTGGTACAATAACCAATGATAATGGTGTTTTTGAAATTCCTGTTAAATTAGGAGATAGCTTATTTTTATCACACTTAAACTTACAAGATAAACTTATTTTAATAACAGAAAAAATACTATTAGATAAAAATTTCACTATTCATTTAGATGAAAAAACAGTCGTTTTAAATGAAATGGTTTTAGAAAAACAACGAAGTATTTTTTATCAAGATCCAGAAATAACTACATACAAAGGTCCTAAAGTTACAGCAAAAACCCTGAATTTACCTTATGCAAATACAACAGTTGAAAAAGATGAATCTGTAATAAAATTTCGTTCTGGAGGCGTTGTTAGTTTAGACAATTTAATTAATAGTCTTAATGGAAATAATAAAAGAGAAAAACAACTAAAAAAGATGTCTGCTGAAGATGTACAGCTAGAAAAAATTAGAAAGCATTTTACTGATGACTTTTTTATAACTGATTTAAAAATTAAAAAAGAATATATCAATCAGTTTTTAAATGATTGTATCGACAAGAATATTATCAATATTTATAAACGAGATGATAAAATAACATTAACTAAATTATTAATGGATGAAAGCAAATTGTATCCTAAAAAAATAGTTGATGAAGATTTATATTTATCTAACCATTAAATGTACTGAATGATAAAAAAACTACTTGAACTCTTTTTATTATTCTTTACGATAATTTCTCTTTCTCAAGAGAAGCAAATACTAATCTCTGGAAAAATTTTAGACTCTATAGGTATTGTTAAGAATGCAAATATCATCAACTTAAAAACAAATCAAGGTACATTTTCTTTTGATGACGGAAGCTTTAGCATTTTTGTTCATATTGGAGATTCTCTACAAATTTCGTCTGTACAACACATCACCAAAAAAATGAAGATTCGCAAAGAAACCACAGCAAAAAACTCATTAATAATTAGACTAAAGTCGAATACTTATGTTTTAGATGCATTCGAATTAAAAAGACACAACTTAACAGGTAGATTAGGTATCGATATTAAAAATATACCCACAGACAAAAAAGATTCTTTGTTAAGAAATGTAATGGATTTTTCTAATGTAGATTTTAAAAAGAAAGATTTTAGAATTGATGAAAACATGAAAGCAAAGCCACCAATTGTAAATACGGTACCAAACTCTTTTTCTGGTGCAGGAGCAAGTGTAAGTATACCTTTTAAAGATAAAGAAAGTATATTACGTAAAGAATTAAATCGCAAAAAAGCAGTTCCTTATAAAATATTATCAACTCTTGGAAAAAAATTTTTCTTTGATGAATTAAAGATTCCTAAAGACAACTATTTTCATTTTTTAGATTATTGCAATCCTTTAGGCATCGAAAAACTTCATCAAGAAAATAAAATTTTAGAACTCATAAAAATCTTTCAGAAAGAAAGTGTGCCTTATTTAAAAATCATAAAAAAAGAGTAATTTGGCGCAATAATTGTTTTAAACTTTATATGAAATTTAAAAAAACTATTTTACTTTTATTTATAATTCCACTACTTTCCTTCTCTGCTCACAAGTATTATTTGAGTTTAACACAAATTGAATATAGAAGCGAATTACAATCTGTACAGATAACAATAAATGTTTTTATGGATGATATAGAAGAAGCATTAAATAAAGACAACAACATTGATTTACAATTACATACAAAAAAAGAATTGCCAAATAACGATGTTTATTTTATACAATATTTAAAAGAAAAATTGCATTTTAAGATTGATGATGTGGCTAAAGAATTCAATTATATTGGAAAAGAATATGAAGGTGATTTAGTCTATTTTTATTTAGAAATTGAAAAGATAGAAAAATTAAATGCTATAGAAATTGAAAATAAAATTTTAACAACTCACTTTCCTAAACAACAAAATTTAATCAAATTTAAAGTCGGTAAAAATCATAAAAGTATTTTGTTAGATGCCAAAAATGATAAAGGTTTGTTAAAATTTTAACTAATTTTAACTTTTTTACTTGCTAATCCTTAATTTGTCCGCTAATTCAAATCGTGTACAAATGAAAAAAATTACGCTACTCTTATTATCACTTTGTTTTATTGGAGCATCTGCTTTTGCTCAAGAAAAAAGAATTACACAACAAGGGCATACAAATCAAAATAAGTTTAAACAACTTAAAGACCAATTAGCAACTCCAAATAGTCAAAGAACTGCTTCAGGAGCTCCTGGTGTAAATTACACACAGCAAAAGGTAGATTATGTAATGGATATTGTTTTAGATGACGAAAAGCAGACAATAACTGGTAAAGAAACCATTGTTTATCATAATAACTCTACAGACGAATTAGCATATTTATGGGTTCAATTAGACCAAAATATGAGAGCAAAAGATTCTAAAACTCCAGATATTAGCACTAATAAAGTTCCTAAAAAGATTAGCAAAAGATGGTTTAAACGAGTTTTTCCAGACAACTCTTTTGATGGTGGATTCAAAATTACAAGTGTAACAAATACAGATGGCAGTAATTTATCTCATACCATTAATCAAACAATGATGAGAATTAATCTAGCAAAACCTTTAGCGTCTGGCGAAACTTTTTCTTTTAAAATTAACTGGTGGTATAACATCAACAATCACAGAACACAAGGAGGAAGATCTGGTTATGAACATTTTACAGAAAACGGAAATAATAATTATGTAATTGCTCAATTTTTTCCAAGATTGTGTGTGTATGATAATGTTGAAGGTTGGCAAAACGACCAGTTTTGGGGAAGAAGTGAATTTGCTCTTGAATTTGGAGATTATACTGTAAACATTACAACTCCTGAAGATCATATGTTAGGAGCAACTGGTGTTTTACAAAACGAAAGAGAAGTTTTTTCAAATACAGAATTAAAAAGATTAGCCAAAGCTAGAAAAACGTACGACAATCCTGTAGTTATTAGAACTCAAAAAGAAGCTACAAAAATTGAAAAATCTAAATCCTCAAAAACAAAAACATGGAAATTTGTTGCAAAAAATGTAAGAGATTATGCTTTTGCAACTTCTAGAAAATTTATCTGGGACGCAATGGCAGTAGATATTAATGGAAAATCTGTAATGGCTTATTCATTATATTCTAAAGAAGCAAACCCTTTATATGGAGACCATTCTACAAGAGCAGTTGCTCAAACTTTAAAAACGTATTCTAAATATACTTTTGATTATCCTTATCACAAAGCAATTTCTGTAGATGGGCAAATGGGAATGGAATATCCACAGATTTGTTTTAACCCTGGAAGACCAAATGCAGATGGAACGTATTCTGATAGAACAAAATACAGAATGATAAAAGTAACGATTCATGAAGTTGGGCATAACTTTTTTCCGATGATTGTAAATTCTGATGAAAGACAATGGACTTGGATGGATGAAGGTTTAAACTCTTATGTAGAAATGCAAGCAGAATTAGATTATGACAAAGATTTCCCTATCACAAGAGGATATCCAAAAAACATAGTAAAATATATGACAGGAGATCAATCTAAAATTGCACCAATAATGTCTAAAGGAGATCATGTATATGAATTTGGAAACAACGCTTATGGTAAACCTGCAACTGCATTATGGATTCTAAGAGAAACGATTATGGGACATGAATTATTTGATCATGCATTTAGAACCTATTCTCAAAGATGGATGTTTAAACACCCAACTCCTGCAGATTTCTTTAGAACCATGGAAGATGCTTCTGGGATAGATTTAGACTGGTTTTGGAGAGGTTGGTTTTACACAACAGATGTAACAGATATTGGAATTACAGGTGTAAAAAAATTCTCTGAAAAAGAAAGTGATGATGAAGTAGAATTCATAGAAGATACTTCTAAAGGTTTAGGGTTCTCTAAAAAACATAATAAATATCTTTATGAAATTACTTATAACAAACCTGGAGGTTTAGTAATGCCAATTATTGTTGAGTTTACATACAAAGATGGTACAAAAGAAAGAAAAACTTATCCTGCTCAAATTTGGAGATATAATGATAATGAAATATCTAAAGTCTTTTCTTCTTCAAAAGAAATATCAAATATTACAATTGACCCAGATTTAGAAACAGCAGATGTGGATACCTCAAATAATAGCTGGCCAAAAGAGAAGAAAAATAAATTCGAAAAATTTAAAAACAAAATTAAAGGATAATACACGTTAAAAGCGATACTTATAGGGTCTCGCTTTTTTATTTTCAATTCCTTAATATTTTGATAAAGGTTTGTTAAAATTGAAACATATTAACATCCTTTTATATACTTATTACTAATTTTATCCACATTTAATTCAAATTATAACAAATGAAAAAAATCTCTTTAATAATTTTTTCTTTATTCTTTGTTGTTGCTGCTAGTTTTGCACAAGAAAAAGAAGAAGAAAAGAAATTAGAAAAAGGACACATTGATCAAAACAAATTTAGGCAACTAAAAGATGTTTTGGCTACTCCAAACGATCAACATACAGCTTCTGGTGCACCTGGCAGCCAATATAGTCAACAAAAAGTTGATTATGTAATGGACATTCGTTTAGAAGAAAGCACAAACAAAATTTATGGTAATGAGTCTATTACTTATCATAATAATTCTAAAGACCAATTAGAGTATTTATGGGTTCAGTTAGACCAAAATATGAGAGCAGATGACTCTAAAACTCCTTTAGCAAAATCTACTGGAGCTTCAGCATTTATTACACCTGCTAACTTTCAAAGTACTTACATGAAAGAAAGTAAAGGGTTTGGTTTTAATATAGAGAAAGTAGAAAGTAATGGTAAACCTTTATCTCACTTTATCAACAGAACAATGATGCGTATTAATTTACCTCAACCTTTAGCATCTGGAGATACTTTTAAATTTAGGATTAAATGGAACTACAAAATAAACGACATTAATAAAGATGGTGGTCGATCTGGATTAGAGTCTTTTCCTGATGGAAACAACAACTATACAATTGCTCAATTTTTTCCAAGATTAGCAGTTTATAATAATGTTGAAGGATGGCAAAATATGCAATTCTGGGGACGTTCTGAATTTGCTTTAGAATTTGGAGATTATGAAGTAAACTTAACGGTACCTGCAGATCATATTGTAGACGCAACTGGTGTTTTACAAAACGAAAAAAATGTGTTAACTAAAACACAACGCAAACGTTGGGAAAAAGCTAGAAACACATACGATAACCCAGTAATGATTGTAACACAAGCAGAAGCTGAAAAAGCTGAAAAAGGACGTGCTACAAAAACAAAAACTTGGACATTTAAAGCAAAAAGAGTTAGAGATTTTGCTTTTGCTTCTTCAAGAAAATATATTTGGGATGCAATGGCAACCAATGTAAATGGAAAAACTGTAATGGCTGTTTCATTATATCCTAAAGAAGGAAATCCTTTATGGGAAGAGCATTCTACAAGAGCTGTAGCTCATACATTAATAGAATACTCAAAACTTACGTTTGATTATCCTTATCCAAAAGCTATTTCTGTTCATTCAGAAAGACAAGGAATGGAATACCCAATGATTTGTTTCAACTTTGGTCGTCCAAATCCTGATGGAACCTATTCTGACAGAACTAAAAAAGGAATGTTAGGTGTAATTATTCATGAAGTTGGACACAACTTCTTTCCAATGATTGTAAATTCTGATGAAAGACAATGGACTTGGATGGATGAAGGTTTAAATTCTTTTGTTGAAATTTTAGCAGAATTTACTTATGACAAACCATTGTTTGATAAAAATCCTGCTAAAAACATTACAAGATATATGAGTGGAGACCAAAGTAACTTATCTCCTATTATGTCTCAAGGAGATTATGTAAAACAATTTGGGCCAAATGCATATACTAAACCAGCTGCGGGTTTATACATTTTAAGACAAACTATTATGGGACCAGAATTATTTGACCACGCTTTTAGAACATACTCTAAACGTTGGATGTTTAAACACCCAACTCCTGCAGATTTCTTTAGATCTATGGAAGATGCTTCTGGTATGGATTTAGATTGGTTTTGGAGAGGTTGGTTTTATACAACTGATGTAAATGATATAGGTATTAAAGAAGTTAAACCTTTATATTTAACAGACAAACCAAGTGAAAGAGTTGCTAAATTAAAAGAGCAATACAAACAATATTTTGATGGTTTAGGAGACTTGGTTTTCATAACTGATAAAAAAGAAGATGCGAACCCAAAAGCTATGGATGCTTATGCAGAAGGTAAAGAAATTCCTTCTTTTATTTATTCTGTTGAGTTTGAAAAACCAGGAGGTTTAATAATGCCTCTTATTGTTGAACTAACTTATGCTGATGGTTCTACTGAAAAGCAAACTTTTCCTGCTCAAATTTGGATGAAAAATGATAACAAGGTAAAAAGAGTCTTTGCTTCAACAAAAGAAATTACGAGCATAAAAGTAGATCCAGATATGGAAACTGCCGATGTAGATACTTCTAACAATAGTTGGCCTAAGAAAGAAACTAAAAAGTTTGACAACTTTAAAAATAAAGTAAAAGGATAGACAATTTTTAGTTAATTTGTTTTTAAAAGTCTCACATTAGTGTGAGGCTTTTTTTTGTGTCTAAGAGAGCTTCATAAAAACTTAAATATAATTCATTATATTAAAAAACTTAATATTATAAAAAGTTTGAATCCAAATAAGAAAAATTTCTTCCTCTTTTTCTTGCTACTATTTACTTGTAGCAACTTTATATATGGCCAAAATTCGGTAAAATTTTCAGTACATCAAGATTTAAAATTGCTTGTAACTGGTGATAAATTAGGAAATGGAGCCGGAACATTAAATATAATTACTAGATTAAAATATGAAAATGACCAACTAAATTTAGGTTATTTTAATTACGGAGTAGAATTTGAAAGAGCCAATATTGCGCATGGATTTACAAGATATGGAGCAATATTTGGTTTCACATTCAATAGAATTACAAATAACCCTAATTTTCAAGTAACAACTTTATTAGGATTAGGTAATATTAGTAGGAAAAAGCATAACACTTATAGTTGGTCAGGATCGCTAGAGTTTAATTATAGTATTAACAAGCATTTAAAAATAAGTGCATTAAATCAACTTACAGAAAGAACAGATTTAGGAAGAATGCATTCTAAAAATGTAAACAGGTATAGTTTTTTTATTGGATTAGAAATTAATCTTTATAAATTTAATTGAAAACTAACTCCAGAATTCTCTTTTCTTATTTAAAGCTTCTTCTTCTTTTGTTAATTCTTCTAATTCCTTTACAGATAATACTTTTAAAAATGAAGGATGTTGCTCAATAGCAAACTCTATCTTTGTTACAATATCTGCAATTTCTTCATTCTCGTAATCAATTTCTAAAGGCTCTTTAATAACCATAGATTGCAAAACATTTCGTTTTTTAATGTTCAATCCTTTTTTATCGAATGAACGTCTAAAACCATCAATTACAATTGGCACAACTATAGGCTTAAATGTTTTTATAATATGAGCTGTACCTCTTCTAATAGGTCTAAAAGGTGTAGTTGTTCCTTGAGGAAAAGTAATTACCCAACCATCATTTATTGCTTTCCCTATATTAGAAATATCAGAATTTTTCACTTGTCTTTTGACATCTTTACCTGCACTTCTCCAAGTTCTATCAATAGAAACAGACCCTGCATAAGCAAATATTTTTGGCAACAAACCAGCTTTCATTGTCTCACCAGCTGCAACAAAATAAATATTTAATTTTGGGTTCCAAATATAACCTACATTTTTAATGGTGTCATCTCTACCCTTTAAAGCAGCATTAAAAACATGAAACATTGCAGCAACATCTGCAAAATATGTTTGGTGATTAGAAATAAACAAAACACCAGAATCTGGTAAATTTCTTAAAATTTCTGAACCTTCAATCTGTAGATTATTAAACTTGCGATATCTTCCATGAGAAACAAGTCCAAAAATTCGAATGATCATCTTTTTTAAAAACAAAATATGACCAAATGGATTCCTTTTAAATAAAGGCATTCTAATTTATTTTTTTATTACGTGAGAAGCAAATTTACAAAAACAAATAAGAAAGAAACTATTTTAATAGTTCTTTAATTTCAGAGAGCATCATTGCTGTAGCTCCCCAAACGATGTAACCATTTAACTTAAAGCATGGTACCTCTATATTATTCATATAAGAAGTATTCATATTTACTGAAGTTATACTATCATCACTTAAAAAATCATTTAATAAAACTTCTATGATATTATTTACTTCATAATTTAAATTAAAACTAGGTTTTTCATCAATAAAACCTAGAAAAGGTGTTGCCAAAAAATTACTTGGCGGTATGTAAACATCTGTTAATTCTCTAATAATTTTAATAGATGATTGTGCTATACCTACTTCTTCAAAAGTCTCTCTTAATGCAGTTCCCTCTAAGTTTTTATCAATCTCATCAATCTTACCACCTGGAAAACTTATTTGTGCAGAATGTGTACCTTTATAACTAGCCCTTTGTGTAAGTAAAAAACACGTTTCATTTCTTATATTAGGATAAAACAATGCTAGTACTGCTGCTTTTCTTGGGTTTTTAGCTTTAATTTTATCAGCATTATAGTTTAAACGCATTTTAGGCGCTAATTTAAATTGAGCCTCTAATCCACCTAATTCTGATGTTTGTAATTGAACCAGTTTATTTTTAAAATCAATAAAATTCATCAAAAAAAAAATTTACTTTACACAAACTTATCAATTTCACATTTAAATAAATATTATTTGGCAGGAATTTTGATTAATTTAGTGTAATTAAAATACTACATGAATAAGAAATATAAAAAATTAGTTTTAAGCATCATTTTAGATGCTGTTGGTTTTATCCCTTTTATAGATATAGTTTGGGCGCCTTTATCTGCCTATTTAATGACCAAAATGTATAAAGGAAAACAAGGAAAAATTGCAGCAGTAATTAGTTTTATTGAAGAAGCGATTCCTTTTTCTGATGTAATACCAACATTTACAATAATGTGGATTTATAGCTATGTTATTAACAAAGAAAAAGTGGAAGAGATCATAGAATTTTAAGCTTCTTTTTTGAATAAAAAACCTAAACCTAGTCTACTTAAAAACTTTTTTTCAAAAGCCCAAAAGAATTTAAACTGACCAAATAACCAACCTACAATTGGCAATGTTGCCTGATAAATTGGAAAAATCAACAAAATTCTTAATGGCCAATACAACCATGCAACTGTTGTTTCTGGTGTTAAACCAATAAAACTAGTCACTGGTTTTGCTACCCAAGCTGCAAAAGAGCCATTGATTGCAAAAACAATAAAAATTGCAATTACAGACCAATTATTTTCAATTCCCCAACGTTGTTTTAATTTCTCCATATTCTGGCAAAACTACAACTAGGAAACCAATTAAGAAAATTTAGTTGATAATTATTTTTTTTGTAAAACTACCTATCAAGTTTTTGACTTTTACAATGTATATTCCTTTTTGAAAACTAGCTGTATTAATTTTTATTTCAGAAAGTGATTTCGGGTTTTTAACATCGGTTACTTTCTGTCCTAGAATATTATAAATCAACACCTCATCTAGCAAGTCATTAGAAAAAATTAGTAGTTGTTTATTTTTATTGACAATAGAGACCTCATTTAATTTATTATCTTCTGTATTTAACACTGTTTCCTTAAAAGTGATAAAAAACCTATTATTATATACACCTAAATCTAAATTTACAACTACCTTTTCTGTTGTTATATTATAATAAACTTGAGTTAGCGTATCATATAAGAAAACATTTGTACTTAAGTTTAAAATCTCATCTATTTTAAAAGTTACTTCTCTTGTTGCATCCGTTTGCACTTTTAAAGGAATCATTATAGAATCATTGAAATCTTCTATTCCTGTAATAGAAAAAGGCAAATCACTTTCTTTAATAGCTAAAGCCATATCTGTAGATTTATAATCCCACATTTCTGCTTCAAAACCTTTATCAAAATTATTTGTTAACCCTCTAAAAGCAACAGAAACTGGTCTATGATAGATTTCTTCATTATATAAAAATTCGAACCCAATTCTTAAAATTGGAATATTTGAAGTATTTTCTTTTGATTGATTTTTACTGAAAAACACATTTGGCGTATTAAAAGCTCTTTGTGTATTATTATTGAAATTAATTGTTCCTCCTGTACCAGAAGCTTCTACAAAAAAGCCTTGTCCAACACCAACATATTGTCCAGGAACTTTTAACCCAGTTCCATCACCTAAAGAAGATGCAGAATTACCTACACCAGCAACTCTAGATGCATAACCTCCAAGATAATTTGAATTATAATGATCTGTATCATTACCAGCTTCATAAAAATAGATTGTTCCTGTTATTGCAGTCGAATTTTCTGTGGTAAATATATCTATATCTATTGGAGATGGATAAGGATTCCCTAAAAGACTCCAAGTTCCACTACCAAAAGCATCTATTGTATGTTCATAATCTCCATCATTTGGTCTACCAACAAAAGTATAGTTTTGCCCACTTACTGCACCAGTACTTTTCTTACTAAAACCTTCACCTGGACTAAATAATTCTGATGATTCATCTATTTGAGTTGTCCATGCACCACTATTAATAAATTTTGACAACCATCGTGTACTTAAGGTTATTGGTGAAGTGCCATCATCTCCATCTAAATCTGCCGAAAAAATAATATCTGAAGGAGTGCCTGTTGCAGCTAACGGAGTGGTACCATCTTTTAAAACTCCTGCAATATTGTATGTTAAACCATCTGTTGTAACTGGTGAAGTCCAATATCCTGTTTGGAAAACATTTGATAAAGTACCTGTTACATCTTTATATAAATTTCCACTACCAGAAGCATTTTTTGTATTGGTATGTGTTTGCATTAATTGTGCACTTCCTAATAAGCGTAAATCTCCATCTAATTCTAAAGCATTTACAACAGTTAACTCAACCCCATCTGCTATTGTTAATGTTTGACCGCTTTCTACATTTAAACAATCGCAATTTGTATTTGCTGTAATTGTAATATCTCCTTGTACTCTAATTCCTAAACTTGAATCTGTATTATCTGGCACTCCAGCATTACTACCTCCAGTCCAACCTCCATTATAAACAATTTCAGTTTCTGAACACTCTATATAATCGAAACCCAAAATATCATTGTAACCTACTGCTCCTTTTACATCTACAGCATTAGAAGTTGTAAAAGCTGCATCTGTAAAAGTAAAAGATAAGTTTGCAACTACTTCATCACTATCAATATGACTATTAGCTTTTCCAGTAAATGTTAATTCTGCCTCCGTATTAGAATTAAGAGTTAAAACTGCTGTTAATCCTTCGGGTACATTACTAATAGTTACTTCTGTATCTGAAAATGTACCCGAACTTGCAAAAAAAGTATCATCCGTTAAAGTAATTATTAATGAGTTTGTATTGTCAATAGTTCCGTTATTTGAAGCTGATATTTCATTATACTTTAATGTATAATATTCATTAATATCGTTTCCTCTATTTCCTGAGATAAAAAATTTAGATCCAGTATCATTAAAAATAATACCCGTAGGTAAATCATCTTCTGAACTAACCGAAATATTTTGTACAAAAGTAGGAGCTACTGACAATAAATCATAAGCAGAATTTAAAGAGTATTCATTAATATCGTTTCCAGAATTACCTATTACATAAAGTGAAGTACCATCGTTATTGAAAGTCATTCCTAGTGGTGCTGTATCCTGTGCAGAAACAGAAAAAGTACCTGTTGGTCCAGAAGCTATACCTGTTAAATCATAACCCGAACTTAATGTATAGACTGTAACATCATTACCTGTATTTCCTAAAATAAACAATAGTGTACCATCATTATTAAAAGCAATACTTGAAGAATTATTTTCATCTAAAGAGATATCAAAAGCTCCTAAATGAGTAACCATAGATTCTAATTTATAAGGTTCAGATAATAAGTATTCATTTACTTCATCTCCATTAGTACCTGTTATATAAAATTTTGATCCATCATTATTAAATACCATACCTCTAGGTTGAGACTCTTGACTTGTAATATTATAAGAAATATCAATTACAGCTGTACTAATATCATAAGGTGATGATAAAGAATGTTGGTTTATTTTATTTTGTGAATCTCCAACTACATACATTTTAGTTCCATTATTGTTAAATAATATATCTTGAGGAAGTGTTTCAAAAGATTGAATTATATAACTACCTATATAACTTTCTGAAGAGAAATCGTAATTTGTAGACAAATCATATTCATCTACATCATCTCCGTTTGAGCCAATAATATAATATTTTGATCCATCATTATTAAACACCATTCCTTGAGGTGCTGTTTCTTGAGCAGAGATAGAATGATTTGAAGAAAATGTTGCATCAGATAAATCATATTCATTTCCAGAAGAAAAAGTGTAAATATTTATATCATCACCTGAATTACCAGTAATATACATCTCACTTCCATCATTATTAAAAACAACAGACCTCGCATTTAGTTCTTGACCACTTATATCTAACACATTTTCTACAGCACTTGTTGTGGAAATATCATATGCACTACTTAAATCAAATTCATAAACATTATCCTTATTTCTATCTGTAATGTACATTTTAAACCCATCATCATTAAAAGTCATACCATTTGGTCTTTGAGCATTATTTGGATCAGGTAGAGCGTCAAATGCAAATACTGCAGCTTCAAAATCAAAAGTACTGTTAAAAGTTGCAGAGGATACATCCCAATTTGTTGACAAGCTATATTCAGTAATATCATTACCAGAATCACCAGTTATATACATTTTTGATCCTGTATTATTAAACGTTATATCTTGTGGAGCTGTTTCTTGTGCTTCTACATTAAAATAACTATCTATTTCATTAATAGTAGACAAATCATACGCAACTGATAAATTATGCTGGATTACATGATCTCCTGCAGAACCAACAGTATAAAATTTAGTACCGCTATCTCCAAAAGCTAACCCAGTGGGAGAACTCTCTTCCGAAAAAATTGTTACCGATTTTGCAAAAGTAGCAGTAGAAATATTAAATAAATCAGTTCCTGAATAAGATAAACTTTGCCCATAAAAAGACAATTGCAATAATGCAAAAAATAGAATTAGGGGAATGTTTTTTCGTGCCATTTTTAACTAATTAAAATACGGGGGATTAAAGTAATTAGATTATAAATATAGTAAAAATCTACTTAGTCACTAGAAATTAGAAAAATCTATAGTCTCTACTTCTTCCTAAACATTAACCAAAAACCTATTAATACCAAAGGAATGCTTAAAACTTGACCTGTGTTTAAAGAATTGAAAACCCAATCTTCTCTACCGTCTACTTGCGCTTCTTTTAAGAATTCTATAAAGAAACGTAATGACCAAAGAACTACCATAAACAAACCAAAAAGAAAACCTGTTTGCTGCTTTTTATCTGTTTTCCAATATAAATGCCACATTACAAAGAATAATGCTAAATAACTAAATGCTTCGTACAATTGTGTTGGATGCCTTGGCACTGTTTCTCCTGCTGCTTTAAAAATTACTCCAAAATTAGATCCTGTTTCTTTTCCATAAATTTCTGAATTGAAAAAGTTTCCGAAACGGATAAAAAATCCTGCTAAAGCAACCATAATTGCTAATCTATCTAAAATAAATAACCAAGGTTTTTGTAAATGTTTCTTTGCATAAAAATATAATGCTAAAGGAATCCCTATTGCTGCTCCATGACTTGCAAAACCTGTAAAACCAGTAAACTTCCATCCTTTAATAATTCCAAATAAAGAATCGTTTGCACTTTCTTTTATTGGTAAAAATATTTCTAATAAATGGTTTTGATAATAATCCCAACTATAAAAGAGAACGTCTCCTAAACGCATTCCTACAAGCATCGAAATAAAAACGTACATAAATAATACATCTAGTTTTTCTGCGGGGATTTTATCTTCAATATAGATTTTTTTCATCAGTCTTAACCCCAATAAAAATGCTGCTACAAACATTAAACTGTACCAACGAATAACAAAAAAACCTAAATCTATTCCTATTGAAGGATTCCACTCTATTGCTAAAAAACTCATATATTTTAAATTCTATGTCTGGTCGAGCGCAGTCGAGACCTAATTATTAAAACGTAATTCTAAAAAACCTCTCGAAAAACTGCGTTTTCTACTTTCAATCAAAATATATTTTGATTTCAGTAATGCTCGAGGTAACAATTATTTATTCTTTCTTATCTGGTACAGGATCATAACCACTTCCTCCCCAAGGATGACAACTAAAAATTCTTTTTAATGCCAACCATCCACCAGAAAATAAACCATGTTTTTGCAAAGCTTCAATTGTGTAATGTGAGCACGTTGGACTGTATCTACAAGTTGATGGTGTAAATGGTGAAATTGCAACTTGATAGAATCTAACTAACAAAATAAATGGATATGAAAGTATTTTCTTCAATTTAATTTATTAAAAAAGTTGTGCCTTCTTTACCGTCTTTCAACTGAATGCCTAATGCAATTAACTCATCTCTAATTTGATCTGACAATGCCCAATCTTTATTTTCTCTTGCTTCTTTTCTTAATTTGATTAATAACTCTACAACACCATTTATTTTTTCTGAATTGTCTTGAGAATTTTCATTCATCAACCCTAAAACATCAAAAACAAAAGCGTTAATTGTTTGTTTCAATTCTGTTAAATCATCTGCAGTCAAACTTGCTTTTTGCTCTTTTATCAAATTGATAACTTTTACTGCTTCAAATAAATGTGAAATTAAAATTGGTGTATTAAAATCGTCATTCATTGCTGCATAACAAGCTTTTTTCCATTTTTGAACATCAAAAGTAGATGTTTTTGCAGCTTCAATCTTATCTAAAAAATTAACTGCTTCCATTAATTTAGAATGTCCTTTTTCTGATGCTTCTAAAGCTTCGCCAGAAAAATCTAAAATGCTTCTATAATTAGCTTGCATGTTAAAGAAACGCACAACAGATGCAGAAAATGCTTTTGGCAAAATATCATTTTCTCCTGTTAAAATTTCATTCGGTAAAATAAAATTTCCTGTAGATTTTGCCATTCTCTGGCCATTTAAAGAAAGCATATTTGTATGCATCCAATAATTTACAGGTGTTACGCCACTACATGTTTTAGATTGTGCTATTTCACATTCGTGATGAGGGAATTTTAAATCCATTCCTCCTCCATGAATATCAAAACTTTCTCCTAAATACTTAGTACTCATCACAGAGCATTCTAAATGCCAACCAGGAAAACCATCACTCCAAGGAGAAGGCCAACGCATAATATGGCGTTCATCTGCTTTTTTCCAAAGTGCAAAATCTTGTGGGTTTTTCTTATCCGATTGTCCGTCTAAAGTTCTTGTATTATGAATTAAGTCTTCTACTTTTCTCCCAGATAGAATTCCGTAATTTTCTTTTTTATTGTATTCATGAACATCAAAATACACAGAACCATTTACTTCGTAAGCAAAACCTTTTTCTATAATTTCTTTAATCATTTCTATCTGCTCCACAATATGACCTGTTGCAGTTGGTTCTATACTTGGTGGTAAAAAGTTGTAATTTTTTAAAACATCGTGAAAATCTACCGTGTAACGTTGTACTACTTCCATCGGTTCAATTTGTTCTAAACGTGCTTTTCTAGCAATTTTATCTTCACCTTCTTCAGCATCGTTTTCTAAGTGACCTGCATCTGTAATATTACGAACATAACGCACTTTATACCCTAAATGCAACAAATATCTATATACAACATCAAAGAACATAAAAGTTCTAACATTACCTAAATGTGCGTTGCTATAAACTGTTGGACCACAAACATACATACCTACGTATCCGTCTGTTATGGGTTTAAAATCCTCTTTTTTCTTAGATAAAGAGTTGTATACTTTAAGTTGATTTTCTTTGTAGCGTTCCATTAAAAAATTGACTATTTACTGGCGATAAATATAGTCACTTTAAAAAGAATAGCGAAATGGAATTTGTTAGAAGTTTGGTAAAATAATTAGCTCTTTGCTAAACGGCTTTTTATGGATAAAAATAATGTTTGATTATAAGATTTAAAGTAATCTTTTAGAGGTATTTCTTTTAAAAAAGTACAACCAGAACATACTAAAACTTTTTCATTAGAATTTTTAATAATTTGGATTTGTTCTTTTTGTTTTTGGGTTAGTTTAAAAGTTTCTAATCTTTCTAACTCTACCAAAATTAATAATGATAACAGCTTGTTTTCTGGGTTTTTAGAAAATAATTCTTTTTTAATTTTACGATAACTTAAAGAATCTATTAAATTAAAAAACTCTTTAACAATTGGTGTTGGTCTACCTGAAAAGAAGCAAGAATTACCAATAGCTTTATCTAAAGTAACTTTCTCTTGAGCATAAGAATTTAGAAAGAAAATCAGTAAAAATAAAGTTATAAAACGATGCATTTATTTATTGAATTATAATCTGACTATAATCTCCATTAACTTTAATAATGTTGTTTTCACTATTATTTTTGTTCAAAAAAGCAGCGCGTTTATTGTCTAGTTTTACACTGTTTACTTTGTATTTAAATGCACTATTTGTGTTTCCTAAAATTAATTTAGCATCAGAATGACTAAGATTTAAAATAAACTCTCCAAATCTTGGGTTAAATTTTTCGACTGTTAATTCTCCAAATTTATTAGACAAATTTACATTTTCATTTATCAATGCAATTTTTACTCCAGAAGAATTATTCGACATTTTTGTATTTGTAACTGATGCAATTTTTGCATCAGTTACATTATTTAAAAATAAAGTACATCCATTTAAATCTGCAATAGAAACTTTAGAATAATCTATTGTTAGTTTTCCTCCGTTTAAAAAACCTGCATTAAAACCACCATATTTTACATTACCAGAAGCAACTGTATTGGGTAATTTTACTTTACAATGACGTGTATTTAAATTAAAAGTAGCTTTTTTAGGTACTTTAATTTCTAATCTTTTTTTAATCTTAATTTTCTTTCCATTTATGGTAATATCATCAGAATCTGAATGAAAATTTAACTTCATTTCCATAATTTTTTCTTTTGCCTTAGCCAATTCTTTTCTTATTTTTTCTTTATCTATTTTTTTATATTGAATTCTTGCTTTTTCTAAACCTTCTTTCATTTTTAATTTAGATTTTACAAGTTTCTCTTTCATTTTTTGCTTATCAAAAGACAATTTTTCTTTTAATTCTCTGTACTTTTTAGTTTTCTTAAAAGCGTCCCACTCTTTTTTAGATTTAATTCTAATTTTGTCCTCACCATCATTCCATTCAAAAGAATAGTCTCCATCTTTTTTCATCTCTTCTTCAATATTGTCTAAATTAAAATCGAAGTCAAAATCAAAGTCAAAATCCATATCAAAATCAAAATTCATTTCAGGAATAATAATAGAATCAAAATCTGGCATTTGAATATCTGGAAAATTAAAATCGATATTATCATGAATGATAAAATTATTTCTAGAACCTAAAAAACTATTTCCTTGAGAATTAATTTTTACTTTACTCTTATTACCCAAAGCTTCAAAATTCCAGTTTTTAAAGTACTTTTCTGCTTCTTTTTTAGACAATCCTTCTATTTCTATAAATGCCTCAACTTGCACTTCATTTTTATTCCAAGTTGTTACATTAATTTCTGTATTAGAAGCATTAATAGCGACTTCTACATCTTTATTCACCTTAAAATTTTCGGTAAATTTCTCATCAAACTTTTGCGCAAATACTGTTCCTAAAAAACAGATTGCAATTAAAGTTACTATTGGTTTATATAATTTGTGTTTCATTTTGTTTTGTGTTTAAATTTTTAAGTTGTTTTAATTGCTTTTTCAAGCGTTTTAACAGTTGTAAGCGTAATTGTAAATTACTAATCAATGCATCTATTGTTGAATCATTAACTCCTTTTGTATTGAGCTCTAGCGTTAATGATTTGTATTCTTTTGTGAGTTCTGCTATTTTAATTAAATAACCATCTACGATTTCCTTATTGTCATCAGTCATTTCTAATTGACTGATTTCCATATTAATACTATTTTTATAATAATTTTCTATGGTTTGAAATTCTGGCGAAATACTTCCTAAACTTATTTCCTTTAATGTTGGATTACTTTCTATTTCAATAGGATTCTCTATATTTTTTGAAGGATAAAATTGAATTGCCAAACTAATTAATAGCACAACTGAAGCTGCCATAGACAACCATTTAAAATTTCTCTTTTTTGGTTTTTGCTGATGTATTTCTTGTTGCAATAAATCTTCAAATTTTGTTGAATGATTTGCAGACATCTCTACATTTTCTTCCTTAAAATCTTTTAATAAATCTCTAATATCTTGCTGCATAACTCGTGTTTATTAACTGTTCTTTCAATAATTTTTTCCCTCTTAATAAATGTGTTCTAGAAGTGTTTTCTGTAATTTGTAAAACCTCTGCAATTTCCTGATGATCAAATCCTTCTAACAAATACAAGGTTAAAACCAGTCTGTATTTATCTTTTAAATTGTTAATTACTTCGACAATTCCATCTACAGAAATACTTGATTCAACCTTCCAATCATCTTCTTCTTGTTTTGCAATTACTTCCTCATTTATAGAAACTAATTCTAGCTTATTTTTCTTTAATTGATCTATACTTTGGTTGATAACAATTCTTTTTAACCAAGCTCCAAAAGCAACTTCATTTTTATATTTTTCAATATTTTTAAACGCTTTTATAAACGCATCTTGCATTACATCTTCTGCAACAAATCTGTCTTTTACATATCTAAAAGCCACTAAAAACATTGCCTTACAATACAAATTATACAACTGCATTTGCGCTTTGCTACAGTTATTTTTGCATTGATCAATGATAGGTTGATGTAATTGTTTGGTTGATTTCATTGAAACTTTCTTGCACTAAAGACGACACATTTTTAGTTATGTTGCAAAATCTAAAAATATTTATCTTTTAAATTTACATATTAACTTTTAAAATGTATAAAAACAACCATAATAAATACCTATCTATTTAACACTAAATATAGTGTTCATAAGTTTCTTAACAAGTTATTTTAAACCATAAAAGATGAATGAAAATCATTTTTAAATTTGAATAGAATTTGGTTTTAATAACAATTCTAATTGTTATAATTAAAAGGGAAATAGGTGTAACTCCTGTACTGTTCCCGCAGCTGTAAGCTCTACTAAAGGTTTTTACATACTTTGTCACTGTTTTTAATTTAAAAACGGGAAGACGTAAAAACTAGAGTAAGTCAGAAGACCTGCCAATTTTAAACTCGTCAAACTTTCGGGATAAAAGTTATTGGCACGATGTATCTGCCTTATTAGGTTGTCGTACCTTTTTTTGACACTTTATAAATCTTCAACAAGCAAAGTCTTGTTGGATATAAATTGGGTTAATAATGAATTATTATAATATTCAAGTGGCTTTGCAAGAAGTTCCTGGTGAAATTAGTATTTGTTTTAGTATTTGTGGCTGTCAAATTCGGTGTAAAGGATGTCATTCGCCTTTTCTTTGGAAAGAAGAAAACGGTCTAGAATTATCTAAAAAAATATATACAGAAATCTTAAATAATTACAAAGGTTTTGCAACTTGTATATTATTTATGGGAGGTGAATGGCATCAAAAAAAAATAATTGAATATCTTAAATACGCTCAAAAAGAAGGCTACAAAACCTGTCTTTATTCTGGCGAAAAAAGGATTAGTAAAAACCTTTTGCAACATTTAACTTGGGTTAAAACAGGAAAATGGATTGCAGAAAAAGGAGGCTTAGAAAACCCTAAAACAAATCAACAATTTATAGAAGTACAAACAAATAATATATTAAATCATTTATTCTTAAAAAACTATTAAGCTATGATTAGGTTAACACAAAAACAGGTAAATCAAAAAATTAATTTTATCAGCAATTACATCAATGCAAATAATGCTGCAGATGGTTCTAAAATAGATGCTAATGCCAATGTTTCCTCTAAAAACATTGCAACTATGGAAGCTGAGTTAAACAAAGACATCAATGTTCAGGTAAATAGGCAGTTGGTAAAAAATAAAATTGAACAATTATTCGATAAAGAATTAGCCAACGAGTATGTAAGACAAATAGAAGCCCACGAAATTTATGTGCATGATGAAACCTCTTTAAAACCATATTGCACCTCTATAAGCATGTATCCTTTTTTATTTGATGGATTAACCAAACTTGGTGGAGAAAGTAAAGCGCCACAACATTTAGAGAGTTATTGTGGTGAGTTTGTAAATCTTGTTTTTGCTGTAAGTTCTCAATTTGCGGGCGCTTTAGCAACTGTAGAATTTTTATTGTACTTCGATTATTTTGCAAGAAAAGATTTTGGCAATGATTACCTAAACACGAATACAAAAACGGTATCAAATCACTTACAACACGCTGTTTATGCCATAAATCAACCAGCTGCTGCAAGAGGTTATCAATCTGTATTTTGGAATATTTCTTTGTACGATGAAAAATATTTTGATAGTTTGTTTGGAGAATTTGTATTCCCAGATATGACAAAACCTGAATGGGAAAGCCTTAAAAACTTACAACAATTCTTTATGAAATGGTTTAATAAAGAAAGAGAAAAAGCCGTTTTAACCTTCCCTGTTGTTACCGCAGCAATGTTAGTAAAAGAAGGAAGACCTGTAGATACAGAATTTGCAAATATGTGTGCGACAGAATTAAGCGAAGGAAATTCGTTCTTTATATATCAATCTGAAAGTGCAGATAGTTTGGCGTCTTGTTGTAGATTAAGAAACGAAATTAGCGACAATACGTTTAGTTATTCTCTTGGTGCAGGAGGTGTTTCTACAGGTTCTATTAATGTAATTACGTTAAACATGAATCGCTTAATTCAGCAAGGAAAAGACCTTAAAACTGAAATACATAAAATTCAAAAATATCAAATTGCATACAGAAAATTAATTGAAGAATATAAAAATGCAGGAATGCTACCTGTATATGATGCTGGTTTTATATCGCTTGATAAACAATTTTTAACTATCGGAATTAATGGAATGGTAGAAGCGGCAGAAAGCCAAGGAATCAAAGCAGAAAACACAAACACTTATAAAGATTTTGTAGCAAAACAGTTAAAAGTAATTTATGACGCTAATAAAGAAGCTAAAAAGAAACATGGATATATGTTTAACACAGAATTTGTTCCTGCTGAAAATTTAGGTGTAAAAAATGCTAAATGGGACAAAGAAGATGGTTTATTTGTACCTAGAGATTGTTACAATTCTTATTTTTATCCTGTAGAAAACACTTCTATAAATTCTTTGGATAAAATAATGCTACATGGTACTGATATTATTAAATATTTAGATGGAGGATCTGCACTTCATTTAAATTTAGAAGAAGCTCCTAACAAAGACGGTTTTTTAAAACTAATTAATGCTACAGCTTTAGCTGGTTGTAATTACTTTTGCTTTAATGTGAAAATTACCATCTGCAATGAATGTGAACATATTGAAAAGAAAACGCTTCAAAAATGTTGTAAATGTAATTCTGAAAACATAGATTATGGAACTCGAGTAATCGGATATTTAAAGCGTGTTTCTAACTTTAGTTCAGAACGACAAAAAGAACACGATTTAAGATTTTATCATTTAGAAAAATCAAAAGCATCATAAGATAAAATAACGGAATAAGTTTCTTAATCTCTAGATGCTTATTCCTTAACTTTTAAAAAAAGGCATCACATTTATGTTTAAATTTACAAAAAGCAATGTTAAACTAATGAAAAGGAAAATTATAAGCATCTTAAAACAAAAAGAAAATATTTATATTTTTTTCTTGTTTTTATTGTTCTTTCCTTTAAAAACCCAACTTCAAAATGTAATAATATTACTTTTTGACATTACATTTCGGAACGGAGTAACTACTGAAGTTTTTACATATAATTATACAGGAACAATTGTAGGATGCGAAAAAGTTACTCAAATGTTACAATTAAAACCCAATATGAATTGGTTCCAAAAACACGGGGTTTATTTTATTAAATTCTTGCCTTCTTTATTTGCTTTTATATTTCTTTTTAAAAGATGGAAAAAAGATAAAACCTTTAAATTATTCGATTGGTTTTTAATTATTATATGTTGTTTTAGCATTCTTTCATCTATAAATGATGCTTATTTTTTAGTTCTTCAAGGAGAAGATTATAATTTATCAAGAGTTTTAAGATTACTACCAACTATAATTATTTACTTATCAATAGGTATTTTTATTTTTTTAAAGGTATTTACTTTGAAAGAAAGATTACAAACCTTAATTTTTGGTGTTTTAGGTTTCTATGGAAGCTTTTATCTATGGATGCAATATTTTGGACCTATAATTCTTCCTATTGCTTCATAAATAGTTTATTTTTACTTTAAAGTTAACTTTTAAAATGAACAAAAAACAATCTGCATTACATGAAAAAGATGGAGTTTCTCAACCAGAAACTACTAGTAAATCTTCTGCAGAAAAAATAAAACTAAATAGAGCCAAACAAAACTCTGTAGATACTTTTGTAACTAAAATACTAGAAGGAAATATAACTTTTTTAAGTCGTGCAATTACTTTGGTAGAAAGTACAAATGCAAAACATCTACAAAAAGCAAACGAAATTTTAGAACGCTGTTTACCTTATGCAAATAACTCAGTAAGAATTGGTGTTACAGGTGTACCAGGTGTTGGAAAAAGTACTTTTATTGAGGTTTATGGTAAACACTTAACATCTCAAAACAAAAAAGTTGCAGTGTTAGCTGTAGACCCAAGTAGTTCTGTAAATAAAGGTTCTATTTTAGGTGATAAAACTAGAATGGAACAACTAGTTACAGATAAAAATGCTTTTATAAGACCTTCTCCTTCTGGAACTTCATTAGGTGGCGTTGCTCAAAAAACAAGAGAATCTATTATTTTGTGTGAAGCTGCTGGTTTTGATACTATTTTAATTGAAACTGTGGGTGTTGGTCAATCTGAAACTGTAGTGCATTCTATGGTAGATTTCTTTTTGTTACTAAAATTAGCTGGTGCTGGAGATGAGTTACAAGGAATTAAACGTGGAATTATAGAAATGGCTGATGCAATTGTTATAAATAAAGCTGATGGTGACAATGAAAAAAACGCGAAAATTGCTAAAGTAGAATTTAATAGAGCCTTACATTTATATCCAATAAAAGAAAGTAAATGGCAACCAAAAGTATTAACAGCAAGTGCTTTACAAAATTTAGGGATTTCAAAAATTAGCAATATGATTGATGATTATATTTCTTTAACTAAAGAGAATAATTATTTCAACATTAAAAGAAATGAGCAAAATAAATACTGGTTACTTGCTACTATTGAACAACAATTGAAAGATAATTTTTATCAAAATCCAAAAATTAAAAAAGCCCTTTCAGAAGAAATTAATAATTTAGAAAACGGAAAAACAACTCCTTTTAATGCCGCTAAAAAACTTTTAAACTTATAAAAAATGAAATCATTTATTAAAATACTTGTACTTTGTTTGTTCTTTTTAACTGCTTGTTCTAAAGAAACTAATTCAATTATAATAGATCCTGTAGAAAAAAATCTAACCATTTTTATAACAAATGATATTCATGGAAGTATAGACAATTTTGCAAAAGTGAAATACTTAGTCGATGAAGAAAAAAAGAAAACAAATGTTTTATTAACCAATGCTGGAGATATTTTTTCTGGCAATCCAATTGTAGATAATTATCCAGAAAAAGGTTTTCCAATTATTGATTTAATGAATCGTGTAGGATATGATATTTCAGTTATTGGTAATCATGAATTTGATTATGGAGAAACAAATTTAAAAGACAGAATGCAACAAGCTAATTTTAAATGGGTTTGTGCAAATGTAGAAACTAGCGCTTCTGTAATACCTCAACCATCAGCTTTTACTAACATCACTATAGATGATATAAAAGTTAGTTTTTTAGGTTTGGTAGAAACAGATGGAAAGGAAAATGATATAATTCCATCAACGCATCCTTGGCGTGTGAAAAATTTAACTTTTCAAAATCCTGAAGATGTTGTAAACCAATACAAAGACTTAAAAGCTGAAGAAAATGCTGATTTATACATTGCACTAACTCACATCGGACATTCTAAACAATATTCTTTAGGCGATTTTCAACTCGCAACGCAATTCCCATATTTCGATCTTATAATTGGAGGTCATTCAAATGGAAAAATAGATACAGTTGTAAATAAAATCCCTGTTTTTCAAGCTGGAAACAATTTAGATTATATTGGTAAAATTGAACTAACTATAGAAGATAAAAAAGTAATCAATATTAATTATCAATTAATTAATTTGAATACTGTAACTGAAGAAGATTCAGACATAAAAAAACGTATAAATGATTATAATGATGCTCCTTTTTTTAAAGAAGTAATTGGTTCTGCTCAAGTAAATCATAATAAAGATCAAGTAGGTAATTTTGCTGCAGATGCTTTACGTTTACAAATGAAAGTTGATGTAGCATTTCAAAATAACGGAGGAGTTCGTTCTATTTTAGATGATGGAGATATCACTAAAAAAGAAATTTATCAAATACTGCCATTCAATAACCCAATGATTGTTTACGAAATGACAGTTGCAGAAATTAAAAACTTTTTAATAGGATCTGGCGCTGGATTTTATTATGCTGGTGTAATTTTCGAAAACAATAACAACAGAATTATTGTAAAAGATTTAAATGGAAATACAATTCCTGATAATACCACCTTAACTGTAGGTGTTAATGACTATGTACCTGCTGTCTATGATCTGTTTTTTCCAACTCCTAAAAATATTAACCCAGAAACAGATGCAGAAACTGTAATTGATTACTTAAAACACACCAGCTCAGAAATAAATTATAGCGCTAGTAATAATTTTTTTAGATATTAAAAAAACTAACTAATGTTATTCTAAACCAAAAATAGAAACTTAAGAAATTTTATTATTCACATAAGCCTTCTAAAGCATCTTCTATATCTCCGGGGGTACTCATAATTTTCATAAAAGTTCCCATAGAAAGTTCTGGCCAGTGCAAAGCAATTCTATATTTTCCGTGCAACATTGTAGCTTCTTTTCCTTGTAAAATTATTTCATAAGGCATTGCAGCAACATGATCTTCTCCTATTTTTGGTAAAAAATATGCTTCTCCATCTTCTTTATTTTGAAGTCCTACACCAAATACAGCTACTTTTTCATTTTTATAAACAAGTCTAAAAACTTCTTTTGTATTACCCTTTTTAGACTTTAAATTATTAGAAATTATTTTAAAACCTTCTTCAAAGGATGCAAATTCATTTAATTCAATAGGATCTGTAAAATAAGGCATCATTATTTTGTAATGATATTTTGCTAATTTACTAGCTTTAACAGTACCTCCAAATGGTTTAAATTCATTACCAAAAACTGATAAAACCTTCTTTAAATCAGAGTCAAATTTCACAAAAACTCCACTATATTTACTATAATCACTTGCTAAATAAGCTCTTAAAAAATAGTCTGGATTGGTATAAGAAATTATAATTTTATTGTTTTTTAATACTAATCCTATCTTCATTGTTGCTGCTAAAGCTCCTCTATCAGTTACTTTAATAACTGTACTTTTTAAATCATTTCTTGTAAATGCAATAACTTTTAATGAATTTTTATCTGAAACATTATAACTACCTAAAACCGTAAAATTATTATCATTTAGAACTTGTATAACTTTTTCAGATACAGACTGCATATTCATAGATGACTCCCCTACTTTTATATAAGGAGAAATATCTTGCGCTAAAGCACTTGTAAAAATAAAAAAGAGAGAAATAATAGCTAAAATAAAATTTTTCATGATTCAGTTGTTTAAATATTTCTTGAAGTTTGAGGTAAAAAATAAGGGCGAAAATTCCAAACTTATTTTAACACAAAATAAGAGATTTAGTATGAGTATATTTATGACTTATGTCATGATATATCTTAAGAATTAGCTGAGAAAAAATCACAATTAAGAGAATTATAAAATATGAATAAAAAAACAAAAATAAAACTTATAAAATACTCATTTTAAATATATTAAAAACTAAACACTTAACTAATACTACTCCAAATTTTAGAAGTTTTAGACAACTCTAAATATGCTGTTTTGATATTTCTATTTTCTGGTTTCGATAAGTTAGAATCATCTTGTAACAAATCAATTGCTGTGTTTCTTGCAGCTACTAAAATTTGAGTATCTTTTACAACATCAGCAATTTTTAAATTTAAAACACCACTTTGTTGTGTTCCCATTAAATTACCTGGTCCTCGCAGTTTTAAATCTACTTCTGCAATCTTAAAACCATCAGTAGTATCTACCATGGTTTTTAAACGTGTTTTTCCTTCTTCAGAAAGTTTGTAACTAGATAATAAAATACAATAACTTTGTGCTGCACCTCTACCAACTCTTCCTCTTAATTGATGTAATTGTGAAAGCCCAAAACGCTCTGAACTCTCAATAATCATTACACTTGCATTAGGCACGTTTACACCAACTTCTATTACAGTAGTAGCCACCATAATTTGAGTTTCACCTTTTACAAAACTCTGCATTTCATGTTCTTTATCTGCAGGTTTCATTTTTCCATGAACAATACTTATTTGATATTTTGGTGATGGAAAATCGCGAGAAATACTTTCATAACCATCCATTAAATCTTTATAATCCATCGCTTCAGATTCTTGAATTAAAGGATACACGATATAAACTTGTCTTCCTTTTTCAATTTCATCTCTCATAAATTTAAAAACAGACAAACGATTACTATCAAATCGATGAACCGTTTTTACTTCTTTTCTACCAGGAGGTAACTCGTCAATTACAGAAATATCTAAATCGCCATAAACAGACATTGCCAAAGTTCTTGGTATTGGTGTTGCTGTCATTACTAAAATGTGTGGAGGTGCCCACCCTTGCCCTCCCAAAGGGAGGGAATTCTCACTCTTACGTTTTTCTAATTCTTCTGAAATCTTTCTGATTACAGTTTCAATACTTCCAATTACTTCTTCATTGGTAAATCTTATAACTTTGAAACCTAATTCCTTTAAAATTTCAGTTCTTAAATCATCTGCTTCTTGTTGTAGTGTTGTATTATGATATTTTCCATCAACTTCTATAACTAGTTTTTTAGAAATACAGATAAAATCAACAATAATTTCATCAACTACATGCTGTCGTCTAAATTTAAAATCTAATTTCTTAGTTTTTAATTGCTCCCAAAGAACTTGTTCTGCTGGTGTAGTTTGTTTTTTTCTATCTTTCTGTAATTCCTTCATCAATTTATAAACTGATGGACGAGCTGTTTCATAACGATTCCGCACAGAAACTCCTTCCCTTTGGGAAGGTTGGGATGGGCTCTTTGTTTTAGACCACAATTTTGCTCTTTGTGCAACTCCAAATCTGTGCTGTTCATCAATAATTGCAATTCCAAGGTTTTTAAACTGTACTTTATCTTCTAACAAAGCATGCGTACCAATTAATATGTGTAAAGTTCCATCTTCTAAATTTTGATGAATTTCTCTTCTCTTTTTTGTTCTTACAGAACCTGTTAATAAATCAACTTTTAAATCCATGTTGGCAATAAGTTCAGAAATTGCATGATAATGTTGTGTTGCTAAAATTTCTGTTGGCGCCATAATTGTTGCCTGAAAACCATTATCAATAGCCAAAAGCATCGTTAATAAAGCTACAATTGTTTTTCCAGAACCAACATCTCCTTGTAAAAGACGATTCATATGTGCTCCAGAAGCAACATCTTTCCGAATTTCTTTTAACACTCTTTTTTGAGCATTGGTTAAATCGAAAGGCAAATGATTCTTATAAAATGTATTAAAATTATCAGCAACATTTTCAAAAACATAACCTTTAATTTTTGTTTTGTTGATGAGTTTTTTACGCAACAATTGTAATTGAATAAAAAACAACTCTTCAAACTTTAATCTGTATTGAGCTTTAGCCAAATTTTCTTGACTTCTAGGAAAATGAGCATTTAACAAAGCATCACGTTTCCCCATCAATTTATAATTTTCAATAATTTCTTTTGACAGACTTTCTTCAATTACTTCAAAAAACTGTTGTAATAAATTCTGAACATAAGTTCTCATCAATTTATTAGAAACTCCAGAATTTGTTAATTTTTCTGTAGATGGATATACAGGTTGCATTTTAGTTTGCAACTTCTTTTTATATTCTTTAACCAATTCCATTTCTGGATGCGGAATGCTAAAAAACCCATTATAATGATTCAATTTACCATAAACCACATAGGGTTCATTAATTTTTAGAGCATCTTTAATCCATTTTTGGCTTTTAAACCAAACTAATTCCATAGTCCCAGAAGCGTCTTGAAAAGTTGCTACTAGCCTACTTCCTCTTTTTTGAGATACTGATTTTACACGTGTAATTTTACCTACAATTTGTACTTCTGATGAATTGGGTTGTAAATCTTTTATGCTATAAAAAGCAGTTTTATCAATATATCTAAAGGGAAAAAAATGAAGTAAATCATTACATGTTTTTATACCTAATTCTGTATACAAAAGCGTTGCTCGTTGTACACTTATTCCATTTATATATGTTATTGGGTAGCTTAAATTCAATTTAAAAATAATGAATAACGAAAATACATATTAATTTAATAGATTACTTTTTGTAATTAGAAATAAATCTTAAAAAAATGAAATTAGTTTTACGTTACTATTTCAAAAAATGTTAAATAATCAAGTTTAAAAGAGTGTCTTTATTTTTATTTAAAAAATTGTGACTTTTAATATATGATAGTGTGTAATTTTATATAAAAGATGATGCAAATTCATAATATTTTTACAAAAGTTAAAAATAATATCTGTTTAAAATAATAAAAAAATTACACCTATCATTTAATAATCTTAAATATCCTTTAAAAGAAACAAACTTTCACATTCATCTACAATTAATCACATTGTATAATAATCGATTTTATCAAGAAACTTACAAGGAAAAAAAATAAATAATTATAAATTTTAAGAGACAATTATATATACAAAAGCACTACCTTCGCGCGCTAATTCCTCCAAAATATATTATTGTATAACTTAAATTTAATTTAGGAAATAATTAGTGCCTTAAAATAGGAAAACCAAGATTAAAAAGTAAGCAACCTCCCCCATTATTTTTTTACCGAAAAGACCATAGTAGTTATCGACATTAAATGTCGTTTCAACGTATAATCTTATTATCATACATTCAAAATATTAATTTTGAATTTAATAAGTACTGAAAAAACTAACCGTTTTTTTTTAACAAAAAAATGTATTTAAAATCAAAAAAAATACCTCAATTAAAAATGAAAATTAAAACTTATTTCTGTTCAATTAAGAGTAATAAAATATTATTCTTAATTTTATTTTTAATTAACTCTCTTTATAATATTAACGCCCAATGTACTACGTCTGACTATACGTTAAACAGTAACCAAACTAATGGGTACGTTTTTCAAAATGGTATTACTAGTGTAACTGCAGATGTTTCTATTTCTAATGGAAGTGGTGCTACTTTTGACGACGGTGCTATAATTTGTATTTCCTTAGGGCATACTTTAACAATTTCTAGTATATCATCAACCACAGGTGAAGATGTTGAAATTTACATAGAAAATGGTGAATTAAATATTGCTCAAAGCTCTGGTTGGGATGCCAATGTAACTATAAAAATTGGTGAAGACGGTATACTATCATCAAATTCTAACGCTGCCGTAGAAATAAGAGGGAGTAATAATAGTATTTATAATGAAGGTCTAATTGATGTTGGTACCTTAAACCTTTCTAGTAATTCTATAAATGAGTTTGATAACCTAGGAACAGTGATAGTTGCAAATGCACTTAATGCTTCTTCTTCTGGTACATCTACAACATATAGTAATTTCAGAAACCAAAATATAATGACAATTGGTGGTAATTTTGCAATTAGCCAATACTCTACTCTTGTAAATTGTAGTACTATTACCTCTGGTCAATCATTTAATATGAATAGTGGTACTGTTACAAATACTGGTAATTTTATTATAACTACTGGTGAATTATCAATGGGTGGTGCTAATGCCAAGTTTTATAACTATGGAACTTTTACAACTCCTGGAAGTATGAATGTACAAGGTGAATTTTATACAGAAGGCTTTACTGATATAGGAGGAGCAGCTCAAGGTGAAGGAAACCTTACAGGTCCACCAACAACAGACGACAAAACGGGTTATATAGAAATTGGTAGTCAATCTAGTTTCAAAGGACCTCTAGGTCCTAATCTTAATATTAAATATGCTTTTTCTTCCTCTCCCTTTCCATCTGCTGATATACAAGATAGAGTTACCTTTAATTGTGAGTCAGATGAAACTTGTTACAATCCTAAAGTTACTACAGAGATTTGTGCAAACTTAGATGGTAGTGTACCTTGTTTCGAAGATCCTGGAGTAATAACAGGTTCTTGTGTAAATAATGGTGATTTACAGTTTACATTAAACTTAGTAGGTAGTAATAGTGCAAGTACAACATATAATATAACTGGTACAACAATAAGTACCGGTACTTATAAAACAGATAACGTTTTTACTATTACTGATGGAGCAGATGGTCTAGATAAAATAGTAACAATAACAGATGTAGACAACCCAGATTGTGATATAACTGTTACAATCTCTGGAGCTGCATCTTGCAAAGATACAGATGGAGATGGAATTCCAGATTCTGCCGATTTAGACAATGATAATGATGGTATTTTAGATACTGAAGAAGGAGCTTGTAATACTACAATAGCTGCAACTACTCAATGGAATAGTACAGATACTTATGGTTTTAATTTTACAGAAACAAACCTTAGTGGATCTAATGTTGATGTAACACTAACCGGTATATACAACAGTGGTGCTGTAGAAACAACAGATGAAGGTAATGGAAATCAAGATTCTGGTGTATATGAAAATGGTGATGGTCTATTATACAGAGTAGGTTGGGAAGATTTAGTTGTTGATGATCCTGAAGAAAATGCAACATTTACCTTTACCTTTTCAGAAGCTGTAATACTTACAAACTTCAACGTAAAAGACATCGATAAAAGAACCACATTTTTTGATGCCATTAAAGTAACTGCAAAAGATGATTTAGGAAATGAAATCCCATTAAATATAACTGCAGGATCTAGCCTTACTATTAACCCTGATGATGTATACTACTCTAGTGTAACAGTTAATTCTGTAGATGAAAATGAAGACCATTGGTTAACAATTAATAGTACTCAACAAATTAAGCACCTAATTATTACTGCAATCCCTATTGTTGAGGCATCTTTAACTGGATCAACACCTGCAAGTACTTCAAGATTTATTTTTGGAGATATAGAATTTTCAGTTTGTCAAAGTTTAGA
The DNA here is from genome assembly GCF_000766795.1 of Polaribacter sp. Hel1_85. Lineage (GTDB taxonomy): Bacteria > Bacteroidota > Bacteroidia > Flavobacteriales > Flavobacteriaceae > Polaribacter. The sequence goes on from NZ_JPDS01000001.1 coordinate 1,251,727, forward strand.
TACAGATAATGATGGAATTCCAAATCATTTAGATTTAGATTCGGATAATGATGGTATAACTGATGTAATTGAAGCTGGAGGTACAGATACTAATAATGATGGTAAAGCAGATGGAACTGTAGGTACTACAACAACTACAAATGGAGTTCCTAGCTCTTCAGGTACAGGTACTACTCCAACTGATACAGATAATGATGGTATTCCTAATTTTTTAGACATCGATGCAGATAATGATGGTATTCCAGATAATATAGAAGCACAAACTACTAGTGGTTACACTCCTCCTAGTACTACATTCTTAGACACAAATGATAATGGTGTAGATGATGCATATGAAAATAATGCTATCATTGGAATAACTCCAACAAATACAGATGGTACAGATACAGCAGATTATATAGATGCAGATTCAGATAATGACGGTATTCCTGATATTTATGAAAACGGAAATGCTAATAATACATTGTCAGGAACAGATACTGATAATGATGGTTTAGATGATAATTTTGAAGGAGCAGATAATAATGATGGTTATGATGTAAATGATGATATTAACACCCCAAATGCAAGTAATTTAGGAGATGAAGATGATGATTTAAATTCTGGAGGAGATCTAGATTATAGAGACATTAAAGATACAGATAATGATGGTGTACCAAATAGTATTGATATTGATGATGATAATGATGGAATACTTGACACAGTAGAATCTACAAATTTTGCATTGCAATCAGGAGCTACTGCAACACAAAGTTCTACAGGTTATGGAGGTGTAGCTAGTAATGCTATTGATGGTGATACTAACGGATCTTGGAGTAACGGATCTGTAACACATACAAGTACAGAAACAGACCCTTATTGGTTACTAGATTTATCTTCTACAGAATCTATAAATAATATTACAATATATAATAGAACTGATTCTTGTTGTTACCAAAGATTAGACGATTTTATTGTAGAAATTCTAGATGAAAATCTTAATGTTGTTTACTCATATAATCATTCTGGAAGTCTTACTGATAATATTAATCTTAGTATTAATGATGTTGAAGGACAATATGTTAGGGTTAGATTAGAAGGTACAGGTACTCTAAGTTTAGCTGAAGTTCAGGTATTTGGTAATACTGATGTAGATTTAGACGGCATCCCTAATCATTTAGATTTAGATGCAGATAATGACGGAATTCCAGATAGTATAGAAGCACAATCTACTGTAGACTATATAGAGCCTTCAGGAAATGATACAGACAATGATGGTTTAGATGATGCTTATGATGCAACTCCAAATGGTACAGCAGATGGAGCAGATTCATTAGGTCTTACAGCTGTAAATACTGATGCTAATGCAGTTATTGGTGCAGACACAATTCCAGATTATCTAGATTTAGATTCAGATGGAGATGGTTTATTTGATGTTGAAGAATCTGGTAGTGACTTACCAAATGATGGTAATGGAACTTCTACAGGAACTTTTGGAGTTAACGGATTAAATGATCTTGTAGAAACAGGCGATACAGATTTAGGATATACAGATGTTAATGGAGAATATGATAATACACAAACAGATAATTTTGATGATGAAAATGCTGATGTATTAACAACTGGTGATGTAGATTATAGAGATATACAAGATAATGATAATGATGGAATTCCAGACCTTTTTGATTTAGATGATGATAATGATGGAATTTTAGATATAGAAGAAAGTGGAATTTATTTACATGATGCAGATGAAGATGGGGATGGAATCCCTAACTACTTAGATACTTCTGATAATACTGTTGGTAGTAATCCAGGAACTGACTATACAGATACAAATGGGGATGGTATACCTGACGTATATGACAATGACGGTGACGGTATTCCAAACCATTTTGATTTAGATTCTGATAATGATGGTATTCCAGATTTAGTTGAAGCTGGAGGAGAAGATATAGATGGAAATGGGTTAATAGATGATATTAACACCGATGGTACATTAGTAAATGATACAGATAATGATGGTTTAGACGATCGTTACGATACAGATAATGAAGGAACAGCAATTGCAAATCTAGATACAGATGGAGATGGAGTGCCAGATACACAAGATTTAGATTCTGACAATGATGGAATTACAGATGTAGTTGAAACTGGAGGTGCAGATACCGATAATGATGGTAAAGCAGACGGTTTTACAGATACAGATGAAGATGGATTTAACGACACAGTAGATGGTGATGTTGGACAAGATGGAACTTCAGAAAACACAGCCAATGCGTTAATTGTTACAGGAGAAGATACTGATAATGATGGTGTACCTAATTCATACCCTAATGGAGATGCAGATGGAGATGGGTATTTAAATCACTTAGATATTGATGCAGATAATGATGGTATTCCAGATAATATTGAAGGACAAACTTCTTTAGATTATGAAGCGCCAAGTGGTGTTGGTACAGGTATTACAGACGATAACAATAACGGTGTAGATGACGCTTATGAAGTGGGAACTGTTATTGGTATTACTCCAGAAAATACAGATGGTACAGATAACCCAGATTATTTAGATTCAGATTCAGATAATGATGGTATTACTGATATCAATGAAAACGGAGATACTGATAACACTTTAGCAGGAACAGATGCAGATAATGATGGATTAGATGATAATTTTGATGATAATGATGATTCTTCTACAACTGGCTCTACTGTAAATGATGGTTTAGGAACAAATGATAAAGTAACGGATGAAACTTCTTTAGAAGATGCATATAATGATGAGGATGGAGACTTTAACCCAGGTGCTGGTGATTTAGATTACAGAGATCTTCCTAATATAGAAACAGAAAACGATATTAATCAAACACCTTTAAACACGCCAGTAGATGGTAATGTTTTAACAAACGATATTGATCCTGATGGTGGTGATATTGCTGTTTCTCAAATAGATACTGATGGTGATGGAATCCCAGATACTACTCCTACAGCAGGAACACCAATTAGTACACCTAATGGTAGTATTACTATAGATCCAGAAACAGGTGAATATACTTTTACACCAACTACAGGATTTACTGGTACAGAAACAATTACATATATAGCCTGTGATGATGATACACCACAGACTTGTGAAACTGCAGAATTAACAATTATTGTTATACCTACTCTAACAGTTGATGGTAGTAATAACCCTCCAATCGCTCAAGATGATACGAACAGTGTAGAAGCTGGAGAAACAGTTACTTCAACTATTTTAAGTAATGATTCAGATTTAGACGGAGATACTTTAACAGTAAGCGAAGCAACAGGTTTAAGCTCAACAGGTACTACATTTTTATTAACAACAACATCTCAAGATGTTTATGATGAAAATGGTGTTTTAGCAGGAAAAGCTAAATTGGAGAATGGTGAAGTGGTATTTATTGCAGACAGTAGCTTTACAGGTGAAGTACCAATTGAGTATACAGTTAGTGATGGAAATAATGGTACAGATACTGCTACTTTAACAATCACTGTAGACCCTGCCAATGCAACAGACAATGATGTGTATGCTAATGATGATGCCAATACAGGTTTACAAGATGTAGCACAAACTGGAAGTGTATTAACAAATGATACGAATCCAGATGCAATAGGAACTCCAGTAGTTTCTAGCGCAATAAGTCATGCTGGAATATTAACAGTAGATGGTAGTACATCTAATACATTATCTAGTGGAGGAACATTGGTTATAAATACAGATGGTAGCTATACGTATACTCCTGCAAATGGTTTTGTAGGTACAGAAGTAGTTACTTACCAAGTTTGTGATAATGGAACACCTAACGCATGTGACACAGCAACATTGTACTTAACAACTGTAGATAGCAATAGTATAGATACAGAAAACGACATCAATCAAACACCAATAAACACGCCAGTAGATGGTAATGTTTTAACAAATGATAGTGATCCTGATGGTGGTGATATTGCTGTTTCTCAAATAGATACAGATGGTGATGGTATTCCAGATACTACTCCTACAGCAGGAACACCTATTAGTACACCTAATGGTAGTATTACTATAGATCCAGAAACAGGTGAATATACTTTTACACCAACTACAGGATTTACTGGTACAGAAACAATTACATATATAGCCTGTGATGATGATACACCACAGACTTGTGAAACTGCTGAATTAACAATTGTTGTTATACCTACTCTAACAGTTGATGGTAGTAATAACCCTCCAATCGCTCAAGATGATACGAACAGTGTAGAAGCTGGTGAAACAGTTACTTCAACTATCTTAAGTAATGATTCAGATTTAGACGGAGATACTTTAACAGTAAGCGAAGCAACAGGTTTAAGCTCAACAGGTACTACATTTTTATTAACAACAACATCTCAAGATGTTTATGATGAAAATGGTGTTTTAGCAGGACAAGCTAGTTTGGTAAATGGTGAAGTTGTATTTACTGCAAACAGTAGCTTTACAGGTGAAGTACCAATTGAGTATACAGTTAGTGATGGAAATAGTGGTACAGATACTGCTACTTTAACAATCACTGTGGACCCTGCCAATGCAACAGACAATGATGTGTATGCTAATGATGATGCCAATACAGGTTTACAAGATGTAGCACAAACTGGAAGTGTATTAGAAAATGATACGAATCCAGATGCAATAGGAACTCCAGTAGTTTCTAGCGCAACAAGTGATGCTGGAATATTAACAGTAGATGGTAGTACTTCTAATACATTATCTAGTGGAGGAACATTGGTTATAAATACAGATGGTAGCTATAAGTATACTCCTGCAAATGACTTTGTAGGTACAGAAATAGTTACTTACCAAGTTTGTGATAATGGAACACCACAAGCGTGTGACACGGCAACATTGTACTTAACAACTGTAGATAATAACTTACAAGGAATTCCAATGATTACTCAAGTATATCAATTTGGTACAGAAAAATGGATAGAAATCACCAATATTCATGGTGATGATAGTATTCCTGCTTATAGTATTAAAATACAATTGTATAAAAATAAAACCGGAGACCAAACCGGCGTAACTCCAGATGTAACTTTTACAGTTACTTCAGAACTTTCTCCTGGTCAGTCTGTAATATTTGGTAATTCAGCAAATGTTGTAACAAATATCAATAGTGGAGCTGTTAGTGTAACCAATGATGATTTAACAGATTTTGATGGTGCAGATGACATCATTACTTTGTCTACAACTACTAACGTTACTTCTTGGGCAAACAGATATGATGTTGTTTCAGAATTTGCAGATAAAACTTCGTATGTAAGAATAGATGAAACTTTGGTTCCAAATACAACTTACACAGAAAGTGAATGGGTGGTGTTTATAGATGATGCTTTAGATCCTTACAGATTATTAGGTGCAGGCGGTGCAGAAAGACATCCTCATGATCCTTTAATTTCAGAGATTCAAAGTTCAAATACAGATGCAAATACATTATTAGGATTGCATAGAATTGATGTAACAACAAGAACAGGTAATGCTTGGAATAATGGATATCCAGATAGATCTCGTTTTGTGATTATTGATGAAGATTATAATCATTCAACAGATAGATTAAGTGCAAGAAAATTAACTGTTAATAATTCTCGTAAATTAGGAATAACAGATAATTTATTAGTAGTTACATATGATGTTGTTTTAAATGGAGATATTCGTTTAATTGATTCTTCTGGAGAAAGTAAATCCCAATTAATCCAAACACATACAACAGCATCTTTAGTAACAGGTACTGGGCAATTATTAGTAGACCAAAATTCAACAGTTCCTAGTAAATATAGATACAATTACATGGGATCTCCTGTAAAAAGTAGTTCTGGTTCTTCAACATATACTTTAGGTAATATATTAAAAGATGGAACAAATCCTACAAATTTTACAGGTATTATAAATACAGATATTGCAAAAGATATTAATTGGATTGGTGGTTATGATGGTAATTTCGATGCTTCTCCTATTTCTTTAGCAGATTACTGGATATATACTTATGCTGCTTTTGACGGTGGTAGGTCTAATTGGGCACATAAATACAATGGAGGTGAAATTCCTAATACAGATGGATTTATTTTTAAAGGTCCTGGAAGAACTCAAAATTACACTTTCTTAGGTATTCCTAAAGATGGATTATTAACTACATCTGTAGCTAAAGACGAATCATATTTAATAGCAAACCCATATAGTTCTGCCTTAAGTGTAAAAGAATTTATAGAAGATAATATTAATACTATTTCTGGTACATTATATTTCTGGGAACATGCCGGTGAAATAACAGTCAATGAAGGAAGTGCAGGACATAATTTTGCAGGATATATTGGTGGTTATGCTACTGTTAACCTTTTAGGTGGAGTTACTGCTAAAGAAGCTGCAACTAATGAGAGTGGTGTAGATCTTAAACTAGAAGCAGAAGCTGCAGATATAATCACTGCAGTATCTGAGGAATTACCAGATAATGATGTTACTACTAATATTAATGTAGTAAAATTAGATACTATTGGTAGTTTAATAAAGTTTGAAGATATTGCAAGAGGTGCAGATACATTAAAAATAAGATATATGTCAAATACTGATATCGATATTATTTTGAAAGTAGAAGGAGAATTTGAAGGAGATTACCCAATAACTTTACCACAAACAGAAGGCTCATTTATTATTCATGATATTGACCATTGTTTTGAAGCTTTAGATAATATTTCAATAATTATTGATGAAAGTAATCTAACGACATCAAATACTTTAGTTTCAAATAACGAAGTAGTCTTAACTAATCCATTATATATCGATTATATTAATTTATATGATGAAGATGGTCAAATAGCATGTGCACCAAGTTTAGGTGGAGATGATTTTGATTATGAGTATACAGAACCAAAAGCTTATATTGCCATTGGTCAAGGATTCTTTGTACAAGGTGATGATACTGATGGAGGAACCATTGAATTTAATAATAGTCAAAGAGAATATAAAACTGAAGGAACTGAATCTGTTTTCTTAAAATCTTCAGCAACTAAATCTGATGCAAATAGTATTGCAAATATTCCAGTAATTAAACTTGGTATGGAATATAATAGCACTATAGATAGTAATATATATCATAGACAAATTGCTGTTGGTTTTAGTCAATATACTTCTTTTGATTACGATAATGGATATGATTCTGAAATATATGATGTTGGTAGTACTGACTTTTATTGGAAATTTCCTACTGATGATAGAAAATTTATTATCTCTGGAGTTCCTGCAATGTCTGATGATTTAGAAGTACCACTTGAAATTTCTATGGGATATTCTGGAGAAATAACAATTACTATAGATGAAATGAAAAATGTAAATAGAGATGTCTATATTACAGATAAATTAACTGAAACTTCTTATGAATTGATTAATAACAAAGTACAATTAACTCTAGATGCAGGTGTATATACAGATCGTTTTGTATTAGCTTTTAAACCAAGTTCAACTTTATCTACAGAAAATAGTGATATTCTAAACGGGTTTACCAATGTTTATGCTGATAATAAAAATAAACAATTAGTGATTTCTAAAAAAGAGGATATACTTATTGATGAAGTAGCGTTATATTCTATATTAGGAAGAGAAGTAAATTCTTGGAAAATTGAAGAACAACAAGATAAGTTAGAGCTTAAAATAAAACAGCAATTACCTACAGGTATTTATATTGTTAAATTAAAAACAGACAAGGGAGAAAGTTCTAAAAAGATAGTAATAGAATAATAAATAAAAGTGTATTTGTAAATTTTATAAATACACTTTTATAATAACAAACAAAATTATATAGAAAAAGGTTAATAAGAGATTTTATTAAGAACATTTTACTCTTATCATAATTTTCAAATGCCCCCGCTTTTAAGAAATCCTTTTCTATTTTTTAACTTAAAAAATAGATTTTACAATGGCATTAATACAAATAGTTCCACCACCAGTTCCTCCTCCTCCTCCACCAGGACTTCCTATTGATAATGGAATACCGATACTCTTAATTGTTGCAATATTATTAGCATTATTAACAATTATTAGAAGACAAAAAAATAAAATAATACTATAGAATAATTAAAAACTCTATCAATTTAAATTGATGGAGTTTTTATCTATAATAAAACCTACAACTCAAAGTAAATAGAATAATTTCCTTTTAACCTTCTAAGGGAATTAATAATAGATAAGTACCTTAATCAATGAATATTGAATATCTTTTAAAAATAAACCAAAATTCAGTATACATAAAGCAGATTTCGTACATTTGTGCCCCATTCCAAAGAAAAAAATGAGATTACACAGAAACTTAACTTTTGCAGTTATAGACAGCATTAGAGATATTTTTAATGAAGGTGTTTACGCAGATAAAGCAGTAGAAAAAGCATTAAAACGAGATAAACGTTGGGGTGCAAGAGATCGTAAATTTGTTGCAGAAACCATATACGACATTGTACGCTGGAACCGATTATACGCAGAAATTGCAGAAGTAAAAGCTCCTTTTGATAGAGATAATATCTGGAGATTATTCTCTGTATGGTGTATCTTAAGAGGAATTGCTTTACCAGATTGGAACCAAATAGGAGACGTACCAGAAAGAAGAATTAAAGGTCGTTTTGCAGAATTGTCTAAAACTAGAAAATTTAGAGAATCTATACCAGATTGGATGGATAAAATTTGTGCATCTGAATTAGGTGAAGAAGTTTGGACCAAAGAAATTGCTGCTTTAAATGAACAAGCAAAAGTTATTTTAAGAACAAATACACTTAATATTTCTAGAGAAATTCTTCAAAAGAAATTAAGAGCAGAAAATGTTATTACAGAAATTGTACCTCATCATCCAGATGCTTTAGTATTACCTGAAAGAGCAAATGTTTTTAGAACAGAAGCTTTCCATAATGGTTATTTCGAAGTACAAGACGCATCTTCTCAACTAGTTGCTGCTTATTGTGATGTAAAACCAGGCATGAAAGTAGTAGATACTTGTGCAGGTGCTGGAGGTAAAACATTACATCTTGCAGCTTTAATGCAAAATAAAGGGCAAATTATTGCTATGGATATTTACGAAAGTAAATTGCGTAAATTAAAAGTTAGAGCTAAAAGAAACAAAGCTCACAACATAGATATGCGTGTAATTGATTCTACAAAACCAATTAAAAAATTACACGGTAAAGCAGATAGAGTTTTAATTGATGCTCCTTGTTCTGGATTAGGTGTTATACGTAGAAACCCAGATTCTAAATGGAAATTACAGCCAGAATTTATAGATAATATTAAAAAAGTACAACAAGATGTTTTACAACAATATTCTAAAATGGTAAAACCAGGAGGTAAATTAGTGTATGCAACTTGCTCTATTTTACCATCAGAAAATCAAGAACAAGTTAATAGTTTCTTAACATCTGAAGCAGGAAAATATTTTACCTTTGTTTCAGATAAAAAAGTACTAGCCCATATTTCTGGTTTTGACGGATTTTATATGGCACTTTTAGAGAAAAAATAAAATTCATACTTTTACATTAAAAATTTTTCATTGCTAGAAAAAGAAAAGTAATTTTTATTTAATTTTAATTCAATAACATGATAAAAAAACTACTTTTCATAATTTTTATTTCTTCGTTTTCAATCTCTTTTTCTCAAGAGCAATATTATAATGATGTTAACTTGCAGTTGACTGGAATTGATTTAAAAGATGCATTAGCTGCCAAAATCATAGGTACACACAGTAATCCACTAAGTTATACTCCTGGTGTTTGGGAAGCTTCTAAAGTTACAGATAAAGATACAGATACCTCTAAAGTAGTCTTAATTTATGGATGGGAAAATGGTACTGATCAAGATGATACAAACGACAGAACTCGTGATAATACATTTCAAGATGGTAGTTCATCAAGTAGTATGTTATGGAATAGAGAACATGTTTTTTCTAAATCTTTAGCAAACCCTAGTTTAGTTACAAATAATCCGGGTGCAGGAACAGATGCACATAATTTAAGGCCTGCAGATAAAAATAGAAATTCAGAAAGAAATAACTATAAATTTGCATTTGGTAATGGAAACTCTGGACGTTCTTCAATAACTTATAACGGACCAGATGGTGCAAACACAAGAGGTTGGTATCCTGGAGATGAATGGAAAGGAGATGTCTCTAGAATTATTATGTATATGTATCTTCGTTATGGAGACCAATGTTTACCTACAAATGTTGGTGTTGGAGACAAACAATTTACTCCTGATGAGATGATTGACTTATTCTTAAAATGGAACAGAGAAGATCCTGTTTCTGATTTTGAGAAAGTAAGAAATATATACCATGAAAACACATCAAATACGTATGCACAAGGAAATAGAAATCCATTTATTGACAATCCTTTTTTAGCAACTAGAATTTGGGGAGGAGATAATGCAGAAGATACTTGGGGAATTTATACAAGTAGCGACACAGAAGCTCCTTCTACTCCTACAAATGTTACCCTAAGTAATATTACATTAACATCTATAGATGTATCTTGGGATGAAGCTACTGATAATATTGGTGTAACACAATATCAAGTTTATGTTAATGATGTTTTAACAAAACAAACAACAACTGCAACATCTGCTTCTATTACAGGTTTAGAAACAAATACTACTTATAATTTTAAGGTAATTGCAAAAGATTTAATTAATAAATCTGAAGCAAGTAATATAGTTACAGGAAAAACCTTAGCAGATACTACGCCGCCATCAGTACCAACAAACGTTACAATTACAGATATAACAGATAGTTCTTTTAATGTACACTGGTCTGCATCTTCAGATAATAATGAAGTAGTAGGTTATGATATTTTTGTTGATGCTACTTTTAAAGCTAGTACTACTGCAACAACTTATGCTATTATTGGTTTATCTACTACCACTACCTACAGCATAACTGTTTTAGCAAAAGATGCAGATGATAATAAATCAGCACAAAGTACTGCTGTAAATGCAACTACAACAGATGGAGCATCTGGAGGGGCTGCTTCAGAATTATTTATTACAGAATATGTAGAAGGAGATGGAGGAACAAATAAAGCAATAGAAATTGTTAACTTAACAGGTAGAACAGTAAATCTATCTGGTTATGTTTTAAAATTAGAAAGAAATGGCGCTTCTGTATGGACAACTCCATTAGCATTAAATAGCGGAACTGTACAAAGTATTGTTCCTGGAGATGTTTTTGTTGTTGGAAACGGAGATAATTCTGCTCCTGAATTACAACCAAACTCAGCAGCTAACCCAACTGGTCAAGTCGATTTAGTACAACCAAACATTCAAGATACAGCTTACGGGCAACCTGTTAACTTTAATGGAGATGATGCTGTAGCTTTATTTAAAGATGATGTATTAATTGATATTATTGGAGTTTTCGGAAGTAGTGCTAATTTTGCAGAAAACGTAACGCTAAGAAGAAATGGAGATATCAGCGCACCAAACACAACTTTTGATTTACAAGGTGAATGGACTGCTTTTCCAGAAAATACTTTTGACGGTATTGGTAGTCATACTTCTACTTTAAGTACACAAAATATTATTTTTGAATCTTTTAAAATGTTTCCAAACCCAACAAATGGAAATAGAATATATTTTAGTGTAACAGAAGATGCAACTATTAAAATTTACAATGTATTAGGGAAGTTGGTTCAAACTTCAGAAGTTACTAAAAGCAAAAACAGCATTGATATTTCAGATTTCACAAAAGGAATTTATCTATTGCAAATTAATTCTGGTAAACAGTTTATTACTAAAAAACTAATTAAAAATTAATTAAATTATAATTTAACAAAAACGACTCCACTGTGAGTCGTTTTTAAATTTAAAAAAAAATGAAAAAAATAGTACTTTTATCCTCTTTATTATTAACATTTATAGCTTCTGCCCAAGAACCTTATTATGACGATGTAGATTTAACTGCAGAAGGTTTAGCTTTAAAAGAAAATTTAGCAACAAAAACAATAGCTGCTCATACCAAAATTTTATCTTATGGTTGGCCAGCATTGCAAGCAACTGATGTTAATCCAGAAAACAGTTCTGAAGTTTTATTGATTTATGGGTATTCTGATTCTGGTAAAACTTCTAGAACAAGAGGTATAAATCAAAATGGAGGTGGATCTACTGACTGGAATAGAGAGCACGTTTATGCTAAATCTTTAGGAACACCAAATCTTGGTACTTCTGGTCCTGGTGCAGACGGTCATCATTTACGTCCTTCAGATGTTGGCTTTAATAGTGATCGTGGTAGCCTTAAGTTTGTTAATGGATCCGGAAATGCTGGTAGTGTTTCTGGTGGTTGGTACCCTGGTGATGAATGGAAAGGTGATGTTGCTAGAATTATGATGTACATGTATATTCATTATGGTGATCAATGTAAACCAACCGGAGTTGGTATCGGTAACTCTACAGCTACTCCAGATGATATGATAGATTTATTCTTAGAATGGAATGCAGAAGACCCTGTTTCTGATTTTGAAAGACAAAGAAATACATACCATGAAAATACAAGTAATGCATATGCGCAAGGAAATAGAAACCCTTTTATAGATAATGCATATTTAGCAACAAGAATTTGGGGAGGAACTCCTGCAATTGATTCTTGGGGAATGTATGTTTCTACAGATAAAGAAGCACCAACTGTACCAACAAACGTTGTTTTAAGTAATAGCACACCTTCATCAATAGATGTTACTTGGTCTGCTTCTACAGATAATGTAGCTGTAACTAAATATGAAATTTATGTTGATGGTACTTTAAATGGAAATACACCAGATACAAATTATACAATTTCAGGTTTAAACGCAAACACAACATATGCTGTTACTGTTTTAGCAAAAGATATTGCAAATAATAAATCTGATCAAACTACTGCTGTAAACGGAACTACAGCAATTGATAATGAAGCTCCAACTGTACCCACAAATGTTGTAATAACAAATCAAACGGGTACTAGTTTTAAAGCTAATTGGACAGCTTCTACAGATAATGCAGCTGTTGTTGGTTATGATATTTTTGTTGATGGTGCAATTAATGGCTCAACTACAGATACAACTTATACTATTTCTGGTTTAACAATATCTACAACTTACAGTGTTACAGTTTTAGCAAAAGATGAAGCAGATAATAAATCTGCCCAATCACCTACTGTAAATGCAATAACTACAGATGGTTCAGCAGCTTCTAATGAATTATTTTTCACAGAATATCTTGAAGGATCTAGTAACAATAAAGCCCTTGAAATTGCAAACTTTACTGGTCAAACAGTTTCTTTAGCAAACTATAGTATTAAACTTGGCTCAAACGGAAGTGACTTTGGAACACAAACTTTAACTTTTACTAATGAAACTATTGCAGATGGAGATGTTTTTGTCATTGGAAATTCTCAAATTACTATTTGTACATCAGAAGTCGATATTGATAGTAATGTTACATATTTCAATGGTAATGATGTTTTAGGTTTGTTTAAAAATGATGTTTTAATAGATATTATTGGTACAGAAAATAATTCAAATACTTTTGGAGAAAATGTTACTTTAAAAAGAAAGTCAACTATAGTTTCTCCAAATACTGTTTATAATGCAGATGAATGGGTACAAGGTTCTGGCACTGATGATTGTTCTGATTTAGGTAAACACAATGTAAGCACAGCAAGTGTAGAAAATACCATTTTAAATTCATTTAAAATGTATCCAAACCCAATAAATGGAAATAAATTATATTTTAACCTTATTAAGAATGTAAATATAAATATCTACAATGTTTTAGGTAAATTAATTAAAACAGAAAAAGTAAATACTAACAATAATAGTATTGATATTTCTAGTTTATCTAAAGGAGTTTATTTAGTAAAAATAAATTCTGAAAATGAAATTATTACTAAGAAATTGATAAAAAAATAAATACTTTTTTTTAAAGATAAAAAAAGACGGCTACATTAAGTAGCCGTCTTTTTTAGTTTATAATTAAGTGAATAACTATTAAATTTCGATTAAATTAATCTTATCTATTAAATTGAAAAAAAGTAAATTTGCATTTTTACAACAACACGCAAACACAACACTATAATGATTCATTTCTTTGGAAATAAAAACAGTAAAGTATTCGCTGTTCAAACAACAAAAGATTTAGCTAAAACAACAATTTCTAAGCTTACTTGGTTATTTGGCAATCAACCTAAAATAAAAGAAACATCAATTGATGCTTTTTTTGTTGGGCCAAGAGCAGCAATGATTACTCCTTGGAGTACAAATGCAGTTGAAATTACTCAGAATATGGGTATTAAAGATATAATCAGAATTGAAGAATTTGTTACTTCTACTAAAGATTTTACTGATTTTGACCCAATGATTTCTGAAAAATTTAATGGTTTACATCAAGAGTCATTTGAAATTCATATTCAGCCAGAATCAATTTTAGATATTGAAGACATTGCAGCATATAACAATCAAGAAGGTTTATCTTTAAGTGATGAAGAAGTTGCTTACTTAGAAAGTGTTGCTACAAAAATTGGAAGAAAATTAACAGATTCTGAAGTATTTGGTTTTAGTCAAGTAAATTCTGAACACTGTAGACATAAAATATTTAATGGAACTTTTGTTATTGATGGGGAAGAAATGCCAACATCATTATTTAAATTGATAAAAGAAACGTCGAAGCAATTTCCTAACGATATTGTTTCAGCATATAAAGACAACGTTGCTTTTGTAAAAGGTCCTAAAGTGGAACAATTTGCTCCGAAGACCGCAGACAGACCAGATTTTTATCAAACAGAAGATTTTAATTCTGTAATTTCTTTAAAAGCAGAAACTCATAATTTCCCAACAACAGTTGAGCCTTTTAATGGTGCTGCAACTGGTTCTGGAGGTGAAATTAGAGATAGACTTGCAGGAGGAAAAGGTTCTTTACCTTTAGCAGGAACTGCAGTTTATATGACTTCTTATTCTCGTTTAGAGGCTTCTATCGATTCAGTAAAAAACACAAGATATTGGGAAAATAAATTTGAAGCAAGAGATTGGTTATACCAAACTCCAATGGATATTTTAATTAAAGCATCTAATGGAGCTTCAGATTTTGGAAACAAATTCGGACAACCATTAATTACAGGTTCTGTATTAACTTTTGAGCATGAAGAAAATTCTTCTTCAAGTGAATCTAAAGCTAGAAAGTTAGGTTATGATAAAGTGATTATGCAAGCTGGTGGAATTGGTTATGGAAAAGCAGAACAAGCTTTAAAAGATACTCCTAAAGAAGGTGATAAAATTGTAATTCTTGGTGGTGAAAACTACAGAATTGGAATGGGTGGAGCTGCAGTTTCTTCTGCAGATACAGGCGCTTTAGATTCAGGAATAGAATTAAATGCTGTTCAACGTTCTAATCCAGAAATGCAAAAACGTGCTGCAAATGCAATACGTGGAATGGTAGAAAGTGAAGAAAACTTTATTGTTTCTATTCACGATCATGGTGCAGGTGGACATTTAAATTGTTTATCTGAATTAGTAGAAGATACTGGTGGTAAAATCGATTTAGATGCTTTACCTGTTGGAGATCCTACTTTATCAGCAAAAGAAATAATTGGTAACGAATCTCAAGAAAGAATGGGATTAGTTATTGCAGACGAACATTTAGAAACTTTGCATAAAATTGCAGATAGAGAACGTTCTCCTATTTATGATGTTGGTGAAGTTACAGGTAATGATCGTTTTACTTTCGAATCTAAATCAACAGGTAAAAAACCAATGGATTTAGCTTTAGAAGACATGTTTGGTTCTTCTCCTAAAACTGTTTTAACAGATAAAACTGTAAAAAGAAATTACAAGAATTCTAGATATAAAGTTAAGAATTTTAAAAACTATTTAACGCAAGTTTTACAGTTAGAAGCTGTTGCTTGTAAAGATTGGTTAACAAATAAAGTAGACAGATGTGTTGGTGGTAAAGTTGCCAAACAGCAATGTGTTGGTCCGTTACAAATCCCGTTGAATAACGTTGGTGTAATGGCATTAGATTATAAAGGAAAAGAAGGAGTTGCAACTTCAATTGGGCACTCTCCTATTTCTGGATTAATTGATCCTGCTGCAGGAAGTAGAAATGCAATTACAGAATCTTTAACCAATATTATTTGGGCTCCTTTAAAAGATAATTTAGATTCAATTTCTTTATCAGCAAACTGGATGTGGCCTTGTAAAAATGAAGGTGAAGATGCTCGTTTATACAAAGCTGTAAAAGCGGTTTCAGAATTTTCTATAGATTTAGGAATCAATGTTCCTACTGGTAAAGATTCTTTATCAATGAAACAAAAATATGCTGATGATGAAGTAATTGCTCCAGGAACCGTTATTATTTCTGCTGCAGGAAACTGTAATGAAATAAGCAAAGTTGTGGAACCTCTTTTAAAAGTTGATGGAGGGAATATATATTATATTAATATTTCTCAAGATGAATTTAAATTAGGAGGAAGTTCTTTTCACCAAGTTTTAAATACAATTGGAAATCAAGCTCCTGATGTAAAAAATTCTGCTTTTGTAAAAAATACTTTTAATACAATTCAAGAGTTAATTAAAGGAGATAAAATTACTGCAGGGCATGATGTTGCTTCTGGTGGATTGATTACAACGTTGTTAGAAATGTGTTTTGCAACTATTAATTTAGGAGCAGATTTAAATATCTCTTCTTTAAATGAAGAAGATTCTATCAAAGTTTTATTTGCAGAAAATTCAGGAATTGTTTTTCAAGCAGATGCTTCTGTAGAAACTATTTTATCAGAAAATAACATTGAATTTTTCAATATTGGTACTGCAAATAATTCAGGAACTGTAAACATCAAAAACAACGAAGATAATTTTACGTTTGATGTTGCTGAATTAAGAGATGTTTGGTACAAAACATCTTTCTTATTAGATCAAAAACAAACCGCTAATAATTTAGCTCAAGATCGTTTTGATAATTTTAAAAATCAGCCATTAAAGTATAAATTCCCAGAGAATTTTACTGGAAAATTACCTGTCATTTCGAGCGCAGTCGAGAAATCTCGTCCAAAAGCTGCTATTATTCGTGAAAAAGGATCTAACTCGGAACGTGAAATGGCAAATGCAATGTATTTAGCTGGTTTTGATGTAAAAGACGTACACATGACAGATTTAATTTCTGGTCGTGAAACTTTAGAAGATATTCAGTTTATTGGAGCTGTAGGTGGTTTCTCTAATTCAGATGTTTTAGGTTCTGCAAAAGGTTGGGCTGGAGCATTTTTATACAATTCAAAAGCGAAGAAAGCTTTAAAGAACTTCTTTAAAAGAGAAGATACTTTATCTGTTGGTATTTGTAATGGAGCGCAATTATGGATGGAATTAGATTTAATTAATCCTGAGCATAAAGTACACGGAAAATTAGGTCATAATGATTCTCAAAAACACGAAAGTTCTTTTACTTCTGTAAAAGTGCAAGAAAATAATTCAGTAATGTTATCTTCTTTAGCAGGTACAGAATTAGGTGTTTGGATTTCTCATGGAGAAGGAAAATTTAACTTACCAGAAGCTGAAGAAAACTATAATATCGTAGCAAAATACGGTTATGAAGGCTATCCAAACAATCCAAATGGATCAGATTTTAACACAGCAATGATGTGTGATAAAACAGGTAGACACTTAGTAACAATGCCTCATATTGAGCGTTCTACTTTCCAATGGAACTGGGCAAATTACCCTGAAGGAAGAAAAGATGAAGTAACACCTTGGTTAGAAGCTTTTGTAAATGCAAAAAATTGGTTAACGAAATAATATTTCGCCCTAAAATTTATATAAAAAAGGGCTTTTGTAAAGCCTTTTTTTTGGCTTTAATAAATAGATAAAACAGCAGTATTTAATTATTAAAAATGAAAATTCCAGAAAAATATAGATTTATAGTTGAATTAGGAAAAGCACTCCATATTTATGGTATTCCTTCCTATAAAATTCAATCTTATCTAACAGAGGTTGCTAAAACGCAAGGTATTACTGGTAGTTTTATGGACTTACCAACTTGGATTAATTATGTGTTTTATGAAGATGAAAACTCATATAATTATATAGAATCAATTCCTCCTGGATCTTTAAATTTAGGTGCTTTCTCTAGAATTGCAGAACTAACAAATAAGGTTATTGATTCTAAAATTGATAATAGCGCTATTAATAAAGAATTAAATATAATTCATGCAGAAACTAAAAATATAAATCACTTATATTTAACTTTAGCTTATGCTTTTTCTGCAGGTTCTTTTAGTATAATGATTGGTACTAATTGGCTTTCTTTTGGGTTCTCTTTATTATTAGGCGCTCTTATATATTTATTGGTGTTTTTATCATCTAAATCTAATTATATAGAAAACGTATTCGAATCTTTAAGTGCTTTAGTTGTAACCGTTATTTGTTGTTCTTTAACCTTAATTTTCCCGACCTTTAATTTGGGTTTAACCATATTAGCTTCTATCATTGTTTTTATTCCAGGATTAGCAATTACAACTGCTCTTGAGGAAATAACTTCTAAAAGTCTGGTTTCTGGAGGCGCAAAACTTTTCGATGCTATTCTCTTATTGTTTAAGCAGTTTTTTGGAGTATTACTTGGTTTAGGGTTGATGACATCTTTGGTTGATATCGATTTAACATATCATGTTTCTTCTATGCCAAAATGGACTATCTTTTGTGCTGTTCCAATATTTTCAATTGCTCTTTTACCAATATTTCAAGTACGAAAAAAGGATATGATTTATGGTGCTATAACAGGTGTTATCGCTTT
Organism: Polaribacter sp. Hel1_85; assembly: GCF_000766795.1. Classification (GTDB taxonomy): domain Bacteria; phylum Bacteroidota; class Bacteroidia; order Flavobacteriales; family Flavobacteriaceae; genus Polaribacter. The sequence goes on from NZ_JPDS01000001.1 coordinate 1,270,511, forward strand.
TTTTACAACTGTTTTATTCTCTGGATATGGAGTACTTGTAAGTACTTTTATTGGAACCTTGACTGTAGTTGGAGTGAGTCGTTTATTTGGTTTGATTTCTAAAACGCCAAAAACAGTATTTTTAATTCAAGGTGTTGTAATGTTGGTACCAGGAAGTAAATCTTTTATGGGTTTAAGTAACTCCTTTTTTAATCCATCTACAACTACAGGTTCTGCAAATTTATTTGAACAAGTTGCTTTTATTTTGATGGGTATAATTGGTGGACTTCTTTTTGCAGGTACATTTAGAGAAAGAAAACCTAGAAAAATTGGAGGAATAATAAAAAAATAAACTACTTATTTTATATAAAAAACCAGCTTTTAGACTCTTCTAAAAGCTGGTTTTGTTTGCGTTAGGGATTGAAGCTTTGTTTGAGCTCTTTTTACTTTTTCTGTAAAAAAGCGAGTGCGAAAAGCCCGTTAAAACGCCCAAATAATTACTCAAATTTTAAATATTTAATCAGATCTATTTTTGTAGCATTAAATGCTTTTAAGCCTACAACTACAAAAACTAAAATTATAAGTAATATTGGCGTAATTATAAATGGTAGTATTGGCATATCTATTCTGTAAACAAAATCTTCTAGCCAGTTTTCCATAAAATAATAAGCTATTGGCATTAATATTACTGAAGCAATTAGCGTTATTTTTAGGAAACTTTTAATTAACTGAAACATAATTTCTTTTACTGAAGCTCCTAAAGTTTTACGAATTGCAACTTCTTTTAATCTTTGTTGAATGGTAAGTGTTGCTAGAGCAAATAAACCTAGTAAAGAAATAATTATGACTACTGTTGTTAAAATTAAGAACAATGTTTTTTGCTTTTGATATTTTACAAAAGTTCTTGCAAAACGTTTGTTTAAAAATTGTGCATTAAAAGGATAACCTTGTTCTACATTTTCTTTCCAATAGTTTTCTATATGCTTTAAAGTTTCTTGAGCATTATTAGGTTTAATTTTAAACTGCATCATCCAAAAATTCCGTTTCATCCAATTAAAAGTATTCCAATGCATTAGCATTGTTGGAGGAATTTTAGAATCTAGACCCCAAATATGATAATCTTTAATCATTCCTACGACTTCAAACTTACCATCTTTGGTTTCAGAGCCACCATAACCTGCTTTTATCTTTTTTCCAATAGGATCTTCATAAATATTGAAAGCTCTTGCTAATGTTTCATTTATTAAAACATTTTTAATTGTATCTGAAGCCCTATTTTCTTGTAAGAATCTACCTTTAAGAAGTTGAATATCCATTGTTTGCAAATAATTAAAATCTATTGCATTTCCATTAGTTTGAACAGATATATCATTATATTCTACATTTGTTGAGTTTGAACTTCCTCCTCCAATTACAAATGAATTACTGGTAACAACATCTATATTAGGGTGTTTGGTTAGTTCTTTTTTTGCTAATTCATACTTTTTATATCTATTTTCATAATCATTCATCGAAATAAGAACAACTTGATCTCCTTTAAAACCTAGATCTTTACTCATCATATAATCTACCTGATTATAAATTATTAATGATCCTACAAGAAAAAATCCTGAAATTAAAAATTGCAATCCTAACATTATATTTCTTGCAAAAACACCTTGCTTACTTCTAGAAACATTTCCTTTTAAAACTTCTACAGCTTTAAATTTAGAAAGATAAATAGCAGGAATAAATCCTATAATAATTGATATAATAATGGCAATTAACCCAACTTTTGTTAATAATTTTAAATTTAAGATTGAAATATCTTTTTGCATAAAGTCATTAAATGATGGTAAAATCAATTCAACTAAAACTAATGCTAATATAAAAGCTATAAAGCCTTGCAATACAATTTCTAAAGCATATTGCCTTGTTAAAGATGTTTTAGATAATCCTAATGTTTTCTTAACACCAACTTCTTTTGCTCTTTGTGTTGCAGATGCAATTGAAAGGTTAATAAAGTTTACACAAGAAATTAGGATCAACAAAATAGAAATCGATAACATAATTAATATTAACTGATAATTACCCTTTCCTTCTGGTCCAGCCTCATCTGTAATTGTTTTTAAACGAATATCTTTTAAAGGTTCAAAAATAGTAGTTGTTCCATATTTTTCGAAAAACTCTTCTGGTGTAATTCCATCTCTTTTAGAAGATGGTAAAACTTCATTTTGATACCAAACATCTAATGCTTTTTTCTGAAGCGTTTCTACATCTGCACCTTTTGTCGTTTTTACAAATAAATTATTAGAAAAATTACCCCAATGTCCTTCTGGTTGTTTTTTAAATTGGGTTACCACTTTTGGCATAAAATAATGCTTCCCTTCTATTTTATAAACTGTTGTAATAACAAATGTTCTACCATTAAAAGTTATGGTTTTACCTATTGCTGATTTATTACCAAAATAAATTTTTGCTTGTTCTTGAGATATTGCTGCATTGCTTGTTACTTTTTTAAACGCATTTACACTTCCTTCTACAATTTTGTATGGGAAAAAGTCGAAAAATTCAGCATTTCCTCTTAACATATCTCTAGTATAAAGTTCTTTGCCATCAATTTTCACAACAAAGTCTGCATACCAACCATCACTTAAATAGTAATCCGTTATTTCAGGAATGTCTGCTACATATTTTGGTCCTTCAACATTTGTACTATTTGCCCAAATATCTCCATCAGACATTCTATGGATAACCCTATAAATCTCATTAACATTTGTATTACTAGTATTATAACTTTCCTCATCATTTAAATACAATAACACTATTAACAACCCTGCAAAACCAAGCGTTAATCCGAAAATATTTACTAAAATATTAAGCCAGTTCTTTTTACTATTTCTAAAAAATATTTTAAACCAAGTTTGTATCATATCTATTCGAATTTTAAATATTTAATTAAATCTATTTTTGTGGCGTTATAAGCTTTTAAACCAACAACTACAAAAACTAATATGATTAAAATAATTGGTGTTAGTATATATGGAAGTATTGGCATATCTATTCTATACACAAAATTTTCTAACCAATTTTGCATAAAATAATAAGCTATAGGTATTAAAATCACAGAAGCTATAATTGTTGTTTTTAAGAAACTTTTTAGCAATTGAAACATAATTTCTTTTACAGATGCACCTAAAGTTTTTCTTATAGCAACTTCTTTTAATCTTTGCTGAATTGTTAATGTTGCCAAAGCAAATAAGCCTAAAAGAGATATTAAAATAACCAATATTGATAAGATTAAAAATATCATTTGCTGTTTTTTATACTTATCATATGTTTTAGCAAATTTTTGATCTAAAAACTCATAAGAAAACGGATATTTAACATCTACATTTAACCTCCAAAACTCTTCTATCTCAGAAATCGTTTGATCTATATTTTCTGGTTTCACTTTAATTTGTATGGCTGGCATCCATTTTTTCATAAAACCAAAACTATTCCAATGCACTAAAAACATTGGAGCTATTTTTAAATCAAACCCATCAAAATGATAATCTTTTACCATTCCAATCACTTCGAAACCAGGTTCATCATCTCCAATCCAACCTAAATCAAGTACTTCCCCAATTGGATTCTTATAAATCCCTAATTCTTTAGCTGCAGTTTCGTTTAGTATAATCTTATTAATGGTGTCTGAAGCTATTTCTTTAGAAAAATTCCGCCCTTTTAAAACTTTAATTTTTGCAAAATCAATGTAGTTATAATCTACTAAATTAGATGCTGAATTAAAACTTATATCATTTATTTTATGTCTTAAATCTGTTCCGTTTACAAAACCATCACCAGGTACAAACATGCTTGAAGAAACATCAATAATGTTTTCATTTTTTGATAAAACTTCTTTTGTTAATTTAACCTTTTTATATCTATCTCCAATATTGTATAAATCCACAGAAAGTACTTGTTCTTTGTCAAAACCTAACTCTTTTTGCATCATATAATTAATTTGGTTACCAACAATTAACATGCTAATAATGAAAAATCCAGAAATTAAAAACTGAAGTCCTAACATTATATTTCTTGCTAAATTTCCTTTCTTACTTTTGGAAACACTTCCTTTTAAAACTGCTATCGCCTTAAAATTAGATAAATAAATTGCAGGAATACTCCCCACAAAAAAAGAAATTAAAATTGCTGATATAAATAATGTTATTAACGAATCAGCATGCAATATTGAAATCTCTTTACCTACAAAATCATTAAAAAAAGGCAATGCTAATTCTACAATTACCAATGCTAAAACGAATGAAATTAATCCTTGAAAAACAATTTCAAATACATATTGAAATAGTAATTGTTTTTTTGATAATCCAAGAGTTTTCTTAACACCAACTTCTTTTGCTCTTTGACTTGCAGATGCTACAGATAAATTAATGAAGTTTACATAAGATATTACTATTAATAAAATTGACAATCCTAATAAAACCATTAATAATTGATAGTTTCCGGTTCCACTTGGGCCCGCTCTTTTTGCTGTATTATGCAAATACATTGTATCTAGTTTATCTAAAACAACTGTTGGTATACCATAACGTTTGTCAAATTCTTCTATTGTAAGTCCATGTTTTTCTACCTTTTTTTTATAGGCTTTTTCAATGATAATTTGATCCATTTTTTGCTTCAAAACAGTTAAATCTGTTCCTTTAATAACCCTACAAAATAATTCGTTGTTATGATTTCCCCAATGCACTTTAAAATCTTTATCAAACTGAAGTAATAAATCTGGTTCTTGATGCGAATTCTTTGGTATTTTATATACACAAGCTACAATATAATTTTTATCATCAATTTTTACTAAATTACCAACAGCACTTTCTCTTTTAAAAATACGCTCTGCATATTCTTTTGATAATGCAATATGATTTCTCGTTTCTTCAAATTTCTGAGAAGATCCCTCTATAATTTCAAAAGGAAAAAAATTGAAAAATTGTGGATCTGTAGATATCATTTTATCAGTAAACTCAAATACATCATTAAATTGTATAACTCTACTTCTATAAAATGGTTTTACCATTAAAGCTTCTGTAACTTCTGGTATTTCTTTTGGATAAGTAATATACATCCCTGCATTTGCAACAAACCAAATTTCTCCAGTTTTTGCCTGCTTCATATTTACTCTATAAACATCCTCTTTATTAGGATTCCATTGATTGTAGCTTTTTTCTTCCTTTACATATAGTAAAACAATTAACAAGCCTGCTAAACCTAGCGTTAACCCACTAATATTAATTAATGTATTTAACCAGTTTTTTTGCTGATTTCTAAAAAATATTTTAAACCACGTTCGTAACATCTGTTCTAGTTTTAAAAAATTATTATTTATTTGACTAAAACATCAACTTTATGTTCGTTTGTTTTTTCTGATATAACTTCTCCATCTTTTAAAGTGATAGTTCTTGAAGAAAATTGCGCATCATAAGATGAGTGCGTAACCATAATAATGGTAGCTCCTGTAGCATGCAATTCTGTTAGTAATTCCATAACATCATTACCACTTTTACTATCTAAATTTCCTGTTGGCTCATCTGCTAAAATTAATTTAGGATTTGTAATTAAAGCTCTTGCAACAGCAACTCTTTGCTGCTGACCACCAGACAATTGTAAAGGAAAATGTTTTGCTCTATGTGCAATACCAATTCTTTCTAAAATTTCTGTAACACGCTGTTTTCTTTCTGATGATTTTACTTTATTGTAAATTAATGGCAATTCAACATTTTCATAAACTGTTAATTCATCAATTAAATTAAAGTTTTGAAACACAAAACCAATATTTGCTTTACGTAAACCTGCTCTTTGTTTTTCGTTAAATTTTGCAACTTCTGTTTCATCAAAAAGATAACTACCATTATTTGGTGCATCTAACAAACCAATAATATTTAAAAGTGTAGATTTACCACAACCAGAAGCGCCCATTATGGATACAAATTCTCCTTCTTTTACTTCTAAACTTAATTTGTTTAAAGCTGTTGTTTCTACTTCTTCTGTTCTATAAACCTTTACTAAATCTGTTATTTTTATCATCTTTATATATTTTTAATTTTTATTTATTTTTAATTAATTCTCGATACAATTTTTATACCTGTGTCAGAAATATCACTCGAACTGATGTTACAGGAAACTGTGACTAAATATTGTCAACTAAATCTTACTCAATATTTATTTCTTCTACTTTTTTATAATCATCATAACTAGATGTAATTATTTTATCACCTTCTTTTAATCCTTCTAAAACCTCATAATAAAAAGGGTTTTCTCTTCCAATTTTAACACTACGTTTTACTGCTTTATTATCAGAATTTAACACAAAAACCCATTTTCCGTTAGCGCTTTGATAAAACTGACCTTTAGAAACTAATAAAGCTTTGCTATCATTAGATAAAAATGCTTTTGTTTTTAGAGACATTCCTCTTTTTATACTTTTAGGAAGTGAATCGGTTTTAAAAAGAAGTTCCACCTGAAATTGTCCACTTACAACTTCTGATAATACTTTTGATAAAACGATATCATAATTTTTAGTGTTCACAGCAACTCGCCCACTTATTCCTTCTTTTAGTTTAGAAATGTAGTATTCATCTACACTTGCTACCAATTTATAACCATCTAAAACATCCATTTTTCCAATTGGTTGACCTTGATTATAGCTTTCTCCTAAAATTGGATTAAATGATGATAAAAGTCCTTCAACGGGTGCTTTAACTGTAAAATTCTCTTTATTCTTACGCAACAATTCTAGACTTTTCTGCATGTTAGAAATAGAAATATCAATTCTAGATAATTGTACATCTCTACTCTTTTTTTCTTCGGATACACTTTTTTTAATAACACCACTTCTTCCTTTTTGAAACGTATATTCTTGAGCAGATTTCTGATAATCATTTCTTGCTACTACTTCTTTTTTGTATAAAGTAGAATCTAATTTATATTGACGTTTTGCATTTCTAAAATCATTATCAATACTCAATAACTGTTGATCTAAACTTAATTGTTGATTTTTAATATTTACTCTAATATTTCTTAAATTATTTATTTGTTCTACAATGGCAGTTTCTTGAGTTAAATAATTTAATTCTGCATTAGGGTTATATACTTTTAAAAGTGGAGTTCCCTTTTTTATCATTTGGCCACTTTCTACAAAAATTTCTGAAACAGATCCTCCTTGAATTACATTAACTAAAACAGATGTTTTTGGCTCAACTGTACTATTAAACAACACAACATCTTCAAAATCTCCTTTAAAAACTTCACGAATACTTATGGTATCTCTTTTTAAATTGACTTGTTTTTTTCGTGTTAAATTCATCAAAATAATACTTGCCAATATTAAAGTCGGAATTCCCCATAGTAACATTTTCTTTGTGGTTTTATTTTTTGCTTTTATTTGCTTATCCATTGTTTTCTATTCGTTTGGCATAGTTAAAGCCATAAATATGCCACTACTAAATAAGTAATTAAATAATTGATTTATAATAAGTTAATTATTTTAAGTAATTTTAAAGTGTTCAAAAACGAACATTTCTTTGTTCATATTCAAACAAATCACTAATTATGTAGTATGAGAAAAAAAGACGCTACCATTTTAATTGTTGATGATGATGATGATATTTTATTTTCTGCAAGAATTAGTTTAAAAAAATATTTTTCTGAAATAGTTACAGCCAACAATCCAAAGAAAATAAGCAATCATTTAACAACTTCAACGGTAGATGTTGTTTTGTTAGATATGAATTATCGCATTGGTTTTGAAGATGGAAAAGAAGGTTTATATTGGCTAAAACACATTAAAGAAATTAGTCCAGAAACAACGGTTATTTTAATGACAGCTTTTGGTAGTGTAAATTTAGCTGTAGAAGCAATTAAAAAAGGTGCCACAGATTTCATTTTAAAACCTTGGAACACAGAAAAACTCTATGGAGTTGTAAATGCTGGTTTAGAATTGGCGCGTTCTAAAAGAAAAAATACGCAGCTAGAAACCGTTCAAAAACAACAAGACAAAGATTTTCATCAACAAACAGAGCATATTATTGGTAATTCTCCGGCAATGCAATCTGCAGGAAAGCTGGTTAAAAAAGTAGCTCCGACAGATGCTAACATTTTAATTTTAGGAGAAAACGGAACAGGAAAATATGTATTTGCTAAAGAAATACATTTACAATCAGAACGCAGAAATCATCCATTTATTCATGTAGATTTAGGTTCTTTAAATGAAAATTTATTTGAAAGTGAGTTATTTGGTTATGCAAAAGGCGCTTTTACAGATGCCCAAAAAGATACTTTAGGAAGGTTTGAACTTGCTAAAGGCGGAACCATATTTCTAGATGAAATTGGTAATCTTCCACTCCACCTACAATCTAAATTATTGACTGTAATTCAGAATAGAAAAGTTACACGTTTAGGTGAAGGAAAAGAAAGAGAATTAGATGTTCGTATTATTTGTGCTACAAACGCTCCAATTCATGAAATGGTTGATGAACAAACTTTTAGGCAAGATTTATTGTTTAGAATTAATACGATTGAATTGAACTTGCCTCCACTTCGTAAAAGAATAGAAGACATTGAGTTATTGGCAAATCATTTCTTAAAAAAACTGAATCTTAAATACCGAAAAAAGATTGATGGTTTTAGTAAAGAAGCTATCAATTCATTAAAAAACTATAGTTGGCCAGGAAATATTAGAGAGATAGAACACATTGTTGAGCGAGCTGTAATTATTACTGATAATGAAAAAATTATCCCTGAAGACTTACATTTTTCAGCAAAAAAAGCAACTTTAAATTTAGAAAATAACTTAAATTTAGAGGAAACTGAAAAGTTATTAATTGAACAAGCAATAGAAAAACACCAAGGTAATATTTCTAGAGCAGCTAAAGATTTAGGCTTAACTAGAGCAGCTCTATACAGACGTTTAGAAAAACATCAATTATAAATGGGAAAACCTCAATACATACAAATAATTGTTAGAGTTTTATTAATTCTGATAAATGGAATTATTGTTTATTATAGTTTTACAAATTCTTTCATTATTAATACAATTGGTTTTTTTCTACTGGTTATTTTTCAATTATTTTTATTGATTGATTACTTAAAAAAGTTATTTAATGACATCGAAAAATCGATAGATTGTTTATTGTATGACGATTATTCTAATACAATATCCAAAGAAAAAAGAAAAAATCCATTACATAATAAGACTGCTTTATTGTTAGAAAAGCATAGAAAACAAAGTCTTCAAAAAACATCTGAACAATTAATTTTTACCAATATTATTGAGAGTTTAAGTATTGGTATACTTATTTTAAGAAAAGATACAGAAGGTAAAATTGAAGTTTTTCAAATAAATAAGGCTTTTACTGAGTTTTTAAAAATTCCAAAATTTTACAACTGGAATTTATTAAACAAAAAAATTGGAAGCTTAACAGATTATATCAATCAATGGAAAGAAAACAAACTCACCATTTCTTTAACAATTAATGAAGAAAAAGAAGAATTTTTCTTAAAAACATCGCTTACACAAACTAATGAATATGGTTATTTAATTGTTAGTTTAGAAACCATTCAACAATTAATTGATAAAAAAGAAAAAGAGGCTTGGTTTAAATTGATGAATGTAATGTCTCACGAAATTATTAATACAATTACGCCTATTAGCAGTTTAGCCGAAAATTTAGATTCGCTTTTACAAGAAGAAAATACAGACGAAGATACTATTGATGAATTGTCTCAAGGATTAAAAATTATTAAACGTCGTTCTCATCATTTAACTTCATTTGTAGATACGTATAGAAAGTTAGCAGAATTACCTTTACCACAAAAAGAAGAAATCAATTTAACAACAATTGTTAAAAATACATTACTCCTTTTTGAACAAGAATTTCATCAAAAAAACATTAAAATTGATTTTAAAATTAATGATTCTTATGTAATTAACGCAGATAAACAACAAATAGAACAAGTAATTATTAATCTAATTTCTAATTGTTTATATGCTTTTGAAGGAATTGAAAAGCCAGTAATTAATATTAATATTTATTCGGATAAGAATCGAACACATTTAACTATTTTAGACAACGGGATTGGTATTTCTGATGAAATTAAAGACAATATTTTTATACCCTATTTTACTACTCGTAAAGATGGTTCTGGTATTGGTTTAACACTTTCTAAAAGTATTATGGAAGCTCATAATGGAAATATTCAGTTTAATTCTACAAAAGAAAAAACAACTTTTTCACTTACTTTTATTTCTTAAGTTTTCATTAAATAAAATTTAATTTTTGATAAAATAACTGCTGCTTTTAAAAAGCTAAAAGCTGATTTGCGTTAGGGATTGAAATGGAAATCCTTTTTTATGTAAGTTCGAGTGAATTTATGAAGAATGAATAAATTTGTATGAAGAACAAATAAAAAAGATTGTAATGTAAAGCCCGACCTTTGGGAACGCCCAAAAAACAAAACCCAGAAGCATTACACTTCTGGGTTTTAATCAAAGTAAATTATGGAAGTTTTACTTAATTGATTTAATGGTTGCTTGTGCAGAAACTAATCTTGCAATTGGCACTCTGTAAGGAGAACAACTTACATAATCCATACCTACACCGTAACAAAATTCTACAGAACTTGGTTCACCTCCGTGTTCGCCACAGATTCCAACTTTTAAATTTGGTTTGGTACTTCTACCTCTTTCTGTACCTATAACTATTAATTGCCCTACTCCTTCTTGATCTAATACTTCAAAAGGATCAACTTTTAAAATTCCTTTTTCTAAGTAAGTTGGTAAAAATTTACCTGCGTCATCTCTAGAATATCCAAATGTCATTTGAGTTAAATCGTTTGTACCAAAAGAGAAGAAATCTGCTTTTTCTGCTATTTTATCTGCCATTAAAGCTGCTCTAGGAATTTCTATCATTGTACCAACTAAATACTCTACAGTGTCATTTCTTTCTTCAAAAATAGCTGCAGCTGTTGTTCTAATGATTTTTTCTTGAAACTCAAATTCTTTTACAGTACCAATTAATGGAACCATAATTTCTGGTTTACAAACAATACCTCTAGCCTTTAAGTTTAATGCTGCTTCTATAATTGCGTGCGTTTGCATTTCTGTAATTTCTGGATAGGTATTACCTAATCTACAACCTCTATGACCTAACATAGGATTGAACTCTTCTAATTCAGCTACTTTATTTTTAACAGCTTGTAAAGAAATATGCATTTCTTCTGCCAAATCTTTTTGTGTAGCTAATTGATGAGGAACAAACTCATGTAAAGGCGGATCTAGTAAACGAATTGTTACTGCAAAGCCTTCCATTGCTTCAAAAATCCCTTCAAAATCTTCACGTTGCATTGGTAATAAATCTTTTAAAGCTTGTTTTCTACCTTTTACAGTTTCAGCAAGAATCATTTCACGCATTGCTTTAATTCTGTCTAATTCAAAAAACATATGCTCTGTTCTTGTTAATCCAATTCCTTGTGCACCAAAACTTCGTGCAATTTTTGCATCTTTAGGACTATCTGCATTTGTTCTAACTTTCATTACAGCGTATTTATCTGAAAGCTTCATCAACTCTGCAAATTCACCACTTAATTCTGGTTCCATTGTAGCAACTTTTCCTTCAATAATATTACCTGTAGAACCGTTTAAAGAAATCCAATCTCCTTCATGATATTCATTACCATCAACCTTTAATGTTCTTGTTTTATAGTTTATTTTTAAAGCTCCAGCACCAGAAATACAACATTTTCCCATTCCACGTGCAACAACTGCAGCATGAGATGTCATTCCTCCTCTTGCAGTTAAAATACCTTTAGCAATATTCATTCCTTCTAAATCTTCTGGAGAAGTTTCTATTCTTACTAAAATACTGCTCTTATATTTATTTGCTTCATCAGCAAAAAATACAATTTTACCTGTAGCAGCACCAGGAGAAGCTGGTAAACCTTGTGCAATAACATTTGCTTTTTTTAATGCTTTAGAATCAAATATTGGATGTAATAATTCATCTAATTTATTTGGCTCTACTAATAATAAGGCTTCTTTTTCATCAATCATGCCTTCTTTTAATAAATCCATTGCAATTTTTACCATTGCAGCACCAGTACGCTTACCATTTCTGGTTTGTAAAATCCAAAGTTTTCCATCTTGCATGGTAAACTCCATATCTTGCATATCTCTATAATGCTTTTCTAATTTATTTTGATAAGTATTTAATTTATTAAAAATTGATGGCATTAACTCTTCTAAAGAAGGATAATTTTCTATTCTATCTTCTTCTTCTACTTTTGCTAATTCTGCCCAACGTTCAGAACCCAATTTTGTAATTTGTTGTGGAGTTCTTACACCAGCAACTACATCTTCTCCTTGTGCATTAATTAAATATTCTCCATTAAAAACATTTTCTCCTGTACCTGCATCACGTGTAAAACAAACCCCTGTTCCAGAATTGTCTCCCATGTTACCATACACCATTGCTTGTACATTTACTGCTGTTCCCCAGTCTGCAGGATAACCATGCATGTTTCTATAATAAACTGCTCTATCACCATTCCAACTATTAAAAACAGCAATAATTGCTCCCCAAAGTTGATCCCAAGGGTTTGTAGGAAAATCGTGACCAGTTCTTTTCTTAACTGCATCTTTAAAATCGAATACTAAATCTTTTAAATCTTGAATGGTAAATTCTGTATCTAATTCAATTCCTCTTTTTTCTTTTAAGTTCTCCATTATTTCTTCAAAAGGATCTATATCTTCTTTTGAAGCTGGTTTCATACCTAAAACTACACCACCATACATTTGAATAAAACGACGATAAGAATCCCAAGCAAATTGATCATTATTCGTTTTCTTAGCTAAACCAAGAACTACCTCATCATTCATTCCTAAATTTAAAACTGTATCCATCATTCCAGGCATAGAAACTCTTGCTCCAGAACGTACAGAAACTAAAAGCGGATTTACTTTATCTCCGAATTTTGTTCCCATTAAATTTTCTATATTTTCGATAGATTCTTCTACCTCTCTTTTGATTAGATTTACTGCAGTTTCTTTACCTAAAGAGTTATATTCTGTACAAACTTCTGTTGTAATTGTAAATCCTGGAGGAACTGGAATTCCGATAGAACTCATTTCTGCTAAATTAGCTCCTTTACCTCCTAACAAGTTTTTCATTGTGCTGTTTCCATCAGCTTTTTTATCCCCAAATTTATACACACGGGGTTTTACTTCTTGTAATACTTCCATAATATGTTTATTTAAAAATTTAAAAATATTGCTTAAAAATAAGCCTCTCTAAAAATAACATTTAAATTGGAATTTAAATCTGATAAAAGTCATAAAATGAACGTTTTATACCAAAATACCGAAACTATTTTATACAAAAAACAGGTAAAGTGTCACAACTTAAAAATAGATATGTCATTATTATGTAAACGAATTAAAAACTTATAAAATGAAAAATAAAATTACACTATTAGCTTTCAGCTTATTTTTAATATCTACTGTTGCTTTTACTCAAAAAAAAGTTGAAGCTTCAAATATTATGAAAGATATAAAAGCAGGTAAATCGATTTCTATTAAGAACGCTACAATTGTTGGTGTTTTAGATTTTACTTATATGGATGATGCTTTAGAGAAACTTCCTAGAAGGAAAAAAAATGGTTGGTTTAATTGGAGTTCTGGTAACTCTTCAAACGAAATCAAGAAAATGATTGACGTATCTATTTCTTTTACAAACTGTACTTTTAAAGATGATGTTTTAGCATATATCCCAGATGAGGCATCTGGATATACATTTACTGCAAGTTTTGAAGATATTGCTATTTTTAAAGATTGTAATTTTGAGCGAAAAGCAATGTTTAAATACTCTCGATTTGAAAGAAATTCTGATTTTTCTGGTTCTTCTTTTGATGATGATAGCACTTTTAAATATGCAAAATTTGATAAGAACATCAATTTTGAAAACACAACTTTTGATGAAATTGCTACTTTTAAATATGCAAAATTTAATTATAACGTAAGTTTCTCTAATGCAACATTTAAAGACACTGCAACATTTAAGTATACTAATTTTTCTGAAGGTGTTTCTTTTAAAAACGCCAACTTTGAAGAAGACTTAAATATTAAATACATGAAAGTATCTGGAGACTTTAATATTTCTAACATGAAAGTAGCCTATGAAATTGATTCTAAGTACACTAAAATTAACGGAAAAAGTTTCAGTAAGTATTTAATTGATGAAAAATAGGTATTAACACCTATTTTCAAACCCCAAATAAATTATAACTTGCAACAATATTGGAAAAGTTAGATTAGGGGCTAACTATTACCAAACTTGGCTAGCTTCTTTATTAATGGAGCTAGCTTTCATTTTCCCCCCTCAACAACATAAAATATTTCCCCAGATCAATCCTATTGATCTTATTAGAAAAAGGTTAGCTTAAATGCTAGCCTTTTTAAATTTATACAAAAATCTTTATTCTTATATTGTAAAATAATTTCACAAATATGTCAAACCAAATAACTCGACTTTTTGATTTCCCTTATTATCAGTTAGAAAACAATGCTCAAGAAAAATGTTTCAATTTTAAAAAAAATAATATTTGGTATGCTATTTCTTCACAAGAATATATTAATTCTTCTAACAAAGTTAGTTCTTCTCTATTACAACTAGGTGTAAAACCAAATGATAAAATCGCAGTAATTACAGAAAACAACAATCCTAATTGGCATATTTTAGATATTGGAATTTTACAAATTGGCGCTCAAAACATTCCTTTATACGCTACACTTTCTGAAAAAGATTATGAATATATTTTAAATCATTCTGACTCAAAATACTGCTTTGTCTCTAATAATGAAATCTATAATAAAGTAAAATCTGTTGCTTCAAAAACACAACTAAAGAATATTTTTTCTTTGGAAGAAATAAAAACTGATTACGGTTGGAATGAATTCTTACGATTAGGTGAAGATGAAAATTTTGATTCTAGAATTGAAGACTTAAAAAAGAATATAAAACCAGAAAATTTAGCAACTATTATATACACTTCAGGAACTACAGGTACTCCAAAAGGTGTAATGTTAAGTCATAAAAATATAATTACTGCTGTATTTAGCGCCAAAGAATCATTACCTCCAATTCGTCAAAAAACAATTCGAGTAATTAGTTATTTACCTGTTTGCCATATTTATGAAAGAGCATCTACTTATTTCAATCAATATAATAGTGCAGAAATTTATTTTGCAGAAAGTTTAGAGAAAATCGGAGATAATATTAGAGAAGTAAAACCTCATTTCTTAGGAGTAGTTCCAAGATTATTAGAAAAAATATTTGATAAAATTGTAGATAAAGGAAGTAATTTAAAAGGAATAAAAAGATCTCTTTTCTTTTGGGCTATTCAACTAGGAGAGAAATATGAGCCTTATCAAAAAAATGGCTTTTGGTATCATTTTAAACTAAAAATTGCCAATAAGCTTATTTTTTCTAAATGGAGAAATGCTTTAGGTGGTAATTTACAATACATGGTTTCTGGAAGCGCTCCTTTGCAAACAAGATTAATTCGAATTTTCACAGCTGCCGAAATTCCAATTTTTGAAGGTTATGGAATGACAGAATCTTCTCCTTCTGGCACTATTAATGACATGAGAAATCATAATTTTAAAATTGGTACAGTTGGTAAACCTGTAAAAGGTGTAGAAATTAAGATTGCAAATGATGGTGAAATTTTAATGAAAGGAGACAATATTATGTTAGGGTATTATAAAAACCCAGAAATGACAGGCAAAACAATCATCAATGGTTTTTTACATACAGGTGATATTGGTGAAATTGATGCAAATGGTTTTTTAAAAATTACTGATAGAAAAAAAGAAATATTTAAAACTTCTGGCGGTAAATATATTGCACCTGCAGCTTTAGAAAGTGAATTTAAACAATCTCGTTTTATAGAACAAATTATGGTGATTGGTGAAGGAGAAAAAATGCCTGCAGCCTTAATTCAGTTAAACTTTGATTTTGTTTATGAATGGGCAAAAAGACATCAACATAAAATCCCTGAAATTACTTCTGATAAAAGACTAATAAATAGAATTCAAAAAGAAATTGATTTTTACAATAAAAGGTTCGGAAAATGGGAACAAATAAAAAAGTTTGAAATTACTCCAGATGCATGGACTATTGACGATGGACACCTAACTCCGACAATGAAAATGCGTAGAAAAATTATTTTAAAAAAATATCAAAACCTTTATCATAAAATATATAATACACTATAAAATTTAAATTATTCTTAATAAAAAACTCTTATAGTAAGTATTTGTTAAATCAATGTAAAATTCCTATTTTGCCTTCCTCAAACAAAAACACATGGCAGTAGAAATTACTAGGTTATTTGATTTTCCATATTATCAATTAGAAAACTATAGTTTAGAGAAAGCATTTATATCAAAAGCTAGTGGTACTTGGCAATCAATTACTACTCAAGAATATATAAATCAGGCGAATCAAATTAGTAGAGGTTTAATTAAATTAGGTATAAATCCGAATGATAAAATTGCTGTCATTTCTTCTACTAACAGAACAGAATGGAATATTTGTGATATTGGAATTTTGCAAACAGGAGCACAAAATGTTCCTATTTATCCTACAATTTCTTCAGAAGATTATGAATATGTTTTAAATCATTCAGAATCTATCTATTGTATTGTTTCAGATAAAGAAGTTCTTGATAAAGTTAACGCTATAAAAAAGAATACTCTATTAAAAGATGTTTTTACTTTTGATGATATTAAAGGTGAAAAAAGCTGGAAAGAAATTTTAGAATTAGGAAAAGACGAGAGTACTCAAAATATTGTAGAAGACAGAAAAAATAATGTAAAAGAAGGTGATTTAGCCACCTTAATATATACTTCTGGAACAACAGGAAGACCAAAAGGTGTGATGCTTTCTCATAAAAACATCGTTACAAATGTTTTAAATTCTGAGAAACGTGTTCCTTTAGATTATGGAAACTCCAAAGGATTAAGTTTTTTGCCTATTTGTCACATTTTTGAACGCATGATTTTATATCTATATCAATACTGTGGTGTTTCTATATACTTTGCAGAATCTATAGAAAAGCTTTCTGAAAATGCCCAAGAAATTAAACCCCAAGTAATGACTGCTGTACCTCGTTTGTACGAGAAAATTTATGACAAAATTATTTTAAAAGGTGAAACTTTAACTGGTGTTAAAAAAGGATTATTCTTTTGGGCAGTAAATTTAGGCTTAAGATATGAACCTAATGGAGCTAATGGCTGGTGGTATGAAAAACAATTAGGTTTAGCAAGAAAATTAATTTTCTCAAAATGGCAAGCTGCTTTGGGAGGAGAATTAAAACTGATGGTTTCTGGTAGTGCAGCGTTACAACCTAGATTAACTAGAGTTTTTGCAGCTGCAGGAATGCCAATTATGGAGGGTTATGGATTAACAGAAACATCCCCAGTTATTTCAGTAAACGATCAAAGAGAAAAAGGTTTTAAAATTGGTACTGTTGGTAAAGTAATTGATGATGTTGAAGTAAAAATTATAGAAACTGGAGAAATTATAGTAAAAGGACCTAATGTAATGTTAGGCTATTATAAAGATCCAGAAAGAACTGCCAATGTTTTAAAAGATGGTTATTTTTATACAGGAGATAAAGGAGAATTTGACAACGAAGGTTTCTTAAAAATTACTGGAAGAACAAAAGAAATGTTTAAAACTTCTGGCGGTAAATATGTTGTACCACCATTATTAGAAGGAGAATTAAAACAATCTTTATTTATAGAACAAGTAATGGTTATTGGTGAAGGAGAAAAAATGCCTGCAGCATTTATTCAACCAAATTTTGAATTTATGAAAGAATGGATTCATCATAAGCATTTAGATATTGGCACTTCAAATAAAGAAATAATTGCTTCAGATATTGTAAAAAATCGTATTCAAGAAGAAGTAGATAAGTGTAATAAAAACTTTGGAAAATGGGAGCAAATAAAACGTTTTGAACTTACTCCAGATGTTTGGTCTTTAGAAGATGGACACTTAACTCCAACAATGAAAATGAAACGGAAAGTTATTAAAGAAATATATAAAGATTTATACGATAAAATATATAGTAAATAATCTTTATTCTTTAAGCAAATTATAAAAAGTAGCTTAGGTTTTAAATTGATAAAACCTACGCTACTTTTTTGTGCTTAATTTACATTTTAAACAACAAAAAACCTTACTATTTCTAGTAAGGTTTAAGTGAGCCCTAAAGGATTCGAACCTAACCTTATTACGCATTTATTTACAGTGTTTTACATTTAAAATATTTTAATGTAACCTTTAAATTATTAGAATGTTTTTTACTCAAAAAGTGAGATTTACAAAATTTGGTATAAAATAAAAGTTTCTAAAAACAAAAAACCACACTAAAAATAGTGTGGTTTAAGTGAGCCCTAAAGGATTCGAACCTTTGACCGCCTCCTTAGAAGGGAGGTGCTCTATCCAGCTGAGCTAAGAGCCCGTAGTTTTAAAGTTGCTACGTACAACTGTGTCGGGGTGGCAGGATTCGAACCTGCGACCTCCTCGTCCCAAACGAGGCGCGATGACCGGGCTACGCTACACCCCGAATGCAATTTTGTTAGCGGAGAGACAGGGACTCGAACCCTGGCGACCCTAAGGTCGACAGATTAGCAATCTGCTGCATTACCACTCTGCCATCTCTCCTTTCGACTTCAAACAAATGCTTGAAACAAAAATTGCGAGTGCAAATTTAAGACTAGATTTACAATATAACAAGACTTTTTGAACTTTTTTTTACTTATTTTTTTTACTCAGGATATTCTATTCTAAGATGATAAATATTCATTAGTTTTTTCTTAATAACTTTCTTTATAATTTCAATTTCTCGGAAAGTAATATCTGAATTTAAAAACTGATTATCAGCCATTTGTTTATCCATTATTTTATCAATTAAATTACTAATTGATAATGCTGTTGGTTTTTTCAAACTTTTTGATGCTGCTTCTGCTGCATCACACATCATTAAAATTGCTGTCTCTTTTGAAAAAGGAATTGGACCTTGATATTGAAATTTCTTAATATCTACCTCTGTCCCTGGATTTAATTCTTTCTCTTTTATATAAAAATAGTATGTTAAACTTGTACCATGATGTGTTCTAATAAAGTCGATAATTCTATCTGGTAAATTATTTTTTTTTGCTAACTCTACTCCTTTTATAACATGATCTGTAATTATCTTAGAACTATCTCTTGGTGATAAATCATTATGGGGGTTTACACCGGTAGATTGATTTTCTGTAAAATACATAGGATTCAACATTTTACCTATATCATGATACAAAGCGCCAGTTCTAACTAACATAGAATTAGCACCAATTTCATTTGCTGCTGCTTCTGCTAAATTAGCTACTTGCATCGAATGCTGAAATGTTCCAGGAGCTTTCTCATTTAGTTCTCTTAAAAGCTTTGTATTTGTATTAGAAAGCTCGAGTAAAGTTACATCAGAAACTAAACCAAAAATTTTCTCATACATATAAATAATTATTATCGATAAAAAGGATAGTAAACCATTTGCTGCAAAAAGCATAAAATAGGTCCAATTTATTTGAGATGCATTTCCTTCCTTTATAATTGAGAAAGCAAAATATGTTAACATATAAATTAGTGTTATTTGAGCTACCGAAATAAATAAAGTTGCTCTTTTATATAATTCTGAAACAGTAAGAATCGTTACAATACCTGCTATAATATGCAAATAAATAAACTCAAAACTATCTGGCACAATATACCCCAAGAGTAACACAGTTAAAACATGAGCAAACAAACCTAAACGTGCATCAAAAAAAGCTTTTAAAACTATTGGAAGTACACTTAATGGAACCACATATAAATAATCTGAATTGTACTTAATAACCAATGTTTGAATAAAAATCATTGAAAATACATTAAAGAAAATAAAAGTAACCTTGTTATTATTCTCATATATTTCTACTCTATATTTCTTTAAAAACAATAAAAGCATCAATAAAGCTAAAGACACCAAAATTGTATATCCTAGAATTATCCAATTATAATTGGATTCTGTCCAAACCTGAGATTCTGATTCACTTTTTAAAGAATTTAATATTGCTAGTTTTTTGCCTTCAACAATATCTCCTTTTAAAATAATTAATTTACCAGATTCTACTTTACCTTTGGTATAGGAAATACTGTTAATTTGATTATCAATTACCTTTTCTGTATAATCTTTATCAAAAGAAATATTTGGTTTTATAATTTCTGTCAATAACTCTAACATTATTTTTTTACCAAAAAGTGTTTCCTCTTTTTCTAAATTACTTCTTATAATTTCTAATACTTCTTTAGAAGTTAACAAGTTTTTAAAAACAAAATCTTCTACTTCATTCCCTTTTCTAATAGCAATAATTTCGTTTTTGTTAGAAATTATTTCTTGACTTACTACTTCTAAAAAACCTTTGTTATAGACTTTATTGATAACTTTTACACCTATTTCTGATAAGTTTTGAATCTGTTTTGCACTCAATGAGTCAGATTCTTTAATTAGAGAAATTTTTCTTTTATAATTTGCATTAACGCTATTTCCTACAGTTAAATTTTCAATAAAATAGGATTTCGAATTAACTTCAATTTCCTTTTTTTCTATAATAATTTCTTCTTCTGTTTTTTGAATAGCAAAATCAAAAGGCGCATATAAGTTATCATATTTCCATAGCTGACCATTACTAAAATCATATTTAAAATGACTTCCCTTTGGAAACAAATAAACAATTGCAACCGTGGTAACTAAAAACAAAATCACCTTATAAATAATGGTGTTATTTTGGTATAATTTATTAACTATATTACTCATACAATTTATCTTCTTACAACAAACTTACCATAAAAAATTCAACGTCAAAAATTCAAATTGAATAATAAAACTGAAATTGATTAAAAATAGTTAATTTAGCATAACAAATCTTACACAAAGTAAACTCTAAATATTTATGAAAGAAGTCGTAATTGTATCTGTAGCTAGGACTCCAATAGGAAGTTTTATGGGAAGTTTATCTACAATTCCTGCTCCAAAATTAGGCGCAATTGCCATAAAAGGAGCCTTAGAAAAAATAAACTTAGCCCCCAACTTAGTAGAAGAAGTTTTTATGGGAAATGTTGTTTCTGCTGGTTTAGGGCAAGCACCTGCAAGACAAGCAGCTATATTTGCAGGTATTCCTGATACTGTGCCTTGTACAACTGTAAATAAAGTATGTGCTTCTGGTATGAAATCTATCATGTTAGCTGCACAAACAATTGCTTTAGGTGATGCTGATATTATTGTTGCTGGTGGTATGGAAAACATGAGTTCTATTCCTCACTATCAAAATGCTAGAAAAGGATCTAAATTTGGACCAATAACTATGGAAGATGGGATGCAAAAAGATGGTTTAGTAGATGCTTATGACAAAGTTCCAATGGGAGTTTGTGCTGATGCTTGTGCTACTGAATATAGCTTCTCTAGAGAAGAACAAGATAGTTTTGCAATTCAATCTTATAATCGCTCTGCAAAAGCTTGGAATGATGGAAAATATGCTGATGAAATTGTACCTGTAGAGATTCCACAAAGACGTGGAGAACCAATTATTTTTTCTGAAGATGAAGAATACAAAAATGTAAAAATGGAGAAAATTCCGGCATTGAGAGCTGCATTCACAAAAGACGGAACTGTAACTGCTGCAAATGCTTCTACAATTAATGATGGTGGTGCAGCTTTAGTTTTAATGTCTTCGGAAAAAGCGAAAGAATTAAATATAAATCCTATTGCAAAAATAAGGAGTTTTGCTGATGCTGCTCATGAACCTAAATGGTTTACAACTGCGCCAGCAAAAGCATTACCTAAAGCTTTGGCAAAAGCAAATATTTCTATTGATGATGTAGATTATTTTGAACTAAATGAAGCGTTTTCTATTGTTGGTTTAGCTAATATGAAAATTTTAGGTATTACTGATGATAAAGTAAACGTTAATGGTGGTGCTGTTTCTTTAGGACATCCCTTAGGTGTTTCTGGAGCCAGAATTGTAATTGCATTAACATCAATCTTAAAACAAAACAACGCTAAAATTGGGGCAGCAGCTATTTGTAATGGAGGTGGTGGTGCAAGTGCTTTAGTTTTAGAAAGAAATTAACCTAAAACTTATAATTTGTTATACGGCATTTGTAATTTAAGCATTGTTCCTCTTAGAGCAACAACTTCAGACGCATCAGAAATGATAAGTCAAGTTTTGTTTGGTGAAACTTTTGAAGTTCTTGAAAGAGAAAAAGAATGGAGTAAAATTCGTTTGACTTTTGATAACTATGAAGGTTTTATTGATAACAAACAATACACAAAAATTACAGAAGATTTCTTTTCGAAATTAAAAAATGAAAAACAATATTTTTCAGGTGAAATAATTGATTTTATTACCAATGAAAAAAATGAGTTAACTACAATTCCTTTAGGTTCTAATTTGCCTTTTTACAACAATTGTAAATTACAAATTAATACACAAACTTATTTGTATGAAGGGTCAGTATTATCAGAAAAAAAATCTAAAAATGAAATTGCTCAAACTGCTTTCACCTATTTAAACGCTCCTTTTTTATGGGGAGGAAAAACTCCTTTTGGCATTGATTGTTCTGGCTTTACACAAATGGTATATAAACTTTGTGGATATAACCTTTTTAGGGACGCAAAAGAACAAGCTACACAAGGTGAAGTGTTAAGTTTTATTGAAGAAAGTGAAGCTGGTGATTTAGCCTTTTTTGATAATGAAGAAGGAGAAATTATACATGTAGGAATTATTTTAAAAGATTATCATATTATACATGCTCATGGTAAAGTAAGAATTGACACTTTAGATCACAGTGGAATATTTAATGCAGATATTCAAAAACATACGCATAAATTAAGGATTATTAAAAAAATGATTTAGTAATTAAAAAATAATGGTAAAAAAAATCCGAAACTAAAAGTTTCGGATTTTTTATTCTTAAAATATTCTATTTATTGACCTCTCATTTCTTTGAAAATAGGTCTTAAAGCATCTGCTTCAGATTCCATTTCTAATGTATCATAAATATTTAAAAGTGTACTTACTGTTCCTTCAGTTCTTTCAATCTGATCAGCTTGAATTATGTAAGGAAGCGCATCTTTACAAATGGTTTTTAATTTACCTTCTAATTCTGTATACTTTTTATCATTAGATAAATTTTCATTCATTTCTTCAATAACTGCAATTCGTTGATTTAAAATTGTAACACCTAAGTTTAAATAAGCATCTCCATATTTTGGATCTAACTCTATCGCTTTTTTATAAAAACCAATTGCCTCTTCAATTTTATCTTCACCAGCATTCACTACACCTAGGTTAAAAAATAAATTTGGGTTAGTAGGATCTATTTTTACAGCTTCTTCCATTAACTCACCAAATTTATCCATTCTTTCAAGCTTAATATACATTTGAGCTTGATTTAATAATAAATTAATATCTTTTGGGTTTGATTTTCTTGCTTCTTCTAAAGCTGCAATAGCTAATTCTGGTTTTCCTTGGTTTACATAGATATAACCAATATTTTTAATAATATCTGCTTGTTTAGACTCTGAAGTTTTTTCTGTTGGTTTTATATATTTACCAAACTTCACCATCGCGTCTCTATTCGTTTTTGTACCTAGATCTTCTTCTTTACCAGTTTCTTTATTCACAGCTAAATATTGAGTAACAATACCAGTATATTTAATTTCTTGCAATTCTTTATAAAGTTTTAAAGAAGTATCATAATCTTTACCTAAAGAAGAACTTATTGCTGCATTATATAAAAATGAAGTATCTGTAGGGCTTAATTTATAAGTCAAATAAAAATTATTAGTTGCTTGCTTATAATCCTTACTACCATATTGATCAATTGCTTTTTTAGAAACAAATTGAACAAGTTCACTTAATTTAGGCTCAGCAAGTTTTGTGTATTTAAGTTTACCAGATTCTTTTTCATAAGCAAATAACTTATTATATGCATCTGATGCTTTAGAAACATTAGATTTACCATATGCAGAACCTTTTAAAAATAAATACTTTGCCTTATATTTTGGGTCCATTGAATCCTCTGTACTTTCTAATACAGATAATGCAGCTTTTGCTTCTTTAAATAGACCTTTTTTTATTGCCTTTTCAGCAGCTTTTAGCTCGTTCTTTTGCGCAAAAGAGGCTATAGATAAAAAACCTACAGTAAGCGCTAATATTTGTTTTCTCATTGTACTAATTATTAATTATTATTATTCTTGATTATCATTTGATTCATTATCAATTCCCGTGCCATTCTCTGTTTCTCCTTCAGTATTTTCATTCACATTTTCTTCTTCTTCATCTTCAACTTCTTCTTCATGCATTACCTTAGCAACTGCAGCGATACTATCAGAATCTTTAATATTAATTAAACGAACACCTTGTGTTGCACGTCCCATAACTCTTAAATCTTCAACAGCCATTCTAATTGTTAATCCAGATTTGTTAATAATCATTAAATCGTTAGAATCATCTACATTTTTAATTGCTACTAAACCACCAGTTTTTTCAGAGATATTTAAAGTCTTAACTCCTTTACCTCCTCTATTGGTAACTCTATAATCTTCTAATTTAGAACGTTTTCCATATCCTTTTTCAGAGACTACTAATATGTTGCTTTCCATATCATTTACAGCAACCATACCAATTACCTCATCATTTTCATGTTGTAAAGTAATTCCTCTTACACCAGAAGCAGTTCTTCCCATTGGGCGTGTTTTTGCTTCTTCGAAACGAATTGATTTACCAGATTTTAATGCTAACATAACTTGACTGTCTCCAGTTGTTAATTTAGCTTCTAATAATTCATCTCCTTCTTTAATAGTAATTGCATTAATACCATTTGTTCTTGGACGAGAATATTGCTCTAAAGAAGTCTTTTTAACTTGACCTTTCTTAGTTGCCATAATTACATAATGACTATTAATATAATCTTCGTCTTTTAAATCTTGTGTTACTAAGAATGCTTTTACTTTATCGTCTTGTTCAATATTGATTAAGTTTTGCATTGCTCTACCTTTTGTGTTTTTACCCCCTTCAGGAATTTCATAAACACGCATCCAGAATACTTTTCCTTTTTGAGTAAAGAACATCATATATTGGTGGTTTGTACCTACAAATAAATGCTCTAAGAAATCTTCATTTCTTGTAGTTGCACCTTTTTGACCTCTTCCTCCTCTATTCTGAACTTTATACTCTTCAAGATTTGTACGTTTAAGGTATCCTGCATTAGAAATAGTTACCACTACTTTTGTATTAGGAATCATATCTTCAATACGCATATCTCCACCTGCATATTCTATTACAGATCTACGTTCATCACCATATTTATCTTTAATATGAAGTAATTCAGATTTTATAATTTCATAACGTCTTGGTTCGTTTGCAAGAATGTCTTTCAAATCAGTAATTGTTAACATGATTGCATCAAACTCTGCACGCAATTTATCTTGCTCTAACCCTGTTAACTGACGCAAACGCATTTCTACTATTGCTTTTGCCTGAATCTCTGTTAACTCAAAACGTTCAATTAAACTTTCTCTAGCTTCATCTGCATTATTAGAAGCTCTAATAATTTTTATTACTTCATCAATATTATCTGATGCAATAATTAAACCTTCTAAAATATGAGCTCTAGCTTCCGCTTTCTTTAATTCGAATTCAGTTCTACGAACTACAACTTCATGCCTGTGCTCAACAAAATAATGAATTAATTGCTTTAAGTTTAATTGCTCTGGTCTTCCTTTTACCAATGCAATATTATTTACACTAAAAGAAGTTTGTAATTGTGTGTATTTAAATAATTTATTTAAAACGATATTAGGTATTGCATCACGTTTTAAGATGTATACAATACGCATACCATTTCTATCAGATTCATCTCTAATATTAGAAATACCTTCAATTTTCTTATCATTTACAAGTTCAGCAGTTTTTTTAATCATTTCTGCTTTATTTACTTGGTAAGGAATTTCAGTAACAATTATGCACTCACGTCCCTTTACTTCTTCAATAACAGCTTTAGCACGCATTACAATACGTCCACGACCTGTATGAAAAGCATCTCTTACCCCATCGTAACCATAAATAATTCCTCCTGTAGGAAAATCTGGTGCAGTTACGTGTTGCATTAACTCATCTATTTCAATATCTCTATTATCGATGTAAGCCATAGTACCATTAATAACTTCTGTTAAGTTATGAGGTGCCATATTTGTTGCCATACCTACAGCTATACCAGAAGCTCCGTTTACTAATAAATTAGGAATACGAGTTGGTAACACAGTTGGCTCTTGCAAAGTATCATCAAAATTTAATCGATGATCTACAGTATCTTTTTCAATATCAGCTAACATATCTTCTGATATTTTTTGCATTCTAACCTCAGTATAACGCATTGCTGCTGGCGAATCCCCATCAACAGAACCAAAATTCCCTTGACCATCAACCATCATATAACGTACACTCCAGTTTTGTGCCATACGTACCATAGAATCATACACAGAAGTATCTCCATGTGGGTGATACTTACCTAAAACTTCCCCAACAATTCTTGCTGATTTTTTATACGATCCAGTTGCTTTAATTCCCAATTCGTGCATACCAAACAAAACCCTTCTATGAACTGGTTTTAAACCATCTCTTACATCTGGTAATGCTCTTGAAACAATCACTGACATCGAGTAATCGATGTATGCAGCTTTCATCTGCTCTTCAATGTTAATCGGAATTAACTTTTCTCCGTCTGCCATATATATATTTTGATTAATATTAATTCATTTTTTAAAAACAAGGCAAGATACTATTTCTACTTGTTTTTACAAAGGTTTTAGCAGCTGTAATTGAGTAGAGTTATCAACATTTTTTGATAATTTTTAACACTATTTTATTTGCCTGATTTCCAAGAGTTTTCTACCTTAGTATGATGGTCAAACTGTCATTAAATTGGTATTGGCATATTTTTTGTAATTATCTACAAAAAAAAGGACTAATTTTACAACACATCAATTATAGATAGATAGAAATATGGACGATAATTTTTCACCAAAAGTTAGAGATGTAATTACATTCAGTAAAGAAGAAGCACTTCGTTTAGGGCACGAATTTATTGGAACAGAACATCTTTTACTTGGCTTAATTAGAAAGGGAGAAGGAAAGGCAATAGAAATATTAACAGCTTTTGATGTTGATTTAGGTTTATTGCGTAAAAAATTAGAGCAATTAAATCCTGCAAATCCTACTTTTATAGAAAGCACAGACAAACCAAGTTTACGATTAACAAGACAAGCTGAAAAAGCATTAAAAACAACTTTTTTAGAAGCAAAGTTATATCAAAGTGATTCCATTGATACTGCACACTTATTACTGTGTATTTTAAGAAATGAGAATGACCCAACTACAAAACTAATTCATAAATATCATGTGAATTATGATGAGGCTAAAGCATTATACAAACAATTACATGTTGATGATGTTAATACTGATTTACCTATAAATCCTATTGCAGAAACACCTTCTGATGATGATTTTCCTTCAGAAAAAGCAAACCCTTTTGATCAACCTCAAAAAGGTAAAACTGTAAAAAAATCTAAAACTCCGGTGTTAGACAATTTTGGTAGAGATTTAACTGATTTAGCAGAAAAAGGAAAATTAGATCCTGTTGTTGGTAGACAAAAAGAAATTGAAAGAGTTTCTCAAATATTAAGCCGTAGAAAGAAAAATAATCCAATGTTAATTGGAGAACCTGGTGTTGGTAAATCTGCCATTGCAGAAGGTTTAGCTTTAAGAATTATTGAAAGAAAAGTTTCTAGAATTTTATTTGATAAACGCATTGTTTCTCTAGACTTAGCTAGTTTAGTTGCTGGTACAAAATATCGTGGTCAATTTGAAGAACGAATGAAAGCCTTAATGAATGAACTTGAAAAAAATGATGATATCATTTTATTCATAGATGAAATTCACACAATTGTTGGTGCTGGAGGTGCAACGGGTTCTTTAGACGCTTCAAATATGTTAAAACCTGCTCTTGCAAGAGGAGAAATACAATGTATTGGTGCAACTACGTTGGATGAATTTAGAACAAATATCGAAAAAGATGGCGCGTTAGAACGTCGTTTTCAAAAAGTAATTATAGACCCAACTTCTGTAGAAGAAACAATACAAATTTTACAAAATATAAAAAGTAAATATGAAGAACATCATAATGTAGACTATACAGATGATGCCATTGAAGCTTGTGTAAAATTAACAAATAGATATATGACTGATAGATATCTGCCAGACAAAGCTATTGATGCTTTAGACGAAGCTGGATCTAGAATTCATATCACAAATATTGTGGTTCCTAAACAAGTATTGGAATTAGAAACCCAATTAGAAATCATAAGAGACCGTAAAACAAAAGCTGTTAATGGACAGAAATATGAAGAAGCTGCCAAATTACGTGACGATGAAAAAAATATGGAAGCTGCGTTAAATTCTGCTCAAAATCAATGGGAAGAAGATTCTAAATTGAATAGAGAAATTGTAACAGAAGATAATGTTGCTGAAGTTGTTTCTATGATGACAGGAATTCCTGTAAACAGAGTTGCAGAAGCAGAAAGTCATAAATTACACGAATTACCTCAACTAATTAAAGGAAAAGTTATTGGGCAAGATGAAGCTGTCACTAAAGTGGTGAAAGCAATTCAGCGAAATAGAGTTGGATTAAAAGACCCTAATAAACCAATTGGTTCTTTTATTTTCTTAGGACAAACTGGTGTTGGTAAAACCCAATTAGCAAAAGTTTTAGCACGTGAATTATTCGATTCTGACGATTCTTTAATTAGAATTGATATGAGTGAGTACATGGAGAAATTCGCTATTTCTAGATTAATTGGAGCACCTCCAGGTTATGTTGGTTATGAAGAAGGAGGTCAATTAACAGAAAAAGTTAGAAGAAAACCTTATTCTGTAATCTTGTTAGATGAAATTGAAAAAGCGCATCCAGATGTGTTTAATATGTTATTACAAATTTTAGATGACGGACATATTACTGATAGTTTAGGTAGAAAAATTGATTTTAGAAATACCATAATTATTATGACTTCTAATATTGGTGCGCGTCAATTAAAAGACTTTGGTGGTGGTGTTGGTTTTGGTACTTCTTCTAAAAAAGAACAAGCAGATGCACATGCAAAATCTGTAATTGAAGGTGCTTTAAAGAAATCTTTTGCTCCTGAGTTTTTAAACAGAATAGATGATGTAATTGTGTTTAACGCTCTAGAAAGAGATGATATTCATAAAATTATAGATATTGAGTTAGACAAATTATTACAAAGAATCTCAGATTTAGGCTATACTTTAAACTTAAGCGAAAAAGCTAAAGATTACATAGCAGATAAAGGTTTTGATAAAAAGTATGGAGCAAGACCACTTAAAAGAGCAATACAGAAATACATAGAAGATGCTTTAGCAGAAGAAATTGTAAATTCTAAACTCTATGAAGGTGACACCATAAAAATGGATTTAGATGAGAAAAAAAACAAGCTCACTATTAAAATTAAAAAAGGTAAGAAAAAACCTGAAACACGAACAGAAACAGAATCTTAAATAGTAAAAATCCCAAACTAAAGTTTGGGATTTTTTTTGATCTAAAACTGTTGACTTCCCTATTGATTATTAATTCAAAAAAACTAACTTAGCTACTTCTGCTGAACTTAACTCAGTAATAATATGTTGCAAATAAGTGCTAACATTATTAAATACAACCAAACTATAATATAAATTATATCTAAACAATGCAAACAACTAAACTTAGCACTCAAAGTATATTACCACTTACTTGCTCTCGATCTGGAACATGCTGTTTTGGTAAAGCTGTTATGTTGAATCCTTGGGAATTGTTATGTTTTAGTAAAGAAAAGAAAATTACTCCAAGAGAATTTCGTGATCTTTATTGCAATTTTGGTGGTATACAATTACAATTTAACGGAAAAACAGATAAAAAAGGGCAACAAGCATGTAGCCAATATGTAGATAATTTTGGATGTAGTGTTCATCAAGGTCGTCCATTAGCCTGTCGTTTGTATCCTTTAGGACGTCAAATACAATTTGATAAAGCCCAATATATTTATGAAGGTGATAAATTTCCTTGTTTAACTGACTGTGCAGAAGTTTTAGAATTACCAAAACTTAGTGTAGGTGAGTATCTCAAAGGACAAGAAGCAGATCTATTTGAAAAGGCACAAGATGAATATTTAAATGTGATGCAAAACATAGCTGATATCGCTTTTGAGTTATTGCTCGATTCTGGGTTAGCAGCTTCTGGAGATAAAAAAACATTAGCAACATGGAGAGAAATAGGCAAAGAAGCTCCTGAATTACTAGCAAAAAGAATAGGTAAAACTTGGATAGACTGTTTGATGATACCTGAAATAACAGATGATATTGAAAACCCTATTGCATATGCTCAAAAACACAATGATTTATTATTATTAAAAGCCCAAGAAGAATTTGGAAGCGTTCAAACACTTCAAGAACTTCATGAAGCTTCTGTTTTAATAATTGGAATCGCATTACATTTAGCTAGAGGTTTAGGTGCAAACCCAAAAGAAATTGCTGAACATTGGATAGAAATTGCAAAAAGTCATGGAGCTAAGGAGTAACAATTGAGTCTAAAAACAGGTTTCTTCAATGTTGATTTTCTAACTCAAAAAAACTAACTTAGCTACTTATCTAATTTTGTTTCAAAAATTTAAGATAAAAATCTTTTATACTGTGCCATTTTCAGCATTAAAAATGACATCAAATTCAGGTAAAAATAAATTCACAATACATATGAATAATAACATAAACCTAGCAGTACTTATAGATGGAGATAATATTCCTTCTGCCCACGTTAAGGAAATGATGGAGGAAATTGCAAAATATGGGAATCCTACCATTAAAAGAATTTACGGAGATTGGACGAGTCCACATATGTCTAAATGGAAAAACTTATTGTTACAAAATGCAATTACTCCCATTCAGCAATATGCTTACACTACAGGTAAAAACGCCACAGATTCAGCTATGATTATTGATGCAATGGATATTTTGTATTCAGAAAAAGTAAATGGATTTTGTTTAGTTTCTAGCGATAGTGATTTTACAAAATTAGCAACAAGATTAAGAGAAGCTGGCAAGCAAGTTATTGGTATTGGAGAGAAAAAAACACCAACTCCTTTTATTGTTGCTTGTGATAAATTTATATATATCGAAATTATTAGAAAGCAAACTGAAAAGAAAGAAAATACAAATCAAAAAGACAGTGCAAAAGATAGTGTTGATAAAATTACACCAAAAGTTATCAAACTAATTTCTACAACAATTTCTGATTTATCAGACGAAGATGGTTGGGCATTTTTAGGAGATGTAGGAAGTTTACTTCAAAAAAAACAGCCTAATTTTGATTCTAGAAATTATGGTTTTGAAAAATTAACTCCTTTAATTAAATCTATTGGTAAATTTGACATAGAACAAAGAGAAGCTTCTAAAAGTAGACATAAATTAATTTTTGTAAAGAATAAATAAGTACTTTAAAAACTTTATACTAGACCTACAAAATGATAATTAAACTTGCAGAAAACACAAATGAACTATCTCAAATACTAGCTCTTCAAAAAGAAAATCATGCTAGTATTTTATCAGAAAATATAAAAAAAGAAAAAGGTTTTGTTACTGTTTTGCATAGCTTTAAAATGTTAAGCGAAATGAATTCTAAAACACCTCAAATTATTGCTATGGATAATGAAAAACTTGTTGCTTTTGCTTTAGTAATGCTAAAAGAATTTAAAAATTTAATTCCTGTACTTGTACCTATGTTTAACTCCTTTGAAAAAATAAAGTTCAATGGAAAAAAACTTATAGATTTAAACTATTATGTTATGGGACAAATCTGTGTGAAAGACAATTATAAAAGAAATGGAATTTTCAAAAAACTATATTTAAAACACAAAGAAACATATTCTAACATTTATGATTATTGTATTACAGAAGTATCATCGAGCAACAAACCTTCTATGTTAGCACATCAAAAAAATGGCTTTACAACAATTCATACTTTTAAAGACAAAACTGATGAATGGAATATTTTACTTTGGGATTGGAGTGAAAATTAGAAAACTAATCCTAACCAAGTTTTAATTAACAAACTGTTTATTTACCCAAACAATTCAAAACTATCAATCTCTAAGGAAGTAATAAATTCTGAAGAAATTACAATATCATTTCTCATTACTCTGTCTTCTTCTACAATAGTTACTTCTTGTCTATACATACTAACAATACTTTCTATAAAAGGTGAGCTTTTTCCGTTTGAAAAACTCAAAGCTTGTGAACCTGTAAACAATTCTATAGCCAAAATAGTTTGCAAGTTATCTACCACTTTTTTACATTTTGTGGCAGCATTTGCTCCCATAGAAACGTGGTCTTCTTGCCCATTACTAGATTCAATGGAATCTACACTTGCAGGAGTTGCATATTGTTTATTTTGACTTACAATACTTGCTGCTGTATATTGTGGAATCATAAAACCAGAATTTAAGCCTGGGTTTGCCACTAAAAAAGGTGGTAAATGTCTGTGACCAGAAACCAATTGATACGTTCTTCTTTCTGATATATTTCCTAATTCTGATAAAGCTATTGCCAAAAAATCTAATCCTAAAGCCAAAGGTTGACCATGAAAATTTCCTCCAGAAATAATTTCATCTTCATCAACAAAAATATTTGGATTGTCTGTAACAGAATTTATTTCTGTTAAAAATGTTTTGGTTACAAACCGAATGGCATCTTTACTTGCTCCATGAACTTGAGGCATACACCTAAAAGAATAAGGATCTTGTACATGCTGTTTTTCTTGAGAAATCAGTTCACTCTCTTCTAATAAATCTTTAATTCTTTGTGCTGTTTTTATTTGTCCATTATGTGGTCTTGCAAAATGAATTAACTCATTAAAAGGTTCTATTCTACCATCAAAACCTTCTAAAGAAATTGTACCAATTACATCTGACAAATAAGACAATTTATGAGACTTTAATAAACAATGAATTCCATAAGCAGACATAAATTGAGTACCATTTAATAAAGCCAAACCTTCTTTAGATTGTAGGTTTATTTTATCCCAAGAAAAAATTTCTAATAATTCTTTAGTTGCAATTTTATTACCTTTATAATACACCTCTCCTAACCCAATTAAAGGCAAAGACATATGTGCAAGAGGCGATAAATCTCCAGAAGCTCCTAAAGATCCTTGGGTGTAAATTACAGGAATAATATCATTATTATAAAATTCAATCAACCTTTTTACAGTTGCTAATTGCACTCCAGAATGCCCATAACTTAACGATTTAATTTTAAACAAAATCATCAACTTTACAATCTCATTTGGCACTTCATCACCTGTACCACAAGCATGACTCATTACTAAATTTTCTTGTAGTTTCTGTAAATTATTGTCGTTAATCTTTACATTATATAAAGCTCCAAATCCAGTATTAATCCCATAAATAGGCTTCGAAATCGATTTCGTTTTAGTATCTAAATAAGATCTGCATTTTTTAATTCTTTGAATTGCAGCATCAGACAATGCTAACTTTTTATCCAAAGAAATTATTTCTTTAATTTTAGATAAGTCTAAAGGAAGTGAATCTATATAATGCAATGCGTTCATATTTGATTAATTGGTAGTCAAAAGTGCGAATTCGGTTCTTTATATGCAAGTGATTTTTACTATTTTTATAAACGTTAAAATTATATCTTTGTAATCAAATTTAAGAATTCACAAAATGAAAAAATTAAGTCTTGCACTTATTACTCTATTAGTAATCGCTTCTTGTACAAAAGAACATTCTAAAGAATTTATTTCTTTATCTGGTAAACTAGAAAATAATAAAGATTCTATAATAACTATTTCTGGCAGAAAAGGTCCTATAAAAACAATTTCTATTAATAAAGATGGTTCTTTTAAAGATACCTTAAAAGTAGAAAAGGCAGATATGTATACTTTTCAAACTAGTAGAACAAAAAGAGCTCCATTATATTTAAAAAATGGTTTTGATATTTCTATTAAAGGTGATGCAGAAAAATTTATGACGAGTTTTGAATATTCAGGTGCTGGATCTTCTAACTCAAAATTTATTATTGCTCAGTTAGATAAAAGTAAAAGTTTAGGGAATCCTGCAGATATTTTAGCTTTGGATAAAGAAGCTTTTACAGCTAAAATAAATGTGTTAAAAAAAGAATATGATAGCATTCTATTTTCTTATAATGATTTAGATAGTAGTTTATTGAATATGGCTACTAAACAAAACAAGCAAATGTTTGATTATTTTGAGAAAACATACGATTCTAATAAGAAAATGGGAAAAGGTAAAGCTTCTCCCAAATTTGAAAATTATGCTGATTTTAAAGGTGGAAAAAAATCTTTAGATTCTTTTAAAGGAAAATATGTTTATATTGATGTTTGGGCTACTTGGTGTGGACCATGTATTAGAGAAATTCCTTCTTTGCAAAAATTAGAAAAAGAATACCATAATAAAAACATAGAGTTTGTAAGTATTTCTACAGATGAGTCTAGAAGAAGTGGTGGTTCTTGGGAAGCTGCAGAAAAAAAATGGAGAGATTTTGTAAAGGCAAAACAAATGACTGGAGTACAATTATGGAGTGGACTAGATATCAGCTTTCAACAAGCATATCAAATAAATTCAATTCCAAGATTTATTTTAATTGATCCTCAAGGAAATATTGTAGATTCAAATGCACCAAGACCTTCTGACCCAAGATTAAAGACTTTATTCAATTCTTTGAAGATTTAATAAAAAGTAGCATTATAAAAAAAGCGAAATCTAAATTTAGATTTCGCTTTTTTTTTATCTAATATAAAACAGAAATTTACTCTTTGTAAACTCCCATTTCTGCATATTTACCCATTCTCTTAGAAACAAGATCAGCATCATTTAAATCTTTTAATTCATCAAACGCAGCAACAATTTGCTCTTTAACAGCTTTAAAAGCTCCTTCTCTATCAGTATGTGCTCCACCTACAGGTTCTTGAATAATACCATCAATTAACTTTAACCTTTTCATATCGGTTCCTGTTAACTTTAAAGCAGCTGCAGCTTGTTCTTTATACTCCCAACTTCTCCATAAAATAGAAGAACAAGATTCTGGAGAAATAACAGTATACCAAGTATTTTCCATCATATATACTCTATCTCCTACTCCAATACCAACTGCACCACCAGAAGCTCCTTCACCAATAACAATAGTAATAATTGGTGTTTTTAAACGAGTCATTTCTAAAATGTTTCTAGCAATTGCTTCACCTTGTCCACGCTCTTCTGCTTCTAAACCTGGATATGCACCTGGGGTATCTAATAAAGTTACAACAGGAATTCTGAATTTTTCTGCCATTTTCATTAAACGCAAAGCTTTTCTATAACCTTCAGGGTTCGCCATACCAAAATTTCTGTACTGACGCGTTTTGGTGTTATTCCCTTTTTGTTGACCGATAAACATATAAGATTGATCGCCAATTTTACCTAAACCACCAATCATAGCTTTATCATCTTTTACATTTCTGTCTCCATGAAGCTCCATAAAAGTATCTCCACAAAGTGCTTTAATATAATCTAACGTATAAGGTCTATTAGGATGTCTAGATAATTGAACTCTCTGCCAAGGCGTTAAGTTTTTATAAATATCTTTTCTGGCTTTTTCTAATTTCTTTTCGATTTTTTTACAAGTAGCGCTTACATCAACATCACTTTCTTTACCAATAATTTGGCACTTATCTAGTTGATCTAAAAGCTCTTTAATCGGCATTTCAAAATCTAAATATTCCATATTGTAATTATTTGATTTTAGTTGTTTGGATAAACAAACATACTATAAAATTACTTCTTTTTTAAAAAAAGAAGTTACTTTTTTCTAACAGTTTTTTCTTTAATTTTATTTCTGATAACTGTTTTATTCTTTATAATTCCGTTTAATAAAACTACGAATAACACAATAAAAGCTCCTAAATAAAACTCTGGGTTCATCTTTTCTTTATCACCAAAAATAAACAGTGCCAAAATAATAGCATAAATAGGCTCTAAATTTATGGTTAGCATTACTGTATAAGGCGATATAAATTTCATCACTTTAACGGAAACTATAAATGCATAAGCTGTACAAATACTGCTTAAAATTATAAGATACAACCAGTCTGAATTTGTAACCTCAAAAAATGACGTTGAGAAACCATTTGTAAATAAAAGATATACAGTTATAGAAAATACTCCAAAAAATAACTGGTAAAAAGATATTGTTTCTCCATTATATTTTTTAATAAAAAGACCATTAAATACAGAAAATAATGCACTTAAGAATGATGAAATTAATGCATAAATGATTCCTAATTTGTACTGACTTTCAAAACTAAAGATGATATAAAGACCAAAAACTACAATTAAACCTAAAAGAATTTCTAATGGATTTATTTTCCTTCTAAAAAAAATAGGTTCTAGTAATGATGTAAAAAAAGCACCAGTACTCATCGTTACCAAAGCAACAGAAACATTAGATACTTTGATCGCTTTAAAAAAGAAAACCCAATGCAACGCGATGATAACTCCTGTAATAAAAAACTTAAAAATTCCTTTTGAATCTACCTTAAATGACTTCTTTTTAAGAATAAAATAAAGTGCTATAAAAATAACTGCTAATGACATTCTATACCAAACTAACGGAATTGCATCTAAGCTAATTAATGCTCCTAGAATGGCAGTAAAACCCCAAATAAAAACAATTAAATGTAGTATTAAATAATTTTTAAGTTTACTTTCTTGCATTTAAGTATAAATAAATAGCCAAACACCCAAAAACAATATTTGGTATCCAAACGTACAAAAGGGAATTTACACCTGCAACAGCACCTAAAACTTCTGCAATTTTCATTAAGAAGACATATAAAAACATAACACCAATACCAATTGCCAAATTAACACCTGTACCTCCTCTTCTTTTTCTAAAAGCTAAGGCAACAGCAATAATTGTTAATATATATGACGCTACTGGTAAACTTGTTCTTTTATGAAATTCTACTAAATATGCATTTAAATTTTTAACACCTCTCTTTTTAGAAATATTAATAAATTCTTGTAATTCACCAGAAGGCATTTCTTGTGCCAATGCAGATTTATAAATTAAATCTTTAGGTGTAAAGTTAAAAACGGTATCCACCTTAGAGCCAGAAAAAATACTATCTCTATCAGCATAAATTTTACGCAATTTCCAATTAGAAAGTTTAAACGTAGAATCTTTTTTATTGTAACTAATTCTGTTTGCTACTAATTTTGATTTCAACTTTATTCCGTCATAAACTTCTGAAGTAAAATCATATCCAGAATTCCTTTCCGTATTAAAACTTCGTATAAAAATGTATGTACTATCTGTTAATTGCAAACTAAACTCTTTTACAGATTTTAATTCGTTTTTTTGTCTTGCACTATTAATGTATTCTCTTTCAAACTTTTTTCTTTCTTTACTACTACTAGGAACCACAAAATGGTTCATTGCTAGAGAAATAATAGTTATTAAAGTAGCACCTATAAAATAAGGATATAAAAAACGTGTAAAAGAAACTTTTGCATTTGTAATTGCAATGATTTCTGTATTATTAGATAGTTTAGAAGTAAATAAAATTACAGCAATAAATAATGCCAAAGGCATAAAAGTATTGGCATAATAAATTATAAAATTCTTGTAATACTCGTCTACTATTTGGTAAAAACTTAAATCTGCATGTTCTAGAAAATTATCTATTTTCTCAGATATATCTATTGCAATTGCAATAGGTATTAAGATTAATAAGGTAAACAAAAATGTTACCAAAAATCTTTTTAATATGTACCAATCTATAATTTTCAAAAGAGTCTCTGAATTTTATTTTTACAAACGATTATCCATTTGTTTTACCATTTTATCTTTCCATTCTCTAAAATCTCCTGCTAAAATATGTTTTCTTGCTTCGCGAGTTAGCCAAACATAAAAACCTAAATTATGTATAGAAGCAATTTGTTTTCCTAACATTTCTTTAGCAGCAAAAAGGTGACGCAAATAGGCTTTAGAGTACATAGTATCTACCCATGTAATTCCCATATCGTCAATAGGAGAAAAATCTTCTGCCCATTTTTTATTTTTAATATTGATAGAACCATGTGCAGTAAACAACATACCATTTCTGGCATTTCTTGTTGGCATTACACAATCGAACATATCTATACCTAAAGCAATGTTTTCTAAAATGTTAATTGGTGTACCAACTCCCATTAAATATCTTGGTTTGTCTTCTGGCAAAATTTCTGTAACAACTTCTGTCATTGCATACATTTCTTCTGCTGGTTCACCTACAGAAAGACCTCCAATTGCATTTGCTTTCTGACCAGAATTTGCAATATATTCTGCAGATTGTCTACGCAAATCTTTATAGGTACTTCCTTGAACAATTGGCATAAATGTTTGCTCAAAACCGTATTTAAAAGGCAATTTATCTAAATGATTTATACATCTATCTAACCATCTATGTGTCATATGCATAGATCGTTTTGCGTAATTATAATCGCAAGGATAAGGTGTACATTCATCAAAAGCCATAATGATATCTGCACCAATTGTACGCTGCGTTTCCATTACGTTTTCTGGTGTAAAAAAGTGCATAGAACCATCTATATGACTTTTAAACTTTACGCCTTCTTCGTTAATTTTTCTTCTACCAGAGAGTGAATATACTTGGTAACCACCAGAATCTGTTAAGATATTTCTATCCCAATTCATAAACTTATGTAAACCACCAGCTTTTTCTAAAATATCTAAACCTGGACGTAAATATAAATGATAAGTGTTTCCTAAAATTATATCTGGATTTATTTCGTTTTTTAATTCTGTTTGATGTACTCCTTTTACGGTTCCAACAGTTCCCACTGGCATAAATATTGGAGTTTCTATTTCTCCATGATCAGTAGTTATAACTCCTGCTCTTGCCTTAGATTTTGGGTCGGTAATTTTTAAGTCGAATTTCATTGTCGTCAAAGATAATACTATTTAAAGATTGAAAAATTAAAAGATTCTTAAAAGTAGTCTGTGAATGCTAATTGTTTGTAAAAATGTGCGTTAAGGATTGAACGACTTGTTTGAGCTCTTTTTGTTTTTACAAAAAAGCGAGTAGTGAAAGCCTGACCTGAAAGGTAACGCCCAAAAAAAATTACCAGCGTTTCTTTTTTGATGAAAAACCAGATTTTTTCTTTTTATTTTTTGGTGATGACTTTCTGAAAGAAGCACTTTTTTTGTTGAAATCGTTTTTGGTAGGTGCTTGTTTTCTCTTTGGTTTTTGCGCTTTTGGTTTTTCTTTAACCACAGAAGCTTCTTCGGTTTTAGAGGAAGTAGAAATCATTTTATTGATTTCTTTCATTTCTTCTTCTGTGAGTTCGCGCCAATCTCCTGCTTGTAAATAACCTAACTCAACATTCATTATTCGAGTTCGTTTTAACTTAGTTACTTCGTAATCTAAGTATTCGCACATTCTTCTAATTTGACGGTTTAAACCTTGTGTTAAAACAATTTTAAAGATTTTATCGCTTACTTTTTCTACCAAACAGTTTTTAGTAACTGTACCTAAAATAGGAATTCCGCTTCCCATTTTTTGTATAAAAGCATCTGTAATAGATTTATTTACAGTTACAAAGTATTCTTTTTCGTGATTGTTTCCTGCTCGTAAGATTTTGTTGACAATATCTCCATCATTTGTCAGAAAAATTAACCCTTCTGATGGTTTGTCTAAACGTCCAATTGGAAACAGTCTTTCTGGATAATTAACGTGTTTTACAATATTGTTTGGTTCTCTTTCATCTGTAGTAGAAACGATTCCTACAGGTTTATTTAGAGCAATATATAAGGTTGTATTTTTTGGTTTTACAATTCTACCATCTAATTTTACAACATCTTTTTTACCTACTCTGTTTCCTAATTGAGTTGGTTTACCATTTATTGTAACTCTACCTTCGTTTATAAATCTTTCTGCCTCTCTACGTGAGCAAATACCAGAAGAACTTATGTACTTATTAAGGTTTGTAGATTGTTGATTATTTTTATCCAAAGAAAAATATTTTGAACAAAAGTAAGTATAAGATTATAATTTTATTAATCTATTTTCTTTTTATTAAACCATTTACCAACAAAGTTTAAGTTTAAGGTTATCTTATGAAAATTATCTTCAATTAATCTACTATCTACAGTACCTTCTCTACCATAAGAATAAGAAATATTAAAATTGTCATTACTATATTTTTTCATTGGTAAACCTAAACCAAAAGAGATAAAATAACTATCTATTTGCTGATTAGAAATTTTAAGAAAACCTGTATTATAATTAAACCCTAGTCTGTATTTTATATTTGAAGCATATTTAAACTTGTCTTTTGCAAACGTATATTCTATTCCAAAAGCATAAATAGATTGGTTTGCATAACTTTCGTTATTTTGATTTTGATTGGTTTCTCCCCACAATAATTTTCTATAATCTAAACTGGTTGTTATTTTTTTATTGATAACTGATGTTATTCCTAACCCATAAGAAAAAGGAAGTTCAAAATTATCTAACTCATTTTCAATTTCATCTTCAATAGCTAAAGATGATCCACTAGAGGTTGTTTTGTAAGATGATCTTGTTTGTGTTCCGCTTAAAGATGATGGCAGTTCTAATGTACCTCCAATGGTTGTTTTAAATTTATCTAAGTTTAAAACATCGAACTGAAAACCTGTTTTTAATTTTACTCCAGAATAATGATTTTGATCACTAATAGAAACATAAGAACCTGTGTAAACTTGTTTTTCTTGATTTATAGACCCGAAAAGAAAAGAAATATCTACACCTAAAGAAAAGTTTTTAAACACTTTATAACCAGAAGAAATATAGAATTTATTTAATCCGCCTTCTCCTGTAATTCTTGTAATATATGTATCTGTAGAACCTTCTATAGCGCTTTCTATATCTATATTATAACCAGATTTTGTATAAGGCAATAAACCAATACTCATTCCTAAATTTTGTTTTATAGGAAATGCAATTGCTATATGAGAAATATTACCATTACTATTGGTTTCGCTAGTTGTATTCGTTTTTAAAGTTGAATAAGTTCCGTTTAAACCAAACTCGTACAAAAATGATTTTTGTAAAATATTACCCAAACTTGCTGGGTTATAAATGTTAATTTGAAATGGGTTTGATTGCGCAATACCTGTATTTCCTAAACCTGTTAAACCTCCTGTTGCTGTTTTATTTTCTACTCCTAAACCAAATAATGAATATGGTGAATTTGTATTACTTTGACTAAAAATAAAGTTTGTGGAAACTAAAAGTACTATTAATAATATTTTCTTCTGCATCTTAATAGTTTAAATATTTTACTGATAATTTTACTTCGTTATTGGTATCTGCATTATTTTCTATAACCATGTTATTTACATGGTTTGTATAATCTGCATATTGAATCATTAAAGCATAATTTAAGTCTTCGTCAGAAAATAATATTTGTTCTACAAAACCACTTAAGTCTATAGAATAGTAAGTGTTTGCATTAAATTCATCTTCTCCTTGACTTAAAACAGCATCAGCAACATTACCATCTAAATCTGTTAGCTGCTGTATAATTCTGTTTTTATGATCTACTACATAAACAGTTAATGTTTCTGGTAATGGATTATTTTCATCATAACTTCCTTTTAAAGGATTAAAAGTTAATGCTGCACTTAATACTGTTGCGTTTTCAGAGAGTTCTGAGAGTCTTTTTATTGATGGAATTTCTATTCTTGCTGTAATACCTGTTCCTGCTTGGGTAAAAATTAAATTTTCTGTTTCATCACTCAA
The DNA here is from genome assembly GCF_000766795.1 of Polaribacter sp. Hel1_85. Classification (GTDB taxonomy): domain Bacteria; phylum Bacteroidota; class Bacteroidia; order Flavobacteriales; family Flavobacteriaceae; genus Polaribacter. Next base: position 1,312,570 of record NZ_JPDS01000001.1, read on the forward strand.
TTTAACTTCTTCTCCGTCTTCAAAATCATTTAGAATAGTAGTTGATGAATCTGTATTAATTTCATTAAACTGTTTTGCAGCACTAGAAATTACAAAATCTACATAATAATTGTTGTCTTCACTGTCATCGTCATTAATAGTATAATACAAACGCATGCTAGAATTACCAACTGTACTTTCTGTTGTTTGAGCATTAAATCCTAAAACATGGTTATCATTTGTAACATCAGGAACAATCGCTAGCCCTTTAAAATACTGTAAAAAATCGTCTGTATTATTAATATTATTGTCCACAATTTTATCGAAAATTTCTTTACCTAAAACATCATCCATTTTAATAAAAAGAGAATCTGTTGCCTTATTTGGCTTTGGTATAAATGAAATTTCTCCTAAAATTGCAGTCTCATAATCTAAAGAAGATGTATTGTAAAAACTATCTCCTTCTTCTGGTTCTACCGTTTCTGTAATTCTATGTAATTTATAGGTTTGTATTTTTGTAGTATCTCCATAATAGTAATTATCATAATTTAAAATCATCCCTATAGAATCATAAACTGCATCATCATCTATAGAAAAACTAGAGGTAATTAATTGCAAATAAGATTTTGAAGATAAAACTCCTAAATTTTCGTCTTTTACATTTCCTAATAAAATTCTATTAGTACCAGAAGTTATGATAGAATCTAATTTAGAAGTTCCTGCTTTTATAGAAAATGTATCTATAACTCTAACCTGAATATTGTTTTCAACAAAATCATTTCCAACTTCATAAATAGTATCATCTGTAGCACAAGACGCTATAAAGACAAGACTTATAATACCAATAATAAAATACCTCATTTTACTTTTTTTCAACAAAAGTATTAGGGTATGTATCACAAGAAATCATAAAATATATGAACTGCCCTTTTTTATAGACTTACCTATAAAAAACACCTTTAAAACCTAGAATTAACACCTTTTAAGAAAATTAACATTTGGTTTACATGTTTATCTATAAAATACCCCTGTTTGTCTATTTCGTACTATTTTGAATTAAATAGCTTTTAGGTTTGCTGAATAATTAAAGAAATGAATAAATTAAATCTAATGAAAAAAACAAATTTAATACAAAAGAGTAAAATTCTCTTTTTAGCAACACTAATAATTTCTCTATTATTTGTAAGCTGTAGTGATGATGATGACGATGATGATGAATATGGAAACTGGGTAGAAAGTTCAACTTTTGATGGAAATTCTAGAGCAAATTCTGTAAGCTTCACTATTGGTACAAAAGGATATTTAGTAACAGGTTATGATGGAGATGACTATTTATCAGACACTTGGGAATATAATTCTGAAGGAGATTATTGGGTAGAAAAAGCACCATTTCCAGGAGCAGCAAGAAGCGCAGCAGTTGGTTTTTCTATAAATGGAAAAGGGTATTTAGGTACTGGTTATAATGATGATGACGAGGAATTAAAAGATTTTTGGGAATATGACCCAACATCAGATACTTGGATACAAAAAGCAGATTTTGGTGGAACAGCAAGATATGGTGCCATAGGTTTTGCTATTGGAAATGATGGATATATTGGTACTGGTTATGATGGAAGTGAACAAAAAGATTTCTGGAAATATGATGTTGCTACAGATTCTTGGGAACAATCTGTTGGTTTTGGTGGACAAAAACGTAAAGATGCCTCTGTTTTTATTATTGATGATGTTGCTTACATTGGTTTAGGAATTCATAATGGAAGTTATGAAGAAGATTTCTACTCTTTTGATGGTTCTAATTGGACAAGATTAACAGATTTAGACGATGATGATGATGATGATGACGATTACGAAGTTTTATTAAGTAGTGGTGCAGCATTTTCTATGAATGGTTTAGGTTATGTAACAACAGGAATCTCTGGAGCTATCACAACAGAAAGTTGGTCTTATGATCCTTTAACAGATACTTGGGAAGAAGTACCTGTATTTGAAGGTTCTGCAAGACAAAATGCTTCTGCTTTTACTTTTAGTGATAAAGCTTTTGTTTTAATGGGAAGAAGTGGTAGTTACTATTTTGATGATGTTTGGGAATTTAAACCAGATGAATTAGAAAACGAAGATGATTAATTTATATCTAAAATAATATTTATCTGTTAAAGACTAACGAACTAATAAGTACGTTAGTCTTTAACTTTTTACTTTTTTATGAAAAATACAACAGTATTTTGTGAGTTTTTTAAGAATACAACCTTATAATTTTGTAACATTCTAAACAATGATAGAATTGAACATTTATAAAAAAAAATCATCAATATTAATTATTCATATTTTACTATGGATAATTATTTTTGCTATTAGTGCATCTCAAATTTATATGAAAATAGGTGTAATTCCTAATGACTTTTATTTAAGATTCAGTCTATTTTTTATTGCATTTTATTTAAACTACCACATATTTGTACCCAAATTATTACTTAAAAAAGAATTTCTTTTATACATAGTTACAGTATTAATTTTTAGCATACTATTTGTATTTATTATAGAGTATGTAATTCCTAAACCCATAAATTTTGGCCCAGGAAATAGAATACCACGAGATTTTCCTCCAGGTTCTGAAAACGGATTTTTCTTTTTTAGATCTTTCCCAATGTTGGTATTGCTTTTGTTATTTTTTACATTAAGCACAAGTATAAAATTAGGGATTGAATGGTATAAAACTGAAAAAGAAAAAGTAATTATAGAGTCTCAAAAAGTGAATTCTGAACTCTCTTTTTTAAAAGCACAATTAAATCCTCATTTTTTGTTTAACACTTTAAATAGCATTTATGCATTGGCAAATAAAAAATCTGACAACACAACTGAAGCTATTGTAACCTTATCTGAATTAATGCGGTACTCAATTTATGAAGCCAATGAAAACATGGTTTCTTTAGAAAAAGAAATAGAACATCTTAAAAATTATATTTCATTGCAATTACTTCGTCTTAAAGATTCTAGTGGAGTAAGAGTAAATATACATGGAATTCTAAATTATAAAATAGAACCTCTATTACTCATATCTTTTATCGAAAATGCCTTTAAATACGGAACAGATTTTAGAGGAAAAACTGATATCAGAATTAAAATCACCATAAAAAATGATGAGCTTAACCTATATGTTTACAACACAGCTTCTCATCAAAAAACAAAAAAAGAAAACTCTGGTATTGGTTTAGAAAACATAAAAAATAGATTGAATTTATTGTATCCAAATACACATTCTTTAGAAATAATAGATGATAAAAAATCTTACACAGTTAATTTAATACTAAAACTAAAAAACAATAAAAATGAGATGTATAATTATTGATGACGAGCCACTAGCATTAGAATTGTTAGAAGATTTTATCTCTAAAACTCCTTTTTTAGAATTGGTTGCATCTTGTTCTAACGGTTTTGAAGCAACAAGTATTTTACAAGAACAAAAAATAGATTTAATCTTTACAGATATAGAAATGCCAGATTTTTCTGGAATAGATTTAATTAAATCTTTAGACAATAAACCAATGTTTATTTTTACAACAGCATATTCTCATTATGCGGTAGAAGGCTTTAATTTAAATGCCATAGATTACTTAGTAAAACCTATTCCTTTTCATCGTTTTTTAAAAGCAGCTACTAGAGCTCAAAATTTATTAAATTTAAAAATTGAAGAAGAAGAAACGCCTATTGTAAATCAAGAAAATACTCAAGAATTTATTTTTGTAAAATCTGAATATGAGAACTTAAAAATAAATTTAGGAGACATAAAGTATATCGAATCTTTAAAAGATTACATTAAAATTTATACCCATAAAGAGAAACCTATTTTAACTTTAAGTAGTCTTAAAAACTTTGAAGAAAAATTAGGGAAATTAAATTTTATTAGAGTCCATAAATCTTATATAGTATCATTAAAACACATTTATTCGGTACAAAGAAATAGAATTATAATCGATGATAAATGGATACCAATTGGTTTAAATTACAAAGACGAATTTATTAGTAAAATCAATAATTAAAACTACAATTCTATAGTTCTAAAAGTTAAATTAATTCTTGGAGAATTCACTTTTTTAGTTGGTGGCAATCTGTGTAACCAATTTGTTTGAGTGCCTTTTTTCATCACCAATAAACTACCATTTTCTAAAACAATATCTATTCTTTGTTTGTTTTCTTTATGTTTAAAAGAAAATTTACGTTCTGCACCTAAAGACAAAGAAGCAATTGCACCATCTTTCTTTAACATTTTTTCTCCGTCAGAATGATACGCCATTCCTTCTGCACCAGAATCATATAAATTCAATAAACAAGAATTAAAAGTTTCACCAGTTTCTTTTTCTATGATTTCTTTTAACTCTAATAACTCTTTTGTGAAAATGTTTGCTGTTTTTGTTACTTTAGAATAGGTGTAAGAGTATTCTGATTCTCCATACCAAGCTACTTTTCTTTTGGTAATTATCTTTTTACCAAAAATAATAGCTTCATCGTTTTTAAATTGAATAGTTTCCATCAATTTTTGATAATAAAACTTACATTGTTTTTTATTAAGAACTAATCCATGATAATTGGTAACTCCATCAAAAGGAAGAATATTTTTTATAGTTTCTGTAGAAAATAAATCCATAAAATAAAAATACAAATTATACTTGAAATAATTACTTTTGAAAAGGTATGATTCAAATAAAACGAAATTTAATATTCTCAATAGAATATACATTTATTAAATATTGTATCGATAAAAATATAGCCTTAAAAGAAAAAGATACAAATAGAGCTTTTTCAGAACTAGAAAGAATATTAAGAAATAGACAAGGTAAAAGGTTTATGCCAACGATATTTAAGAGATGGTTTACCTGAAAATAAGTTGAAATAGCACAATAAAGTAAGGTTTTACTTTATTTATGTTTTTAAATCAAAAAAATTGAACTTAAATAATTACTTTTGTGCTAAAATTGTTTAAAACAAATAATATGAAAAAGATCAAATCAATTTTACTAATTGCAACAGTTATTATTGCAAGCTTATCTATGAATTCTTGTAGTTCTAATGATGACGGACTAAATGAAATGTCTGAAAACGAACTGTTTCTTAATTTTACTTTAAATGATGAAGAAACAAAGATAGTTGGAGATTTTGAAGTAATTTCTGTGTTTAGTGGAGATAATTTTATGTATTTATCTATAAATGGTAATAATGGTTTACAAATAAATGACCCAGACTATATCCGTCTTTCACTAATTATTCCAAATAAAAATGTAGCTCCTGGAACTTACAGTTTCTCAGGAGACGTGTTTACACCAGACTTATATCATTGCCGTTTAATTGTAGATGGAACAACAATACAAAGCCTAAACTCTGGAAACTTAATAGTAACTAGTAATACGGGTGGTATTATAGAAGGTACTTTTAGTGGTACTGCAACTTTAAACAATGAAGTATATACAATTACAAACGGTAGTTTTAAAGCTATTTCTAACGATAATTAAAATTTAATAGAAAAAGTGAATTAATTCCAAGATATTATAAGGTTAGTTTATTTCTAATTAGTCTTATAGTATTTTGCTTTTTTTGTTCTCAATAATAATATTTTAGATAATTTCTTGCTAAACAATTGTGGCACAGAAATTGACTAAATGTAAATTAAAAAAAATTAATATTCTAAGATGAAAAAATATTTTTTACCAGTACTATTCGTATTTACAATTTATAGCAGCAGTTTCGCTCAAAGAGCAATATCTGAAAAAGTGAATTACTTTGATATTAGAAAACCAAATAATCCTTTAGATAAAACAATTAAAAGTTATAAAGTTATTGTTGAAACTCCATATACATTAACAGCTGAAGAAGTTAATGTAAAATCTTTACAGGAATTTGAAGTTGAAAAAGAAAATTACGATAATCTACTTGAAACAAGTAAAGCTGAATTTGAAAAGCGTTTAGCTAGTTATGACGATGATGTAAAAAAACAAGAAGAACGCTATGATAAATTGATGAAAGATTTTAAAGCATTATCACTTATAGAACGTTTAGCCTTAACCCAACAAGGTAAAGAGCCTAAATTAAAAGTACCTTCTAAGCCTAGGTATGTAGAACCTAGAGAGCCGATATATAGAAAACCAAACTTAGATGATAACCTTATATTTGATAATAATGTTTTAGCAGACGGAATAAATTTATTTGGCTATGAAAAAGGGGAAGACATACTTTTTATAATAAATATATCTAAAATGGTTTTTCAAGATAACGGAGGACAAACATATTATAATCAGCCAACTAGTTTAAAAGTTATCTATGGTGCAGATATAATAGATGAGAAAAAGTTTGATGATAAATTTAAATTTTTAACATCAACTTCTTCTAACTCAATTAATTTAGATCGTCATGAGAAAAATAACGTTAAAAAAAATATTAGGAATATTGAAAATTATATGAATGAAGAATTTGGTTTTACCCCAGTTTCTTCTTCTATATATATTCAGTATCCTAAAAATAAAAAGCGAGAGTATGATGTTTTAGAAAATGCTAAAATTAAGGTTATTTCTGCTTACAGAAAATTAAAAAAAGATGCTTCATTAGAAACGAGAGAAAGAGTTAAAGAAGAACTAGAAGCAGTTAGATTGATTTGGAAAACAGAACTTTCTAAAGTAGATTACAAAAATAAAAAAGCATTGATGAATAAAGAAATAGCAAAAATTATTTTATTTAATTTAATGAGAGTTGATATTAGCATAAAAGATAAAAAACAAGCAGAAGAGACTTTAGCTTTAATGCAAGAGAAGCGAATTGATTTAGATTTAAACTACACAGAAAAAGCAACATTTACTAGACTTGAAGAACAAGTTTATAAACTATAACTTATTATGAAAAAAATACTTATTGTATTTATTCTTTGCTCTTTTTTTAATTTAAGCTATTCACAACAGTTTAAAAACAGGATGAGTTCTTCTTTTAATAAAGAAAATAAAAATGATATTTACAAAATTGTACTACCATCACCTTATGGTTTTACTAAGCTTCATTATTTAGAAAATGTTTTTATGGACAATACTAAATCGATGATACTGACTAAATATGATCAAGAGATGAAGTCTACTGATACAAAATCTTTTAATTTGCCAAAACTAGGTCTACGAGCTTCTGATTTACAGGAGGTAATAGAGTTAGATAGTCAGCTAATTTTTCTATCTACAGTTATGGATAAAAAACTTGGTAAACACCAAGTAAATGCTCAAGTATACTTAAGTAAAGAAAGTAGTGTAAGTGATAATAAAATTTTAGCATCTTTTGAAATAGAAAAATATTCAAGATCAGGTTTTTATCAAATATCTATTTCTCCCGATAAAAGTAAAATTGCTATAGTAGCTAATATGCCATACGAAAAGAAAAAGAAAGAAACAGTCAAAGTTTGGGTCTATGATAATCAATTAAATCTTCTTTGGGAGCAAAAAGAAACACTCACATATAATAGCGAAAAAGTTTATGAAGAAAAGCTGTTTGTTCAAAACTCTGGAGAAGTAATAATGAGCAAAAAAACGAATTCACATAAAAAAACTCGTAAATCTGAACTATTAATTTTTAATAGTAACTCAGTAGATATTGTTGATTTTTCTTCTACTGATTTTATGCCTATGCAAACTAAATTAATAGAGGTTAATGGTAACCCAATGTTAACAGGTTTCTTCTGGGACGGAAAAACAGTTATTATAAAAACAAATCAAACAGAAGGAGTAGATAATGATGGTGCTTTCCTTTTTGATTTAAATACTAAAAAATTATTAGGTGCTCATAAATGGAATAATACTATAAATTCAAAAGACCTTAAAAGTCTTCAAGTTATTAGTGTCAACGTTATTAATGATGATATATACCTATTAGGTGAAAAACAACTAGAAACTAGTGAGTTCAAAAAAGGAGGGAATTCAATGACTACAGAAATTGACTATTTCTATACTTATGGATCTAGTGTACTTGTAAATATTGATACAAAAGGTACATTAAAAAGCTTTAAAAACTTATTTGAATCTAAAAAGTATAAAAATAATGAGAAAGAAAAAGGTTCTTTTAGCTCTTTATATTTAGAAGATGGTTTAAGAATATTTTCAAACTATAACAAGAAAGAATCGAAATACAGAGGAATAATGGTTAATTCATTTTTTTTCGATAACCAAATATCTTTTTTGAAACCAAAAATTACTATTCCTAATTATAATTATCCTGTTGTACCATATGTTTTATCAAAAACCATTAAGGAAGTTAAAAATTACAATATCTTATATTATATAACAAATTATGGAGATCGTTATTGGTTTAATAAGACAACTTGGTAATGAATACCTTTGAATAAATAGTAGAACCTAATTAGAAATAATTAGGTTTTTTTTATTCAATTTTCAATAATTTATGAAAAAAGGTCAACCCTATCAATAAAATAAAGAAACCCAGTACAATTCAATCCTTAGAATTTCACAATAGGTTAATTACTGAAAGAAATATTTATTCTTCAGAAGAATATGCAAATCTTGATTTTAAGTAAGTATATAAATGAATTATTGAACAAATGGAGATTAGGGTTGGGAAAAAGACCTAATAAAAATATTTATTCAATTTAGGCCTGGTATTAATATAAAATTAACAGACCCGATTTAAAAACTTTTGGATTTTTACAAAAAAGAACAAAGGGAGTTCGAATTTTATTATCTGATTTTGATTTATGGAATTTTCTTTTTAATTACTTGTATATAGTTGAGAATGAAAAAAAAAAAACTAGATTTTTATAAATTACTGAAAGACTTTAAAGTAAACTCTATAGATAAAGGAAAATAACCATTTGAATTAATAAAGATGATAGAAGATAGTTGGAATAAATTTAGACATAAATTATCACTCTAATTATGTCTCAGAGAGGTTCGTTAATAAAAAAATTCAAGCGACATTATGGAGTATATGAAGATTCGAAATTACCAAAGGTGATTTTTTTAATGTTAAATAAACTATTTCTAATAAAGATTTTTTAATACTACTTTTAGCAGAAAAAGAAATTTACACTCAAAACACAAAGTAAATCATATCTTCCATATACTACATTTGATAGAAACTTACATTGCACAGTTTACAATAAGTCCAGAGAAGCTAAAATAAATTAATTTTTTAAAAATCATAGATATCATCAATAAAAAAACACCCAATTCTAATAGAATTGGGTGTAATACTGGGTGTCAAACTCATAATTAACTGATTATCAGCTGACATTGCGGAGAAAGAGGGATTCGAACCCCCGGACCTGTTACAGTCAACAGTTTTCAAGACTGCCGCATTCGACCACTCTGCCATTTCTCCAAGTGTCTTATCAGGTATTCCCTGAATGCGGATGCAAATATAGAAAGCTTTTTCATTTTCTGAAACAAAAAAGACATTATTTTTCATTTTTTTTGAATATAATTCATAACAATTCATATCTCCTTAATAATCAGACATTATAGATATAATTTAGTTTTTAGAAATCATTACAAACTCTTATAAATATAGACTTCATGTATACTTCTTTACTATATTTGCTTTCATTATTCTAATTTTATAATTATGTCGTTTAATACTTTCGGAAATTTATTAAAAGTAACTACGTATGGAGAATCTCATGGAACTGCTATTGGAGGCGTTATTGACGGTTTTCCTGCAGGATTAGAGCTAGACTTTGATGCGATACAAAATGAGTTAAATAGACGTAAACCTGGACAATCTAAAATTGTTACACAACGAAAAGAACCAGATACTGTAGAATTTCTTTCAGGTATTTTTGAAGGTAAAACTACAGGAACTTCTATTGGTTTTATAATTAGAAATACCAATCAAAAATCTAAGGATTATAACCATAATACAAATATATACAGACCTTCTCATGCAGACTATACCTATGACAAGAAATTTGGAACTAGAGATTATAGAGGCGGAGGAAGAAGTTCTGCTCGTGAAACTGCCAATTGGGTAGTTGCTGGTGCTTTAGCAAAACAATTGATTTCTAGCATGAATATTAATGCTTTTACCTCTTCTGTAGGAGATATTTTTCTAGACAAACCTTATCAAGATTTAGATTTTTCTAAAACTGAAAGCAATATTGTACGTTGTCCAGATGAAGCTTCCGCAGAAAAAATGATAACTAAAATACAAGAAATCAGAAAAGCTGGAGATACAATTGGAGGTACAATTACTTGTGTTGCACAAAATGTACCTGTAGGCTTGGGTGAACCAATTTTTCATAAGCTTCATGCTCAATTAGGTAGCGCAATGTTATCTATAAATGCTGTAAAAGGTTTTGAGTTTGGAAGTGGGTTTTGTGGTGCAAAGATGAAAGGTTCTGAACACAATGACATATTTAATGCGGATGGTTCAACACAATCTAATTTATCAGGAGGAATTCAAGGAGGAATTAGTAATGGAATGGATATCTACTTTAGAGTCGCTTTTAAGCCCGTTGCAACGATTATGAGCTCTCAACAAACAATTAACTCTGAAAATGAACTTACAGAGATTACAGGTAAAGGAAGGCATGATCCTTGTGTTGTACCAAGAGCTGTACCTATTGTAGAAGCGATGACTGCTTTAGTATTAGCAGATTATTGGCTATTAAACAAAACAAGAACTATATAAAAACAAAAAAAGCGAAACTTTAAAAGTTTCGCTTTTTTTTATGCTTGACCTGTAGGTCCAAAATTCATTGGAATTGGAGGTTGTTCATAATCTTTTATTTCTCCATGTTGCTGTTCAAACTTTCTAACATTTTCTGCTAAAGCTTGTGTTAACCTTTTTGCATGTTGGGGAGTTAAAATAATTCTAGACTTTACTTTAGCCTTTGGAACACCTGGCATAATATTTATAAAATCTACAATAAACTCTGATACAGAATGATTGATAATTGCCAAATTAGAATATGTTCCTTCTGCAATTTCTTGATCTAATTCAATATTTATTTGTCCGTCTTTTTTTTGATTTTCTTCCATAATTTATCTTGTTAAATTGGGTAATTGTTGAAATGTACAAAAAATAAAAAAGTTGAATTGAATAATGTAATTATGTTACAGTAAACAATTCAACTTTTAAAAATTTTAACGATTAAACGTTTATTTAGAAACTTTGTTCTATTTCGTCTTTAGGACCAACTAGAATCTTGTCATAAGCTCTCATACCTGTTCCTGCTGGAATTCTCTTACCAACAATTACATTCTCTTTCAAGCCTTCTAATGTATCTACTTTACCACTTACAGCAGCTTCGTTTAATACTTTTGTAGTTTCCTGGAAAGAAGCTGCAGAAATAAACGATTTTGTTTGTAGTGATGCTCTTGTAATACCTTGTAATACTTGTTCTGCCGTTGCTGGTTTAGCATCTCTTGCTTCAACTAAGTTTTGATCATTTCTTCTTAATAAAGAATTTTCATCTCTTAATTGACGTGCAGAAATAATTTGTCCTGCTACTAAATTTTCTGAATCTCCAGCATTTTCAACAACTTTCATTCCGTAGATAGCGTCGTTATCTTTGATAAAGTCAATTTTATGAATTAATTGATTCTCTAAGAATAAAGTATCTCCAGAATCAATAATTTTAACTTTACGCATCATTTGACGAACAACAACTTCGAAATGTTTGTCGTTAATTTTTACACCTTGTAAACGATATACTTCTTGTATTTCATTCACCAAGTACATTTGAACTGCAGAAGGTCCTTTAATTCTTAAAATATCTGAAGGAGTTGTTGCTCCATCTGATAAAGGCATACCTGCTTTAATAAAGTCATTTTCTTGAACTAAGATTTGGTTAGAAAGTTTAACTAAATACTTTCTAATATCTCCTGTTTTAGATTCAACAATAATTTCTCTATTACCACGCTTAATTTTTCCGAAAGAAACAACACCATCAATCTCTGATACTACAGATGGATTAGAAGGGTTACGTGCTTCAAATAACTCTGTTACACGTGGTAAACCTCCTGTAATATCTCCTGCTTTACCAGATTTTCTTGGTATTTTAACTAAAGTATGACCAGATTCAACTTTATCTCCATCATTTATCATTAGGTGTGCACCTACTGGTAAACTATAAGAACGTAAAGCATTACCGTCTTCATCTTCTATGATTAGAGAAGCAATGATTTTCTTATTTTTAGAATCTATCATTACTTTTTCTTGGAAACCTGTTTGCTCATCAATCTCGACAGAGTAATTAATACCTTGTTGTAAATTATCAAACTTCACTTTTCCAGCAAATTCAGAAACGATCACACCGTTAAATGGATCCCACTGTACAATTACATCTCCTTTTTTAATTGATTTGCGTTCTTTATCAAAAATGATAGAACCGTAAGGAATAATGTTTGTACTCTGAGTAATTCCTGTTTTCTTATCTATAATCTTAATTTCTGCTGTTCTAGAAATTACAATATCAACTTCATTACCATCAGCGTCTTTTCCAACAACTGTACGTAAATCATCAATAGTAACTTTACCATCAAACTTAGCAATTAATTTATTTTCTTCAGAAATATTACCTGCAACCCCACCAACGTGGAATGTACGTAATGTTAACTGTGTACCTGGCTCTCCAATAGATTGTGCTGCAATTACACCAACTGCTTCACCTATTTGTACTTTATTAAGTGTAGACAAACTTTGTCCGTAACATTTTGCACAAATACCTTTTGAAGACTCACAAGTTAATGCAGATCTTACTTCTAAACCATCAATTCCAGATTTCTCTATAGCTAATGCTAATTGAGAAGTAATTGGTTGATTAGCTTCTATAATAAGTTCATCAGTTAATGGGTGATAAACATCCTGTAAAGAAATTCGTCCTTCAATTCTATCTGATAAAGATTCTACAATCTCATCATTCTTCTTTAATGGAGTAACTTCTAAACCTCTTAATGTACCACAATCTTCTTCGTTAATGATAACATCTTGAGATACATCTACCAATCTACGAGTTAAGTAACCAGCATCTGCCGTTTTTAAAGCGGTATCTGCAAGTCCTTTACGCGCACCGTGAGTAGAAATAAAGTATTCAAGAATTGATAATCCTTCCTTAAAGTTAGAAAGAATTGGATTCTCAATAATTTCTCCACCACCTGCTGTAGATTTTTTAGGTTTTGCCATTAATCCACGCATACCTGTTAACTGACGAATTTGTTCTTTAGAACCCCTTGCACCAGAATCAAGCATCATATATACAGAGTTGAAACCTTGTTGATCTTCACGTAAACGTTTCATAGATAACTCAGTTAAATCGTTATTGGTTCTACCCCAAATATCAATTACCTGATTGTAACGCTCTTTTTGCGTTAACATACCCATGTTATAATTAGATACAATTACATCCACCTCTTTATTGGCTTCATCAATCATACCTTGTTTTTCTTTTGGAATAATGATATCACCTAATGAGAATGATAAACCACCTTGGAAGGCAAATTTATATCCCATATTTTTAATCTGATCTAAGAATTCTCCTGTAGTAGGAATATCTGTAGCTTTTAAAATACCACCAATAATTCCACGTAAATTTTTCTTAGTTAAAACTTCATTAATATAACCAGCAGCAGCAGGAACTTTTTCATTAAATAAAACTCTACCAACAGTAGTTTTAATAATTTTAGTTACTTGCTCTCCATTCTCATCAATATCTTGAGTTCTTACTTTAATACCAGCATTTAAGTCTACCATTTCTTCGTTAAAAGCAATAGTTACTTCTTCTGGTGAATAGAAAGTTAATCCTTCTCCTTTAATTGGTACTTCTGGAGTAGAGATTCTTTCTTTTGTCATATAGTATAAACCAAGTACCATATCCTGAGAAGGAACTGTTACTGGAGCACCATTTGCAGGGTTTAAGATATTATGAGAAGCCAACATTAATAATTGTGCTTCTAAAATAGCTTCTGGTCCTAATGGTAAGTGAACTGCCATTTGATCCCCATCAAAATCCGCATTAAATGCAGAACATGCTAGTGGATGTAATTGAATCGCTTTTCCTTCAATTAACTTTGGTTGAAAAGCTTGTATACCTAGTCTGTGTAAAGTAGGAGCCCTGTTTAATAAAACTGGATGCCCTTTAATTACATTTTCTAAAATATCCCAAACAACTGGTTCTTTTCTATCTATTATTTTCTTTGCAGATTTAACTGTTTTTACAATTCCTCTTTCAATTAATTTTCTAATTACAAAAGGCTTGTATAGTTCAGCTGCCATATCCTTAGGGATACCACATTCTGAAAGTTTTAATTCTGGTCCAACAACAATTACAGAACGAGCTGAATAATCAACACGTTTTCCTAATAAATTTTGACGGAAACGTCCTTGTTTACCTTTTAATGAATCTGATAAAGATTTTAAAGGTCTATTAGATTCAGTTTTAACTGCTGATGATTTACGAGTGTTATCAAATAATGAATCTACTGATTCTTGTAACATACGTTTTTCATTACGTAAAATAACTTCTGGAGCTTTAATTTCAACTAACCTTTTTAAACGGTTATTTCTAATAATAACTCTTCTATATAAATCATTTAAATCTGAAGTTGCAAAACGACCTCCATCTAATGGTACTAATGGTCTCAATTCTGGTGGAATTACCGGAACTGCTTTCATGATCATCCATTCTGGATTATTCTCTCTATTCTTTTGAGAATCTCTAAATGCTTCAACAACATTTAAACGTTTTAATGCTTCAGTTTTACGTTGTTTAGACGTTTCTGTGTTTGCTTTATGTCTTAATTCAAAAGATAACGCATCTAAATCGATACGAGCTAATAAATCAATTAAACACTCTGCTCCCATTTTAGCGATAAACTTGTTTGGGTCAGAATCATCTAAGTATTGATTGTCTTGTGGTAACTCGTCAGCAATATCTAAATATTCTTCTTCAGTTAAGAAATCCATTTTTTGTAATGGTTCTCCTTCAACATTCTTTGCAATACCTGGTTGAATTACTACATAACGTTCGTAGTAAATAATCATATCTAACTTCTTAGATGGTAAACCTAAAAGGTATCCCATTTTGTTAGGTAATGATCTAAAATACCAAATATGAGCAACTGGTACCACTAAATTAATGTGACCAACTCTATCTCTACGTACTTTCTTTTCTGTTACTTCTACACCACATCTATCACAAACGATACCTTTGTAGCGAATTCTTTTGTACTTTCCACAAGCACATTCATAATCCTTTACAGGACCAAAAATACGCTCACAAAATAAACCATCTCTTTCTGGTTTATGCGTACGGTAATTTATTGTTTCTGGTTTTAAAACTTCACCTTTAGAGATTTCTAAAATAGCTTCTGGTGATGATAAACCAATTGAGATTTTATTAAACTTTTTTACAGTGTACTTTTCTTGTTTTCTTGCCATGTTGATGGATTCGAATTAAAATTGTAAAAATGGCCTCAATGAGACTTATAAATAAATGATTACAAGAAGTAAGTTAAAAACCTACTTCTTGTATCAATTTTGTTATTCTTCTAATCTAACGTCTAAACCTAAACCTTTAAGTTCATGCATTAATACATTAAATGATTCTGGTAAACCTGGTTCTGGCATAGCTTCACCTTTCACAATACTTTCGTATGTTTTAGCTCTACCCATTACATCATCAGATTTTACAGTTAAGATTTCTCTTAAGATACTTGATGCACCATATGCTTCTAATGCCCAAACTTCCATCTCTCCAAAACGTTGTCCTCCAAATTGTGCTTTACCACCTAAAGGTTGTTGTGTAATTAATGAATAAGGACCAATAGAACGCGCATGCATTTTATCTTCAATCATGTGTCCTAACTTAATCATATAAATGATACCAACTGTTGCTGGTTGATCGAAACGTTTTCCTGTTCCTCCATCATATAAATAAGTATGTCCAAATCTTGGTACACCAGCTTCATCTGTAATTCCATTAATCTGATCTAAAGATGCTCCATCAAAAATTGGTGTTGCATATTTAGTTCCTAATTTTTGACCTGCCCAACCAAGAACAGTTTCATAAATCTGACCAATATTCATACGAGAAGGTACACCTAATGGATTTAACACGATATCAACTGGAGTTCCGTCTTCTAAGAAAGGCATATCTTCTGCTCTAACAATACGAGCAACAATACCTTTATTACCATGACGACCTGCCATTTTATCACCAACTTTTAATTTACGTTTCTTAGCGATGTAAACCTTAGCTAATTTTAAAATTCCAGCTGGTAATTCATCACCTACAGAGATTGTAAATTTTTGACGACGTAAAGAACCTTGTAAATCATTTACTTTAATTTTGTAGTTGTGAACTAACTCACCTACTAAATTATTTAATTCTTTATCAGTTGTCCAAGAACCTGTTAAATGTACATAATCATCTACAGAGTTTAACATTTTTAGTGTATACTTTTTACCTTTTGGTAAAACTTCTTCACCTAAATCATTAAATACACCTTGTGATGTTTTTCCACTGATAAGTGTAAATAATTTCTCAATTAAAATATCTTTTAATCCTTCAAATTTACCAACAAAAGATGCTTCTAAAGTAGCTACCGCTTCTTTATCTCTTAATCTCTTGTTCTTATCTTTTACAGCTCTTCTAAATAATTTTTTATCAATTACTACACCTCTTAATGAAGGAGAAGCTTTTAAAGATGCATCTTTTACATCACCTGCTTTATCACCAAAAATGGCACGTAATAATTTTTCTTCTGGAGTTGGATCAGATTCTCCTTTTGGTGTGATTTTACCTATTAAGATATCACCAGGGTTCACTTCTGCACCAATTCTAATCATTCCATTTTCATCTAAGTCTTTTGTAGCTTCTTCAGAAACGTTAGGAATATCATTAGTTAACTCTTCAGTTCCTAATTTTGTATCTCTAACATCTAAAGAATACTCATCAATATGAATAGATGTAAATATATCTTCACGAACAACTTTTTCCGAAATTACAATTGCATCCTCAAAGTTATACCCTTTCCAAGGCATAAAGGCTACTTTCATATTTCTACCTAAAGCTAATTCTCCTTTTTGTGTTGCATAACCTTCACAAAGAACTTGTCCTTCTTCAACTCTATCACCTCTTTCTACAATTGGCTTAAGGTTGATATTAGTTCCTTGATTTGTTTTTCTAAATTTAATTAAGTTATAAGAAACTTCATCAGAATCGAAACTTACAAGTTTTTCTTCATCATTTCTATCGTACTTAATTGTAATTTTATTTGCATCTACATAAGTAACTTCACCAGCTCCTTCTGCATTAATTAAAATACGAGAATCTTTTGCAACTCTACGTTCTAAACCAGTCCCTACAATTGGAGATTCTGGTCTTAATAACGGAACTGCTTGACGCATCATGTTAGATCCCATCAATGCTCTATTTGCATCATCATGTTCTAAGAAAGGAATTAAAGATGCAGATATCGAAGCAATTTGATTTGGAGCAACATCCATATAATTAATCGCATCTGGACTAACTACAGGGAAATCTCCTTCTTCTCTTGCAATAACTCTATCTAAAACAATACTTCCATCTTCTTTTAACTCTAAATTAGATTGGGCAATTTTCATACCTTCTTCTTCTTCAGCACTTAAATAGATTGGCTCATTTGTTGCAACAACACCATTATCAACCTTTCTATAAGGAGTTTCAATGAATCCTAAATTATTCACTTTTGCAAAAACAGAAAGTGAAGAAATTAAACCAATATTTGGTCCCTCAGGAGTTTCAATTGGACATAAACGACCATAATGAGTATAGTGAACATCACGTACCTCAAAACCAGCTCTTTCTCTTGATAAACCTCCAGGTCCAAGTGCAGATAATCTACGCTTATGAGTAATCTCTGCTAATGGATTTGTTTGATCCATAAACTGAGATAATTGGTTGGTACCAAAAAATGAGTTAATTACAGATGATAATGTTTTAGCATTAATCAAATCGATTGGCGTAAACACCTCGTTATCACGCACATTCATACGTTCACGAATTGTTCTAGCCATACGAGCTAAACCAACACCAAATTGACCTGCTAATTGCTCACCAACAGTTCTTACACGTCTGTTAGATAAGTGATCAATATCATCAACCTCTGCTTTAGAGTTGATTAACTCAATTAAATATTTTATAATCGTTATAATATCTAATTTTGTTAATACCTTTTGATCAATAGGTTCATTTAACTGAAGTTTAGTATTCATTCTAAAACGACCAACTTCACCTAAATTATATCTTTGTTCAGAAAAGAATAACTTATCTATAATACCTCTTGCAGTCTCCTCATCTGGCGGTTCTGCATTACGTAATTGTCTATAGATATGCTCTACTGCTTCTTTTTCAGAATTGGTAGGATCTTTCTGTAATGTATTATGAATAATAGCATAATCTGCCATATCGTTATCTTCTTTATGAAGTAAAACGGTTTTAGCACCAGCTTCTATTATTTCATCAATATGTTCTTTATCTAAGATTGTATCACGATCGAAAATGATTTCATTTCTTTCGATCGATACAACTTCTCCTGTATCTTCATCTACAAAATCTTCATGCCAAGTTTTTAAAACTCTAGCAGCTAATTTGCGACCTAATACTTTTTTTAATCCAGCTTTAGAAACTTTTACCTCTTCTGCAAGATCAAAAATTTCTAAAATATCTTTATCTCTTTCAAAACCAATGGCTCTGAATAATGTTGTTACTGGTAATTTTTTCTTTCTATCAATATAAGCATACATAACTTGATTGATATCGGTAGCAAACTCTATCCAAGAACCTTTAAAAGGAATTACCCTTGCTGAATATAATTTTGTACCATTTGCATGGAAAGATTGTCCAAAGAAGACACCTGGTGATCTATGTAATTGAGAAACAACTACACGCTCAGCACCATTGATTACAAAGGTACCTGAGTTTGTCATATAAGGAATTGTTCCAAGATATACATCTTGAACAATAGTTTCGAAATCTTCGTGTTCTGGATCTGTACAATACAATTTTAGACGTGCTTTTAAGGGCACACTGTGTGTAAGACCTCTTTCAATACATTCTTGAATAGAATATCTTGGTGGATCTACAAAGTAATCTAAAAATTCTAATACAAATTGATTTCTTGTATCTGTAATTGGAAAGTTATCCATGAAGGTTTTGTACAAACCTTCTTCACCTCTTTCTTCTGCCTTTGTTTGAAGTTGGAAAAAATCTTGAAAAGATTTTACCTGAATATCCAAAAAGTCTGGATACTCCTTAATCATTTGAGAAGTAGCGAAGTTGATTCTTTCAGTAGTGTTTTTCGTTGCCAAAAGAGAATATTTTTTTGATTAAAATCTGAATAAAAATAAAAAACGAATATATACACAAAATGGTTTAGGTCTAAAAACGTTAGTTCTTAGTACCTAAACCTAAATTTGTTTTCCCGTTTCGATAATTTCGAAATCGGGAATAATAGCTTACTTAAGCTCTACTTCAGCTCCAGCTTCTTCTAAAGACTTTTTAAGACCTTCAGCCTCATCTTTAGTTACACCTTCTTTTACTGCTGCAGGAGCACTATCAACGATACCTTTAGCTTCTTTTAATCCTAAACCAGTTAATTCTTTAACTAATTTTACAACTGCTAATTTAGAACTTCCTGCTGCTGTTAAAATAACATCAAATTCAGTTTGCTCATCTGCTGCATCTTCTCCACCTGCTGCTGGACCTGCTACTGCAACTGCTGCTGCTGCTGGCTCAATACCATATTCATCTTTTAAAATAGTAGCTAATTCATTAACTTCTTTTACTGTTAAGTTAACTAATTGCTCTGCGAAATCTTTTAATTCTGCCATTTTAATTGTTTTTAAAAATTTTGTTTATTATAGTTTATTTGTGCGCGTAATTATTTTTCAGATAAAGTTTTAATAATACCTGAAAGTGTTTGACCACCTGATTGTAATGCTGAAATAACATTTTTAGCCGGTGATTGTAATAATCCAATGATTTCTCCAATAAGCTCTTCTCTAGATTTAATATCTACTAAAGCACCTAATTGATCATCTCCAATGTAAACAGATTCTTCTGCAAATGCACCTTTTAATAAAGGTCTATCTGCTTTCTTTCTGAATTCTTTGATTAATTTTGCTGGAGCATTTGCTGCTTCAGCAATCATCATTGATGTATTACCTTTTAATACTGATGGTAAGTCTCCAAATTCTTTATCTGAAGCCTCCATTGCTTTTGCAAGTAATGTATTTTTAACAACTGATAACTGAACACCTGCTTTAAAACAAGCTCTTCTTAAATTAGATGTAGCTTGTGCATCTAATCCAGAAATATCTGTTAAATATAACGTATTTGTTTCTGCTAATACTGCTGTTAAATCTTGTATTACTTGTGATTTCTCTTCTCTAGTCATGATTATAAGTTTTAACGTATTAAACAGTTTTCACCTCAACCGCAATACTAGGACTCATTGTACTAGACATAAAAACGCTTTTTACATACGTTCCTTTTGCTGTTGTTGGTTTCAATTTAATAATTGTTTGTATTAACTCGTTTGCATTTTCTTCAATTTTCTTAGCATCAAATGATACTTTTCCAATTGCTGCATGTACGATACCAGTTTTATCAACTTTAAAGTCGATTTTACCAGCTTTTACATCTGTAACAGCTTTTGCAACGTCCATAGTTACAGTACCAGTTTTTGGATTTGGCATTAAACCTCTAGGACCTAAAACTCTTCCTAAAGGACCTAATTTACCCATTACACTTGGCATTGTAATAATTACGTCTACATCTGTCCATCCTCCTTTAATTTTTTGAAGGTACTCATCTAGTCCAACATAATCTGCACCTGCTGCTGTAGCTTCTGCTTCTTTATCTGGAGTTACTAATGCTAATACTTTAACATCTTTCCCTGTTCCGTGAGGTAATGTTACAACACCACGAACCATTTGATTTGCTTTACGAGGATCTACTCCTAAACGTATTGCTAAATCTACTGATGCATCAAACTTTACATTAGTAATGTCTTTGACTAGCGCTGAAGCTGCAGCTAAATCATAAGATTTAGAGCTATCTACCTTTGCGTAAGCTTCTTTTTGCTTTTTTGTTAATTTTGCCATTTTACTACTTTTTATAAAGTTTATGCTGGTGCATCACCTTTTACTGTTAATCCCATAGAACGTGCTGTACCTGCAATCATTCTCATTGCTGAAGAAACTTCAAAGGCATTTAAATCTACCATTTTATCTTCTGCAATAACTTTAATTTGATCCCAAGTAACTGATGCTACTTTCTTTCTGTTTGGTTCTCCAGAACCTTTTTTAATTTTGGCCGCTTCTAGTAACTGAACTGCTGCAGGAGGAGTCTTTACAAGAAAATCAAATGATTTGTCTTTGAAAACAGTAATAACAACAGGTAAAACTTTACCTTGTTTGTCTTGCGTTCTTGCATTAAACTGTTTACAGAACTCCATAATGTTAACACCAGCAGCTCCTAAAGCGGGTCCAACCGGCGGCGATGGATTCGCTGCGCCTCCCCTTACTTGTAACTTAACTACTTTACTAACTTCTTTTGCCATTTTAAAATGTTTAATGATTTGTTTTAAATTTGGAAGCTTAAAAACAAATCGTTATATATAATATTTGTGTAACAATTATATCTTATCTACTTGCATATAACTTAATTCTAATGGAGTTTTTCTTCCGAAAATTTTCACCATTACTTCAAGTTTACGCTTCTCTTCATTAACTTTTTCTATAGTTCCATCAAATCCATTAAATGGACCATCTACAACTTTTACTGTTTCTCCTATATTAAATGGAATTGCTATGTTATCATCTTGAACTGAAAGCTCATCAACCTTACCTAACATTCTGTTTACTTCAGATTTTCTCATAGGAACAGGATCACCACCTTTTGTTTCACCTAAAAACCCAATTACTCCTGTAATAGCTTTAATAACGTGTGGTACTTCTCCAGAAAGGTTTGCCTCAATCATTATATAACCCGGAAAAAAGGCTCTTTCTCTGTTAACTTTCTTTCCGTTTCTAATTTGAACTACTTTTTCTGTAGGAACAATTACTTGACTCACATAATCAGATAAACCAACACGTGAAATTTCAGTTTCAATATAAGCTTTCACTTTATTTTCTTGTCCTCCAATGGCTCTAACAACATACCATTTCATTACTGTATCAGCCATAATTTATTTTCTTAAAACAATTTAAAAAAGTTATCTAATCCAGTTTGAAAAACATAATCAATACCAGCTACTGCTAATGCAAATACAATTGTAAAAACAGCTACTGTTACAGTAGTTTTTTGAGCATCTTCTTTAGATACCCACGTCATGTGGTTACTTAATTCGTCAAAAGAATCTTTGATATATTGTATAAAGTTCATATTACTTTTATGTTTTATTGCACGGGCGGAGAGATTCGAACTCCCGACAGCTGGTTTTGGAAACCAGTGCTCTACCGCTGAACTACGCCCGTTTCTTATTCATTGATAAAGGCGTTCCGTTAAAAACGGAACACCCTTAGAATTTATTGATTAATAAACTAATAAAATATTAGTCTAATAATTCTGTAACTTGACCTGCACCAACTGTTCTACCACCTTCACGGATAGCAAAACGTAAACCTACGTTTAATGCGATTGGCTGAATCAAATCAACTGTAATTGTTAAGTTATCACCTGGCATTACCATTTCAACACCTGAAGGTAAGTTAATAGTACCTGTTACATCCGTAGTTCTTACATAGAACTGAGGACGGTAGTTGTTATGAAAAGGAGTATGACGTCCACCTTCTTCTTTTTTAAGAACATAAACCTCTGCTTTAAACTTAGCATGAGGAGTTACAGAACCTGGCTTACAGATTACCATACCTCTTTTAATATCTTCTTTTGCAATACCTCTTAATAAGATACCTGCATTATCACCAGCTTCACCTCTATCTAATATTTGACGGAACATTTCAATACCAGTAATAGTAGAAGTCATTTTTTCAGCTCCCATACCAATAATATCAACAACATCTCCAGTATTAGCAATACCAGTCTCAATACGACCTGTTGCTACAGTACCACGTCCAGTAATAGAAAACACATCCTCAACTGGCATTAAGAAATCTTTATCAACCTCTCTTAATGGCTCTTCAATCCAAGAATCAACAGCTTCCATTAATTCTAAAACTGTATCTACCCATTTTTTCTCTCCATTCAATGCACCTAATGCAGAACCAGCAATTACAGGCCCATTATCTCCATCATACTCATAGAAAGAAAGCAATTCTCTTACTTCCATATCTACTAACTCGATTAATTCTTCATCATCAACCATATCCACTTTATTCATGAATACAACCATACGAGGAATACCAACCTGACGACCTAAAAGAATATGCTCTCTTGTTTGAGGCATTGGCCCATCTGTTGCAGCAACAACTAAAATTGCACCGTCCATCTGAGCAGCACCTGTTACCATGTTCTTTACGTAATCCGCGTGACCTGGACAGTCAACGTGAGCGTAATGACGGTTTTGAGTTTGATACTCTACGTGAGAAGTATTAATTGTAATACCTCTTTCTTTTTCCTCTGGTGCATTATCAATCTGATCGAATGATTTTGCTTCAGAAAATCCTGCATCAGCTAATACTTTAGTAATAGCAGCAGTTAAAGTTGTTTTACCGTGATCTACGTGCCCAATAGTACCTATGTTAAGGTGTGGTTTTGAACGATCGAAAGTTGCCTTTGCCATGTTTATTAATTTTAATTCTTAATTTAAATATTTAGTGTCTAATAATACTTTTTAATTGAGCCAGCGATGAGATTTGAACTCACGACCTCATCCCTACCAAGGATGCGCTCTACCAACTGAGCTACACCGGCTTGTTGATAATTTTGAGCGAAAGACCGGGTTCGAACCGGCGACATTCAGCTTGGAAGGCTGACGCTCTACCAACTGAGCTACTTTCGCAATATGTAAATTGTGGGGAGAGCAGGATTCGAACCTGCGAAGACGTAGTCAACGGAGTTACAGTCCGTCCTCGTTGGCCGCTTGAGTATCTCCCCTTTAATTTACTATTTTAATGAACTTAAAATTGCTTGCGCAATTTTTGTTGTTTTTGAGCCGATGGAGGGACTCGAACCCACGACCTGCTGATTACAAATCAGCTGCTCTAGCCAGCTGAGCTACATCGGCTTTTGTTGCAAAAAAACAACCCGCTATTTCTAACGGATTGCAAATGTATAAAGTTTTTTTAGATTCTAAAACATTTTATAATTATTTTTTTGTTTTTTTTTCAATATTTATGAAATTATTGAATCTCTATACTTTTCTTTAGATCTTTTTAGTTGTCTTTTTAGGTTATCTACTGCAGAATTCACTCCTTCTTCAAAGGTTTTAGTTTCTCTTTTTATTATTAATTCACTTCCCGGAATATTAATTTTAATTTCAGTTAACTTGTTTTCTTTATCACTTATATTAAGAACTTTTAAAAAAACTTCTGCATCTACTATTTTATCATGATATTTAACTAGTGTTAAAACTTTTTCATCTACAAATTTTATAAGTTCTTTATCTGCATTAAAATTTACTGACTGGGTGAATACTTTCATACTTTATCCTTTTTTATTGCTCCTAGGGTGAGACTGGTTATATACTTTTTTTATTACATCAAGACTATTTTGAGTATAGACTTGTGTTGAAGCTAAAGAAGAATGCCCTAGCAACTCTTTAACTGAATTTAGATCTGCCCCTTCATTTAATAAGTGTGTTGCAAATGAATGCCTTAATATATGTGGGCTTTTTTTCTCTTTTGATGAGACCCTACTAAAGTAGGAATTAATAATTCTGTAAACAAGAGTTTCGTATATTTTATTTCCTTTCTCTGTAATAAAAAGCTCTTCTAAACCTATTGAAAATTCTTTTTTTAACTCTAAATATCTTTTTAAAGTTTGAATTACAGAACTTAACAGAGGAACAAATCTCTCTTTATTTCTTTTACCTAATACCTTAATTGTTTTATCTGAAAAGCTAATATCTCTTTCTTTAATATTAATAAGTTCTGCCCTTCTAATACCTGTTGAGTAAAATAGCTCTACAATTAACCTATTTCTTATGGATGTAAAATCATTATCAATTTCTATTTGATTAATTACAGCATCTATTTCTTTAAACGAAAATGGCACTTGTACTCTTTTCTCTACTTTTAAAGCTTTGTGTTTAGAAAGTGGATTATTATCTATTTGATTCGTTTTCTGTAAAAACTTATAAAAAGATTTTAATGAACTTACTTTTCTATTAATAGTTCTATTAGATATTTTACTATTCACCAAAACAACAATCCAACTTCTAATTTGTGGATAATGAACTTCTAATATGTTTTCCTGATCATACTCTAAAACTAAGAAATCTCTAAATGAAATTAAATCGTTTTTATACGCAGTAACTGTATGTACAGAATATTTTTTTTCTAAAGACAAATAATCTAAAAAAGCATTAATCAAATTTCAAATATTTTATAAGTAAATCTACAAAAAAATGCATAAAAAAACTCGTATTGAAAATTCAATACGAGTTTTATATTTAGAATAATAAGTTATTTCTAACCTACTTCTTCTTGTGTTCTTAGTCTCTGAACATAAGAAGCTTTAATTCTTTGCGCTCTGTTTGCTACTGAAGGTTTTGTAAAGTTCTTTCTAGCACGCAAGTTTTTCATCGTTTTAGTACGATCAAATTTTCTTTTGTAACGTTTTAAAGCTCTATCTATATTCTCTCCTTCTTTAATTGGTATAATTAACATAAGTTGGCACCTCCCTTCATAGTATCTTTATATTTTGAATAGTATTTAAACTATTGATTTATTTTTTGGACTGCAAAGATAATTACAAATTATGAATTGACAATTAGTAATTACAAAATATTTTAAATAAGCAGTTTGCGTTAGCGATTGAACCTTTCGACTTCGCTCAAGACAGGTTAATTGTTTGAGCTCTTTTGTTTTGATAAAAACAAAAAGCGAGTAGTGAAAGCGAGACCTTTAGGCAACGCCATAAAGTTAACAATTAGCAAAACTAAAAAATTAAACTTTTATAAAATTATTCTATGTAGCTGGTTTGTAAACTTTATGATCAATTACCATTTTTGCGATAATTTCTTTTAAAATTTCTGAAGTTCCTCCTCCTATTGGTCCTAATCTACTATCTCTTAACAAGCGTGCCATAGGATAATCTTCCATATAACCATAACCTCCTAACATTTGTAATGCGTCATAAATAACCTCATCTGCCATTTTTGTAGAAAGCAACTTAGACATACTTGCCTCTTTTACAACATACTGACCATCATTTAAACGTTTTGTTATTGAGTAATTGTATTCTTTACACATATCTACCCTACTTGCCATTTCTGCAATTTTGTGTCTTAAGACTTGAAATCTATCTAAAGATTTACCAAAAGCAACACGTTCTTGCATATAATTTAACGCATAATTCATAGCAAATTCTGCTCTTGCATGTGCATTAACTCCCATTATTAAACGCTCTAAAGCAAAATGCTGCATTATATAAGGAAATCCTTTTCCTTCTTCACCCATTAAATTTGTTGCTGGAATTTCTACATTATCGAAAGCAATTTCTCCTGTGTCTGAAGCTTTCCAACCTAATTTATTTAATTTGGTTGCAGAAAGACCTTTTGATTTTCTATCCACCACAAAAATACTGATTCCTTTATATTTATCTGAAGGATCTGTTTTTGCTGCAACAACTAAATAATCTGAATCTACACCATTTGTAATAAATGTTTTTGATCCGTTTAAAATATATTTATCGCCTTTTTTAACAGCTGTAGAACGCATACCTGCAACATCACTCCCTCCAAAAGGTTCTGTGATACACAAACAACCAATCATATCTCCTTCTACACTTGGTACTAAATATTTATTTTTAATAAAATCATCACCTTCTTTATTAAGGTGTGTCATTGCTAAATACTCATGTGCCCACATTGCAGCTGCAAATCCACCAGAATTAATTTTTTGCAATTCCTCTAAAAAGATAACTGTATAAAATAAATCTAAGTTTAAACCTCCAAATTCTTCTGGAGTATTTAAGCCAAAGTAACCCATTTCTCCAAATTTCTTCCATATAAAACGTTCTATATTTCCATCTTTCTCCCATTTATCAATATGAGGAACTACTTCTTTTTGCAAAAATTCTTTGAAACTAGCACGAAAAGCTTCATGCTCTTCTGTAAAATACATACTGTTCATTACGATAGAGAATTTGTTAATTATTCAGCGACCAAATATAAGACTATTCTATCATATTTATCCAAAGGAAAATCCTTGATATTTTTTAATTCTGAAATATTTTGAAGTTCAGCAACTTCATCTCTATATTCGAATATCTTTTTACATAAATTATAATCTATATATGGATTTTTCAAAAGCCCTTTAAATGTTACTGTATTTACATTTGTCTTTTTGATAATTGGTTTTTCATAAATTTTAAATATTGCAATTATCTTTTCTGTAACTTCATTTTCTAATCCCCAAACTTCATTTAGTTGACTTTCAAATGAAAAACCCTGTAATTTTGAGCGGTATTTTATAATTCGTTCTGAAAACGCAGCTCCAATTCCGCTAATCGTTTTAAAATCTTCTGCAGTAGCCTTGTTGAGATCTGTGGTTGATACTTTCTTCTTTATATAAAACTTCTCAACTGAGCTTGAAGAAACATTATATTTTGGCTTTTGCTTACTTGATTTTACAACCCAGTCTGGGAATTTAAAATAAGGTGAAATTTGATTCAACAAAGAGTCTGAAACTTGAGTTACTTTTTGAAACTCACTTTTAGAATTTATAAATTTGTTTGTTTTTCTGAAAGCTAAGAGTCTATCAATCTCTTTTAGAGACATTCCTAATTGTTCTCCTTTATAATCTGTTATATAATTAGGATTGAAAGGATAAATTTTTGGTTTTCTATTTTCTATTTCAATTGCTTGTAAACTATCTATTTGTTGATGAAATGCTATAACTTTTGTAGTATCTAAATCTACTTTTTCATCAGAAGAAAAATCACCAAAAACAATTATGGTTTGTAAAATGATGATTAAAAATACTAAAAAGAAAATCCCATTTCTTTGGCTTTTGTTATACCAGAAATGGGATTTAAACATTTTCATATAGAATTTCTTATTCGCTTTTTGATTTTATAGCACTCATATATTTATTTAATTCTTCTTTTACCTTAGGTGCAAGAATTATTAAACCAATCATATTAGGAACCATCATTGCAAACACCATTGCATCTGAGAAACCAATAACAGAACCCAAACTCGCTGCTGCTCCAATAACCACAAACACACAGAAAATTACTTTATATGTATATTCCATTTTTTTAGATCTACCAAATAAATAAACCCAACCTTGAAAACCATAATAAGACCAAGAAATCATAGAACTAAATGCAAATAATACAACTGCAACAGTTAATACATAAGGAAACCATGAAATTGCAGATTCAAATGCACCAGAAGTTAACAAAATTGCTTGCGCATCATTTAAGGATGCATTTTCTGCAGCTACATTTCCTGTAATAATTAATACTAAAGCAGTCATTGTACAAACTACAACTGTATCAATAAATGGCTCTAATAAAGCAACCATACCTTCACTTGCTGCATATTTTGTTTTTACAGCTGAATGTGCAATAGATGCAGAACCAATACCTGCTTCATTTGAGAAAGCAGCTCTTCTAAATCCTTGCACTAAAACCCCTACAGCTCCACCAGCTATTCCTTCTGGACTGAATGCTCCATTAAATATTTGAGCGAAAGCATCTCCTATCATATTGTAATTTGCAAAAATTACAAATAATGAAGCTGCTACATAAATTGCCACCATAAAAGGAACAATTTTATCAGTTACTTTTGCTATTTTTTTAATTCCTCCAATAATAACAATACCTACTAGAATAGCCATTACTAAACCAAACAACCATCCTTTACCATGGATAAATGATTCTGAACCACCAGTTATATTTTCTACTAATTGAAATGCTTGGTTTACTTGAAACATGTTTCCTCCTCCAAAAGAACCTCCAATTACAAAAATTGCAAATAGCGCTGCTAAAATTTTACCTAATGTTTTATTTTTTAATCCTTTTGTTAAATAATACATAGGACCTCCATATACAGTTCCATCGTCTTCGATATCTCTATATTTTACACCTAGAGTACATTCTACAAATTTTGAAGCCATTCCTAAAAACCCTGCAACAATCATCCAAAATGTAGCACCAGCTCCACCAATAGAAACTGCAATAGCAACTCCTGCAATATTTCCTAGACCAACTGTTGCAGATAATGCAGCAGTTAATGCTTGAAAGTGTGAAACCTCTCCTTCATGCCCTTCTATTCTTATTGTATCTGGATTATCATCTTCATCAGTAAATTTAGACTTTGCAATCTCTACATTATGATCTACCCGACCTTCTAAATCATCATATTTACCTCTAACAATGTTTATAGAAGTAAAAAAACCTTTAAAATTTATAAAATTGAAATAAAAAGTAAAATACAATGCTCCTAAAATTAAAGGAAATAAAACCCAATAAATACTAACTGTATCTGTAAAAGGTATTTGGTAAAAAATAATTTCTACAAACCATCCTGTTGCATTTCCAAAAGCTTCATCAATTTTTTGATCTAGCCCTTTTTCTTGTGCAAATGTGAAAAATGGCACTGCTAAAAACAGCAATGAAAGAAGTTTTTTATTCATAATTTATTTTGATTAGTTTTTTAAAAGTAATTCGCAATATCATAAAAAATTGCTCTTTTAACAACTTTTGAGCGTTAAAAGTGATTTTTACCTTATGATATCTTTAAATCTTTGCAAATCTTCTTTGAAGGATTTTGGATAAAACTCTAAAATGGTATTAGTCTTTGATAAATCGAATCCAGTTTTTGCAGGTCTTGGTGCTGTTTGGTTTAATGTTGATGTAGAAATTGGTTTTATCAAGCTTTTATCTAAGTGAAATACATCTGCAATTTCTTGGGCAATTTCAAAAACACTAAGCAGTTCATTGGAAGAAATATTAAAAATTCCTGTTGCTTTTTTATCCATAGAAATTTTACAAGCCAAAGCTAAATCTTCTACATATGTTGGTGTTCTATATTGATCGTCAACAATTGTAATTTCATTACCTTTTTCTAACATACTTTTTACCCAAAGTACAATGTTACTTCTACTCATATCATACACTTTACCAAAAACTAAAATAGTTCTTAAAATAGTGTAGTTTATATTCGAATTGATTAAAATTTCTTCTGATTTTAGTTTTGATAATCCATAATAACTTAATGGATTTGGTGTATCTGTTTCTTTGTAATTTCCTTTTATTCCATCAAATATAAAATCTGTAGAAATATGAATTAAATGTGTATTTATTTTTTGAGAAACTTCTACTAACCATTTTACAACAGTTACATTTAATAAGTCACATGCTTGTTTATCAACTTCACAATCATCAACCTGTGTCATTGCTGCTGTATTGATTATAAAGTTTGGCTTAATTTTTAAAATGGTTTCTTTAAGATCTTCTTCATTAGTAATATCAATAGAAACATAAGAAAAGTCATTTCTTCCACTTCTATTTCCCCCCCTAGAAAACCCAAAAACTTGATATTTCTCTTTTTCTTGAAGCAACAAATTCAACAAAGATTGACCTAGCAAACCATTACTACCAGTTATAACAACTTTTATCATTCTAAAATAATTCTCTAAGTTTTATAATTTGTTCTGGTCTTCCTAAAACAATTAAATGAGATCCTTTAATTAAAATACAATCTGCTTCTGGATTTATAATGTATTCTTTATCAGGTTTTATAAAACCTATAACGGTACATCCTGTTTCTTTTCTTAAATCTAAATCTAAAATAGTCTTATTAATATACATTTTAGGCAAATCATCTACAGCAATTTCTTCTAAATTTGCGGTCGTTTCACCTTCAATCGTCAATCTATCTACAAATTCTATAACATCTGGAGTTACAACTAAAGAAGCCATGTGATCTCCCCCTAATTTATCTGGCATAATTACATTACTTGCTCCTGCAATTTTTAATTTACTAAAAGAAGATTCATTTGATGCCCTACTTATAACTTTACAATCTTTATTTAATTGACTTACTGTTAAAACTACAAATAAATTATCTGCATCTGAAGGTAAAGCTGTTATTAAATTAGCTGCTTTTTCGATACCCGCTTTTAACAA
This sequence comes from Polaribacter sp. Hel1_85, assembly GCF_000766795.1. Classification (GTDB taxonomy): domain Bacteria; phylum Bacteroidota; class Bacteroidia; order Flavobacteriales; family Flavobacteriaceae; genus Polaribacter. Next base: position 1,343,828 of record NZ_JPDS01000001.1, read on the forward strand.
AGTTTCGTCTAATGTAGCATCTCCATTTATATTTAAAATTTCTTCTGCATCTAAAAACTCAGACATTTCTCTATTTTCTTCAACAACTACAAAATCTTTATTATAATTTTTAAGTTTTAAAATTGCTTGTTTTCCATTTCTCCCATATCCACAAACAATGGTATGTCCTTTTAAATTTGCTATTTTTTTTTCCACTTTTCTATGCTTAAAATGTTCAAATAATCTACCACTTACCAAATATTCTGAAAAAGCTGAAACAGCATACCCAAAAACAGAAATACTTGTTAAAATTAAAAATATTGTAAAAACTTTTTCTTCTGGAGAAAAGGGCCTTAACTCACCAAAACCTACAGTTGTTACCGTTATTACTGTCATATACAAGGCATCCACAAAAGAATAATGAGAAAGCCACATATACCCAATTGTTCCTATTGATAAAATAGTACCAACTAAAAATAACGTTTTATTGATTTTAGATTCTAATACATTTATTTTCATATACTATAGGTCAAATACTGAGCTTCTACTGGTGTGTACCATATCTTTTAACTTGAATAAAAATGCCATGGTTAAATAAAAACCAAAAGACAAACCTACTGTAAAAAAAGTAACATAAATAAAAAATAGGCGCACATTTAAAGCTCTCATTCCTATTCTATCTGCTAATCTAGATGAAACATGAAATCCATTTCTTTCAAAAAAATGTCGAATATTATCTATCATAAATTGTTAAAATATTTAAATGCAAGATACTATTTTATGATTTGACTACCATACATCAATTAAATTAAAATTGGATTCTTTAACTTTGCATTTTTCCGAAAAAAACTCCTCATTTGAAAGACCAAGAATATATTGAAGTTTACGGGGCAAGAGTCCATAACTTAAAAAATATTGATGTAAAAATTCCTCGCGAAAAACTAGTTGTTATAACTGGTTTAAGCGGAAGTGGAAAATCATCTTTAGCTTTTGACACCATTTATGCCGAAGGACAAAGACGTTATATTGAAACTTTTTCTGCCTATGCTCGTCAGTTTTTAGGTGGATTAGAAAGACCAGATGTTGATAAAATTGATGGCCTTTCACCAGTTATTTCTATTGAACAAAAAACTACAAATAAGAGCCCTCGTTCTACAGTTGGTACCATTACAGAGATTTACGATTTTTTAAGATTATTATTTGCAAGAGTAGCAGATGCATACTCTTTTAATACAGGAGAAAAAATGGTAAGTTATTCTGATGAACAAATTAGGCAACTTATTTTAAAAGATTTTGAAAATAAAAAAATTGCAGTTTTAGCTCCTCTTGTAAAATCTAGAAAAGGTCATTATCGTGAACTTTTTGAGCAAATTTCTAAACAAGGTTTTTTAAGAGTTAGAGTTGATGGAGAAATTAAAGAAATAGAAAAAGGAATGCGTTTAGATCGTTATAAAACGCATGATATAGAAGTTGTTATTGATAGACTTCTTATAAATGAGTCCTCAGAAAAACGTTTAGAAGAAACCATAAAAACAGCATTATACTCTGGTAATAACATTATGATGGTTATTGATATTGATGACAATAATCCTCGTTATTTTAGTAGAGAATTAATGTGTCCAACTTCAGGAATTGCTTATCCAAACCCTGAACCAAATACATTTTCGTTTAACTCACCTAAAGGTGCTTGTAATAAATGTAATGGTTTAGGTATAACAAATGAAATCAACCTAAAAAAAGTAATTCCAGATTATGCTGTTTCAATACAAAATGGAGGGATTATTCCTTTAGGAGAACAGAAAAGTAGTTGGATTTTTAAACAATTAGAAAACATTGCTGAACGTTATAAATTTAAATTAACAGACGCTATAAAAGACATACCAAAAGAAGCTTTAGAAGTTATTTTAAACGGTGGAAATGAATCTTTTGAAATCAAATCTAAAACTGTTGGTGTAACTAGAAATTATAAAATTGATTTTGAAGGAATTATTTCTTTTATAGAAAATCAATATAATAATGCAGAAAGCACGTCAATAAAACGTTGGGCAAAAGCTTTTATGGATGAAATTTCATGCTCTTCTTGTGGTGGAAAAAGATTAAAAAAAGAAGCGCTGCATTTTAAAATTACAGATAAAAACATCAGTGATTTAGCACAAATGGATGTTACTGAATTGGCAAATTGGTTTCAAAATATTGAAGACAATTTATCAGAAAAACAACTTACAATTGCATCAGAAATTTTAAAAGAAATAAAAACTAGAATTCAGTTTTTATTAGATGTTGGTTTGGATTATTTAGCTTTGGATAGAACATCCAAATCACTTTCTGGTGGAGAAGCACAAAGAATTCGTTTGGCAACACAAATTGGATCACAATTGGTTGGAGTTCTATATATTTTAGATGAACCTAGTATAGGTTTACATCAACGAGACAATCAAAAATTAATAGATTCTCTTGTAAAATTAAGAGATATTGGAAACTCTGTTTTAGTTGTTGAACATGACAAAGACATGATTGAACATGCAGATTTTGTGTTCGATATTGGTCCTGGAGCAGGAAGACATGGAGGAGAAATTGTAAGCGAAGGAACTTTTGAAGATTTAAAAAAACATAAAACATTAACTGCAGATTATTTAACAGGAAGAAAAGAAATTGAAGTTCCAAAAGAACGAAGAGAAGGGAATGGAAAATTCATAAAACTTAAAGGGGCAACTGGTAACAATTTAAAAAATGTTTCTGTTGAGTTTCCTCTTGGAAAAATGATTTGTGTAACAGGAGTTTCTGGAAGTGGAAAATCAACTTTAATCAACGAAACGTTATATCCAATTTTAAACGCTCATATTTATAGAGGTGTAAAAAAACCAATGCCCTACAAAAAAATTGAAGGCTTAGAACATGTAGATAAAGTAATTGATATAGATCAATCTCCAATTGGTAGAACTCCACGTTCTAACCCAGCAACTTATACAGGCACTTTTGGTGAAATTAGAAGTTTGTTTGCGAAAACTCCTGAAGCTGCAATTCGTGGTTACAAACCTGGTCGTTTTTCTTTTAACGTAAAAGGTGGAAGATGTGAAACTTGCCAAGGTGGAGGAGTTAGAGTTATTGAAATGAACTTTTTACCAGACGTGCAAGTAGAATGTGAAACCTGCCAAGGAAAACGTTTTAACAGAGAAACTTTAGAAATTAGATACAAAGGAAAATCAATTTCTGATATTTTAAATATGACAATTGAAGATGCCACGAATTTCTTTGAAAACATTCCTAAAATCCACAGAAAACTAAAAACTATTGAAGATGTTGGTTTGGGTTATATTACGCTTGGACAACAATCTACAACACTTTCTGGTGGAGAAGCACAAAGAATAAAATTGGCATCAGAATTATCTAAAAGAGATACTGGTAATACTTTTTATATATTAGACGAACCTACAACTGGCCTTCATTTTGAAGACATTAGAGTTTTAATGGATGTTTTAAATAAATTAGCTAATAAAGGAAATACTGTTTTAATTATTGAGCATAATTTAGATGTTGTAAAATTAGCAGATTATATTATTGATGTTGGAATGGAAGGTGGAAAAAAAGGTGGAAAAATTCTATGTACTGGAACACCAGAAGAAGTTGCAAAACATAAAACTAGTTATACTGCAAAGTTTTTGAAAAAAGAACTATTTTAGCAGGCATTTCTTTTTTCAGAAAAAAAGGAAAAATCAATTTTAAAATTTACTGATTATGACAAATGATGATAGAAAAATAAAAGAAAAACTACAACACAAAACCTGGAATGAAATAAAGACAAAAGATGCTTGGGCTATTTTTAAAGTCATGGCAGAATTTGTAGATGGTTATGAAAAATTAAGCAAAATTGGTCCTTGTGTTTCAATTTTTGGTTCTGCAAGAACAAAAGAAGATCATGAAGATTATAAATTAGCAGAAGAAATTGCTTTTCAACTTACACAAAATGGTTATGGAGTAATTACTGGTGGAGGACCTGGAATTATGGAAGCAGGAAACAAAGGTGCACATAGAGGAAAAGGTATTTCTGTAGGTTTAAATATTGAATTACCTTTTGAGCAACATGACAACCCTTGGATTGATCGTGATAAAAATTTAGAATTTGATTACTTTTTTGTTCGTAAAGTTATGTTTGTAAAATACTCGCAAGGTTTTATTGTAATGCCTGGTGGTTTTGGAACAATGGATGAACTTTTTGAAGCAATTACTTTAATTCAGACTAAAAAAATTGGGCGTTTTCCTATAGTTTTAGTAGGAACTGAATTTTGGAGCGGATTATTAGATTGGATTAAAAAAACATTAATTGCTGAAGGAAATATCAGCGAGGAAGATTTAAACTTGTTTAGAATTGTAGATACAGCAGAAGAAGCTGTAGAGCATTTAAACAAATTCTATGCTAAATACCACCTAAAACCTAACTTTTAAAATGCTTTTTAAAAAGAATTTATTTCTTTTTTCACAAACTTGGTCTGTCTTAATAAGACAGACCAAAATTAAAACAAGCTATAAAAAACATATAAAATTGGTAAAGAGTTAATTGAAAAATAAATTATACATATTATTTCTTTGCTTATTTGCATCTCCTTTTCTGTTTTCACAACAGAATTCAATCAATATAAAATCTACACTAGATACTGAAAAAGATGAATTAAAAATTCAGCAAGAAATAATTTTCTACAATACTTCTGATTCAATATTAACAAGCATATTTCTTCATAATTGGGCAAATAGTTATCGAGACAGAAAAACACCTTTATCAAAAAGATTTATTAAAGACTATCGAAAAGACTTATATTTTGCAAAAGAAAAAGATCTTGGTTCTTCAACAGTAAAAAGCCTTTCAGTAAATTTTGAAAATGTATTTTTTAATGAATTAAAAGAACAATCAGACATTATAGAAGTTTTTCTACAAGAGCCTTTGTATCCAAATTCAAAAATTAAAATTGCACTTACTTATATCGTAAAAATACCAAACGCACGTTTTACAAAATATGGTAAAACAGCAACAGGTTATCATCTTAGAAACTGGTATATAACTCCTGCTGTTTATGATAATGGTTGGAAATCTATGAGTAATTTAAATTTAGATGATTTATATGAAAAAGGAACTGATTTTAAAATTGAAATTGATGTTCCAAAAGAGTTTATTGTTGAGTCTAACTTATATCGATATGAAACTAAAAAAGAAAATCATAACAGCTACTTTTTTATTGGAAAAAACAAAACTGATATTCTTTTAGGTGTCAATAAAACACCGCAAATAAAAACATATACAACAAAAACAGTAACTATACATACTGATGTTTTTACTGAAGAATTAGATTTTAATTTAACTACGAGTATTTTAAACAGAGAACTACTATTTATACAGAAATATCTTGGTAAATATCCACATGTAGAAATATATATAGACAAAGCTACACAGAGTAAAAACCCTATTTTTGGATTAAATCAATTACCAAAATTTTTACGCCCTTTTTCTGATACTTTTAAATGGGATATAGCCATGTTTAAGGCTTTAACAAAAAGATATATAGAAAATACAATCCTATTAAATAAGAGAAAAGATTATTGGCTAATTGATGGTATTCAGAATTACTTAATGATAGAATACATAGAAAAGTATTATCCAGAAATTAAGCTTTTAGGAAACGCTTCTGACTCTTGGTTTTTGAAGAACTTTAATATTTCTAAATTAGAATTTAATGATAAATATCCTTTTATCTACCAATTTTCAGCACGTAGGTTTTTAGATCAAGCTTTAAATACCTCTGCAGATTCCTTGTCTAACTTCAACAGAAAAATAGTCAGTAAATATAAAGCCGGTTTAGGTTTTAGATTTCTAAAAGGTTATTTAGGAGATAGCATTATTAACCAAACAATTCAGGAGTTTTATCAAAACAACCAATTAAAAATTATTTCTAGTAAAAAATTTAAAAACCTACTCTCTTCCAAAACAGATAAAAATTTAGATTGGTTTTTTAATGATTTTGTAAAAACAAATAAAAAAATAGACCATACAATACAGCATATTAAAAAAGAAAAAGATAGTATTTCTGTAACCATAAAAAACAATAGAAATATTATAACTCCTTTGGCTATTTATGCTCTTAAAGACAAAGAAGTAAAATTAAAAAAATGGATTTATAATATTGACTCTACTAAGACTGTAAAATTCAAAAAAGGTAATTATGACACATTTGTGTTGAATTATGAAAATTTATACCCAGAATTAAACACTCTAGATAATTGGAAAAAAATTGATAAAAAACTATTTCACAAACCAATTAAATTTTCATTATTAAAAGATATTAGCAGTCCAAAACACAACCAAATTTTTTATCAGCCAGATTTAGGTTACAATTATTATAATGGGTTAATTTTTGGAATAAAACTACACAACAAACCCTTAATTAGAAGAAATTTTGTTTTTAAAGTTGCACCATATTATGCAACAAAAAGTAGATCGGTGATTGGACAATTCTCTTTATTATATGATCAGTTTTTTGAAGATACTAAATTATATAAAATATCATATGGAGTAGTAGGTAGCACTTTAGATTATGCTCCAAACTTAGCATACAAGTCATTTATTCCTTATATGGATATTATATTTAAAAGAAAATCTTTAAGAGACGCTACAACAGAATCTATAAGAGCTAAAGTAGTTCACATAGACAAAGATATAGCTCCAAATACAGTTAGAAACTCACAAGATAATTACAGTATATTTAGTTTAAGTTACAATTACACCAACCCAGATATTATAAAAGAATTTAGATATAGTTTTAATACAGAGTTTGCAAAAAACTTTTCTAAAGCAGCTTTAGATTTACGATACAGAACCTTAACAGCATCAGATACACAATTAGATTTTAGAATTTTTGCAGGTGTATTTTTTAACAATAAAACTACAAATGATTATTTCAGCTTTGGTCTGGATAGAAGTAATGATTATTTATTTCAATTAAATTATTTAGGAAGATCTGAAGATTCTGGTTTTTTTAGCCAGCAATATATTATAACTGAAGGAGGATTTAAATCTGTTTTACCCACAAGGTTTGCAAATCAATTTATGATTTCAAACAATTCTAGTATTGGTTTATGGCGCTGGTTAGAGGTTTATAATGATGTTGCTTTCTTAAAAAACAAACACCAACCTTTATACTTTGCTTACGAAAATGGTGTAAGATTTAATTTTGTTCATGAAATTTTTGAGATCTATTTTCCTTTTTATTCCAACAATGGTTGGGAGCTATCTCAAAGAGCATATCCGCAAAAAATAAGATTTTCATTATCTGCAGATATTAGGTCTATTTACAACTTTTTTAGACGCGGTTTACTCTAAACCATAACACAATAAAAAAAAGCAACTTAAAAAAACAAAAAATTATTTTGTAACGCTTTTGTAACGCTCTTTTTAACCAATATACACTATTCTTTATATTTATTTGTACACAAACCAATACAAAAAATAATGAAAATTAAGCTATTACTTTTAGCAGTTGTATTTTGCTACAACACGCAAGTTTTTACACAGCAATCAACCAAACAAACAAAAACAAATATTATTAACAATGATGAAACTGTAAAAACTAGAAAAAACGGACTAAACATCTCTTTCGGAACCTCTGGATTTGGTGTAGGTTATGCAAGAAAATTAACCACAAAATTAAATGCAATTGTTGCCTACCACAGTCTTACCGTAGAAGACAAAGAAGTAGATATCTCTGAATTTTTAGACAACGATGATGTAGAATTTCTTGGTAGTGCAAATAGCACTATTATAGATGCAGGTATAGAATATGTGCCTTTTAAAAATTCTTCTTTTAAACTTGCTTTTGGTGTTGGTTTTTTAAACGATGTAGCAATTAATGGTTTAATTACCTACAAAGAAGGTATTGAATATGGAGATATTATTGTAGCATCTGAAGATGTTGGTAAAGTAATTATAAACTCTAAATGGTCTGGTACAGCTCCTTTTTTAGGGTTTGGCTTTGGTAGAGCAATTCCTAAAAACAGATTTGGTTTTGGTGTAGACATTGGTACTTATTTTGCAAAATCACCAGAAGTAAGTTTACAAGCCGATAAATTATTAACACCTACACAAGATGAACAAGAAGATTTACAAGACGCGTTTGAATCGTTAACACTGATTCCTAGAATACAATTTAGACTAACTTATAATTTTTAAAAAAAATAAAAATGAAAAATACAATACAAAAACTAACTCTAATTCTAGTAGTATCTTTCACCTTTTTGGTAGGATGTACAGAATTTTTTGACAAAATAGACGACTTTAACGTTGGCGTTACCAATACTATTTTTGAACAATCTGCAGTAATTGAATTACAAGATTATTTTGGAGATCAACAAAATATAATAGACACAAATTTAAAAGTAGAGTTTAGTGGCGCAGATGCAGACAAACTAGTTAACGAAGCTGGTGAATTTACAATATCTGAAACAGATGGTTTTATTCAACTAAACGTAAACCCTAACAAAAGTACAGGAGTAAAAGAACTAAATTTTGATGTAACTATAAGTGGTGGAGATTATACAACAACAACATACCCTGTAACTTTAACAGATACCGTTTCTCACATTAAATTACCTTTAGTAGATGATAGTAAAATATACAAAGGTACAAATACAGCTAGTAAAACGGTTAGTTTAACCAATAATACAACTACAATAGCAACCACAACAAAAACGTCTTTAACAAATTCTTTAACCACAAGTTCTGTTACCATTAAAACAGGTACACAATTTAAAGATGCTTCAGACAATGTATTAACAGGTAGCAACGTAAATATAGAAGTTACCAATACAGATCCTTTAAGTGAAGTATTACCACCTACTAGTATTTTAACATTTAAAGATAGTAACGATGCAGAAATTACAGGAAAAGAAGCAACTTTTGTAACTGGTAATACAAACATTAAAATGGATGTAAATAGTACTGCTGTAAAAAAGTTTACCAATGCTATTGATGTTGCTATAGAAATACCTTCGGATGCAACAAACCCAAACACAGGAAACCAAGTACAATTAGGTGATACTTTTCCTGTATACACCAATGAAGAAGAAAGTTTTAACTGGACATACCATGGTTTAGGAACTGTAACAGCAGGTAATACTGCAGATACATTTAACATTAGTTTCGAAACCACACATTTATCTAATTATACAGTTGTAAATTTTAAAGACACAAACTGTAGCAACAATACCTATAACATTACAGCTAATAACTTACCAGACAACTATTCTGCAACGTTCGAAATAATATTACGTACAGTGTATGAAGGAAGTTTCAATATTTTTCCTGGTGATCGTTATTATTATGCATTTGAAATCAAAATTGTAAATGGTAAAGTAGTATCTGTAGATACACCTAGGCAAAGTTTTCCTAGTAATTATATCAAAGGATCAAAAGAATATGATGAAGAGGTAAATATACACATAAATAGTCTGGGAGGTTCTGAAGAAGATTGGACAACAACTATTTTTGATACTAGCTATATTGATGATATCAAAAGTCTTCTTGCATCTGGAAATGATGTGAATATTGTAACTCATACTGGTTCAATTTGGGGTAAAAGCACTTATGAATCACAGCTTTACGTAACTTCTAAAGGCGTAATCTACCGAACAAATTTATCAAGCATTGCTACTTTCGCTAATTGTGAGTTAAATATAAACCTAACACAAGATGGTACAGATTATTTTAATATTGGTAATTTAAAAAACATTGCAATAGATGTTGCTGCCAATTGTAACAATAAAACTTTTGTACCAGATGGTTTTCCTTTTTATGTAGAAAGAGAAAACGGTATTTTTAGTTACGAAGGAACTATAAAAGAAGGTAAAATGACTTTAAAAGGTTTTGAATTAGGTAAAGAATACAACTTTAAAACGGTTTATAAAGGACAAAGCTATTTTCATAAATGGACTTTTGACAGTGAAATCTTTACAGACAAAAATTTTGAAGTACCTCAATCTGCTTGTGATGCTTTAAATATTTAAGAAAAATTATTTATAATGAAAGCATGCCCCCGATGTAGATCAGAATCTAGACATAGAATAAAAAGAAAGCCAATATCTAAATTAATTCCAGGTGCCAAAGGATACGCTTGTGATAATTGTAATAGACGATATACATGGGTTTCTTGGATTAACCTATCGTTTAAGAATTTAAACATCCCCCAAACAATAAAACACCCTAAATTTTAGGGTGTTTTTTTTATCAAAAAAAAAAAACACAATATTTTAATTAATTACACAACAAAAATTTCTAGATTTAAATATATTATTAAGTACCTTCGATTTTTTTTTTAAAATGAAATCAAAATTAATAAATATATTTTTTTTACTTAGCGCTTTATACTCTTTTTCTCAATATAAAAAAATGCTACATCAACCTTATAAAAACAAGGTAAATGATATAGATGTATTATATAGAAATACAGTTATTAAAACTACTAATGATTCTTTATATGTATATAATTATACAAACAAAATGCAACAATGGGCATTATCTAATAAAGATAAAGAACTTGCATTAGAAGCAGAATTATTAAAAGCCTACACAAATTGGTATATTCACGGATATAAAAACCCTGACTTAGTACAAAACTTAATTGAAGTAGCACATAAAGGAAACAAAAATAAAATTTACCATGTACAGGAACGAGCAATAAATGTAATTGCTACACACTTTTGGTCCATTAAAAATTATGAAAGTGCTTTTGAATGGTTATTGCAATCTGCAAAAATTTTAGAAAAAATAAAGCCAGAAAATTTTCCAGAAATGGCTAATCATTTAAATTATATTGGAAGATGTTATTACAATTTTGAAGATTACACTAATGCTCTTATATATTATAAAAAATCTAGTGAATTAGAAAAGACAGAATTTAATAGTCGAAGAGTATTAGAAGCTCAAAGTACTGTTGGTCTCTGCTATCAAAAATTAGACGAGTTTAACTTAGCAGAACAATCTTTTTTAAGAGTTATTAATGATACTTCAAAATATAAAGACACAATATGGCAAAATATAGCCGCGGGTAACTTGGGTTACAATTTCTACCTTCAAGAAAATTATGAAAAAGCAATTCCATTATTTAAAACTGATATTGAAAATGCGCTAAAAATAAATGATCTTAATCTTGCTGTTGGTTCTTTAATTCCTTTAGCAGACATTCATTTAAAACAAAATAAACTTAATCTAGCAAAAAAAGAAATAGATAGTGCTTACCACTATATTAAAAAAACGAATCAAACAGATCGTTTATTAAAATTATACCCAGTTATTAGCAAATGGTACACAGCAAACAACCAACCCGAATTTAGTGCTATTTACCTAGACTCTACACTATTAGCTGTAAATATTCAAAATAAAAAATACAATGGCTTAAAATTATTACGAGCTAACCAAAAAGTTTTAGCAAAAGAAAAAAAACTTGAAATTGAAAAATTAAAAAACGAAGGTCAATTAAAACTTACCCAACGTAATTACATCCTATTAATAGCTATTTTACTACTTATAACAAGTATTTTTATTTTTTGGTATAGAAACAAATACCTCTTAAAAGAGCAAGAGATAAAAGCACTTGAGTTAGAAAACATACAAAAAGATTTAGAGAATGCTAAAAGCAATTTAAAAAACTTAACAAAGAAAATTAGAGAGGATAGTAATTTAATTACAGAGCTACAAAAAAACGACACATATAAAAATAATTCAGAAATCCTTTCTCAATTAAAATCTAAAAACATTTTAACCCAAAACGATTGGAAACAATTTCAAAGTTTGTTTAAAGAAGCATATCCTAATTTTATTCAATCATTTATTAATTCTTATCCTGTATTAGGTCAAGCAGAAATACGTTGTTTATGCTTAAATAAACTAGCTTTAACAAATAATGAAATGTCACTGATTCTTGGTGTTTCAACAAATACTATACGTGTTACAAAACATCGTATTCGAAAAAAATTAAATTTAGAATCCAATAAAAGTTTAGAAGATATTATTAAAAAAATTAGTTAATAAAAAAACCATTTGTTTATAGTAACTAAAATGAAAATAGATAATAATTAAACAAAAAAAACTTACTGCACTTTGCATTATTATCAAACAAAAACTAATTATTTTTAAAAAAATTACGAAATCACTAAAAAAGATTTACATTTTTAAATATCAACTAAAAAAACTATCTTTGCAATACCTAAAAAATCCAATAAATGTTGCAAGAAACACAATCAAAGAATAAACAAAAACTTTCTTTTGAGGATTTTAAAACTGAGGTCTTAAATGATTACAGAATTGCTAGAATTAGTAGAGAATGTAGTTTATTAGGGCGTAGAGAGGTTTTAACAGGTAAAGCAAAGTTCGGAATCTTTGGTGACGGAAAAGAAGTTCCTCAATTAGCAATGGCAAAAGCCTTTAAAATTGGTGATTTTAGATCTGGTTATTACAGAGATCAAACTTTTATGATGGCAATTGGTGAGTTAACTGCACAACAATTCTTTGCAGGTTTATATGCTCATACAGATATTATAGCAGATCCAATGTCTGCAGGTAGACAAATGGGTGGCCATTTTGCTACACATAGTTTAAATGAAGATGGAACCTGGAAAGACTTAACTAAACAATACAACTCAAGTTCAGACATCTCTCCTACCGCTGGTCAAATGCCCCGTTTATTAGGATTAGCTCAAGCATCCAAAATTTATAGAAACGAAAAAAGTGTTCAACATAAATCTAAGTTTTCGAATAATGGAAATGAAGTTGCTTGGGGAACTATTGGTAACGCAAGTACAAGTGAAGGTTTATTTTTTGAAACCATAAATGCTGCAGGAGTTTTACAAGTACCAATGTTAATGAGTGTTTGGGATGATGAATATGGAATCTCTGTTCATGCAAAGCATCAAACAACAAAAGAAAGTATTTCTGAAATTTTAAAAGGTTTTCAAAGAGAAAACAACAAAGATGGATATGAAATATTTGTAGTTAATGGTTGGGATTATGTTCAACTTATTGACATTTATAATAAAGCTTCAAAAATTGCAAGAGAAGAACATGTACCAGTTTTAATTCACGTTAAAGAACTCACACAACCACAAGGTCATTCTACTTCTGGATCTCATGAAAGATACAAAGGAAAAGAAAGATTAAATTGGGAAAAAGAACACGATTGCATTACAAAAATGCGAAACTGGATTTTAGATTTCGAATTAGAAGCTGAAAATGGTGAAATTTTACGCTTTGTAGATTCTGAAGAAGATATATATATCTTAGAAAAAGAAGCAAAAAAAGAAGTTGTAAGTGCCAAAAGAAATGCTTGGAACGCATTTATTAATGATATAAAACATGAAGTAGCTATTGCTTGTCAATTATTAGACAAAGTTGCAACAAAAAGTAAAAATAGCACTTTTATCATCAAGCATAAAAAAGATTTAATGGCTATTGTAGAACCTAGTAGAAAAGATGTTTTATCAACTGCAAGGAAATCACTTCGCTATTTAAAAGATGAAAACTTTGCTGAAAAAATATTACTTCAAAATTTTATAAAAAAATCTTTAAAAGTTGCAGAAGAAAAATTTTCATCACACCTACATAGTGAATCAGATTTTAATGCTGTAAGTATTTTAGAAAAAAAACCAGTTTACGCTAAAAAGAAAACTTTAGTTGATGCCAGAATTATTATGAGAGATAATTTTGATGCTATTTTAAAAAAACATCCAGAAGTAGTTATTTTTGGTGAAGATGCTGGTTTTATAGGTGATGTAAATCAAGGTTTAGAAGGCCTTCAAGAAAAATATGGAGAAATAAGAGTAGCAGATACTGGTATTAGAGAAGCAACAATTATTGGTCAAGGTATAGGATTAGCAATGCGTGGATTAAGACCTATTGCAGAAATACAATATTTAGATTATTTGCTATATGCATTACAAATTATGAGTGATGATTTAGCAACCCTTCAATACAGAACTTTTGGTAAACAAAAAGCTCCATTAATTATAAGAACCCGAGGTCATAGATTAGAAGGAATTTGGCATGCTGGTTCACCAATGGGTGGGATCATAAATAATGTTAGAGGTCTTCATGTTTTAGTTCCTAGAAATATGACAAAAGCAGCAGGATTTTACAATACTTTATTAGAAGGAGATGAACCTGCTTTAGTTATAGAATGTTTAAACGGCTATAGATTAAAAGAAGAGTTACCAATAAATTTAGGCGAATATAAAACTCCTATTGGAGCAGTAGAAATTCTTAAAGAAGGTACCGATTTAACTGTTGTTTCTTATGGTTCTACTTTAAGAATTGTTGAAGAAGTTGCGATTGAATTACAACAAGTAGCTATCAATATCGAAATTATAGATGCTCAAAGTTTACTTCCTTTTGATTTAAACCATAATTGTGTAAAAAGTTTAGCAAAAACAAATAAGTTATTAGTTATAGATGAAGATGTTCCTGGAGGAGCTTCAGCTTATATTCTACAAGAAATTTTAGAAAAACAAAATGGCTACATACACTTAGATAGCAAGCCAGCAACATTAACTGCTAAAGCTCATAGAACTGCTTATGGTACAGATGGAGATTATTTTTCTAAACCTTCTGCAGAAGATATTTTCGAAAAAATTTACGAAATAATGAATGAAGAAAACCCTAATAAATATAAGAGTTTGTATTAAACTCTGTTAAATAAAGTAAAGTTATTCTTTACTCAACAATTTAATTCCTATTGCGCATTGTAAACAACGTTTCTTTGCGCAATAATTATTTTTAAGCTCTAACAAAGATTGAGTTTCGTATGCGTTTTTCGCTTTAATTCTAATTGCATCAAATTTAGAAATAATGCTATTTTTTTCTGGTTTTATTTTTTGAAGAAGTTCTAAAAATTCACTTTCATTCACTTCTCCCCTATTCTTTTGATATAAAAACTTTAAAGGAATAATGGTATTTATCAATAATAAATCTTTAAACGATTTTGTAAGTTTTTTAGAAGATAATTTAGATGTTTTATCAAATGTATAATGTGTTTTCCAAAATGGATTTACGTTAATTTCAAACAACTCATAAAAACCTTTTAAGGTTTCTATCTTCATCATTAAAGAAAATAAATTTTGATGAATATGATACAAAGAAATTAATTGAGCAATTCGTATTGTTGGAAAATTTGGAGGTCTCATTCTAAAAAAAGAAAATTGATTCTTTGAAATAAAATTTAAGTTATATTTATGTTTTAAATACTGATACTCATTTTTTAATTGTTGATGATACTCATCTTCAAAACCTTCCTCTAAAAACCCTGCTTGCCCAAATAATAAAGCTGCTAATTGATTTTCATCAAATCTAACTTTTCTTAAAATTGAAAAATCAAAAGATTTCGCCAAATCTAAAAAAGCTTCTCCATTTACTTTTAAACCAAAATTCTTTGACAATAATTGAAATAAAACAGCTTCAAAATCATTTTGATTTGAAGTTAAAAGTGCATTCATTTCATTTGATTTTCGCTCTAATCTTTCAAAAAACAATCTTTCTTTCCAGTTCTCTACAGTAAAATTATCAACCGAAATAATTTCCTTTTCACAAGGAATCCATCTTTGTTTGGTAGAAAATAGATTTCTATAATTATTTAAGGCAGATTTCACAACAAGATCTTTCAAAACTAAAACCGGTAAAGGTTTATTATTTTTCATAAAAACAGTAGTATCATCTTCCCAAACAACATGTAAAATAACAGCGTCATAGTTTACATCAATTTCATGGTGATGTACATACCAATCTGAAGATTTTAAATGAATTTCTACATTCCCAACCCAAAGTTGATTGTCTATTTTTAATTGTGCATTTAAAAAATCAGGCCCAGAATTATGATTGTGAATTCCTGTTTTTAGAATTGTTAAATCCTCTTTAGTAGTTGTTTTTAAATTGTGAATAGAAAATAACTGGTACTTCCACACATAATGAAGGAAATCCTCATTCATAGTTTTTCTTTTCAAGGTACAAAAAATCATTTATACCTTCATAAATTTTTATAATCACCTTAATAGAAATCATCTAAAAGAATGCACTATTTTTGCATCATAATTAAGAAAAATGAATATTATAGATAGTTTAAAATGGCGATATGCTGTTAAAAAATTTGATTCAGAAAAACAGCTTTCAGAAGCACAAATAAATACACTAAAAGAAGCTTTTAACTTAACAGCAACTTCTTATGGCTTACAACCTATAAAGCTTGTAGTTATTCAAAATAAAGAAATTCAAAAAGAATTGGTTCCTCACTCAATGAACCAAACCCAAATCCAAGAAGCATCTCATGTTTTAGTGATTTGTATTCCTGATAATTACACAACCGAAGAAGTTAAAAACTACTTTAATTTAGTTAAAAAAATCAGAAATACTCCAGATGCAATTATCAATCCTTTTAAAGAGTTTTTAACTGCGGATATTGAGAAAAAAAATCAAGAAGAATTAGCTTTATGGAATAAAAATCAAGCATATATTGCCCTGGGTAATTTAATGACTGTTTGTGCTGTAGAAAAAATTGATGCTTGCCCAATGGAAGGATTTGTACCTGAAAAATACGATGAAATTCTGAACCTAAAATCACAAAATTTAAAATCAATTTTAGTTTTACCTGTTGGTTTTAGGGCTGATGATTGTTACATGAAAGATTTACCAAAAGTTAGAAAAGAAACACAAGAAATTGTGATAGAAATAAACTAAATTTATACCATAAAATTATTTAATAAAATGAGTGAAGCAGTAAGAAATTTAGAGCCTAAAATTGTTTGGAATCACTTTGCAGATTTAAATGCAGTTCCTCGTCCTTCGAAAAAAGAAGAACGTGTAATTCAGTTTATGGTAGATTTTGGTAAAAGTTTAAACTTAGAAACTTTAGTAGATAAAGTTGGTAATGTTATCATTTCAAAACCAGCTACAAAAGGTCTTGAGGACAGAAAAACTATTGTTTTACAGAGTCATTTAGATATGGTTCATCAAAAAAATTCTGATACTATTTTCGATTTTGATCAAGAAGGAATTAAAATGGTAATTGATGGAGATTGGGTTACAGCAGAAGGAACCACCTTAGGAGCAGATAATGGTTTGGGAGTTGCTGCAATTATGGCAATTTTATCTTCTAATGATTTAAAACACCCAAATCTTGAAGCACTTTTTACCATTGATGAAGAAACGGGTATGACTGGTGCGATGGGATTAGAAGGTGGGATTTTAAAAGGTGATATTCTTTTAAATTTAGACACAGAAGAAGATGATGAAATAGGAATGGGGTGTGCTGGTGGAATTGACATTACAGCAACCAGAAGTTATTCTGAAGAAGACGTTTCAAAATACTCTACAGCTTTTTCCATAACAGTAAAAGGTTTAAATGGCGGGCATTCTGGAATGGATATTATTAAAGGATTAGGAAATGCAAACAAAATAATGAATCGTTTATTATTTGATGGTTATACTAATTTTGGTTTAAGAATTTCAGAAATAAATGGCGGTAGTTTGCGTAATGCAATTCCTCGTGAAAGTTCTGCTATTGTTACAGTTGATAAAATTTCTAAAGAAGCATTTCTTTTAGAAATCGACTTACTTATCAACAACATAAAAGAAGAGTTTTTAACATTAGAACCTAACTTAATTGTTGATATCAAAAAAACAACATTACCAGAAAAAGTAATGGAACTAGGAGTGCAAGAAGGTTTATTAAAATCGATTTATGCTGCCCATAATGGTGTATACAGAATGAGTCCAGATATTACAGATTTGGTAGAAACCTCTAACAATATTGCAAGAGTAATTGTAAAAAACGGACAGATAAAAATAGGATGTTTAACACGTTCATCATCAGAAAGCAACAAATTTGATTTAGCAAACTCTTTAAAATCTGCTTTTGAATTATCTGGTTTTGATGTTGAGTTTTCAGGTGAATATCCAGGTTGGCAACCCAATGTAAATTCAGCAATTTTAGATGTAGTTGCTAATTTATATGAAAAATTACATGACGAAAAAGCAAATGTTGCAGCATGTCATGCAGGTTTAGAATGTGGTATTTTAGGACAGAATTATCCAAAAATGGATATGGTTTCTTTTGGACCAACTATTCTTGGAGCACATTCTCCAGACGAACGAGCTAGTATTTTATCAACTCAAAAATTTTGGAAGTTTTTAAAAGCTATTTTAGAGAATATTCCAAAAAAATAGAATATTAACACATGCTTATAACCGAAGTTTTTACTTCGGTTTTTTTACAACCAATTTTGTTTAAAAAATCAAAAAAACCAAACATAATTAATTAAATTACAGTATTTTACAAAATTATAGTTTTGTTAACATCTTTCACTTTCTAAAAACATAAAAAAACGTAATTTTACTACTTATAAGATAACTTGATATAATGGGAAAAATCATTGCAATTGCAAACCAAAAAGGTGGTGTTGGTAAAACAACAACAAGTGTTAATTTAGCTGCTTCTTTAGGTGTTTTAGAGAAGAAAGTATTGCTAATTGATGCAGATCCACAAGCAAATGCTTCATCTGGTTTAGGTATCGATGTTGAAGCTGTAGAATTTGGAACTTATCAAGTTTTAGAGCATACAATTTCTGCAAAAGAAGCAATTGTAAAAACGGATTCACCAAATGTAGATATGATTCCTGCTCATATAGATTTAGTCGCAATTGAGATTGAATTGGTAGATAAGCAAGAAAGAGAATATATGTTAAAAAAATCGTTGGAAGAAATTAAAAACGATTATGATTATATTTTAATTGATTGTGCTCCGTCATTAGGTTTAATAACTTTAAACTCATTAGTAGCTGCAGATTCTGTAATTATTCCTATTCAATGTGAATATTTTGCACTTGAAGGTTTAGGAAAACTTTTAAATACAATTAAAAGTGTTCAAAATATTCATAACCCAGATTTAGATATAGAAGGCTTATTGCTAACAATGTTCGACTCTAGATTACGTCTTTCTAATCAAGTAGTAGACGAAGTTAGAAAGCATTTTTCTAGCATGGTTTTTGATACCATTATTAGAAGAAATACACGCTTAGGTGAAGCACCAAGTTATGGTGAAAGTATTATTGCATACGATGCAACAAGTAAAGGTGCTGTAAATTACTTAAATTTGGCTCAAGAATTATTAAAAAAGAATTCGTAAAATGGCAAAAGCGACCAAAAAACAAGCTTTAGGAAGAGGATTATCTGCTTTATTAAAAGAATCTTCTAACGTTATTTCTGCATCAGATAAAAATGCAGATAAAGTTGTTGGAAATATCATTGAAATAGATTTAGACTTAATTGACGTAAATCCATATCAACCAAGAACTTATTTTGATGAAGAAGCGCTGAGAGAACTTGCAAGCTCTATAAGAGAATTAGGTGTTATTCAACCAATTACTGTTAGAAAATTAGAAGAAAATAAATTTCAATTAGTTTCTGGAGAACGTCGTTTTAGAGCATCCAAATTAATAGGAAATAAAACCGTACCTGCATACATAAGACTTGCCAATGACCAAGAAATGTTGGAAATGGCTTTGGTTGAAAATATACAACGTAAAAACTTAGACCCAATTGAAGTAGCATTATCTTATCAACGTTTAATTGACGAAATTCAACTTACACAAGAAGAATTAAGTACAAGAGTTGGTAAAAAACGTTCTACAGTAACCAATTATTTACGTTTGTTAAAATTAGATCCAATTTTACAAACAGGGATGAGAGATGGTTTTATTTCAATGGGACATGGTCGTGCAATGATTAATGTAGAAAATACAGAAGATCAATTAGCGATTTATGAGAAAATTTTACGCGAAAAATTATCTGTAAGACAAACTGAAGATTTAGTTAAAAGTTTAAAAACTGGCACAGTTGCTAAACCAAAGAAAAAGCCAGTTCCTGCTTATATTAAAACTAGTATTAAAGACATTAGCGAATACTTTGGACATAAAATAGACGTTACTGTTAGTACAAATGGTAAAGGAAAAATTTCAATTCCTTTTCATTCTGAAGAAGATTTCAATCGTATAAAAAACTTATTAAAATAAGTGCTTTTAAAAAAAATCATATTTGTTTTATGCTGTACACTTTTTTCTGCTACTTTTTTTGGGCAGAAAGATTCTGTAAATGTAAAAGATGTCAAAATTAAAGGAGACATTAAAATTGAAAAGGGTGGAGTTTACGATGCTTTAGCTCCTTCTAAAGCCGCATTTTATTCTGCTATTTTCCCTGGAATGGGACAAGTTTACAATAAAAAATACTGGAAAGCACCTATTGTTTGGGGAGCAATGGGAACTAGCATTTATTATTACTTAGACAATAACAAAGAGTATAAAAGATATAGAACAGCCTATAAATTAAGAAAAGTTGGGCTCCAAGATGAGTTTACCCAAGATGATGGAACTGAAGTTATTTCTTTAGAAACTTTAGAAAGAGCCCAAGATCAATTAAGTGAAAATAGAGACATGTCTTTATTAACAACAGTTATTTTGTATGTTTTACAAATTGTAGAAGCTAGTGTTAATGCACATTTACTTCAATTTAACACAGACGACAACTTATCACTTAAACCTACTTTTATTAACGACCCAACATATTTTGAGGCTCCAAAAGTAGGACTAACAATTAAATATAATTTTTAAAATGAAAATTGCACTATTAGGTTATGGAAGAATGGGTAAAGAAATTGAAAAAATTGCTTTATCTCGTGGACATGAAATAGTAATTAGAAAAGATGTAGATGATAAAATTGATATCACATTAGCTGATGTTGCTATCGATTTTAGTGTACCTTCTTCTGCTTTTAATAACATAACTAATTGTATAAACAATAATGTGCCTGTAATATCTGGAACAACAGGTTGGTTAGATAAATATGATGAAGCTGTTGCACTTTGTAAAGAAAAAAACAGTGCTTTTATTTATGCTTCCAATTATAGTTTAGGAGTAAATATCTTCTTTGAACTAAATAAACAATTGGCTAAAATGATGAGTTCTTTAGAAGATTACAATATTTCTATGGAAGAAATTCATCATACTAAAAAATTAGATGCGCCAAGCGGAACCGCAATTACTTTGGCAGAAGGAATTATAGAGAACTCTTCTAAAAAAGATTGGGAATTAGGTGGTAAAGCATCAGAAGAAAACATACCAATTGTGGCAACAAGAACTCCAGATGTTCCTGGTACACATACTGTTTGGTATGATTCTGAAGTAGATTCTATAGAAATTAAACATACAGCTCACAGTAGAAAAGGTTTTGCTTTAGGTGCAGTTGTTGCTGCAGAATGGATTATCGGAAAGAATGGAGTTTTCTCTATGAAAGATGTGTTAAACATCAGTTAAAAAATGTAACATTTTGGCTATTTTAAGCCTAATAATAAAATAAAATTTTTCTCTTTAGAGAAAATTAAAGTTTACAATTATGACATTTACAGAATGGTTTATCTTTTTTTTAGTAGTACAAGTAATTCACTTTTTAGGAACTTGGAAATTATATGTAAAAGCTGGTAGAAAAGCTTGGGAAGCAGCAATTCCTATTTATAACGGAATTGTTTTAATGCAAATAATAAATCGTCCTAAATGGTGGATAATTTTACTATTTATTCCTATTGTAAACCTATTAATGTTTCCAGTTATTTGGATTGAAACCATTAGAACTTTTGGTTTTTATAAAAAATTAGATTCGTTTTTAGTTATTGTAACTTTAGGATTGTATATCTTTTATATCAATTACGCTACTGACTCTAAATACAATGCAAATAGAAGTTCAAAACCTCGTTCTGAACTTGGAGAATGGATTAGCTCTATTGCTTTTGCGATTATTGCTGCAACTTTGGTACATACTTATTTTATGCAACCCTTTACAATACCAACATCCTCTTTAGAAAAATCTTTGTTAGTTGGAGATTATTTATTTGTAAGTAAATTTCATTACGGAGCTAGAGTTCCATCAACAGTAATTGCTGCACCAATGGTTCATGATTCTTTACCTTTTACAGGAACTGCATCTTATTTAAAGAAACCTCAGTTACCTTATACACGTTTACCTGGTTTGCAAAAAATTAAAAACAACGATATTGTTTGTTTTAATTGGCCTGCCGATACATTAGCTACAATGTGGGGAGATAATTCTGGAAAATACACATACAAACCTGTAGATAAAAAAACGAATTATGTAAAACGTTGTGTTGGTATTGCAGGAGATTCTTTAGAAATGAAAAATGGTCGTTTCTACATAAATGGAAAAGAAAATACTTTACCAGACAGAGCAAAATTACAGTTTTATTACACATATGAATCTAAAAAACCTATAAATCAAAGTACATATCCTAAGTTTTTAATTGACAAAGAAAGAACGAATGTCTATAAAATTCTAAGTGAATATTGGAATAATCCTAAAGTTCAAGCAGCTATAAAAGAAAATGGTTTCTTATCTAAAATTGGCTCCGATTCTTTATATACAGAAGTAGTTGGAGGAATAAATCCTCAGTTTGCTCAAAGATTAAAAATGCTTTCTGTTGATACTAAAATTAATATCAATTTAACTGATGAAGAAGTAGTACGTTTAAAAAAATACCCATTAACTGTTTCAGTAAATAAAGTGAATCATGGTGCAGACAATGCAATTTTTCCTCATGTAGAGAGCTTAGGTTGGAGTCAAGATAACTTTGGGCCAATTTATATTCCAGAAGCAGGAGCAACTGTAAAAATAGATTCAGAATCTTTACCTTTTTACGAGCAAATCATAAAAAATTATGAAAACAATGATTTACAAGTTGTTGGAGAAAACATCTATATTAATGGAGAAAAAGCAGATTCATATACATTTAAACAAGATTATTATTATTTAATTGGAGATAATAGACACAACTCTTTAGATGGTCGATATTGGGGTTATGTTCCTTTTGATCATGTTTTAGGAAAACCTGTAATGGTTTGGTTTAGTTGGGATGCCAATGCGCCTTCATTTGGTGAGAAAATAAAATCAATTCGTTGGGACAGAATGTTTACAACTGTGCATGGAGATGGAAAACCAGTTTCTTATAGGTATTTAGTTTTGGCCTTAATTGGTCTATATGTAGGTTATAGTTTCTACAAAGGAAAAAAGAAATCTGCTAAAAAATAAGAAGGATGTCATTATTTATCCCTTCTTATTTTGGACCTATTTCTGAATATTCAGAAATTGTAAAATCTGAAGCTGTTGTTTTTGAAATGGAAGATAATTTTCAAAAGCAGAGTTATAGAAATAGATGTTACATCTACAATTCTAATGGAAAACAGCTATTAAACATTCCTGTTAAGGATAAAAACAAAGGAAATTCTCAACGTAAAAAAACAAAAGATTTATTGGTTGATAATGAAGCTCATTGGCAAGAGCATCATTTAAAATCTTTACAAACAGCATATAGAACTTCACCTTTTTACGAATTTTATGAAGATGATTTACTATCTATCTTCACAAAAAAATACACTTTTTTACAAGATGTAAATATTGATACTTTTTTATTTATATCTGATGCATTACAAATACCTCAACAATACTCTAAAACAGAAGAATATATTGTTAAAACAAATAAAAATGATTTTAGAGGACTTGCAGATGTAAAAAACAAACCTAATAAATTAGTAGACAACTACATTCAAATGTTTGATGATAAACACGGTTTTATTGCGAACTTATCAATTTTAGACTTACTTTTTATGGAAGGCCCTAATACAATTAGCTTTTTGTAATAAAAAATTCATTAACTTTAGACAGGATTTTTTTATGGACTACTTTAAAATTTTTATCGAAAACTATTCAACTTCTCAATCTGAAGAGATTTTTAAAGCAATAAAAAATATAGTAAAAGCTAAATCTTACAAAAAAAATGATGTCATTATTGATTTAGGTGAAACGACTTCTAAATTTTATATTTTAAAAGAAGGTATGGTTAGAAGTTATGTTATTGATAATAAAGGTAAAGAGTATATTAAAAGATTGTATAAATCTATCTCTGGTTTTGCCCCTTTAACTTCTTTAATAAAAAAGAAACCATCTAACTATGTTTTTGATTGTTTAACAGATTGTGAGGTTTTAGAAGGTAATTTTTATGATTTTAAAGCTTTAGTAAATTCTAATCTAGAACTTTCACTTATTTATATAAAAGCTTTAGAGAAAGTCCATACAATATCAGAAAACAGAATATATGATTTATCAGTTTTAAATGCAACAGAAAGATATATCAAACTTAAAAAGCAAATTCCGGATATTGAAGACCTTATTCCTCAATACCATATTGCTTCTTATTTAAATATTACCCCCATACAATTAAGTAGAATTAGAAAAAAATCATTTTCAAAATAATCAATATAATTAACATATGTTAATTTATAACTGGTCTAAATAAACTAACTTTGTAATACTAATTCCCCCAATTTATTGTTACACTAACAATATATTTAAAGGCTTATTTTAAAATAAGCCTTTTTTTTTATTTATGACACTAGAGTTTATCATACATTATGGACTGCATTTTATAGCGCCATTTTTTATAGCCTACTTTTTCTTTAAGAGTAATTGGAAAATTGTTTACTTAATTTTCATTTGCTCTATGTTAGTTGATCTAGATCATCTTTTAGCAAATCCTATTTTTGACAACAATAGATGCAGTATTAACTTTCATCCATTGCACTCTTATATTGCAATTGGTTTTTATGGTGTTGGCCTATTTTTTAAGAAAACAAAAATCTTATGTTTTGCACTGTTATTTCATATGATTACAGACTATATAGATTGTTATCTATAATACTTCTTAAGAAGGTTATCGAATTCATTTGAAATATTAAGCTTCAGTACTAAAAAGATATATACAACCAAAATTAAGATACTTTTTAATGCGATATTAATTATTGGATGAATTGGAAACTTCCAAATATAGATATTGTTTATAGGAAAATCCCAGAAATTAAAACCGAGATATAAAACGGCAATAATTAAAATCATCATCAAAGATTTATTTGTAAAAGGCGTCATAGAAAACTTACTCTTGACAAAAAACAGTTTGAATGTATTTGCAGAAAATATAACAAGTAAAGTTGCTAATGCCAATCCATCAGTTCCCATATCTAACTCATAATAAAAAAGTTTATTTAAGAAATATACAGATAATGCCATCGTAACACTAATAGGTAACGTTATTCTGTAAAACTTAGAATTATTAATAATCGCACCATTATTTCCTAAAAAACCATTGTATAACTTCAGTGAAGAAATCATTAAAACAACTAATGCGCCACCAGCATATTCTACAGGTAATAACTTGAATAGTTGACCTACATTAGCATTTATCAAAACAAAGAAAAGCCCGCTAATTAACAGTAAATTAATAGAACTTTTTTTATATAAAGAAGCTACTTCTTTATGATTTTCTTCATTTAAAGTTTTAGATGTTAGAGGTTGTAAAATATTTAACATTGCTCTACTTGGCGCCTCAATAAAAGAACCAATAAAGACTGCTACAGAATAATAAGCAGCTTTTACTAAAGATTCTTTTCCTGGAATCATAAACTTATCAATATCTAAAATAATTGCGCCAGCACTTCCTGCTAAAATAATATAACCAGAAAAATGGAGTACTTCTTTAAAATTATCCGGTTTAGAAAAGGTGAATTTTGGCATATATAATTTGAATGCATAAAACATCATTACAAACATTCTTAAAAAGTACGCTCCCGTTAAATAATAAATAAATTCTGCCTTTGTAATAAGCTCAAAATAAACAGCAAATAGTAAAATCATTACTACAACTCTATTCCAAAGTTCTTTTAAAATGTTTCCAAAAACAGATTGAAATTGAACTTTAGCCCATGCATAAAAAATTTCGAAATAAGCACAAGCAACTGCTACCAAATAAATTACAAACGTATAATCTTTTATTATTGGGTTTTCTATTGATAGATAATCTCCTATTTCATTATAAAAAAGGTTACCAAAATAAGCAATTGGTATTGCCACTAACAATGGTAAAAACAAAACAGAGGACAAGAAACGATCTTGTTCTAATTTTGTAAAATAACTTGAAAAATATTTTACAATTGTATGATGAATTCCTAATGCAATTAAAGGCATTAATAAGTTTGATGTAGATAATAAAAAAGTAACCAAACCATAATATTCATCTTCAAGAAAACGAGTATATAAAAACAAGGTATTTATTCCACCAAAGGCAAAACCTAAGTAAATAAAAAGTGTATTCTTAAAAGATTGTTTTAATATAATTCCCATTTTACTAATGTAGACTTTTAATTATTGATGCTAACTTTTTAGTTAATTCTTTTCTGTGATATTTTTCAATATTTTTAGAATTCACTTCTAAACTACCTTCATTATATTGAAGATAAAGTTTTAATATTTCTGATGACAACTCTTTCTCATTAGAAAAATCAACAACACAACCCGCATTTGTTTCTTTTAGAATTTCTGATAAATCTCCTTCTTTTGGTCCAATAGCTAAAATGGGTCTTTTTGCTGTTAAATACTCAAATAGTTTTCCGGTTAAAATCCCTTTAGACTTTTCTATATTCGGAATTAACAACAATAATACTTGTGCTTTTTTCTGATATTCTATTGCTTCAAAATGATTTACGTAACCAACAAAATTTACATTTTCAAGTAAATTATTATTGCCAACTTCTGTTTTAACTTCATCAGAAATATCACCGATAAAATTAAGTTTTAAATCTCTTTTAAAGTTTTCATTCTGAGAACAAAGTTTTTTTAAAACTCTAAATAAAACCTTTGGATTGCTTTGTTTTGGTAACAAACCAATGTAAGAAATCGTAAATTTTTTATCTAACCTTATAATATTTCTAGTGGATACTTCATCATCAAAACCATTGGTAATCACCTCTACTCTATTGGCAGTTTTTTTAAATTCTTCTTTTAGAGTATTACTAACTGTTAAAATACAATCTGCATTTTTTTAAAACAGCTTCTTCTAACTTTCTATTTTTGTTTTTTGCGAATGAAAGCTGATTAAAATCTTTATTATAATACAAATCAGACCATGGATCTCTAAAATCTGCAATCCATTTTATATTGTTTTTTTGCTGTAATTTATGAGCAATTAAATGCATGCTATGAGGTGGACCTGTAGAAATTATAGCATCAATTTTGTTTGAATCTAAATATTCTTGTAGATATTTCACAGAAGGTTTTACCCAAAATATTTTAGGATCAGGAATAAAGAAATTTCCTCGAACAAAGGATAACAAACCACTTTTACTTACATTTGAAACACCACTTTTCTGTGATTTATTTTTCTTCCAAAAAAGAAGATTTGTTGGTTCCCAAATTGATTGTTTTAAAACTTCTATATTTTTTGGAACTTCTTTAATTAACGTATTATCTTCTTTCGGGTAATTCACATTATCAACAGTATATACAACAGGTTCTATTCCGAATTCTTGTAAATATTTTACAAATTTCAACCAACGTTGAACTCCAGAACCTCCTGCAGGTGGCCAATAATATGTAATTATTAGTACTTTCAATTTTGTAAATTATCGTATAAATGTAGTAGTTTTTTTGAAGTTTGCTCCCATGAAAATTTATTCTTAATAAAATTTTCACCGTTTTTTCCTAATTCATTTCTTAATTCAGAATTTTCATAAAGAATTAATACTTTATCAGAAAAGTCATTAACATCTCTATCTTTATGAACTAAACCTGTGTTATTTTTTTCTACCAACCCTTTTTGAGCAGTTGCATTACTTACCAAAAGTGGTTTTGCTAAACTCATGTATTGAAAAATTTTATTTGCATAAGCTACATCATGTTGCAAATTTCTATGCAAAGGCGAAATACAAATTTCACTTGCCAAAATATAAGATTGAAATAAAGAAACATTTTGCCATCCTTCAAAATCAACATATTTTTCAAGGTTTAAATCTTTTACTTGTTGTTTTAAAACAACATCTGTAGTATTCTTACCAACAATAACTAACTTAATATTTGGTATTACATCTTTTAAAGAAATTAAAGATTCTATTACAGTTTGCAAACCTCTTCTTAAATGAGTATCTCCTAAATACAGAAGAACAAAATTATTTTTATACTTATTGATGATCGAATTATCTAAAGTATAATTTTTATAAAATGATTCTCTAATAGTGTTTGGCACTAAAACCAATTTGTCTTTTGATGTTGGAATTCTTTCTTCTAAATTTTCGAGAAATTCTGGTGAAACAGAAATCACTTTATCTGCTTTTTCTATAAACTCTCTTTCTTTAATTTTCCATTTTGATGGAGAAATAATATATTTTCCAGGAAATTTTTGAAGATGTGGATACAGTTTCATCACTTCTGGCATATTATCATGCAAATCTAAAACAACAGGTAATTTAAACGTTTTATTTGCACTATATACAGCCTCTGCAATTCTTATATCATGTATATGTAAAGCATCAATATTTGTTTCTTTTATAAATTGATGAATCTTGTTTTTCATCAAAAAAGTATAAAAAGGAACAGTGTAAGCTAAGGCAGATAATTTATACTTTAGTTTATTAGAAGCATATCTTTTTACTTGAATTCCATTAATAATTTCTGATTTCTTTTCATTTGCATATTTTAAACAAAAAAGAAAAACTTCATGTCCGTTATTTACTAAAGAAACTGCTTCATTTTCTACCCTTGGATCAGGTGGAAACTGAGCATCTAAAATCATTCCTATTTTCATGCTTTCTTCTTCTTTTCATAAAAGAACCAACCAATTGATATTAAAATTAGTAAAGCATAAGATGATAATGATATTATTTTTCCTTGTTGAATTACTTTTGGCTCAAACTTGAACACAATTTCATGATTTCCTGCTGGAACTATCATTCCTCGTAAAACATAATTTACTCTAAAATGTGGAGTTAATTCTCCATTAACATAAGCATTCCAACCTTCTTTATAATAGATTTCAGAAAATACAGCAAACTGTTCTTTTTCTGTTTTAGATTGATAGGTTAATGTTGTAAGATCATTCTTAACCAATTCTATTCTTGCAGTTGAATCTATTTCTTGTGGAAACTTTATTGCCTTCTTCTTTTCAAATGGTTTAGCAAAAACTGCCTGTATTTTAGTATTTAAAGAATCTAATGCTTGTATTTCTTCATTTGCAGAATTTACAACTTTTACATTTTCTACAAACCAAGCATTTCCATTTGCATCAGGATTTAGTTGTGCTTGTTTTTCTCCTTTATCATTACCAATTATAAAATACTTGGTATTTAACATGTTTAAAACCTGCATGTTATTTTTTGCTATTTGATATTCAAACAGCTCATTATAACGTCCTAATTTTGCAGCATGGTAACCACCAATTGAATTATGAAAATAAGATGTACTTCCATCATTCATAGGATTTACAGTAAAATTACCAACTCTAAAATGTGCTTTATCTTGTAAAATTATTTTATCGGCAGTAGAAGCTGTAAATGGTTTTTCTATTTTTCTAGACGATTTAAAATCATCTTCCTTTACATATTTTTTATCAACCGAAATTAAATCAAACAGTATAAAAGCAACTAATACTAATATTGCTACACCTTGTTTTAATTTGTTCTTTAATAACATAAATAAAACTCCAGCAGAAAGTAACATTAAAATTATAGAACGTAAAGAGTCTATTAACAACATCGATTTTCTATCAGAAATTATTGCATCTATTAATCCCGGTAATTGTGCGTATTGTGAATCTCTTGTTCCTTCGAAAGTGGCAAAACCATGAGCTAATAAAAACCCAACAATTATTAATCCACCAAAAACATACATAGTTTTCTTTAATGCATCTTGTTTTTCTTCTAAAGAAACAGAAGATGAAAAGAATTCTTTTAATGCTAAAACACCTAAAATTGGGACACACAATTCTGCAATAACTTGTATCGATGAAACTGCTCTAAACTTGTTGTATAAAGGAAAATAATCAATAAAAAAGTTGGTTAACACATCAAAATTTCTTCCCCAACTCATTAATATTGAAAAAACCGTTGCAGCAACTAACCATTGTTTTAATCTTCCTTTTACTAAGAAAAATCCTAAAAAGAATAAAAAGAAAACTACAGCCCCAATATAAGCAGGCGCTTCTACAATTGTTTGATCTCCCCAATAGGTTAAAACTTGAGAAGCATAATCTTTGGCTACTTTTTTTCCTGCAGCATCTTCTATCGTTTGATAGAATTTAGAATCTTCTCCCAATTTTTCAACTGTTCCTCCACCCATAAAACGTGGAATAAACAGATTAAAAGTTTCTAGTTTAGCATAACTGTATTCTGTAATATATGCTTTATCTAATCCTATTGAAGCTTCTTTTTTAGATCCATCTGTATTTATTGTTAATTCAGATTTTCCCCTTGTACTATGGTCTGCATATTCTTTCATCGCCATTAAACGCGAAGAATTTGCTCCAATTCCTAATAAAACAGCTGCAATAATTACCACACTTTGTTTTATAAAAACCAGAATCGTTTTTTCTTTAATTGCATTTATAAGTTCTACGATTCCTAATATTAATAAACAGAATCCTAGGTAATAAGTCATTTGAGGATGATTAGAATAAATTTCTAAAGCCATTGCAACTCCTGTTACCACAAAACCAAGAATGTATCTTTTCTGAAAAACCCACAAAATTCCTGCTAAAACCAAAGGCATATATGCAATTGCATGTGCTTTTGCATTATGTCCTGCTCCAAAAATGATAATCAAATATGTAGAAAACCCAAAGGCGAGTGCTCCTAAAATTGCCAATCTCCAATTGACTTTTAAAGCCATCATCAATACAAAAAAACTTAGAAAATAAAGAAAAGTATAATCTGCTGGTCTTGGTAAAAAACGTAAAGTTCTATCTAATAATCTTACAAAATCATTCGGATAATAAGCACTTACTTGATACGCTGGCATCCCACTAAAAGAAGCTCCAGTCCAATAAGGTTCTGCATTTTTGTCTGCCCTAAAATCATTAATATCTTTTACCATACCTCTAAATTGAGTGATATCAGATTGATTTAGTTTTTGCCCTTTTAAAACCGGGTGAAAATATATGATTGAAGCTAATGCAAAAATTACAATAGCTATAATATAAGGTATAACTTTATTAAAAATTTTCAAGTGAATACTTTTTAGTTAATGAAATCTCAAATTAATCAACTTCCTCAAAATCAACATATTCACCAACAGAATCTTTACCCTGTTGTTGCTTTGTTGGTTTTTTATCAATTACAGTTTCTCCTTCTGGCACAGTACTTTTTTGTTGTTGTCCTCCTCCATATTGCTGTTCAGCTTTCTTTTTGATTGTTTCTGCCGCTTTTTTCATTAAAAAAGGTGCAAATAATCGTGCTAAAAACTTAAAAGCATAGTAAAAAAGAAGTATAAAGAATATAGTCTTTAGTAAACCCATTTAAATTTATGTTTATAAAAAAATCATTCAAAAATAACAATTTGAAGACAATTGAAGCGTTAACAAACTATAAAACTTTCATAAACTCAAAAAAGTATTGTTTGCTTTTAAAAAATAGCATTTTTAACCTATGTTTGTGTTAATTGATAGATACTATATTTAAAATTGTATTCTAATTTATGAAGAACTTTTTTTCGAATCTCTTTTTATTCTTTTCCCTACTTGTAATCAACTCAATACAAGCACAATATACAAATGTAATCAATTCTAACAAACCTGGTTTTTCAGAAAGCCCCTATAGTGTTGGCTCGGGAGTATATCAATTTGAAAGTAATTTTTTCTTAAAAAACACAAGTATAGAGCCTACTTTTTCTAGACCACAATCTTTTGGTGTAGACTTGCTTTTTAGAACAAGTTTTTTTCTTGATAAATTAGAATTAAATACTCAATTAACGTATCAAAGAGACAAAGTAGCTTTTAAAAATATTTTTACTTCTCATTATTTTTCATCAGGATTAAGCAAGTTTACAATTGGAGCGAAATACTTATTATTTCAACCAGAATACACAGATAAAACAAAAGAAGTTAGAAGCTGGAAAAAACGAAATGCATTTGACAAAAAACGTTTTATTCCTTCTGTAGCTTTATACTTAGGGATGAATACTGATTTTGTAAACGAAATTCATAAAACAGAAAGTATTACACCAAAAGTGGGTATTTTATTACAACACAATCTTACTAACCAATTCAACGTTATTTCAAATGTTTATTATGATAAAATTGGCACTGATTTCTCTGAAATATCATATATAATTACTGCAACACAAAATTTTGGTTCTAGATGGTCTGGTTTTTTAGAACATCAAGGAATTTTTCAAAAATATCAGAATAATTTAAATTTAGGAACAGGATTAGCATACCTGTTTAGTAAAGATTTTCAAATAAATGCTTCTTCAAGATACCTTATAGAAGGAAAAGCTTCCGGGTTTTATGGTAGTTTAGGAATCTCATATAGAATTGACAACCACGAAGATTCTTATGTAGATTTAGATGCACAAGAAGTACTATTGAAAGATACTCCAATTACAAGATACAATAAAAGTCAACGCGGTTTTTTTAATAGATTATTGAATATTTTCAAGAAAAAGGAAAGTAAAAAATCTACTAGAAAAAGACCTAGTAGAAGTAGAAAGCAAACTTCAACAAAAAAGAAAAAAAGTGGTTTTTTAGGTTTGTTTGGAAAGAAAAAACCGAAAGTAAAAAAGAAAGAAACCGATATAGAAAAACTAGAAAGAGAAATAAAAGAGCTAGAAAAGGAAATGAAGAAAAATAACAAATAGAAATGCTATTTTTGTAATATGATTACAATCAAAAAAGTTACTTCCAAAAAAGAAATGAAAGCTTTTGTGCTTTTTCCTTTTTCATTATACAAAGACAACAAATATTGGGTTCCACCAATTATAAAAGACGAAATTGATAATTTTGATCCTGCTAAAAACCCTGTTTTCGAAAATGCTGATGCTCAGTTTTTTGTAGCAATAAAAAACAATAAAATTGTTGGTAGAGTTATTGCTATTATCAATTGGTTTGAAGTTGAAAAACAACAAATTAAAAAAATGCGTTTTGGGTGGTTTGATGTAATTGATGATATTGAAGTTAGTAAAGTTTTACTCAATAAAGTTAAAGAGATTGGAATAGAAAATAAACTCGAATATATTGAAGGTCCTGTAGGTTTTAACAATTTAGACAAAACAGGTGTTTTAATTGAAGGTTTCGATCATTTAGGAACCATGATTACTTGGTATAATCACCCCTATTACAAGGAACATTTAGAACAGTTAGGTTTTGTAAAAGAGAAAGAATATCTAGAAAATAAATTCAAATTTAAAAATGTTGATGGTGTTTATTTTGATAGAATTAGTAACATTTTAAAAAGACGTTTTAAACTAAAAGCTTTAGATTTTACAAAGACAAAAGACATTATGCCTTATGTAGATGAAATGTTCGAAGTTTTTAGTGCAGCGTATTCTAAACTATCAACTTTTGTTCCTATTTCTGATGCTCAAATTGCGTTTTTTAAAAAGAAATACATTTCATTTATCAACCCAGAATACATAAAATTTGTGGTTGATGAAAACAATAAATTAGTTGCTTTTGCAATTGTAATGCCTTCTTTTTCGGAAGCTTTACAAAAAGCGAAAGGAAAATTATTTCCTTTTGGATTGTTTCATTTATTAAAAGCTAGAAAACACGCAAAAGACGTTACTTTCTATTTAATTGGTGTGCATCCAGATTATCAGAATAAAGGTGTACATGCCATTATTTTTGATCAATACACAAAAACATTCGCTCCTTTAGGTATTGACAACTGTATTAGAACTCCTGAGTTAGAAGACAACGAAGCGATTAAAAAATTGTGGGAAAACTTTAAACCTGTAACTCATAAAAGACGTAGAACTTATAAAAAGAGTATTCAGTAATTTAGTCTTCAGTGGCAGTCGCAGTTTTCAGTTATCACGAATGAAAAAAATAACGAATGTCATCTCGAAATGAGCTTTTTTAGCGATTGAGAAATCTCAATTTTGACCTTTAATTATTAAACTTTGAACCCACAGCATGCAACTATTTTATAATTCAGAAATTACTGTAGAAACAACACAAATTACTTTCGATAAAATTGAAAGTAAACATATTGTACGTGTTTTACGTAAAAAAGAAAATGACATTCTTAAAATCACAAACGGAAAGAGTTATTTGTTTGATGTTAAAATCATAGTTCCAAGTGATAAAAAATGCGTTGCAGAAGTTATTCATTCTGAAGAAAAACCAAAACCTTGGAATTATTATTTACATATTGCAATTGCTCCTACAAAACTGAATGACAGAATAGAATGGTTTTTAGAAAAAGCAACAGAAATTGGTATTGATGAAATTACCCCAATTATTTGTACTAACTCAGAACGTAGAGTGGTTAAATTAGAACGATTTGAAAAAATCATTCAATCTGCCATGAAACAATCTTTAAAATTTACATTGCCAAAACTAAATGCTCCTGTTAAACTAAATCAATTTATCAATCAAGATTTTGAAGGACAAGTTTGTATTGCACATTGTGAGGAACAAGATAAAAACTTATTACAATCTGTTATAAAACCATCAGAAAAAACAACTATTTTAATTGGACCAGAAGGCGATTTTTCTGTTGATGAAATAAAAAAATTTTTAGATAAAGACTTCACTCCTATTTCTTTAGGTGAAAGTAGATTACGTACAGAAACTGCTGCATTAGTTGCTGTAAATACGGTTTCGTTTATCAATCAGTAAGTTTTTCTTATATTGCTTTCTTATTCGTACTAAATTAAAGAATGAAGCACCTTTTTTTACTATTATTCACTTTATCATTGTTTTCAATTTCAGCACAAGATGTTGCAGTTTTAAAATACAATGGTGGTGGAGATTGGTATGCAAACCCAACTGCAATTCCTAATTTAGTAGCGTTCGCAAACGAAAATATCAAAACAAATATTACTATAAACCCTCAAACTGTAACTATTGGTAGTGAAGATATTTTTAACTTTCCGATGTTATTTATGACGGGTCATGGAAATGTTCTTTTTTCTGACGATGATGCTAATAATTTAAGAAATTATTTAATTTCTGGCGGATTTTTACATGTTTCAGATAATTTTGGTTTAGATAAGTTTATAAGAAGAGAATTGAAGAAAGTATTTCCTTCACTAGATTTTAAAGAAATCCCTACAAATCATCCAATCTATAATCAGACTTTTAAATTTCCAAACGGAATTCCTAAAATTCATGAACATGACAAAAAAACTGCTCAAGGTTTTGGTTTATTCTATGAAGGAAGATTGGTTGTTTTTTACGATTATGAAACAGATTTAAGTGATGGTTGGGAAGATGAAATTATACATAACAATCCTAAAAGCGTGAGAGAAAAAGCACTTAAAATGGGTGCAAACATTATAGAATATGCTTTTAAAAATTAAAAAAGTGTCAGTTCGAGCGCAGTCGAGAACTAATACAACCTTTCGACTGCGCTCAAGGAGACAAATTAATTACTATAGAATACGCTTTTAAAAATTAACTATTAGCAGTTAACAAAAACGAAAAACGCTACAGCTTTGAACCTAAATTAAATAAATGAAAAACCAAATTGACATAGACGCCATTAAAATAAACTTTGATGAAAGTGGTTTATGGGTTTTAAATATTGCCATTGCTATTATTATGTTTGGTGTTGCTTTAGGAATTACTATAGACGATTTTAAACATCTTTTTAAGAACCCTAAAATAGTTTTTGTCGGTGTTTTATCACAATTTATCTTATTACCTGCATTTACTTTTTTAGCAATTCTGATGATAGAACCTCATCCTAGTTTTGCTTTAGGAATGATGATGATTGCTGCTTGTCCTGGTGGAAATGTTTCTAACTTTTTTAGTAAAATGGCTGGTGGAAACGCAGCATTATCAGTTAGCTTAACAGCATTTGCAACATTAATATGTATTGTTATGACACCTTTTAACTTACAGTTTTGGGGAAGTTTATACGAACCTACTAATAAAATTTTAAAAACAGTTTCTTTAAATCCTTATGATTTATTTAAGTTGGTTTCTTTAATATTAGGAATCCCTTTAATATTAGGAATGATTATAAAACATTACCATTCTGAAATGGCTGGTAAGATTGAAAAAGTATTAAAACCATTATCAATGTTGGTTTTTATTGCTTTAATATTTATTGCATTTTCTCAAAATTTAGATGTTTTTGTAAATCACATTCATCATGTTTTATTCTTGGTTATTTTTCATAATATTTTTGCGTTCTTCTTAGGTTTTTATACTGCAAAAGCATTTAAACTTAACAAACAAGATCGTAAAACAATTGCCATGGAAACAGGAATACAAAATGGTGGTTTGGGTTTATTGCTTATTTTTGGTTTCTTTGAAGGCTTAGGAGGAATGGCTTTATTAGCTGCTTTCTGGGGGATTTGGGATGTCTTTTCTGGTATGGCATTGGCAACTTACTGGGGAAGTAAAGCAAAAAATAAATTAGTGAAAATAATTAATTTATGATTCAGAAAATTTGGTTTACACTTGTTTGGGGTTACATAAAATTGGGATTGTTTTTTTACAGTAAAAAAATAACTGTTTTAGGCAGAAATAACATTCCTAAAAAAGGAGCTGTTTTATTTGCAGTAAATCACCCAAATGGTTTAGTAGATCCTTTGTTTGTTACTACTACTAATAATAGACAAAATCATTTTTTAGTGAGAGCTGCTTCTTTTAAAAACCCAACTATTAAAAAAATTTTAGAGTCTTTGTATTTAATGCCAATTTATAGAATTAGAGATGGAATTAAACAACTTTCTAACAATCAAGAGATTTTTGAAAAGTGTTTTAATATTTTAAACAAAGGAGAAACTTTAATGATTTTTCCTGAAGGAAGTCATGATAAAAAAAGAAGTATTAGACCTTTAAGTAAAGGATTTACAAGAATCGTTTTTGGGGCTTTAGAAAAATACAAAGATTTAGAAATTAAAGTAGTTCCTGTAGGAATGACGTACCAGCATCCATCTGATTACCCTACAAAAGTGACTATTAATTATGGAGAGCCAATTGCTACAAGAGAAATTTTTGAAAACAATACTACTGCAAAATCTATTAATATTTTAAAAGAAAAAGTGAGTAGTCAGTTACAAAAACTAAGTGTTCATATTCCTGATGATGAAAATTATGAAGCAACTTTACAAGCGCTAACAAATGCACAAGTAGATTTTACAAAAGTAGAGGAAGTGAATAACATAATTCAATCTAATACAATACCTGCAGCTAAAAAAGCAAAAACGAACTTTGTAAAACCATTATTATACCTCATCATTTTAAATAGTATCATTCCGTTTTTTCTTTGGAAAATGGTACGTAAAAAAATTGATGAAATTGAATTTATAGATACTTTTCGTTTTGCTATAAATTGGTTTTCTTGTACGTTCTTTTATTGTTTACAAGGATATATTTTAAGTCTCTTTTTTGGAAACACAATTGGTTTGTTTTACCTAAGTTTATCTGCTTTTATGGTGCTTTTACATTCTAAATTAGCGCCTACAAATAGTAAAAAACATAAAGAGTTTAATGAATTTGGTAAACAAGTTTAGCCCTGATTAAACGGTTTGTTTGAGCTCTTTTTTACTGTCAGTTCGAGTGAATTTGTGATGAAAGAACAAATTTGTATCGAGAACTAGCAATAAAAAAAGCGAGTAGTGAAAGCAGGAAATAGCTTCTAATCTAAAATTGCATCTTGAATAACTTGCTGAATTTCTGTACGCATATTACTCTTTACCAAACCTCGGTTTTCCATTGTTGGATATACTCTGTTAGATAAAAATACATACACAATTTCGCTCTTAGGATCTGCCCAAGTATACGTTCCTGTGAAGCCAGAATGCCCAAAACTTTCATCAGAAACACAACCACAAGTTGCTTTTACGTCTGGATTTAACTGTGGTTTATCGAAACCTAAACCTCTTCGTACTTTTTTATCTGAAAAATAACGGTGATTAAACTTGTCTAAAGTTTCTGGTTTTAAATATCTTTTGCCTCCATAATAGCCTTTCTGTAAATACATTTGCATAATTTTGGCAACATCATTTGCATTAGCAAATAAACCTGCATGACCTCCTACTCCACCTAACATTGCTGCTCCCATATCATGCACATAACCTTGCAATAATTGTTTACGATAATAATCGTCTTTTTCTGTTGGAATAATTTCTTTTGGAGAAAATTTTTGTAGTGGTAAATAACTTGTTCTATCGGCTCCTAAAGATTGATAAAACTCTTCATCTACCAATGTATTTAAAGGTTTATCATATTGATTCTCTATTGCTTCTTTAAAGATATAATATCCTAAATCGCTGTATTTATAACCTTCTCTTTCTCTTTGGTCTGCATCTCTAATATATTTATAAATACTGTCTTTATAATTTTTATTGATATACAGATTTTTAGCAACCTTAATATTATATGCTTTAGACTTTCTTTTGCGATAATAAATAGGCAAATTATTACCTGTAATACTATCTTGAGTTGCTTTATAAAAAGGAATCCATGCTTTTAACTTACCATAATGAGATAGTATTTCTCTTACAGAAACACTTGCTTTATTAGAGTTTTTAAAGCTTGGTAAAAGATCTTGTAATTTCTCGTTTAAAGAAATTTTATGCTCTTCTTCTGCTTTCATTATTAAAGGTAAAGAAGCTAAAATTTTAGTAAGAGAAGCCAAATCATATACATCAGAATTATTTACTTTTCTAGTTTTTTTATCTGTGTGATAACCATAACTTTTATTTAAAATAATTTTACCTTTTCTTGCTACTAAAACTTGAAAACCAGGTGCCATTTTTTTATCTAAAATAACATTCGCTAAAGAATCTATCTCTTTTAATTTTATTGATGACATTTTAACGTCTTCAGGAATTGTATACTCAAACCTACTTAAACTAGAGGTTATAAATCCATGACCTTCTGCAAACTCATTTTTAATAGAAACAGGTAATTTTCCTTTTGCACCAAAAGCTCCAAAAATTAGTTGTGCAGACAATTCTTGAGACAATTTACTATTCTGATAAGAAACAATAATACCTTCAATATTTGTAAAAGTTTTTACTTGCAACAAACTATAAGGGCTCGCAAAAACATCTAAAATTACGTTTTTTTCTCGTGCAATTTCTTGTAACCAAACTAACTCTTGGTTTTTAAATTTGTAACTTTTCCAAGGATGTAAATTCGATTTATGAAAACCAACAATTACTAAATTATATGGTTTTAATTTAGATATAATTCCATCTAAGTTTTTATCTGAAATTACATCGACTTTACCATAATTTTGTAACATTTTTACAAAATCATTACCAGAATCATCTCCTAAATTTACATAAGCAATTTTTCTTTTCTCTAAATTTCTAATTGGTAAATCTCCATTAACATCTTTAACTACAGTTAGTGAATTTTTTATTAATTCTCTATGCAATAATTCATCTTCAACTGAGTTTAAATCATTCTGGATATTCTCAATTTTAACTGGTTTATAATTGTGTAAACCTGCCCAATATTTGGCTTTTAATATTTTTCTAACCGAAAAATCAATACGTTCTTCGGTTAAGGTTTTTAACTCAATTGCTTTTTTTATTAAATTAACAGTTGCTGGTACATCTTGTGGAATCAACAACAAATCATTTCCTGCTTGTATGGCAGCCAAATCAATTTCTGCAGATGTTGCATAGTTTGCAGCACCTTTCATGTTTAAACCATCTGTTATTACTAAACCTAAAAAACCTAATTTTTGCTGTAACAAATTAGTCACCACATTTTTAGACAAAGAAGTTGGCAATCTTGGGTCAGACTCTAAACTTGGTATGCTTAAATGTGCAGTCATAACACTTGCAATACCTGCATCAAACACTTTTCTATAAGGATACAATTCAATAGAATCTAAACGATTCATATCAAAATTTAAAACTGGTAATGTATGATGAGAATCTGTTGCAGTATCTCCATGACCAGGAAAATGTTTCGCGTTTGCTAAAACTCCTTGACTTTGCATTCCTTGCGTAAATGCAATTGCTTTTTGAGTTACGTTTTCTTTACTTTCTCCAAAAGAACGATTTCCAATAATAGGATTATCTGGATTTGTATTAATATCTACAACTGGTGCAAAATTTACATGAATTCCTAAACGTTTACAATGTTTTCCTAAATGCTCGCCAAATTGTTTTACTAAAGAGTCGTTTCTAATCGCACCCAAAGTCATGTTCCATGGAAATCTGTAGGTATTTTTTAAACGCATATCTAAACCCCATTCTCCATCAAAACCAATTAGTAAAGGCACTTTTGCAGCTTCTTGATATCTATTATTCAATTCCGCCTGTTTTTCTGGAGTTCCTTGCATAAAAATTAAATTACCAACATGATATTTTGTAATCATTTTTGTAATAAAATCTGCGTGTTTTTCATCTTTATTAGAATACGCTTGTACCATAAATAACTGACCTATTTTTTCATCTAAAGTCATATTTTTCATAATACTATCTACCCAAATAGTTTGCGCCTCTGCATCTTTCGTTCTTAAAGGATCTACACTTTGAGCAGATAAATTAAAAACAAAACCTATAAAAAGGATAATAAGTAACTCTTTCTTCATATTTTTCTTCAACATTTTTTTTGGGCGTTTTAACAGGCTTTCCATTATATCTTTTTATAATGTCATTGCGAAGTTTACTCTTTTGTAAACTGTGGCAATCTCATAATCTATAAACAGATTGCTTGTTTAATTAGATTATAAAAAGGATGTCATTTCAATCCTTAACGCAGCTTATCTAATAACTTAACATTATTATTAAAACAATTTTTATACCAAAAAGCGTTTGTGCCAACTTTCTTTTGCAGGAATTTCCCAATTATTTTCAAAATCTTCTTTTGTATTCACCATATTGTTAAATACAATGGTTTCTGAAGTTACTTTTTGTTCTTTCGCAAATTTTTGAAAATCAGATAATTTCACTAAATTAATATTATCATTATCTTTAAAAGTAATGTTCATTTTGTCCATTAAATCTAGTTTCAATTCATTTTCTAATCCTTGAATAAAACGAACTGAACTATCTATAGAACAACCAGAAACATCATTAAAGCTTTCATCTACAGCCAAAACTAAAAACTGATTGTATTTTATAGTAAAAGAACCTTTTAAATCATCTCCATGACGCGTCCATTGATTGATAAACTCTTCTGCTTTTGCTGAAATAAGTTCAACTTCATTTGCTGTAAATTCTCTATCCGATTGGTAAATCCAAACACGAGAATTATTTGGTAAATTTTTATATTCTGTAAACATTGTTTTTTATTGTTAGATTATTAGATATTTAAATACTAGGATAATTAGATTTTTGGATTGTCAAATAATTGTCTAGCAATCTAAAAAATCGAGCAATCTAATATTCTATTTTATCTACCTTAAATTAAATTTCTGCTGTAAAGCTTGTAACTTTTCAGCATCAGACATTTTCTTTTTTGGAGGTGTCATTCTTTTTTTAATCTCATTCAACACCTTTTTAGTGTATAAAGGAAAATCTGCATTTTGCATCCAATTATTATAACCAGGATTTTCTTTAAAAACTTCTTCTACTGTTCTTCCTTTGTATTTTCCAAAAGAAAAAATTTCTTGCTTTTGATCATTCATTAAAATAAAACCAGCAAAATCTGCTCTTTCTCCGTGTGTAGAATATTCACTCAAAGCATCTACTGTATTTTCTATGTCGTCGTATTTATCTAACTGAGCTAACAAAATTTCATACGTTGCATTGGTATCTGCTTCTGCTCCATGTGCTCCTTCTAATTCTCTACCACAATAAAACTGATAACCAGCACTTAATGTTCTTTGCTCTTTCTTATGAAAAATAACTTGTACATCAATTGCTTTTCTATTTTTCATATCAAAGTCAATACCAGCCCGCATTAATTCTTCTGCTAATAAAGGAATATCAAAACGATTAGAATTAAAACCTGCCAAATCAGAATCTGCAATCATTTCATTTACTTGTGGAGCTAATTCTTTAAAGGTAGGTTCTGCAGCTACCTTTTCGTTGGTAATTCCATGTACATC
This sequence comes from Polaribacter sp. Hel1_85, assembly GCF_000766795.1. Taxonomy (GTDB): domain Bacteria; phylum Bacteroidota; class Bacteroidia; order Flavobacteriales; family Flavobacteriaceae; genus Polaribacter. The sequence goes on from NZ_JPDS01000001.1 coordinate 1,385,949, forward strand.
AATAGAACCTTGTGGAATTTCCATTTCTGGATTTACCAACCACGTTTTACTTTCTTTATTTCCGTTTGGAAACACTTTTAAAATTGCTATTTCTACAATTTTGTCTGTTGCAATATTTATTCCTGTTGTTTCTAAATCGAAAAATACAATTGGTTTTTTTAAGTCTAAATTCATATTATTAGTTCTTAATATTTATAAAGTTAAAAAGTTTTAAAGTTGAAATTCTGCTTCCAAAATTTTACAACATTTACACTTTTTCAACTCCTATTTACTCGTTATTCAATTGATTTTTAAACTCTTCTACTTGCGCTAGAGCTTTTGCTGGCAATGTAGGTTCTTTAAAATTATACTTTTTTAGCTCTTCTAAAACAATATCTGCTAATAGTAATCTTGCGGTTGGTTTATCATCTGCAGGAATTACAAACCAAGGTGCAATTTCTTTAGACGTTCTGTTTAATAAATCTTCATAACAGAATTGGTATTTATCCCACAATTTACGTTCTTTTAAATCGCCTGCAGAAAATTTCCAATTCTTATGTGGTAAATTTAATCTACGTAATAATCTATTTTTTTGTTCGTCTTTAGATAAATTTAAAAAGAATTTTAAAACAATCGTTCCACTTTCTGCTAAATGTTTTTCAAAATCATTAATTCTATCCATTCTGTTATGGTAAAACTCATCATTTAAATCATCTAAACTATTTACATTCGGAATATTTTCGCCAAAAACATAACCTGGGTGCACTCTTGTAACCAATACATTTTCATAATGCGTTCTGTTAAAAACGCCAATTTTTCCTTTAGAAGGAAGTGCAATATAATGGCGCCATAAAAAATCGTGTTTCAACTCTAATTCTGTAGGCACTTTAAAACTGTGTACCTCAACTCCACGAGCATTTACATTTTTAAAAACCTCTCTAATTAAACTGTCTTTACCAGAAGTATCCATTCCTTGTAAGCAAATTAACATGCTATATTTGCCTTCTGCATACATAGTATCTTGAATTTTACTTAGCTTTTTACTAATCTTTTTTAGCTTCTTTTCTGCATCATCAATTACTGCTTTTGTATTGTAATCAGCAAGTTTAATCGTGTTTTCTACTTTGTAATTTCCTTTACTCATATGTGTTTTAAATATTTTTTAAAGATAAAAAAAATAGTGATTTTATCTTTGATTCTTATAGTCTTTTATGATATTAATGTTATCTAAAGTGCTATTGTCTAAATTTAGAATAAATAAATTATCTAAATCTTAATTTTAGTATAAACTAATTTATTTTTTAAACTTTTAATTTCATTATTTTTGCCCAATGGTTAAAGAAATTCAGCTTCGTGTAAATTTAATAGAAGAACGTAAAGAAAATACACTTTTATACAAAGCTTCTAAGCAATTAGGAGTTGATATAAGTGAAATTTCTGCCGTAAAAGTGTTGCGTAAATCTATTGATGCTCGTAAAAAAGACATCATTTTTAATTATAAAGTTGCTGTTTATATTAATGAAGAAGTTCCAGAGAAATCTGATTATATTTTTGAATATAAAGACGTTTCTAAAGCGAAAGAAGTTCATATTGTTGGTTTTGGTCCTGCAGGAATGTATGCTGCATTGCGTTGTATAGAATTAGGTTACAAACCAATTGTTTTAGAACGTGGTAAAAATGTACAAGATAGAAGACGAGACTTAAAAGCCATAAATCAAGATCATTTTGTAAACGAAGATTCTAATTATTGTTTTGGAGAAGGTGGTGCTGGTACGTATTCTGATGGAAAATTATATACCAGAAGTTTAAAACGTGGAGATGTTAGAAGAATTTTTGAAAACCTTGTTTTTCATGGAGCTACAGAACAAATTTTGATTGATGCGCATCCTCATATTGGAACTAATAAATTGCCAAAAATCATTCAGAATATTCGTGAAAATATTTTAAAATTTGGTGGCGAAGTTCATTTTGAAACTAGAGTTACAGATTTTATCGTAAAAAACAATAAACTACAAGCTATTCAATTGCAAAACGGACAAGAAATGTCTGTAAATTCTGTAATTTTAGCTACGGGTCATTCCGCAAGAGATATTTATGAATTGTTAGATAAAAAAGAAATTGCATTAAAAGCTAAGTCTTTTGCAATGGGCGTTCGTGTAGAACATCCACAAGAAATTATAGATCAAATTCAATATCATTGTTCTGGAGAAAGAGATGAACTTTTACCTGCAGCTGCCTACAGTTTGGTTCATCAGGTAAATAACAGAGGTGTCTATTCTTTTTGTATGTGTCCTGGTGGATTTATTGTACCTGCTGCTACTGCAAATGGAGAAGTTGTTGTAAACGGAATGTCGCCAAGTAAAAGGAACAACAAATTTGCTAATTCTGGAATTGTTGTTGAATTAGATATTGATAAAGATTTTAAAAAGTACGAACATTTAGGTGCTTTAAAAGGTTTACAGTTTCAAAAAGACTTAGAAAAAATTGCTTTTTATGCTGGCGGAAGAACACAAACTGCACCTGCACAAAGATTGGTAGATTTTGTTGATGGAAAATTATCTACAGATTTAAATGATTGTTCTTATCAACCAGGATTAAAATCGGCTCCTTTACATTCTCTTTTACCAAAAATTATTGGTGGTAGGTTACGAAAAGGTTTTGCTGCATTCGGACAAAAAATGCATGGTTATCATACCAATGAAGCCAATATTATTGGTGTAGAATCTAGAACTTCGTCTCCCGTAAATATTCCAAGAAAAGAAAATTTAGAGCATACAGAAATTGAAGGTTTGTTTCCTTGTGGAGAAGGTGGTGGTTATGCCGGTGGTATTGTTTCTGCTGCTATGGATGGAGAAAGGTGTGCTGAAGCTGCCATTGCAAAATTTTAAAACATTTTTGAGATAATTCAATTAGTTATACTAATTTTACTACTATTAAATACAATAGATGAAACTAACCATTGGTAGAATCGATAAAGCAGATTTTCCAGAATTAATTCTAGAAGATATTGATGTAAAAATAGATTCTGGAGCTTACACATCTTCTATTCATTGTTCGAATATTGAAGAAATATCAACTAATAATGAAAGTTTTATAAGATTTAAATTATTAGACCCAGAACATGATTTTTACAACAATAAAGAGTTTACTTTTAAAAAATATTCTTCAAAATTAGTAAAAAGCTCAAATGGAATTTCGGAAAAAAGGTTTCTAATAGCAACTGAAATTGAAATTTTTAATACTAATTTTCCAATTCATTTAACTTTAAGTGAACGAAAAGACATGAAATTTCCTATTTTGCTAGGAAGAAAATTTTTAAACAAAAAATTTGTGATAGATACTGCAAAAAAAGATTTATCATATAAATTAAAAAACAAAATCAAATGAGAATTGTAATTCTTTCTAGAAACCCTAACTTATACTCTACAAAAAGATTGGTTGAGGCTGCAAAAAAAAGAAAACACGAAATAATTGTAGTAGATCATTTAAAGTGTAATATCGAAATTGAAAAAAAATCACCAAAAATATATTACAAAGGTGAATATTTAGACAATATTGATGCCATCATTCCAAGAATTGGTGCTTCCGTAACATTTTATGGAACCGCGGTAATTCGTCAATTTGAAATGATGAAAGTTTTTACATCTGTTAGTTCAATTGCCTTAACAAGATCTAGAGATAAATTAAGCAGTTTACAAATTTTAGCAAGAGCTGGTGTTGGTTTGCCTAAAACTGTTTTTACAAACTACACAAAAGATGTAGAACACGTTGTTGAATCTGTTGGTGGTGCTCCTTTAGTTTTAAAATTACTAGAAGGTACCCAAGGTTTAGGAGTTGTTTTAGCAGAAACTAAAAATGCAGCTACTTCTGTTTTAGAAGCTTTTAATGGTTTAGGTGCTAGAGTTATTGCGCAAGAATTTATTAAAGAAGCAGGTGGGGCAGATATTAGAGCTTTTGTTGTTGATGGGAAAGTAATTGGTGCCATGAAACGTCAAGGAAAAGAAGGAGAGTTTCGTTCTAATTTACACAGAGGCGGAAATGCAACCGTTATAGAATTAACTGACGAAGAAGAAAAAACAGCTTTAAAAGCTACCAAAGCTTTAGGTTTAGGAGTTGCAGGTGTAGATATGCTGCAATCTTCTAAAGGACCTTTGGTTTTAGAAGTAAATTCTTCTCCTGGTTTAGAAGGAATTGAAACTGCTACTGGAAAAGATATTGCTAAAGAAATTATACGTTATTTAGAAATTCATGTCGAGTAAACCTTTTATTATTTTAGGAAAAGAAATTCCTGAAGGAAAACGTACTGTTTTAGATTTAGAAGTTGCAAAATTACACACCAGAACTACTGTAAAAGTTCCTGTTATTATAGAACGTTCTAAAAACCCAGGACCTGTTGTGTTATTATTGGCAGGTATTCATGGAGATGAAACAAATGGCGTTGGAATTATTAGAGAAATTATTTCACAGAAAATAAATGTACCCACTAACGGAACAATTATTTGTATTCCTGTTTTTAATATTTTTGGATATTTAATACAAACTAGAGAGTTTCCTGATGGACGTGATTTAAACAGAATGTTTCCAGGCTCTGTAAATGGTTCTTTAGCTAGTCAGTTTGCTAATCAATTTACAAAAGAAATTGCACCTTATGTAGATTATGTTATCGATTTTCATACTGGTGGTGGAGATAGAGATAATATTGCACAAATAAGATGTAGCAATGATGATGAAAAAGCATTAGAATTAGCAAAAGTTTTTAATCCTCCAATGATTGTTTTTTCTGAAAACATAAAAAAATCTTTAAGAGAAACTTTGCATAAAATGGGGAAAACTATTTTATTATTTGAAGGTGGAAAATCGAATGAATTAAACCCAACAATTATTAACGAGGGTGTAAACGGAACAAAGAATGTTTTAATTCGTTTGGGCTTAATTGAAGGAGAAATTACCGTAAAAGAAACTCCTATTTTTGTAAATAAAGCCAAATGGTTAAGAGCTTCTCATTCTGGAATGTTTAAAGTAATGGCTATAAATGGAAGTTTTGTTAAGAAAAAAGAAGTTTTAGGTATTATTCAAGATCCTTTTGGTGATTTTAAAAAAATAGTTTACGCTCCTTTTGATGGACACATCTTTTGTATAAACAAAACTCCTATTGTAAATAAAGGCGAAGCCTTATTTCATATAAGTATCGATGAATAATATTTAATTAAAAATGCTATGAAAAAAATTATTTTAATTACAATTCTAATTCTATACAACAGTTTAAATGCTCAAGATATTAGTTGGAGAGTAAAAGCCAAAGGACATAACCCAAACCCAAAGAATGAATTATCTAAGTATTTTAAAAAAGAGATTCCTAAAAAACTTTTAAATAAAGCAGGATATCAAAGAGGTAAAAACAATATAATATTATCTTTTAAGATCAATACCGAAAATATACCATACAATATAAACGTTTCTACTTTTGGCTCTAATGAATTGTATAATAAGCTAAAAACAGCTTTTAAAAAATATCCTTTAGAAAAACTAAACTTAAATGAGTTAGACAAAAAAAACAGGTATTCTTTACAAATTATAACTAAGAAAGGAAATAAAAATATTTTTAATTGTAGTACAAAAGTAATGGTAGAAACACCTGCTATTTGTGAAAATTGTAAGGATTTACAGAACTTTGAAGATTTAGAAAAATGTTTGAATATAGAAGTAAAAAAACATTTCTATAATACTTTTAATAGTTCTAAAATTACGGAAGATGAAACCAATATATTTTTCCAATATTATATAAAACCTGATGGTAGTATTGGTCTAAAAACAACTAAAAAAGTATCAAAATATCTTGATGAAATAAAAAGGAGTCTTTCAACTTTTTCTGGCATTATAACTCCTAGTTATTTTAATAATGTTTTAAATAAACCTTTTTATAGTTTATCTATTCCTTTTAAAAAAGGTGAAAAATTCATTTATGAAGATTCTCAAATAAAATTTAATTTATTTTCTAAACCAACCATAGACAACGATTTTTCTAATTATTTAGCAGAGAAATTAACAAAAGAAGATATAAACAAAGCTAGATTAAATAGAATTAATCATAGCCTTAGAATTAATTTTGAATTAGATAAAGACTATAATCCTTTTAATATTACAACAAATTCTAGATCATATCAATTAGAAAAAGAAATTATTAATGCTTTTATAGATTATCCTATAGAAAAGTTGAATTTTTTTAATAGAAAGAAATTTAACCGTTATAACTTACAAATACTTTCTTTTAAAGATAACCAATCAGTAATTAACACAAGTACTAAAGTTTCATATATAAGAGCTCCTATTTTTCCTGGTTGTGAAAATTCGAGCAGTATAAAGGATTTAAAAAAATGTTTTAGCTTAGGTGTTCAAAAACATTTTATGCAAAAATTTGATGCTGATTTACCAAAAAAACTTGGTTTATCTAAAGGTAGAAAAAGAGTTTTTATAGGTTTTAAAATTGATAAATCAGGGGAGATTGTTGACATAAAGGTGAAAGCTCCTCACATTGTTATAAAAAACGAAGTAATAAAAGTGATGGAACAATTACCTAAGGTTATTGCTGGTGTACAAATTGGGAAAAATGTAAATATTAAATATAGCATTCCTTTTACATTAATAATAGACTAATAAATATCTATTTTTATAAAAAACAGTTGTTTATCCTTTTTGATTTTCATGGCTAAAAAGCCTAACTTCGCTAACGCCGTTTATAAGTCACTTGTGCTGAACTTGATTCAGTATTAAAACGGCATCATAATAATCTTAAGTTGTGTAACATTTGAAAAACAAACATTTGACTGAATTTCATAAGCTGTCCGGATTAATAACAAAACAAATGATTTTATTTCCAAAAGGGAATAAAGTAATCATTGAAAATTATGAAAATTGGACTTTAGAAATTGACTCAAATTGGAACTCTAAACATATTGACCTTACTATAAAATTTCGGAAACCCAATCTTTACAATGAATTCACTGATTGTATTATAAAAAAATGCTTCTTTAATAAGTTTAATTGCTCGATATGATAATTATAACTTATCTGGAAAGGCGAGCGAAATTTCGAATTTTCTACTGACAAGTCAATTATCACTCAACTTGTTAAAAAGTAGAAAAGCAGGTTTTGAATTAAATGGAAAATATCTGATTTATAATTGTAGAGTTGGTCGTCGAGATAAAAATAGTTTGTCGAATATTTTTATTCTGATTGAAAAATTGATTGAGGAAATTGATAAACTGACTGATAAAAAAAACGTTACACAACAAAGTATATAAAAAATTGCTATTTTGTGCTTAACCAATGTTAGTTGCTTTGTTTGCTAGCACCTGATTTTCCTTCAGAAAATCCTCGCACACAAACACAACTAATCTTATACATAAACGTTAACGAATCTCAAAAAAACTACCCAACCCTTTTTAAAGTTTCTTGCTCTATAAAATGTTTAGCAATCACTTTTGGTGGTGTTAGCGTTTGCCAAGTAGTATAATCGAACCAAAATAATTCTCTTATTACTTTAGTACTTAATTCTTCTTTGTCATTATAAAAATAAACCTCTACGCTCATCTTTTGTTGACATAAGCCTATTTCTTTGCAAACTAATTCAACAGAAAAAGATTTTGTAAACATTAAGTTTTTAAAATGCTTAATTTGATCGTTCCTTTTTTGCAAACCGACTTTTGAGCTGTTCATTTTTAAATTTGTAAATCCATTTACAAACAAAAAAGTTTCTACAATTTTAGATGCATATTTTAAATATGCAGCATTTTGCATCACCATAAAATCGTTTACATCTTCTCCTTTTACTGTATAATTTCTTAGAAACATAGCGTATGATTTAAATTAATTATTTTTGTAAAACACCTAATAAAATTCATTCTTAATTTAAATGAAAATAATTTAAAAAGTTCTAGAAAGATTGAATCCTAAATGAATGTCTCCACCAAAAAAATTACCTGTAGATTCTGTAATAAATCCTTTTTCTATCATGGTAATTGCATTCGATAAAATGATTTGAAAAACGTGTCCACCAGTTTCTATATCTACACCAAAAGCCAATGAATTTTTAGCATCAATAGATTCTAGTTTATTAAACTGCGGATAAAATTCTGCATTTAAAGAAACTCTTTTGTTCAATTTAACTCTAGTACCAAAACCAAGTGCAAAAATATCATGTGGATCTGCATTTATAGCTGTTAAATTTCTATGAACATAGGTTGGTGTTATTTGAAAAGAAAGTGAAGAGTTTACTTTTTTCGCAATTAAAACCTGTCCTACATAAAACAAACTTTCCGCAAAAGACCTTTCATTACCAGCAACTGCTTTCTGACTTTTAGCAGCAATACTTCCAAAAAGAGAAACTGCAAAAGGAAATGAATTTGTACCTTTTTTTTGTTTTAACAAACTGTATTTTAAGTAACCATCGTAAGTTTTCTCAAAACTACTTCTTCCTAAACCTGCTGTTAAATTATCTGTTAAACCATATTCAAAAGAAAAACGAATATTAGATTGATCTAAACCAAAAAACTCTTCAAAACCGGTGTTTACTCTACCAAATCTATGAGAAATTATAAATTCTAATTCCTTCTTTTTTCTATTTTCTATAGAATGGCCATTTACAATTCTAGTTCCCTTAAAAGTAGCGGTAACAATGTTTTCTGTTTCTGGAGTTTCATTGTTTAAAACATCTAATAAATCTTGTGCAGAGAGTTGAATACTAAAAGTTAGTACAAAAATGATTGCTATAATTTTTTTCATCTTTTATTTCTTGTAAGGTTTGTGATTAAATTTAAAAGTAACTTTAATTTTTTTGGCAATATTTTTAGCAACTGCTCCAGGTATTTCAATATCATAATCTGCCACTAATAAATTGAACTCACCTTTTACTAAAATGTTATCTTCATTTCTTGTAATATTTGCTGGTATTACAATTTCTTTGCTTTTACCATGAATCGTCATTGTACCTTTTACTTCTACTTTTGTTTCTGAATCTTTTATAGTATCAAAATTTAAAATATCACCTTTAAAAGTAGCTTTTGGAAATTTATCTGATTCTACATAATTCTCATTAAAATGCTCTTGCATTAATGCTTTTTTAAACATAAAAGATTTCATTAAAATAGCAATTGCCATTTTGCCAGAAGAAGCATCTACAATACTCAATACTTGGTTATTGTCTGCTTTTATATCTTCCATTGGTGCAGAAGAGAAAAAAGTTACTGCACCATTTTTTGTTAAATATCGCTCTTGAGCATTGGTAGCATTTGCTAATAAAAAGCAAATTAGAATTGTATATATAGTTTTCATTTTTTTTGTTTTAGTAAGTTATTTCACACTTTACAAGAATAACATCCATTAAATAACCTGTACAAATTCCTTTTACAGTAATGGTTTGTCCTTCTTTAAGTAAATTTATTTTTTGAGTAGCATTATCAGATAAATGACAAAGTACACTTCCAAAATCATCATTGGTTTTTAATGTGATAATTCCTTTCTCTTTTTCAATTTTCACTTTAGAAATTACACCAGAAACTTCAATTATCTTATCTAAATAATTTGTATTTGCTATGCTTTCATCCGAAGAAAAATCGTTTATAATTTTATTTGCTGTAAGTGTAATATCAGATTTTGTATCCCCAACATTTACATGTGGTTTGTTATATATTTTATAAGCAACAAATGCGCCAATAATTCCGATAATTAAAATTGCAACAAGTATTTTCTTGGTTTTCATGATATGAATTTTTAATTATCTAAAGCACCTTCATCTACCCAATCTACAATACTTTTAATTTGTGCTGCTGTTAAAGTTCCTCCTTGAGGCATTCTTGAACTTGCAACTGCATCTTTTACTCTAGATGCGTTTGCACTAATTAAATCATAACTACTCAATTCTGGAGAGTTTGCACCTGCAGAATGACAACTAAGACATCTGGCATCTATAATTGGTTTTACATCATCTGCAAAAGACACTTTGTTTGCTGTTATTGGATCTTCACCTCCATCATCTATTAATTGCTCTTCTACATTAGAAATACAAGAAGCAAAAAAGATACTTATAGCAATTATTATAAACGTTGTTGTAAATTTTAGTTTGTTTTTCATTTTTATGAGTTTTAAATTTTGATACCGTAAAGAAACTAAACAAAAGCATTTAGTAACTCATTTACCTGTATGAGAGGGAAAAAATTTCCTTAAAAAGGAAAAAAAAGCATTGAATAATTACCTGTTTTCTGCTAATTTAGGTAAAAATCGAATTATATGTTTAACCACTGTTTAAATTCTGCTGCCTTATTTTTACTGATAATAATTTCTTCGGAAGTTTTAGATTGTAGCAAAATTTTAAGCTGACTATTACCATATTTTATAATTTTATCTATGGCAGTAATACCGATAATAAACTGTCTGTTTGCTCTAAAAAATAAGGTTGCATCTAAGTTATTATACATATCATCTAAACTTGCATTTGTGGTAGATCTTTTACCATCAAAACAAACTACATATGTAATTGTATTTTCTGTATAAACGTATGCAATATCTTTAATAGGAATAGGCACTAACTCATTTCTAACATAAGTAAGAATTCTTTTTCTTGCAATTTCTGATGCTTCTTCTACAGGGTTTTCATCAGAAACCTCAACAACTTTTTCTTTATAAGAAACTAGGTCTGTGTTTAATTTTGATAGATTTACAACTTCAGAAGTTAAATTAGAATTTTTTAACTCTAATTGTTTTTCATAAGCGCTACCAATAACTCTTACTGCTAAAAAAGACAAAACAATAACCAAAGCTCCCATGATTAAAAAAATTAGATAGAAGTTGTTTTTTAAAGCATCCATTTGCACATTAATACTATTAATATTTACATTGGCTGCAACTATTAAATCTGAATTTTTTATAGGTGAAATATGAATAACTTCTGATGAATTTATTGTTTCTAAATCAGATTTTCTTTTCACTAATAAATCATACAAATCATCAGAATTATTTTTCTCTTTTAAAGATGACAACAACGTTTGATTAGAATTTACCTGCTGTCCTACTTTTGTAATATCTGGATGACAAACTTCTTTTCCTCCCCAATTAAAAACGCTAACAAACCAACTATCTCTGTTAGAATTTGAAATAATTTTTTGAATGTTTTTTACAACTTCCTCTTTTTTTATACCAGAAGAAAGCTGAAAATCTATAGATTTTGCAAGTTCATTTGCTTCTCTTTTACTAGATTCTACTTGTACTTCTATTAATTGATTTGCACTTACTTTTATAAAATATTGTGATGCAATAGCAGCAATCAATAAAAAAATAACTGCAATAGATAAGAAAGTTAAAAAGTATAGTTTGTCTTTTTTCATGCCCGTTTTTCAATGTTGAAATATACCATTATTCTTTTTCTTTTTACGATTGATTATTCCTATTTAAGTCTTATTTTTCGGCTTTAGACACTTTTTTAAGCAAATTAATGGTTACATTTAGTTTCTTTGAGTTAGCTTTCTAATTCAGTTTATGAAGAAAAAAAACACTTTTTTTTACATTATAATTGTCGTTTTACTTTTAGTAAATGGCTATTATTATGTGCTTCCATATTTTAAAAACGCTAACAAAAACTTAGAGTTAGTGGCTTCTGAAGCTTCTATTAATTCTAATGATTTAATAGATTCTTATATTTTAAGTGAAGAAAAAACGGATAAACTTTATTCAGGAAAAATTATAGAAGTAACTGGCTTTGTAAAGGAAGTTACTTTTTTAAATAATAGAAATACCGTAATATTGTATAGCCAGAATAAAACTTCTGGAATTATTTGCGACATACATCCAAGTCAAATTGAAAAAGTAAAAAATTTAAAAGAACATCAAAAAATTATTGTAAAAGGTATTTGTAAAGGCTTTTTAAAAGATGTTGTATTGTTAAATTGTTATATAGATTTAAAACTGAATGAATAAAATTTTACCTTTCTTTTTATTACTCATTTTACTGACTGGTTTCAGCTCTGAAGAAAATCAGTTTATTGCAAGACAAGGGCACGTTTCTTTCTTTTCTTATGCTTCGATGGAAAATATCGAGGCACAAAACAATCAAGTTTTAAGTATTTTAGATCTTAGAAATAAAAAAATAGCAGTAAGTATGTTAATGCGTGCTTTTGTATTTAAAAAGGATTTAATGTACGAGCATTTTAATGAGAGTTATATTGAATCTGACATTTATCCAAAAGCAACTTTTGAAGGAAATATATTAGATTTTGAATCTTCTTTAGAAAAGCAAACCAAAATTGTTAGAGGTAACTTAACCATACATGGAAACACAAAAGAAATAGACATAAAAACGACTATAGAAAAGATAAATGGAACCTACCTTCTTTCTGGCGAATACAATGTATTTGTAAAAGATTTCGACATTAAAATTCCACCTATTTTATCTAGTAATATTGCAAAAATGATTACTATAAAATTCAGATTTCAATACCAGTCTTATGAAGAATAAAAAAATATATCCGCTATTTGTAGTATTGTTTTTCCTTACAAACTCTTCTTTAATCGCACAGAGTTTGTTAGATAAATTAGATTCTGAATTCCCAGACAAACCTGTATATGAAATAGCTACTTTTAAAATGACGAGAATTGGTTTAGGTCATTCTATAGAAACGCGTAAAAAAGGTGCTTTAGAAATTTCTCTGTATAATCGTTATTGGAATATTCCTAATTTTGGAGGAGAACGTTTTTTAGCTGATAAAGTAAGTACACGTTATGGTTTAGAATATGCGTTTTTAGATAATTTTACAGTAGGTTTTGGATATACTAATTTTGATAAAATTTCTGATGGTTATTTAAAATATCGACTTTTAAAACAGCAAAAAGGGTCTAAAAAAACACCAATTTCTATCACCTTATTACAAACAATATCAAATAGAAAAACAACAAATACAGGTCTTTATGGTAAAGAAACTTCTACAAATAATAACGCTTTTACAAGTCAGGTTTTAATTGCAAGAAAATTTAATCCAGATCTTTCAATACAAATTACACCTACTTTTATTTATAACACTGCAACAGCAACAAACGATGACCCAAATACTCAATTTGCAATTGGTTTTGGTGGAAGACACAAAATTGGTGGTCATGCTTCTGTTGTGTCTGAATATTATTATGTTGCAAACCCATTAAAATCTATAGATACTTATAATGCTTTTATGGTTGGTGTAAATTGGGAATTAAGCCATTTATTATTACAATTTCATATAACAAATGCACGTAATTATGCAGAAGATACTTTTATAACAAAAACGACACATAACTTTAATTTTAAAGACCCAAATTTACATTTTGGCTTTAATGCGACTTTTGTATTGCATACTAAAAAGAAAAAATTGAAGTAAAAGAGGTGTTTTCACTCTTGATTTTCTAGCTCAAAAAACCTAACTTCGCTAACGCCGATTATAAGTCATTAAAACGAATCATAATCGTCTTAAGTTGTGTGTCATATTACCAAACAACCAAAATCAAGAAAAATAAATATGTTTAGTTGGTTCAAGAAAAAAGAAAAAATAGAAAATCCGATTGAAATTTCCGTTACTGGAATAAATCCTCAAACTGAAAATGAGTTTCTATTTTATAATTTTGTAGAAATGACTTTTGCTCCTCATTTACAAAAATGGCACGAAAAAGCAAAGTCAAATGGAATTAAATTTAAACCTCAATACGAGAAAGCGATAAAGCAGAAAACTGAAACATCTAAATTTAAAAATCCACATAGTTTTCCAAAATATTTTAACAATAAATTTGACTATATCGGGTTTCAATTTTTAAGTGGTACAGAAGATATTTTGAGTGCTTTTCAAATCGGAACTCATTTTATAATTAATGACAAAATAGTGTATTCTACAAAATATGACTTTCGTGTTCCAAAATATATTTCAAATCAAAAAGAGTTCCAAGAAAATTTGGATATTTTAGAAATTGATAATGAATTTTTAAACGATTTTTCATTTGAAGATGTTTGGGATTCACTTGATTTAAAAATCTCTTTCAACAACAATTTATTAGTTTGTTGGAATAATGAAATTGAGATATTAGAAAAGATTCTAATTGAGAATAAAATAGACGATTATAACATAAAGTATATAAAAATTAGAGAAATTGCAAAAGACAATAACCTTCCTGATTTAATAGATAGTTTATTGGAACATTTTGAATCTGAATTAACTTTAAAAAATGATCTTTCTATAATTTGTCCAACTCTTGCTCTTGAATTTGAGGATATTGGTATTATCTTAAGTAAATATATTCATAGTTTAAATTCTAACAAAAAAATTGCTTCTAAACCAATTCAAAATAAGACAAAAAAAGACAAACCATATTTAACACTAACAAGTATAGAAGTAAAAAACGAAAATTTTGATATAATTAAAAAGTATTCGATTTCAAAAACACAATTGAAACAGTTAGATATTAATAAAAAAGGATTTATATTCACAGGAGATATTACAACTGAACGAGATACTGCAAAGGGATTTATTGAACAAAACGGAGGAATAATAAAATCTGGAATGAGTAGTAAATTAGATTATATTGTTATTGGAGCTGACTTTGGTTGGTCAAAAATTCAAAAAGTCAAAGAATTTAATGAAAACAAAAACTGTAAAATAAGAATATTAACGAATTCGGATTTTGAATATCTGAAAAAAAAATACGTCACACAACACCGTATATAATTTATTGCTAGTTCTAGCCTACTTACGAAAATCCTCGCGAATTTTCTATTCGGTTTTTATTTGCTAAATTAGGTGCTTAAACCACGCAACAAACCATATACAAACACGTTACCTATAATTAAAACAAAAAATGATGAAAAAAAAGCTATTTAATCCGATTTTAATAACTCTCTTTACTTTTATGCTTTTTAGTTGTGAAAGTGATGATAATATAAATAATGAAGTTGAATTGTACACTGGAAGATATAAAATCATATCGTTTAAATCTAATACTGAGGTTGATTTAAATAATGACAATATTTCTTCTGAAGAACTTACAAACGAAATAAATTCATTTGATTTGAATGATTTGGAAATTAAGCCAAACTTAATTTCATTCTTCTTTCCAAAAACTTGGATTTCTTTTCAATATCCAAGTAGTCCAGAAGGGAGCATAGAGTTTATTGGTTATGGTTTTGGAACTAACTTTGAATATGAGGACAATTTATTTTCTTTAAAAGAAAAAAGTTATATAGAGGAATCTTATATCGATAATGTAGAGAGTAATAAAAATGTAACAATTAACTGTAATTTAATTGTAATTGATGATAATCATATAAAAACATCTATCTCTAAAGAATACTATGATTTTAATTCAAATAATTGGGTTCTATTAAATATTGACGTGATATATGAAAAACAATAAAACAAGTCCGTAGTAATATTTAGCTATATAATCTAAAAATCAATTTACTTTAACTGATTTTGAATAATATTATATCTTTCGAGAAAATATAAAAAACTACAGGTAACAATGTGTATATTTAATGCGGAGTTTAGTGTTTAATTCAAAGTGTTGTTTATTTTTACTAAGTCCGTCAAATCATTTTGATTTGACTTTCTAACAAAAAAAGGTAAAGGCAAACAAAATGCTTTGCCTCGTGCTAAATTGAAAGTTTTCTGACTTTCTATTTCCGCACTAACAATACACGAAACGTTAGCGAATCACAAAAAATTGAATTATTAAATCCTTTTTTCAAAATATCCTTTTAGGAAAACTACTTGTGCAATTATCATCAATCCAAAGAAAAACATAGCATATAAAACGGTGTTTGAAACTGAAAATGATTCAAATAAATTAGGTATTTGAATTTTATCAAAGAAAGAAAAATCGAGTTTAGGAAGTTGTATAGTATTTTCTTTCATCTGTTTAAAAGGCACAAATATTGCCACTAATAATAAACCTATAATTAAGAACCATCCTTTTTTAGTAATTAAAGCTTTTGGAGTAAAAACCGAAGATTTAGAAGTACTTTCTTCTAAAATACTTTGCATTATAAATGCCGTAAAATCTAAAGATGGTTTTTCTTGCGGAATCTCTTTTACATACTTTTTTGCAAAAGTATGTAATTCTTCTATATGTTTATTTTCTTCCATAATTACTTATAATTTCTGGTTCAACATTTTCTTTTACAATTGCTAATAATTTTTTTCTAGCTCTGTGTAACTTTACTTTTATATTGGCTTCAGAAAATTGAGTTACTTCAATAATTTCTTTCAAACTTAATTCATCATAATAAAACATCCAAATTATAGAACGTTCTTCTTCTGGTAATTTATCTAAACAATTACTCATAATTTTAGCACGTTCTTTTCTTTCTATTCCTTCTAAAATATTTTCGACAGATTGTATTTGATTGAACGTAATTTCGTTAATCTCTAACGTGTTATTATTATTTTTATTCTTTTTTATAGCGTCTAAACTTGCATGATATGCAATTCGATACAACCAAGTAGAGAATTTTGAATCTCCTTTAAATTTACTTAAATTTTTATAAGCCTTTATAAATGTATCTTGACTAATTTCTTCTGCTTCTTCCCTATTCTTTGTCATCTTTAACGCCAAACTATACACCATATTCTTATACGCATCAACAAGATAAGCAAACGCGTTTGTATCTCCATTGATGACTTTTGTAATATATAGTTGGTCGTTGTTGTTAGTCATTTTATCTTTGACGAGCGCTTATATAAATAGGTTACACATTTTATTAAAAAAATATTTTTTAATTTTTCTGTAACCTTTATTTAAATGTTATCGTCAAAGCTACAAACACAATAAAATTAATCATTTAAACTTTAAAATAAAAAATTATGGAAGTAGCAGTTTTAGCAGTAATATTTGGAAGCATCTTTGGCATATTCTATTTATACTTTTCTACAAGAAACAAAGAACGTTTAGCATTAATAGAAAAAGGAGTTGATGCTAGTATATTTATGAAAGGTGCTACAAAAAACGCAGCTCCTTTCTGGAAAGTTTTAATACTAAACCTTGGTTTATTAGCAATGGGAATTGGAGTAGGAATCCTTTTAGGAACCTTATTAAGTTACCATTTTGGTTATAATGGTTCTTGGCAAAACAGACCAGAAAACGCAATAGATTCTGGGGTTTTCTATGCAGCATCAATATTTTTATGTGCTGGTGGAGCTTTATTAATAGGCTTTAATCAAACTAAAAAATTAGACAGAGAGTAACTCTTTATTAGAATATAGTTGTAGGCAATACAACCAAAGTTACGTTAATGAATAATTCAATAAAAAATCAACATATGAAATTAATAAATCATCTTTTATTATTATTTATTTTTACAACTTTGATTAGTTGTAATAAATCAAGTATACAAGAAGGTCGACAATCTACTCAAGAAAAAAATCAATCAATAGATTCTATAAAAACAGAGAATGTAACTTTCGAGAGTGAAGGAATTAAACTGGCAAGTACAATTTATAGTCCTAAAAATCCTCACTCTGCTATTGTCATTGTTCACGGTTCTGACCAAGTACCTCGAATGACTAAATTTGCTAAACGATTAGCTCAAAATGATATTTTGGTATTAACTTATGATAAACGCGGAGTTGGAGAGTCTGGTGGAATTTATGCTGGACCTCAAGTAGGTACAAATAACATCAGCTTTGAAAATCTAAATTTATTAGCAAAAGATGCAAGTTCAGCTGTTAACGTAATTCATAAAATGAAAGAAGATTTACCTATTGGACTTATAGGTGCAAGTCAAGCGGGGTGGATAATTCCTATTGTTGCAAACAAAAACCCATTAGTAGAATTTATGGTTTTATTAAGTAGTCCTACAATAACTACTCTTGAACAATTAAGGTTTCAGTTTTATACAAATGGAAGAACAGATTTTTGGGAAAATCACACAGAAGAAGACGCACGCGAACATATAAAAAATGACTCTGACAGATATCAATTTAAAGCTACAGACCCCAAAGACGCTCTGAAAACTCTTTCAATTCCTGGCCTTTGGCTTTTCGGTGAAAAAGATATTCAAATTCCTGTAAAAATGTGTATAGAACAACTCAACACTCTAAAATTAAAAAATAAACCTTTCGAATATGTTTTGTTTCCATCATTAGGGCACAATACCAATAAAAAGGAACCAATAGACATTTCGGTTAATTGGATTAAACAAAAGTCATTGAACATTAGGAGTGGTAAGGAGAAAAACATATTAAAGTAATAAAGCACTACCAACAACAAAGTATATAATTTATTTCTATTTTTAACCTATTTAAGAGAATCTTCTCGGGTTTTCTATTCGGTTTTTATTTGCTAATTAGGTTATTTAAATACGTAACAAACCATTTCAATTTTTTGAAGTGGTTTTTTTGTTTTTAAAAAGTCTGTATCTTAGAGCAAAATTAATTTTCTATGAGTAATAATTTTAAAGACAATAAGTTTAAAGAATTACTAGACAAGTTACAACAAGAAAGTTGGCAACTAGAATTACTGATTTCTGGTTTTGCCATTTTTGGTTTAATAACTTCAATTCCTCATATTAGAACAGCAATGATTATTGCTGAAAATGATAGGCAAATTTATTCTTTTGTAGCTTTATTAATTGCTTTTATTGCTTGCTCTGTCTTAATTTTTAATTTATTAGTACACGTTATTTTAAGAGGTTTATGGATTGGTTCTTTAGGATTAAGATATGTTTCTGGAGATATAGATTTTGAAAAATTAAATTATCAAAATAAATTTACAAACTATTTAAGAAAAAAAATTGTTTCTTTTGATAAATATGTAGCAACACTAGAAAACTATTGTAGTGTTTTATTTGCTATTTCTTTTCTTCTCATTTTTTATGTGATTTCAATATCAATTATTTCACTTTGTATTGTTGGTATTGCAACATTAATTCTCTCAAATGACAACTTACCAGAAGTACTTAGAACTATTATAGGAGTTTTTCTATTATTTTTTATATTGATAGGTGCTTTACTCGTTTTTATAGATTTTTTAACTCAAGGTTATTTAAAAAAGAAAAAATGGTTATCAAAAATTTATTTTCCATTTTATTGGGTTTTCAGCTTTTTAACTTTAACATTCTTATACAGACCTTTAGTTTATAATTTTTTAGACAATAAGTTTACAAGAAGATTGAGTTTATTTTTAGTACCTTCTTATATTGCCATCTCAATTTTAATTTCTTTTAAACACAATAAAACAAATTATTTAGAATCTGCAAAACATGTTACAAATACATATATAGATGCAAAAAATTATGAAGATTTATTAATAAATGATGATGACTTCCCAAGAATTGCAACCATACAATCTAAAGTTATAACAGAACCATATATTAAGCTATTTAGAGTATTTACAGAAAGTGTTGAGGATAGACTTTATAGCTATCACCCATCATTAAAACCAAAAGAAGATAAAAGGGGTTTTAAAACTGATATTGTTATGTTTAACTCAACAGAATCTATGCAAAAAAGAGATAGTTTGACAAAAAAATATCTAGAGGTTTTTAATAACACACATCAAGTTTATATTGATACCTTAAAATTAAATTCAGATTTTTTAATTGCAAAAAACAAAAAAGAGCAATTTGGTTTTGAAACTTATATCAACTTAAAAAACATTTCTGACGGGAAACATATTTTAAAATTAAAAAGATTAAAAAAAAGGAAAAAAGACACATTAAAAGTAACTGATATTAGTATTCCTTTTTGGTACTTTAAACAATAAACAAATGAAAAAACTATCTTATTATCGTTAATGATAACCTGTACAATAACAGCACAAACAGATTAAAAAATTTACGCCATTATAAATGATGTTTTTCCGAATAAAATTATGCGATAATGTCTAAAAAACCAGAACTTTATTTTAAAAATGATGTTGAATGGCGTAATTGGCTTTCAGAAAATCATCATATTTCTATTGGAGTTTATTTAATCTTTTACAAAGTAGAAAATAAAGAAGAATCGATGCGTTGGGAAGAAGCTGTAAAAGTTGCATTATGTTTTGGTTGGATAGATTCTACTGTTAAAAGTTTAGGAAACGGAAAACGTAAACAATATTTCTGTTCTAGAAATCCAAAAAGTGTTTGGAGCGCATTAAATAAAAAATATATTAAAGAGTTAATAGAAGCTAATTTAATGCATGATAGAGGTTTAGAAATTATTAAAATTGGTAAACAAAATGGTTCTTGGACAGCTTTAGATGATGTTGAAAAAGGGATAATTCCAGAAGAATTACAACTCGAATTTAATAAAAATAAAACAGCTTTTGAAAACTTCGAAAACTTTGCACCAAATTATAGAAAAAGCTATTTGTATTGGCTGAATCAAGCAAAAAGAGATGCCACAAGAAAAAACCGAATTATTGAAATAATTCGGTTATGCAATGCAAATATTAAATCTCGTGGAAATTGGTAATCAATTACAATCCACTCATAAAATTTCCATAAGGATCTTTAAACTGTGTGCCTTCTGCAAATCTGTATTTACTTAATTTTTTAAATTCTACCAATCCCCAAAGAATAAATTCTTTGACAAAAAATACATCAGAAATATTTATATTTGGTTGGTGTTTCTTAAGAAAATCATCTAAGGGCTTCACTTTATTTAATTCTAATTTATATTGTTTCTCGGTAAATTCATCTAATAATTCAAAATCTTCATCAGCATTAAAAAACCATGAAATAATAGCATCATAAGGAGATTCCGCTTCTTGTTTTTCTAACTTTTTTATCTCAGGAAAATACATTGGAAACAATGTTTTAATTGCATTTTTAATTAAATTTTCTGCAACTACATGTGCTCCTTCTTGTTCACCTTCATATACCAATTCTACTTTACCTGTAATTGCAGGAATAATTCCATCAAAATCACTTAATCGAATCATGGTATTTTCATCACCAGAAAGTAAAGCCCTTCTTTCTGCTGTACTTAATAAATTTTCAAAAGCTGTAATACTTAAACGAGCACTTACACCACTTTTTGCATCAATAAATTCACTTTCTCTAGCTTCAAAAACAATTTGTTCTAACAAATCTTTTGCTAATTCTGGAACCTGAATAAATTCTTTCTGTGAGTTCGTTTTATTAGCTTCTTGCTGGGTAATAGTTTTTGCTGTTTCAATATCTTCTGGGTAATGTGTTAGAATTTGCGAGCCAATTCTATCTTTTAATGGTGTAACAATACTACCTCTATTTGTATAATCTTCAGGATTAGCAGTAAACACAAATTGCATATCTAATGGTAATCTTAATTTAAAACCTCTAATTTGAATATCACCTTCTTGTAAAATATTAAACAATGCAACTTGAATTCTAGCTTGTAAATCTGGCAACTCATTTATAACAAAAATACATCTGTTTGCTCTTGGAATCATTCCATAATGAATCACTCTATCATCTGCATAACTTAACTTTAAATTGGCTGCTTTTATTGGGTCTACATCGCCTATAAGATCTGCCACAGTAACGTCTGGGGTTGCTAATTTCTCAGCAAAACGATCGGTTCTATGCAACCAATAAATGGGTGTATTATCTCCTTTTTCTTTAATAGTTTCAATTGCAAATCTAGATATTGGCTGTAGTGGATCATCATTAATTTCAGAACCTACAATAACTGGAATATATTCGTCTAATAAATTAACCATTAATCTAGCTAATCGCGTTTTTGCTTGACCTCTTAATCCTAATAAATTGATATTATGTTTACTTAAAATTGCTCTTTCTAATTCTGGAATTACAGTATTCTCGTAACCATGAACACCTTTAAAAACAGTTTCTTTACTCATTATTTTACTAATAATATTTTCTCTTAATTCGTCTTTTATCGACCTAGATTTATATCCTGTTTTTACTAACTCACCTAATGTTTTGATTGTACTTATGTTCATATATTATATTATCAAAAACAAACTTTGCAACTTTTTACTTTGCAACTTTGTTACTTATTTTTAACCTTTAATTCTCTTTTTTCTATTTGTTTCGTAATCTTCAAAAATCATTTCCCCCAAACCTTTTAAACCTGTATAAAAAGCTTTTCCTTGGTTTGCTTGTGTAAATGCTCTTACAAATTGCATTAAATAAGAATCTTGAGCAATCATAAAAGTAGTTATTGGAATGTGTAATTTTCTAGCTTGTTGCGCCATCGCATAACACTTGTTTACAATGTATGTATCTAAACCATTACTATTTTTGTAATACTGTCCATCTGGCAAACGCAAACAACTTGGTTTACCATCAGTAATCATAAATATTTGTTTATTGGTATTTCTTTTTCTGCGTAACAAATCCATCGCTAATTGCAAACCTGCAACTGTATTTGTATGATAAGGACCAACTTGTAAATAGGGTAAATCTTTAATTTTTATAGACCAAGCATCGTTACCAAAAACAATTATATCTAATGTATCTTTTGGATAACGAGTGGTAATTAATTCTGCCAAAGCCATGGCAACTTTTTTGGCTGGTGTAATTCTATCTTCTCCATACAAAATCATAGAATGGCTAATATCAATCATTAAAACAGTACTCATTTGAGATTTATGCAGCGTTTCTTCTATGACTAAATCATTTTCAGTGAGATTAAAATTATCAATCCCGTTATTAATTTGCGCGTTCCTTATACTTTCTGTTATTGATATTTTATCTAAAGAATCACCAAATTGATAATTTCTAAAATCTCCTGTATGTTCATCTCCAATTCCAGGAGATTTACTTTTATGATTACCTGAACCACTTCTTTTTATCTTACCAAAAATATGATTTAACGCTTGCTGACGAATAGCGCGTTCTGTTTTTGGAGTAATTTTTGTACCACCAGTTCCATCACCTTTTACTTCTTCTTTTATATAACCTTTCTTCTTTAAATCTTCAATAAAGTCATCAATTGTATAATTTTCGTCCGTTAATTTATATTCTTTATCTAAAGAACGTAACCAATCTATGGCTTCATCAAAATCACCTGAAGTATGAGTAATCAATTCTTTAAAAATTTCAAATAATTTATCAAAAGGAGATTGATTTTCTGCTTCATAGGTTTTAAAAATAAAACCTTTTCTTTTTATATTGTTTTTCATTTCTATAAAAATACGGTTTTAAGTAACTTCTTAAAAAGGATTAACATTAGTTTATTATATATTATCATAGATTTGTTTTATGAAAAGATAAAAATATTAAACAAAAAATATAATTATATTTACATTATGACAAAAGTTTTAATTACTGGTGGTACTGGTTTAGTAGGAAAAAGATTAACCCAAATGTTAATTGATAAAAATCATGAAGTTGTAATTTTAAGTAGAAACCCAAAAGAAGAAAATGAATTTAAATGGAATGTTTCTTCTAATTATATTGATGAGAAAGCTCTAAAAAACACCGATTATATAATTC
The DNA here is from genome assembly GCF_000766795.1 of Polaribacter sp. Hel1_85. Taxonomy (GTDB): domain Bacteria; phylum Bacteroidota; class Bacteroidia; order Flavobacteriales; family Flavobacteriaceae; genus Polaribacter. Next base: position 1,409,353 of record NZ_JPDS01000001.1, read on the forward strand.
ATTTAGCCGGTGCAGGAATTGCTGATAAACGTTGGACAGAAAAAAGGAAACAATTAATTATTGATAGTAGAGTTAAAACTGCCAATTTACTTTTTGATAAAATAAACGAATTAAAAATTGACTTAAAAGGCTTTATTTCTGCTTCTGGTATTGGTTATTATGGAACTATAACTTCTGACAAAATTTTTGAAGAAACAGATAAAGTTGGTAATGATTTTCTAGGGGAAGTTTGCCAAAAATGGGAACAAGCTGCACATCTGTTTTCTACAAAAAATATACCTGTAACAATTTTAAGAACTGGTATTGTTTTAGCTAAAAACGGAGGAGCTTTAGAGAAAATGAAAACTCCAATAATTTCTCCTTTAGGATCTGGAAAACAATATATATCATGGATACATATTGATGATTTATGCAATTTATACATAAAAGCAATAGAAGGTAATTTATCTGGAGTTTTTAACGCAGTTGCGCCAGACTATCAAACAAGTAAATCATTTTCAAAAACTTTAGCAAAAAGTATCAACAGACCTTTTTTGGGTATTGGAATCCCTAGTTTTATATTGAAACTTATTTTTGGAGAAATGGCAATTATTCTACTAAAAGGAAGTAGAATTTCAACAAAAAAAATCGAAAAGAATAAGAGGTATTCTTTCCGATTTTCAAAGCTCCAGAAGGCTATGAGTAACTTAAAATAAAGATTATTCTAAGCTACTCTCCTTCATTTTCCCCAGCCAAGTTCTTCCACCTAAAGTAGATTTATAATAAACATATTTATTATCTACTTTAGTAATTTCTATTTTCATTTTTGTTCCTTTTTTAAAAGGAAAGTTAGGTATTGTAAATTCTTCTATTGTAACATAAACGATGTCTTCAGAAACCCAAAATAAATTAGATTTTATAAAATATTTTTTGTTATTATGAAACTCATAATGTTCATTTCCGTTAAACATAACTTCTACCTCATCATTATCATGGTTATATGTAAAAGTTTGGTTACTAATTAAAGGCTCACCTTCAAATTCTTTAGCGTCTTTATCTATAAAGTTTATAGCTGTTGCATTTAAGGTCATTAAATAATCTTGAGCACTTACATAGTTTATTGTTAATAAGATAATTGCTATTGCAAATTGCTTTTTAAAATTTTTCATTTTTGATAATTTTTAGGGGTTAAAATTTAATATATAGGGATTCGTATAAATTCTTTAGCTTTCTCTAAGTTCGATTTTCTTTAAAAACCGTCTCCAGGAGCTTCAAGTGAAGCTGCTTGTGCAGACTTAGGGTTTAATAACAAATAGGTACCTAATGCAGTTAAAGCTGCATATTTACCATAATTACCAATTTTTTGAATTGCTTCTTTTCTAGAAATCTCTTCAATGTTCTTCTTTTCTACTTTTTGTTTCATTTTTATTAAAGTTAGGGGTTACTCTAAAATAATTTTCTTTATTAATTTTTCTGAATTTGATTTTATTTGAACAAAATAGATACCAGAATTTACTTTTGGTAATACTACTTCTTGATTATATTTATTGGCAAGTTTTGTATTATAAACTTCTTTTCCTAAAACTGATATTAGTTCCAAAGTAGCTGTATCATTATCAATTCCTTGTACATTTATGCTGTTATTATTTGTTTTATAGATCTTTAATGATGATTCAATTACTACCTCATCTACTTTAAGTGTTTCAGATGTTGTATGAAGATAAAATCGTCCACCTCCATATAAATCCTCTTCTAAAGTTATTTTATAAGAAGTGTTATTCTCATCAATTCTGGTAAAAACATTTTCATTTTTATCTTCTAAGTAAACTTTTAAACCAGTTGGAATGTTTTTAATATCTGCATTAAAGGTAATTTCAGAGTTTTTAGTAGCATTTAATCCAACAGGAACAATCATAGAATTAAAATTACTATCTGGTAATGCTTGTAAGGCGTATTTTGTATTATTACTTGCAACTACTAAGTGAGTATACAAAGAAAATGAAGTACTACTCGCATTAAATAATCCAGCATCATAACCTTCATCTAAACCAGTAGTAGTACCAGCTATATATTTAATATCCGTATTCTTTTCTGAAGTTCCATCATTTATTTTTAATTTTATTTCAAACCTGTCAGAGCTACTTTTTAAGAAATAATCTCCTGTTTGATGACTTTGCATCTTTTCATTCAAAGTTATATTACCATCAGTATTTACTTTTACAAAATACCCCTGTCCTGGTGCTAAATATTTAGCATCAGAAGCATTATTAATTGGTTTATAAGTTTGAGAAACTGTATCCCAGAAATAAATTGCTTTAAACCCAGAGTCTAAAATTGAAAAATTAGAACTTAAGTCTAAAAAATTATTAGTGCTACTAGCAGGGTTATTCATATTTATAAATGAAGGATAAGGATTACCTACTAAATTCCAACCATTTGAACCAACAGTAACACTTTTAGATACATTTTCTGTTTTTAGATTACCTGTAAAAATTATATTTCCTGCTGAAGTTAACCTTATAGAATGCCCATTACCAAGCTCAAAATCACCTGAAGTAGATGAACCATTTTGATAATAATCCCAACCTGGTGCAGTATTATTATAATTACTTAAACCTCTATTAGAACCAGAACCTGATGCTAAAGAACTAGCTGACGCAAAAACATCTATATCTTGATTCTCTAAAGGGCTTGAAATTAAATACCAGTTCGAATTGTCTTTAATATATCTACTATAAGTAATACTTCCTGTAGAATTACCATCAACAATTATTGAGCCGCTGCTTGTACCATTAGACGTTACATTTGTTGTACCAGATGTTGTTAAGTCTCCTGTTACAGTTATAGATTTCCCTGAATTAATATTTAGTGTTCCTTCTACTGAAATATCTGAAACAGAAATATTAGATAAATTTAAATTTGCAGTTTTCCCTGCAGGAATAGAAATATTATCATTTGCAATTGGCAATCTTCCTAAACTCCAATTAGAAGTAGAAGACCAATCTCCTGTTGAAGCAGTAAAGGTATTTGTAACTGCACTATTATTTATTGTTATTGATATTTCTTTCTTATAATATTCTCCAACATTTAACCCAACATAAGTAACAGTGTAGACTCCCTCTGTTGAAGAAGAAACATCTATGATACCTGTAGATGAATTAATAGATAATCCTGATGTACTTGAAAAAGTTCCACCTGAAATTCCTGTAATTGTTGGTGTAGGATCTAAACCATAAATTGAATAAACACTAGTATCATAAGAAAACTTAGAAAAATCATTATAATGTAAGTCTATATATTCTTCAATAACTTGTGCATAATCTCTAGAAAAATAAGGAATAGTAGCAGACCTTCCATCATTAGCTCTACCATATAATGAAGTATAAACAGCACCAACATCTCTAACTCTTCTGTTTACTTCTGTCATAATACCATCTATAGTACCTCCACCTCCATTAACATTTCCCCCACCTCCTACAACAGTGTTTGCATAAGAAACACTACCAGATCCATGTCTAATATTACTATAATAATCTCCTAGAAAATAATCATTATTTCCAGGGTTTGTATCATCACAGTTACCTTGATTACCATCTCCAATATGACTTGGCACGGTTCTGTAACCAACATCTCTTGAGCAATTTAAGACATTACCATATTTATCTTTATCAGAATGATCTAAAGCATCGTACTCTGATCCTCCAGTAGTCTGTAATAAACCTCCTAAACTATGAGAACCTCTCACTAAATCTTCGAAAGTTAGGTTTTGAAGATTGTTATTAATTAAATTCTTTATTGTTACTCTAGATAATTCAGTTGCATTTGTGCTTGAGTTATTTAAATCTTCATCATAAGAACTACTGGTTAAATTATAACCTGCTTCAATTCTTGGTAAAACGTGACTTTGTCCATGTAAATCTATATATAATCCTTTACCAAACTTTGCTGTAATATCTGCACTTGCTGCATCAATAAAGTCATGATAAGCATCAAAATACTCATATACATTTGTATTACTACACGTTGCTACACTTTTATTTCTGTTTGGATCTAGTTTATTTCTCCTTAAATTATTAATAATAATATAAGGATAAACACCAAATTGATCGAAACATTTTTTTTGAATTTCCCTTATTAATATATCTGTATTATCATCCATTTCACCAGTTCCACAACCTCTAGTAGATAATTCACTTCCTGTTAAAGTTCCTCCATGAGGTGCAGAAATAATAACTGGCATAGTACCAGGAATGTATTCAATATATTTTTTATTAGCATTATTTGGATAACTGTTAGATACATCATTATATACCGACTCAATTATTCTTACAGAATCTGTATATATTTTAGAACAACTTCCATTAGTTGTATATGAAACGGTATACAATCCATCTGAAGAAGCTGAAACATCTATTTTACCAGTTGATGAATTAATACTTAAACCAGAAGTAGATGAAAAAGATCCACTTTGTCCTGTTATTGTAGGTGTAAGATCTTCATCTCCTTGTGTTGCAAAAGAATATGGATATTCAAAAGTAGCAATATCTCCATCTGAAATAGCAAAATTAAAAGTTGAGTTATTTTGATTAGGAGCTGTAGTTATGTATGTAATTATATAATTACCTATTGTAGAAGCAGAAACATCTACCAACCCAGTTGATGAATTTATACTTAAACCTGAAGTAGAAGAAAAAGTTCCTCCTGTTTCACCTGTTATAGTTGGAGTTGGATCAATTTCAGATTGACAATATTCTGACTTTGAATAAGTAAAAGAAGCATCATCTAAAACAAGTGCTTGGTTTACTGCAAAATAAGCTATTTGGCTAATTTCATTATTAGAATCACTTGTATCGAAACTACCATTAAAAGTATAAGCAGTAACTCCATCTACAGAAATAGTCATATTTCCACTTGAATTCCATCCATCTCCATAACCATCATAGAGTTTTACATAATACCCATCTGTAGTACTCGCATTTACTGCTAAAGAAAGTGCAGTTGGATCTGGGAAAGTTCCTGATAAAATATCAGAACCAGAACCTGTTTCCGTACCAGATAAATACCCAGAAGGATGTGTTACTGTTAAAAGCAATTCATTATCAGGTGCAGGAGAATATAATTCAACCTTATTTTCTCTAGCCCATTGAGGCCAATCTACTGTAATAAAAAGATTTGCGTTTTGTGAAAAACTGTAAAAAGATTGTAATAATAATATTAAGACAAATCCATGTCTTAAAAATTTAGGGGAAAATTTTGTAGTCATTGGTTAGGGGGCCAAAAAAGTATAAATTAATACTTAATCATTAATCATTAATTTTTAGGGGTTAATTAATTTTAAATACTCTCAAATATAACTATAATTTTTTTAATAAAATTATTTAAAAAGAAAATTATTTAAAAAGTAGATTTTATATCAAGAGCAACATCACTCCAAGTTTTAGAAACTCCATCTGCACCTTTATGTAAATCTTTACAAGCTAAATTTAAAGAATTTAAAGCTGTACTAGCATTCCATTTAGTAATATCCATAGTAGCTTTCATAGAAAAAGTATTTGCTTCAATAGTATATAAAAAAGATACTTTTTCCGTAATTCCATTCATTTTAATGTTAGCATAACCAATAGAGTCATTTTCTATCACTAATTTTCCAGATAATAACTTTGTGCTATCCATTATACCAAAAAAGAATTTCTTTATTTTAAAATCTCTACTTGTATCTTTCGTAAAAATACTACTTACTGGTATTGCAAATTCAGCATTATTAATAGCTTCTTTAATTGAATTCCCTTCTCCTCCAGTGGTAATATCAATTTTTTTAAATTGACCTCCTACTGGTATTTTATCAGAAGTTTTATAAGCAGTAAAGTTAATCTCGTTTTTTGCATTCTTTAATGAGAAAGCTGCAGTACTTTTTTTAGCTTCTACTTTATTTTCTTTACTATAATCAGGTTTTTTTTCTGATTTACAAGATGAAAAATTAAATGCTACAACTAATAATAATGATAATAATAGTACTCTTTTCATGATGTTATTTTTTAAGTTTTATACTGTTTTTGCTAATAAAATATACTTTCTTTTCGCTTCTTCAGGTTTCATTCCGTTTAATTGCATCCAAGCATTCAATTTAAATGCGCTTCTAACGTTAAGTCCATCGTTAAAAGAAAATTTATTTCCAAAATTTGCTTGCTTATTATAAGCATAAAATTTTAACATTATGTCTGGAGCAATCGCTTTTCTTAATGCAGAAATTTTATCGAAAGCTTCTTTAAACTCTTTGTCTAAATCAGATTCCATAAATATTATTTTTCTGCTATTACTTGAGTTCCTCCTTTAACTTTATCACCTAAAGATACATTTAACTTTGTACCTAAAGGAAAAAAAAGATCTACTCTAGAACCAAATTTAATAAACCCTGCATCAGCACCTTGTATCACTTTATCTCCTACTTTAGCATAATTAACAATTCTTTTCGCTAAAGCTCCTGCTATTTGTCTGTATAATATATCTCCAAAAGCTTTATTATTAACAACTACAGAAGTTCTTTCGTTTTCTGTTGATGCTTTTGGATGCCATGCAACCAAGTATTTACCTGGATGATATTTACTATATTTTACAACTCCACTCATAGCATATCTAGTTACATGCACATTAACAGGAGACATAAAAATTGAAACCTGTAATCTTTTACCTTTATAATACTCTGGTTCTTCTACCTCTTCAATAACAACAACTTTTCCATCTACAGGTGCCACTAAAACATTATCATTTAAAGGAGCTACTCTTTTGGGATTTCTAAAAAATTGTAAAATAATTATTAAAAAAGCAATAATTATAACTTGTATTGTTTTTACCAACCAAGGTATATCAATAAATTTTTCTGCTAATAATATACCTGCAATCGATGCTATTAAAACAATAGTAATTATTTTATATCCTTCTTTGTGAAAACGAATCATACTTAAATTATAAAATTAATATACAAATATACAAACGGAGCTGCAAACAGCAAACTATCTAACCTATCTAACATACCTCCATGACCTGGCATAATATTACCACTATCTTTAATATTGGCTTGTCTTTTAAATTTAGATTCTACCAAATCTCCAATAGTACCAATTACACTTACTATAAAAGCTATAATCAACCAATTTGTAACCGTAAAATCATTATTAAACCTACTTATTGCAAATGCAGAAAGTAATGCAAATACCAACCCTCCTATAAAACCTTCTTGTGTTTTTTTTGGAGAAACAGAAACAAATAATTTTCTTTTTCCGAAGTTTTTTCCAACTAAAAAAGCAAAGCTATCATTAACCCAAATCATAACTAAAATAGAAATCATTAAATAGGGATTATAAGCTCCTTTATAAATAGGTAATAACACTAAAAAGATCATCGAAAAGATAACGTACCTTATTAATAAACCAGATTTAGACCTATCATTAGAAAAAGTAATTTCTTTTTTAGTAAACAAGTAATAAATAAGAAATAAAGAAGAAATTATAGTGATTCCTAAAATTCCTTTAATCGCAAAACTTTCGGGTCTTTTTATGATTAGAAACAAAGTTAAACAAAAGAAAATATATCCTATTAAACTTTTAAATTGAATTAATTTAGAAAACTCCCAAATACAAATTAATGCAAATAAAGAAGTTAAAATTATATACGATTCTTTAGAAAAAAGAATAGCGGATAAAAAAATTAAAACGTAAATAATGCCAGAAAGACTCCTTCTTAAAAGGTTACTCATATTATAAATCTTCTAATAGCAGCAAATATAAGTTTTTTGAGTTACTGTTTCCGTAGTTTAAGAAATTATCATCATTTTTATTGATGCTATAATTTTTTATGGCAGATATATTTGTTGGTAATTTTTCTTTGTGATGTATTTTAATACCAGTTAAACCTTGACCCATATCATTAACCAACTGACTTGTAGTTGCATAAACTATAAAATTTTGAGGCATTTCAGATAACTTAAAACTTTTTAATTGATTTGAAGAAAATAAAATATCTCCTTTATCTGCAATTAAATGTTCACAACTCAAGAAAATAGGAATATCTGAATTCAATCTTTCACTTATTTCTACATCTTTATTAGTAAAAAAAGCAGATAAACTATTGTTGAAAAGTGAAAGTTGATTCCAATTATTCTCTTTTAAGATATTTTTTAAATTATCGGTAACTTCAGATTCTTTTGAACAATACAAGAACTTACCTCCTTTTTCAACAAAATTATGCACAAATAAATCATCTAAAGAAAGATCTACTTCTTGCTTCTGAATGTCTTCATCCTCTTTAACAGGAATATTGAATAACTTTTTAAAAAAACTCATTTAATTAAAGATATTTATTTATTCTTCAGTATTTAATTCTACTGGGGGAATATCTTCTTTTTCTTCAATTACTTTTTCTTTTTTTTCTTCAATCTCAGCAACCTCTTCAAAAGGTCTTTTTCCAAATATTTTTTCTAAATCATCTTTAAAGATAACTTCTTTTTCTAATAACAAATCAGCAAGAACAGTCAATTTATCTTTATTTTCTTCTAATATTTGAATAGCTCTTACATATTGTGCTTCAATTATTTTAGAAATTTCTTTGTCGATTTTCTTTCCTGTTTCTTCACTATAAGGTTTCACAAAACCATCATTTCCAGATGAATCATAATAAGTAATATTACCTACTTCTTCGTTTAAACCATATACAGTAACCATAGCTCTAGCTTGTTTGGTTACTTTTTCTAAATCACTTAATGCTCCTGTAGAAATTTTATCGAAAATCACTTTTTCTGCTGCTCTACCACCCATTGTAGCACACATTTCATCTAGCATTTGTTCGGTTTGAACAATCATTCTTTCTGCTGGCAGATACCAAGCAGCACCTAAAGATTGGCCTCTAGGAACAATTGTAACCTTAACTAATGGTGCAGCATGTTCTAGCATCCAACTAATCGTTGCATGACCAGCTTCATGAAAAGCAATCACTTTCTTCTCTTTTGGAGTAATTACTTTATTTTTCTTTTCTAAACCACCAACAATTCTATCTACAGCATCTAAAAAATCTTGATGATGAATTGCTTTTTTACCATTTCTAGCGGCAATTAATGCAGACTCATTACACATATTAGCAATATCTGCACCAGAGAAACCTGGAGTTTGTTGTGCTAAGAAATCAATATTAACATCATCTGCTAATTTTAAAGGTTTAATATGTACTTCAAAAATTTCTTTTCTTTCATTAATATTAGGTAGATCTACATAGATTTGTCTATCAAAACGACCTGCACGCATTAACGCACTATCTAAAACATCTGCTCTATTTGTGGCAGCCAAAACAATTACATTTGTATCTGTTCCAAAACCATCCATTTCTGTTAATAATTGATTTAACGTGTTTTCACGCTCATCATTACCACCAGTCATACTATTTTTTCCACGTGCTCTACCAATAGCATCTATTTCATCAATAAAAATAATAGAAGGTGATTTTTCGGCAGCTTTTTTAAATAAATCTCTAACACGAGAAGCTCCAACACCCACAAACATTTCTACAAAATCTGAACCTGATAAAGAGAAAAAAGGAACATCAGCTTCACCTGCAACAGCTTTTGCTAATAATGTTTTTCCTGTTCCTGGAGGTCCTACTAATAAAGCTCCTTTTGGAATTTTCCCTCCTAATGATGTATATTTTTCTGGATTTTTTAAGAAATCTACAATTTCTTGTACCTCTTCTTTTGCGCCTTCTAAACCTGCTACATTTTCAAACGTAGTTTTTACTTTAGTGTCTTTATCAAATAGTTTAGCTTTCGATTTACCTATGCTAAAAATTTGACCTCCACCACCAGATCCTGCTCCACCACCAGACATTCTTTTCATAAAGAATAACCAAACAGCAATTAAAATAATGAATGGCAAAAAACCTATAATCATATCAAAAAAGCTTGTTTTGTCCTCGTTTTTTACATCGAAACTTAACCCTTCCTCTAATTTGGTTTTTTCTAAATTTTTTTCAAAATTTTCTAAATTACCAATATTGTACTCATATAAAGAGGCACCTTTGTTATAAAAAGCAGAGTTTATAAGTTTTCTGTATTTTTCTTTCTTTAATGCTTCATCCTTTATATAAATTTGAGCTATACTATTATTTAAAACAACAATTTTAGAAATATCATTCTCTTTTAATATTTCATTAAACTCATTTTTTGAAATGCTTTTAGAAGCTAAATCTCCACTATTAAAAAATTGGAATGCAATAATTACTATAAATATCGCAGCATATATCCAATACGCATTAAACTTAAATTTAGGCATATTTGAATTATTATCTTTTTTTGAATCACTCATTTATTTAAAAAATAAAAAAAATTAAACTGATTTTATCTCTGTAATTTTTGCATCACCCCAAAGACTTTCAATATCATAAAACTCACGGACATGTTTCTGAAAAATGTGTACAACAACGTTTACATAATCCATTAAAACCCATTCAGAATTTGTTTGCCCTTCTATATGCCAAGGTTTATCTTTAAGTTCTTTACTAACTATTTTTTGGATAGAACCAGAAATTGCATTTACCTGTGTATTTGAATTACCAGAGCAAATTATAAAATAATCACACACAGTATTCTCTATTTCTCGTAAGTCTAATAATTGAATATCTTCTCCTTTAACTTCATCAATCCCTTTAATTATTAAAGCAATTAAATCATCTGTACTTACTTCTTTTTTTGTCATTAACTTTTTTCTAATTTAACGCAAAGTTATTATTTTTTTGCGAGTATTTTATGTATTATTACAGTAGTTTACACTTTATTTAACACTTGAAAATAATCAAACTTAGTGCCACCGATTCTACAAATTCTTTTTTAAAGGATTTGGCGCATAATTCTACCTTAGAAAATCTCACCACTGTTGTAACTAAAAAGCAACTAAAAGGTAGAGGACAACAAGATAGCATATGGGTTTCAGAACCACACAAAAACCTTACATTCAGTACACTTATCTCTTTTAAAGATTTAAAAATAATTAAAAGAAAATATTTAAATTTTGCTATTTCCTTAGCTATTTACGGGGTGCTTTTTGATAAAAACATACCGAAACTTTCTATAAAATGGCCTAACGACATTCTGTCAGCAAACAAGAAAATTTGTGGAATTTTAATTGAAAACACTTTTTCTGGAGACAGAATAAAAAATTCTATCATAGGAATTGGCATAAATGTAAACCAAGAAATATTTCCAGATTTTATTACAAATGTTACTTCTTTAAAGCTAGAAACCAAAAACGAATATAATTTAGATAGTTTATTAAATACTATTTTAATAAAACTTCAAGAAAAAATAAATTTATTAGAATCAAATCAGTTTCAGGTTTTAGAAAAAAGATATTTAAATGTTTTATATAAAAAAAACATCCCTACTATGTTTAAAAATAGTAAGGATGAAATATTTATGGGTTTAATTTCCGGAATTTCTGATCAAGGAAATTTACAAATTCAATTAGAAGATGATTCTATCATCGAATTTGGAATTAAAGAAGTTACTTTTCTTTAAAGTTTCCCTATATTTTCTGTTAGTGTATCTACAAATTTTGTCAATGGTTTTTTAATCATCATTGCCATCATTGGATTAAAATCTCCAGCGAAGTCTAATTTAACTTCCGTTTTATTTTCTGAAATCTCATTAATATCTGCTGCTAATGTAAAAGGCAATTTACTGCTTGCAGCACCTAATGTAATGTTAGAAAACTCCGTTTTTTCTTTTAAAACCAATCTAATTTCAGGCATTCCTGGTAATCCAAATATAAAAGACTCTCCATCAACCTCAAACTTTTTAATGTTTTCAGGCATTATTTCCTTAAAGTTCTTTAGGTCTGTAAAAAAAGTAAATACTTCTTCTGCAGATTTTTCAACTACTACTGTGTTTCCGTTTATATTCATTCTTCAATTTTATTGTTTCCACTCACTTGGGCTCTTTCTCCAATCATTTAAAGTGATTAACTCTTTATCTGTAATATAACTACTATCTAAAGCTTGCTCTAACAAGTTTTCGTAATTACTTAAAGTAGTTAAACTAACTCCTTTTTCCTCAAAATTATTGTCAGCAATATCAAATCCGTAAGAAAAAATAGCAACCATACCTTTTACAACAGCACCTGCTTCTTTTAAAGCCGCTACTGCATTTAAGCTACTATTTCCTGTACTAATTAAATCTTCAATTACCACAACATTTTGTCCACTTTCTAAGTGCCCTTCAATTTGGTTCTTTCTACCATGTTTTTTTGGCTCTGGCCTCACATAAATAAAAGGAACTCCTAATTCTTGAGCTACTAAAACCCCAATAGCGATTGCGCCTGTAGCAACACCAGCAATAATATCTGGCTTACCATACTCTAATTCAACAATTTTTGCAATTTCTTCTTTTAAAAAAACACGAACTGGTGGATAAGATAACGTAATTCTATTATCGCAATATATTGGAGATTTCCAACCTGATGCCCAATTAAATGGTTCACTAGGGCTTAGTTTTATTGCTTTTATTTTCAATAAAAGTTCAGCTGTTTTTTTTGCCGTATCTTTGTTTAAAATCATATAGCAAATGTATAAAGTTTTTGTAAATGATACCCCAATAATTCTGACTTCTTCTTCACAAAAAGAAAATAATTTTCCTACTTACCTATTTAAAAATATTATTTTTGATGAAATCATCCAAAAACTTAAAAATAAAGAGCTTTTAGGTGTTTATTTACATTCTACTGATTTAGAGAACGATTGGCAATCATTTCTTACAAATTTAGAGGTAATTCCTGCTGCTGGAGGCTTAGTTCTAAATCCTAAAAAAGAAGTTTTATTTATTTTTAGAAATGGCGTTTGGGATTTACCAAAAGGTTGGTTAGAAAAAGGAGAAACCATAGAAACTGCTGCGATTAGGGAAGTGGAAGAAGAATGTGGTATTTTTAATCTAAAATTGATAAAACCTCTAGAAACTACCTATCATATTTATTTTCATAAAGGAATTAAATTAAAACAAACGTATTGGTTTTTAATGACTTCTGATTATCAGAAAAAATTAATACCACAAATTGAAGAAGGAATTACTGAAGTTGTTTTTAAAAATGAAATAGAAACTATAGATGCTTTAAGAAATTCTTACGAAAATATAAAATTAGTATACGATACTTATAAAGAAGGATAATTTTCTAAAAAAACCTCCTATCTTTGCCGACTTGTAAAAATCACCAAAATTATGACTGAATTTATTACCAAACGTGTTAAAAACGTAAGAAATGATGTATTATCGGGTATTACTGTTGCTTTAGCATTGGTTCCTGAAGCTGTTGCTTTTGCTTTTGTTGCAGGTGTTGACCCACTTGTTGGATTGTATGCTGCATTTATGGTTGGGTTAATTACTTCTATTTTTGGAGGAAGACCTGGAATGATTTCTGGAGCAACTGGAGCTTTAGCTGTTGTAATGGTTTCTTTGGTAGCTGAAGGAAATGCAATGGGAAACCCAGATGAAAACCTTGGTTTATACTATCTATTTCTAACTGTAATTTTAATGGGAGTTATACAAGTTTTAGCAGGTATTTTTAAACTAGGTAAATTTGTAAGATTAATTCCACATCCTGTAATGATGGGATTTGTAAACGGTTTAGCTATTGTAATTTTCCTTTCCCAATTAGGAATGTTTAAACAAACTGTTGGAGGAGAAAAAGTTTGGTTAGAAGGAAACTCTTTATGGTATATGGTTGGTTTAGTTGGCTTAACCATGCTTATTATGTGGGGATTACCAAAAATTAAAGCCACAAAAAAATTACCGGAAGCTTTAATCGCAATTTTAGTAGTTACTGGAATAGTAATTTTTTCTAATTTAGATGTTGCCACCGTTGGTTCTTTTATAAAAGATGGTGGTGGTGAAGGCTTAAAAGGTGGTTTTCCTGTTCCTGTTTTAGAAACTTTTTCTAATATTCCGATAAACTTCGAAACTTTAAAATTCATTTTTCCATATGCTTTAATATTAGCTGCAATTGGTTTAATTGAATCTTTAATGACCTTAAATTTAATTGATGATTTAACAGAAACTCGTGGAAACTCAAACAAAGAATGTATGGCACAAGGTGGTGCAAATATTATTACAGGATTGTTTGGTGGTATGGGTGGTTGTGCAATGATTGGACAATCAATTATTAATATTAAAGGTGGTGGACGTGGACGTTTATCTGGTCTTACTGCTGCTATTTTCTTGTTAATGTTTATACTTTTTGCTTCTTCTTACATAGAACAAGTACCAATTGCTGCTTTAGTAGGTGTAATGTTTATGGTTGTTATCGGTACTTTTGCTTGGTCTAGTTTTAGAATTATAAATAAGATACCTAAAACAGATTTATTTGTATTAATCTTAGTTTCTGCTTTAACTGTAATTTTTGATTTAGCAATTGCTGTTATTTCTGGAGTTATAGTAAGTGCTCTTGTTTTTGCCTGGGAAAGTGCTAGAAGAATTAGAGCAAGAAAACGTCTTAAAGAAGATGGAACAAAAGTTTATGAAATTTGGGGACCTTTATTCTTTGGAAGTATTACTGCTTTTAATGAAAAATTTGATATTAAAAACGACCCAGAAAAAGTAGAAATAGATTTTGTTGAAGCTCGTATTTCGGACCATTCTGCAATAGAAGCTATTTTTGCTTTGGTAGAAAAATACCAAGCTGCTGGTAAAAAAATTACATTAAAACACTTAAGTGAAGATTGTAAATTATTACTTTACAAATCTAGCCCAATTTATACCGATATTATTGAAGAAGATATTGATGACCCGCGTTATCATTTAGCAGCAAATCCTGAAGATTTCCCAAAACCTTTAGGTGAGTATAAATTTTAAGAATAAAAAACCCTGCTTTCGCAGGGTTTTTTATTCTTAAATATAATGCACTTATAAATCTAAGATAAGATAAAGAATGGTCAGTTTTGTTTAAAGCTAGCTTCTATTCAACTCTAACACTTTTAAAACCATCTTTTAATCTATTGGTTCTTAAACTTGGTGTAATCTTATAATGTTTTTTTACAAAAAGTACTTGTTTTTCATTTACAGAAGGCAATGGAACGTTACCGGTTGTCCAAAAGTAACTCTCTTTTGTTGGCGTATTGTAACTAAACCCATTTTCAATTCGAGCATTGTAGTCTAAACTCATACTAGAATTTAAACTTGGTTTTAAAATGTTTTCAATTTTTAAAAGACTTGTTTTTGTATTTATTTTTTTGATGGTTGTATAATTACTTAATTTTAATTCTGTGAAAAAAGGAATTAAAGTACATACAAAACCAAAATAGATGAACAGTAAAATTCCTTTCTCTTTTCTTATAAACCAAATACCAATTTGTACTGAAAAGAAAATCATATAAAAAAAGAAAAAACGATACTGTGGAGAGAAATTCCAAGCAAGTACAAAGTGTAAAACACCAATTATATACAATATAAAAATTGATTTTTCTTTACTTTTTAGCTTCCATAAAAAAGGAAAAATAATAAATAAAATAATAAATAAGGTATTAATAACCCCATTAAATTTAAACGAAGTTAACCATGTTTTAAATAATTGTAGTGTAGAAAGGTTCTCTAGATTTTGATAATCGAAAGCAGCGTTATAAGTACCTATTTTAAATAAATCGACTATTTCTGTGGGCACTTTCCAATCTACATTAAAAACATCAATAATATCTAAAGGATATAACAAATATCCTGTAAGAACAACATTCTTTGTTAAGAAGAGAATAATCGCTAAAAGCGAGATTAAAATTGGTTTTAATAATGAATATTTTAACTTTTTAAAATTTTTAATTAATAAAATGAATGGTAATAAAATTAAAATACAAGTCGTAATTTTTATAACACATATAAAAATTGTCAACAATAAAATAATAGAAAACATAGAAGTATTAATCTCTTTATAATTTTTTATAAAAAGATAAAACAATAATTGACTGATTAAAAAAACTGGTAAATCTGGTGATGGAGCATTTATAAAAAAAATGAGAAATGGCAAACTAATTATAATACTACCAGCATATAATTGATTTGTTTTTTTTTCTTTCTTAAATTGATGTAATTCTTGAAAACAAAAAGCAGAAAATAATACTAAAAAAAAACCATTTAAATCGTTAAAAGTAGTTTCTAAAAACGGAAAAGAAAATACTGCTTGCAAAATATGCCAACTAGAAGTCTGTGCAAAAAAGATATGTAAATTCCCCAATCCTTTTACAAAACCATATTCATTTAACCATTTAATGGTTTGTATATAATAACTTTCATTATCAAAAATAGAAGGTATTACAGAAGACATTGCTAATGAAACTATAAAAATAAAGACAAAGCTATATCTATAAGTTGTACTAAAAGATGCCCAATTATTCTTCACTTCTTTAAAATGAATTTTAATTTCATTTTTAAACACCAAAAAACTACCTATAATTATGCAAACCATAATTGCATAAAAAAACAAGTTTAGCGGAAGAAAAAATGCATAAACCCAACTAAATATTGAAATTAAAAACAGCCCTAAAATGTGGTGAATTACAAAATTATGATTCTCAATTTTAAAAATCTTTTTTAATAAAAACCCAAAGCTTAATGTAGATATAAAAATATAAATCCAATTAATTAAAATTAAAAGCATTGTGTTATTTTAAAATTGTTTTAGAAATTACAAGTTACATAAACTAAAAGAGAATACAAACTGGCATAGGTGCAAAAATTTCACTTACAAAAGTTAGTTTACCAGTTTCAGCATCACGTTTAAAAGAAACAATGTTATTGGTATCTTGATTGGCAACCAATACATATTTTTCATCTGGTGATAAAGAAAAGTTACGAGGATGCTTTCCTAAAACAGGTTGGTAATCAATTGTTTTTAAGGTTCCGTTTTTTGAATTTACTTCATAAATTACAATCGATTCATGTCCACGATTTGAAGCATATAAAAACTTTCCGTCTTTAGAAATATGAATATCTGCTGCTTTGCTAAATACAGTAAAGTCTTTTGGTAATGTTGGTATTGAGAAATCTACATAATATAATTCGTTTTTTTCTTTTATCAATGAAACGGTATTATTCAATTCATTTAAAACATAAATCCATTTATTATTTGGATGAAAAGTTAAATGTCTTGGACCTGCTCCAGCTGCCATTTCTAATGTTTTCTGACTTGTAGGTACTAATTTATTTTCTACAATTGAAGAAAACCATAATTGATTGGTTCCTAAATCTACAGAAATCACTTCTTTTTTAGTTGGATGAAACCAAGCAGAATGTGAGTGAGGCGCTTCTTGTCTGTTTGTGTTTCCTTTACCAATATGTTGCTGTACATTTAATAACGATGATAATTTACCAGAAGATGCTGCTTTTAATAAACCTACACTTCCTCCACCATAATTTGCCGTTAGAATATAATTTTCATCATTTAAAGCAACAAAACAAGGTCCTGCTCCACCAGATTCTTCTTTGCTAATCAATTCTAAAGAATCTTTTGTAATCTTAAAAGATTTTACAAATCCTGTTCCATTTTCATTGGTTTCTCCTACAGCAAAAAGGGTTTTATTATCATCCGTTTTTACTAAAAATGTAGGATTTATTGTTTCTGCAACTAAACCAATTTGCTTGAGTTTTCCTTCTTTAGAAAGTTCGTATTTATAAATTCCTTTAGAATCTTTTTTTGTGTAGGTTCCTACATAAAAATCAGTAGTTATTTCTTCGTTCATTTTTGATTTTTGACAACTAAAAAGAATTGTGAAAGCAAATAATGCTAGTATCTTTTTCATATTTATTTTTTTCTAAAATTTATTTGAGGCGTTTTCCAAGTTATTGATTCTCCTAAAATACTATGTTTTTCACTAATTACATTTGCTGAATTAGGTGTAAACTTTATAAGTAAATAATCTGTAGCTTTATTTTTATAAAAGTTTTCCCATTCTTTTTTCCAAAACTGCTCTTTTTCTTTTTTTGTATTTACAATGCTTGCAACACCTTGTAAAGTAACATAACTTGCGTTTTCTTTATCAAAATAATACAAGGTTACATTCTCGTTTTGTTGAATCTGGCTTACTTTTAAACTCTTAGAGTTTGTTCCCATCCAAACTGTAAAATCTTCTTCAGGTAAAAATGGATCCATGGCTCTTGCATGTGCAATTCCTTTTGCATCGACAGTAATTAAAGCACAGTTTTTTGCATTAACCATTATTTCTTTTGCAATTTCTTTTAAATCTGTTTTTAAGGGTTCTGAATCTTTTTTACAACTTACTAAAACAATCAGAAATAAAGAAAAGAGAATAGATTTCATCAACAATAAAAATTTAGAAAATTTTAAAAATAGGCAAACGTAAATGTGCTTTTTCATAATGAGGAGAATTTTTATAAATAAAATTCAACTGCAATCGTTCATTTTTTGCAAACTCTTTATCGTTTTTTAATTTCTCTTCAAAAGCTAATTTTATTACTGAATTTTCTGCTAATAGTTTTTCTGCAACATCTTCAAAAACATAAGAAGAATATCCTTCTTTTTGCTGTAAAATGGTATCGAAAAAATTCCAATTAAAAAAAGAGTCTGTTGCTACTGCTTCCAATGTTTCTAATAAATAACGAATTCCTGTTTGATTGGTATCAATATATACATCTCCTTTTCGAAACTGAATATTTTGAGTTGACTTTTTTATAGAGGTATTATAATGTAAATAATGACCTTCATAAGCCATTTTTCTAGTTTTAAACTCATCAATATGGTTTACCTCAACAGTTATTATCGTATCATTTCTAAAACGAGTAAATTCAATTTGATTATTTTTTAATCGTTCTACAATTTTATGCCAACCTTGTTGTAAAATATATGCTTTTGGTATTTCAACCGACTTTGTTGCCACAAAATTATTGTAATATTTTACAGGTTTTATAAATGGTTGACTAGTATCGTAAAACAAACGTTTTCCTGAAGTGACTTTACTATCAATATACCTACCTTCATATCCCTTAAATTGCAACTCTGTAGGATTTTCTTTATCAATCTTATATGCAATTGGATAGGTTTTCTTTTCTAAAACCTCTTCAACTGCATTTTTTCTTAACTCTTTAATTTTAGATGAATTTTCTTCTGTAAAATCTAAAGCAGAAAAAAGTAACTCATACGTTTGTTCTACTCTAATTTTATACGTTTTTAACATGTGTGTTTCTACCATAAGACCCAACGTATTAAACAATGTTGTGTAACCCGTAGAATATCTTGGTGAATCGAAAAACTGCGAAAAACCTGCTTCAGGCGTTGTTCCCCAAACATTTACATAAGGTGTAATATCTATGTTTTTATTTTGCAAAGACTTCTCTAAACTTGGGCGCATTTCTGTCTCTAAAAAAGAGCCTAACTTCCCTCCTAATTTATTATGTTGTGTAAATAAATGTGTAATTGCATATTGATAATCTGCACCATTACTAACATGATTGTCTATAAAAACATCTGGATTTACTGTATGAAAAATGGTTGCAAAAGCCGCTGCATTTTTTGTGTCTTGTTTTATAAAATCTCTATTTAAATCGAAGTTTCTAGCATTTCCTCTAAAACCATAAACAACTGGTCCGTTTTGATTTGCTCTTGTATGTGAGTTTCTATTTAAAGAACCTCCTACATTATAAACAGGAATTACACAAATAATTGAATTTTTATACTTTTCTTTTAAAGAATCGTTTTGCACAATGTCTCTAATCAATAACATAGAGGCATCAATTCCATCAGATTCTCCTGGATGAATTCCGTTATTTATTAGAATTCTGTTTTTTGATGCGTTTTTTATTTCATCTATATTATAAATCTCTTCTTGACTATAAACTACTAAATGAAGCGGTTGCCCAGAATCTGTTTGCTCGAAAGAAAACAAAGAAACTCCTGAATATGATTCTGATAAATCTTTATAAAAAGAAATAACGTCATGGTATTCAGGAGTTTCAGTTCCTTTAGATTTTTCGAAAAGTGTTGTAAAATCTATTTGCTTTTTAATCTCATTTTTACAAGAGAATAGTACCAAAACAAAGAGTAATACAACTAATTTTTTCATGTTTTTATTATTCTGTAAAACGTAAATTTAATGAGTATGTAGAGTTATAAGCTTCACCTCTTTTTTTAGCAGGAACCCAAGCTTTCATCTCAGTAAGTACTCTTTCTACTTCTGCATTATAAGCTTCAGTTAACCCTCTAATTATATTTATATTTCTAAGCAAACCTTCTTTAGTTACTAAAAATGTAACGTAAATATCGCCACTAACACCTGCAGTATTTGAGTTAAACTTTTTGGCTACATATTTTCTAACTGTATTTCTGTCATTTTTTTTATAATAAGCTGGTGTATTTACTTCTTCATATTCATAGCTCTCTCCTTTATCATTCCAACTAGTTCCTTTAGAGAGCTTTCCTTTTTTATATGTTTCTTCATATTTTTTTTGTTTTCCACTAAAAGCTGTCCAAAGACCATTTTTTAAACCACCTTTATACGTACCTTTTACAAGATGGTTTTCATCATCTGTAAATTGTGCAAAACCATTTCCATTTGTTACACTTTGATTTCCTTTTTCGTCCCAAAAATTAATAACTAAGTTCTGAATTTGGTCACTAAAATAAGTTTCTGAAGACATTTTTTCTTCTGATCTTTTTTCTCCACTTTCATAAAAATAAGACCAAATTCCAGTATCTTTTTTTCCATTTACAGTTTTTCCTTCAGAGGCTTTATTTCCATTTTTATGATAAGAAACAAAATTTCCATCTGCCTTTAATAACTGTAAACCATTTGTAGTAAACTCAGAATCTAAAATATATTCTTCTTTAGCATTATCTAGCAAAAACTTAGCAACTTTATAAACACTGCTATTTTTATCTACATTCGTTTCTTTAACAATAACTAAAGTATTTGTTTTTCCATAGGTTGCTCTATTATTATCATAATATAAAGTATCACCTACTTTATAATAAGAATTAGATTGAGAAAACCCAACAAACGTCATGGTCATTAAAATTGCTGTAACTAAAAAATTTTTCATTTCTATTATTATTTTCTATTTTGATTTATTTTTTTTAACCCTTACACTTTGAGGTACTAATTTTGTATAATCTCCATTATTTCTTATCACTTCTCTTACAATAGATGATGAAATATAAGAAGTACTCGCTGCTGTTAAAAGAAACACAGTTTCAATTGGTGCTAAATCTCTATTTGTATGTGCTATTGCTTTCTCAAACTCAAAATCTGCAGGATTTCTTAATCCTCTTAAAATAAAATCTACGTCATTTTTCATGCAAAAATCTACTGTTAATCCTTTATAAGAAACTACTTTAATCTTTGGGTTATCTCCAAAAGCATCTTCAATAAATTTTATACGTTCTTCTAAAGAAAACATGTATTTTTTACTAGAATTTACACCTATAGCAATAATCAATTCATCAAATAAAGTGACTCCACGAGTAATAATATCATGATGACCAGATGTTAAAGGATCAAATGATCCTGGAAAAATTGCTCTTTTCATATTCCCTATTTTATACTTTGTAGACTTGTAATTAATAATTGATAAAAATAGAAAAATATCTTTTAAATAAAAGTAATTAAACTTCTTTATTTATAAGGCATTGAGGGAGGTTTCTATGGCATTTTCAAATAGTTCTTTTAATGAGATTCCAGCTGCTTGTGCTTGTTGAGGTAAAATACTCTCTTCAGTAAGCCCAGGAACTGTATTCATTTCCAAGAAATATGGTTCACAATTTACTAAAATATATTCAGACCGTGAAAATCCTGACATATTTAAAACAGCATAGACTTTTTTTGCAGTTTTTTCAACTTTTATTTTTTCTTCTTCTGTTATTCTTGCTGGTGTAATTTCTTCTGATTTTCCTTCGTATTTTGCTTCATAATCAAAGAAATCATTTTCTGTAACTATTTCTGTTATTGGTAAAACTTTAGTTTCTCCTTTGTATTGAATTACACCCACAGAAACTTCTGTTCCGTCTAAAAAAGATTCAATTAAAATCTCAGAATCTTCTTTATAAGCCTTTTCTATTGCTGGTAAAATTTCTTCTTTTGTATGTGCTTTAGAAATTCCATAACTAGAACCTGCATTGTTTGGTTTTACAAAACATGGCAAACCAACTTTATCTATAATTATATCTAAATCAATTATATCTCCTTTATTTAAGTAGATAGAAACTGCTGTTTTAATTCCGTATTCTTTTACCACACTTAAAGTATCTCGTTTATTAAATGTCAAGGCCATTTGATAAAAAGGTGCAGATGTATGTTTTAATCCTATTAAATTAAAATACGCTAACAACATTCCGTTTTCTCCTGGTGCACCATGAATTGCATTAAAAACACAACTAAAAGTAATTTTATGATCACCTAAAATAAAAGAAAAATCGTTTTTATTAATAGAATATTCATTATTAGCATCATCTAAAGCAACCCATTTTTCTTTTAAAATATGTACTCTAAAAGGATTGTATTTCTCTTTATCTAAATGCTTATAAACTACATTTCCACTTGTAAGTGAAATATTAACTTCGGATGAATAACCACCCATAACAATTGCGATGTTCTTTTTCATTGAATGTAAAATAATAAAACAAATTTATCAAAATATTTATAGAAATAGCAACGTTTACTTTTTATATCTTTGTATGTTCTAAAAATCAAAAAATGAGTGTTTTTCAATTTCTAAAAAGTAAATCCTTCTTTATACAAGTTGCAATTGCAATTGTAGGCCTATTGGTGTTTATTTTTGCCTTAAAATATTGGTTAGGATTTTCTACTAATCATGATCAAAAAATTCAAGTTCCTAACTTACATAAAATGTCTTTAGAAGATGTAGACAGAAAGTTAAAAGAATTGAATTTAGATTTTATTGTAATAGATAGTGCAAGTTACAATCCAAATTACCCTAAAAAATCTGTGATTGAACAAACACCAGAATCTGGCGATTTTGTAAAAGAAAAACGTAAAATTTATTTGACTTTAAACCCATCTAAATATAGAGATGTAACGATACCAGATTTAAAAGGAAGAACTAAAAGACAAGCTATTTCTCAACTACGTTCTAAAGGACTAAATGTTGGTACAAATTACACTTTTGTACGTGATATTGGTAAAGATGTTGTTCGTGGATTACGTTACAAAGGAAAAATTTTAAATTCAGGTGATAAATTACCACTAAACTCAATTGTAGATTTGGTTTTAGGTGATGGAAAAGGGAATTAGCAGTTATCAGTTATCAGTTATCAGTTATCAGTTATCAGTTATCAGTTATCAGTTATCAGTTATCAGTTATCAGTTATCAGTTATCAAAAATGAAAACTTTTTTACTTTGAGACTTTGAAACTTTGAAACTTTGAAACTTTGAAACTTAATTAAACAAATGCAAGAAAATCAACCACAAGATACAGAAAACGACGATTTATACGAACATCATAGATTTGTTGCTAGTGAAGGTCAAGAACCTTTAAGAGTAGATAAATTTTTAATGAACTTTGTAGAAAACGCAACTAGAAACAAAGTACAACAAGCTGCCAAAGCAGGAAATGTTTTGGTGAATGATGTTGCTGTAAAATCGAATCATAAAGTAAAACCCAATGATGTTGTAAGAGTTGTTTTGTCATATCCACCAGCAGAAAATTTGTTGGTTGCAGAAGACATTCCTTTAGATATTATTTATGAAGATGATGCTGTAATTGTGGTAAACAAACCTGCAGGAATGGTAGTGCATCCTGGTCATGGAAATTATTCAGGTACTTTGGTAAATGGTTTAATTCATCATATAGAAAATTTACCAACCAATTCTAATGAAAGACCAGGTTTAGTGCATAGAATTGATAAAGATACAAGTGGATTGTTAGTGGTTGCTAAAACCGAATTTGCTTTGGCTCATTTATCTAAACAGTTTTTTGATAGAACTACAGAACGTTTGTATTATGCGTTAGTTTGGGGAAATATTGATGACGATGAAGGAACTATTGAAGGAAATATAGGACGAAGTTTAAAAAATCGTTTACAAATGTCTGTTTTTCCTGATGGAGAATTTGGAAAACATGCCGTTACTCATTTTAAAGTTTTAGAAAGATTAACATATGTTACTTTGGTGCAATGTAAATTAGAAACAGGTAGAACGCATCAAATTAGAGCGCACTTTAAACATATTGGTCACACACTTTTTAATGACGAACGTTATGGTGGAGATGATATTTTAAAAGGAACCACTTTTACAAAATACAAGCAATTTGTACACAACTGTTTTAAAGTTTTACCAAGACAAGCTTTACACGCAAAAACTTTAGGTTTTACACATCCAACAACTGGTGAGTTTATGCAGTTTAATTCTGACATGCCACAAGATATTACAGATTGTTTAGAAAAATGGAGAACGTATTCTGAGAATTCTAAAGATGTAGAATTGGAATAATTCCCTAACAGTCTAGTATAAGGATAGTAAGGGATTAAAAACGCACTTACTTTCGGATTTAGCACTTAGTCAAATTTACAATTTTACTACTATTTTTCTTTTTACAGTCAAATTGTAAATTTGGCGGACATTTTTAATATGCTCCAATTTTGGGTTTGACACTTTACCCCATATTGTTTTTATACATCTTTGTTGTACACAGTTAATTTATAAATTCTGACCTTTTTAATTTGTTGTCAAATTTTATATTAGACCAATTAACTTTAATCCAAGGTGCATCGGTCACAACTGCATCCCACGTAGACTTTTTGTATTTACGAGTAGAAGGAATTAAGAAACCATCTACTTTTTCATAATTCACTTTCATAAGTAATGGTTCTTCAATTACACCAAAATCGGCTACTGTAAATAAGAATTGATCTACTAATCCAGTTTCTTTATTGATGTACAGTTGATAGATATCGGTTGGTTTATCATTTTTAGATTCAAAAGACACTTTTACAATATCAAAAGCTTTATTATTCACTTCTTTTTCACCTAAATACTCGTAATTCAAACCTGGGTCTAAAAGTTTTTGAAACATGGTAAACCAATAAAAATTAGTGGGTCTGCTAAACTTCACTCTTTTTAATGCCGTTGTATCGTTAACTAAGTTTCCATCTATCTTTAACCAATAGTCTTTACCACCATAACCTTGCTCCATTTTACCTTCAAGTTGTGGTAAAGTGCGTTGATGTTGTTTGTATTCTCCGTAAGATAGTTCTCCATCAAAAATGTATTTTTCTGTTGAAATATCGGCCTTACCATCTGATGTTGTGTAGGTATAGGTGTATACCACATCCCTTTTAAGTCTTAAATGACGATAATCACCTACTTTCTGAACAAGGTTATACACTAATTCGTGTCCTTTGTTCTCATAGTTAATAGCTGTTTCTTTGTGAACTATTTCTTTTACTTCTTCTTTTGAAGTATTTCTACAGCTTACAATGGTTAAAAGAAAACTGAATGCTATTGTTATTATTTTTAAATTCATCTTATATTTATTGTTGTTTTAGGATATTTGTTTTTTAAGTAAATAAGTTGATAAATTGAAAATAATGCGAGAACAAAGGCAATGATTACTAATACTATTTTTGGTTCTGGTCTAGCAAAAAACTCTAAGCTTAAAGCCGAAATCATAGTAATAAATAGAAACGCATAAGCAAATATTCCAACTTTTATTTTTTGAATGATGGCAAAATATAGAATGAGTATTGTCATGCTTAACTCAGATATTCCTGTGAAAATCATAAAAAGGTCAGCATTTAAATGAATGACTTTTTCAAATTGCTTAAACCCTGCAACACTTGTAGGTTTCGCTAAAAGTTTAGGAATAGCAAAAAATAGCATTGTAAAAATGGAAATAGCATTAATGGTTTGACTGATTAGTTTTTTCATTTCTTTTTAATAATTTCTAAAATAGTTTCTGGATCTAATCGTTCTGTATAATCTTCTGGAACAAAACTACAAACCACTTTTCGGTCTTTATTTACAATATATGTTGCTGGCATTGGTAGTTCAAAATCATTATTTTCATTGTGTTTATCTACTTTAATCCCAAATTCACTGTAAACTGCTTTTAAATCTTCAGGTAATTGAAATACTAAGCCTAAAGTTTTAGCATACGCATTATCAATATCACTTAAAACAGTAAAAGTTAAATTGTTTTTTTCTGAAGTTGTTAATGAATTATCAGGAGTTTCTGGAGTAATTGCAATTAATTCCCCATTTAGAGCCGTTAATTCTGGAATTATGTTTTGTAATGCTTTAAGTTCTATGTTACAATACGGACACCAACCGCCTCTATAGAATGAAATTACTAAAAAATCTGAATTAAAATTTGCTAAAGAAACGGTTTTGTTTTCTATATTTCTTAAAGTGAAAGAAGGTAAATTTTGTTCTGTTTTTAGTGCTTTTTCAGCCACATTGTGAGCTTTAAGATTTTCTATGCTTCTTAACATAATAGCACGTATTTCTTCAGGAATTACTTTTGCGCTATTATTTCTTTTTTCTGTTAATTGTTCTGTAAGATTCATTTTTTTTATGTTTTTAATTGATATAATTGCTGGATTTATAATGTTTGTGCTTCCCAAACAAATTTTTGAAATGCTGAATCTACAGGCGTGTTGGCAATATGGTTGGTATAATTGCTAATTACTTTTTGTGATACACCTAAAATAACTTCCAGCACTTGTTTTTCTTCATAACCAGCGGCATAAAAAGTGTTTAAATCCCCTTGTGTAACATGTCCACGGTTACGTACTACTTTTAAGGTGAATTCGTGTAAAACTTGTAATTTATCAGATGTCATAGGTTCTCTATTTCTTAAAGCTTCTGTTAAATCAGGATTCACTTTCATCATATTTGCAATCCCTGTATGAGCAGGTACACAATAATGACATTCGTGCTCTACATTTATGGTTTGCCATACAACGGTAAGTTCTTCTTCGTTAAATGATGTGTTTGAAAACAAACCATGTAATGATTTGTAGGCTTCTAATGTTTCAGGTGAAGAAGCTAATACCCCATGTAAACCCGGTAGCATACCAAATGCTTTTACAGATTGTTCTAATGATGCTTTACTTGCTTCTGGAGCTGTTTCGATTGTATTTACTTTTAAAGTTGTCATAATTTTATTGTTTTATTTTAAACTAAACAATCGTTTAGTTACTAGTTAAAAAAAAGGTTATAGGTTTTTAAATATCATTTCAATATAGTCTTCTATTTCTTTTGGGGTATTTACTTTAGATGCCGCAGCTAAACCATGTTTTGCTAAAACTAAATAATTGGCTTGTTTTAATACCGTTTCTTCATCTTTAGTGGTATCCTTTTTTAATTTATCAATGAACAATTCTTTTAAATTGCTCATAAAAGAATTCATCTGTTCATTAATTTGTTCATCTTTTTTTTCTGAGAATTCATTATAAGTATTTGTAACCAAACAGCCTTTTTGATTTCCATCTACATTGCAAATATTAACGGAATTAAAGAAAAAATCTTGAATAGCTTCTATGCCATTATCTGAGTTTGTAAATTCTTCAAAAATGGAATTTACTTTTCTTTTGTAACTTTTTAAACTTTCCAGAAATAGACCATGTTTGCTTCCAAAACTTGAATATATAGAAAACTTATTAATGCCCATTTCTTTTTCAAGCATTTGCATTGAAGTAGTTTCATAACCATTTCGCCAAAAAAGCTTCATTGCTTTTTCTACTACTACATCTTCGTTATATTCTTTTTTTCTAGCCATTATTTCTAAAAACAGATCAAAACTAAACAATCAGTTAGAAATAAAAAAATATTTTAACTTTTATTTTAAAATTTCAATGTATTTAGTTGAATTGAATGGGTAAGTTGTTGATTAGATAATTAGCTACAACCTAAGACGATTATGATGTCCGTTTTAATACTGAATCAAGTTCAACACAAGTGACTTATAATCGGCGTTAGAGAAGTTGTCTTTTTTCAAGGACAAAATCAACAAGTAAAAACACTTGTTTCATTAAGAAAAAGAATTAAACTCCAATAATTTTACTTCTTCTTTCTAGCATCATATTATCTTGCCAAACACCATGTAATTGCGCAATTTTTTCTTTGTAACCCACAACTCTAAATCCACTTTTTTTATGAATGTGTAAACTTGCCTTATTTTCTCTAAAAATACTAGTTTGTAGTGTCCAAATTGTATTTTTCTCACTAATTTTAATAAGCTCTTTAAGTAGTAATTCTCCCAAGCCTTTGCCTCTTTCAGAAGCTTTTACATAGACGGTTACTTCTGCAACACCTTTGTAAACATCTCTTTTAGAAGTTGGAGATAAACTTGCCCAAGCAAGTATTTTATTTTCTTTTTCGATAGCAATTCTCCCAAAAGAAAGAAACTTGTGGTTCCAAATTTCCCAATCTGGAACAACAGTTTCAAAAGTAGCTATGTTTGTTGCAATCCCTTCTTTATAAATTGCAGCTACTTGCTTGTAATTTTCTTTATTAATTTTTACAAATTCCATTTTAGCAACATCCAGAACTTGGGCTGCAACAAGAAGAACTTTCTTCTACAACTTCTTCTACAGGAGCACAACAAACTTCTTGTGCTAAACAAACAGTAGCTTTAGTTGTTAGTAAAAAGTTTTTGCCATCAAAATCTAAATTGTATTTACTAATTGTATCTTTTCCTTGGTATTCTACTTCAATTTCTAAATCATCAAACTTAAAAATCTTATCTGATAATTCTATAATATGCACCAATTTCTCTGGATGCAATCTGTGATCGTAATCATTTTCTTCCCAAAGTTGAAAATTAATTACAGATTCGCTTCTTACTTTTCCTCCACAATCAATAAAATCTTTTGTTATTTTACCAACTTCTGTTACATGAAAATGACTTGCAACTAATTCTCCATTTGGTAATTGAAAACCTATTTTGTCTAAACCTTTAAGGTGGTTTTTAATTTCTGATAATTTCATAATCTTTTATTTTTTAATTTCTGAAAATATGTACAACATTTCTGTTGCAATTTGTAAACTTCTTTCTTGATATTTTTCTGCTTGTTGAATAGTTCCATCAAACAATTTTGGATCCTCATAAGTAATAGGAATTCTCTTTTCTGCACCAGCAATAAATGGACAACCTACATCTGCACTAGAACAAGTTAATATTGCAGCAAACTCTGAACTTGGATTAAACTCATTATCATATTTCTTAGAAAAACCTATAATTGGATGTGAATTATCATCAAACTTTATTGCATAAACTGGGTTAACTCCTTCAGAAATTGTTAGAATTTTAAATCCTGTATTACTTAATGTTTCTGCCACTTTAGGAAACATTGCAGTTGCTTCTGTTCCTCCAGAATAAGTAACGACGTTTTTTAAACCTAAATAGTTTGCAATTGTTTGTGCCCAAATTTGACTTAAATGACTTCTTCTAGAATTATGTGTACAAATAAAATTAATTCTAACCTCTTTTTTTGCAACTACTTTTTCTTGGATATAATTTATTAAGGGTTGCAAAACACTTTTTCTATCATCAGAAATAGTCTCAATATTTAATGCTGATATCGTTTTTTCAATTTTTGGGTAAACGCTTTTATTCATGTTTTTACTTTTATTTTTAACAACAGTTTTCTGTTGGATTCTTGTTTAAAAATTTATTTAATCTATTTTTTATTTGCTCCCAATTTTCTTCATCAATACAATAGCAAACACTTGTACCTTCTACTGTACCTTTTATAATACCTACTTTTTTTAATTCTTTTAAATGTTGAGAAATTGTTGGTTG
Source organism: Polaribacter sp. Hel1_85 (assembly GCF_000766795.1). Taxonomy (GTDB): domain Bacteria; phylum Bacteroidota; class Bacteroidia; order Flavobacteriales; family Flavobacteriaceae; genus Polaribacter. Next base: position 1,439,112 of record NZ_JPDS01000001.1, read on the forward strand.
TGCCAAACCAATGTCTTTAACAAGGTCTCCACAAACACAAGACTTTAATTTTATAATAAAATCTAAAATGGCAATTCTTGCAGGATGACCTAACACTTTTGCAATGGCAGCAATTTCATTTTGTTCATCGGTAAATATTTCTGACTTGGTTAACCCCATCTTAATTTGTTTATTGCAATATTACGATTAATAAATAAAACAAACACCAAAAAAAATTAATTTTTTTAGAATTATATCAAATCAACTTAAGTAAAAAACAACTAATTATTTACTTAAATCGAACAAATAACCAACAGAAAGATTAAAGTAACTGGTGTTTTTAAGAGAATCTTCATAAACTAAAGAGTTAGGTAAATTAAGGTTATACCCTAGTTCGAAATCCCAAGATTTTAAAGAAAGTGAAAGCGGAAAGTTTATTTGTGTGTTTAATAAATCAAAAACATCAAAATTAAACGTTCTATACACTGTTGCATTGGCTAATGTAACCAATCTGCTAATAGTAAGACTTTGCTTAGCAATTATAAAGTTTAATCTTGGTCTTAAACGCAATGCAAAATTAGAGGTTCTTTTTAAGGTTAAATTCACAAAACTACTAGAAACTAATTGGTAACTTTCTTCTGTGCCAAATAAATAAGAACCAGAAATATTGGTTCCTAAAGTTCTTTTTTTATTTCTAATTCCAAGGCTTACATCCAAAGAATTTGTAAAACCATCATAATCATCAGAATAAAAATACTTTGTATAGCCTAAATTATAATTGAATATTTTCTTTTTTCCAATAGTATTAAAATATCCTGCAGAAACACTTGTAAAATCCCAACTTGGAGCAAAATTTTGGTAATAAATCCCTGAAATACTAGCATTAAATCCAGAAGAATGATAATAAGAAACTTGCGGAATTATGTTAAATTGATCTGTGCCCGAATCTCTTCCTGAAAAAAAAGTATTGCTATTGTAAGAGACAGAAGTATATAAAAAATTGTAAGAAAAATCACTTTCTATCAACTCGTCTAAAAACTGTTGATCATTAAAAAAAAGCTCGTCTAATAAACCATCAATTTCATCGTCTATAGGATCTTGTGCATAAGAACAAAAAGAGGTTGCCATTGTAAACAATAGCAACCCAAAAACTTTTGTAGCTGTTTTAATTTCCTGAAAAGGATTTGTCATAATTTTTTAAAACTAATTACCTCTAACTCTCCTTTTCTTTCCATCATTTCCATTTTCTCTAGTACCATTTCTCAATTCTCCTCTATCTTTTGCTTCTCTAATTTTGTCTATTCTATCTTTTAACATCTTACGTTGATCTACTGTAAGTGTTTTTCTAAAATTATCTCTTGTTTTTCTTAAACGAACTTGTTGGTTTCTCACCAAATCTTTTTGCGTTCTTGTAAAAGTTGCTAAAAGTTTAGCTCTTATTTCACTTTTAGAAATGGTTTTATCTCTTAAAATAGCTAATTGCTCTTTTGTAAGTGTAGCTTTAAATACTTCTCTATTAGATTTCATTACCGCTCTTTCTTTTTGCAATAATTCCTTTTGCTCTTTAGTGAGTTCTTTGGTAATTAAATCGTAGTTTGAATTTTGAGCAAAAAGTGTTGTATTAAATAACATCAAACTCATAAAGCTAACAGTATATATGATGGTTTTTAATTTCATTTTTATTATTATTTTTTTACTCTTTAACAACTAAAGTACAAAATTACTATTTATTATTTACAGGTATCTTTAGCAGCAGCATATTCTGTTGCATCATTAATTGTTGCTGTAGTTTGATCTCTATAAAAGATATCTACAGGAAAATTTAAAACTGGCTTTTCTGTAACATCAGGATTTGCTTTATGCCATTCTCTTAATAATTTAAAATCTTTTCTTTCATTTACCTCTATAACAGAAGCATCTGCCATTGTAAAACTAACTGGTAATACTAATTTAAAACATTTTCTTTTGTCTTTTCCTTTTCTACAAGAATCTTTTATAGCTTTTAACTCATCAAGATCAATTAAAGTTTGTACTGTACCATCTTCTTTTAAAGTAACATCTAAAGGAAAAACTAATTCTGGACGTTCTGTAACATCAGGATTTGCTTCATACCAATCTTTAATTAATGTCCAATCTTCTTTACTATTTAAAGTAATTGAAGAATTGTCTGCCATAATAAAATCTATAGGAAATACAAATTCAAAACATTTAAACCTTCTCCTTCTTCTTTTCTCATTAGTATCTGTTAATTGTTTTCCGGCCAAAGAAAAATACACATCACTTGTTGCTTCTTCTCTAGAAAGATTATCTGTTGCAACTGCAACTTTATACCCCAAACCTACTGCTAACTCAGCACTTTGAACATAACTATCTGCTAAATCTCCATTAAAAACTATTGTTGTAGCAGCTGGTAAATTGTTTACTGCAACTACTTCTGTTGTTGCACTTTCTATTTGTGAAATCAATGTTGCATCATCAGCTACAGTTTCTAATCCTTCAGAATCTGAACAAGATGTAAATAATAATACTGACAAAATAAACGCACTAATTGATAAAAATAAAACACTTGATTTAAGAATGCTTTCTTTAGAAATTGAAGTTCTCATAATTGTAAATTTTTTAATTATTAATTGTTTCTATTTATTTAGAACTACATTTTTTAAAATAGTTTGAAAAAATTATAAAATAATTGTTTCTAAGAAACCATCATCTGTGTAATTATCTATTAATGAATCTTCTACAAACAAAGAATTTAAAAATAAATCATCCATTTTTTGTTCAGAAAGTTCTGCTTTTATCAAAATTTCATTTATTATAGTTGCGTCTGCAAACAAATCCATTTCTGCATCTTCTACTAATAATGAGTTGATTAAAACATCATCTGAAAAGGCTAGAAACTCAATATTGTTTTCATTTATAGTATTATTATCAGCTTTTTGCAACCAAATTGTTAACGCAAAAATAAAAACTACAGATGCTGCAGCCATAAACCTAAACTGTGGTTTCATCCAAAAAACGATTTGTTTTTTGGTTGTTTTTGGCATCTCTTTAATTTCTTCTTCTTTTATTTTGTCTAAAATTGACATTTTAGATTTCGCAAAATATCCTTCAGAAACAGTTGTTCCTAAATATTCTTTATGATGTTTAGAAATATCACTTTTAAAACCTTCTTTTAAAAAGCTTTTTTTGTTGTTATTTTTTGTTGATTTTTCCATAATACATTTGTTAGACCTTACTTTATTAAGATAGTTTGGTTTTATAAAAATATTTTTTCTTCTATTGTTTTTACTGATGAATAATAAGACGATTTCAAAGTACTTTCTGGCACTTCTAAAATTTCTGAAATTTGCCGAAAACTTAGATCATCAAAATATTTCATTTGAAAAATTCTTTTTTGTTTTATTTTAAATCCATCAATAATTGAATTTAGTTTTTTGTGAATTTCATCGCCATCAAAATATGCATCATCAAATAATACTTCTAAGTGAGATTCTGAAATGGCATCAATATTATCGTAACTTTTTTTGTTGTTTTTTTCTAAAAAACGAATAGATTCATTGTAAGCTATTCTATACATCCAAGTATGTAAAGTGCTTTTTTCTTGAAAGTTTTGAATGCTTTTATAAATTCTGATAAATGTGTTTTGTAAAACATCATCTGCATTTTCATGCGTAGTTACAATCTTTCTAATATGCCAATACAAACGTTCTTGATAGACATCAAGAAGCTCACTAAAAGCGGCATCTTTTTGTGTAACATCTTTTAACTTTTTTACAAGTTCAACGTCTTTATTCAAGTATTGGTTTGTTAGTTTCTTTTCTTTGACCCAAGATAAATGAATTAGTTTGATTATTAATAGAAAAAACTCAACTTCATTCTTTCTATCAATTTTTTAAATAGTTTTATCAAAATTAACTTCCAAAAATATTTAGGAAAAAACTACAATCATTAGTATTTTTACAATTAAACTATTTAATGTTTAAACTTTTCAATAGAAATAAGAGATGAAAATCATAATATCACCAGCAAAATCTTTAGATTTTGAAAGTAATGTACCCACTAGTTTGCATACGCAACCACGTTTTTTAGAACAATCAGAAAAACTGAACAAAAAACTAAAAACACTTTCTAAGAAAAAATTATCTGAATTAATGAAAATTTCTGATGATTTGGCTGCATTAAATTATGAAAGAAATCAAACTTGGGAAACGCCTTTTACTCCAGAAAATGCAAAACAAGCTATTTATGCTTTTACGGGTGCAGTTTTTCAAGGAATTGATGTAAATACTTTGGAAGCAGAAAAATTACCACTTCTTCAAAATAGATTAAGAATTTTATCTGGTTTATATGGATTGTTAAGACCCTTAGATTTAATACAACCTTACCGTTTAGAAATGGGAACTCGTATTAAAGTTGGTAGAAAAGACAATCTGTATAAATTTTGGGATGATACTGTTGCTAAAGCATTGAATGAAGAATTAGAAGATGGTGAGTTACTAGTTAATTTAGCTAGCTTAGAATACTTTAAAGTGATTCCTAAAAAGGTTTTAAAAGTGCCAATGATTACACCTGTTTTTAAAGATTTAAAAAACGGAGAGTATAAAACTATTATGACTTTTGCTAAAAAAGCACGTGGATTAATGGTGCGTTACATTATAGATAACAACGTAAAAACAATTGAAGATTTAAAAGGTTTTGATGCTGATAAATATCGTTTTTCTGAAGAAATGTCTACAGAAACAGAATTGGTTTTTACGAGATAGAAAAGAAGTTTGCAGTATTCAGTTGCAGTAAGCAGTCGCAAACTGACTGAAAACTGCAACTGAATACTGCCTACTAAATCCTAACAATCTACAATTCTTACAGTTACTGCTAAACCACCTTCAGAAGTTTCTTTGTAGTTTTTATTCATGTCTTTTGCAGTTTCCCACATGGTTTCAATCACTTTATCTAAAGGGACTTTTACATCTTTAGGATTGGTTTCTAAAGCCATTTCTGCTGCGTTAATTGCCTTAATTGCTCCCATTGAATTTCTTTCAATACAAGGTATTTGTACTAAACCTCCAATAGGATCACAAGTTAAACCTAAGTGATGTTCCATTGCTATTTCTGCAGCTACTAAAGATTGAGCCGGACTTCCTCCTAACAATTCTGTTAAAGCTCCTGCTGCCATTGCAGATGACACGCCTATTTCTGCCTGACAACCTCCCATTGCTGCAGATATTGTAGCATTTTTTTTTAAAAATACTGCCAATTTCACCAGCAGTTAATAAAAACTGTTTTATGTGTTTAAAATTTGCGTCATGATTTTCTATCACTAAATAATACATTAATACAGCAGGAATTACACCTGCACTCCCGTTTGTTGGTGCTGTAACAACTCTTCCTAAAGAAGCATTTACTTCATTAACTGATAAAGCAAAACAGCTTACCCACTTTAAAATTTCACGAAACTTAACTTCAGAACTTCTAATTGCTGCAATCCATTCTGTTGGATTAGAATATTCTGCATCTTTGATTAGTTTTTCTTGTATATCAAAAGCCCTACGTTTTACATTTAATCCTCCAGGAAGAATTCCTTTTGTATGACAACCTATATACATACATTCTAACATAGTATCCCAAATTCTATGCAATTCAAAATCAATTTTTTCTGCAGAATTTATTTCTAATTCATTTTTAAAAACAATATCAGAAATTAATAAATTTTCTTTTTCACAATAATCTTCTAATTGTTTGGCTCTATTTATTGGATATGGAAAATTCTTTTTATTAATTTCAATTTCTTCCTCTAAATTATTGTTTTCTTGTACAATAAAACCACCACCGATAGAATAATAAGTTTCAGTTGAAATTTCTTCTCCTTTAAAAAAACCTCTAAAAGTGACACCGTTAGAATGAAAAGGTAAAAAATCTTTATTAAAAACAATAGAATCTTTATAAAAAGGAATTTTTTTTCCTCCTTTAAAGTAAATTTCTTCTTGGGTATTTATTCTGTCAACAATTATAGCGATATCTTCAATTGGTATATATTCAGGATCTGCTTCACTTAAACCTAAAAGTAATGCTAAGTCTGTTGCATGTCCTTTCCCTGTTAATGACAATGAACCATATAAATCTACTTTAACAGCATCTATTTTTTCAAATAAATTGGTTTCTCTTAATTTTAAAACCCATTCTTGAGCAGCTCTCCAAGGACCTAATGTGTGTGAACTTGATGGACCTACACCAATTTTCAACATATCAAAAACACTAATAAATTGCGACATTCGTAAAATTTAAACTTAAAACAGCTGTAAATGTAAAAAATCCAACTCAACGAGTTGGATTTTTTATCAAAAATATAAATTTATATTATTTGTAAATAGACTCTTTTCCAAATTCAACAGCTAACATATAGTAAACTACAGCTCTATACTTGCTTCTTTCAGATTTACCAATAGCTTCAACAACTTTTGCAATTGCTTCATCTAATTTTGGTCCATCTGCTAAACCTAGTTTTTTCATTAAAAAGTTCTTTTTAACTGTTGCTAATTCTTTTGCATCAGAACCAGAAACTGTTTCAGCATCTCTTTTATAAATAGACGGTCCTAAACCTTTAGTTACAGCTCTTAATAAGTCTGCATTATATTTTAGACCTTTATCGTCCATAAACTTAGAATACTGTGCTACTTTTTCGTCAAATTTACTCATAATTACGTGTTTAGTGTTTTAAATAATATTTCATTCCAATTGAACTATCCAAATATAGGAAAATAAAAATGCTTTTCAAAATTCTTCCTGTTCAATACTTTAGATACAATTTGTGTCAGAATGTCACATCATTTTTAAATATTTTAAAAAAAAACTGACATTTTCAAGTCAAAAAGTAGTTGGCATACCATTTGACTAATAGAAAATGTAAAATTGAATTAAAAAATATTAAAATAAATATTATGAGTAAAATAATTGGAATCGATTTAGGTACAACAAACTCTTGTGTTTCTGTAATGGAAGGAAATGAGCCAGTTGTAATTCCTAACGCAGAAGGAAAAAGAACTACACCATCTATCGTTGCCTTTGTTGAAGGAGGAGAACGTAAAATTGGTGACCCAGCTAAAAGACAAGCTGTGACAAACCCAACAAAAACAGTTTATTCTATTAAACGTTTTATGGGTAACAAATTTTCTGAATCTACTAAAGAAGCAAAAAGAGTTCCTTATAAAGTAGTTAAAGGAGATAATGATACACCTAGAGTAGATATTGATGGTCGTTTATATACGCCTCAAGAAATTTCTGCAATGGTGTTACAAAAAATGAAAAAAACTGCTGAAGATTATTTAGGAGCAGATGTTACTGAAGCAGTTATTACTGTTCCAGCATATTTTAACGATGCACAAAGACAAGCTACAAAAGAAGCTGGTGAAATTGCAGGTTTACAAGTAAAAAGAATTATAAACGAGCCAACTGCAGCTGCATTAGCTTACGGATTAGACAAATCTAATGATGATAAAAAAATTGTTGTTTTTGATTTTGGTGGTGGAACACATGATGTTTCTATCCTAGAATTAGGAGATGGAGTTTTTGAAGTATTAGCTACTGATGGAGATACGCATTTAGGTGGTGATGATGTTGATGAAAGAATCATTAACTGGTTAGCTGAAGAATTTAAATCTGATGAAGGTTTAGACTTACGTGATGACCCAATGTCTTTACAACGTTTAAAAGAAGCTGCTGAAAAAGCGAAGATTGAATTATCTTCTTCTGCTTCTACAGAAATTAACTTACCTTATGTTACTGCTACTGCTAGTGGACCAAAACACTTGGTAAGAACATTATCTAGATCTAAATTTGAGCAATTAATTGACGATTTAATTAAAAGAACTATTGAGCCTTGTCAAACTGCTTTAAAAAATGCTGATTTAACAATTTCTGATATCGATGAAGTAGTTTTAGTTGGTGGTTCTACAAGAATACCTGCTGTACAAGAAGCTGTTGAAAAATTCTTTGGAAAAGCGCCAAGTAAAGGTGTAAATCCTGATGAAGTTGTTGCTTTAGGAGCTGCAATTCAAGGTGGAGTTTTATCTGGAGATGTTAAAGATGTATTGTTATTAGACGTTACACCTTTATCTTTAGGTATTGAAACTATGGGGAATGTTTTCACTAAATTAATTGATGCAAACACAACAATTCCTACAAAAAAATCTCAAGTATTCTCTACAGCTGTAGACAATCAACCATCAGTAGAAATTCATGTTTTACAAGGTGAAAGAGCAATGGCTGCAGATAATAATACTATTGGTCGTTTCCATTTAGATGGTTTACCTCCAGCACAAAGAGGAGTTCCTCAAATTGAAGTAACTTTTGATATTGATGCAAATGGTATTATTAAAGTTTCTGCTTTAGACAAAGGAACTAACAAATCTCATGAAATTAGAATCGAAGCTTCTTCTGGTTTATCTGAAGAAGAAATCGAAAAAATGAGACAAGATGCAGAAGCAAATGCTGATGCTGATAAGATTGCTAAAGAGACTGCAGAAAAAGTAAATGGAGCTGATTCTATGATCTTTCAAACAGAAAAGCAATTAAAAGAATTTGGTGATAAATTATCTGATGATAAAAAAGGACCAATTGAAGCTGCTTTAGTTGAATTAAAAGCTGCACATGAATCTAAAGACTTAGCACAAATTGATGCTGCTATGGAAAAGATTAATGAAGCTTGGAAAGTTGCCTCTGAAGAAATGTATGCTGCTGAACAAGCTGCAGGTGATGCTGATGCAGGAGCGCAACAAGGACAACCTGAAGGTAATGCTGATCAAGGTGACAATGTTGAAGATGTAGATTTTGAAGAAGTGAAATAATAATTAACTTCAATATAAATAAAAAACCTCGAGAAATTCTCGAGGTTTTTTTATTTTATAATACCTTGTTGTATGGCATATTTAACAAGACCAACCATATTTTTTGTTCCAATTTTACGCATAAGATTTTTCCTGTGCACCTCAACTGTATTAGGTGATATAAAAAGTTCTTCTGCTATTTCTTGAGTATTCATTTCTTCAGAAATTAATTTCAAGACTTCTTTTTCTCTACTACTTATTTTTACAATTTGATTTTTTGCTTTTGTTGGATTAAATAAACTATCGTTTAGATTTTTTTTTACTTCTTCAGTATAATAATTTTCTCCTTTATATACTTGTTTAATAGCTTTAAGAAGTTCTGTCTTTCCTGTATTTTTTAATATATAGCCATTAATCCCTGCTTTAATTGCTTTAGAAATAACTTCTCCTTCTGAATGCGAACTTACAGCTATAATTTTTATATTATCAGATTGTTTTTTTACTAGTTTGGTAAGTTCAATACCATCTAAATTTGGCATATCAATATCAGTTATTATTATATCTGGAAGAAAATTATTTAATAATTTTAATGCTTCTTTTCCATCTTTTGCAGTTGCAATAACATCTATAAATTGAGTATCAATAAGAATAGATTGGATTCCTTCCAAAAACATTTTATGGTCATCAACAATAAATAATTTAATCTTTTTCTCCATTATTTTGTTATTGGAATATTAATAGTAATTGTTGCTCCTTTTCCTTTCATAGAATCTATTTCTAAAGTACCTTTTAAATCATTTACACGAGAAAAAATATTTTGGAAACCAATTCCTGAAGATATTCTGATTTTATCAAAACCTAAACCATTATCTTCTACTAACAAATTTAAATAATTGTCATGCAGAGTAATATTTACAATTGCTTTTGAAGCTTTAGAATGTTTAGTAATATTAGTCATTAATTCTTGTAAAATCTTATGAATTTCTAATTGAATATCATCATCTATACTATTAATTTCTTCAACAGAAAAAACATCAAACTCTATATTGAGTTCTTTTGTTTTATATAAACTGACCAAAGTTTTTAAACGTTGTGTAAAGTTTTGATTTGTCTTTTCTTGAGGCAACAAGTTGTGAGAAATCAATCTAACTTCATTATATGTGTCATCTATATTTGAGATAATGTTATTTATCTGATTTGAATGATCCTTATCAATATTTGACAATTTCATTTTAATTGCCGCTAAATTCCCACTAATGCTATCATGTAAATCTTTGGCAATTCTTTTTCTTTCATCATTTTGTCCGTCTAAATGTGACTGAATTGTTTTTACTTTTTGAGTTTCTTCTAAGGTTTTTAATTTTTCTTTAGATAATTGTTCTTGTTTACTAAGAAGTATTTTTTGTGTATTTAATCTTTTTCTATAAAGAATTATTGTAAACAATAACAACACTGCTATTAAAGCTAAAGCAACAAATAAATTATTTTTTTGTCTATTTTGTAGTTTAATAAACTCTTTTTGCTTTTTAATTTCTTTCTCTTTAGCTTCATTTTCATACTTAGCTTCTAATTCTTTTACTAAAAAAATATTCTCTCTGTAGTGAATGCTATCCTTAATTTTTTGAACTTTTATTTCATACAGTCGTTTTTTAGAAAAATCTCCTTCTTGTTTATAATAGTTACTAAAATTTTTATATAGTTCTTCTTTATCTAATAAATAAATATCACCTTTCAGAAAAATGTCCGCTTTTTTTAAAAACTCTAGTTCTAACTTCTTATTTTTTTCATATCCTGCAATTTCAGATAGTAGCCTATATGTCTTTCCTATGAGTGTAATATCTTTGTTTTCTCTTTGATGTTTTTCTGCATCAAAAAGTATTTTTTTTGCTTTTTTTAATTCTCCTTTTTTGATAAGAATTTCAGCCATACTTACATTGTTTCCATAAAATGTTGATTTATTTCTTCTCTTGAAAAAATCGGAAGCTTTGTTGTAGTAATAATAAGATGAATCTAAATTTGATACTTTATAAATATTTCCTAAGGTAAGGTAGCATAAATTTTTAGTAAGCTTACTTATTCCTTTCGCACTCAAGCTTTTAAAAGCAAGTTGCTTTGCTTTTTCTCTATCATTCATCAACAAATTTAAATCTGCTAAACTATTTAATATTCTAGCTTTATTTTCATAATCAGAAGTGTCTATATTTTTTAAAACGTTTGATAAAATTGAATAGGCTTGGTAAAAATTCCCTTTTCCTTCTGCATATATAGAAACAGCATATGAGATTGAAGTGTATAATTCTGGTAACTTTTTTATGAGTGTAGAATCATTATTAAAATAGCTTAATGCTATTTCAACTTCTTTTAGAGATAAATCTCCTTTTTGAAGCAAATAAAGACCAATACTTTTAATATGATGTGCTCTTAATTTATATATTTTAAGTTCTTGTTTTGAATCTAGTGAAGTAATTAAAGAATCTGCTACGCGAACAGTTTTTTCAGGGTTTTTATCATTCGTTATTCCATTAAGAATAGAATCTAAAATAATTTCTTCCGCTTTAAAACCATCATGTTTCTCTTGAGAAAAAACAAGGTTGCTTAAAAAAATAAAAATCCAAAAAAATAATTTCATGATTCTATTATTGAATAATACAAAGTAAAGAAAATGAAATTTGAAATTTATAACGGAAAACCGTTAATATAAAATACCTGAAATCCGTTACTTTTTTTAAACCTTTAATTTGCAATTTTGTAGTATAATTTTAAAACCAATTTATTATGAAAAAAATAATTTATTTATCCTTGATATTATGCATTTCATTTTTTTTCATCTTGTGATACAGATGGTAATGATCCTGATTTTAATTACCAAAAAAAAGCTGATATTGAATTTATAATCACTTCTACAAATAAATTAATTTTTTCTAAAATTGAAACACAAATAACTTCTGGCACAAATGAAAATGGAATAACTGATTTAGAACTAACATCATTTTCATATTCAAATTATCATTTACCTTTTAAAAAAATATACATACACCAAACTATTAAATACTCAACACTTCTAGGTTTAAGTTATGCAGATGATTCAATTGTTGAAATAAACGATGTTTTTGAACCTTATACAATTAATTTAGAAATAAAGATTGATAATAAAATTGTTGCCAGTAAAAGTGTTACTATTGAAAACGAAGGTCAAATTGTAAACTTAAGTTACACATTTTATGAGTAAAATCTGGTAGCTTTATTTAATAATTAATATATTATCAGAGATTTACCAAAAGAAATTTAATTTTCTTTATAAAACTAAAAACGCAATCATTAATTTGGTTGCGTTTTTTAATTCAATTTATTTTCATTTGAAAACTTACAATAAAACCAATTTCTTTAAACATACTTTTTGTGAATTCAATCAAATTGATGATTTTGAATTTCCTAAAAACACCAATTATAAAAGTAAATCTGAAAGCATGTATTTCTATACACATGAAGGTATTTACAGAAAATCTAATCACTGGGGAAGAGTTGCAAACTGCAGATGGAAATTAATTGCTAATGATAATTATAAAAATCAACAAATAGTTATTGGTTTTGCAAAATGGAGCAACTTCTACTCTATTAACTCATCAGAAAAAAACTTTTTTATTGATGTTGATTTTAAAAAAAAATCAGTAAAACTTCAACCTAAAAAAGAAAACACTACCAATTATTTATTTTCATTTTCTGAAGCTCAAAAAAGAATCAAACAAATAACTCATTTATTTAAAGATGATAAATGGGCAAAATATTTTGATGATGATATTGAAATTATTAGAAAGAATATTATTTCAGAGTTTATCAACTCTGATAAAACATTACAAGAGATTAAGTTATCTCATAAATAAAATTTATCTTATTATTTCCGTAAATTCGCACTTCAAAAAATCTAACAATCCAATTTTCTAACAATCCAAAAATCTAATATGAACATTCCACAAACTAGTTTTCCAAGAGTAGTTATTATTGGTGGCGGATTTGCAGGTTTAGCTGCTGCAAGAGGTTTAGAAGAACAAGAATTACAAGTTGTTTTAATAGATAAGCACAATTATCATACATTTCAACCACTACTCTACCAAGTTGCAACTGGAGGTTTAGAACCAGATTCTATTGCTTTTCCATTAAGAAAACGTTTTAACGATGTAGACAATTTCTATTTTAGATTGGCAGAAGTAAATAAAATCAACCCTGATAAAAATACCATTGAAACTTCAATAGGAAACTTAGATTATAATGAATTAATTATTGCAACTGGTTCTACCACAAATTTTTTTGGAAACAAAAACATTCAAAAATATGCAATGGAAATGAAATCTGTTCCTCAATCTTTAAACATTAGAAGTCTTATTATAGAAAACTTTGAAGAAGCTTTATTAACTTCTAATTTAGAAGAAAGAAATGCATTAATGAACTTTGTAATTGTCGGAGGTGGACCAACAGGAGTTGAATTAGCTGGTGCTTTGGCAGAAATGAAAAAAGGAATTTTACCTAAAGATTATCCAGATTTAGACATTAGACAAATGCAAATAAACTTAATTCAAAGTTCTGAATGCATTTTAAAAGGAATGAGTGCAAAAGCATCAGAAAAAGCAGAAGATTTTTTAATTAATTTAGGTGTAAATGTTTGGAAAAATTTACGTGTTTTAGATTATGATGGAAAAACAGTCACTACAAATGGTGAAGATCATTTTAATGCAGAAACAGTTATTTGGGCAGCTGGTGTAAAAGGTAAAATGATTGATGGTTTAAATAACGAATGTGTTATTGAAAGAGCTGCAAGAATTAAAGTGAATGAGTTTAGTCAAGTTTTAGAGCACCCAAATATTTATGCAATTGGTGATGTTGCTTGTATGTCTTCAGAAAAAAATCCTTACGGACATCCAATGATGGCACAACCTGCCATTCAGCAAGGAAAATTGGTTGCTAAAAATATTATAGCAAAACTATTTAACAAAAAACAAAAATCTTTTGTTTATAATGATAAAGGTTCTATGGCTACAATTGGTAGAAATAAAGCAGTTGTAGATTTACCAAAATGGAAATTTCAAGGAGTTTTTGCTTGGTTTGTTTGGATGTTTGTTCATCTATTTTCTTTAATTGGTTTTAGAAACAAAGCCATTGTTTTTCTAAATTGGGTATATAATTATGTTCGTTTTGATAGAGAAACACGATTAATCATTAGACCTTATAAAAAGAAAAATAAGTTTTCTTTTAGAGATAAATTATGAGTGGAAAAAGGATTATAAAATGTCCGAATTGTGGTGTTTTTAATACCAACAAAGAATATTGCGAAAACTGTAATGCACTAATTTCTCATCAGAAAAAAAGAGAAATAAAAGAGGCTGCAGTTAAACAAGCGCAAGTTGATGAAGCGATTCATAAATTAGAGAATCCTAATTTAGCAGAACGTTTAAAAAAACATCCTTTCTTTTTGTATAAAATTATTGGTTGGGTTTTGTATTCTGCAATAATTACTGTGAGCGCAATTGGTGCAGGTTTAGCTTGGTTTATTGCAATGGTAGCAGCTGGTTAATATGAAAGAAAAATTATTTTATTACTTTTTATTTTCCTTTATTACAGGTACTTTCATTTATTTTTCTTCACATTTAAATATTCAATTACCCAGATTTGTTCGTCATTATGTAAACGATTTTTTAATTACTCCTATTATTCTTTATATCAGTTTATGTATTTTAAGATGGTCTAAAAACGATAAAAATTACACTTTAAATATTTGGGTAATTTTATATTTATGTTTAATGTACAGCGTTTTATTCGAATACATTTTTCCAAAATATTTAGCAAGATATACCAAAGACATTGTAGATGTAATTTTATATTTTGCAAGCGGAATAATATTCTACTTCTTACAAAAACCTAAAAATGAATTCAGATAAAATTGCAAAAGAAAATATTGCTCGATTAAATACTGCAATTGCATTTATTGAAGCAAATTTATCAGAAAAACTAACGTTAGAAATTATTGCAGAAAAAGCGCACTTCTCTCCCTTTCATTTTCACAGATTGTTTAAATTAATTGTTGGTGAAACTCTTCAGAATTTCATCATTAGAAAAAGAATTGAAAAATCTGCAGCGTATTTATTGCATCAAAAAGAGAAAAACATAACGCAAATTGCAGAAACTGTAGGTTTTAGTAACTTATCTGCTTTTTCGAAATCTTTTAAGAAGTTTTACGGAATTTCGCCAAACAAATTCAAAGAAGAAAGTCCGGAGAAATATAGCAAGATTAGCAAAACAGAAAGCAAGATTGGAAAAGTTAGCGTAACTTTTGAGCAATATATTTGCAATGTAAACGACGCTTTAAATTGGTTAAAAATGAAAACAAATCCAGAAATTAAAAAAACTCCAAGATTAGATTTAGGCTACATTGCTCATAAAGGAAAAATGGAAGCTATTGGAAGTATTTATAATCGATTGGTAAAATGGGCAACACCAAAAGGTTTGATAAATGAGCAAACTAGAATGGTAACTATTTATCATGATAGTCCTAAAATTACAGATCCAAATAATTTAAGAATGAGCGCTTGCATTGTTCTAAATGATCCTATTGAACTTGATGGAGAGGTAAATTTAAGAATATTAAGTCCTACAAAATGTATTGTTTCTCGATTAGAAATTGCTCCTTTTGAGTTTCAACAAGCATGGGAATCTTCTTTTGCTTTTATGATAGAAAACGGATATAAAAAATCTGAAGTTGATCCTTTTGAAATCTATTACAACAATGCTGCAGAACATCCAGAAAACAAGTTTATTGTAGATTTATGTATTCCTATTTTGTAAAATATTTCTGATGAAACACGAATGGAGAAAAAAGGAAAAACAAGTTTATATTCCTAAAACAAAACCTGAAGTTATAGAAATTCCTGAATATAATTTCTTAACAATTTCTGGAAAAGGAAATCCAAATAATCCAGAATTTGCAGATTATATTGGTGCTTTATATCCTATTTGTTACGGAATTAAAATGGGCTTGAAGAAAAATCCTATTTTAAAAAATTATTACGATTACACTGTGTATCCTTTAGAAGGAGTTTGGGATATTTCTGATGAAGCAAAGAATATATATACAGAAAAAACACAACTAAATAAAGACGATTTAGTTTTCACTTTAATGATTCGTCAACCTAGTTTTGTAACTAAAGAATACGCTTTAGAAGCGATTGAAAAAGCAAAAATTAAAAAACCAAATCCGTTATTTGACAAAGTAAACTTCGAGAAAATAACAGAAGGTAAATGCATACAAATGTTACATATTGGTTCTTATGATAATGAGCCAGAAACTTTCAAAATCATGGAAGATTATGCTATAAATAATGGTTTAGAAAGAGCATCTAAAATACATCGAGAAATTTATTTATCAGATTTTAGAAAAGTTGCTCCAGAAAAATTAAAGACAGTGTTACGTTTCAAATTAAAATAACTTCTTTACAATTCATCATTCAAAATTTACAACTCGGTATTTGTTTTTATTTTAAAAACAGATAACGCCACATCTTTGTATCATCAAAAAACCAATACTGATGAAACGCATATTATTTATACTACTTACAATTTGTCAATTTTCATTAATTGCACAAACCACAATTTCTGGTAAAGTAACAGATTCTAAAAGCAATCCTATTTACGGAGCCAATGTGTATTTAGACGGAACTTATGATGGAGGATCTACCAATGAAAGTGGAGATTTCTCTTTTTCTACTTCAGAAAAAGGAACACAAACCATTGTTATTTCGTTTATTTCGTTTGAAACTTATATAAAAACTGCTGATGTTTCATCACTTAAATACTTAACCATAAAATTAAGAGATGATGTAAATACTTTAGATGCAGTTGTTATAAATGCGGGAACTTTTGAAGCGGGAGAAAAAGCAAAAGTAACCGTTTTAAAACCTTTAGATATTGTTACAACTGCAAGTGCTTTGGGTGATGTTATGGGCGCTTTACAAACGCTTCCTGGAACTTCTACTGTAGATGAAGATGGACGTTTATTTGTAAGAGGAGGAGAAGCAGAAGAAACTCAAATATTTATAGACGGAATTCGTGTTTTTACGCCTTATGCAGCTAGCCCAAATAACATGCCAACTCGCGGAAGATTTTCGCCTTTTTTATTTAAAGGAATTTCTTTTTCTACGGGTGGTTATTCTGCGGAATATGGACAAGCCTTGTCTGGTGTTTTACAACTAAACACCATTGATGAACCTTTAGAAGAAAAAACAGATTTGTCTTTTATGACGCTAGGTTTAGGAGTTGGAAATACACAAATTTGGGACAACAATTCATTTAGCGTAAATACCTCTTACATAAATTTAGCGCCTTATCAAGAAGCTTTTCCTGATAGAAATACATGGAAAAAACCTGTACAAGCTTTAAATGGAGAAATGGTTTTTAGACACAAATTTAAAAACGAATCTCTATTAAAATTATATGGTGCTTTTAGCTATTCAGATTTAGATGTGATACAAGATGATATTAATTATGTTGATGGTTTTCGTTTTGGATTAAACAACAGAAACCTATATTTTAATACCTCTTACAAAAATAAATTTGGAGATAACTGGAAACTAGAAACAGGTTTTAGTTTTACAAACGATCATTCTAATATTAAAATTTTAGAAGATTTAGTTACAGACAAAGAAAACTCAATGCACTCTAAGGTAAAGTTAAAAAAACAGTTTTCTAATCGTTTTAAAATTAGTTTTGGTTCAGAATATTTTATGACCGATTTTGATGAAGATTATACAACAGATAAAAATCAAAAATTCAACTATCGATTTAACAATAACATTTTTGCATCTTTTGCAGAAACTGATATTTTCTTCTCTAAAAACTTAGCTACAAAAATCGGAATTCGAGCAGAATATTCAGAGTTATTAAATGAGTTTACAATTTCGCCAAGAGTTTCTTTAGCTTATAAAGCAAGTAAAAACGCACAATTTTCTTTAGCTTATGGTCAATTTTATCAGAACCCTAAAAACGAATATTTAAAATTCAGTCAAGATTTTAAAGCTGAAAACACATCACATTTAATTGCCAATTATCAGGCTACAAAACAAGGCCAAATTTTTAGAATAGAAGCTTATTATAAAAATTACAAAGACTTAGTAAAATACGATGATAACACACCAATTTTCAATAGCAATTTTAATAATAACGGAAGTGGTTTTGCAAAAGGTTTCGATATTTTCTGGAGACAAAATGGTAAAATTAAAAACACAGATTATTGGGTTTCATATTCCTTTTTAGACACCCAAAGAGATTACAAAAACTATCCAACCTCAGCAAGACCCAATTTTGCTTCTAAACATAATTTGTCTGTGGTTGCAAAACATTGGGTAGAAAATTGGAAAAGTCAAATTGGTTTTAGTTATAATTTTGCATCTGGCAGAAATTACACAAATCCTAATGATGCTGGCTTTATAAAAGGTGAGACTATACTAAATGATAAAACAAAAAATTACAACTCTTTAAGTTTAAATTGGGCGTATTTAATCGATCAACAAAAAATATTATATTTCTCTGTAAACAATGTTTTAGGAACTCAAAATGTTTTTGGTTATAATTATAAAAACACAGCAGAACCAAATAAAAAATTCGATAGACAAGCAATTATCCCAAATGCAGACAGCTTCTTTTTTGTAGGTTTCTTCTGGACAATTAGCGATAACAAAAAAACAAATCAGTTAGATAATTTATAATTTTATTAGAAGCTATTTCCTGCTTTCCGTTATATCTTTTTTTGAAAAAACAAAAAAAGGATGTCACTTCAATCAGGGCTAAACTTCTTCAAAATCTAAAAGCAAAATTAAAGTACATCTATAATTTATAAACACAAAACAATGAAAACATTAAAAATCACTCTTATATTTCTAGCCTTTATTCAATTTACAAATGCACAATTAGATGAAAAATTTTACTTTCCTAAAAAAGAATGGAAAGAAGTAAAAATTTCATATTCAGAAAATTTTATTTCTGTAGAAAAAGATTCTATACATACTGCTTTTTTTCAACCAAAAACATCTCCAAAAGCAACCGTTTTATTTTTTCATGGAGCTGGAGGAAACATATCTACTTATATGTATATGATAGAAGCTTTAGTGAAAAATGAATATCAA
This sequence comes from Polaribacter sp. Hel1_85, assembly GCF_000766795.1. Taxonomy (GTDB): domain Bacteria; phylum Bacteroidota; class Bacteroidia; order Flavobacteriales; family Flavobacteriaceae; genus Polaribacter. Next base: position 1,458,076 of record NZ_JPDS01000001.1, read on the forward strand.
GTTTATGCAGTAGACTTTAGAGGATATGGAAAGTCTTCAGGAAAACCAACACATTTGAATATTGTTAAAGACGTAGAAATTGTTTTTAATAAAATGAAAGAAAATAAAGCAACAAAAAACACCAAATTAATAGTTTATGGAGCTTCTTTAGGTTGTCAAATTGCAACTCAATTTACAAAACTTCATCAAAATGAAGTTGATGCATTAATTTTAGACGGTGGTTTTGCTTCATTTGCAGATGTTGCAAAACTATATGCCCCAAAAGAAGCTCATACTTTTATTGAAAATGCTTTAGTTAATATATATCCATCAAAAGAAGAAATAAAAGAAATTAAAAATATACCTAAATTATTTATTCATGGAAAAAAAGACAAATCTATTCCCTTCAATCAATCAGAAATAGTGTTTAAAAATGCATTAGAACCTAAAGAGTTTTTTATTTCAGAAAATGGTCATTTAGAAGCATTAACTTTAGAAACTAAAAAAGTTTTTAAACAAATTAATGCACTTATAACAGTTCAGTAATTGAAATCAACAATTCGGTATTATTCTTGTGTATTTCACGTAAAAACATCAGATATTTGAATCATCAAAAACAATCATTATGAAAAATATACTTTTAATCACAGCATTTATTTTTACAGGAATTTTATCAATTCCTGCTCAAGAAAAACACACTGTTATTTTAGAATTTCAAGGAATGAAATCTGATAAAGGAAATTTATATGTAGCAATTTATGACAAAGAAGATCATTTCTTAAAAAAACCAATTAAGGGAACAATTGTTAAAATTGAAAACAAAAAAGCTACAGTAACTTTAAAAGATATTCCTGCAGGAATTTATGCTGTTTCTGCATTTCATGATGTAAATGATAATAAAAAAATGGATACTAATTTTATAGGAATCCCTAAAGAACCAACAGGAATGTCTAACGACGCAACAGGTTTTATGGGACCTCCAAAATATAAAGACGCAAAATTTGAAGTAACAAAAGACACTGTTTTAACTATAAACGTAAAATAAAATGATCTTAAGAAAAGTATCATATTATCTTATTTCAATCTGTGCATTTTTAATTGGCTTATACCCTATAATCTACTTTGTAGTTCCGGATAGAACCTTTGGATTATTAGCTAGTAAATCAAAAGAACTTTTAGACAACAATCTTTGGAACACAATGTTTTATACACATATTATTTTTGGAGGAATTGCTCTATTAATAGGATGGTTACAATTCAATAAAAAATTACGCCTAAAAAATATAAGCTTTCATAAAAAAGTAGGGAAAATTTATGTGATTTCTGCTTTATTAAGTAGTTTTTCAGGATTTTACATGGGCTACTTTGCAACTGGAGGAATTATTGCCAAATCAGGATTTATGACATTAGCAATAGTTTGGTTTTTAACTACATTTTTTGGTTTTACAACCATTAAAAATGGAAACGTAATAAAACATCAAAAGTTAATGATATATAGTTATGCAGTTTGTTTTTCTGCTGTTACTTTAAGAATATACTTACCCTTACTTTCTCCTTTATTAGGTGGGTTACCAGCGTATAAATTAATTGCTTGGTTATGTTGGGTTCCAAATACAATTACAGCTTACTTAATTATTAAATATCAATTTAAAACAACCTAAACTTTTACATCATGAAAAAATTTACAATTATTATCGCAATTTTCATTGCGACAGGGTTTTCTGCACAAACAAAATACCAAAAAGGAATGCAAAAAGCATTTGGTTTATGGGAACAAGGAAAAATGACAGAAGCTTCACAACTATTTGAGAGAATTTCAAAAGCTGAACCAACAAAATGGTTACCTGCTTATTATGCAGCAACTGTAGAAATAATAGGGAGTTTTGGTTTAAAAGACGAAGCTGTACTAAAAGCTAAACTAACAAAAGCACAAGAGTTTTTAGATACTGCAAAATCTAATTCAGAAAACAATCCAGAAATCATTATTACACAAGCTTTCTTAAACTTAGGTTATATTGCTTTTGACGGACAAAAATATGGAATGACTTTAGGAGGAAAAAACAGTATGTTATATGCAAAAGCATTACAAATTTCTCCAGAAAACCCAAGAGTAATTTTAGGAAATGCAGAATGGAATATCGGTTCTGCAAAATTCTTTGGAAAATCTACCAAACCTTATTGTGCAGAAATTAAACGTGCAATAGCACTTAGTAAAGAAGAAAAAAATGATATTGAATTTTATCCAAAATTCATATTATCAAGAGCAGAAGAAGTTTTAAAACAATGTGAAAAATAGTTCTCAGTAAGCAGTTGCAGTTTCCAGTAAATAGCTCACTGAAAACTGCAACTGTAAACTGTTAACTATAAGAAAGTATTTTATCAATCAATTCTTGTTTTGCTTTTTCATCATCTCCAAACAACCATTGCAACACATTATCTTCCCAAATTTGTTCTTTTTCAGTTTCCGAAATAATCTTTTGTTCTACAGCTAAATCTAATATTTTACCAGGATAAGAAGATTGTGCATCACTTTCCATTTCTCCTAACGGATAAGGATCATCTAACCCCATTAAAACTTGATTTGTACCTTGTCTTTTAAACATCAATTTTAACGAATCTGTATCGTGAACCAACGTGTCAAAAAAGATGTTTTTATGTCCAACTGCTTTTCTTGGATGTGTTTTTCCTTCAAATAAATCGGGTCTTCCATCAAAACCTTGAATCCTTCTTCCTAAATTCATTTGTGCTAATTGACCTCCATGAGCAAAACACGTTCTAATATTTGGGAAACGTTCTTGCATTCCGTTTAACGTATAAAAATGATACGCATCTCCACATTGCGCTAGCATCCAAATTAAATGAAAACGCCAATTGATATTTTCTAATTTTATCATTTTATCTCCATCATAAGGATGAATTTCAATTGCCAATTTATATTTATCAGCCAATTCAAAAATTCGGTCATTTTCCTCATCAAAAACACATCTCCACTGACCAATAGAATCCATAAAATGAGTTGGCAAACACAAAACTTTTAAATCTAATTCTTCTACACAACGTTTAATTTCATCTAGTGCACCATAAATAAAACCAGGATGTACAACAAACCCACAAGTAAATTTAGATGGATGCTCTCTTTGTACTTTTGCGTTAAAATCATTCTGAAAACGCAATGCTTTTTTCATTTCTTCTAAACGCAAACCATTACCATACAATTGAGAAAGATTCAATACTACAGCATGATCTATTTTGTTTTTTTCCATCCAAAGTAATTTCTCGTCTAAGAAAAAACTAGAATCTGTTACAGGACGTTTCCATCCTTTTTGTAACATGTGCTTGCGCTCATCATCTACCCAAAAAATTTCTTTTTCCTTCATAAATTGAGGGATTTCTTCTGGATAAGGCAATAAGTGTGAATGTCCGTTTATGCGTAATTTACGTTTCATTTTTGAGTATTTATAAATTAAAAAATCAAAGCAATAACTTTAACTCAACTCAGGTACTGATTAATATTTCTGTTAACTGCCAGCTTTTTTTGGAGCTTCCATTACAGTTCCACAATTATCACAAGTACATTTCTTTTTATCCGAATAGTATTTATCAAAAATAATTGGCATATCTGTTTCAATATTATCTAAAGCAAATTCTTCTCTATACAAAGGTGTTCCACAGTTTTCACAATACCATTCTAAAGCATCTAACATTCCTTCAGAACGTGGATATTCTATAACCAAACCAACTGTATTTGCTTTTCTTTGTGGAGAATGTGGCACTTTTGCTGGTAATAAATAAATATCACCTTCATTAATTTCTACATCAATCATCTCCCCTCTATTATCAATGATTTTTAAAACCATATCTCCTTCTACTTGATAGAAAAACTCAGGAGTTTCATTATAATGATAATCTTTTCTGTTATTTGGCCCACCAACAACCATCACAATATATTCTCCATTATCCCAAACTTGTTTGTTTCCAACTGGTGGTTTTAATAAATGACGATTTTCATCAATCCACTTTTTAAAATTTAAAGGTTGTACTAAATTCATTTTTATATATTTTTAGATTATTGAAATAAAAAGATAAGATTTCATTATAACTCGCTCTACTCTTTTTTTCTCTTTTCTTTATTCTTCTTTTTGGCGTTCCCTAAAGGTCGGGCTTTTCGCTATATCTTTTTTTTTGTTCTCGTTACATTTTTCAAAAAAGAAAAATACTCGAACTAACATAAAAAGGATGTCGCTTCAATCCCTAACGCGAGATTCTGTATAAATTTACAAACTTTTCGTTCTTCCACCATCAACAGGAACGTTAATTCCGTTTATATAACTTGCTTTTTCACTCGTTAAAAACACAATTGCAGCAGCAACTTCTTCTGGTTTTGCAAAACGTTTTGCTGGAGAAGCATTTTTCATGGCTTCTGCAACTTCATTAAAAGACGTACCTGTTTTTTGAGCTTTGTTATTTATAATTTCCTTTAAACGCTCTGTTTCTGTGGCTCCTGGCAAAACATTATTTACTGTAATACCGAATTCGCCTAACTCATTTGCCAATGTTTTAGACCAACTGGCAACTGCTCCACGAATGGTGTTGGAAACACCCAAACCATCTAAAGGTTGTTTTACAGAAGTTGAAATTATATTAACAATTCTACCAAAACATTGTGTTTTCATAAAAGGAACAACTGCTTGAACTAAAACATGATTACATTTTAAATGTTGTGTAAAGGCACTTTCAAACTCCTCTATTGTTGCTTTAAAAACTGGGCCTCCTGCAGGACCTCCAGTATTATTTACCAATATATGAAACTGTAAATCTGACTTTTCTAAAACTTGTTTTAGTTCATTTGGTTTCGAAAAATCTGCCACCAAATAACTATGGCATTGATTGTTATTTGGTAGTTCTGCTAAAACTGCTTTTAACTTCTCTTCATTTCTAGCAATTATAGTAACATTTGCACCTTCTTCTGCTAATAAAATTGCAGTTGCTTTTCCTATTCCTTGTGTGCTTCCACAAACTAAAGCGTTTTTGTTTTTTAAATTTAGTTCCATTTTTCTATTATACTATTTATGTCTGGTCGAGCGCAGTCGAGACCTCATTAATTATCTGGATTATATTTATGATGTGTAGCATTTCTACATTCTGATAAAATTTCTAACATATCAAAATCTTCATTTGCTAAAGCTAACTTTTTCTTTGAACTCCATTTTTTAATTTTCTTTTCAAAACAAATTACTTGTTCAACATCGTTAAAGACTTGATGAAAAATTAATTCAAGAGGTCTTCTTTTAAATGTAAAACAATTTTTATTTAATCCTTTTTAATGTTCTTCAAATCTTCTTTCAATATTATTTGTAATTCCTATATAAAGTAAATTATCTGAACATTTTAATATATAAACAAAATACGTTTTCATAACAACCTCTCAACTGCGCTCGAGGAAACATTTAATTTTAATTATTCTCTACCATTTTTTTAATCTTCACAGCCTTTTCAAAATGATCTAACTCATGAGTTTCTATCCACCATTTTGCAACTTCCATTAATAAAGTTGGATTATCATTTTTATTCTTGAAAAATGCATAAAAAGACAGACCTACATTGTTTCCTTTTTTTGCAATTTTATCATCACAAACTTGTATAATTTTTTCTCTTATTTTTTTATTCATATTGAATACAAATATTTTTGGGTTCTGTAAAAAAACGCAGCGCTTCAAAACCACCTTCTCTTCCTATTCCACTTGCTTTTTGTCCGCCAAAAGGCGTTCTTAAATCGCGTAACATCCATGTATTTACCCAAACAATTCCTGTATGTAATTGTTTAGAAAATTGCATAGTTCTGTTTAAATTATTTGTCCATAATGTTGATGACAATCCGTATTTTGTATCGTTTGCCAATTGCAAAGCTTCTTTGTCAGTTTTAAACGGCATAATAGTTACAATTGGTCCAAAAACTTCTTCTTGATTTATCCTACAAGAATTATCTGTTACTTCAATTATTGTTGGCTGAAAATAATATCCGTTTTCATAACCAGGAATTGTAACTTCTAAACCTCCACATAAAATTCTTCCTCCTTCATTTTCTGCTATTTCAACATAAGCTTCTATTTTTTCTAAATGTTCTTTTGATACTAATGCTCCAATATCTGTATTGGGTTTTGATGGATGACCAACTTTTAATTGCTTTACTTTTTTTATAAAATCTTTTTTGAATTTATCATAGATTTTTTCTTCTACAAAAATTCTACTTCCGCATAAACAGATCTGACCTTGATTTGCAAACGAAGAACGCACTGTAGTTTCTAACATTTTTTCATAATCACAATCTGCAAAAATGATGTTTGGGTTCTTCCCTCCTAATTCTAATGAGAGTTTCTTAAACATTGGCGCAGCAACTCGTGCAATATGAGCTCCTGTTTTTGTTCCTCCGGTAAAAGAGATCGCTTTAATATTTGGATGCTCAACAATTGCTTGCCCAGTTGTAGTTCCTAAACCATGAACAATATTTAAAACACCTTTAGGCAAACCTGCTTCTGTGCAAATTTCTCCTAATAAGAAAGCTGTCATTGGTGTTATTTCACTAGGTTTTGCAACAACACAATTACCTGCAGCAATTGCTGGTGCAATTTTCCATGAGAATAAATACAATGGTAAATTCCAAGGAGAAATACAACCGACAACTCCTATGGGTTGACGCAAGGTAAAATTCATAGCATTCAACCCAATACTTTCATGTGCTTCTGATGAAAATTGTGTTATTGCATTTGCATAAAACTGAAAGTTAGCTGCTGCTCTTGGAATATCTATTGCTTTTGCTAAACTAATTGGTTTTCCATTGTCTTTAGATTCTGCTTCTGCTAAAAAGTGTAATTTTCCTTTTATCAATTCTGCTATTTTAAACAAGATTTTACTTCTTGCTACTAATGCTGTATTAGACCAACTTGGAAATGCTTTTTCTGCAGCTTCATAAGCTTTTTCTACATCTTCTTTGGTAGAGTTAGGAATCTGACTATATACTTCTCCATTTGATGGATTGTAATTATCGATATAATTTCCTTCAGTTGGATTTATAAATATTCCGTTTATGTAGTTTTTTATGTTCATACTATTTTATTAAAACTAAATGTCTGTTCGAGCGCAGTCGAGAACTCTTCAATTATCAGAATTATATTTATGATGTGTAGCATTTCTACATTCTGACAAAATTTCTAACATATCAAAATCATCGTTTACTAAAGATAACTTTTTCTTTGAACTCCATTTTTTTATTTTCTTTTCAAAATAAATTACTTGCTCAACATCATTAAAAACTTGGTTAAAGATTAATTCTAAAGGTCTTCGCTTAAAAGTAAAACAACTCTTATTTAATCCTTTTTGATGTTCTTCAAATCTTCTTCTTTCTATATTATTTGTGATTCCTGTATATAATAAATCATCTGAGCATTTTAAAATATAAACAAAATACGTTTTCATAAATAAACCTCTCGACTGCGCTCGAGGAGACATTCGTTCGTTAATGATTATTTCTTTTTATAAGCAGTAACCTTAATCTCTACAACCAAATCTGGATGTGGTAATTGATGCACTGCAACTGTTGTTCTTGTTGGTCCTGTTTCTTTGTCAAAAAACGCTGCATAAGCTTTATTATAACCTGCAAAATCATTCATATTTACTAAAAACGTAGAAACATCAACCACATCTTTTATAGTTGCACCAACTGTTTGTAAATTTTTATCAATATTCTGTAAAACTTCTCTAGTTTGCGTTTCTATATTTAGAAATTTTGTTCCCATTTCATCAACAATATCAACTCCTGCAATGGTATTATCTGCTCTTCTAGAACTTGTTCCTGAAACAAAAATAAAATCTCCTACAACTTTTACGTGTGGATAAGCGCCTCTTGGTGTTACTTTTTTTTCCATGCTGTTTTTTTTGGTCGAGCTCAGTCGAAACCTATTTAATATTAATACTTTTTAAAAACCTCTCGACTGCGCTCGAGGAGACATTTAGTTACTTTATAGCCAACTCTAATAACTTTAAAGTTGTATTGTAATTTCTAGTTGTTGCTGTCACATTCAATTTTCTTTCAAACAAATTATTAGAAAGTTTTGTTTTAGCAAAACCTGTTGGACAATAAATATAAACCATATCATTATCGATTAAATATTCATCGTTATGAATCCCTTTTACGTTTATTTTTGTTTCATATATTTTTCTGTTTAAAAAAACAAACGCCACTATTTTTGTATTATCTATTGGAAAAGGATAATTAGCAATTGCTTTTTTCCATTCAGGAATTGTTCTTGCCAATACAGGAACTTCGAAACCAAATTTACCTTTTATAGCTTCTTTTATTTCTTGACAAATTACTGATTTTGATTTTTCAGATTCTAAAATAATATTTCCACTTTGGATATAAGTTTGTACATTTTGAAAACCTAAATCGTTTAATAAATTACGTAGTTCTGCCATTGGAATTTTATTTTTTCCAGAGACATTAATTCCGCGTAATAAAATGATGTATGTTTTCATTTACTTTATAAACGTTCTATTTATTTCTTCTAATTAATAGTTTTTATTAATTGGTTTAGCCCTGATTAACTCCGCTTTTCTATTTTATTGAGTCGTTGAATGCTATGCATTTGAAGCATTTGTTTGAGCTCTTTTTATTTTTCACAAAAAAGCGAGTGCGTAAAGCAGGAAATAGTTTCAAATAATATGATTCTTAAATTAATTCAGAATTTCGCTTTGCTTACAATCCTGCAATTTCATCTTCTCTTAAAATCTCTTCTGTTTCTATTTTCACTTTATCTAAAATGATTTTCAATTCCTCTTTTGCCATATTTAAATCTGTGTGTACTTTATCATCTGCAATTAAATTTAACAATGCTTTGTCTTGTGCTCTTCCTTTTTTGAGCGCTTCATGATAACCAATTGTTGAATTGAAAGTTACCATAGAATATTTAGAAAAATACTCAGTTGGAAACGTTTTTTCTAAACTCATTTCTAACTTTCTTTTTTCTTTAAAAATAGGATTTGCAACATGATCTCTCATTTCATGAAAGTTATCAATCGCTAAATCTGCAATAGCATCCGTGTCTTGTTTTCTTGCTTTTTGATACGCTTTAAAAACGGTTTGCCAATCAAAGATTTCTCGACTGCCCTCGAAATGACAGAGAATTTCATCAAAAACAGTAACATCTTCAAAAGAAGCATTCATTCCTTGTCCGTAAAAAGGCACAATTGCATGTGCAGAATCTCCCATTAATAAGGTGTTATTCTGATAAAACCAAGGCGAACATTTTACGGTTCCTAAAGCGCCAGTTGGGTTGTTTATAAATTCTTCTTTTATATTAGGAATCAATGCTAAAGCATCTGGAAACTCTTGCTCAAAAAACTGTGTTATTTTTTCTTCGGAAGTTAAATTTTCGAAATTAAATTCACCTTCATTATAACTTAAAAACAGTGTTACAGTAAAACTACCATCTAAATTTGGTAAGGCGATCAACATAAAATCTCCACGAGGCCAAATGTGTAAATGTTGGTTACTTATTTTATGTTTCCCTTCCTTGTTTGCTGGGATTTCTAACTCTTTATAACCGTGATTTAAATAATTTTGAGAATAACTAAACAAGAACTTTTTTTCTAAATAATAGCTTTTTCTTAAAGAAGAACCTGCGCCATCAGTTCCAAAAACAACAGCTGATTTTATAGAAAATTCTTCTTTGGTTTTGTAATCTTTAAAGTGTACAATTGAATTTTCGATATCAACTTTTTTACACTTTTTATTAAAATGAATGTTTACATTTTTGTGCTTTTCTGCTTCCGTTAATAAAAGTGCGTTTAAATCTCCTCTTGAAATTGAGTTGATGTATTCATTTTCTCTCCCAGAATAATTTGATGAAAACTCATTTCCTTTTCTATCATGAATTAATCTACCAAACATTGGAATACAGATTTCTTTGGCTTGTTCTTCTACTCCACACAAACGTAATGCTTTAAAACCTCTATCTGATAATGCTAAATTTATACTTCTTCCTGCAGAAATATCTACTTTTCTAAGATCTGGTCTACTTTCATACATTTCTACCTTAAAACCTCTTTGAGCAAGTCTTAAAGCGAGTAAAGAACCACATAAACCTGCTCCTATAATTACTATTTTATCATTTTTGTTCATTTTTCTTTTTCAATTTATTTCTACGACAAGGCAAAATTTAATTTCTCCATCAACTTATCATTTTTTGTAAGTAGAATTCGATAGAACTAATTTAGTAAAAGAAAACGAACCTAAAGAAAATCTTGTAGATTTTCTAAATACATACAGAATTAATCATTAATTACTTTCTAGCTTTTTCTAGTGTTTTTTCTGCTTGTTTTATATGTCTTTCATTATGATATATTAGGACTCTAAATGTATCTCCTAATCTTAATTTAATCAATTTTGAGATTGAAATAGCTGTTTTAGTTTTGTCTAAATTAACATTTTTAGACTTATCTAAAAGTTCTATTATTTGATATTGTTGGTTTATAAATTTTTCGAGAGTTTTAAAATCTAATTCTGAATTTAAAGGATTCATAGATTTAAACGTTTTCATTTTGTTTAAATCTTCATTATATGAAACTGATTTGCTAAAATAATTACCTAACCAATTACTTTTAAAAGTTTTAGAACTCTTATATTTAGATGTTTTTATTTTGTTTGTTATTTCTGGAATATAAAAATCACCATATCTATTTAAATGCTCTATGCATTCTAATATACTCCAACTTTCCGAATTATGTTTCCAATTAAGAAAATCTATAGATTGCATTTTTAATTGTTCTACACTATTTAAATTCTTACGGGTAATTTCTAATAAATTTTGAATTAATTTTTCAGTTGCTACAGCCATTGTATTTGTTTTATTGCAAAACTCTGCAGATAAACTTTTAAAAACATTGATTGAAATTAAGATTTTTTTATTCTAGAAAGTGTCTCAGGTGTCATTCTTAAATACGAAGCAATATATTTATTTGGTATTTCTTGAAATAATTGTGGACTTCTCTTTAAAACTCTATGATACCTTTCTATAGGAGAAGATGTTAAAATATCTCTTTCTCTTTCCATTTGCTGCAAAACAAAGTTTTCTAAAATAGCTAACCATATTTTTTTATTTTCTAAGGATGATTCAATAAAAGAAATAAACTTTTTCTTAGAAATCGATTTTACTTTTGTTTTTTTTAGTGCTTGAATATAAAAATCTGAAGGCTGCTCATTTAAAAATGAATCTAATGAAGCAATTAAATTATTTTGATAACCAAACCTAATTGTATGTTCTTCGTACTCATCAATTACAAATATTCTTAAACTTCCGTTTACAACTAAATATAGGTTAGTATCAATACTACCTTTTATTTTTAAATACTCATTACGCTCTAATTGTATCTCTTTTTCCCAAAGATTCTCATTATTTATTTGATCAATTAAATTTGCAATCATATTCATTTTATTAGTAAATAATCTACAACATTTTTTTCAAAATTGAAACCATTCTGTAAACATCTTCAAAAGTATTATACATTGGTGTTGGCGCACAACGTATAACATCTGGCTCTCTCCAATCTGTAATAATATTGTTTTCAGTTAATTTTTTATGCAAACTTTTATCTGCATTTTTTACTTGAATAGATAATTGACAACCTCTTTCTTTTGGGTTTTTTGGTGTGATAATTTTAATATCACTTGAACCAATTTCATTGATTAAAAACTCGAAATAACTTGTTAATTTTTCAGATTTCTCTCTTAATGCATCCATACCAACTTCATCAAACATTTCTAATGACGCTTTTATGGCTGCCATAGATAATATTGGCGGATTTGATAATTGCCAACCTTCTGCTCCTTCCATTACATCAAAAGGCATTCGCATATTAAAACGTGTTTCTTTATTATGATTCCACCAACCTGAAAAACGTGGTAAGTCTTTATTTTTTGAATGTTTTTCATGGACAAATAATCCTGCTAAACTTCCTGGACCTGAATTTAAATATTTGTAGGTACACCAAGCTGCAAAATCTACATTTGAATCGTGTAAATTCGGCTGAATATTTCCTGCTCCATGAGCTAAATCAATACCAACAACACAATCTTTTGAATGTCCAATTTCTGCAATTCTTTTTAAATCTAAAAACTGACCTGTGTAATAATTTACGCCACCAATTAATAATAATGCAATTTCATCTCCTTGGTCAGCAATGATTTTTTCTAAATCTTCAATATTTAATAATTCCTCTCCTTTTCTTGGTTTCCATTCGATCAATCCTTTGTCATCAAAACCATGAAACTTCAATTGCGATTGTACTGCATATCTATCTGAAGGAAAAGCATCACTTTCTATTACAATTTTATATTTTGTTTTTGTGGGTCTGTAAAAAGACACCATTAATAAATGTAAGTTAGTGGTAAGTGTATTCATCACCACAACTTCAATTGGTTTTGCACCAACTACTTTTGCCATTTTATCTGTTAATATTTCATGGTAATTTAACCACGGATTTTTAGCTTCAAAATGACCTTCTACACCTAAATTTGCCCAATCTTCTAATTCTTGATTGATATATTCTTTGGTAGATTTTGGTTGTAATCCCAAAGAGTTTCCTGTAAAATACAACCAATCCTTTCCATTTTTATCTTTTGGAATATGAAATCGATTTCGTAAATGAGAAAATTTATCCTCTTTATCTTGCTGTTTAGCAAATGCTAACGAATTTTGATAATGCATCTAGTAAAAAATGATTTACTTCAAATATAAAACAATCCTTTTGAGAATTCAATTTTTTGAGTTTTGATTTTTTGTACTTTAGCTGAAAATATTTTATTAATGAAATTCTTAAAACTTTTTACACTGATATTTTTAATGTTTTTTATGTCTTGTAAAAACGACACAAAAATAATTCGTGAACTTCAAAATATTCATTCAGAAATTAAAGCTAAATATGCTCCTGACAAACGTGTAGAATTGTTTGATATTAATTTTGAATTAACTGACAATCAACTTATTTTAGAAGGAGAAATAACTAGTAAAAAAGCATTTTCTATACTTTTAGATAGTTTGAAAAATAGAAATTTAGAATTTAGTAATAATGTTCGTGTTTTGCCTGATGTTAAAGTTGGTGACTTAAAATATGCTGTTGCAAGAAATTCAGTAATCAACATTCGTTCTCAACCAAAACATTCGGCTGAATTAGGAACGCAAGGTTTGTTAGGAATGTCTTTAAAAGTGTTGGATAAAAAAGGTGATTTCTACAGAATTCAAACTCCTGATAATTATATTTCTTGGGTTGACAAAGGTGGAATTACAAGAATGAATGAAAACGAATTTGATGTTTGGAATCAATCAAGAAAAGTAATTTTTACTCAAAATTTCGGTTATGTTTATGTTGACAAAAGCGTGAATTCTAAAATTATTTCTGATATTACGTTAGGTGGATTGTTGCATTATGTATCTGAAGACAATCAGTTCTATGAAGTAAAATACCCTGATAATAGAACTGGTTTTATTAAGAAAAGTGAAGGAGTTATTTACAGTTCTTGGATTAAAAATTTAACTATTTCTCAAGAAAACATTGAAACAGTTGCTAGAACCATGATTGGTTTTCCTTATTTATGGGGAGGAACTTCTAGCAAAGGAATTGACTGCAGTGGTTTTACAAAAATGGTATATTTAATGAATGGTTTTGTAATTCCTAGAGATGCTTCTCAGCAAATAAATGCTGGTGAAACAGTTGATACAAATTTAAATTTTGAAGGTTTAGAAAAAGGTGATTTACTATTTTTTGGAAGAAAAGCTACAAAAAAGAAAAGACAAAGAGTAACTCATGTTGGAATTTGGCTGGGAAATAACAAAATGGAATTTATTCATGCTTCTGGAAACGTTCATTTAAGCTCTATGGATTCAAGTCAACCAAACTATGATGAATTTAATAAAAACAGGTATTTGGGTAGCAAACGTTATTTGAACGTTGAAGACAAATTGATTATTGATTTGAAAGAGAAGATTAAACTTTAATAAATTAATTACCTCGTTCCTCGAAATAACAAAATGTTAGTAAATAAGTTTAGCCCTGATTGAACGATTTGCTTGAGCTCTTTTGAGGTACGAAAAAAGCGAGTAGTGAAAGCAGGAAATAGCTTCAAAAAAAAACACCCTTCAGATTATAAACCTGAAGGGTGTTCTTATATTCTAAAAAGAAGATTAATATAGAACTCTAAATTTAATTGTTCCTTCAATTGCTCTTAAAGCGTCTAAAACCTCTTTGTTATATTCTTTATCTAAATCTGTAATTACATATCCAACTTTTGGATCTGTAGATAAATATTGACCTGTGATGTTTAAATCGTATTTTGCTAATATCTCGTTGATTTTAGCCATAACACCAGGAACGTTTTTATGAATATGTAAAAAACGGTGTGCATTTGTTTGTCTTGGTAAACGAATATTTGGAAAATTTACAGCATCAACTGTATTCCCAGAATTGATATATGCCATAATTTTACTTGGTACAAAATCTGCAATATCTCTTTGTGCTTCTTCTGTACTACCACCAACATGAGGTGTTAAAATTACATTTGGTAATCCTTTTAATTCTGTATAAAATTCTCCATTTTTTCTTGGCTCTGATGGATAAACATCGATTGCAGCTCCTGCTAATTTTTCACTTTTTAATGCGGCTACTAAAGCAGGAATATCAACTACAAAACCTCTTGCTAAATTAACTAATACTGCTCCATCTTTCATCTGAGAAATCTCTTTTTCTCCAAAGAAATTCTTGTTAGCTGCATTATCATCTACATGTAAACTTACAGCGTCTGAAATTGACAATAATTCTTCTAATGAACTTATTTTAGTTGCGTTACCTAAAGCTAATTTATCTTCAACATCGTAATAATAAACATCCATTCCTAAAGCTTCTGCTAAAACAGATAATTGTTTACCTATGTTTCCATAACCAACAATACCTAATTTTTTACCACGAACTTCCCTAGAACCTTGTGCTGTTTTATTCCATTCACCATTATGAATTTCTGTACTTCTTTGAAATACAGAACGCATTAACATAATGATTTCTCCAATTGCTAGCTCAACAACAGAACGTGTATTGCTATAAGGCGCGTTAAAAACAACGATTCCTTTTTCTTTACATGCGTCTAAATTAATTTGCTTGGTACCAATACAAAATGCACTAACCACCATCAATTTTTCTGCAGCATCTACAACTTTTTGAGTTACTTGTGTTTTAGAACGGATTCCTAAAACGTGTACATCTTTTATTTTTTCTATCAATTCGTCTTCAGACAAGCTTTTAGATACTGTTTCTACAGAAAAACCATCTGCAGACAACTTAGTAAAAGCGTCTGAATGTACGTTTTCTAATAATAATATTTTAATTCTGTTCTTTGGGTATGATATATTTCTTGGCAAATCGTTAACGTATAAAAATTCATCTAAACTTGGGGCAATATGGTCTGCGTTTTCCGTTGTTTTTACTCTAGAAACATTTTCTGTATACGCAAAAAACCTATCTGCTACACCAGCTTCTCTAGTTACATAATCGCTGTACCCATCACCAATAACTTGTATTTCTCCTTCAAGATTCATGTCTTTTAAACACTTTATTTTTCCATTGTGTTGAGAAAGTGGATTGTTAGCATCGAAGCCAACAATTTCACCATCATTTGCAAACTCAAAAGTATTTGCATACACTCTTTCTGAAGGTATATTGTATTCTTTTACAATAGGATCTATAAATTCTTTAAAACCACAAGAAATCACATAAATATCATCTGCAAAGTTTTCGAAAAACTCTTTATTGCTTTCTATGGATTTTGATACTTGCTTTTTTAAAGCTGCTACTAAACCAGATAAATCTGCTTTATTTGCTTTTAATAGTTTAATTCTTCTTTCTAATGATTGTGTGAAGGATATTTCGCCATCAATTCCTAAATTTGTAATATCAATTATTTCTTGAATAATTTGTTCTTTCTTAGGATTATCTTCAAGCGTAATTTCCGCTAAAACATCTAATGCTTCTACCTTTGTTAAGGTGCTGTCAAAATCGAAAACATAACTTCTTTTTGTGGTACTCATTACTTAAGAATCTTGGTTGAATTTAAGTGAGTAAATCTACAAATATAGTAGGAAAATAAGAAGCTATTTTACAGTTTTATGATATCTGCCTTATTTATTCTAATAAATCAAAATTATTTATAAGATACCTATTTTTAATCCTCAAAAATTATGGAATCCTAAAAGAAGTAGCCACCAAACAATTGGTAATGCTTCTACCCAAAAAGAACTATAGTATTTAGATTGGTCTGTTTTTGCTCTCATTAGGAAAATAATCAACAGAAAAAAGAAAATCATATATGGAGTTTTCACAAAATCTAAAGAAGAAATCAAATACTCTAAAACCAATGAAAAAACTAACAACATTAATCCTAGTTTTTTCGTTTTTTCCATGCCTATTTTCTTCGGAATTGTTTGTAGTGAAATAGCATCATACATTACATCTCTTATATCAAAAGGAAGTATTAAAATTACTACAATTAAAAGCCTTTGAATTAAAAACATAACTATATTTAAGTTGATTTCTTTGCCTGCATCAACCAAAGGAATTAACACTGTAAAACCAGCCCAAACTAATGCTACTACTATTATTTTTAAATAACTAACTTCTCTTAAATTCTTATCAAACCCACTTAAAAAAGGAACTGCATATAATATAGTTAATAAACAAAAAGGAATGCTTAAAAAGAGTGCGATTAATGAAATTTGAAATATAAAATAACACAATGCTAAAAAGCAGCAAAAAGAAAATATTTGAATAATTTTTAAATCTTTGGTCAAACTTCTGTGATGCAATTTTGCAACACCTGCATATTTTACAAAGTTATAACCCGTAATTGTTCCAAAAAAAATAAACCAATTAAGATTTTCATTATAAGGAAGCTCAAAATAAATTTCTGTAATTCTTAAAAATGCAAATACAGAGAAAGCAACATGAATACTTGCATTTAAATAAAAGTTAAATATTAATTTTAAGAATCTCATTTTACAAAAGTAGCTTTTATGTTAATAACATTTTAATTTGGTTAATAATTAACCATTTTTTATCAGTTTTACATAAACTTAAAACCTTGTAAAATCCCTATTTTTGTTGCAGAAAAACTCAATCTTTTTTATGTATTTACAACAAATATCTAAATCGGTTGAAGTATGCATAAACAAAACTTGAGGTAATGAATACAAATTTGTTTCAAAACAGACATATTGGTCCTAATAAAAAGGAACAAGAAAAAATGTTATCGACTATAAAAGTTGATAGCTTAGATCAATTGATTTACGAAACTGTTCCTGATGATATTCGTTTAGAAACAGCGTTAGATTTAGCGCCAGCTATGAGTGAATATGAATATTTAGCGCATATTAAAAAACTATCTGAAAAAAATAAAGTTTTTAAAAGTTACATTGGTTTAGGATATCATGAAGCAATTGTACCGAGTGTAATTCAACGTAATATTTTAGAAAACCCAGGTTGGTATACAGCCTACACACCTTATCAAGCAGAAATAGCCCAAGGTAGATTAGAAGCTTTGTTAAATTTTCAAACAATGATTTGTGATTTAACTGGAATGGAGTTGGCAAATGCTTCTTTGCTAGATGAAAGTACTGCTGCTGCTGAAGCAATGGCATTATTATATGATGTTAGAGAAAGAGCTCAGAAAAAAGCAAACGTACATAAGTTTTTTGTTTCTGAAGAAATTCTGCCTCAAACTTTATCTGTTTTACAAACACGTTCTATTCCTATTGGAATTGAATTAGTCATTGGAAACCATGAAGAATTTGATTTTTCTGATAGTTTTTTCGGAGCAATTTTACAATATCCTGGAAAACATGGACAAGTTTATGATTATTCAGATTTTGTATCCAAAGCAAATGAAAACAACATAAAAGTTGCTGTTGCTGCTGATATTTTATCATTAGTAAAATTAAAAGCTCCAGCAGAATTTGGAGTTGATGTTGTTGTAGGAACTACACAGCGTTTTGGAATTCCTTTAGGTTATGGAGGACCTCATGCAGGATATTTTGCAACTAAAGAAAAATACAAAAGAAGTATTCCTGGTCGTATTATTGGTGTTACCAAAGATAGAAATGGAAAACGAGCTTTGCGTATGGCTTTACAAACCAGAGAGCAACACATTAAACGTGAAAAAGCGACATCTAATATTTGTACTGCACAAGTTTTATTAGCTGTTATGGCAGGAATGTATGCTGTTTATCATGGAAAAAGTGGTTTGCAATTTATTGCTGATTCTGTACATAATAAAACAAAATTAGTTGCAAATTATTTAGAAAAAGCTGGTTTTAATCAATTAAACACTTCTTATTTTGACACTTTATTGGTTGAAATAGATTGTATTAAATTAAAGTCTGTTGCAGAATCTTTTAAAGTGAACTTTAATTATGTAGATGACAAACATATTTCTATCTCTATAAATGAGGCAACTACTCAAAAAGATTTAATGAAATTGTTTACCATTTTTGGACAATTAAAAAAGAAACCTGTTGCTTCTGAAGCTGAAAATATTGACGAATTTCATCAAATTTTAACACAAACATCTTTTAATGCTGATTTTGAAGTTATTTCTGATAGCGTTATAAGGAATACACCATTTTTAGAAAACGAGGTTTTTAATATGTATCAATCAGAAACTGATATGATGCGTTACATTAAAAAATTAGAACGTAAAGATTTAGCTTTAAATCATTCTATGATTTCTTTAGGATCTTGTACGATGAAACTAAATGCTGCCTCAGAAATGTTGCCTTTAAGCAATCCACAATGGGGAAATATTCACCCTTTTGTGCCTTTAAATCAAGCTGAAGGTTATCAAGAAGTTTTAAAAAAACTAGAACATCAATTAAATATTATTACAGGTTTTGCTAGTACTTCTTTACAACCAAATTCTGGCGCACAAGGTGAATTTGCTGGTTTAATGACCATAAGAGCTTATCATCAATCAAACGGAGATTCACATAGAAACATCTGTTTAATTCCAGCTTCTGCACATGGTACAAATCCTGCTTCTGCTGTTATGGCAGGTATGAAAGTTGTAGTTACCAAAACAGATGAAAAAGGTAATATTGATGTAAATCATTTACGAGAAAAAGCAGAATTACACAAAGATAATTTAGCTGCTTTAATGGTAACATATCCTTCTACGCATGGAGTTTATGAAAAAGCCATTAAAGAAGTTACGCAAATTATTCATAATAACGGCGGGCAAGTTTATATGGATGGTGCCAATATGAATGCACAAGTTGGTTTAACAAATCCTGCAACAATTGGTGCAGATGTTTGTCACTTAAACTTACACAAAACATTTGCAATTCCTCATGGTGGAGGTGGTCCTGGAGTTGGGCCTATTTGTGTTGCTCCACAATTAGTTCCGTTTTTACCAACAAATCCTGTAGTTGCCACTGGAGGAGAAAATGCAATTACAGCAATTTCTGCTGCTCCTTGGGGTTCTTCTTTAGTGTGTTTAATTTCCTATGGATATATAACAATGTTAGGCGCAAAAGGATTGACAGATTCTACAAAAAATGCCATTTTAAATGCCAATTATATTAAAGAACGTTTGCACGGACATTACAACACTTTATACACAGGTGAAATGAACAGAGCTGCACACGAAATGATTATTGATTGTAGAGATTTTAAACAAAACGGAATTGAGGTTGTAGACATTGCAAAACGTTTAATGGATTATGGTTTTCATGCTCCAACAGTTTCTTTTCCTGTAGGAGGAACAATGATGATAGAACCTACAGAGTCTGAATCTATTGCAGAATTAGACCGTTTTTGTGACGCCATGATTTCTATTCGTGAAGAAATTAAAAATGTAACTAAAGAGGATGCTAATAATCCATTAAAAAACGCACCTCACACACAAGAAATGTTAACTGCAGATGAATGGACTTTACCTTACACAAGAAAACAAGCTGCATTTCCGTTAGCATATATTGCTGATAATAAATTTTGGCCTTCTGTTAGAAGAGTTGATGATGCTTTTGGAGACAGAAACTTAAATTGTTCTTGTAATCCTATTGAAGATTATATGTAGCAGATATTGACATAAATAAATATTTTAAACCATCTCAAATAGAGATGGTTTTTTGTTTTTAGTAATATTAATTTTTACTTAAAGATAGGTATTGTCTAAAATAAAGAAAGTTTATATTTTTAAAAATTTCTTTTAAACAATTATAAACAAACCAAAATGAAAACTAAGTTCTTACTATTAATACTAACATTTTTTATATTCAATTCTACTTTTTCTCAAACAAATATCAAAACATATATAGTTAATTCTAGCGATATATATAATGGCTCAAAATATGATTATAGTGTAACAGTA
This sequence comes from Polaribacter sp. Hel1_85, assembly GCF_000766795.1. Classification (GTDB taxonomy): domain Bacteria; phylum Bacteroidota; class Bacteroidia; order Flavobacteriales; family Flavobacteriaceae; genus Polaribacter. The sequence continues at coordinate 1,478,513 of NZ_JPDS01000001.1, forward strand.
AAGTATCAAATGCTAGATGCTGGTTATGGAAATAGCCCAACATCTTTAAAAGTCGGTTTTTCTAATTTTCAAATAACAGAAGTATATTATAATGGCAAAAAGGCTTCTTCATATTTAAACAATATGAGCTTTCCTGTATCAAAAAAATTACAAGCAGATTTAACTGGAAGTGTAATTGTTAGTAAAGGAAGAACATCTATCTCTTATTCATTTAAAAAAGGCTGGGTTTCTGATGGAGCATTAGACACTTATGATTTACCTTCATCAACCAGAAATAAAATATTTCAAGTTTTTGGAGAAGATGTAACATGCAATGATATTAAAATCAACATGAATTCTGCCACAGTTTCAAAATTAGGAGTTTCTTTTATTGGTTCAATAGTTGATGAAATGAAAAAACAATCTAGAGAAAAGAAACAACAAAAAGTTAAAGATGAAATAAAAGAGAAAAAGATAGAATCTAATACTAAAAAATCAAACACTTTAAGTGAAAAAAATGTTACTTATAATAATAAAAAAACTATAAATACAACTTCAAAAGAATCTATTTACCAAAAAAGACAACGTGAGTCTAGAGAAAAAGAAATTATAAAAAATAAAAGAGAAAAAAAGAGATATGATGAAGGAATGGCATTTATAGAAAATCAAAAAAAGAAGACCAAAATCATGGAAGATGGTTTTAGAAAACTTGAAAATGATTTAACAAATACTTTTACCCAAATCAATAATGATATGATTAAACAAAGAGCTTTTAACTCTAGAGTTAGTTCTTTAACAAGCATTAGATCCACATCTTTAACTTCTATAATTTCAGAGAGTAGAAGAAAAAACAGTGAAATTAATTCACTTTATAATAAAAAATCTACAGAAACTTTAAACCAAATAGTACAAAAAGGAGCTAAACTAATAGGTGGTGCCAAAAACGAAACTGAGTTAGCTGTTTTTGGTGGAGCAACAATCTTAACATCAGCATTAGCTAAAAAGAAAATAGAAAAACAAAAAAGAGAAGCTAAAGAAAGATTAGAAGCTGAGAAAAAATCAAAAATAAATAAATTAGTTACAAAATTTAAAAGTAAAATTACACCTCTAAAAGATAAATATAAAGAACTAGCTACTTACGCTATTAGCAATAAAAATCAAGAATATTATCTTGCTCAATACAAGTACTACAATTGCCTTTTAGAAGATGCATATTATGCTATGCAAGGTGATGATGATTGTAATAAACCTAGAGAAATTTCTATTCAAAAAAATAGAAACCCTTCTGGTGAAGAATATTATCATACCTACAAAAGAAAAGCAAAAAGTGACATTGGGTTTATGAATGCAAAAGCAGAAACATTTTTAGATTTAGCTATTGAAGCAGAACCTAAAAATGCAATTTGGCTTTATGAAAAAACATTAATAAAAAAGTTGGGGTTATATGAAAATGCAGCCATACTAAAAAAAGCACATGAATTAGATAAAAACAACAATAAAATAAACGATGCTTATAAAAAATCTTTAGATGCAATTGCAAATTATATAGAAGCAGAAAGATTAGCTATTTTAAATACCGTTAAAAGTCAACCTAATTTTAATTGGGAAAAGCATAGTAACTTAATGGGAATTAAAGTAAACAATAAATTTATTTTTGCAAATTCTAAAGGTGAAAGAGTTTTTATTTTAAAAGAAGGTTTATCAATCTCTAGTAATAGAAACAATATAGACGAAAAAAATTTTAACAACGGTTTGTTAAAGGTAGGTATTCCTGTAAAAAATGTAAAAAAATCTAAAGTAAAAAATACAAATAATAAATTCTTAAATTCTTTTATTAACTCTTCAAATCAAAATTTAAAGTATGGCTTTATAAATACAAAACAAGAAGTGATAATACCATTTAAATATAATGACATAGGTCTATTTTCTGAAGGATTAGCAGCTGTAAAGAATTCAAACACTCAAAAATGGGGATTTATTGATGTAAAAGAAAATATAATAATTCCTTTCAAATACAACAAAGTAGGTAAATTTTCGGAAGGATTGGCTTTTGTAAAAGAAACAATAAAAGATGAAAAATGGATTTTAGGTGGAAATTTATTAAAAGACGCAAAGTATAAAGCTTACTATATTGACAAAACCAATAAAATTATTGTTTCAGAAAAGTTTGATACTGGAGAACCTTTTAAAAATGGAAGTGCAAGAGTAACAAAATATGCAACAAATGATTCTTTTATGGGTGGAGGAAGTAACAAAACTTATTATATAAATAGAGAAGGACAAAGATTAAACAAACAAGACTACAACCTTGCAAAAGCTTCTAATTTTAAAAATGGGTATGCTACTGTAAAAAATGACAATTATTATGCAATAATTAATGAAAAAGGAGAAATTACATCAAAATTAAAATTTCATAATAAACCTGTTTTTAAAAATGGAATTGCAATTGTAGAAACTACTTCTGCATTTAGAGCAGTTTTTGGTAGTTATGTAAAATATGGATATATAGATTATACAGGTAAAACAATTGCTAAAATAAAATATACAAAAGCGGGTGAGTTTGTTGATGGAAAAGCTTTAGTAGAGGAAAACAATGAAACATTTTATATTGATAAAGAAGGAAATAAAATAAACAATGAAGATAAAACCAATAAAATTAAAAGTGAGTTAAAAAATGCTACTTCGATTAAAGACTTAGAAGATATTTTGAGTAAAAATTATGAAGAAGTTTTAAAATCTGGTAATGGGTATAGAGTGAAAAAAGATGCTAGATTTGGTTTTATTACTAAAAGAGGAGAAATAAAAATTACTGTAAGCTTAAAAAGATTAGGATTGTTTCATGATGGTTTAGCTATTTTCACTGATAAAAGTAAAGGTACTTTTGTCAAATGCGGATATATTAATGAAGAGGGGGAAAAAATTGTAGAAGAAAAATTTGGGGAATGCAGCGATTTTTCTGAAGGTATTGCTGTCGTTGGAAAAGTGAATTTGATAAGAAGAAAAGTTGGATATATTAACACAAAAGGAAAAACGATAATCCCTTTCAAGTATTATACAGGTACTTCTTTTGTAAACGGTAAAGCTCAGGTAAACAACGGTAGTTTTTATAAACCTGATGTCTATTATATTAATAAAAAAGGACAAAAAGTTAATTAATATAGTTCAACAAAAAAATCATTAACCTCTTCCAAACTTACAATTTCTTGGTCTAAAACTTGGCTTGCTGTTATACCTGTAATAGATCCAATTCCCCTGGCTGCAGTCATTTTTTTTCCTGTCGCTGGAACCAATGATGATTGAACCTACAGAATCTGAAAGCATTGCAGAATTAGATCGTTTTTGTGATGCGATGATTTCTATTAGATAAGAAATTTCTGAAGTAACTAAAGAAAACGAAAATAACGCTTTAAAAAACGCACCTAATACACAAGAAATGTTAACTGCTGATAATAAATTCTGGCCTTCTGTTAGAAGAGTAGATGATGCTTTTGGAGACAGAAACTTAATTTGTTCTTGTAACCCGATTGAAGATTATATGTAGCAGATATTAACATAAATAAATATTTTAACCATCTCTATTTGAGATGGTTTTTTGTTTTTAAAAACAAGGGTTTATACTTAGATTTTCCTTCTCAAAAGTTTATAAATTAGCTACTTAAACACAGCTAATAATAACATTTAATAAAAAATTGAATTCAATTTTGAGATTATATTTTTTTATTAATCAAATCTAAGAAAAAATGCAACTATCAATTAAATTCATAATATTTAGTATTTTCATATTCTTTTTTAATTCTAAATCAATTTCCCAAAATACATATCAGCCAAAAGTTACTGGATATGTAAACTTTAATCTTGGTAATTCAACACTAAACCATAATGAACATCAATTTATAACTCTTTTTGGTTGTAATACAGTATTATCTATAAACAGTAAGTTTTGGAAAGGGTCTAAAAAAGGTTTTGAGTGGAATAAAAAAAACCAAGTTCTTTCTGGTATTCCTTTTGGTTATCAAAAAGATTATATTACGAATAAACCTTTTTATATTTCCAAATATTATATTGCATCACCACCAGTATTTAAAGGAGGAAAACCTGCTACTAAGAAACCAAACACTATATATGACATTGGTCTTGTAACACCTGACAAGTTCATATTAAAAGGAGAAAAACCTGCACAAATGGTTTATTTAGATTATAGTCTTTTAAAGCCCATGTTTATAAAATACATTAAAGTAAAACTCGATGCTTCGTTTGAAGATTTAAAAGTTGATTATATTCCCTTCAAAGTTGAGTGTAACGACTTCCCATGGATAAATACAAAAGACATGAAAGATGCAAAAGGAGCTTCTGGTATTGGAGTATTAAATAGAAATCCATCAAATACAAATCAACTTTTTCTACCCTATTATTATGAGAATGAAACTAAAAAATATTTAAACTGCGAAGTTACAATCCTTAACGATATTCTTTTTCATCGTGAAATATTCTTTATGATTAATGGAGTAAAACACAAATCTATAAATCTAAAAGAGTATCATAAATATAACCAAGGAGATGAAATTACTTTACACGCAAAATATAAGGAAGAATTACCTTGTGGATGCAAAAAGGAAGACAATATTGACTTTAAAGAAGAATGAGGTTTTCCCTTATTGATTTTCTAAACTGAAAAGCCTAACTTAGCTAACTTCTGATATAAGTCATTAAAACGGACATCATATCAGTGTTAAAGTTGTGTTTAATGCAAAAAAAACATAGTAATTGTGAAACTTGACTTTTTATATTTATCTTTACTATAAATACTTTATTATGAATTCAGCGGAAATAAAAATAGACTTGTTCAGAAAATTAGACTCACTAAAAGGAAACCGATTAGAAGAAGCTTATGGTATGTTGTTGAATTATATTAACGGAAAGAGTGAACTTGATGATTGGCAAAACCTGACTAATGAGCAACAAAATGCAATTAGACTTGGTATTGAACAACTTGATAATGGAGAAGGAAGAGAGCATAAAAAAGTAATGTCTGATATTAGAAAACGATATACAAATGCTTAAAGAGGTTATTTGGTCTCCGTCAGCTGAGAAGGATTTTGAATCAATTTTAGATTATTTACAATTAAAATGGAATGACAGAATAATTAATAAGTTCATTAACAAAGTAGATGATAATATTAGTTTAATACTTGAGGACTGTAAAATATTTCCTATAATTAATGAAGAACTTAAAATCAGAAAAAGTGTAATTTCAAAACAGAATACACTTTTTTACAGAGAAAAAGCTGGAAAACTTGAAATAGTAAGACTTTTTGATTCACGACAAAACCCTAATAAATTGAAATTTTAGCGAACGAAACACTAAACACAACAATGGCTAAAATTAATACGGGTTTTAGTGTTTAATCAAAAGTTTAGTATATTTTTATAAAGTCCGACAAATCTTTTGATTTGGCTTTAGAACAGAAAAAGATAAAACAAAATAAAAAGTTTTGGCTAATCGCTTAATCCGAAATTAAATGCTAATTTAATCCCGTACTAACCTTAGCCGAACCGTTAGCTAATCATTAAAATAAACCTCTTCCAAACTCACAATTTCTTCGTCTTTTCTGCGTCTAAAAACTTGGTTTGCTGTAATGTCTGAAATAGATTCAATCCCCATGGCAGCAGTCATTTCTTTTACAGCAGAAATTGTTTTATTGTGGTAGTTTTTTACACGTACATTTTTCTTTTCAACCACTAAAGCTTCAACCAAATCTTCATTTTGTGTTGCAACTCCTACTGGGCAAGTATCTAAATTGCACTCTCTTGCTTGTATGCAACCTAAACTTAACATAAAACTTCTTGCCATACCAATAGCGTCTGCTCCTAAAGCTAAATATTTTACAATATCAAACGCGTCAATTGCTTTACCAGAAGCAATAATTTTTATTTGATCTTTCAATTTATGCTTCTTTAAAAGCTTGTTTACAAAAACCAATCCTTCTATTAAAGGTGTACCAATATAATTAGTAAATTCTAAGGGAGCAGCACCTGTACCTCCTTCTCCTCCATCTACAGATATAAAATCTGGATAATTATTAGCAGTAACAAATGCCTGAAACATCTCTTCTATTTCTTCATTATTACCAACACAAAATTTAATTCCTACTGGTTTTCCTTCGGATAAATCTCTTACTTTTTGAATGAAAGTTATCATTTCTTCAAAATTAGAAAATGCAGAATGACTTGGAGGAGAATCTACTTGTGTACCTGGTTCTACTGCTCTAATTTTTGCAATTTCTGGAGTATTTTTCTTTGCTGGAAGAATACCTCCATGACCAGGTTTTGCTCCTTGAGAAAACTTAATTTCTATCATTTTTACTTCTGGACGAATGGCATTTTCTTTAAAAATTGCATCATCAAAAACGCGTTTTCCATTTACAGATTTCCCTGCTCCAAAATACCCTGTTCCTACTTGAAAAATTAAATCGCCTCCTTGTAAATGATAAGGTGAGATTCCACCTTCTCCAGTATTATGTGCAAAACCATCCATTTTTGCTCCTTGATTTAATGCCATAATTGCATTTTTACTCAAAGAACCAAATGACATTGCAGAAATATTGATTATTGAACTTTCATATTTTTTAACACATTTATCTGAACCAAAAACAATTTTTTCTCCTTTTATCTGATGATGATCTTTTGGAAATAAAGAGTGTTTTACAAACTCATATCCTTTTGCATACACATTATGTTGTGTACCAAAAGGAATGGTTTCTTTAGATAGTTTTGCTCTCTGATAAACAATACTTCTTTTTTCTCTATTTATTGGTGTTCCGTTTAAATTGTCTTCTATAAAATATTGTTGAATTTTATCTCTTTCGTCTTCAAAAAACCAACGCAAACGTGCTACTAATGGAAATGCTCTTAGTAATGAATGCTTGGTTTGTAAACTATCATAAATTGCTATTAATGATAGAAAACCTGAAACTGAAAGTAAAATTACGGTTCCTGTTTGTGGAATAAAATATACTAAAACTCCGCATAAAATGGTTATTAAAAATAAAACAAAAAGGATGGTATTTCTCATTTTCTAAAATCTAATTTAATAAGTTTTAAAAATAGGCTTTTCGTTTTAATTTACACAATTTAGTTAGCAAATAGGTTGCGTTAGGGATTGTAATGGCATCCTTTTTATGCTAGAATCGTTTCAGTAACTCTTGCAAAAAATGAAATTACTTGTTTATAAAAAACAGATGCTGAAATAAATTCAGCATAAAAAGATATAATGGAAAGCGCGACCTGAAAGGTAACGCCCGAATATTAAAAAAAAATGACCATATAGACACATAGAAAACATAGCGGTATGTATGATATGTGGTGATTTTAGGATCCTGAAACAAGTTCAGGACAAGAAAAAACTCCAACAAATACATGTTGGAGTTTTAAATATGTTGAAAATTCTAAAAAGATTACTTCTTGAATTTTGCGTATTTCGTTTTAAATTTATCGATACGTCCTGCTGCATCAATAAGTTTAGATTTACCAGTGTAAAATGGGTGAGATGTTCTAGAAATCTCTAATTTTACTAAAGGATACTCAACACCATCAACTTCTAACGTTTCTTTAGTGTCTACAGTAGAACGTGTTAAAAATACGTCTTCGTTAGACATGTCTTTAAACGCTACCATTCTATAATTTTCTGGATGAATTCCTTTTCTCATTTTATAATATTTTAATACTTTAATGTTATGTTTGCAAGAGTAAAGTTGGTAAAGCCTTCTCTTATCTCTAAATAGTTATTTTTCACTATTTTGAGGATGCAAATTTAACTATATTTTTTAATTAACAAATAATTATTTTGTTTTTATTTGGTCTAACAAACACATTCGTTACTTTTACACCTACTTTTGTAGATAAATAGTGGTTTTTGACTACTTTTTGGAATCGTAAAAAAGCTAAAAACAAATTAAAAAAAATCAAAAATGAAAAATAATGCTGTATGTATTGCTTTCTTAGCATGTTTTCTACTAATTACTTCTTGTTCTGATGTCTATAAATTTACTTTAGAACATAAAAAACAAACTACTTTAAACGCTACAATAGATGTTACTTTAAAAGAAAAGGAAGATAAACCTGTAAATAGTGTCCAGTTTTTTGTGAACGGAAAAGAAATTTCTTCTGAAGGAAATTCTACTTCTATAAACACTTCTGATTTTGGTGTTGGTAAACATGTTGTTTCTGCATTGGTTTTTTATCCTGAAAAGTCGAAAAAAGTAAATAACTCTTTTGAAGTTTTAGCTAACAAAGCGCCTGTTGTTTATGATTATAATATTATTAACGAATATCCTCATGACACAAAAGCGTACACGCAAGGTTTAGAATATCATAATGGTTTTTTATATGAAACTACAGGACGAAGAGGGCAATCTACTTTAAGAAAAGTTGAAATAAAAACGGGTAAAGTTTTACAGAAAATAGATTTAGATAAAAAGTATTTTGGTGAAGGAATGACCATTTTTAACAATAAAATTTATTGGTTAACATGGCAAGGTAAAAAGGGTTTTGTCTATAATTTAGATACTTTTAAGCAAGAAAAAGAGTTTATTTATAACAAAAGTGCAGAAGGTTGGGGTTTTACACATAACGGAACTGAGTTGATTAAATCTGATGGTACTCATAAAATTTGGTTTTTAGATACTGAAACTTTAAAAGAGAAAAAATCGATTCAGGTATATACAAACAAATACGCTGTAAAAGATTTAAACGAATTAGAATTGATTAATGGTAAAATCTATGCGAATAAATATCAGCAAAATGCCATTGTTATTATAGACCCAAACACAGGTATTGTTGAAGGAATTGCGAATTTAAAATCTTTGAAAAAAGAAATGGAAAAAACGCAAAAATTGGTACCACAAGATGAAGTTTTAAACGGAATTGCTTATGATGCTGAAAACAATAGATTGTTTGTAACTGGAAAACATTGGGGTAAATTATTTGAAATTGAATTGGTAAAAAAACAATAATTCAGTTAATAAAAAGTTCTATTTTTATATAAAATTGATTTTATGAAATATTTGTTTACTTTTCTTATTTGTGCGCTACTTATTTCTGTAAGTTCTTGTGAGAGAAAAGATTTTACAACTTCACCTAGTTCTGGGAAATTACAATTCTCTAAAGACACGGTTTATTTAGACACAGTATTTACAAATATTGGTTCTGCAACGTATAACTTAAAAGTTTATAATCGTGGAAGTAACGCAATTACAATTCCTAAAATTCAATTAGAAAACGGTACTAACTCTAACTACAGGTTAAATGTTGATGGAATTCCTGGTAAAGAATTTACAAATATTGATATTCTAGAGAAAGACAGTATTTTTATTTTTATTGAAACAACGATTAATGCAGGTAACATTGTAGATCCACTATATACAGACAAAATTTTATTTGGGAATGGAGATACGCAACAAGATGTAGACTTAGTAACTTTAGTGCAAGATGCTAACTTTATTTTTCCAGGAAGAGACGCTGTTACTATGGAAATAGATTCGTTAGTTTTAAATGATGAAAAATATGCAAGAGGTCGTTTTTTAACAGATAACGAATTAATTTTCACCAATGCTAAACCAACAGTTATTTATGGTTTTGCTGCTGTACCAGCGAATAAAACATTAACAATAGAAGCTGGATCAAAAGTTCATTTTCATGATAATTCTGGTTTAATTATTGATAACAAAGCAACTTTAAAAGTAAATGGAACTTTAGAAGAAAAAGTAGTTTTTGAAGGTGACCGTTTAGAACATTCTTTTAGCGAAACTGCAGGTCAATGGGGAACAATTTGGTTACGTGCAGGAAGTAAAGAAAATGAAATTTACCATGCAAAAATTAAAAATGGAATTATTGGTATTTTAGTTGATGGCTATGAAGATATTTCTACAACTACTTTAAAAATTGAAAATACAGAAATATACAATCATTCAGTTGCAGGATTATTCGGAAGAATAACCAATATTGAAGGATCTAATTTAGTAATTGGAAACGCAGGGCAATATTCTCTAGCTGCAACTATTGGAGGTGTTTATAATTTTACGCACTGTACTTTTGCTAATTTTTGGAATAATAGTTTACGACAAACCGAAACTGTATTCGTAAATAATTATCTAATTTATAAAAATGAAGATAAAGAAGAAGTTATTGAAGTAGCAAATCTTAAATCTGCTAATTTCACAAATTGTATTTTTGATGGAAATAATAATATAGAATTTCGTTTAGATAAATTAGATGGAGGTGAATTCAATTATAATATTAGTAATTCTATGATTAAATTTAATGACACTAACGATTCTTATAAAGATGTTCTAGAAATGGATTTTACATCATCTTTTTACCAAGATATTATTTTAAACGGAAAATCACATTTTAGAGATACTCAAAAAAATGATTTTATTATTGGTGAAGAATCTGATGCTATTAACAAAGCAAAATCGACACCTTTTTCTACAGATATTTTAGGAGTTGATAGAAGTACAACTCCAGATATTGGTGCTTATCAACACATTACTTTTGAAAAGGAAGAATAAATAAGATTTATTTTTTATAAACAACTCCATTTTTCATCACAAAAACTACATTTTCCATGGTAGAAATGTTTTTTGTAGGATCATCATCAACAGCAATAATATCTGCAAAAAAACCTTCTTTTATTTGCCCAATTTCATTTTCCATCTTTAACAACATTGCATTTGTAATCGTTGCAGATTGAATCGTTTCCATTGCAGGCATACCTGCTTCTAACATAAAACCAAATTCTTTTCCATTGTTTCCATGTTTAAAAACTCCTGCATCAGTTCCAAAAGCAATTCCTACTCCTTTTTTATATGCTTTTGCAAAAGTTCCTTGAATTTGTGGACCAACAGCTAACGCTTTTGGAACCACAATTTCTGGATAAAAACCTTTTACAGTTGCTTTTTCTGCAACTTCTTTTCCTGCAGTTATTGTTGGCACTAAATATGCATCATGTTTTTTCATGAGTTCCATAGTTTCATCACTCATATAGGTTCCATGTTCAATAGTCTTAACACCACCAATAATTGCTCTTTGCATTCCTTCATCTCCATGAGCATGTGCAGCAACATGCATTCCATAATCTTTTGCAGTATCACAAATTGCTTTTACCTCTTCTATCGTAAATTGTGGATTATCACCAGATTTAGCAACACTCAAAACGCCTCCAGTTGCAGTTATTTTTATACAATCTGCGCCATTTTTATAACGTTGTCTTACTGCTTTTTTAGCATCTTCAACAGAATTAACAACACCTTCTTTTGGACCCGGATTTCCAATTAATTTTCTACTACTTCCATTTGTAGGATCTGCATGACCACCCGTTGTTGCTAAAGATTTACCGGCGGTAAAAACTCTTGGCCCCGGAATTTTACCTGCTTCAATTGCATTTCTAATTGAAATATTTACACCTGTTCCTCCTAAATCTCTTACAGTTGTAAATCCATTTAACAAAGTAGATTTTGCAAAACCTACAGAATTAAAAGCAACATCTGCTTCATTATTAATATATCTATTTATTCTTGTTTTCGCATCAAATTCCATTTCTATATGCACATGCATATCAATTAAACCTGGCATTACTACTTTGTCTTTTAAATCAATGGTTTTTGCTGTTTTACTTTTAGGTGAAACAAAACCATCCATTACTTTGTAAATTTTATTTTGTTTTACAACAATTGTTTTTTTAGAGTGAATTTTCCCAGATTTCGTATCAATCAGTTTTCCACATAAAATATATATCGATTGAGCAACTGAACTTTGTATGAAAAGGACGAGAACTAAAAGAAATAATGATTTTTTCATTTGATAAAATTTTGTCTTTAAATGTATGAAAAATTGAGTAGATTGCTTCTTTAAATTTTTACTAATGAAAAACGTTGTTATAACAGGAACTAGCAGAGGAATTGGTTTTGAACTCGCAAAACAATTTGCAGAAAAAGGACATAAAGTTCTAGCGTTATCTAGAAATGCAAAACCTTTATCGGATTTCAATCATAAAAATATTACTGTAATTTCTGTTGATTTATCTGTTAATTCTGATTTACAGAAAGTAACAGGATTTGTTAAAAACGACTGGAAACAAGTTGATATCTTAATCAATAATGCAGGAAAATTAATCAACAAACCTTTTACAGATTTATCTTCGGATGATTTTTTAGAAGTGTATAAAATAAATGTTTTTGCAGTTGCAGAATTGACTAAATTAATGATTCCATTTATGGAGAAAGGAAGTCATGTAGTTACTGTAAGTTCTATGGGAGGAATTCAAGGAAGTATGAAATTCCCTGGTTTAGCAGCTTATTCATCTGCAAAAGGCGCAGTAATTACTTTATCAGAATTATTAGCAGAAGAATACAAAGAGCAACAAATTGCATTTAATGTTCTGGCTTTAGGAGCTGTACAAACAGAAATGTTAGAAGAAGCTTTTCCTGGTTATAAAGCTCCAATTTCAGCAATAGAAATGGCTAATTACATTTATGATTTCTCTTTAACAGGAAATAAATTTTACAACGGAAAAGTATTACAAGTTTCTTCTACAACACCGTAAAAACTAGAAATTGAATTCAGATTACCAAAACTTCATTCCATCAAAAGCAATTCCTTTTGTTCAATTTTTAATTGATAAACATTCGTTTGATTTAAAAATTGTGAATCAAAGGCAAACAAAACATGGTGATTTTAGAAAATTACCAAATGGTAGATTTCAAATTACTGTTAATAACAACCTCAACAAATATCAATTCTTACTAACATTAGTGCATGAAATTGCACATCATGTAACTCATCAAAAATTTGGAAGAGTACAACCACATGGAAAAGAATGGAAAACAGTTTTTCAACACTTAATGCTGCCATTTTTACGTCCTGAAATTTATCCTATGGAAATGCTTCCTCATTTAGCAAATTATTTTAAAAATCCAAAAGCGAGTACAGATGCCGATGTTAATTTATCACTAGTTTTAAGAGGAAATGAAGCTGAAACAGGTCTGAATTTTATCTTTGAAATTCCTTTTGGAAATCTATTTGTATTTAAAAACACCATTTATAAAAGAGGAAATAAACGGAGAACTAGATTTGAGTGTTTGAATATGAGTAATAATAAAGCATACCTTTTCAATCAAAATGTAGAAGTAAAACAATATCATTCTTAAATATTCTTAAACTAAAAAAGCATCCTTTGGATGCTTTTTTAGTTTAATTATCTCTCTTAATAAAGAGTGTATCTAAATTCATTTCTTTTTGCAACCACGTACGTAATTCTCTTTCTTTAGGACTTACAATACTGTCTGGCAAACTAGGATTCCATTTAATAATTGCTTGAGGAATTGTATCTATTTTAATAAAATCTTTAGATGATAAAACTTTAGCAAACCCTATTTCTTGAATATCATTATATCTAATTTTTGCATCTTTAGCAATACTACTAAAAGCAATTCCATTTTTGTTTTTGTTTAAAGCATCTTGCTCTATTCTAGTATTTAATCCAGAAATAGTTCCTTGTAAATCTTCTATTTGCTTTTGAAGCCCTGCAATTATATTCTTACTTTCTTGCAACTCTTGTCTTTTCTCAGTGTAAGCAGTAGTAATCAGCTCAAAACTCTTAGTATCACTTCCTTTAATATCAATTTTCACTTCTTTTAAACGCTCATACCTTGGATCATTAACCAATCTACTTTCTAACATATTTTTCTCAGCAACTGTTACTTCATTAAAAAAATTAAGTTTCAAAACTTTAGTGTCAGCATCATAATCTTTATCAATTAATTGAAAATTTGGAATTACACTTATTTCATTTTTTACATACGCTTTTAATTGTGCATTTACTCTACTCTCTTCTAAAGCATTAATAAATGTATAAACTGCAGGAATCATAACAGCAATACCTACAACAGTAGCAATAGTTGCATATCTTTTTCTTTTTTTAGCGTTAGCGTACTTGTGCATTGGAAAACTCAATAGTTTTAAAACCAAGAAAGTTGCTAAAGCAATAAAAATAGTATTAATAGTAAAAAGATACATTGCACCTAAAGCATACCTAAACCCAATAGCTTCACCAGAAAAACCTTTTGCTAAACCATAACCAGCAGTACACAAAGGAGGCATTAAGGCTGTTGCAATTGCAACTCCAAAAATTACAGATGCAACTGTTCCTTTTTTAGTTCTTGCAACCATTAGAGCTAAACCACCAAAAAATGCAATTAAAACATCTCGAATATCTGGCTTTGTTCTACCTAATAACTCTGAAGTATCTTCACTTAATGGAAAAAAATAAAAGAAGACAAAAGATGCAAGTAAACTTAACACAATCATTGTTGCCAAACTAATTGTCGATTTTTTTAAAACCTCAATATCATTTATAGCAAAAGCACTTCCAATACCTAAAATTGGTCCCATTAAAGGAGATATTAACATGGCTCCAATAACAACTGCTGTAGAATTTGCATTTAAACCAATAGAAGCGACAAAGACAGCAAAAATAAGAATCCAAGCAGTAGCACCCTTAAAAGGTATATCTGCTTTTATAGCATTTATTGTTGCTTCGTGATCTGTATCTTCTCTAAAATCTAAAAGTTCTTTTAAATACTTTTTAACACTAGAAAGCAATCCTTTAGCTCCATTCTTCATTTCTTGCTTAGATTGCTCAACAGCTTCATTACCTGCGTTATTTTCTTCCATATTTAATATTTTATAACGTTGGAAAGATACAAAAAAAGTTATCTAAAAAACATTTTTTAATTTTACTGTAGATAAATAATATCGATCTCTAACTTGAATTTTTGCTGAATTTTATTTCCAATTAAAAATGCAATTTGATGAATTTTATTGGCTGAAAAATTATTCATATCTAATTTTCTTCCTCTAAACGCAGGATACATTTCTTTTAATGGAATTATAATATTCTGCCACTCATTATTCATAGTTAAAAATGTATAGACATAAGAATAAGAATTACTAAAATCGTCCTTAATTCTAAATTGGTATTTATTACCATCTCCTTTTATCCTTACAACAACATTTGTAAAGTTTTCTATTTTTAACTGTTTAAAGCGATACCTTAAAGAAGAAAATCCACCATTATTTTCTAAAGAAACTAAACCAGAATACTCACCATATCCATGATTATTAATTTTAAAACTCCCATTAGATTTCCCTCCCATTACAACATCATCCACAACAAGCCAATCAGAAATATTTGAATTTTCTTTAAAATCGAAAATAACATTTTTAGTATCGCTCATAAATAAGGTGTAATAATTAGAAAATAAATTTTGTTCATGATAATTATAAAAAATATCAATCAAAAATAGCATTCATTTAGCAAAATACATATTGGAAATTTGTTAAATAAAAAAAGCTTCACAAAATTGTGAAGCTTTTAATGTGACCGGGCTGGGGCTCGAACCCAGGACCCTCTCCTTAAAAGGGAGATGCTCTACCAACTGAGCTACCAGGTCATTCTTTTCTTTTAAGCGGCTGCAAATATACACCTTGTTTTAAATAAAACAAATTTATTTTTATTTTTTTTCATTTAAATAAGCATCTCTAACTTTCTTAAACAAATTAGAAGAATACACAAAATTTACAACTGCTTCATTATCAGTTTTAAATATATCATTACTACTTCCTTCCCATGCTTTTCTTCCATCCTTTAAAAAAATAATTTTTTCTCCAATCTCCATCACAGAATTCATATCATGCGTATTTATTACAGTTGTAATATTATATTCATCCGTAATTTCTTGTATTAAATTATCTATTACAATTGCAGTTCGAGGATCTAAACCAGAATTAGGTTCATCACAAAATAAATATTTAGGATTCATAACAATTGCTCTTGCAATAGCAACTCTTTTTTGCATTCCTCCAGATAGTTCTGCCGGTAATTTTTTATTTGAATTTTCTAGATTAACTCTTTTTAAAACGAAGTTTACACGTTCTAACATTTCTTCTTGCGTTTGTTTCGTAAACATTTTTAATGGAAACATTACATTTTCTTCAACCGTTTGAGAATCAAATAATGCACTACCTTGAAAAACCATACCAATTTCTTGTCTCCATTGCTGCTTTTCTTTTTCTGAGAATTTAGTATTAATTCTTCCGTCAAAAGAAATAGTTCCTTCTTCTGGAGTATGTAAACCAATTAAAGATTTTATAAATACTGTTTTACCAGAACCACTTTCTCCAATAATTAAACTTGTTTCTCCTGCAAGAAATGTAGCAGAAATGCCTTTTAACACTTTTACCTCTCCAAAACCTTTATGTAAATTCTTTACTTCTATCATCTTTTAGGTTAAAAGCATTTGAGTTAAAAAATAATTTGCAATTACTATTAAAATTGTAGTCCAAACAACTGCTTGTGTACTTGCTCTACCAACTGCTATAGATCCTCCTTTTACAAAATAACCATGATAAGAAGGTACAGTTGCTATTATAAATGCAAAAACTAATGTTTTAATAATTGCATACGAAAGTAAAAATGGGTCAAAATCGGTTTGAATTCCTTCAATATAATCAGCTCCAGAAAAAAGACCAGATAATACTCCAGAAACCCAACCACCTAAAATGCCTAAAAACATCCCTAATGATATTAAAAAAGGATAAAAGAAAACTGTTGCCAAAACTTTTGGTAAAACTAAGTGATTAAGTGCATTTATACCCATTACTTCTAAAGCATCAATCTGCTCTGTAACACGCATTGTACCTATGCTTGATGTTATATAAGAACCAACTTTACCTGCTAAAATAATTGAACAAAAGGTTGGTGCAAATTCTAAAATTATAGAACGTTTTGCGGCAAAACCAATTAATGATTTTGGAATGAAAGGATTTTCTAAATTTAATGCTGTTTGTAGTGCGATTACACCTCCAATAAAGAAAGAAATAAACATAATAATCCCTAAAGATTTTAAACCTAAATCTTCTATTTCTTTTAGAAATGCTTCATAAAAAACCTTTGTACGTTGTGGTTTTTTAAAAACACGCCCTAACATCATAAAATATTTACCAGTATGCTCTAGGTAATTCATTCATTTTAATTTTATGCTAAAGTATTAAAATATCATTAATAGATAGTTAAATTCACTATATCAAAATAAAAAATAATTACTTTTGACTAATTATTTAATTTTCAATCCATGAAATTCAAATTTCTTTTAAGTTTTGTTTGTTTATTTATATTTCTTACAAGCTCTAAACAAATAGCACAACAGCCAAAAAAATCTAAATTAGTTGTTGGTATTGTTATTGATCAAATGAGGTATGATTATTTAACAAGGTTTGCTGATAGATATGGAAAAGATGGATTTAATAGAATTTTAAAAGGTGGATTTTCATTAGAAAATGCTCATTATAATTACATACCAACTTATACTGCAGTTGGTCATACTTCTATATATACAGGAACTACACCAAGTGAACATGGAATTATCTCTAACAATTGGTATGATAAATTTTTAAAAAAATCTATTTACTGTGTTGATGATACCAATTACAAAACAGTTGGAAATAATGGTCTTAATGGTAAAAAATCACCAAAAAGACTTTACACATCTACAATTACAGATCAATTACATCTAGCGCAAAATATGCATGGAAAAACAATTGGAATTTCTATAAAAGATCGTTCTGCTATTTTACCTGCAGGTCATACTGCAAATGCAGCTTATTGGTATGATGGTGATAATTATAACACTTGGATTACGAGTACTTTTTATATGAAAGATTTACCTAAATGGGTAAAAGATTTTAATTTGGATAACAAAGCTGATGAATACCTAAATAAACCATGGGAAACGCTTTATGATATTAAAAGTTATACAAATAGTAGAGATGATGATAATATATATGAAGGAAAATTAGTTGGTCAAAAATCACCAACCTTTCCTAAAAATTTAAAATCTTTACGTTCAAAAAACGGAAATTTCAGTTTAATAAAGACAATTCCTGCTGGTAATACCTTTACTGCCGATTTTGCTAAAGCAGCAATAATTGGTGAAAAACTAGGTAAAAGTGAATACACAGATTTTTTAGCAGTAAGTTTTTCATCTACAGATTATATTGGTCATAAATATGGAGTTTCTGCTATTGAAACAGAGGACACTTATTTACGTTTAGATAAAGATTTAGCAGATTTCTTCAAATTCTTAGACCAACAAGTTGGAAAAGAAAACTACACTTTATTTTTAACAGCAGATCATGCTGCAGTTCATGCACCTTCTTATTTACAATCTTTAAAAATTCCTGCTCATTATTTAAACCTTCAGAAATTTAGAGAGTTTGTTTTAAAAATCACAAAAAAATATTTTAATTCTATCGAATTGATTGAAAACGTTTCTAATTATCAAATATTTTTAGATAAAGAAAAAGTAGAATCTTTAGGCTTAGATGTAAATACCGTTGCTCAAAAATTAGCAGATGAAGTTGTTTATTTTGATGAAATATACAAAGCAGTTACTGCAAGAACATTGCAAACAACTCAATTCTCAACAGGAATTTTAAATTCATTACAGAATGGATATAATCAGAAATTATCTGGAGATGTTTTAATGATTCCTAATCCTGCAACTTTAATAAGAGAAAGAACAGGAACAAGCCATGGATCTGGTTATTCTTATGACACCCATGTACCTGTAATTTTCTATGGAAATGGAATAAATCAAGGTGCTACTTCAAAAAGATATAATATTACAGACATTGCACCAACAATTGCAAATTTCTTAAATATTGAAGCTCCAAATGGAACAAATGGTGTTGTTATTGATGAAGTTTTAGAAAAGTGATTACTTTTTAAAAACAGATCTATTTTGATGTTTTTCAATAGCTTTTCTAGATAATAAAATTCCAACAATTAGTGAGACAAAGGCTCCTATAGAAATTCCAGGTATAAAGTTTATAAATAGAAAAAAATCATAAGCTCCATGAAAAAGTGTTGCAAAAAATAATCCTGTTAAATTCAATACAATTCTATTTTTAGAAAACTTTGCTTTTCCCATAAAATATCCCATTAAAATTGCAAAAGTTGCATGCGCAGGAACCGCTGTAAAAGCTCTTAAAACTCCTGTTGCAACACCATGTTGTAAAACGTATAATACGTTTTCTAAAGTAGCAAATCCCATAGAAACCATCACAGCATAAACGATTCCATCAAAAGGTTCATTAAATTCTTTATTTCTTTGAGAATAATACCTAACAATAATATACTTCGAAAATTCTTCTACCAAACCAACAACAACAAATGCTTTTAAAAACTGCTGAAAAATACTTATTTTATCTGTTAACGGAAATAACTCGCTCGCAAAACCACCTAAAATTGCAGTAATCAAAATACCTAATGTGGCACCTAAAAGGAAATTTTTAAATAACAAACCAATTGGTTCTTTCTCAAATTTATCTTTAAAATAAATATAAAGTATAATTATTGTTGCAGGTGCAACTGCGAGAAGAAGTAAATTCATTTTGCTATTTTTTAGGCAAGAAAACTTCTGCCATCATACAACGTGCACTTCCTCCTCCACAAGCCTCAATAGTATCTAAAGAACTAGAAATAATTTTACAATGATTACTAACTTGTGCTTTTTGAGATTGTGTTAAACTATTAAAAGCTGCTTGACTCATCACTAAAAATCGTTCAGCATCTTTACCATGAACTTGCAACATATTTCCAGCAAAATGAGTAGCTTGTTCTTCTGTAATATCAATAACTTTTTTACCATCTTCTTTTAAATGCTTTAAAACATTTTTACGCTCCTTTTTATCATCTATAGAAGACAAACAAATTATTGCAAAAGTTTCTGCAACACACATCATTACATTTGTATGATAAATAGCTACTCGCTCTCCATTTACTGTTTGATTCGCTGTAAAAACCACTGGTGTGTATTCAAAATCTTCACAGAACTCTATAAACAATTCTTCATCTGCTCTAGGAGAAAGCGCACAGTAAGCTTTATTATTTTGTCGATCTAAACAAATACTCCCTGTTCCTTCTAAAAAAATATCATCTTCTTCTGCAGAAGTATAATCAACAATATTTTCTATTAAAAAACCATTGTTTTCTAATTGCTTTAAAACATCTTCACGTCTTTCTAAACGTCTATTTTCTGCAAACATTGGGTAAATACCAACAGTACCATTTTCATGAAAAGAAATCCAGTTATTTGGAAAAATAGAATCTGGTGTATCAAATTTATTTGTATCAGAAATTACAATAACATTAATACCAAAGCTGCGTAATTTTTCTACAAAAGCATCAAACTCATTCTGTGCTTTTGTATTAATTGTTGTAGGAAGCATATTATCAATTTCGTGTTGATAATAATTATTTACAGCAGTTTGTTCATTCATCCTAAAATTTACAGGACGAATCATTAAAATTGTATTTGTAGTTTGATTCATTAAGTGTATTTATTTAAAACAAAATTAGCTTTTTTTTCAGTATAAAATCATTCTTAACTTATAGATATTAACTTTTGCTTATTTTTACTTTATGAAAAAATTATTTTTCCTAATTACATTTAGTCTATCTCTCTTTTCTTTTGGACAAGAGCTCCCTGAAGGTTTTGTGTATTTATCAGATGTTGATGCTACTATTCAATCTGAATTACGCTATTTAAGTAGTAATAATTTTATAGGAAAACCTATTGATGGTTATCATAAAAACTGTGTAATCGTCACAAAAGAAACTGCAAGTGCATTACAAAAAATACAGCAGATTTTAATAAAAAAGGGTTTAAGTCTAAAAATTTTTGATGCTTATAGACCTCAGCAATCTGTGAATCATTTTGTACGTTGGGCAAAGGTTTTAAGTGATACAATTATGAAACAAGAATACTATCCAAATGTACCAAAATCCCAATTATTTAATCAAGGATATATTGCTTCAAAATCAGGTCATTCAAGAGGAAGCACTGTAGATTTAACAATAGTAGACATAAAAAAAGAGAAAGAATTAGATATGGGAAGTCCATTTGATTTTTTCGGAGAAGAATCTCATCCATTTTTTAAAGAAATAAGTACAACTCAAAAAAGCAATCGATTTTTATTAAGAAAGGTGATGTTAGAAAATGGTTTTAAACCTTACGATAATGAGTGGTGGCATTTTACACTTAAAAATGAACCTTTTCGTAATTCTTATTTTAATTTTCCTGTAGAATAACAAGTTTTAACAATATCTAAACAGCTACACTAAAAATCGGCATTATATTTGTATTATTATTGTTTGAAAGTATTCTATAACATGAAATTAAAAATTAAACTCCTTTTTTTATCTATTTCTTTTTTTTCTGTTAACCAAGTATCTGCACAATTAGATAACAACTCTGGCAACCAAGAAAAAGGAAAAATTAAAGCAATTGTTCTAAACAGTTCTAAGGAAGTAAAAAAACCAACTTCTTTAAATAACAATAATACTAATGGTTTTAAAGATGCATACAATAAAGAAAACGAAAAATTAAAAAAACAGCAAGCAGAAAACAATCTTAACAACAAAGGTATTTTAACAAAAGCTAAGTTAAGTGAAGAACGTTTTTTAAAAGCATTTAAAAAAATTAACGGTCAATATATTTATCCTAAAATAGACCAAGATTTAGGTAGTTTTAGATCTAATTCTAAAAGTGTAAACATTATTTGTCGAGATTTTCAATACCCAGATGGCGACAGAGTTACTATCTTTATAAATGACATACCTATTATTCATAATATTACGCTCAGACAGAGCTATCAAAAATTTAATATCCCCTTAGAAATTGGTATAAATAAAATTGCTTTTAAAGCATTAAACCAAGGTTCTTCTGGACCAAATACTGCTGCTTTTAAAGTCTATAATGATGCAGGAATGTTACTATCATCTAACGAATGGAATCTAGCTACTGGTGCTAAAGCCACGATAGTTATATCAAAAGACAAATAATTGATTAATACCATTTTGTTTTAAATTAAACGAATCTTGTTTTTTTATTCTATTTAAAACAGTTATTTTTGTGCCTCGTATTGTAGAATATAACAACTGCTTAAACGATTAAACAAACAATATCACTAAAATGAAAAAAATCACCAAACAAACCTATTTAGATTGGTACAAAAACATGCTTTTTTGGCGTAAGTTCGAAGACAAACTAGCTTCTGTTTACATTCAACAAAAAGTTAGAGGTTTCTTACACTTGTACAACGGTCAAGAAGCAATTTTAGCAGGTGCATTGCATGCAATGGATTTATCTAAAGACAAAATGATAACTGCCTACAGAAATCACGTACAACCAATTGGTATGGGAGAAGATCCTAAACGAGTAATGGCAGAATTATACGGAAAAGTAACAGGAACATCTAAAGGAATGGGTGGATCTATGCATATTTTTTCTAAAGAATTCCGTTTTTATGGAGGTCATGGTATTGTTGGTGGACAAATTCCTTTAGGAGCAGGTCTTGCTTTTGGAGATAAATATAATAATACAGGAGGTGTTACATTAACATGTTTTGGAGATGGTGCTGCAAGACAAGGTTCTTTACACGAAGCTTTTAACTTAGCTATGTTATGGAAATTACCTGTAATCTTTATTTGTGAAAATAATGGATATGCAATGGGTACTTCTGTAGACAGAACTGCTAATCATACAGATATTTGGAAACTTGGTTTAGGTTACGAGATGCCTTGTGGACCTGTAGATGCAATGAATCCTATTAAAGTTGCTGAAGCTGTTGATGAAGCTTTAGAAAGAGCAAGACGTGGTGATGGCCCAACTTTCTTAGAAATGAAAACATACAGATATAGAGGTCACTCAATGTCTGATGCGCAACACTACAGAACAAAAGATGAAGTAGAAGATTACAAAAAAATAGACCCAATTACTCAAGTTTTAGATGTAATTAAGGATAAAAATTATGCTAGTGCAGATGAAATTGCTGCAATAGATAAAGAAGTAAAAGCTATGGTAAAAGAATGTGAGAAATTTGCTGAAGATTCTCCATATCCAGAACCTAAGCAAATGTATGATATGGTTTATGAACAAGAAGATTATCCTTTTATAAGTTAAGATATGGCTACAATTATAAATATGCCGCGTTTAAGTGACACCATGGAAGAAGGTGTTGTGGCAAAATGGTTAAAGAGTGTTGGAGATAAAATTGAAGAAGGTGATATTTTAGCCGAAATTGAAACTGACAAAGCAACTATGGAATTTGAGTCTTTCTATGAAGGAACTCTTTTATACATAGGTATTCAAGAAGGAGAAACTTCTCCTGTTGATGTATTATTAGCTGTTATTGGTGAAGAAGGTGAAGATATTTCTGCAATTATAAATGGTAGTTCAGAACCAGCAAAAGCAGAAGTTACTGAAGAAGTGAAAGAAGAAACTCCTGCTGCAAATACAGCAGATGCAGTAGCAATTCCTGAAGGTGTTCAAGTAATAACTATGCCTCGTTTAAGTGATACAATGACCGATGGAACTGTGGCAACATGGTTAAAGAAAGTTGGAGACGTTGTTTCTGAAGGTGATATGCTTGCTGAAATTGAAACAGACAAAGCAACAATGGAATTTGAGTGTTTCTACGAAGGAACAATCTTATATATTGGTGTACAAGAAGGAGAAACTGCTCCTGTAGATAGTTTATTAACTATTATTGGACCTGCAGGTACTGATGTTTCTGCATTAGTTGCTAATGGTGGAGCTTCTGCTCCTGCTGAAAAGCCTGCAGCTACTACTTCTGATAAAAAAGAAACGAAACCAACTAAAGCTGAAGAAGTAAAACCTGTTGCTACAACTAGTAATACTTCTAATGGACGTATTTTTGCATCTCCTTTAGCAAAGAAAATTGCTTCTGATAAAGGAATAAATTTAACAGATGTTAGTGGTTCTGGTGAAAACGGAAGAATCATTAAAAAAGATGTTGAAAACTATACTCCTGCTGCAAAAGTTGAAGCTGCTCCTGCTGCTGCAAATATTGCTAATGGTGTAGAAAACTCTGAAGAAGTTAAGAATTCTCAAATGCGTAAAGCAATTGCAAAATCTTTAGGTAACTCTAAATTTTCTGCTCCTGATTTCAGTTTAAATATTGAAGTTGAAATGGACAACGCAATGGCTTCTAGAAAAACCATAAATGCAATTCCTGATACAAAAGTATCATTTAATGATATGGTGGTTAAAGCATGTGCTATGGCATTGAAAAAGCATCCACAAGTAAATACTTCTTGGACAGATGCAAACACAGTTTATCACAGTCATATTCATGTAGGTGTAGCTGTTGCTGTAGATGATGGATTATTAGTACCAGTTATTAAACACACAGATGAATTGAGTTTAACTCAAATTGGTGCTGGTGTTAGAGATTTAGCCGGTAAAGCAAGAAACAAGAAATTAGCTCCTGCAGATATGCAAGGTAGTACTTTTACTGTTTCTAACTTAGGAATGTTTGGTATACAGAATTTTAATTCTATTATCAATCAACCAAACTCAGCTATTTTATCTGTTGGTGCAATTGTACAAAAACCTGTTGTAAAAGACGGACAAATTGTTGTTGGTAACACAATGAATTTGACATTAACTTGCGACCACAGAACTGTTGATGGTGCTGTTGGTGCTCAATTTTTACAAACATTAAAAACGTTTATTGAAAACCCAGTTACAATGTTAGCTTAAGTTTTTTAAAACTATATTTCATAAAAAAGCTCGCAAATTGCGAGCTTTTTTATATATTTATTTTTAATGAAAAAATTAGAAGAGAAGTTAAAAAACCCAGTTTGGTATTCTTTAAATGAAGCTCATAATAAGTTTCTAATAGAATATGATGGTGTTCAATTCTACAAGCCTGAGATAAATAATTTTGGTGCTTTTTTTGACTCGAGTAAAACAAAAAAGGCTTTAAATGAATACTCAAAAATTTCAGAAAAATTCTTTTTAGTTTCAGAAAATCAAATACCAATAATTGACAATGAAAAAATTATTCTAGAGAAAAAGATTAATGGATGTCAAATGATTTTAGAAAATTTAATTGAAGTTGAAATAACGGAAGAAATTACTTTATTAACTAATGAAAATATAGATGAAGTTTATGATTTAATATGGTTGGTTATGCCTGGTTTTTATCAAAAAAGAGGTTTTGAAATGGGTAAATTCTTTGGGATTTTTAAAGATAATAAATTAGTTGCTATCTCTGGTCAGAGAATGCAAACCAATGATTTTATTGAAGTTAGCTCTGTTGTTACACATCCTAATTATATTAGAAGAGGTTTCGAAAAACAATTAATTTCTTATACTACAAAAGAAATTTTAAAAGAGAAAAAACTTCCTATCTTACACACAAATAAAGGAAACAAAGCAATTCCTCTTTATGAGAAATTAGGATATAAATTAACTAGAGACATGAACTGGTGGTTATTCCGTAGAAAATAAATATTTTTATCAAATGCCTAAAAAAGGAAAAGCAAAAAACACTGTTAATAAAGCAAAACATACCAAATTGATGAATAGAAAAATCAATAAGGTAAAGTTAGAAAAGCAACTTCATAAAGAACGCTTAAAAGCTATTATTAAAAAGGTAAATGAATCTAAAGCTAAAGAATAATTATGAATTTAAAATATGTTTTAGGTAGCATAATTTCGATACCACTTTTACCTTTATTATATTTTGAAGGAAAAAATATTCGAAAAAAAGTACCTAAGCTACCCGAAGCTAAAAAACCTAAAGGTTTTGTAAATGGTAATTTTAATAAAACTTTAAACATACTCTCTATAGGAGAAAGTACAATTGCTGGTGTTGGCGTAGATGATCATAAAAATGGATTTACAGGAGCTTTAGCAACCACACTTTCTAAAAAATTAAAGAGTAATATTAATTGGAAAGTTTATGCAAAAAGTGGTTACACAGTAAAACAACTCACTAAAAAAATTATTCCTAATATAGAAGAATTTACTACTGATATAATTATTGTAGGAATAGGAGGAAATGATGCTTTTACATTAAACTCTCCTAAAAAATGGACTTTAGATATTGATAAATTAACACAATTATTGCAAAACAAATATCCAAATACACCTATATTTTTCACAAATATGCCGCCTATAAAAGAGTTTCCTGCTTTTACTAAAAGTATAAAATTTGTGATTGGTAATTTAGTAGAAATTTTTGGAAAGGAATTATACCATTTCACCAGAAATAAAAAAAACCTATTTTATTATGATGAAATAATTACTCTTAAAGAATGGAGTAAAAAACATACTTTGGATTTCAGCAATTCTAACATCTTTTTTAGTGATGGTGTTCATCCATCAAAATTAACCTATAAAATTTGGGGAGAAGAAATGGCAGAATTTATTGAAAAAAATTACAAATAAAAAAACCTCAAGCTTTCACCTGAGATTTTTATTGTAATGATTAACTTATTTTTAATTATCTATAGAGCCTAAAACACGTTTCATAAAAGAATTTAATGCTTCTTTTTTTGGTGTTCCTTCTTTAATCATTTTATCCACTTCCACTGCTCCATATAAATTAGAAATTATTTCACCAATAACATCTAATTCTTCATCTTTTAAAGACAGAACTTCAGTTAAAGCTTCTAATGTTTCTATAGTTTCTAAAACATAATCTTGATCGTTTTCTTCGATAAAATTAGTTAAATGTTTTATTACAGGTAGTTTCATAATTAAATAACTTCGTTTACCAAATCTTTTAATATTTCAAACTTATTCGTTTGAGTCTGATTCACAAATTTACCATCAACAAAAGTTGCAAAAGTTGGTAAATTACTAACATCTGCTAACTTTCTACTTTCAGGAAATTTTTCTGCATCAACAATTACAAAAACAATATCTTCATTTTCTGTTGATAATTTTTTGAATTTTGGTTTCATAATTCTACAGTTTCCACACCAAGTTGCAGAATACTGCACTATTACTTTTTTATTTTCTGAAACTATGTTTGCTAAATTATCTTGACTTAATTCTTGTACCATAATGTATATATTTAAATAAAGGGAGTTCGTATCTAGCCCCTAATCCAAAATACGAACCTCATTCCCTTTAAAATGTTTTTTTTAGTGAACAGCTAAATATTCTGCAGTTCCTTTTGCATTAGGAGCCATCGCTTCTTTACCTTCTTCCCAGTTTGCAGGACAAACCTCTCCATGAGACTGTACGTGAGCATAAGCATCTATTAAACGTAAAAATTCGTTTACATTTCTACCAACTGGCATATGATTAACTCCTTCATGAAAAACTGTTCCTTCTTCATCAATTAAATAAGTTGCTCTATAAGTAACATTATCTCCTTCTACTTGTATTGTTTGTGTAGCTTCATCAAATGTTTCATTAGAAATATCTAAAATACCTAAGATAGAAGATAAATTTCTATTGCTATCTGCTAAAATTGGGTATGTTACACCTTCAATTCCACCATTATCTTTAGCAGTACTTAACCAAGCAAAATGTACTTCTGGTGTATCACAAGAAGCACCAATTACAATTGTGTTTCTTTTTTCAAATTCGCCTAAAGCAGCTTGAAATGCGTGTAATTCTGTTGGGCAAACAAATGTAAAATCTTTAGGATACCAAAATAACAGTACTTTCTTTTTGTTATTAACTGCTTCCTCCAATACATTTAATTTAAATGTATCTCCCATTTCATTCATTGCATCTACATTTAAATCTGGGAATTTTTTTCCAACTACTGTTGCCATTTTACTCTATTTTTTATGATTAATATTTTTTTTAACACGGCAAATATATTCTACACAAAACGAATAAAAAGCAATGTCAAATCTTTTTACTTATTTCACAATAAGCTTTTCTTATGTTAAAAACATAATTTAATATATATTATTTATAAACATCCATAAACCAAACATTTTCAACACTTTGTATCTTAACATACAAACCCATTTTTAAAAAAGGTGTTTTTTTATTTTATATAATTTTTATCTATAATTAGATAAAAAATATAGATAAAAATTATTTAAATATTTATTGTAGCTTTGAGTTAATAATCTCAAAAAACTTATTATTATGGATAACAACGGTAACAGTATTAATGGTGATATAAGTAAATGTCCATTTCACAGTGGAGCACAAAAAAAACCTGCTGGAGGGGGAACCTCTAACAGAGATTGGTGGCCTAATGAATTGAAATTAAATATTCTGCGTCAAAATTGTGTGAAATCTAATCCTATGGGAGAAGATTTTGATTATGCAAAAGCTTTTAATAGTGTTAATTTTGCTGAATTAAAGCAAGATGTTATTAATTTAATGACAGATTCTCAAGATTGGTGGCCAGCAGATTATGGCCATTATGGACCATTTATGATTCGTATGGCATGGCATAGTGCAGGTACTTACAGAGTTGGAGATGGAAGAGGTGGTGCAGGTTCTGGTACACAACGTTTTGCTCCTTTAAACAGTTGGCCAGATAATGGGAATTTAGATAAAGCACGATTGTTATTATGGCCAGTAAAAAAGAAATATGGGAATACAATTTCTTGGGCAGATTTAATGATTCTTGCAGGAAACTGTGCATTAGAATCCATGGGATTCAAAACATTTGGCTTTGCTGGAGGACGTGAAGATGTTTGGGAACCAGAACAAGATATTTATTGGGGCTCTGAGAACCAATGGTTAGATAATGATGAAAGATATGACACAAGTGATGGAGATTTAGAAGGCCATTTAGGAGCTGTACACATGGGATTAATTTATGTAAATCCAGAAGGTCCAAATGGAGTTCCTGACCCCTTAAAATCAGCTCATGACATAAAAATAACCTTTGCACGTATGGCAATGAATGATGAAGAAACTGTTGCTTTAGTTGCAGGTGGACATACATTTGGGAAAGCACATGGAGCTGCAGACCCTGATAAATATGTTGGTCCAGAACCTCATGGCGCACCTATTGAAGAAATGAGTACAGGTTGGAAAAACACTTTTGGAACAGGTGTATTAGATGATACAATTACAAGTGGATTAGAAGGAGCTTGGACACCAAGTCCAACAAGTTGGGATGATGAATATTTTGATGTTTTATTAAATTATGATTGGGAATTAACGAAAAGTCCTGCTGGTGCACATCAATGGACTCCAACAAAAGCTTCAAATGCTAGAATGGCACCAAAAGCAGGAGATGCAAATGGCAAACAAGCTTTAATGATGTCTACTGCAGATATGGCATTAAAAATGGATCCAACCTATTTAGAGATTTCAAAACGTTTTCATAAAGATCAAAAAGCATTTGAAGATGCTTTTGCCAGAGCTTGGTACAAATTAACACACAGAGATATGGGGCCAGTAAGTCGTTATTTAGGCCCAGAGGTTCCTAAAGAAGAATTAATTTGGCAAGACCCAATACCAACAGTTTATTATAATTTATCTGATGCTGATATTTTTTCTCTGAAAAAAATGATTTTAGCTTCTGGTTTAACAACATCAGAATTAGTAAAAACTGCTTGGGCTTCTGCTTCTACTTTTAGAGGCTCTGATATGCGTGGAGGTGCAAATGGTGCTCGTATTCGTTTAGAACCACAAAGAAGTTGGGAAGTAAATAATCCGAAAGAATTAAATAAAGTTTTAAATGCTTTAGAAGAAATTCAGAAAAATTTTACGGGTATAATTTCTATGGCTGATTTAATTGTTTTAGCAGGAAACACTGGTATTGAAGAGGCCGCAAAAAAAGCAGGAAGAAATATTTCCGTTCCTTTTTCTCAAGGAAGAGGTGATGCAACTCAAGAACAAACAGACTTAGAATCTTTTGGTTATTTAGAACCTTTAGCTGATGGTTTTAGAAATTATATGAACTCTAAATTAAATGTTGCTGCTGAAGATTTATTAGTAGACCGAGCAAATTTACTTACACTTTCAATTCCAGAAATGACTGCTCTTGTTGGTGGCTTACGTGTTTTAGGTGCAAATTTTGATGACTCTAAACATGGTGTTTTTACCGATACTGTTGGTAGCTTAACAAACGACTTCTTTACAAATGTTCTTGATTTTTCTTTAACATGGAAAGCAACTAATTCTGAAGATAAAGAATTTATTGGAAGAGACAGTAAAACTGGTGCAATGAAGTTTTCTGGAACTCGTGCAGATTTAATTTTTGGTTCTAATACAGAATTAAGAGCTGTAGCTGAAGTTTATGGTGCAAACGACGGACAAGACAAATTTGTTACCGATTTTGTTGCAGCTTGGACAAAAGTTATGAATCTAGATCGTTTTGATTTGTAAACTATTCTAAAAATATAAGAAAGTAAAAAGGAGGTAATTTTATATTACCTCCTTTTTTATATGTTAAAAAAACTTCTTTTTATTTTGTTGCAAATAACTTAACATCATTTGCGGAAACTTCTTTTTCACCAAGAATTATTAAACGCTCTACAACATTTCTTAATTCACGGATATTTCCTGTCCAGTCATATTCTTGCAACAATTTAATTGCTCCAGATGTAAACATCTTTTTAGGAGTTCCTTGTTCTTGGGAAATTTTTGCTGTAAAGAAGTCTACTAATAAAGGAATATCATCTCTTCTATCATTTAAAGCAGGAACTTGAATTAAAATAACAGCTAATCTATGATACAAATCTTCTCTAAATCTACCTTCAGCAATTTCTTCTTTTAGATTTTTATTAGTAGCAGCAACCACTCTAACATTTACTTTTATATCTTTATCAGATCCAACTCTAGATATTCTACTTTCTTGCAAAGCACGTAATACTTTTGCTTGTGCAGACAAACTCATATCACCAATTTCATCTAAGAAAATAGTTCCTCCATTGGCAGCTTCAAACTTACCTGCTCTGTCTTTATTTGCTCCTGTAAAAGAACCTTTTACATGTCCAAATAATTCACTTTCTATTAATTCTGATGGAATTGCAGCACAATTCACTTCAATCATAGGCGCTTTTACCCTGTCTGACTTTTCGTGTAACCAATGAGCAACTAATTCTTTTCCAGTTCCATTTGGACCTGTAATTAGAACTCTTGCATCTGTAGCTGCAACTTTTTCAATCATATCTTTTATACGAGAAATAGCATTACTCTCACCAATCATTTGGTAATTTTTACTAACTTTTTTCTTTAATCGTTTATTTTCTACAATTAAGGTTTTTGTGTCTAAAGCATTTCTTACCGTGTTTAAAAGTCTATTTAAATCTGGTGGCTTAGATATATAATCAAAAGCACCTAAACGCATTGTATTTACAGCTGTATCTAGATCTCCATGACCAGAAATCATCACAATTGGTATTTCTGGTTTTATTTTTTTCGCTTTTTCTAATACCTCAACACCATCCATTTTTGGCATTTTAATATCACATAAAACCAAATCGTAATCATTGTTTTTTATCATTTCTATTCCTAACAAACCATCTTCTGCTTCTTCAACATTATAAGATTCATTTTCTTCTGATATAATTTTTGATAAGACCCTTCTAATGGCAGCTTCATCTTCTATTATTAAAATCTTTGGCATATTTTTTTTTATTTTATAAGGTGTATATCTCTCTGTGGAAATGGAATTGTAACATTATTTTCTCTAAATTTTTTATCAATTGCAAAGCGTAAATCGCTCTTTATAGTTAAATGTTCATAACTATTATTTATCACAAAAAGCAATTTAAATTGCAAAGCACTATCAGCAAAATCTGTAAATAAGACTCTGGGTTCTTTGATTTTCAAAACCTTTGGATGGGATTTTGCAACATCAATTAAAATACTTTTTACCAACTCTACATCAGAACCATAAGCAACTCCTACCTCAACTGCTTCTGTTGTCTGAGTTCCATTTTGTGTCCAATTAAACAAACTATTAGTTAAAAATTTATGATTTGGAATCACTAATACTTTATCATCAATTGTAACTGCTCTTGTAGTTCTTAATCTAATTTCTTCGACTTTACCTACTTTCCCTTCAATTTCTATAATATCATTTACATGTAATGATTTATCAATCAAAATAAAAATACCAGACATTATATCTTGAAATAAGGTTTGTAATCCTAAACCAATACCAACTAATAATGCCGCAGAACCTGCTAATAAAACACTAACATTTACACCTGAAGATTCTAGAGCTATGACTAAAACTATTACATAAACAAAATATTTTATAAAAGAATAGACCGCTTTAAATTTGTCTTTATCTTCGTCTTGCAATTTTCTATTAACTATTTTTTTAATCAACTTTAAAAATAGACCGGTTAATATAAAAACAACAATTACAAACAAAACTGTTTTTACATTAATATGTATACTCTCTGTATTAATTATTGAAAAATCTAGAAACTCATTTATCTTTTCCATTAAAAACCTATCCTTAATATTTTAACCATTTGTACAAATCTTTATAAGTTGGTTTTTTACCATACATTAAAATACCTACTCTATATATTTTAGCTGCCAACCAAACCATGAATACAAAGGTAACCAATAATAATGCCATAGATATTGCTAATTCGTACCAAGAAACACCAAAAGGAACCCTCATTAACATAACTATTGGACTAGTAAATGGAATGTGTGAAAATAGCACAGCAATTGAGCCATGAGGATCATTAATAACGGTTGCAAAACCAACATAAACCCCTAAAATTAAAGGCAACATTATTGGCAACATAAATTGTTGTGTATCTGTTTCATTATCTACTGCTGCACCTACTGCTGCAAACAAAGAACTATATAACATAAAACCACCCAAGAAGTAAAAAATGAATAATACAAACATTTTTAATATAGGAAGTTTAAAAATTTCTTGAATAATCATTTGACCTTTATCTCCTTCTGTAGCTTGCTTTACAGCTTCCATTTGTTCTGCTGGAACTCTAGCTGTTTGCATTTCTACCATATCTACTCCAAAAATAGATGAAGCTACAATTGAAATAATAAAAAGTATAATTCCCCAAATAAAGAATTGCAATAAACCTGCAGATGCATTTCCTAAAATTTTACCCAGCATTAGCTGGAAAGGTTTTACAGACGAAACAATAATCTCTATAATTCTACTTGTTTTTTCTTCTATCACACTTCTCATTACTGAGGTTCCATAAATCATCACAAACATCATTAGAAAATAACCTGCAATTGCTCCAACACCAATTTTTAATCCATTTATTAATTTAGATGATTCTTCTCCAGAAAAGTTAAACATTTTTATGTCTGTATTAATTTTAGAAGCCTTTATTTTTTCTAAATCGATACCATAATTAGTTAGTTTTTCATTTCTAATTTTAGTTTCTATTTTATTCTCCATAGAACTCATTACAGACATACCTGGAGAATCTTTAGAGTAAAATTCTATTGATTTTGCCAATAACTCTAAACTATCTTGTTTTGGGATAATTAAAGCTCCATAATAATTCCCTTCTTCAACTTTTTTCTTTGTTTCTTCAACTCCTAAAGCTGTATAATCTGTAAAATGAATCGTTTTAGAATCTTTAAAATCCTCTTTAGAGAACATACCAGAATTATCTACATAGACGATTTTTTTAACTTTTTCGTCATTTTTTTGCATCAGAAAATAAACCAAAGCTCCCATACCTACCATAATAAGTGGACTTAAAAAAGTCATCACTATAAATGATTTATTACGAACTTTTGCAATAAACTCTCTCTGTATAATTAGTTTTAACTTGCTCATTTTCTTAACTGTTTTTATTTACTGCCTGAATAAAAATATCATTTGCACTTGGTATTAATTCTACAAAATGCTGTACTTCTCCTCTACTTGTTAAAAACGATAACAAATCATTAGAAGTATTTCCTTCAGTTAATTTTACATTCATTGTTAAACTATCATTCAATAATTTAAAATCAGCAGGAAAAAC
Organism: Polaribacter sp. Hel1_85; assembly: GCF_000766795.1. Classification (GTDB taxonomy): domain Bacteria; phylum Bacteroidota; class Bacteroidia; order Flavobacteriales; family Flavobacteriaceae; genus Polaribacter. The sequence goes on from NZ_JPDS01000001.1 coordinate 1,512,336, forward strand.
TTCAAAACTCTTTCTTAGCTTCTCCTCTACTTCTTTTGGATTTTCAGTTTCTAAACCAACTTGAAATGTATGTGTTCTAAACTGACGTTTAATATCATCTAGTTTTCCGTCTAAAATTTTATTCGATTTATCTATCAAAGCAATTTCATCACACATTTCTTCAACAGACTCCATTCTGTGTGTAGAAAAAATAATAGTTGCTCCTTCCTCTCGTAATTGTAAAATTTCTTTTGCTATTAGTTGTGCGTTTATTGGATCAAATCCAGAAAAAGGTTCATCAAAAATTAATAATTTTGGATTGTGCATTACAGTAACAATAAACTGTACTTTTTGCGCCATTCCTTTAGAAAGTTCTTCAATTTTTTTATTCCACCAAGCAGAAATATCAAATTTTTCAAACCAATATTTTAATCGTTTTTTAGCTTCAGATTTACTTAAACCTTTTAATTGTGCTAAATACAAAGCTTGTTCACCTACTTTCATCGATTTATACAAACCACGTTCTTCTGGTAAATACCCAATTTGTGCTGTATGTTTTGGTGCTAATGCTTCTCCATCTAAAATAACAGAACCACTATCTGGCATTGTTATTTGATTGATAATTCTAATTAATGATGTTTTTCCTGCGCCATTTGGTCCTAACAAACCAAAAACACTTCCTTTAGGAATGTGTAAAGAAACATTGTTTAATGCAGTAAAATCTCCATATTTCTTAACAACATTGTTAACTTCTAATAAATTCTTCATTGAGTCTCAATAATTTTTTTCTGAAAGTTATCAGTAACTACAAACTTACATATTTTATAGGTATTAGTATTCAAAGGTATTAAAACGTTACACTTTAATTTATGTTAAAATTTACTATGCATGCATAACTTTTTTGTAATTTACTATGCATGCATAATAAATTTTTATATATTTGGCGAAATGGAGAAATTAAAATCAATAGATCATGAACTTAGAGCAACTTGGCAAGCTGTTGCAAAATTGTATAATGAGCGAGCTGTAAAGCATGATAGTACTATGGCTACTGCTTTTGTTTTATTAAATATTGATAAACAAAACGGAACTCCATCTACAGCTTTAGGCCCTTTAATGGGAATGGAACCTACAAGTCTTTCTAGAATTTTAAAAACGATGGAAGATAAAGGTGCTATTTGTAGAGAAAAAAACCCTGATGATGGTAGAAGTGTTATCATCAAATTAACAGAATATGGCAAAGAAATGCGTAAAGTTTCTAAAGGTCATGTTATACAGTTTAATGAAACTGTAAGAGATAATGTTTCTGAAAAAGATTTAGCAGGTTTTTTTAAAGTAACAGCAACTATTAATAAATTGATTGCCGACAGAGATATTTATGAAAATATCAACAATAAAGCAGTATAAAACAAATTAACTAATGACTAGAAGAATTAAAAAAGTAGCAATAGTTGGCTCTGGAATTATGGGAAGCGGAATTGCTTGTCATTTCGCAAACATTGGAGTTGAAGTTCTATTATTGGATATAGTTCCAAGAGAATTAAACGACAAAGAAAAAGCTAAAGGATTAACGCTAGAAGACAAAGTTGTACGAAATCGTTTAGTAAATGATGCGCTTAGAGCTTCCCTAAAATCTAAACCTTCTCCTATTTACAATCAAAAATTTGCAAACAGAATTACTACTGGTAATTTAGAAGATGATATTGCAAAAGTTGCAGATGTAGATTGGATTATGGAAGTTGTTGTAGAAAGACTAGATATCAAAAAAATAGTTTTTGAAAAACTAGAAAAATACAGAACTCCAGGAACAATTATATCTTCTAACACTTCTGGTATTCCTATTAAATTTATGAATGAAGGAAGAAGTGAAGATTTCCAAAAGCATTTTGCGGTAACTCACTTTTTTAATCCACCAAGATATTTAAAACTTTTTGAAGTTGTTCCTGGTCCAGATTGTAAACAAGAAGTTACAGACTTTTTAATGATGTATGGTGAAAAATTCTTAGGTAAAACTTCCGTTTTAGCTAAAGATACTCCTGCATTTATAGGTAATAGAATTGGAATTTTCGGAATTCAATCGCTTTTTCATCAAGTAAAAGAATTAGGTTTAACTGTTGAAGAAGTTGATAAATTAACAGGCCCTGTTATTGGTCGACCAAAATCTGCAACTTTTAGAACTGTAGATGTTGTTGGTTTAGACACTTTGGTGCACGTTGCAAACGGAATCTATGAAAACTGTCCTAATGATGAAGCTCATGAGCTTTTCAAATTACCAGGTTTCATTAATACAATGATGGAAAATAAGTGGTTAGGAAGTAAAACTGGTCAAGGTTTTTACAAAAAATCAGTAGTTGATGGTAAAAAAGAAATTTTAACTTTAGACTTAGACACTTTAGAATACCGTTCTAAAAAACGTGCAAAATTTGCAACTTTAGAATTAACAAAAACAATAGACAAACCAATTGATCGATTTAAAATTTTAGTTGGCGGAAAAGATAAAGCTGGTGAATTTTACAGAAAAAACTTTGCTGCAATGTTTGCTTATGTTCAAAATAGAATTCCAGAAATTTCTGATGAGCTTTATAAGATAGATGATGCAATGAAAGCTGGTTTTGGTTGGGAAAATGGACCTTTCGAAATTTGGGATGCAGTTGGTGTAGAAAAAGGAATCGAATTAATGAAAGCTGAAGGAAAAGAACCTGCAGCCTGGGTAACAGAAATGTTAGCTTCTGGTGTAACATCTTTTTATTCAGTAAAAGAAGGAGCAACTCAGTTTTATGACATTCCTTCTAAATCTCAAACGAAGAAACCTGGTCAAGAATCATTTATCATATTAGATAATATTAGAAAATCAAACGAAGTTTGGAAAAACTCTGGTGTTGTAATTGAAGATATTGGAGATGGAATTTTAAATTTAGAATTCCAATCTAAAATGAATACAATTGGTGGTGATGTTTTAGCTGGAGTTAACAAAGCAATTGATTTAGCTGAAAAAGATTTTCAAGGTTTAGTTATTGGTAATCAAGCTGCAAATTTCTCTGTAGGAGCAAATATTGGTATGATTTTTATGATGGCTGTAGAACAAGAATATGATGAGTTAAATTATGCAATTAAATATTTCCAAGACACAATGATGCGTATGCGTTATTCTGCAATTCCTACAATTTCTGCACCTCATGGAATGGCTTTAGGTGGTGGTTGTGAAATATCACTTCATGCAGATAAAGTTGTTGCAGCTGCAGAAACTTATATGGGATTAGTAGAATTTGGAGTTGGTGTAATTCCTGGTGGAGGTGGTTCTAAAGAAATGGCTTTAAGAGCTTCTGATTTATTTCACAAAGGAGATGTAGAACTAAACATTTTACAAGAAAACTTCTTAACTATTGGTATGGCAAAAGTTTCAACTTCTGCTCATGAAGCATTCGATTTAGGCTTACTTCAAAAAGGAAAAGATGTTGTTGTTGTAAATAAAGAAAGACAAATTGCAACTGCAAAAGCACATGCAAAATTAATGGCAGAAAGTGGTTATACACAACCTGCAAAACGTAATGATGTTAAGGTTTTAGGAAAACAAGCTTTAGGAATGTTTTTAGTAGGAACAGATTCTATGAAAGACTCTAAATACATTAGTGGACACGATATGAAAATTGCCAACAAACTAGCCTATGTAATGGCTGGAGGGGATTTATCTGAACCAACATTGGTTACAGAACAATATCTACTAGACCTAGAAAGAGAAGCGTTTTTATCACTTTGTACAGAACGTAAAACATTGGAAAGAATTCAACACATGTTAAAAACTGGTAAACCTTTAAGAAACTAAAATTATGAGCAAACAAGCATATATAGTAAAAGCATATAGAACCGCAGTTGCAAAAGCTCCAAAAGGTGTTTTTCGTTTTAAGCGTGCAGACGAGTTGGGTGCAGAAACCATTCAACACATGATGAAAGAATTACCTAATCTAGACGTAAAACGTATAGATGATGTAATTGTAGGTAACGCAATGCCAGAAGGTTCTCAAGGATTAAATATGGCACGTTTTATTTCTTTAATAGGATTAAATTCTGTGGATGTACCAGGAGTTACAGTAAATCGTTTTTGTTCTTCTGGATTAGAAACTATTGCAATGGCAGCAGCTAAAATTCAAGCAGGAATGGCAAGTTGTATTATTGCTGGTGGATCAGAAAGCATGAGTTCTGTTCCTATGACAGGTTTTAAACCTGAATTAAATTATGATACCGTTAATTCTGGTCATGCAGATTATTATTGGGGAATGGGAAATACTGCAGAAGCTGTAGCAAATCAATTTAATGTTTCTAGAGAAGACCAAGATCAATTTGCATTTAACTCTCATATGAAAGCATTAAAGGCACAGGCTGAAAATCGTTTTCAAGATCAAATAGTTCCTATTGAAGTTGAGGAAACATATTTAGATAATAATGGAAAAAAAGCAACAAGAAAATATACCGTAACTAAAGATGAAGGTCCAAGAAAAGGAACCTCAATTGAAGTTTTAAATAAATTACGTGCAGTTTTTGCTGCTGGAGGAAGTGTAACTGCTGGTAACTCATCTCAAATGAGTGATGGTGCAGCTTTTGTTATGGTGATGAGTGAAGAAATGGTAAAAGAATTAAATCTAGAACCAATTGCAAGAGTTGTAAATTATGCTGCAGCTGGTGTAGAACCAAGAATTATGGGAATTGGTCCTGTAGCTGCAATTCCAAAAGTTTTAAAACAAGCAGGATTAAAACAAAATGATATTGATTTAATTGAATTGAATGAAGCTTTTGCTTCTCAATCTTTAGCAGTAATGCGTGAGTTAGATTTGAATCAAGAAATTGTAAATGTAAATGGTGGCGCCATTGCATTAGGACATCCTTTAGGTTGTACAGGAGCAAAATTATCTGTGCAATTATTTGATGAAATGCGTAAACGCGATATGAAAAATAAATACGGAATGGTAACAATGTGTGTTGGTACAGGTCAAGGTGCTGCAGGTGTTTTCGAATTCTTAAGTTAATAACAAAATTAAAAAATCAAAAAAATGGCAGATTTATTAAGAGGTGGACAATTCCTTGTAAAAGAAACGAACTGTGAAGACGTATTTACTCCAGAAGATTTTTCTGAAGAGCAACAAATGATGAAAGAAGCAGTGATGGAATTTAATGATAGAGAAATCATTCCTCACAAAGCTCGTTTTGAAGCAAAAGATTATGCACTTACAGAAGATGTAATGCGTAAAGCTGGAGAATTAGGGTTTTTAGGAGTTGCTGTTCCTGAAGCTTATGGAGGTTTAGGAATGGGATTTGTTTCTACACTTTTAACTTGTGATTATATTTCTAGTGGAACAGGATCTTTTAGTACTGCTTTTGGTGCACATACTGGTATTGGTACAATGCCAATTACATTGTATGGAACTGAAGAACAAAAACAAAAATATGTTCCTAAATTAGCTACTGGAGAATGGTTTGGAGCTTATTGTTTAACAGAACCTGGTGCAGGATCTGATGCAAATTCAGGAAAAACAACTGCGGAATTATCTGCAGATGGAAAATCTTATAAAATTAATGGTCAAAAAATGTGGATTTCAAACGCAGGTTTTTGTCGTTTAATGATTGTTTTTGCGCGTATTGAAGGAGATAAAAATATTACTGGTTTTATTGTAGAATTTGATAAAGACAGTCCAAATGGAATTACTTTAGGAGAAGAAGAACATAAATTAGGAATTAGAGCTTCATCAACTAGACAAGTATTTTTTAATGATACAGTTGTACCAGCTGAAAATATGCTAGCAGGACGTGGTGAAGGTTTTAAAATTGCAATGAATGCTTTAAATGTTGGTCGTATTAAATTAGCAGGAGCTTGCTTAGATTCTCAACGTAGAATTGTTTCTCATGCTGTAAATTACGCGAACGAGCGTAAACAATTTAAAACACCTATTTCAGATTTTGGAGCAATTAAAGTAAAACTAGCAGAAATGGCAGCCAATACTTATGTTGGTGAATCTGCATCTTATAGAGCAGCAAAAGATATTGAAGATAGAATTGCTTTAAGAATTGAAGCAGGAAATACACATCAAGAAGCAGAATTAAAAGGTGTAGAAGAATATGCTATTGAATGTTCTATTTTAAAAGTTGCGGTTTCTGAAGATGTACAAAATTGTGCTGATGAAGGAATTCAAATTTTTGGTGGAATGGGATTCTCTGAAGAAACACCTATGGAATCTGCTTGGAGAGATGCAAGAATTGCACGTATTTACGAAGGAACGAACGAGATTAACAGAATGCTTTCTGTTGGTATGTTGATTAAAAAAGCAATGAAAGGTCATGTAGACTTACTAGGACCTGCAACAGAAGTAGCAAATAGTTTAATGGGTATTCCTTCTTTTGAAACTCCAGATTATTCTGAGTTATTTTCTGAAGAAAAACATATGATTGCTAAGTTAAAGAAGACTTTTTTAATGGTTGCTGGTGCAGCACTTCAAAAGTATGGTCAAGAAATAGAATCTCATCAACAATTATTAATTGCAGCTTCAGATATTTTAATTGAAATATATATGGCAGAATCTGCAATTTTAAGAACTGAGAAAAACGCAAAACGTTTTGGTGAAGATTCTCAATCTGTACAAATAGCAATGTCTAAATTGTACTTGTATCATGCTGTAGATATCATTGAAGAAAAAGGAAAAGAAAGTATTATTTCTTTTGCAGAAGGTGATGAGCAACGTATGATGTTAATGGGCTTAAAACGATTTACAAAATATACAAACTACCCAGATATAGTAGATTTACGTAACGAAATAGCAGAAAAAGTAAAAGCAGAAAATAAATACTGCTTCTAAAAAAACTCTTGATGTCAAATTGAGTTTGTTGAAGTTGTCAAATTCTTTTTCAAGCTCAACTGGCTATCAAATATTATTAAAATTTAACCTTTATCAATTTGGTTAATGGTTATAGTTAGTTGTTTGTTTAAAAAACCATCATGTACATGATGGTTTTTTTGTTGCTTTTATTTTCAATAGCCTGACTAATATCATAATAATCTTTAATTAATGTACTTATCTTTATAAACACTATTGTATTAATAAAAGATTATTAATCATGAAAAATCTTCAAAAAATTTTAACTCAAATTACGCAACTTACAACTAATATTGAGACTAATTATCCTGAGTTATACAGATCTTTAGATGAAAACCCAATGACAATTCCTTCAATAAATCACCCACATATGGATGCTAAAGTTATGCAGGAATATCTTGAAAGTTTAAAACAATTATTACTTCATCATATAGAAACACATAAAGCAAGAAAGTAGAATAATTAAAAATCGATATTATGGGAGAAATAGCCACATCAGAAAGACAAATTACATTGTTTTATCATTCAAAATCTGTAAGAGCAAAACAAACTTTAGCTTATGCAAAAGCAGAAGGATTGGCTATTTTAGAAATTGATTTATTAAAAACAAAATTAACAGGAACTCAAATTATTGAACTAGCTGAAAGATTAAATATTAATGTTTCAGAACTAGTAAATCAAGAGCATTCATCCTATAAAAAAAATTTTGAACACCATAATTTTTCTACAAATGATTGGATAAAAATGATAAAACACAATCCTGAAATCATGAAGCAACCCATTGCTATTAGAGGTGACATTACCATTTTAGTGGAAACACCTAGTGATATTATAAAAATTTAATTAATAATGAAAAATAGCACTCTTTTTTCTCTTCTTATATTTATTATTTTTATTGGATGTAAATCACAAATAACTCAAGTTAAACAAGAAAATTCAAGAAACATTCCAATTAAAGAACACACAATTCAAGCTGTTTTATGGCAACAAAATGCTGCAGAATACAGAGCTTTAACTTATCAAGCTTATAATTTAGCTAGAATTCAGTTAGATAACATTCTTATAAAGAACGAGTTTAAAAAGCCAATTGCAATTGTAACAGATATTGATGAAACCTTATTAGATAATAGTCCTTATGCTGGTAAACAAGTTGAATTAGATGAAGACTATTCTACAATTAGATGGACAGAATGGGTGAAAAAAGAGCAAGCTAAATCAATACCTGGTGCGTTGTCTTTTTTTAACTATGCAAAAAGTAAAAATGTAACAATTTTTTATATTTCTAACAGATCATCTAAACAAACAAAGGAAACTATTAAAAACCTAAAAGTTAAAGGTTTTCCTTTTGCAGATAAAGCTCATGTAATATTAAAAAACATAGACAATCAAAAAGAAACCAGAAGGAATCGTGTTAGAAAAACACATGAAATTGTGTTATTTCTTGGTGATAATCTAACTGACTTTTCATCAGTATTCGAAAACCAATCTACTTTTCAAAGAAATAAAAGTGTTGATAGTTTAAAAACATTTTTTGGTAGAAAATTTATAATCTTCCCTAACCCTACTTATGGTGATTGGGAAACAAAAGGGATTTTAGAAAATAAATTTAATTGGACAAATTCTCAGAAAGACTCTATTAGACGTAAAAAAATCATTTCTTATTAAGAATATATTTTAACTAAAGTGACTAAAGTCATTTTTCTTTTGATTTAAAATTTAAATCTTTGGTTATTAAAAAAGAGTCATAACTTTTAAAGTATTTACTATTATGAAAAAGGAGGTTATTTACAACTCGAACATGCATATTGAACATGAACAATGGAAAGGAGAGCTTAATTTCTGGAAAGAAGAATTATTTTTTTTAAACGAGAGATTAGATGAACTAGTAAAACGTTGGAAGAAAAAAAAGGTTCTTGAAAAACTAGCAAATTATAAAAATAAATTTACAATTCTTAAATCAGATATTGACAATATGCTTATAGAAATTGAAAAGCATGAAAACGAAATTGCTCCTCAAAGTAAAATAAACACAAGTGTATTAGATGAAAAGCTGATGAAAAACCATGGGGATTTCAGAGATAGTTTAGAGAAACAAAGACATGATTATTCTGATCTCAAGAAAAGTTTTTTTAGATTCCTTTCAAAACACATGTAAGGTTAGTATTCTTTTAAAATAAGACTAAAACTTACTAATAAAATGAAGCTTCAAAGATATAACAAGCTCTTTACAGTACTCACAAAGTATGGGTTTGAAGATATTGTGGCCAATAGTCAGCTAAAAAAAATTGTTCCAAATAACTTTTTAAAAAAACATCCAGATACACAAAAATCACTTTCCTTTTCAAAGTTTGAGCGCATTCGAATGGTTTTAGAAGAATTAGGACCAACTTATGTAAAACTGGGTCAAATATTTAGCAATAGAGAAGATCTTTTGCCTCCCGATTTAATTAAAGAATTGCAAAAGCTACAAGATCATGTTGCAATAGCTAATAATTTTGATATACATAAAGTTATTGAACAAGAACTTAAAATTACTATTTCTGAGCATTTTAAATATATAGACGCTACTCCTATTGCTGCTGGTTCACTTGCACAAGTATACAAAGCACAATTAATTACTGGAGACGATGTTGTTCTAAAAATTCAACGCCCAAATATTATAGAAATTATTGAAGCAGATATTTTGGTTATGAAACAAATTGCTAAAAACCTTCTTAAATATAGTAATCAAGCTAAAGCTTTTCAACCTATGCAAATTGTTGCATCTTTTGAAAAAAGTATTAAAGAAGAACTTCAATTTTTAAGAGAAATAAGTAATATGGAACGTTTTTCTAAGAATTTTGAAGGCAATGAAGTTATTTACGTTCCAAAAGTATATAAATATTTATCTAGTGATAAACTTATTTGTATGGAATTTATAGATGGCATTAAAGTCTCAGAAAATGACATCTTAAATTCTATTAATATAAACCCAGCTATTGTTGCTAAAGTAGGTGTTGATTTGTATTTACAACAAATTTTAGATTTTGGTTTCTTTCATGCAGATCCTCATCCTGGAAATATTTTTGTACTACCAAAAACTGAACAAATTTGTTTTATAGATTTTGGAATGATGGGTACAATTATGCCAAAAGACAAAGAAGCGTTAAGTGATTTTCTTTTATATTTTGTACAAGAAAATGTCACCAAAATTATTACGGTCTTAGAAAAAATAGCAATAAAAACAGAAATTCCAGATTATAAAAAACTAGAATACGATTTATATGAATTAATGGCAGGAGTTAGTAATACTTCTTTGGGAAATATAAAATTAGCAGACACCTTAACACAATTTAAAAGTGTTATGTATACTAATAAAATAGTTTTACCTCATTATTTATATATGTTAATCAGAGCTGTAATAATTATTGAAGGTGTAGGTTTAAAACTAGATCCAGAATTTAATATAACAGATAATCTTAAACCTTATATTTCTAAAATTACAAAAAAACGTTTTAGCTTAAAAAGGTTATTTAAAAAGAATTTAACTCGTTATCAAGACATTGGTAATCTTATAGATAATCTGCCAGAAGATATAGACACAATTCTTAAGAAAATTAAAGAAGGGAAATTAGTTGTAATTCATGAACATAAAGGGCTTAGAGAATTTCAAACAGCAACTACCAAAGTAGCAAATCGTTTGGTATTTGCTATTATAATTGCTGCTTTATCTATTGGATCTTCCATTTTAGTTATTGCAAAAATGCCCCCCTTAATAAATGGTGTTCCTCTTTTAGGTGCAATGGGATTTATTATTTCTGCAATTTTAGGACTCACAATTATTTTTTCCGTTTTCAGAAAGAAACATTAATAAAACCCCATAATACTTGCATAGAAAGTGTTTTTAATCATTAGAATACCTATTAAACAAACTTCTTTGTATTACTTTTTTTGCATCATCTAAAAGTTTTTCAACTTCATGAATAGTTCTCTTTTGGATTTCTGCAATTTCTTCTATTTTTAATTTTTGATTTGTATACAAATAGAAAGCAGTTCGCATTGAAGAAGGCATATTATGTAAAACTAATTCGATATGTTCGTTTACCTTATCTTCACTTAAATCTTTGTCTAATTTTTCTGATAAAGACTTCTCATTATCTTCTACAAAAACTTGGTTTAGACTGTAATCATTATGGTTATAAGAAAGGTCATCTAATTCTTCAATCATTACTAAATCTCCATCTCCATCAGTACTAAATTCTTCTTGCATTTCATCCCATTCTGGTTTAGAAAAATCATCAATATTTTTGAAAAATAATTCATTAAATTCTTCCTCTACAATAACATCATCTAACAATTTATTTGCTTTTTTAAATAACCAAACATAAAATTTACTTTCATCTTCTACCTCTTCAATATTATCGTATATTGTTATAAAAAGTTCATCAATAATATCATCTGCTTTATATTTCTCTTTTGAAAAACGCCCCTTTTTTATTGCTATATTTAATCTTTGATTCACATATTTCCTTAATTCTGGTAAAATTTTTAATACCAATTGATTAAAGGAATATTGATTCTTTTCTTCTTTAAGTTTTATTAAACTAGAAAATGATTTCGTTACAAACAAACGAAACTCATTTTTGTTTTGATAATAGGAAATGTTCGCTTTCATAATAAAATAATTTAGATTTATACTTAAAGATGCAAAAAAGAAAGCATAAATTAAATGATAAAAATCAGTAATAAAACATTTAATATCAGTAGTTTTGCACGCATTTAAAAAAATCAGCTTACAATGAAGCGCATAAAAGAATATAAAAAACTTTTTAAAGTAGAAGGTCCTATTAATTTAAAAGATCTAAAAAAATCTTATAGAGGTTTGGTTAAAGAATGGCATCCTGATAAATTTACTGATGAAGTAAAAAAAGAAGAAGCAGACATTATGAGTACTCAAATTATAGATGGGTATCATTTTTTAGTAAGTATTGCTCCAGAAACTAAAGAAGCAAACTTAGATGCTTATAAAACTACTATTACAGAATTTCAAGTTGCAGATTGGCATCATAAGGGTATGTTATTAGAAGTTACTTTTACAGATGGTAATAAATATGAATATTTTGGAGTTAGTAAAATTCTTTTTGGAAAATTTGTAAACGCAAGATCAATGAACAATTTTGGAAAAAGAAACATTTTTAATTCTTTTACTTATAGAAAATCAATGAAAGCTTCTGTAGCAGTTTAAGAATTTTTCATTTAACAATAGATAAAAAAAGAGATTATATAAAATGTAATCTCTTTTTTTATTTATAGAAAATACTACTTTGTTGCCTATTCTAATGCTCCTAAATAACGTTCTGCATCTAAAGCAGCCATACAACCTGTACCTGCAGCAGTTACAGCTTGTCTGTACTCTTTATCTTGAATATCTCCAGCAGCAAAAACTCCTGGTAAATTTGTTTTTGTAGATTTTCCTTTTGTAATTAAATAACCTGTTTCATCCATATCTAAAACACCTTTAAATAAATCTGAATTTGGTTTATGACCAATTGCAATAAAAACTCCTGTTACAGAAATATCTGTAGTTTCTTTTGTTTGATTATTGATAGCCCTAACACCTTCAACTACATTAGATCCTAAAACCTCATCAATTTCAGTATTGTATAAAACTTCAATATTCTTAGTTTTATTAACTCTATGTTGCATTGCTTTAGATGCTCTCATATAATCTTTACGAACCAATATGGTTACTTTATTACATATATTTGATAAGTAAGTTGCTTCTTCTGCTGCAGTATCTCCTGCTCCAACTACAACTACATCTTGACCTTTATAAAAGAAACCATCACAAGTTGCACAAGCAGAAACACCACCACCAATTAAACGTTGTTCACTTTCTAAGCCTAAATATTTTGCAGTTGCACCAGTAGAAATAATTACAGTTTCAGCTTCAATTTCTTTAGACTCATCCACAATAACTTTATGAATGCCTCCAACTTTATTACTTAAATCTACTTTTGTAACCAAACCAAAACGAACTTCTGTACCAAAACGTTCTGCTTGTTTTTTTAAGTCTTCCATCATTGCAGTCCCGTCTGTACCTTCTGCATAACCAGGAAAATTATCAACTTCGGTTGTTGTAGTTAATTGACCTCCCATTTGCATACCTGTATACATTATAGGCTTCATATCTGCTCTTGCTGCATATATTGCTGCAGTATATCCTGCAGGACCAGAACCTATAATTAAACATTTTATTTTTTCTATTGTATCTGACATAATATTCTGTATCGAATTTTGAACTGTAAAAATAAAGTTTTTTGGTGCTTTTAAAAACGAATGTTTATAAGTTTTAACAATGGAAAAATAGAAATTTAAAATATTTAAACAGAAAGTAATAATAGTAATGATTTTTCTTATTTTTTAGGAAGTAACTTTACAATTCCTAGTTGCTCTACACCAACATAAATAAAACCATCTACACCTTGTTCTACAGAACGAATTCTTCCAATATTTTTTAGCAGCTTTTCTTCCTTAAAAACTTTATTTCCTTTTAAAATACATCTTGTTAAATATTGAAACTTTAAAGAACCTACTAAAAGGTTTCCTTTCCATTTTCCATATTTAGCACTGTTTATAAATGCCATTCCACTTGGTGCTATTGATGGTGTCCAATAATATATAGGGCTTTCCATTCCTGGAATTGAAGTTTTATCTGTAAATTTAGTTCCACTATAATTTACTCCAAAACTAGCTTTTGGCCAGCCAAAATTTTTTCCTTTTTTAATAATATTTATTTCATCTCCACCTTTTGGACCATGTTCATGAGACCATATCTCTTTTGTAAATGGATTTATTTCCATTCCTTGTGGGTTTCTATGACCGTAACTAAATATTGCTTTTTTTGCATTTTTAGAATTTACAAACGGATTATGTTGTGGAATTGAACCATCATCGTTTAAGCGATAAATTTTACCACAATCTTTGGTAATATCCTGTGGGTTTCCATCTCTATCTCCCCTATCTCCAATACTAAAATATACATGATTGTTAGAATCAAAAGCAATTCTAGAGCCAAAATGATAACTTTTTGTACTATTTGGTGATGCTTGATACAATACTTCTTGATTAATTAATTGCCCCCCTTTTAATCTAGCTCTCATTAATGCTGTATTACCTCCATTTCCTTTTCCTAGAGAGGATGCGTAAGTAAAATAAATCCAACCATTTTTTTTATAATTGGGATGCAACTCTACATCTAAAAAACCACCTTGGCCTCTTAAGTATATTTTAGGAACCCCAGAAATTTCTATTTTTTTCCCATTTTTAAAATGAATCAGCTTTCCTTCTTTTTCAGTAATTAATATCGAATTATCTGGAAAAAAAGTAAATCCCCAAGGATTCGTTAAATCAGATACAATTAACTCATATTCTCTACTTTGTGAAAAACAATTAATTACAAGAAAAAAAACAAAAAATAACAGTAAAATATTTCGATTCATTTTATATAAATTAAATGATGAATTTAAATACAATATATAAATTTTATTCTATATTTGCAGTCCTAAAATTGATGACTATTTTCGGGGTGTAGCGTAGCCCGGTCATCGCGCCTCGTTTGGGACGAGGAGGTCGCAGGTTCGAATCCTGCCACCCCGACTTAAATTCAAAAACCTTGATAAATTTTATCAAGGTTTTTTTTTATTTTAAGCAGTAATGAAAATTAAATTAATATAAATCAAATAACAAATTGGTTCAGAATTAAAACAAAATAAATTCCTTCTACATTACTTGTAACTTAATTATATTATTTAATCAGATTATTACTTTTTAACCAATTCACACAAGCTTTTGGCCAAGATTTACTTCTACCGTTTTTTCCTAAACCAAAACCATGCCCGCCTTTTTCATAAAGATGCATTTCTACTGACACATTATTTTTATTCAAAGCCAGATAATATTGAATACTATTTTCTACAGGTACAGATTTATCATCAGTTGCATGTATTAAAAATGTTTTAGAAGTTTCTTTGTTTACACCTAGCTCGTTTGAGAATATTTCTATGTCTGTTTTTGAAGGTACGTTTCCTAATAAATTTATTCTTGAACCTTTATGAGTAATGGCATCGTTCATGGAAATAACCGGATAAATCAATATAGAAAAATTAGGTTTTGCACTTATTTCATCATTATCATACACGTTTTTATTATACTGAGTAGATAATGTTGCTGCTAGATGACCACCTGCTGAAAACCCCATTATACCAATTCTACCTATATTTAAACACCATTTTAGCATCTTAATTTCATCTATCGAAAACTGTCAGGTTTACCTAATTATTTCATAAATCCCTAAACTACAAAAGTTATTCTTAATATATTAACTTATACTCATCTTTTTCAAACAACAAAAACACATCAAAAGAAAAAAAATGTAATAAAAGAAAGTAATTAAGTGATATAAAAAACTTCATTACAAAAGTTACCATCCAACTTTTAAAAAACAAATAGTATTATTATAGAATATTTTCAACAATTACTCCACTCCCCTGACCCAGATCATTTCAGAACTAGCATCTTAATTATAATTTAGACTTGTTAAAATTGTTTAATTTAAAATTATAAAATTATGTCACTAGTAAAATTTAAAAGTAGACCTTGGGGAAATCTTATTACATCAGATTTTTTTGATAAAGACGATTTCTTTGGTAATAATGTTTGGAACAAAAAACTAGACGAACCTGCCTTAAATATTAAAGAAACTGATGAAGCCTTTGAAGTTGAATTAGCAGCACCTGGATTTGCTAAGAAGGATTTTGAAGTAACCATTGATGATGGTTGTCTTAATATTTCTGCAGAGAGTTCAAATTCTAAAGAAGAAAAAGAAGAAAACTATACTCGTAAAGAGTTTAGTTATAATTCTTTTGAAAAAAAACTACATCTACCAGATTCAGTAAAAGAAGAAGATGTTAAAGCTAAATATAAAGATGGTGTACTTAGTTTTAATCTTGTTAAAAAAGAAGAATCTAAGAATCATAAGCCAAAGAAAATTGAGGTTGTTTAAAAACTTCTATTCATTAAAAAGAGGAGTTGGTTTAGCTCCTCTTTTTAATGGGTAAAAACTAAATTTTAAATTATAGAAAACAACAAAAACACAAATGAGATGAAAAATAAACTATATATAATATTAGTAGTAATGATCCTATATAATTTAGGATCAATTGCTCAGGAAAATAAAAAAAATGATTCCATTAGACTTAATCAATATGGTCAAAAAGTAAGTTGGCTTAGTTTACACGGAGAAGTTCAAGAAGGTATTTTAAAGTTTACTTCTGATGATAACAGTTATTCATTATGGTTAGATAATAGAGTGCAATTTGATGGTGCTTTTTTTTCAAATGATGCATTAAATCCTATTGGTAATGGAGCAACTATTCGTAGAGCCCGATTTGCTATTAAAGCAATTATGTGGAATAATTGGTATGCCGAATTAGATTTAGATTTTTCAGGTAGTGCTGTTGAATTAAAAGATGCATATCTTAAATATACCTTTGATTCAGGCGATTTGAATATAAAGGCAGGTCATTTTAGAGAAAGTTTTGGTATGGAAACGACTACAACTTCAAGATATATAACATTTATGGAGCGCTCTTTAGCTTCTAAATTAGATCCTTCTCGTCATTTAGGCTTACAAGCTAATTATTGGAAAGAAAAGTACTTATTATCTGGTGGTATTCATTTTAATACTGTGGGAGATTTAGAAGAATTTGAAATATCACAAGATCACAATAAAGATCTCGGTTTAGATGAAGGATATGCATTTACTGGTAGAGCTGTTTATAGACCTATTATTGAGAACGAAAAAGTATTGCACTTTGGTATTGCTGCTACTTATAGAACTCCACAAACGACTGCAGAAGTACCACACTCTTTTAGATACAGCACTCGATCTCATTCCTCAATAAATAGAAAAAAATATATTGATACTGATGATATCTTAAATGTGGATTACCAAACAATGTTTGATTTTGAATTAGCTGGAGCTTACAAAGGCTTCATGTTTCAAGGAGAATATAAACTCATAAATATTAGTAGAATAGATGATTTATCAACAATAAATTTTGATGGATTTTATGCACAAGCTGGTTACTTGCTTTTTGGAGGAAAATATAACTACAATAAAACAGAAGGTGAGTTTACAAGAATTACTAGAGGAAAAGAGTATGGAGACTTAGAGCTTGCTTTTAGATATGATTTTGTAGATGCAAATGATTTTGATGCAGCAGTTTATGGTGGATCGGCAGAAGGATATACTTTAGGTCTAAATTATCACTTTAATCCGAATGTAAAATTTATGTTGAATTACGCCTACAATAACAATGATAGATATGCTAATGGAAAAGGGAAATTATATGTAGGTTACGATGTTGATGGAAACCTATCAACAGATCCTTCAAAAATTACAGAAACAGAAGGTAATGCAGGAGATGATTTTGGTATGGTATCAATGAGATTAGAAATTGACTTCTAATCAAAATTAATAATATTTAAAACTATATAAAAATGAAAAATTTAAATTATTTCATACTATTCATAATAACTTTAATAGCAACTGTAAGTTGTGTTGAAGATAAAGTTCTAGAAGATACAGACCCTGATAACACTTACGATGCAGTTGTTAATCTTACGGTTAATTCTACAGATAGTCCTTTAACTAAGATTACTTTTCCATCAAATCCGGTTCCAGAAACAGACATTAATGTTGTGCTAGTTTATGCAAGTACAGAAACTATTGAAGAAGCACGTATTTATTTTGCAGTTGGTGACACTCCTGAGTATGTAAAAGCGAATAAAGTTTCAGGTGAAGATGATGCTTCATTTACACAAACCGGAGTTACAATTAACCTAAAAGAAGTAAGTACAGATTTGGGATTATCATTAAGTGAAACAAGTGCAAAGGTCTCTTTCTATATTCGTATTGCTACAGATACAGCAGAATATTATTATTCAAATGATGGGTCAATGTATTTAGATGACACTCCAGGAGGAGGATCTACAGATGAATCAGATGATTTTAAAGATAATCCAGCACTTTGGAACGTATATAATGTTCAATAATTATGTCTAAAACAGTAATGAAAATTGGAGAGCAATCTAAACCTAGATTTGAGTTTAGAACCTTTGGCCACAATTTTGATAAATCAGCTAAATTAATGGCGCAATTGTCTGTTCCTGTTCCTGAAAAGGTAAGAGAAAGAGAATCTGATGAAATTTATATCCTGTCTAAAACAAATAATATAAATAATACCAAGATTCGAAATGGTAAAATGGATATTAAAACCTTTGTGCAAACCATTGATGGTTTAGAACAATGGAATCCGTTGATGAAAGCGGAGTTTCCTATTACTAAAGAAGTGTTGGAGAAAGAAGTTTTCCCTGCCTTTCAGGTAGACACTCCTTTATTAATACAAGGTCTCTATACGCTCAAAGAGTTTTTATCAATCGTTGTTGAGCATTCAAAGTTGAAAGCTATTAAAGTTCATAAAAAACGTTTTGGTTACATGGTTAACGATACAATTTGTGAAGTTGGTCATATTCTAATTAACGGCGTAAAAGTTGTTTCTATTAATTCTGAATCAACTGAATTAAATGATATAAAAAAGACAATCTCAGATTTAGAGTTAGAAGGTGTAGAAAACATCAATTATCTACAAGCAATTAAACGAATTATAGGATGGATTGACAAACCTTTATCAAATTAAAAAGTATGAAAAACAGAGAGATAGAAAGAAAATTTTTAGTAAAAAACAACACTTTCAAAGACCAATCAGTTCAACAAATGAGAATAACTCAAGGTTATTTATCATCAGTACCAGAAAGAACAGTTCGTATTCGCATCAGAAATAATAATGCTTTTATTACAATTAAGGGAATTGGTAACGAATCGGGTGCATCACGCTTTGAGTGGGAGAAAGAAATATTAGTTGATGATGCAAAACAGTTATTAGCTATTTGTGAAAAAGAGCTTATTGATAAAACTCGTTTT
Organism: Polaribacter sp. Hel1_85; assembly: GCF_000766795.1. Taxonomy (GTDB): domain Bacteria; phylum Bacteroidota; class Bacteroidia; order Flavobacteriales; family Flavobacteriaceae; genus Polaribacter. The sequence goes on from NZ_JPDS01000001.1 coordinate 1,531,200, forward strand.
AATGTAAAATTTGGCGGTTATACTTTTGAAGTAGATGAGTTCTATGGTAAAAATGAAGGTTTAATAATTGCTGAAATAGAATTATCATCAGAAAATGAGGTTTTTGAAAAACCAGATTGGTTAGGTAAAGAAGTTACAGGTAAGGTAGAATATTACAATGCTATGCTTATGAAAAAACCTTTTAAGGAGTGGTAAAGTAAGATCCAATTAAGACTATTTCAATGTCGCCTTTTTCAATTATAAATAGCAAAAAATGCAAGAGAAAATAAAAAAAGAAGCGTTTGATGTTCTAGACATGAAGAATTATAGAATGGAGAAACTCCCAATAAGGGAAAAATCTAAATTCGAAAATTTTTTAATGCAAATAGGTGCACCTTTAGCCATCATTTCATTTTTACTTTTAATGTTCTTTGTTGAAGTTCCATTTTTAAAAAATATTGATGTCAATACACTAAGTGAAAGCGGAAAAGCGAACTTCAATTCTATAGGGTTGCAACAATTTATCTATTCTAACAAAGCAATGCTTGCGATTTTTACGGCATCTTTAATTTTATGGGTTACAGAGGCTATACCCAATTATTTAACTTCATTAATACTCATAATTGCATTAGTATTAACCAAAGTATTGCCTGAAGAGGTTGCTTATGCGCAATTAGGCCATAAAATAATGTGGTTAAATATATTGTCTTTTATTTTGGCAAGTATGTTAGTAGCAACTGGTGTAGCAAAACGATTTGCATTGTGGTTCATTCTTAAATTTGGTAAAAATTCGTCAACTATTATGCTAAGCTTTATGGTGATTAACATTGTTCTATCCTTATTTATTTCTGCTACCACAGCTAAAGCTGCAATTTTACTTCCTATAATGATGGTGGTTGCAGCAGTGTATGGAGCATCAAAAGGAGATCGAAATAATTTTGGACGGAATTTAATTCTCCAAAATTTATTTCAAATAAATATGGGTGCATCTTCATTTTTAACTGGATCTGGAGCTAATTTATTAGCGGCATCTTTAATTGGAGGTGCCATTGGTTCTGATATTTTTTTTTCACAGTGGATGATAGCCTCTTTTCCTGTAGCATTAGGATTAATGATGATAGGTTGGATTATTGGTACAAAAATTATTTTTCCAATACCTAAAAATGAACGTTTACCAAATATTTCTGGTGGTATGGAAAGCTTAAAAAAGGAATTGAATTCTATGGGTTCATTTTCTTTTAACGAGCTAAAATCTGTTGTAATTTTTGGACTTATTTTAGGTTTTTGGGTTACAGATAAATGGCATGGAATTAGTCCTACAGCAGTTGCATTTGTTGGAGCTATAATTGCATTAATGCCTAAAATAGGAATCATAAAATGGAATGATGTTGATATACCTTGGCACTTATTATTATTCTCTGCTGGTGCATATACTTTGGGAGCAGGTTTTAAAGTAACTGATTTGCCTTCAATTTCTGTAAATGCATTTTTTGATGCAGTAGGTTTTGGAGATTCAACTCCTTTTTGGGTTCTATATATAGTTTTAACTGGACTCATGGTATTTAGCTCATTATTTATGCAATCTAAAACCATGAGAACAATGATCTTTATTCCTATTGCGATAGGTGTTGCAACTCGTTTTGGTTTTGAAATTGTTAGTTTGGCTTTACCAGTGGCCTTTTTAATTGAGCACGTTTATGTATTACCCTTTAACAGCAAACCTGCATTGTTACTTTATTCTACCAATCACTATAGCATGACAGATGCTTTTAAATTTGGTATTTCTATGCAAACTATTGCATGGGTTATTTCTATTTTAATGGCAATGACCTACTTTAAATGGCTGGGCATTACTCCAAATGGTTTATTTTAATATGGATGCTTAAAAAAACTATAAAAATACATGACAAGTTTTCAATTGTGATTAACGTTACGTATGATAAAATTTTCAAAAGAAAAATATCAGAATATACTTCAATCACTTATTTATTTTTCCCTGATAGTTTAAACATCAATAATAATACATATCCAAGTACAAAATTTTATAATGATGTAAGGCTATTTATAAAATACAATACACCAAATTATAAGATAAATGAAATCATTGAAAAGGCAGATTCTCCTTTGGTAAAATTAGAAAAACAAACTAAAAAATTTATTAAAAACAACTCTACTAAAAATAGCTTATTATATGAAGACCAGGTAAAAATGTTTGCATCAATCTTTAGTAGTTTATTAAGTAAACAAACAGATAAATTTCTTACCATTCAAAAATTAAGTTTTATTAAAATTGATGATTATTTAGATATTATTTCTAAAATACTGACAAAATACAGAGTATTAGTTGACAAAACAGCAACTTCTTCTTTACATTTAGATAGTAAAAGATTTATTTATTATGCAGATGAGCACATAAGTAATGTAGTAGAATTACAAATGACACGTTTATATAATTATTTACAAGATCAATTCTCTGAAAAAGAACTTATTTCTATTATTAAAATAATAGATTTTGAACAGAAATATAAAAAAAAGAAAGCTTACAGCTCTCCTAAAGATAAATCTATTCGTTCTGAAGAGTTATTGTATAAACGAAATCAATTAAAAAAATATATTGATAGTGTATTCTTTTTAAAGCAAGAAATACGTAAAGATGGTACCGTTCTTGAGCAAACTTTATTAGCTATTTCAGCAGGATTTGCAATGGTTTTTTCTACAGGAATCGCCTTTTATTTCCAACAGTATTATGGTAATTTTACTACTCCTTTTTTTATTGCTTTAGTTGTTGGTTATATGTTAAAAGACAGAATAAAAGGTGTAATGAGTATGTTGTTTGTAAGCAAATCAAGTAGTCTTTTTTACGATTATAAAATAAAAATAACCAATTCATTAGATAAAAAAATCGGGCTTTTTAAAGAGAGTTTTGCTTTTATCCCCTTCAATAAATTAGGTTTAGCCATTACAAAATATAGATTTAAAGATAGAATTATTAATACAAAATCATTGAGAGAACAAATTATTCAGTATAAAAAAAAGGTAATTATATATCCAGAAAAATTTGGGAATGATTTACCTGACGAAGATATTGTTAGCTTAACTGATATTACACGATTTAATTTTCAAAGATTTATCCAATATATGGATGACCCCGAAAAAGATTTTATATTGGTAAAAAAAGGAGAAATTCATAATAAAGTAGCTGACAAAGTTTATCCTATTAATATTATTCAAAAATACTTTACCAAAGAAGGAATTGAATTTAATCGTTTTAGAATTATAATGAGTAGAAACGGAATAAAGCGAATTGAAAAAGTATCAATATTTGACTAATTAGCTTCTTTAATAATTTTTTCTTAATAATTCTATCCAAAAAAAAAGTGAATGATTCATCTCATTTTACATCCCAAAATAAAGTGTTATTTTTAAAACTATTGAAAGAGACTAACATTAAACTATGACAGTAGCACTTATTTTATATTTTCTTTTGGCAATTGTATTAATGTTTCGGTTATTACTCTATGGCATAAGACCAACAAAAACCTTGGCTTGGTTATTGGCTATTTTCACGATTCCAATAGGTGGAATTCTTTTTTACTTTATTCTGGGTAGAAACAGAAGAAAGAACAAATTTTATCAACTTAAAAAAACCAAGGAAATAACTCAATACTACGCTAAAGTAGATGATTATTATAATACTTTAGATAAAAGTAAAGAGAGCAACATTCCAACCGTTATTAAAGAGCATATTAAATTAGCAAAACTAATAACCAAAGGATCGAAGTTTATACCAACTCATAACAATGAATTAATTCCATTAAAAAATGGAAAAGCTACTTTTGAAGCTATTTTTACAGCTTTAAAAAAGGCTAAGAATTTTATTCACATTCAGTATTATATTTTTGAAGAAGGTAATTTAGCTGAAAAATTCAAGGAAATATTAATCGAAAAGGCAAAAAAAGGTGTCGAAATACGTTTTCTATACGATGCTTTAGGAAGTAGAACATTAAGTAATAAATACTTAAAAAGTCTAAAAGAAGCTGGAATACAGGTTTACAGCTTTCTACCAATGCGCTTAGGTAAATTCTTATCTTCTATTAATTATAGAAATCATCGAAAAATTATTATTGTTGATGGTATTATTGGTTATACAGGTGGAATTAATGTTTCAGACAAATACATAACAGGTGATGCTGTTTTAGGTAATTGGTACGATATGCATTTACAACTAAAAGGTAGTGTAGTAAATAGTTTACAAGCTGTTTTTGCTTTAGATTGGAGTTTTGCTAGTGGCAACGATAGCTTGTTAAATATTAAATATTTTTTAGAAAACTCAACACCAGGTAAATCAACTGCACAAATAGTAGCTAGTGGTCCTGATTCTGATTTCTCTTCTATACATCAGCTTTATTTTTCAATAATTAATAGCGCAAAAAAGTATGTTTATATTACCAATCCATATATAATTCCTGGAGAAGCTATAAAGGAATCTTTACAAGTTGCAGCAATGAGTGGTATAGATGTTAGGCTCTTACTCTCTGCTAATTCTGATAGTTTTTTAGTAAAATGGAATGTACGTTCTCATTTTGAAAATTTATTAGAATCTGGAGTTAAAATATATTTATATCCTGATGGTTTTTTACATAGTAAAGTTATAATTTCTGATAATGAATTAACTTCAATAGGAACCGCAAATCTAGACATAAGAAGCTTTGAACAAAATTACGAAGTAAATACCTTGATTTATGATAGTCAAATTACATCATTATTGAAACAAGATTTTTTAAAAGATTGTAAAAAAAGCAATAAGATAAATTATCAAGAATATCTTAAAAGACCTAAAACTGACCGCTTAAAAGAAGGTCTTGCAAAAGTTTTTAGTCCTGTTTTATAATGAACTGACGATAGTCATTCTCTATTCAAAATCGACACAATATCTTCGTAAAAATAAATCATATTATGAATATTGGTTTAGTTTTTTCTGGTGGTGGAGCTCGAGGAGCAGCTCATATTGGCGTCATAAAAGCATTAGAAGAATTTGGTGTTGCACCAACACATATTTCTGGAACGAGTGCTGGAGCTATTGTGGGTGCATTATATGCTGCAGGAGTAAATTGGTCTGAAATATTAAACTTTTTTAAAACCATATCTATCTTTCAAACGAATAGATATGCACGAAATAAACCTGGATTCATAAATTCAGAGAACTTTTATGATGACCTCAAAACATATTTTCCTGAAGACAATTTTGATGTGTTAAAAAAACCGTTATTCATAACTGCAGCCAATGTAATTGATGGAACTTTAAAAATATTTAGTAAAGGTCAACTCATAAAACCAATAATCGCTTCTGCCTCTTTTCCTGGTGTTTTCACACCCACGGAAATTAATGGAAAGTTCTACATTGATGGTGGTACTTTAAATAACTTTCCTGTAGAACCGTTAAAGAATAATTGTGATAAAATTATAGGCGTATACGTTAATCCTTTAAAAAAGATTAGCATCAAAGATTTAAAACACTCATATACAGTTGTTGAAAGAGCTTATAAAATTAAAGTAGCCTCAGAATCTATGCTAAAATTTCCAGATTGTGATTTAATTATATACCCAGAAGAATTAATTAATTATGGAACTTTTGACATGAATAGTATAGAAGCCATTTTTAATTTAGGTTATAAAACCACTAAAAAAATTCTAGAAGAAAACGAAAATAAATTCGCAAAATAAATTTGGGTAAAAAACTCAATATTGTATTTCATTTAAAATTATGACCAAAGTCATTTTAAATGGACGAATGTTCATATAGCTTTGTTAAACCACATGATTATCAATGAAATAAAAACACCAATTAATTTAGAATCTTGGATTACTTATAGTTTAGTAATCTTGGGTTGTATCTTGTTGGGTCTTGGCATAAGATGGGTTTTATTTTCAATACTTAAGTTTTCAAATAACAAAAAACCTGCCGTTTTAAAAGTACAATTATTAAAACATTTAAAAACACCAGCTAAATTTTTATTACCTATTCTATTTATATATAGCTCTCTAGGTCTTTTTGAGCTTAACTCATTTTGGTATAAAGTAATTGAAGCACTTATTATCATCAATATTTCTTGGATTGTAATTGCATCATTAAATGCTACAGAAGAAATCATAAAACAAAAGTTTTCTATAGACAATACACATAAAGCAAAAGATAGAAAAGTTTTAACACAACTACGTTTTATAAAAAGCCTTTCTATTATCATTATTATTACACTTGCCATTGCAACAATTTTGTGGAATATTCCTGCAGTAAAAAAATTAGGAACTACTATACTAACTTCAGCTGGTGTGATAGGTATAATTGTAGGTGTTGCAGCTCAAAAATCTATTGCTAACTTAATTACAGGATTTCAAATTGCATTTACACAACCCATAAAAATTGATGACGAAGTTGTTATAGAAGGAGAGTTTGGTACAGTAGAAAATATTACATTAACTTATGTAGTTATAAAAATATGGGATAAACGTAGATTGGTATTACCCTTGAGTTATTTTAATGATAAACCTTTTATTAACTGGACTTTTAATTCTACAGACCTTATTGGAACCGTATTTCTATATGTAGATTATACATTTCCTGTTAAAGTTTTAAGAAAAAAATTATTAGAAATTTTAAATAACAACCCTTTATGGGATAAAAAAACTGCAAACTTATTAGTTACTAATACAGATGCTCGTTCTATGGAGTTAAGAGCTGCTTTTAGTGCAAAAAATGCTTCAGATGCATGGAATATGAGATGTGAAATTAGAGAACAGCTCATCGAGTTTATCAAAGAAAAACACCCTACATGTTTACCCAAATTAAGAGGTTTTGAAAAATTAAAAAAATAAAACAATTAGGGCTATAATATCACTTACAAAATAAGTGGCTTAAGACAATATATAAATATCAGAATGATAGATGAATTAAAAAATAACACCCTTTTTCAAAAAATTTTCCAATCTTCTATGGAAGGCATTTTGATAGTTGATAATAATAGTTTTATAATTAAAGCTAATCCTGCTATTGAGCAAATGTTTGGTTTAAATAAAGAAGAAGTAATTCATAAAAAAGTTGAAGACCTAATTCCGCAAAAGTTTAATGAATTTAAAAAAGAAAAAAATCAAATTATAGAATATTCACATGTTGTTAAGAATACATTAAAACATTTAGAATCACGAATAGTTGAAACAGATGAAGGAAGTTTTTTAATTATTATACGTGATGTAACTAAAAGCAAAAACGTAGAGAAAAATATTATAGAAAATGAAGAACGAAAAAGACTTGCTTTAGAGGTTGGTGAGTTAGGCTCTTGGGAGTGGAATTTAGTTACTAATAGAATTGTAAGAGATGAATACCAAAACTTTTTATTCGGTTTAAAAGCTAAAGATGATGCTGATACTTATCAATCATTTTTAGACAAAATACATCCTGAAGATAGAGAAAATGTAAAACTAGAAGTTTCAAGAGCTATAAAAAATGCTAGCAGTTATACATTAGATTATAGAATAGTGCATCCTGACTCATCAATTCATTGGCTTCATGAAAAAGGAAAAATTTTTAAAAACTCAAAAGGAAAATCTACACGTGTTATTGGTGTAACTCACGATATTTCTAAACAAAAAAATACAGAAAAAAAAATAAAAGAAGATGAGGAAGAATTACGCAATTATGCCTTAAAATTAGAGAAAAAAGTAAAAGAGCGCACTAAAGAACTTACTACTACAGTTCAGAAATTAGTAGAATCTAATTTAAGTTTAGAGGACCAAATATTAATTACCAAAGAAGCAGAAATAGAAGTTTTAACTAGCAAACTATTACTCGATAATATTGCTCAAAATTTCCCTAATGGTGTCATTACAGTTGTAAATGATAATTGTAGTATCGATTATATTGAAGGAGAGGGATTAGAAGAAATGGGCATTAAAGGATTAGTTACCAAAGGAACAATTATTGATGAAATTAAATCTTTTTCGGAAGAGCGAAAGTTAAGATTTAAAGAAGATGTTAGAAAAACAGTTCATGGAGAACACCTCTCTTTTGAAATAGAATTCAACAACAACTCTTATTTAGTGAATACAACACCTCTGCTAAATAAAGAGCAAAAAATCAAACAAGCTTTGTTTGTTTATAGTAATATTTCAGAACAAAAACAGGTGGAGTTAAAAATTAAAAATAGCTTAGAAAAAGAACAGGAGTTAAGTAAATTAAAGTCTCGCTTTATCTCTATGGCATCCCATGAATTTAGAACACCTTTAAGCGCTATTTTATCTTCAGCAATATTAATTAAAAAACTAAATGCACAGGGGAAAGAAGAAAAAATATCAAATCATGTATCAAAAATTAGGTCTAATGTTAAAAACTTGGTTGTAATACTTAACGACTTCTTATCTTTAAGTAAGCTTCAAGAAGGAAAAGTAATTGCACAACCTGTTTCTTTTAATATTGTTGATTTCTCTAAATCCTTATGTGAAGAAATTGAAAGTATCAAAAAAAATGGACAAACCATTACATTTCAACCTCAGCACCAAAATATCGAAGTGTTTTTAGATCCCAAATTATTAAAACATATAATATATAATTTACTATCAAATGCCTTAAAATATTCTGAAGAAAAGAAAAATATAACTTTTAAAATAGTACAAACGAATCAAAAGTTACTACTAGAAATTAAAGATCAAGGTATTGGTATCCCAGTCGAAGATCAAAACAATATGTTTCAACGATTTTATCGTGCAAGTAACGCTTCTAATATTGAAGGTACTGGTTTAGGACTAAATATTGTGAAGCAGTATACAGAATTAATGGGAGGTATTATCAACTTTAAAAGCCAATTAAATAAAGGCGCTACTTTTTATATTGAATTTCCTTTAAATGAAAAAAAATGAAAAAAATTCTATTAATTGAAGATAATCAAGATGTACGAGAAAATACAGCTGATATCCTAGAACTGGAAAATTACGAAGTTATTACTGCCGAAAACGGTAAAATAGGTGTTAAAAAAGCCTTAAAACATATTCCAAATATTATTATTTGCGATATTATGATGCCTGAATTGGATGGATATGGAGTCTTTGAAAGTCTTAGTAAAAATGCTAAAACCTCAGCAATTCCTTTTATTTTTTTAACCGCAAAATCTGAAAAATCTGATCTAAGAAAAGGTATGAATTTGGGTGTTGATGATTATTTAACTAAGCCTTTTGAAGAAAAAGAATTATTAGATGCCATAAAAATCCGTTTAAAAAAGAATGCTTTTTTGAAAAGAAAATTTTCTAAAAATATTGAAGGTTTTAACGAATTTATTAATGAAGCCTCAGAATACTTAAATCTTGAAGATTTATCTAAAGATCGTAATATTGAAAAATACAAAATCAAAGAAGAAATTTTTACAGAAGGAAGTGCAGCCCATCAATTATATTTTATTGAAAGCGGAAACGTAAAAACATACAGAACTACAGAAAAAGGCAAAGAGTTTGTTACAGGTTTGTATGGACCAGGAGATTTTATTGGACAGTTATCACTACTTGGCGATAAAGGAATTTATACAGAAACAGCTAGTGTATTGGCTGAAGCTGAAATTTGTGGAATCCCAAAGTCTGATTTTACCAAATTATTGTATGAAAATAAAGAAGTCTCTAATAAGTTTATTGCAATAATTTCCAATAATTTAATTGACATGCAAGATCAATTAGTAAATATGGCATTTGCATCTGTAAGACAAAGAACTGCCAAAGCACTCTTAGATTTGGATGATAAAGGAATGATTAAAGATAATGAACATATAGGCATTAATATTCCCAGAGAAGATTTTGCAGGATTAATTGGTACTGCAACAGAAACAGCTATTAGAATGTTAACTGAATTTAAGCATGAAGGATTAATTGATATTGAAACTAACAGAAGAGTTATTCTCTTAAATAAAAATAAGTTAAGACATATTGCATATTTTAACTAAAAAATATATAGATGATACAGGTCATTCCTTTAATGTATCTTTAGTATTAACTTAGTAATGTAAAATATTAAGTAAATATTTTACATTACTAAATTATCATGAAAACCAAAACTCAAGAGATAAAACAAAAGCAAGTTTTCTTAAAATCATATCCAAGATTTAAGGAAATTGAAGAAGCTTTAAAAATTCTTAAAAAAGATAAAGAGAGTAATCTACAAGTATCTATTCTTGGCAAAGTTGCAAAAAAAAAACCAGGTGACTTGCAAAACTTAATTATTCAAGAAAATGCAATAAAAACAAGATGTGAGAAACTGTGTGAATACCCTATAGAGTTTAAAGTTCTTTCTAACCCAGAGATTGGAACTATTTTTATTACAGAATTTCTTGCACCTATATTTCTACAAAAAGTAGGAAGAAAAACAATTGGGGCTTTATCTACAGGTCCTTATGGTATTTTACGAGGTTTAGGTATAGATGAAGTAAGAGCTATATTATATTTGAAAGCACTGCATAAAGGTGACTTTTTACTTATACTTAGAGGATATAAAAATGAATTAAATCAAATCGAAGATAATTTAAGAGAACTAACTTAAAAAAGTTGCATAGAATAACTTAATAGTATTTTGTATCTAAAACATTAAATCTGTTTATGTAAAAAGATAGAGACAATCGTTAATAACAACCAGTATTCAAATACCTTCTGACTACAAAATATTTTTTTTGCTATTATAAATTAGTTATAATTAAAAAATGAAAACAGGCTTAAAAATACCAGAAACCATAAGCTCACAAACCGAGTTTAAACATAAATTTAGCTTATGGGAAATGTATCGTGCTTTTGCTTTTTTACCAAGAGCAATAATAAAAATGATTGAAAATAATAAAAGCCAATTAATTCATAATGATTTTGTAAAACGTTTGCAATTGGCAGTAACTGAAGTAAATGGATGTTCTGTTTGTTCGTATGGACATGCTAAAATGGCTTTACGCCAAGGTATGAGTGGTGAAGAAATAAGCTGCTTATTAAGTGGCAAAGATCATTTAATAAAACCAGAAGAAGCCAAAGCAATTATGTTTGCCCAACATTTTGCAAATTCAAGAAGCTATCCTAAAAAATACGCTCTTGATACTGTTATAAAAGAATATGGTAAAAAAGAAGCAACTATTATACTTTCTGTAATCCAAATAATGACTATTGGTAATATGCTTGGTATTCCGTTTAGTGCATTACAGTCTAGGTTTAAAGGAAAACCATACAAAGGTAGTTCGTTATTTTTTGAGCTAGAAACACTAATCCTAGGATTGGTTATACTACCAATTGCAATTATTCATGGTTTATTAAGAGGCTTTATTGGGCTACCAAATGTAAGACTAGATAAAACTACAACAGAGAAATAAAGTAGAATTCTTATAAAGCAGATTAGCATGATAATTTTTTATTGACTGACCTATGTCATTTCATTTCAAGCATCAAATTTGCACCTTTACTTATAACTTATTTAAGGATATATCATGCAAACAAATGTTTCTTATTACCAAGACAAAAAGGAGTTCCGTTTATTCGTAACCAATACTTTTTCCAATCTTATTCAACTAAAAAAAGATGGAGATCAAGCTTCTTTTAACCAATTAGTATTAAAAATAATACCCGAAATAAGAAAGTATGTTAATGGGTTATTAAATACAGCCATAAAAAAAGGACATTTTTCAATAAATAAATACAAAGCAGATGATATTATCGATCAATTATTTATTGAAATTTATGATAATATTGAAGAGGTTAAAAATGAAAAAGATTTCTATCTCTGGTTATTTAAAAAAACCAATGACTTGTTAGGTGATATTACTGTAGATGAAGAATTTGATGATCTTTTCTTTAAAAATATTGATAATTATTCTAAACCAGAATGGGATGCAATGCAAGAACAATTCAGTACAGATGGAGGAGGAGATTTATTAATGATTGAAGAACTAGATGATATGTCTTATAATCATAATGACTATACTTTAAATCATGTTTTTGTTGAAGATAATGAAAAGGAATTGATGAGAAAAATTGATAAAAACTTAAGTACCGAAGAAATTAAAAATCACATAGCCTTGGTATTACACAACTTACCATTGCCAATGCGTACTGTTTTTGAACTATCTACAAATGAACATTTAGAATTAGAAGAAATTGCTCAAATAAGAAATAATACGATTGAAGAAGTTAAACAACTTTTAAAAGACGCAAAAAAAGCATTACAAATAAGCCTTTTTAATAGATATTCTAATAGTAGTAAAAACAAATAAAACTTAAAATTATGAACAAGACAATTTTAAACCCAAAGAAACAATTTTTATTAGGTGCTGGATTAGATGTTTTGCACTTTGAAAGTAGAGAATGGTTGGACACTATAGCCTTCTGGAAAGATGAAGTTAAATTTTTTGATCATTTATTAAAAAGAAAAGAAACATCAGATAAAAACAATAACCCAGAGTATAAAAAAATGCTTATAAATTTAGAAAAAATTTATACTGATTTATTTGAAGGTTTTGAAGATAATATTATTGAACATGAGCAGTTGTTGTCTAGAATAGAACTCGCAGAAAAAGGATTATCTGATAATGATTATAGAGAAAAACATCGTAAAATATCATCTAAAATAACCTCCTTTAAAGTTGATTTTAAAATCTTTAAAAGTATTGTTTTTGAGTATGTAAAAGGGCTCAAATAACAAAACACCCAACTAGTAATTCGCATGTCCTAGTTTAATTTTAAAATTAAAAAGACAAACCCATGAAAGGAGATTTTAATAAAATAGTAAATGGAAAGACACCAGTTCTTGTTGATTTTCATGCAGAATGGTGTGGGCCTTGTAAAGCACAATCTCCCATTATAAAAGAGTTAGCAAAAGAGGTAAACGGAAAAGTCCGCATTATCAAAATAGATATTGATAAAAACCAAGCCATAGCACAGCGTTATGGTGTTAGAGGTGTACCTACATTGGCATTATTTAAAGAAGGAAAAATTGTTTGGCGACAATCTGGAGTACAAAGCAAAGCGCAATTAGTTGGTATTATTGCACAACATACTTAAAAGCTATGTTAAATAATAATTTTAAAATCACACATTATGCAGCAATTATTAATATATAAAAAGCGATATGAAACAACAGAAGCTATTCATGATTTTATGGATTTTTATTACTCTATAAATATGAAGTATTTGGCTAGTGATCTTTTGGGTAAAGGATTATCACCTAAACAAATTACAGATGCAGTTGCAATGGCGATTAAAGTAGCAAAATCTTCAGGTATTGAAACTCACAAGCATTTTTTACCTGTTTTTAGCGCATTAAATCAAGGAATTATTAAAGATTGCAAACTCTCACGTTTAGGGTATGGATTGGTATTGATGAATGCAGATAAAAGCTTATCTGTTGTAAATGAATTTCAAGTAGATGTTTTAAAAAAGTATCTTGATGAGCCTTCTCGATTCATTTGATTAAATTACAAGGTAATTTCAAGACTAACTGGACAATGGTCAGAACCGAAAACATCCGAATAAATCGAAACGTCTTTTATTTTTTCTATCAAAGATTTGCTAACTAAAAAATAATCAATTCTCCACCCCGTATTTCGTTCTCTAGACTTAAAACGATAGCTCCAAAAAGTATAGGTAATTTTTTCAGGATAGAAATATCGAAAAGCATCTACAAACCCTGCTTTTATAAAATTATCCATACCATCAATTTCAACCTGTGTATAACCCGCTGTTTTATTGTAATTAGATTTATCATTTTTTAAATCGATTGCTCTATGAGCTACATTAAAATCGCCACAAACTATGACAGGCATGGTTTTTTCTAATTCTTTTAAATAACTTAGAAAATCAGAATCCCATTGTTTTCTGTATTGCAAACGATCTAATTGTTGTCCAGAATTAGGAACATATACGTTTATTAAATAAAAACCTTCATACTCTGCACATTGTATTCTTCCTTCGGCATCGTGTTCTACAATGCTCATATCATTGATAAGAGATAACGATTTGGATTTACTCAATACAGCAGTTCCTGAATATCCTTTTTTATTAGCCGAATTATAATATTGATAATAATCCTTCATTTGCGACAAAGCTTTTTCAACTTCTCTATTTTGAGCTTTTGTCTCCTGTAAACACAAAATATCTGGATTCAAAATATGTATCGATTCAAAAAAATCTTTCTTCACCATGGCTCTTATACCATTTACATTCCAAGAGACAATTTTCATTTTGTATTGTTTTATAATAATAATAATAATAATAATAATAGATTAGTCTATAACCTCTAATTCATTTATTATTACATGAACTCCTGGAGATAAATATGCTGCTTTTTCAGCTGCTTTCTTTTCAGAAATTGAATTTACTATTCCTTTTAATTTCACTAACCCTTTCATTACATCAACAGTAATTCCATCTGCATCAATATCTGCAGAACGTTTAAATGCTTTGGCAATTTTTTCTTTTATTTCAACTGTATAAATAGATTTTTTTAAGGTTATGGTATTATTAATCCATTTTACACCAATAATTTTTTCTACCAGTTTTTTAGCCGTATATCTTTGATAAGATGAATCTACTTCACCAGACAAATTAACCCAACCATCTCTAACTTCGATGTTAATTTTATCTTCTGGAACAGCTACATCCCATTCAAAAGCTTCTACAATAGCTTTTCCAATTTCTTTATCCGTTTTTTGATAATTTGCACCATACTTTACCTGAATATCTCCAGCCAATGCTTTTACACCTTTTACTCTTTTTACAGCTTCTTCTGCTGCCACTTTTTTTTGGTAATCATCAAGTACACCAGAGAGCATTACAGTTCCGTTCTCTACAATTACACCTATTTGAGTTTCATCTATATTGGGTTGCCACTCAAGTTCTTCTAATACATCTTTTTTAATTTTTAAATCTGTTTTCATGGTAACTGAATTTTAATTCTACAATAATTGTTATAGTACAAAATTAATGCAGTAAAAAATATTAGCTAATGACCTAAGTCAGTAGAAAAAAATTGCCCTAACTCAAAAAATGAATTAGGGCAATTCTCTATAATAATCTATAATAATGATTTCTTATAAGATCTTTTTAATAAAACTTAATACACTACTTCCAACTCATTATCTACAGTCCAAACTCCTGGAGCATAATAAGCAGTATTTCTAGCTTCATCTTTTTCTTTTAATGAATGTACTTTACCTGTTAACTTAACGGTATGTCCATCAGCTTTTACCGTAATATTTTTTGCATCAATATCCGCAGAACGTTCAAATGCTTTTTTAATTTTGGCTTTAATATCACCAGCATCTACTTTGTTTTTTAATGTAATATTATTTACTACATATTTTACACTTGTAAGATTCTCAACAGCTTTTTTAGCAGCATTTTTTTCAAAAGCCCACATTACTTCTCCTGTTAGATAAATCCAACCATTTTCAACCTTAACATTTAATTTATTTGCAGGTACAGAAATATTCCATTTTAAGGCATTTACCGCTGCTACTGCAATTTCCGTATCTGATTTTTGTGAAGTTGTACTGTATTTTACTTCGATATCTTCTGCTACCGCTTTTACTCCAAATACGCTTTTAGCTGCTTTTTCTGCTTCTTGTTTTTTTTGAAAACTATCTACAGTTCCAGATAGTGTTACAATACCATCTTTTACAACTACCCCAATTTGGGTTTCATCGATGCTTGGTTGCCATTGTAATTCATCCAAAACATCTTCTTTAATACTTAAATCTGTTCTCATAATATTATATATTTTAATTAAACATTTATTAATACTTCAAAGGTATTGTGGTTTTAAATTACTGACACTGACCTACATCAGAATGATTTGTTTTTTGAAAATTTTAACAAAAGAAGTATATTATTGGAAGCTAAGTAAGTTAAAACTAGAATAAAAAAAACTTAAGTATTGATGAATAAACCTTAATTAATTATTAATAGTTAGCTTTTTCTTTTTATAAAATTCAGAAATAGAATAAAGCATTGCAGCAAGCACAACACCTAAAAATGCAATTGACATATCTTTTTGGGAATCCCAAATATCGCCTTGAGTTCCTAAATATGAAATACCCTGTTCTACAAAAAACACAGATGAGACAAGCCACTCAATAATTTCATATAAAGCACTTGCAGAAATAATTATTAATATTGGTAATTTTAGTGCTAAATTCTTTTGAAGTTGAATCCATTTTAAAAGAACTTCTTGTAACGGATAATACAGAAGAAAGCCAAATGAGAAATGTACAACCCTGTCATACTGGTTTCTTGAAGAATTAAATATATCTTGTAACCAATAGCCAAACAAGTTCTCTGCATACGTATATTTGGAGCCATAAACATGTAAACACATAAAAACACAAATCAAGAAATAACTAAAATTACAAAAACGAAACCTTTTATAGGTAATAATAAAAAAAAGCAGTGCAATAACCGTCAATGTATTTTCTATAAGCCAATTTTCTATATCTGTTGTGCCAACTAGAGAATTTATCCACACAATAGCAAACAAAAAACCAAACAAAAAAAGCTTATTTTCTTTCACCATTATTACACAGCTTTAAATTATTATTTTTTTACTAAACACTAAAAACATCTATATTAATAAACACTATATAAATTAAACTAATTTCTATCTAATGCATTTTATAATGTCCTTGGTTTTTATTTATCCTCAAGAAAAATTAATACTTTTCTTGAGGATTTTTTTACTTAATTTTTTAATGTTCTAAGAGCGGCTTCAAGATTCACTTTTAAATTTTTGTCATGACGCGTAATTGGTGGTATTTCCAAATCAATATTTAGTAATTCATAAACTGCCATTTGTGCAGATCTAACTGAAAATTCTACTGTAAAAACGGTATCATGTGGGATTTCTACAAACTGACTTACAAAGGCCAAATTTCTTGAAGTTTTTGGCACTGGCAATGGTCGATCTGTATTTGTACGAGGCATAAACATACTAGTTATATATGGCATTCTACAAGGAATACAAGTTGCTTTTGAAAATACCTCATCCATATCAAATCGAAGATGACCGCAAATTTCTTTAAGGATATCTTTACCATTGCAATCTGTCATTGACTTATTAACAAAATCACCAATACGATCAGGTCGTAAAGAATAACCCCAAAATACTTGTACACCATCTGGTTGTTGTGGGTAACGTCTTTGGTGTTTTAAGACCACTGATAATAACCAATTAGAATCCTTGAAAGTAACTAAAGCTCCTGTACCATGTTTATTCCCTGTTAACTCTTCCATTTTATCAAAAAATATAGGATCTTTCAAAGTAACAATAAATGACTCCCAATTAGACTCTGGTATGCTAGAATTAAATACAGCAGGGTTACCAAATTCAGGGCGTCCTTTTGCTAATTTTTCCCATAAAACCCAACCTTTACTATCTTCTTTGGTTAAATGTTTTGGTGGGCTTGTCATTGACCCAATGCTTGTTGCATCTCCCATAGAACCATTTTGAAAAAATACTAGATCATTCTTACTAATCGGAATCGTTTCTATTTTACCATCTACTTCATATTCAAGCTTATTTACTGCCCATTTGCCATCTTCATCATCAAAATCGAGATTTAGGTCGGTAACCTTGTGTCCTTTTAAAATCTTAACTCCTTTTTCTACTAACCAAGCTTCAAGAGGGCGCACAATCGAATCATATTCATTGTAAACCGTACGTGAAATTCCACCCATGGTTGCAATTTGTGTAAACTGTTTTAAAAAACGGTGCATATAACGTTTGAACTCTACAGCACTATGCCATGGTTCAAAAGCAAATGAAGTAATCCACATATACCAAAAATTTGATTCTAGTAGTTCTGGCGATAACCAATCTGTAATCCTATCATTACCAAGTTTTTCTTCACTGGTTTCTAATAACCTAAGAAGTTCAAATCGATTGTGCATTGATAGACCTAATGAAGAAAGATCTGGAACCGCACGATTTTTGTTGATAATACGCGCATGAGCATCAGTTTTAACTACTTTATTGAATTCTACGGTTTCGTCATAAACTGATTTATTAGGATCTGTTAATGATGGAATCGTTTTCATTAGTGACCACATGCATTCATAGATATCTGCACATAACATACGTCCACCACGCATAGAGTAACCACTTTCTGCATTTCCAGC
Source organism: Polaribacter sp. Hel1_85 (assembly GCF_000766795.1). Classification (GTDB taxonomy): domain Bacteria; phylum Bacteroidota; class Bacteroidia; order Flavobacteriales; family Flavobacteriaceae; genus Polaribacter. The sequence goes on from NZ_JPDS01000001.1 coordinate 1,549,347, forward strand.
AGCATCTAAAACTCCACCTAACACTGGTAGTACTTCATAAATTGTTATATTTTCTGCTGGAATTTCTCCATCTCGGATCATAAATGAAGCCGCAGCCATATTCCCAATACCTCCACCCACTAAATAGGCTTTAATTTCTTTTGTATTTACTTTCATTATTTCTATTTTTTATAATTATGTCTATCAAAAAATAGCGTTATAACTAATAACCAATTTTGTTTAGGTTAGTTTTTAATATTTGTTAATAATTAAGGAGTTAATCCTTATAGTAACAAATAACAGACTTCATCAAAATAACTTATACCTGTTTATAGTTATAACACTACTTTTTTTTTAAGTACTCTTATTTAAAAGTGTTCTTAACTTTTTTTAAACCAATTGCTAAAAACATTCTAGAAACACCAGCAGATATAAATGCAAAAGCAGTCATATAAATAATACTTAAACCCGCAAAAACTGGATTCGCTAATAGTAGAAATGAAAACAGTAAAGTCAAAATTCCTAAAAATAAAAGCCATCCCCAATTGGGTACATCAGCAGATTTAAATTGAAAGGATAAACCAATAATCATAAAACCTTGAAACAATAACCAGAAACCAACATAAAATGGTAAAATAGTCATTGTCATTAATGGGTGAGAGATTAATAGTATTCCTATAATTAAATCTAAAATACCACCCGCTAAATACCATCCCCAACTGCTTATCTCGTTTTTATTTGAAATAGAAAAAGTGATTTGAGAGATTCCTGAAACAAAGATAAATACACTAAAAACAATACTTAATGACACGTAACTTACCAATGGTGTTTGAAACACCCAAACTCCTGCAATAATGTATAGAATTCCTAATAAAAGGGAAATCCACCATTTTTTTACTTCAGATTCTGCTGAACTTATAATTGTAGTTGCCATAATTTTATTTTTTTAAATAATTATTGCACATTGTTTTTAAAGAGATCCTTTAAGGCAGTTCCTAATTCATTCATATCATGAGTGAACTCTCTCTCAAATTCTTGCTCTTCTGCTTTTGCAGATTGATTAAAATCAATCATATTTTCTTTAAACTCTTTACCTCGTTTTGCTAATTTATCTTTAAGTTCTTTGGTTTTTTGTTCTAATTTATCAAGTGCTTTTGTTAATCTTTCTTTTTCATTTTTATTAGCTTTAGCAATTTTAATTCTTAAAACTTCAATCTGCTTTTCAGTATTTTCAATTGCTACTTCAGATGAAGCTTTAAATTGTTTCCAATTTGATTTGATAGCTGTTTGTATCTCTTTACTAGAATCTTGTGCTCCTTTTTTTAAATCTTTGTTGAGCTCTTTTATGTCTCCTTTAACTTTTTTTGCATCTTGTTTGGATCCTTGTCCACAACTTGTTAACATTACTCCTGCCATAATTATCATCATGGTTAAGGACAAAATTTTTGTTTTCATAATTAATTATTTTAAGTTTTTAATACACTTGTTTGTTTTAATTGGTATTGCTCTTTTAAACTCATATTTTCATCAAACTCATAAATATTTAGCACACCTGTTTGTACCTCAACTTTTGGCATCTCAGAAGAAGCAATATTTTCAATATATCCTATTAAAGCACGAAGAGAATTTCCGTGAGCCGAAATCAATACTGTTTTACCTTTTACTAATTCAGGAACAATTGCTTCAAAAAAATATTGAACAGTTCTTTGTTTTGTCTGCTCTAGAGACTCACTTCTAGGTAAATCACCTATACTTACTTTATTGTATTTAGCATCAAATTTAGGATGCCTTTCATCATGAATTGATAGATTAGGAGGTAGTGTCTTAAACCCTCTCCTAACCTTCCAAAACAATTCTTCTCCAATTTCTCTTTTTACTTCATCTTTATTTCTTCCTTGCCAATCACCATAACAACGTTCATTTAGCTTCCAACTTTTTATAAAATCTATGTACATTAAATCTGAAATTTCCAAAATAATAGTGGCTGTTTTTATTGCTCTTTTCAAAAAAGATGAGAAACAAATGTCTATTGATAAATGATGATCTCTAATAAGCTGACCAGCTATTTTAGCTTCTTCAATACCTTCTTCAGCAATATCAACATCTGTCCATCCAGTAAATATATTTTCTATATTCCAGATACTTTTTCCATGTCTTACCAATATTAACTTTCCCATTATTTATGCTTTTTTTTCCATATGAAAAATGAGCTTTTCATCAATTAATATCAAAGAAGAACTTCTTCTAACTGCTTGCTGAGTTTACTTAATTTTGATTTTTGCTTATTAATTTTTTTCTGAATTCTATTTGCTCTTGCTTTTACATAAGAATTAGAAACAGAATTTTCATAACCTTTAAGACGAGATTCTAATTTATCAATTTGAACTTTAGTCTTGTCTTTAATTTCTTTTAAAGCAGATTTACTTTTAGTTTCTAATTCAGCAATTTTAGCTTTTCTTTTTGCTTTTAAATCTGCTATTTTAGCGTTAATTTTGGCTTTTTCAGCAGCTGTTGATATTTTAAGTTTTTCACGCTGACCTTCAATCTTATCTTCTAAATCTTCAACTTGTTCAACTATATAATCATCAAACTCTAAACCTGCCTCACTTCTTATAATTTCTGAACTATAAGATTTAAGAGCATCATCTATAAACACAGAACTACCTTCACTTACTTCTGCTAGAATGGCAATTGTTCCTGTATTCATTTTTTTACTTAGTTTATCTATAAAACCATCTTCAAAATCATAACGACTAGTATCTATAATTGAACCAACAGTTAAACCTGAAAATATTCCTATTACAAAACCAACAGGTCCTACAATTGCACCCAATAAACCTCCAACTACAGCTCCTGTTAAAGTTCTCCAACCTTCTTCTACTCTTTGATCATCTAACACTTCGTACTGATTATTTTCTCTTTTACGAATCATCATATGTTCATAAAGTGTAATATCTCCATAAAAATCTAATTCTTTTATTCTATGTAAAGCTTCTATAGCTTTTGTTTCTTCCTTAAAAGAAACGACGATAATGTTTGCCATTTTTTTTAATTTTAAAATGTTATTATTAATTATTGTTTTTCTTAGTTTTAACTTCTCTTTAAATAAGCAATTACACTTCAAAATTAAATAGTTATATAAAATAACACACTGACCTAAGTCAATCTGATGAAAAAAATAAATAGTTTAATATTGTTATTATTCTGATTTGATATTTGCGTGAAGGATTGAAGTGGAAATCCCACAGCTCGACGAAGGAGATGCGAGGAATTGTAGCGCAAAGCCTGACCCTTGTGGTCACGCCCAAATTTTAAAGAAAATAAACTAACTAACCTTTGCTAACAATAATAAATATAATACCTATTAAAATTACACTTCCAAAAGCATAACCTACTATTTTTTTTGCTGTTTTAGAACCTTTAAACAACGTAATTCCGAGTTTTACTAACATATTACTTATTGTAGCTGCAATAATAACTGATGATGCGAGTTTTAATTTTTCTGTATCTAAAGAAAACTTTGCCATACTTATAGTTATAGCATCGGTATCTGCCAAACCAGCAATTAAAGCTGAATAATATAAACCACTTTCTCCAAAAAACTGATTGCTATAAAAAACGGCAAAAAGGATGACTAAATACATTACACCAAACCCAATCGCGTTCAATATATTTAAAGGGTTACCAAGTTTAATAGCAGTGGCAGGTTTATTGTCATCTCGTCGCATCAATATAAAGGTTGCTATAATACAAACCAACATTAACACCCCAAATGGAATTGCTAAGTATTTTAAAATTTCATTATTAAAAATATAAGCTAATAATGCAAGTCTTGGAAACATTATAGCAGAAGCTACTACTATACCTGCACTATATTTTTTTGAAAGTTCTGGAAACTCCTTACTTCTTGAAGCGTAATTCCAGGCAACTGCAGTACTGGAAATAAGTCCACCAAGAATTGCAGTAAGAATAATACCTTTTTTAGAGCCTACAAATTTGACTAAAAAATATCCAATGAAATTTAAAAAAGATACAATTACTATAATTGATCCGATTTCAAAAGGGTTTAATAAGTTGTCTGGACCATATTCTTTATTTGGCAGAAATGGTAATATTAATAAAGCTATTATGGAAAATTTTATAAATGCAAAAAGCTCTTCAGAAGTAATATTACTAATTACTGAACGAAATCGAGTTTTAAGAGAAAGTAATGTAACTATAATAACGGCTGTTGCAACTGCATCTCTATAAAATTTGACAGAAACCATTATACCCAAAACAAAAGTTGCTATTAATGCTAAATTGGTAGTTAAACCATATCCATATTCTTCTGGTTTGTGTAAAAAATGATTAATCGCTAAGAATAAAATAAACGAACCAAAGCTTATGATCAATAACCAAGGTGTAAATAAATTTGTAAGACTACCCAAAGAAAAACCTAGAATAGCAACAATAGGAAAAGTTCTTATTCCTGCAATTCCTTTTTCTTCCTTAAGTTTGTCGTATTCTCTTTCTAGACCAATAATAAGGCCTATTCCCATACTTATAAATACACCTAAAATATAGGTTCCTACTAGCTCATTTATATCTTGGTATGTTTGCATTTATTGCTACATATACTTTTCTAGAAATCTAAAAAAGTCTTTTTTAAGCTTTACGTAAATTTCTCTTTGAGTTTCAATACGGTTTCTAAACTCAACATGTTTTTTAGCTAATTGTGTATCTATTGCATTTGAACCTTTTTTACTTTGACCAGCAATACGAGTCTCATGTTCTTCTATAGTTTCTTGTAAATCTTCAATTACACCATTATGAAGAACAAATTCATTTTGAAAATGTTCTAATTTAGCGAGTACATCTTTATCTGTCCAACGAGTTACAAGTTCACTCAATCTGTTATTGAAAGATTTTAGTTCGTCTTCCCAAAAAGCAAGTTCTCTTTTCCAGTGTACATGTTCAAAATGCATATTTGTGTTATATAAAACTTCTGTTTCCATAATATTTATTTTTAAAAATTTATTAAAAAAATTACTGATTGAATTATTTACAAAGATTGAGTTTTACTTACATAGTTGAAATGACCTGAGTCATTCTGATGATTTATATAGAAATTAAAACATTGATGATAAATCCTTTTTTAATTTAGAAACTATTGTCAGTCACAATCAACCTGTTTTTTACAATAATTTTCTTAACTTAATTAGCCTTAACTTTTTAACAAAAATTTATTGTTTAACAAAATATAAAATATGTTAAACATTTGTATCTTTACATAAAATTTGAAAATTATGGCTCGTAAGAAAAAAATTACCAAAGACAATTTAATTTCTTGGTACATGGAGTTTGTGCTAGAGAACAATCATCAACCAAAATCTGTGTATAGTTTTGCAAAAGAAAATAATTTTGAAGAGGCAGGTTTCTATAAATTTTATGGTTCTTTTGAAACTATAGAAGAATCAATTTTTTCTGAATTTTTTCATCATACTATAAAAGTGTTAGCTAAAAGTGAAGATTACGAAAACTTTGATGCCAGAAACAAGTTGTTAAGTTTTTATTTTACTTTTTTTGAAATACTTACTGCTAATAGAAGCTATTTAGTGTATGCATTGGGTAATAGTACAAGAGATTTTAAAAAACTTAAAAGTTTAAAAAAACTAAGAAAAGACTACATAAGTTATGTAAATAACATTGGAATTAAAAAATTAGATTTAAAACAAGAAAAGTTAGAAAAAATTCAAGAAAAATCGATACAAGAATCTTCATGGTTTCATTTATTAGTTACCATAAAATTTTGGTTAGATGACATTTCTCCTTCATTTGAAAAGACAGATATTTTTATCGAAAAATCTATCAATGCTCGTTTTGATTTAATGGATATAACACCTTTACAAAGTATCATCGATTTTGGAAAATTTATACTCAAAGAAAAAGTAAATTTTAATTAAAAAGCCTATGAAAACAATTGATTCTATACCAACTTCGAAAATTCAAAGAGCTTCTAAATTAGTTACAACTGGAGCAAAAATTGGTGTAAATTACCTAAAATATTATGGTGATAAAATTACCAAAACAGAAAATGAAGCTAAAGCTAAATTAAACGAAAATAATGCAGAAGATATTTATGATGGTCTAAAGCAATTAAAAGGTAGTGCTTTAAAAGTAGCTCAAATGTTAAGTATGGAAAAAAGTATTTTACCACAAGCTTATGTAGAAAAATTTTCACTTTCTCAATTCTCAGTACCTCCACTTTCACCTGCTTTGGTTACAAAAACTTTTAAAAAATACTTTGGCAAAAATCCAAATGAAATTTATGATAAATTTAATGCGATTTCTGTAAATGCAGCAAGTATTGGACAGGTTCATAAAGCAGAAAAAGATGGAAAAAAATTGGCTATAAAAATTCAATATCCTGGTGTTGCTCAAAGTATTGCTTCAGATTTAGCTTTGGTAAAACCAATTGCTATTAAAATGTTTAATATTAAAGGTAAAGATTCTGATAAATATTTTAAAGAGGTTGAAAATAAGTTAGTTGAAGAAACCGATTATATTTTAGAAGTTAAACAAAGCCAAGATATTGTAGAGGCCTGCAAACATATTGCTAATTTAAATTTCCCTAATTATTATCCAGCATTATCATCAGATAGAATTATTACAATGGATTGGATGCATGGTGTTCATTTATCAGAATTTTCAACAAATAACCAAGAAGTATCAAATAAATTAGGACAAGCTTTATGGGATTTTTATATGTTTCAGATTCATAAATTAAAAAAAGTTCATGCAGATCCTCATCCTGGTAATTTTTTAATTTCTCCAGAAAATGAATTAATTGTGATTGATTTTGGTTGTATGAAAACGATTCCTGAAGATTTTTACATTCCTTATTTTGAATTAGCAAAGAAAGAAAACATTGCTAATCCAACATATTTTGAAGAAAAATTATTTGAATTAGAAATTTTAAGAGAAGATGACTCTAAAGAAGAATTAGATTTTTTTAGAGCAATGTTTCATGAAATGCTAAGTTTATTTACACAACCATTTCATCAAGAAGTTTTTGATTTTTCTGATGAAAATTTCTTTGGTAAACTATCAGAATTAGGTACAAAATATGCAAAAAACACAGAGCTTAAAAACATGAATGGCAACAGAGGTTCTAAACACTTTATTTACATTAACAGAACATTTTTTGGCCTTTATAATTTAATGCACGATTTAAAAGCACAAAACATAAAAATTAATAATTTTAATACTTATTAATGACCTTTTTTACCTTTAATGATATCAATAATTTAGATCATCTTTATAAGATTAACCTTATTAATAGCTGCTCTGGTTTTAAATCTGCTAATTTATTGGGCTCTATTTCTAAAGATGGAATAACCAATGTTGCTATTTTTAGTTCTGTCACGCATTTAGGTTCTAATCCACCAACTTTAGGTTTTATTTTAAGACCTACAACAGTGCCTAGAGATACATATAAAAACATAAAAGAAACGGGGAATTTTACTATAAATCATATTTATGAAGACATTATAGAAGATGCTCATCATACTTCTGCCAAGTATTCAGAAAAAATTTCTGAATTTAATATGACTAATTTAAAAGAAGAATATAAAGGCCGTTTTAAAGTACCTTTTGTTAAAAACTCCCCCGTACAAATGAGTATGAAATTTGTAGAAGAAATATATGTTGCTTCTAATGATGTGATGCTGATTGTAGGGCAAATTGAAGAATTATATATTCAAGATGAAATCCTTGAAAACGATGGATTAATTAATTTATCCAAAGGAAACATTACAGCTATTAATGGTTTGGATGCTTATGCAATTCCTAAATTTAAGAAGCAACTATCTTATCAAAGACCTAAAAATACTTAACATAGTGTATGAAAATTCTTGTAACAGGTGCCACTGGTTATATTGGTAAACGATTAATTCCGTTATTATTAAATGATGGTCACACCATTATTTGCCCTGTTAGAGATAAATTAAGAGCAGAAGATTATTACAAAAATCAAAAAAATGTATTATTAATTGAAGCTGACTTCTTAAACAGCGATAGTTTAAATAACATTCCAAAAGATTTTGATGCTGCTTATTACTTAATTCATTCGATGTCTAACTCAGCCAAAGAATTTCATGTTTTAGAAGAAAAATGTGCTTTCAATTTTAAACGATTTACAGAAATTACAGCTGTAAAACAAGTTATTTACTTAAGCGGAATAACTAATGATACAAAGCTATCTAAACATTTATTATCAAGAAAAAATGTTGAAATCACTTTAACTTCTAACAAATATGCATTAACAACTTTTAAAGCTGGAATTATCGTTGGCTCTGGGAGTTCTTCCTTTGAAATAATTAGAGATATTGTAGAAAAATTACCTGCAATGATTGCGCCCAAATGGTTAAACACAAAAACGCAACCTTTAGCAATTAGAGATGTTTTATCATTTTTACATAAATCTCTCGGTAAAGAAGAATTATTTAACACTTCTCATGATATTTTTGGCCCAGAAATATTAACTTATAAAGAAATGTTATTACAATTTGCAGAAGTAAGAAAGTTAAAAAGATGGATTTTAACTGTACCTGTTATGACACCAAAACTATCTTCTTATTGGTTGTACTTTGTAACCTCTACATCATACAAATTAGCAAGTTCTTTAGTAAACTCTATGGGTGTAGAAGTTATTGGAAATAAAAGTAACATTAATAAAATGTTAGACATCAATCCAATGTCCTACAAAGAAGCTGTAAAATTAGCTTTCAAAAAAATTGAACAAAATAGTATTATTTCTAGCTGGAAAGATTCTTATATAAGTAGTGGAAAATTAAAAAACTATGTACATGAATTTATAAATGTTCCAGAATATGGATGTTTTAAAGATTATAAAAAAAGAACACTAAAAGATAAGAAAAGAACATTAGATAGAATTTGGGCAATAGGAGGAGAAACAGGTTGGTATTATGGTACTTTTCTATGGAAAATTCGCGGTTTTTTAGATCAGTTTTTTGGTGGAGCAGGTTTACGTAGAGGAAGAAGACATCCAACAGAATTGAATGCTGGTGATGCTTTAGATTTTTGGCGCGTAATTTATGCTGATAAAGAAAAAGAAAAACTTCTACTTTATGCAGAAATGATAATGCCAGGTGAAGCTTGGTTAGAGTTTAAAATTGAAGACGGTAAGTTGTATCAAACAGCAACTTTTAGACCTCATGGTTTAGCTGGAAGATTATATTGGTATGCAGTAATGCCATTTCATTGGTTTGTTTTTAATGGGATGATTAACAATATCAACAATTAAATTACAGAAAATCACCTCAAAATTTATAATTCTTTGTTAATTTTTGTTTAACCTTTTTTAATTTTAAATAAACATTACTATATTTGATACATAATTAAATCTGAAATCAAAGTATGTTATTTTAAATGGCATAGCAATTGCATGCATTATTAAAAGGGTCTGAGAAAAAAGAACAACTTTTGAAGCAGAACAATCATAATTTAACTTAAAATAATAAAATGTTATTCTTATAATAAAAAAGTAAGAAGCTTTAAGAAGTTAAAAAAAACGATTTAAAAAAGAAAAACAAAATATGGATTTGATAAAAAAAGCACAAGAATTTGAAACAAGAAAAATGAGATTTCCAACTACCAGTGATCGTGTTCTGGCAGCTAGAGAAGCGAAATCTTTAATTTTAAGTTTAAATGAAGTTTATAAAGAAAATAAAGATTCTAATATTATGGATATCATGAAAAGATTAACTGTAATTAAGCAAAGAATCGAAAAACGTTTAAAAGGAAAACCATTAACTTCATAATAAGTACATATTTTTCTTGCTTTTCTAACTTTTATAATTATATTCGAAAATTATAGAATAAAACAGAGAAACAAGCAATGAATTTATTAGAAAGAGCTGAAGAATTTGAACACAGAAAACATTCATTTAAAACTACAAGTGATAGAATTGTAGCATCTAGAGAGGTTAAAGCCTTAATTTTAGAGCTAAACGAAGTATATAAAGTAGAAAAAGACATTAAAATAATGGATCAAATGAAGCGCTTAACAGCAGTTAAACAAAAAATTGAAAAGCGCTTGAAAGGAAGACCTTAAAAGCCTATGAATAAAATTTTAGTTGTTGGAGGAAGCAAAGGAATTGGAAATGCAATTATTAAATCTTTAATTGATGATAATTCAATTATAAATATAAGTAGAACTGCTCCTTTGCTTTCCCACACTAATCTTACTCACTATACATGTGATATTCTTACAGATGACCTCCCTAAAATTGAAGAAATAGATACTTTAATCTATTGCCCAGGAAGCATCAATTTAAAACCAATTTCTCGACTAAAATTAGATGATTTCAGAAATGATTTTGAAATTAACGTTATTGGTGCCGTAAAAACTATTCAACATTATTTGCCTTCTTTAAAAAAAGGAAGCAAACCTTCTATTTTACTTTTTAGCACTGTTGCAGCAAAATTAGGAATGCCTTTTCATGCAAGTGTTGCTGCGGCAAAATCTGCTGTAGAAGGTTTAACAAAATCTTTAGGTGCAGAATTAGCGCCATCAATTCGTGTAAATGCAATTGCACCAACTGTAACAGATACAGATTTGGCATCTAAATTATTGCGAAATGAACGAATGATAGAAAATATTACAGAACGTCATCCTTTAAAAAAATATTTAATTCCAAAAGAAGTTGCAGATTTAGCTTCTTTTTTAATTTCTGAAAAAGCTAATTCAATCTCAGGTCAAATTTTTGAACTAGATTGTGGAATTGTCAGTTTTAAAATATAATAAAACCTAATCAAAATGAATATTTACGATATAGAGATTAACAGTCTCCAGAATAATCCTATTCAATTATCAGATTTTAAAAATAAATACATTCTTTTTGTAAATGTGGCCTCTAAATGCGGTTTTACTCCTCAATATAAAGAATTGGAAGATTTAAGTAAAACTTATAAAGACAACTTAATTATTATTGGAGTTCCTTGTAATCAATTTGGAAATCAAGAACCAGGAAGTAATGAAGAAATTCAAGAATTTTGTGAATTAAATTATGGTGTTTCTTTTTTAATTACAGAAAAAATTGATGTAAAAGGCACAAATCAACATCCTTTATATACTTGGTTAACTTCGAAAAAAATGAATAACAGAAAAAATTCTACAGTTAAATGGAATTTTCAAAAGTATTTAGTTTCTCCAGAAGGAAAATTAATAGATTATTATTTTTCAATTACAAAACCAATGAGTTCAAAAATCACAAAACACTTAAAATCATAAAACTATGTTTGGTTTATTTAAAAAGAAAAGTGAAGTAGAAAATTTGCAAGATTCTTATAAAAAGATAATGAAAGAAGCATTTAAATTGCAATCTATTAACAGAACTGATAGCGATAAAAAATATTTAGAAGCAGACAATATTTTAAAGAAAATTGAATCTTTACAATCAAAATTATAAACCCATGAAGCAATTAAAACTTACACTATTATTTTTAATTATCAACTTTGGTGGATTGGCAATTGGAAGCTGGTTAATGAATAATGGGCCATTAACAACATGGTATACTAATTTAAATCAGGCTCCTTGGACGCCTCCAGGTATTGTTTTTGGAATTGCTTGGACTCTAATTATGATTTGTTTTTCAATTTATTTAGGTCGCCTTAATATAAAAGATTACAGCATAAAATTAACCATTATCTTTTTTATTCAATTTATTCTAAATGTAAGTTGGAACTACATTTTCTTTAACCAACATTTAATTTTATTTGGTTTGATAACAATTGTTTTACTTACTTCTCTCCTATTTTACTATTTCTTCAAATTAAGCAGTAAAACCGGTTATTATAAATTTTTACTTTTACCCTATATGATTTGGCTGTGTATTGCTACTTCATTAAATCTCTATATTCTAATTCATAATTAAGATGAAAATTTACACATTTCATAGAAAACAAAACTTACCTATTTCTGTAGAAAAAGCTTGGGAGTTTTTGTCAAGTCCAAAGAATTTAAAAACAATAACTCCAGATTACATGAGTTTTGATATTCTTTCTGGAGCGGAAAAACCAATGTTTGCTGGTCAAATTATACAATATATTGTTACTCCAATTCTTGGGATAAAAACAAAATGGGTTACAGAAATTAAACACGTAAAAGAAAATAAATATTTTGTAGATGAACAGCGTTTTGGACCTTATGCTTTATGGCATCACAAACACTTTATCAAAGCAATTGAAGGTGGCGTAGAAATGGAAGACATTATAGATTACAAAGTTCCTATGGGGATTTTAGGTCAAATAGCACATCCAATTCTAGTAAAACCAAAATTGGAAGAAATATTTGCATACAGACAAAAGAAATTAATTGAACTTTTTGGAGAATTAAAGTAATGATTGAGAAAATTAACATTTTTTGGTTTAGAAGAGATCTTCGTTTAAATGATAATTGTGGATTATTTCATGCATTAAAATCAGGAAAAAAACTCTTGCCAATTTTTATTTTTGATGAAGAAATTTTAAATAAACTACCTAAAGATGATGCACGTGTTTCATTTATTCATCAAGAAGTAGAAAACATTAATAACCGATTAAAGGAAATTGGAAGTTCTTTATCTTTTATCAAAGGAAAACCGCTTAATATTTTCAAAAAATTATCTGAAAAATATAAAATTGATAGTATTTTCACAAATCACGATTATGAACCTTATGCTATCAAAAGAGATTTAGAAATTAAAGACTTTTTAACATCAAAAAATATTCTTTTTAAAACTTATAAGGATCAAGTAATCTTTGAACGAAATGAAATCGTAAAAAAAGATGGAACCCCTTATAAAGTATTTACACCTTATTCAAAAAAATGGTTAGAAGCTTTCTGCTTTAAAGGCATTCAATTTTTTCCTTCGGAAGAGCTTTTAGATAACTTTATCAAAACAAATAGCCATCAATTTTTATCATTAGAAGAAATTGGATTTACAAAATCTACTATCAAAATTGCATCTTATAAAGTTTCATCAAAATTAATTAATCAATATGAAGAAACTAGAAACTTTCCAGCAAAAGATAGCACTTCAAAACTAGGTGCACATTTACGTTTTGGAACTGTAAGTATTAGAAAAATGGTAGATAAAGCGGCTAAAAGCAATAATATTACATTCTTAAAAGAATTGATCTGGAGAGAATTTTTTATGCAAATTTTATGGCATTTTCCATACACAATTAAAAAAAGTTTTAAACCAAAATACGATAGAATTCTTTGGAGAAATAATGAAAAAGAATTCGAAGCTTGGTGCAAAGGAGAAACAGGTTATCCTTTAGTAGACGCAGGTATGAGAGAATTAAACCAAACTGGTTTTATGCACAATAGAGTTAGAATGTTGGTGGGTAGTTTTCTTTGCAAACATTTATTAATAGATTGGAGATGGGGTGAAACTTATTTTGCAGAAAAATTGCATGATTACGAACAATCTAGCAATATTGGAAATTGGCAATGGGTTGCAGGTACAGGTGTAGATGCAGCTCCCTATTTTAGAATTTTTAATCCAACAACTCAAATTCAAAAATTTGATAACGATTTAGATTATATAAAAAAATGGGTGCCAGACTTTCAAGAACTAACCTATCCTAAACCAATTGTTGAACATAAATTTGCTAGAGAACGTTGTTTAAAAACATACAAAAAAGCTTTAATAGAATTCTAAAATTTATTTAATAGTTTCTTTTTGATATTAAATTTAAAAGCTGAGGAAGACAACAAATGGAAGAAGTTTGCGTTTTTGAAGTGAAAGATGGTAAAATTACGAATGAACAATTCTTTTATACCATGTAATAAATTATTTATTCTTGATAAAAAGCTTCAATTTGATTGAAGCTTTTTTTTATGAAAAAAATTAAAAATTATTTAGGTAAATATTAATAATTGTACTTTATTTGCGCACTCAAATTAAAAGCCGATGTAGCTCAGCTGGCTAGAGCAGCTGATTTGTAATCAGCAGGTCGTGGGTTCGAGTCCCTCCATTGGCTCAAATTTTAAAAAGTCTCAAGAATTTTTTTTTTGAGGCTTTTTTTTTTGAAATTTCTTAATTGAAAATCAATTTTTAATTTTTATAGAATGCAAAAAATATTCAAATGATTTAGATAAATTAAACGATATAAAAATTAAAAAAAATAAAATATTGTAAAATCTTTATTATTTTAGTCAATTAATTATCCTAATTATAATTTTATGCTCATTATTGGAATTGCTGGAGGTACAGGAAGTGGTAAAACAACAGTTGTAAATCAAATTATTAAACAACTACCTACTGATGAAGTTTGTGTAATCTCACAAGATTCTTACTATAACGCTACCACTAACTTAAATTATGAAGAAAGATCAAAGATTAATTTTGATCATCCAAGAGCAATTGATTTCGATTTAATTGTTAATCATTTAAAGAGTTTAAAATCAGGAAATACAATTGAACAACCAGTATATTCTTTTGTAACACACAATAGAACAACAGATACAATAAAAACACACCCAAGAAAAGTAGTAATAGTAGAAGGTATTTTAATTTTAAATAATAAAGCTTTAAGAGATTTATTTGATATAAAAATATTTGTTCATGCTGATACTGATGAGCGATTAGTAAGAAGAGTTCGAAGAGATATTACTGAAAGAGGAAGAGATATAGATGAAGTCTTAAATCGATATCAAGACACATTAAAACCTATGCACCAACAATTTATAGAACCAACTAAAAATTTTGCAGACATCATCATTCCTAATAATAAACATAATACAGTTGCAATTGATGTGGTAAGAACAGTAATTAACGATCGTTTATAATTTTATGACTCTAAAAGAAATAAGGAAAAATAGTTTCATAAAGATTATAACAAATGTTTTTGTTTTAATCTTAGTTCCTTTTTTAATATGGATGTTTTTTTTTGATGAAAACTCCTACTTAGTTCATCATAAATTTAATAATGAAATTGAAGACCTAGAAAGCACAATCTCTTTCTATAAAAATAAAATAGAAGAAGATAAAGCAACTATAAAAAAATTACAAGATTCACTTCAATTAGAACGCTTTGCAAGAGAAAAATACTTGATGAAGAAAGACAATGAAGATATCTATTTAATAGAATTTGACACAATAAAGAAATAAATGAGTACATCTCTATTTAATGAGTTTCAAAAAACTTCTCCTTCTGCTTGGAAAAATAAAATTCAAGTAGACTTAAAAGGAGCAGACTATAATGATTCACTTCTATGGAAAACCAATGAAGGAATTGTTGTAAAACCATTTTACACTTCAGAAGATAGAACAAATCAGCAAATAAAAACACCAAAAAAAAGTTTTAAAGTTTGTCAAACCATTTTTGTTGATAATGAGAAAATAGCAAACTCTTTAGCTTTAGAAGCTATTAAAAGAGGTGCAACTGCTATTCAATTCAAAGCAAACTCAGTTTTTGATTTTAAAACTTTATTACTAAACATTGAGCTAGAATCTATCTTCATATACTTTCATTTTTCTTTTTTAGATGCTAATTTTCAAAATGAAATTTCAAGTTTTATAAATTCAAAAAACACCTATTTTCAGATAGATATTATTGGAAATTTAGCAGAAACCGGTAATTGGTATAACAACCTAAAAGAAGATTTTAGTAAGTTCGATATCATTCAAAAAAAATCTGAAAATTGTATTTCAGTTTCTGGTGATTTATATCAAAATTGTGGTGCAACAATTACACAACAACTTGCTTATACTTTAGTACACGCAAATGAATACTTAAATGAATTTGGAGCTGAATCTGCTAAAAAAATTCATTTTTCTTTTTCTGTAGGAAGCAATTATTTTTTTGAAATTGCAAAATTAAGAGCTTTTAGAATATTATGGACAACGCTCTTAGAAGAATATAATGTAGCCAACTTAGAAACTAATCTTTTTGTTCAGCCTAGTTTAAGAAATAAAACTTTATATGATTATAATGTAAATCTGTTAAGAACCACTTCTGAATGTATGAGTGCTATTTTAGGTGGTGCAAATACCATTTCAAATGTTTCATATGATGCAATTTATCATAAATCTAATGAATTTGGAGAACGTATTTCTAGAAATCAATTGTTAATTTTACAACAAGAAAGCCACTTTAAAGAGGCACAAAATTTTGCAAACGGCTCATATTATATTGAATCCATTACAGATCAATTAGTAGAAAATGCTTTAATTATTTTTAAACAAATTGAAAAAGGAGGCGGGTTTTTAAAGCAATTAAAAGCTGGTACTATTCAAAAAAAAATTAGTGAAAGCTCTAAAAAAGAATCAATAGATTTTTTAAAAAATGAAATAATTCTATTAGGCACAAATTTTCAGGAAAACAAAAAAGATTTAATGCAAAATGATTTAGAATTATATCCTTTTGTAAAACAACGAAATATTAAAACAATAGTTCCCCCATTAACTAAAAACCGACTTTCAGAATCGCTTGAAAAAGAACGATTAATTTCTGAAAAAGGTGATAAAAAACCCTATAATGGATAAGAACAAAGAGATATTAAATAAGCAAAAAAGACAAACTGAATTAAAACAAGAAGTTAAGGACATTAAGAAAAAGCTTCCAACATTTATAATTGGTTTTATATTTTTTACCATTGTAAGTCTCTATTTTTTAGAAAACAAGTTTTATCAATTTTTTGGTAATAGTGTAAATTTTGTGATTGGTATAGTTATCTTTTTATGCATATTTTCTTTCTTTTTTATATTTACAAGTTATTTACAGATCAAAAAAAGAGAAAAAGAATCTAGAATAATTGGCTCTCAATTATACCAACTCCAAAAGTTAGAAGTAGAACCGAAAGATGAGTAGAAAAGAATTACAACATATAAAAATTAAAAAATTAAAAAAAACAATTAAAACCCCTTTTTCGCAAGAAGGATTTGTTGCTGGAGTTGAACCAAACTTACGTGGTCCTTATTCTACGATGTATGTTAGAAGACCTTGGACAATTAGACAATATGCAGGATTTTCTACTGCAGAAGAAAGCAATGCTTTTTATAGAAGAAACTTGGCTGCTGGTCAAAAAGGATTATCAGTTGCTTTTGACTTAGCTACTCATAGAGGGTATGATTCAGATCATGAAAGAGTTCAAGGTGATGTTGGTAAAGCTGGTGTTGCTATCGATTCTGTAGAAGATATGAAAGTTTTATTTAACCAAATTCCGTTAGATAAAATGTCGGTTTCTATGACAATGAATGGAGCAGTTTTACCCATTTTAGCTTTTTATATTGTGGCAGCCCAAGAACAAGGTGTTTCTTTAGAACAATTATCTGGCACGATACAGAATGACATACTAAAGGAATTTATGGTTAGAAATACATATATCTACCCTCCTTCCCCGTCCATGAAAATTATTGCTGATATTTTTAAATATACTAGTGATAAAATGCCAAAATTTAACTCAATTTCTATCTCTGGTTATCACATGCAAGAAGCTGGCGCTACAGCAGAAATTGAATTAGCCTATACGCTTGCAGATGGATTAGAATATATTAGAAAAGGAATTGAAGCTGGAATGGATATAGATTCTTTTGCTCCAAGATTATCCTTCTTTTGGGCTATTGGAATGGATCATTTTACAGAAATTGCAAAATTAAGAGCAGCAAGAATGTTATGGGCAAAAATTGTAAAACAATTCAACCCTAAAAACCCAAAATCTTTAGCTTTAAGAACACATTGTCAAACCAGTGGTTGGTCTTTAACAGAACAAGATCCTTTTAACAATGTTGCTAGAACAACAATAGAAGCAATGGCTGCTGCTTTTGGCGGCACACAAAGTTTACATACAAATGCTTTGGATGAAGCTATTGCATTACCAACAGATTTTTCTGCAAGAATAGCTAGAAATACACAAATATATTTACAAAAAGAAACGCATATCACCAAAACGGTTGATCCTTGGGCTGGAAGTTATCATGTTGAAAAATTAACTGAAGATATTGCTAATAAAGCATGGATACTTATTAGTGAAGTTGAAGAGCTAGGAGGAATGACTAAAGCCATTGAAAAAGGAATTCCTAAAATGAGGATTGAAGAAGCTGCAGCCATTAAACAAGCAAAAATTGATAGCGGCCAAGACACAATAGTTGGTGTAAATAAATACCAACTAAAAGAAGAAGACCCATTACACATTTTAGAAGTAGATAATGAAGCTGTTAGAAATTCTCAAATTGAAAGATTGTATCAGTTAAAAGTAAATAGAGATAATTTAGAAGTAAACAAATCCTTAATAGCTTTAACAGAAGCAGCAAAATCTGGAAAAGAAAACTTATTAGACTTAGCTGTAAAAGCTGCAAAAAACAGAGCAACTTTAGGAGAAATTTCTGATGCTTTAGAAGTTATTTTCGGAAGACATAAAGCTGTAACTAAAACCATTTCTGGTGTGTATAGTAAAGAAATAAAAGATGATAAATTATTTAAAAAAGCAACTGAATTAGCTAATAAATTTTCAGAACTAGAAGGTAGACGTCCACGAATTATGATTGCAAAACTAGGACAAGATGGTCATGATCGTGGAGCAAAAGTTGTAGCCACAGGTTATGCAGATTTAGGTTTTGATGTAGATATTGGCCCGTTATTTCAAACACCACAAGAAGCAACTAAACAAGCTGTAGAAAATGATGTTCATATTTTAGGTATTTCTTCTTTAGCTGCTGGTCATAAAACTTTGGTTCCTCAAGTAATTGCAGAATTAAAAAAATATGGAAGAGAAGATATTATGGTCATTGTTGGTGGTGTAATTCCTGCTCAAGATTATCAATTTTTATTTGATGCTGGAGCGGTTGGAGTTTTTGGTCCAGGTACAAAAATTTCTAAAGCTGCTATTGATTTATTAACCATTTTAATTGATAGTATTGCTGAATAATCATTATTACTTTAGATTATTAAAATAAAAGATATTTTTTTTAACAAATCTTAACAATAAAAAAGAACATCGCTAGAAGAAGTATTATTTCTTTTATCCGTAAATTTGCGAGACTTTAAAAAATCACCAAATCCGGATGAAAAAAATTATTAACATACTCTACTCTACTCGCTTAACAGCTGTATTATTTATACTTTTCGCTACAGCAATGGGAATTGCCACCTTTATAGAAAACGATTTTGGAACACAAACCTCTAAAGCTTTAGTATATAACACATGGTGGTTTGAGTTAATTATGGTGTTTTTTGTAATTAATTTCTTTGGAAATATTTTTAGATACAGATTATACAAAAAAGAAAAATGGGCAGTTTTAATGTTTCATTTAGCTTTCTTATTTGTATTGATTGGAGCTGGAGTAACACGTTATATTGGTTATGAGGGAATTATGCTGATTAAAGAAGGAGAAACTACCAATAAATTTTTATCAGAAACAACTTACCTAAATGCCATTGTAGATAATGGTAAAATGCAAAAACCAGAAATAAACAAACCTTTAGTTCTTTCTGCTTGGGGGAAAAATTCTTGGTCTTATACCGATAATTTTAAATCTGACAGCAACAAACAAGATTTTAAAATTGATTTGGTAAATTATATTCCTTGGGCTGAAAAAAAATTAGTTGAAGATGAAAATGGTGTAGAACATTTATTTTTTGTTGAATCTTCTGAAGGAACAAGACATGAACATTGGTTAAAAAGAGGAACTATTCAAAATATCCATGGAGTTTTGGTTGGTTTTAACGTTGCAGACAATAACGCTTCTATCAACTTTACAAAAGAAGATGGAAATTTAAAAATGATTTCTAAAGATGAAGGAGATTGGTTTAGAATGGCAGATCAAAAAAGAGGAAAAATAACAAAAGATTCTATTCAACATTTTCAATATTTAACCTTACACAATATTGCTGGTTTGCAATTTGTAGTTCCAAGACCTGCTGAAAAAGGAATTATGAAAACTGTTAGTGGACCAAAAAATGATAAAAAATTAGATGTTATAGTTCTTGATGTTACAAGTAATAACGAAACTAAAAGAGTAGAATTAACAGGTGGTAAGTTTAATTCTGAAGGCTCTAAAGAAGTTACAGTTGGTGGATTAAATTTTAGAATGTTATATGGAGCTAAAATTTTAGAAACACCTTTTTCTGTAAAGTTAAATGATTTTCAATTAGAGAAATACCCAGGTTCAGAAAGTGCTGCTGCTTATGCAAGTGAAGTTACTGTTATTGATACAGATGAAACCTATGATTATCGAATATTTATGAATCATATTTTAGATCATAAAGGATATAAATTCTTCCAATCTAGTTATGATTTGTCTGGTCCTGTTGAAGAAACACACCTTTCTGTTAATCATGATTTTATAGGAACTTTTATTACATATTTAGGATATTCTTTATTATACACAGGTTTAATTTGCATTTTATTTGCAAAAAATACTCGTTTTGACGATTTAAAAAATCGCTTAAAAAAGATTAGAAAGAAAAAATTAACATTGTCTATTGTAGTTACTTTATTCTTATCTAGTTTTAGTTTTGCTCAACATGATGCTCATCAACCTAATAATATTACAGATCAACAAATAGACTCTATTTTACAAGCCAATTTAGTTGATTTAAAACATGCAGAAAGCTTTAACAAATTGGTTATTCAAGATGCAGGAGGACGTATGAAACCTGCTCATACTTTTGCTTCTGAATTAATTAGAAAAGTTAGTAAAACAGAAACTTTTAATGGAATGGAAGCTAGTCAGGTTTTGCTTTCTATTATAGAAAACCCAAGACTTTGGTTTGAAGTACCTGTTGTTTATTTAGAAAAAGGAAACACTAAAATTAGAGAAACTTTAAGTTTACCAAAAGATGCCGAATATGCACGTTTATCAGATTTTATTACTCCTAGAGGAGCCTATAAAATTAAAGAACAAGTTGCAGAAGCTCAGAAGAAAAATGTAAAAAACAAGTTTGAAAAAGATTTAATAAAAATAGACAGACGTGTAGGTTTATTGTACAGCGCAATTGGTGGAGGCATTTTACGTATTTATCCAATTCCTAATGATGATAATAATACTTGGGTTTCTCAACCAGAAACCTCAACAGCTGGTTTTAAAGCAACAGATTCTGTTTTTGTTCGTCAATCTTTACCTGTTTACATTCAACTTTTACAAGAAGCTAAAAAGACAAAAGACTATTCTAAGGCAGATCAAATTTTAGATGGAATTAAAAAGTTTCAAATGAAATTTGGATCTGAAGTGTATCCTGATGAAAAACAAATTGAATTAGAAATTTCTTATAATAAAATTCAACCTTTTCAAACCCTAGCTAAATATTATGGATACTTAAGTGTATTACTTCTAATTTTTGTGTTTTTTGAAATCTTTAATACAAAAAAATGGGTTAATACTTTAATAAAAATCTTAATTGGTGGTGTTGGAATCTTATTCTTACTCCATACTTTTAGTTTAGGAGCAAGATGGTATATTAGTGGTAATGCACCTTGGAGTAATGCTTATGAATCTATCATATTTGTTGCGTGGTCTACCATGTTATTTGGTCTTTTTATAGGCAGAAAATCTACACTAACCATTGCTGCAACTACTTTTTTAGTAGCAATTATGCTAGGTTTTGCTCATCAGAATTGGTTAGATCCAGAAATTGCAAACTTACAACCAGTTTTAAATTCTTGGTGGCTTTTAGTACATACATCTATTATTGTTGCTAGTTACGGACCTCTTTCTCTAGGAATGATTCTTGGAATTTTTGCTATAATTCTAATCATTTTTACAACTGACAAGAATAAAAAGAAAATGGACTTAAATATTAAGGAAATTACCATTATTAACGAAATGGTAGTTACTGTTGGTTTAGTAATGCTAACTATTGGTAACTTTCTTGGTGGAATGTGGGCTAATGAAAGTTGGGGTCGTTATTGGGGTTGGGACCCTAAAGAAACTTGGGCTTTAATTTCTATAATGCTTTATGCCTTTGTTTTGCACATGCGTTTGATACCTGGATTAAGAGGTAGATTATCTTTTAATTTTGCTTCTGCATTTGTCTATTTATCCATAATGATGACTTATTTTGGTGTAAACTTTTATTTATCTGGATTACATTCTTATGCAAGTGGAGACCAATCTGTAACACCAAAAGAAGCTTATATTTATATTGCTGTATTAGTTTTACTAACAATTATAGCATCTTTTAAATACAAGAAATACTTTAAAAAGTAACGATTTAATTTAGCAAGAAAATGTATTTTTGCTTCTCATTAAAAATAACGAATAAACAATATGTTTCATAAAAATATAAAATTAGCTATTGCTACTTTACTTACAGCTTGGGCTATTTATCAATTTAGCCAAGTAAATATAATGAACGGAATTTCAATCTTATTGTTAGCAGGAATTTTTGTTTTGTTATACTTTAAAAATGAATTCATTTTAATGGCATTTTTACAGTTACGTAAACAAAATTTTGAAGGAACTAAAAAATGGTTAGGGTATATTAAGAATCCTGAAGCTGCTTTAATTACTAAACAACAAGGTTATTATAATTATTTACACGGAATTATATTAAGTCAGACAAATATTACGCAAGCTGAAAAATTCTTACGTAAAGCTGTTAAATTAGGTTTAGCAATGGATCATGATTTAGCAATGGCTAAATTACAATTAGCTGGAATTGCAATGACTAAAAGACGTAAACGTGAAGCTACTAATTTAATGGCAGAAGCTAAGAAATTAGACAAACACGGAATGTTAAAAGATCAAATGAAAATGATGAAAGATCAAATGAAGAAAATCTAATTCTTTCTTTTTTATCGATATAAAAAAAATCCGCTAAAAAGCGGATTTTTTAGTTTTATAATTTAATATGCTTAATACTATTTTTAATCTATTGGCTCATAAATAAGTTTAGCCCTGATAGAAACGGCATCCTTTTTATTGCCCTATTAAATAAGCCTATAGTCTAAAATGAAATTGCCACAGTTTACAAGATAGTAAACTATGGCAATGTGTAATAAAAAGATATAGTGGATAGCAGGAAATAGCTTCTAAAAACAGCTATTATCGAACTATTTTAACCTTGTTAAACTTAAGTCTTTATTGTATTGCACAATAAATAAACCGTTGTTTTCTGATGTACCAAACAACTTGTTTGAATAATCGAACTTACTTTCTACTCTAAAAGATGCTCCTTCTTTAAATGTCGATTTTAAATCATTCCCAGAAGCTAAACGCATTAAAATATCGTAAGTAATATCGAAACCTTTGGTTGCATAAAAAGATGGCAACGCGTTGTTTTTACTAACATATTGTTTATTGAATAATTGTGTTGAAGCAGAAGCTTCGTTTACATATTCATCACTTACATATGTTAAATTAATTTTAGCCAACTTTAAATTTGCAATCTTATTAAATGCTTTTCCTTTATTGTAAGTAAAAACACGAACGTGTGTAGAATCTGGCAAACTAATTAAACTGTTAACAGCATCTGCCACTAGAACATTATTATCTGAAGTTAAAATTACCCAATTATCTATACTTGGTTTTAAAATTTCTAAGAAACGATCTTTTGCAATATATCCGTCTTTGGGCTTTAATACATTTACTACACTTATAGAATCGTGAGACTTTAAAGATTGTTTTATAATCGCATTAGAATTATTTGATGCTGATTTTCCATCTCCAACTAAAATTAAATTCCCTTTTGTAAAATTGTCTTTTATATAATTAGTTAACTCTTCTCTAAATACTTTTTTCTCTGGAGAAGTTTTTATTAATTTTGGCGATGAAAATTTGGATTGTTTTTTTGAATAAAAAGGAAAAACTACTGGAGTATTTACTTTACTTGCAACAATTTCTGCTTCTTCTGAATATAAAGGACCAATAATAATATCATTATTATCTAAGTCGTTTTCTGATAAAATAGTTTTAATTCTTGTACTATTTCTTCCTGTATCAAAAACATTAAGATCTATATTAATTCCTTGTTTTCTTAAAGAATCTATTGCTATTTCTGAACCTAAATAAAAATCTGTTACAATGTTAGCTAATCTACTTTTTATAAAAAGGTCTTTAGAATCTATTGTATCGTTTTCACTCGTTAAAAAAGGTAATAATAATGCAACCTTTAAAGAAGTTCCTTCATCTATTTTATCTTCATAAATATGAACTTCTGTTTCTTCTTCTCCTTCTAAAATAGGTTTAATTTTTATAACCTGACCAACTTTTAATCCTTCTGATAAAACAGGGTTTAAAGCAATCATTTCTTCTTGTGAAACATTATAGAAACGAGTTAAACTATAAAAAGTATCTCCTTTTTTAACTTCGTAAACTACAAAGTCTTTTTTAAGTTCATTTAATAGTTCTTCTTTATTTACTTTTAAAGCATCATCTTCTACTTTTGTATCTATTTTAACAACCTCATCTACAACTTCATCTTTTACAGAATCTACAGTAGCTTTTATCTTTTTATTTGGAATTACAATCACAGAATTAGCTTCTGGTTTTCTACCAACATCTGGGTTAAGACGAAGTAAATCTTTGGTTTTCATATCCAATCTATTGGCTATGATTCTCATTGTTTCACCTTCTTTTACCTTATAATCAACGTATTTTTTTTGTTGACCGCAAGATACAGTAAACGTTATAATACATAGAAAAACAAAAAACTTTACATGTTTCATATACTTTATTCCCATTCTATTGTTGCAGGTGGTTTAGAGCTAATATCATACACTACTCTATTTACACCTTTTACTTGATTTATAATTTTATTAGATGTTTTTTGCAAAAATTCATAAGGTAAATTTACCCAATCTGCAGTCATTCCATCTGTACTTTCTACCGCTCTTAAAGCTACTACTTTTTCATACGTTCTTTCATCTCCCATAACTCCCACAGAGTTTACAGGAAGTAACATTGCACCTGCTTGCCAAACACTATCATACAATCCATCTTCTTTTAATCCGTTGATAAAAACAGCATCAACTTCTTGTAAAATACGTACTTTTTCTGCAGTAATATCTCCTAATATACGAATTCCTAATCCAGGTCCTGGAAATGGATGACGCCCTAATAACTCAGGATCAATTCCCATTGAAGCTCCTACTCTTCTAACTTCGTCTTTAAAAATCATTTTTAAAGGCTCTACAATTTTCAATTTCATATAATCTGGTAAACCTCCCACATTATGATGACTTTTAATTGTTGCAGATGGACCTCCATTAACAGAAACAGATTCTATAACATCTGGATAAATTGTTCCTTGAGCTAACCAAGTAACATCTGTTATTTTATGTGCTTCATCATCAAAAACTTCAATAAAAGAGTTTCCAATTGCTTTTCTTTTCTTCTCAGGATCTGTTAACCCTTCTAATGCTTTCAAAAAACGTGCCGATGCATCTACACCTTTAACGTTTAATCCCATTCCTTCGTATCTTTTTAATACAGTTTCGAACTCATTTTTACGTAAAAGTCCGTTATTAACAAAAATACAATATAGGTTTTTACCAATTGCTTTGTTTAACAGAACTGCTGCTACAGAAGAATCTACACCTCCAGAAAGCCCTAAAACAACTTTATCATTACCTACTTTTTCTCTAATTGCAGCTACAGTACTTTCTACAAAAGAATCTGGAGTCCAGGTTTGAGCAACTCCTGCAATTTTAACTAAAAAATTTTCTAATAATTGTTTTCCGTCTTTAGAGTGATAAACTTCTGGATGAAATTGAATTGCATATGTTTCTTCACCTTCAATTTTATAAGCCGCATTTTCTACGTCTTTTGTACTTGCTAATAACTCTCCATTTGTTGGTAATTCTTTAATTGTGTCTGAATGACTCATCCAAACTTGACTACCTTCTGAAATACCATCAAAAAAAGTTTCTTTGCTTTTTATAAATGATAAATTAGCTCTACCATATTCTCTTGTATTAGAAGGTGCTACTTTACCTCCAGAAAAATGAGCTAAATATTGTGCGCCATAACAAACTGCTAAAACAGGTTTTTTTCCTCTAATTTCTGATAAATCTGGATGAAGAACATTTTCTCCTCTTACAGAGTTTGGACTTCCTGAAAGGATAATCGCTTTAAATTCTGATTGATTTTCTGGCGGATGGTTAAAAGGATGAATTTCACAGTAAATGTTTAATTCTCTTACTCTTCTCGCAATTAGTTGTGTGTATTGCGATCCGAAATCTAAAATAAGTACGTTGTGTTGTTGCATGCGCAAAAATACTATTTCAGATTAAATTTTAACACTGAAATTCATATTTTTTATCACGAATTAGTATTCGTTAGTAAACTTACATAATTTGTTGGTAATTTAGTATTTGTAAACAATTGCATTTATATTCATTCCTGCACCAACTGAGGCAAAAATAATAACATCTCCTTTATTAACTTCTTGATTTTCAATTTCTCCTTTTAAAACCAAATCTAATAAAGTAGGTACTGTTGCAACAGAGCTATTTCCTAATTTATGAATACTCATTGGCATAATGCCTTCTGGAACTTTCTTTTTGAATGATCTAAAAAAACGTTTAATGATAGCTTCATCCATTTTCTCATTAGCTTGATGGATAAAAATTTTCTTTACATCATCAATTGAAACTCCGCTTTTGTCTAAAGCAGATTTCATTGCTAAAGGAACATTTACAAGTGCAAACTCATAAATTTTTCTTCCCAACATTTTAATATAACGAATATCTTTGTCTTCTTTTTCATTAAAAGATCCTCCATAATGTAAAAAGTAAGCTTCATCCTTAGAAAAAGTTTGAGTTGCATGGCTTAAAACACCAACATTCGCTTCTTCTGTTGCTTCTAAAATACAAGCTCCTGCTCCATCACTAAAAATCATAGAATCTCTATCGTACTTATCTACCACTCTAGATAAAGTTTCTGCACCAATTACTAAACATTTACTTGCCATACCTGCTTTTATAAATGCTTGTGCTTGAATAGTCGCTTCAATCCAACCAGGGCAACCAAAAAGAATATCGTAAGCAACACAATTAGGATTTTCTATCCCTAATTTATGTTTAACTCTTGTTGCTAAACTTGGTAATAAATCACTTTGTATTGCACCTTCTTTTACATCTCCAAAATTATGAGCAACAATAATGTAATCTAATTCTTCTGGATTAATGCCAGAATCTTCAATCGCTTTTTGACTTGCAAAAAAAGCCAAATCTGAAGTATAAAACTCTGACTTTGCATAACGCCTTTCTGCAATACCTGTTATTGCCTTAAATTTTTCTATAATTACATCATTTTCAGCATTAAAAGAAGATCCATCTTCATTTAAGAAATCTTCATTTAAGAAATCGTTGTTTTCCTTTATAATAGAGGGTATAAAAGCTCCTGTTCCTGTTATTTTTGATGAAATCATAATTAAGGTAAAATTTTATTTTATTGAAAAAATATAAGCCCTCTAAATTACAATTTCTTCCAAAAATAGGATTAATTTTTATTTTAAAAAATGATATTCAAACTTCTATTTTTAAGTAAAAAAGCTTTATAAAAAGCAAGAATTAATTATTGGTAAACACCTAACTTTAGCTCCATAACAGTAGCAATAGACCTTGCTCTGTTTTTCATATTATGGGCATTTTCTCCATCAAAACTGGCATCAATAGTTTCAAATAAATACGACATCCAAATGGTAAAATGCTCTTTTTTAAATGCTACAAAAACATTTTTATCAACATGCTTTTTCATTACATTATTTGAATATGAATTTGTATCAAAAAGAATATCATTCCAAAAGTCTGAAATGATTTCTAAATGTTCCTCTAAATGATTATGTGCAACAATATCCTCAAAAAAAGGAATCATCTTTTGATCAGCTAACAACAACTTATAAAACTTAGTTATAATGAGTTTAATATCTTCTCTTGATGATATATCTGGTTTCATATTTTATTTTAAATATTGTAAATATTTTTTTTTATAATACTAATTGTTTGCAAGATGGCAATTTGCGTTAGGGATTGCAACGGCATCCTTTTTGCTTTTTCTGGCAAAAAGATATAGTGAAAAGCCCGTTAAAACGCCCAAAAAATTAATTATAAATAAGAACTATCAAAAGAAAAAGGCAATAAAGAAAGTAATGATTCTGTTTTTACAACCTCACCTACTTCTCCCATAAAAATTACTGGAAAAGGTTCTTTCTGATTTATTTCGTATTCAGATAATGTTTGTCTGCATGCACCACAAGGTCCAACAGGTTTATTTACTTTACTTATTGTTGAACTTGCTGAAATTGCTAGTTTTTTTATTTTCATATCTGGATATGTTGAAGCTGCTTTCCAAATAGCAACTCTTTCTGCACACATTCCTGATGGATAAGCTGCACTTTCTTGGTTATTTCCTAAAACAATTTCACCATTATCTAACAGTAAAGCAGCTCCTACATTAAATTTAGAATATGGAGCATATGCTTTTTCCCTTGCTTCTATTGCTTTATCCATTAGCATTTTATCTTCTACAGAAAGTTCGGTACTGTCTTTATATATAGTTGCCGATGTTGAAATTTCAATTTTTCTCATAAAAATCTGTTCGTCAAAAAAAAGCAGCCTTATTTGACTGCTTTGAATGTTTTTATAAAATTACTAAAAATTATTGACTATTAATAATCGTCAAAAACTTCACCTAAATCAAAAGATAAAGAAAATCGTAAAGAGTTTTCTAAAGGATTATTTACATCAGAAGAATTCACTAAATAAGATAAATCTATATTCATTGCGTTGGTTTTAAATCCAGCACCTAAAGTAAAATATTGTCTATTCCCTTTTTCTGCACTTTCATGAAAATAACCTCCTCTTAAAGCAAAAGCATTATTATATAAATACTCTGTACCTAAAGCGTAGGTAAATTCTTTAATTTCTTCGCTAAATCCTCCTGGAGCGTCTCCAAAAGAACTAAAAATTCCTTCTACCCAACCTTGGTCTTGTTCAGATCCGTCTTCTTGTGGAGTTGGAACTAATAATTTAGTAAACTCAACATTTGTAGAAATTGTATTGTAATCATCTAAAATAAAATCGAAACCACCACCAAATTTTAAATTCGTTGGTATAAAATCTTCTTCACCTGGTGTATAAGAAACTTTTGGTCCAATATTAGTAAAATTAAAACCTATTCTATAACGCCCATTAAAGTTGCCGTAGTTTTCTTCTAATGATTGATAATATCCAGAAACATCAACCGCAAAAGAATTAATTGGTTGTAAAGAATTACCTGCAGTACCATTAAATGCTAAGTTAGAACGAATATATTTTAACCCAACTCCCATAGAAAACGTTTCACTCAATTTTAAAGCATAAGAACCTGTTGCTACAAATTCATTAGGATTAATAGAGCCATTATCACTTCCATCAGAATTTGTTAGATCAATTTGCCCTAAAGAAAAATATTTAAAATCTGCTCCCCAAGCTGCATTTTCACTAAATCTATTCATATAAGAAGCACTTCCTATAAAAATATCATCTGTTAAATTTCGTAACCAAGGAGAATAGGTAATTCCTGTCTTAACTTGCCTGTTACTAAATGTCATTTTTGCAGCATTATGAAAAAGAGAAAAAGCATCTGCAGATGTTGCAACTCCCATATCTCCCATACCACCTGCTCTTGCATCTGGTACAATTAATAAAAATGGTGTAGCAGTTGTAATTCCTCCTGTAACTTCTGTATTTGTTTGCGCTGATACTTTAACACTTACAAATGCACAAAGTAAAAAATAGATTCCTAATTTTTTCATTTGATATTATTCTAATTTTTGTTTGACAAATATCTAATTTTTATTGAAGTATTACTAATTTTTCATACTTCTCTGAAACTAGATTGCTTGTTGTTGATTTTACTTTTAACTTATAAACATAAACTCCTTTTCCGATTTTATTTCCAAAATCGTCTAAACCATTCCAAGTAATACTTCTTGCTAAATTACCTGTTGTTATAACATTTTGATTGATTGTTTTTACTAATTTCCCTGAAACTGTAAAAACCTGCACTTGCACTTCTAAGGGTTCATTAGGTTTGTTATGATTAAACCAAAATTCGGTGTAATTTACAAAAGGATTTGGGTAATTTAAAACATTTTCTAAATTTAAAATAGCATCACTAACAACCACGAAATTTAACGTAGCTTCAGATGAATTATTGTAAGTATCCCAAGCTTTTATTTTTAAAGTATGAGGCCCAACATCTAAATCTCTTAACCTGTAATTTACTTTTCCTTTTGTAAAATCGTTTAATTCTGTTTGATAAAAATCATTTAGTACAATTGGATTTGTTGTATCTCCATCTAAAACACCAACAATATCATGATCTACAGCTGTTAAAGAAGTATTAATTCCGCTAGAATCTGTTAAAACTGCAATTAAGTTTGGTGAGGCATTTGTATTACCTCCATCAATAAACGATTCATCATTCATGTACAATTTTATTTCTGGCCCAACAGTATCATAAGGAGCATTGCTATCAATTCCACCAACTACAACATCAAAATTATAACCAGCTTTATCAATTTCACCATTTTCTGCATAAAAACTCAACTTTCCTTTTCCATAAGCAATTTTAATATCTTTAGGTACAATAAAATCAAACTTAAAATTACCATTTTCTACAGTAGATTTCCCTCTAAATAACTTACTATCTTGTGTATCAAATGTCATTTTAATACCAAAACCATCATTGTCTAACGTTGTTTTATCAATTGGTTTATCAAAAACTGAAGTAGAAAGGGAACCATTAAAATCATTTAAAACAATATCGGAACTATCAACAATTACACCTTCAAAACTAACTTTAGACAATGCTTTTAAAGTATCTAAAGGCTGTGTTACGTCCTTACCATTCATCTTTGTAATTCGAATATTTGGTTTTGGCACCGCTAATTTCATTGCTGGATCACCAAAGTGATAAATAAAGAATTTCTGAGTATTTGAAAACTCATTTTTTGTTTTCATTAAAGATTCTGCAATTGTTAAATCTTCATTATTAAATTCTAATAAAACCCTAATTAATTGTTGATTAAAACGTTGACCAACAGAAATAAAAACTTCTCTTGTTGTAGTAACCATACTTGCAGCCCCACCTGAAGCATTCCATAATGTAAGTTCTCCAGCTGTAGTTCTTTCTGGATTATCAAATCTAGAAAAATCACAAGTAACTGTAATTAATAATGGTAATGTATTTAAATTATTAAAACTCTGAATTTGAGGTTTTTCTAAAATTCTTTCTGACGCAAAACCATCTTCACCTCCATGACCAAAATAATCGAAAACCAATGTACCTTTTTCAATTGCATTAGTTATAGCACTTTTAACTTCTGGATAACGTTCACCTCCAGAAGAATTTTCTTGAACATAAGAATCTAAATAGATTTTATTTACGTTAAAAATTGGCTTATTTACTTTAATTTCATCTGCAATAGTTTCTACACCTTGCTCAATTACTTCTTCTCCTGTATCATCTATGTCATCAGCTAATAGTGTAATTGTATTTCGCCAATCTCCTATTGCTTTTTTACTGTAATAGTTTAAAATTTTATCTACTACATCTTTAGCTTGTGTAACTGTTGACACAGGAATACGACTTGAAGCTACATCAATTGTATGAGATGAAGCCATTGTACCTTCATTATCTTCTAGCATCACAAAAAAATCGTCTGTAACCCAAGAACTTGCCAAATTAAAACTTGCTTCCGATAACTTAACAGGTACAATATTATTATTACCATTCACTCTATCTTTATAATCATAAGATGAATCACCAAAAAAGCAAACGTATTTTAACTTTTTTTCTACTGATGAATTGGTATTATAAATATGTTTTAAAAAATCTCTAACTCCTGTAATATCCTTAGAACCAGAAGAAAATTCATTATAAATTTCATCTAAAATGACAACTTTTGTTGTAAAGTTTGAATTTGACTGATGGTAATCTGCCAATCTTTGGGCTTCAGAAGATAATTCTGAATTTGTGATAACAATATAGTTAATGTCTTTTAAAGCATGTAAATTTTGATTTACAACTTTTCCGTTTTGAATTGATTTAGGAACATAATAATCATTTTGATTTAAAAGTACATATTCTTTTAAAATACCAGAATCATCTTTAAAAGTAAAATTGCTACCAGTATCTTCATTAATAATATTTGTAGGTGCTATTGGATTACTAACATCCCAAACTTGAAAAATATTTGCATTATTCTGAATCTGATATTCAACAGCACCAGAAGTAATTGCTTGCTCAAAACTTCTAAATGAATATTGATTTCCATCAGCAATTAGATTCTTTTTTCCAATTATTTCAATAAAATCTAGATACGCTTCTGCAGAAGGATTACCAGCATTATCATAAGTTATTGAAACATCAATTGCGTTTGAAGAATTTTGAATACTTGCATTTTTTTCGGCTGGATTTGCTTTTGTTAGCCCACCAGAACTAACTCCTGAATAATTAAAAGTATAAATATCTTGTCCATTAACTTTTACAACCATTGTTGAAGAAGATACTGAAGTTGATACACCTCTTACTTTAACAGAAATATTTTCACTAGTAACCGCATTTGGAAAAGGTATTTTAAAACTCTGTGTGTTTTCAATATTAAAATCACTTTTAAAAAACCATTGAGTACCAACTTTTAATATACTTTTCTCTTCTTTTTCATAAAAAGTAAAATCATCAAAAGTTGCAATTTGAATAGCAGCACTTGTAGTAACAGGTTCTTTTTGTTGAATTCTTTTTCCATCATCATTATTTACTGTTATAAAATAATAAGCTTCATCAGAATAAATATTTTGTCTATGTGTTGCTGTTTTACTAGCTGAATTTACAACCCAATCATGAGGACCTTTTGCATAAAAAAGGATAAAATCAGAATTATCAAAAGAACCATCATTTTCTCCTTCTATATATATTGCATTTTCTTGCAAATCATCATATCTATAGTCAGAATTTAAAACAGGTAATAGATTTCCACCATTTCCATAAATATGAATTTTCTTAGGATTTAAATCTTTTGTAGATACTCCTATCTCTTGTAATAAATTTTTATCAATTTTAAAAACACCTGTAGTATCTACAGAAAACTTAAACCAATCTCCTGTAGACAATACAGAATTGCTAACTTGAGAAGAAATTATCTGAATAAAAAATATAAAAAAAAGGACTAAAATGTGTTTTCTCATAATGGTATTCAAATAACGCAAATTATTTATAGATATTTTAGTTCTTATAAAGATAAATTATACTAAATTTAAAATGCAATCGTTTATTAAATTGTGAGAAGAAAAATGAAGCGTTAAAATTAGCAATTTACTTGTTTGAAAGTATAATTATTGTAAATTGCATCGCTATAATAAAAACCCTAAACTAATTTTTAATTAGGAAATGAGAAACGTATTTAAAATATCTTTAGTTGTACTATCAATCTTAGCGTTAGCTAGCTGTAGTAAAACAACTTCAGGAAGTTCGACACTTACAGGATTACCTTTTAATAATCCTAAATATAATAATTTTATAAGAGGGAATGCAACTGCTGGTCAAGAAATTCCTTTAGGAATGATTGCTATTGAGGGGGGTTCTTTTACAATGGGACAAGTACAAGATGACGTGATGTTTGATTGGAACACAACTCCAAAAAAGATGCATATTCGTTCTTTCTTTATGGATGAAACAGAAGTTACAAACTCTGAATACTTTTTATATGTACAATATATTAAAGATGTTTTTCCTCCATCAGAAGAAAAATATAAACATATATACAATTCTGTTCTACCAGATACTTTAGTATGGAGAAAAAGTTTAGGAAACACAGATATTTTATCTGAAAATTACTTAAGACATCCTGCTTATGCAGATTACCCTGTGGTTGGTGTTAGCTGGTTACAAGCAAATCAATATTGTAAATGGCGTACTGATGCTGTAAACTTAAAGAAATTAATAGATAAAGGGTATATCAAAAATATTTTTGATAATGATACTATTAGAAACTTTTTTGATACAGACGTTTTCTTAGCAGATTCTGATAAACTTTTTGATGGTGACACAACTGTATATAAAAGAGGAATTAGAACTAGAGGTTCTGTAAGAGGTGCTAAAGGATCTTTTGAAGGAAGAAAAATTACGCAAGCTGATGGTGTTTTAAGTCAGAAATTTAGATTACCAACTGAAGCAGAATGGGAATTTGCCGCAAAAGCAAACATTGAAAATAGAGAATACAACAATGTTAGAGGTAGAAAAAAATATGCTTGGAATGGTAAATACTCTAGAGAAACAGAAAAAAGATTTAGAGGTGATCAATTAGCAAACTTTAAACAAGGTAAAGGTGAATATAGTGGTTTATCTGGCTGGAGTTCTGATGGTTCTGATATTCCTATTCGAGTAAAATCTTATCCTCCAAATGGATTTGGGTTGTATGATATGTCTGGTAATGTTGCAGAATGGGTAGCTGATGTTTATAGACCGATTATAGATAATGAAGCAAATGACTTCAATTATTTTAGAGGAAATGTGTTTACTAAAAAAATGATTGATGAAAACGGAAAAGTTGTAATTGCTGACGGTTCTGCTGGATCTGAAGTAGAATATGACACATTACCTAATGGTAAAATAATTCCCAAACAATTACCTGGAAGTATTAAGTACATTCCAATTACAAAAGATGATGTAACTTTAAGAAGAAACTTTACGGTTTCTAACAATACTGATATTGGAGATGGTGATTTAAATTCTTCGAGATTTTATGAAGATGATGAAGAACAGTTTGGATCTAGACCAAGTATGTACAATTCTCCAAGAAAACCAAGTACTGAAATAGATCCTGAAACAGGAAGAGAAATTTTAGTAAATGACGCTAAAAAAAGAACTACATTAATTAGTAATAGAACAAGAGTATATAAAGGTGGTGCTTGGTCTGATAGAGAATATTGGTTAGATCCTGCTCAAAGAAGATATTTACCAGAATACATGGCAACTAACTTTATAGGGTTTAGATGTGTTACTGATAAAGTAGGACCAATGACTTACAAGAAAAGAAAAGCTAGAAATTAAAAATACTTTTTATTTCAAAAAAACTTGACCTCTCTGTATGATTTACAGTGAGGTTTTTTTTATTTTTAAAAAATGAAGATTAAAGACATTTACAAATTATATGCTAATCATTTTCTTGTTGATACAGACACTAGAAAAATTAGAAAAAACACTATTTTTTTCGCTTTAAAAGGCGATAATTTTAATGGAAATAAGTTTGCAGAAAAAGCACTTGAACTTGGAGCTATTTATGCAATTGTTGATGAAATAGCATATTGCACACATCCTCATATTATTTTAGTTGATAATGTTTTAGAAACACTACAAAAATTAGCTAATTATCACAGAAATATTCTAAAAACAACAATTATTGGATTAACTGGTAGTAATGGAAAAACAACTACTAAAGAGTTGATAAATGCTGTTTTATCGAAAAAACATAAAACTACAGCAACAGTCGGGAATTTGAATAATCATATTGGAGTTCCTCTTACTTTACTTTCAATGACACCAGAAACTGAAATAGGAATTGTAGAAATGGGAGCAAATCATCAAAAAGAAATTGCTTTTTTATGTTCACTTTGTGAACCCGATTTTGGTTATATAACTAATTTTGGAAAAGCGCATTTAGAAGGTTTTGGAGGAATTGAAGGAGTTATCCAAGGGAAAAGTGAATTGTATACTTATTTAGAAAACAATAATAAAACTGCATTTATTAATCCAGAAGATCCTATTCAAGTTGAAAAAACAAAAAGAATAAATAACAAACCTTTCTGTGCTAGTTTAAAATTTATTGAAGTAAATCCATTTGTAAAATTATCTTTTAATACTAACATCATACAAAGTAATCTAATAGGGAAATACAACTATACAAATATAGCTATTGCATGTACAATTGGTAATCATTTTAAGGTTTCTGATTCAGATGTTAAAAGTACTATAGAAGAATATGTCCCTAATAACAATCGTTCTCAAATTATCAAAAAAAAATCTAATCGAATTATTTTAGATGCTTACAATGCAAATCCTTCAAGTATGAAAGCTGCATTAGAAAATTTTGAATCAATTAATGCAGAATTTAAGACCGTTATTTTAGGTGATATGTTTGAATTAGGAGAAACAAGTATAGAAGAACACAAAGCTGTTATTAATTTAGTCAAAAAACTAGGTTTTAATACTACTTATTTTGTGGGTGAAAACTTTTATCAAACTAAAACAAAACACCATCTATTTAGAACGTATGAAGACTTATTAATGCATCTAAAAAACAATCCTCTTAAACATCAATCAATTCTGATTAAAGGTTCAAGAGGAATGCGCTTAGAAAGACTTTTAGATATTATTATTTAAATATTATTCTTATGATATTCTAATAAATTATCAATTGGTCTTTGTATTACATCAGTAATGACTAAATCGTTCTTTTTAGCAATATTTTCTAAAATATCTCTAAAATAATGTGCAATTGAACCTATAAAGTAAATTGGAGTATCAGCCGTTTTATTGTAAGGTAAGACTCTATATTTAAAAAATTCTTGGAATCCTTTTTTAATTATTTTCTTAATATACTTATCTTCTTTAAAATCAAACATAAATTTTGCAAAAGAAGCTAAATACATATTAGGGTTTGGTTCCCTATACAAGTTTTTCTTAATATAATCTGGATCTAAATCAAACTCTTCATTAAATTTTTCTGCAATTCTACTTGGCATTTTATGATAGTAATAGTCTATAATAAGTTTTTTTCCAAAGTAATTACCACTAGCTTCATCCATTAAAATATATCCAAGAGAAGCAACTAACATCTCCATATTTTCACCATCATAATAACAACTATTAGAACCTGTTCCTAAAATACAAACTAAAGCTGGCTCTTTACCTGTTGCAGCATAAACAGCTGCTAACATATCTTCAGAAATAAATATTTTTGCATTTACAAAAATTGATTCTAAAATCGTTTTTAAAATCTGAATAGGTTTGGGTGTACCACAACCAGCACCATAAAAATGAATTTCCGATACATCTTCTTTTATATTAATAAGTTGAAACATATTAATAATTCTATTATACAATTCTTCTTCAGAAACAATAGCAGGATTTAACCCTAAAGTCCTTACTCTAAATTCTTCTTCTTTATCACTATTTATAGCAATCCAATCTGCCTTTGTAGAACCTCCATCTGCAATTAAAATCATAATTCTGTTTATTTTGTACTCAAAGATATTATAAGTATAATTCATATACAATAGCAAATGAATCTTCAATCGTTTTCGTATTTAATATTTTATTCTGAACAATAATAAGAATTAAAAAATGCTTTAAATTATTGTAAATTTGTATTAAATTAATAATATGATTTTTTTTAAGAAAAAGGACATCCCTTTAATTGAATTCTTTCCAGAAGGTTTTGTTGATATACATTCTCATTTATTACCTGGAATTGATGATGGAGCAAAAAATTTAGACAACTCAATTGAGTTAATTTTAAAAATGCGTTCTTATGGTATTAAGAATTTTATAACTACACCTCATGTTTTAGGAGATGTTTATCCCAATTCCTCAAATACAATAAAAGAAAAACTACAGGAAGTAAAAGAAGAACTTATAAAAAGGAATATTAAAGATGTATCTATTGAAGCTGCTGCAGAATATATGATGGATGAGCAGTTTTCTGAACTTTTAGAAAAAGATGATATCCTGACTTTAAAAGATAATTTTGTTCTTGTAGAAATGTCTTATTTCAGTGCTCCAATTAATATATACGATATCTTATTTGAAATACAATTAAAAGGATACAAACCTATTTTAGCTCATCCTGAACGATACAATTTTTATCATAATGATATTAATCATTATCATAAACTTAAAAAAGCTGGATGTTTATTTCAATTAAACCTATTATCTCTTACTGAACAATATGGAAAAGGTGTTCAAAAAATTTCTGAAAAACTATTAAAAGAGAATTTTTATGACTTTGTTGGTACAGATACTCATCATCATAATCATTTAGACCTTCTGAAGAAAATTAGTACTAAAAAGAATTTAGAAAAAATCAACCATCTTTTAGATAACAATAAAAAGTTCTTATAAAATAAAAGCATCCAAATGGATGCTTTTATTTTTTAACTTAAAATTCTTTTATACCATGGTTTTTTAACCTGTTCTATGTATCCATTTCCATAACCGTAACCATATCCATATCCATAACCTTTTTTCATATCTGTATCATTCAAAACAATAGCCATATTTGGTAATTTTTTTTCGTTATATAGAGTCTGAGGTATATTCAGCATTCGTTTATCTAAGTAATTTGCTCTTGTAACATACATAAACATATTTGCATACTTAGCAACTAACAAAGTATCGGTAACTAAATTTACAGGTGCTGTGTCAACAATAATAAAATCATAGTCCTTTTTTACTTCATCAAACAACTCTTTAACTTTAGCACTAAGTAATAATTCTGCAGGATTTGGAGGAATAACACCAGAAGAAATAATATCTAATCCTTTAATTTCAGGAATTGTAAATTTTACATCATCCAAAGAAATATTGTCATTCGTTATAAAATTTGTAATCCCTTTTCGTTCAGAAATACCTAGATATTCAGTAACTTTTGGAGCTCTAAGATCCATACCCAATAACAAAACTTTTTTATTTGATAAAGATAGTGCTGCAGCTAGGTTAATGGATATAAATGATTTCCCTTCACCACTTGTTGTTGAAGTAATAAAAATTGTCTTACCTAGGTCATTGTCATTATTAGGTAACATAAAATCTAAATTAGTTCTTATCAAACGGAAAGCTTCCGCAGTACTTGTTCTTGAATCGTTTCCTATAACGATTTTATCATTTGTTTCAGAATGAGGTACATCTCCAATGAAAGGTAAAGTTGTTAAATCTTCAATATCTTTTCTAGAATGAATTTTTGTGTCTAAAAGATTTTTAAGATAGATAATAATAAATGGAATTAACAAACCTAAAATTAAAGCTGCTAGGTAAACGATTTTCCTTTTTGGAGAAACCGGAATACTAGAACCATATGCAACATCAATTATCTTAGCATTAGGAACAGTTACTGCTAAAGAAATTGCTGTTTCTTCTTTTTTCTTTAATAAATATGAAAAAAGTTCTGAATAAATTTCTCTTTGCCTTTCAATATCAATCATTCCCCTTTCTATTAAAGGAATATTGACTATTTTTGAAGTTACTTTGTTTCCTTCAATATTAAGTTGATATAATTGAATTTCTAATGATTTCTTTAAATTATCTAAACTTGATAAAAGGTTTCTATTTAAAGTAGTTATCTGACTTTGTACTTCAATCAATTGAGGGTTTTTACTACCAGCTGTCACTAATAATTTATTCTTCTTTAATACCAATTCATTATAACTTTCTATAGAAGAAGAGATACTTACATCTGTAAAACCTAGATTAGTTGGTAAAACATCATTTGCTTCAGATTCTTTTTTTAATTTTTTTTGAATCCAATTAGCTAAACTTAATTGACTCTGTATTTCTACAATTTTTTTATTATTAAATGAAACTTCTTGTAAAGCCAATTCCCCTTCTGATGATAATCCAGAAATTCCAAATTTAGTTTTATAATTTTTAACATCATCCTGAACAGCTGCTAAATCTGCACCAACACTTTTCAAACGATCTTCTATAAAATCTTTTGTTTTCTCAGAAACAATATTTTTATCTTTTATTGCGTCTATATTATATTGTTTAACCAATTCATTTAAAATGTCTTCAGATTTAGATTTCACAGCATCTTGCAAACTAATCTTTAAAACACTAGAGTTTTTATTTGCAGGATTAACACTAATACGCCCCGTATAACTATCAATAACTTTATTTCTTCCTTTTATGTTAATAAAAACATCCTTTCCCCTAAAGATTTCATTATTCTCTTTAGAATTAGTAATTTTAAACTGACCTATTTCACTATTAATAACCTCGTTAAAACTAGATGATAAAATAAATTCACCATCAATACTTTTAAATTCAATTTTATTTTTATCTAAAATCGAAACTACAAAAACAGTATCTTTTTCAGTAAATAAAGCATCCTTCTTTATAAATTCTAAAAATAATGGTGTTTTATTATAAGCTTCGCTTTTCTTTATTCTTCCTTCTAAAAAATAAGAGCTTGTTAAAGATAATGAATCAACAACATTTCCTATAATCTTACGTGATGTTAAAATTTCAATTTCATTATCTGTATTATTCGAAGAACCACCACCTATAATCCCTAAATCTGAAAAAGAAGCTAACTCCGCAGAAATACCAGACTTTTTATTGTCTTTAATCATGATAGAAGTAGATGCATTATATAGAGGTGTCTTGTACCTTAAATATATAAAAGCAAGAACCATTGATAACATCCCACCAATTACGAACCATTTCCAATGAACTAGGTATTTCCCTAATTCCGCTCTAATATCAATAGTATCATTATTTTCTACTATTTTGCTAGTAAAATTTTGTTGTTGTTCTTGCATTTTTATCTTGTTAAAAGAGAAACAATAGTTATCAATAAGCCTGTTATTGAAATAAACAAACTAGTACTAGAGTTAGATGAGGCAGATTGTATTCTTGCATAATTTGGTTCAACATAAACCAAATCATTTTGTTGTAAATAATATACTGGCGAGGTAAAAATTGCTTTAGATAATAGATTTACCTTATAAACAACTTTTTTCCCTTCTTCTTCTCTATGGACTAAAATCTCATTTCTTTTTCCTGAAATATTTAAATCTCCTGCAAGAGCAATTGCTTCTAAAATAGTAATTCGTTCATTTGGCACTGTGTAAGAACCAGGCCTTGAAATATCTCCTAAGATACTTATCTTAAAATTAGCTATTTTAATATTAATATTTGGATCCTTTAAATAATCTGGTTCTAACTTTTCTTTTAATAAGTTTATAGCTTCATCTCTTGACAAACCACCTATTTTTAACTTCCCTAAAATAGGAAAATCTATTTCTCCAACATTGTCAACTAAATAAGTTTGCTGTTGTGCCACACCAATTGCCGAATTAGATGAAGTTGAATATGTAACTGCTGCCAAATTAAAAGGCCTTACAGCGTCAGTATCTAATGCTGTAATAGTAATTTGCAACAAATCGTCAGGTTTTATTATAGTTTTGTAACTATTGGAAACTTTAGCTTGTTCAATCTCATCATTTTGAAAGTAAACAATATCTTTTTTAGAAACACAAGAGCTTAATTGAAATATTAAAAGGATTAGTAACAAAAACTTGTTACTAATTTGATTTTTCATTTTG
The DNA here is from genome assembly GCF_000766795.1 of Polaribacter sp. Hel1_85. Lineage (GTDB taxonomy): Bacteria > Bacteroidota > Bacteroidia > Flavobacteriales > Flavobacteriaceae > Polaribacter. The sequence continues at coordinate 1,590,632 of NZ_JPDS01000001.1, forward strand.
ACCATATTTTTTTTTTTTGCAAAAGTATTATAAAAATTCACTAAACACTAACTTTATCTAGTTTTTCAAATTCTGAATTATTAGAAACATATTCTGGTAATAATTCTTTCATTAATTTAACTAGATCACTGTTGTTTAATTTATTAAAATTAAGAGATAAATCATCAATTTTAACTTTCACAATAGAATCATCAAGCTTTTGAGTTTTAGCAATCATTATTTTTTCATGATACGTTTTTATCGTATTTTCTCCATCAGCTAATAATTCTTCATACAATTTTTCCCCAGGTCTTAATCCAGTTATTTTTATATCTATATCTTCAGGATATCTTAATCCTGATAAATAAATCATTCTTTTTGCTATTTCAAAAATCTTAACGGATTTCCCCATATCAAAGATATAAATTTCTCCACCTTTACCCATTGTACCTGCCTCCAAAACCAAGCTACAAGCTTCAGGTATCGTCATAAAGTACCTTGTTATTTCTTTATGAGTAACTGTTAAAGGCCCTCCATTTTCTATCTGTCTTTTAAATAGTGGAATAACAGAACCATTAGATCCTAAAACATTTCCAAATCTTGTTGTTGTAAACTTAGTCTTTTTCGACAATTTACTTACACAACTAATATACAATTCAGCTATTCTTTTAGAAGCTCCCATAACATTTGTTGGGTTTACTGCTTTATCTGTTGAAACCATAACAAATCTCTCGATATCATTTTCAACTGATAAATCTACTAAATTCTTAGTTCCGAATACATTTACTTTTATTGCTTCATACGGAGATTTCTCCATTAAAGGCACATGTTTATATGCAGCTGCATGAAATACTCTTTGTGGTTTATATTTTTTAAAAATCCTAGACATTTTATGCCTATCTCTTACGTCAGATACAATAGCGACAAAATTTGTAACTCCATTTTGAATTAATTCTTGTTGAAGGTCATAAAGTGGAGATTCAGCTTGATCTATTAAAACGATCAATTTACATGTATATAAACTTAATTGCCTAGAAATTTCGCTTCCTATAGACCCTGCTGCACCAGAAACTAATATAACCTTATCATTAACTTCCCTTTGTACAATTGGATTATCAATAATGATTGGTGCTCTATCTAATAAATCTTCAATGTTAATTTGTTTGATTTGATTGGCTTGTAAATCTCCTTCTATCCATTTAGATAGAGGAGGAACAATCTTAACCTTTAAATTTAAGGCTAATAATTTATCTGTAATTTCTAAAAGTCTACTAGGTTTTATTTTTTGAATTGAAATAATAACTTCATTAATTTCATTTTTTTCTATGAATTCTTTATTAATTTTGGAAAAGTCATATATTTTAATTCTATCAATCTTTTTATTTACTTTGTTTTTATCATCATCAATAAAACCTAAAATTTGATAATTCTCTTTACGTTCTCTATTTAAAGCACCATAAGTTATAATACCAGAATCTCCAGCTCCATAAATCAATGCATTTGTGACCGTATTTAATTCTGTTGAAATAACTTCATAAAACGCTTTAAAAACATATCTACTTATTATTAAAACAAAAACAGAGACTAAATAATGAATAAGAATAATAGATTTTGGGATGGTGAAATTTGTATTTATCCTAAATAATTGATTTACAACTACTATAAAACCAATTGTGATACTAAAAATAGTGACCCCAATAAATACATTAAAAACATCTCTAGTGCCCGTATGCCTTATAATCCCCTTATATGAACCAATAATTAAAAAACTTAAAGCAGCAATTATCATCACAACTACTAGTTGTGATATTAAGGTTGAAGTATCAAAATTAAAACTAACGTCAAATCTAATAGAATATGCTATAATGAAAGAAAAACAAACAAGTAAAACATCAATAACAAAAACAACCCATTTAGAGGCATATTTGTTGAGGGCTTTTAAAAAAAAATTTCTTATCATTCTTTATTAATAGATTTTAAAAACCAAATTTACAAAATTTTCTTAATAGAAGTTGAGATTCGTTCTAAATCATTTTCTGTCAGGTTAGAACCAGAAGGCAAACATAAGCCTGAATTAAATAATCCTTCAGAAACACCATCTCCATAAAATGGGCAACCTTTAAAAACAGGTTGTAAATGCATCGGTTTCCATAAAGGTCTTGACTCAATATTATCTTTTAGCAATTGGTTGCTCATATCTTCGTTTGAAAACCCAGCTAATTTCTCGTTAATTAAAATACAAGTTAACCAATGGTTAGAAAAGTAATTGTCATCAGAATTATGAAATACATGAATCCCTTCCATATTCTGAAACAATTCTACATAAAATAAATGAATTTTTCTCCGACTAAGAATGTATTGCTCTATATTTTTTAACTCAGATAAACCAACAGAAGCAGATAATTTATCCATCTTGTAATTATAACCAATTTCTGAATGTTGGTAATAATCAAATTTTTCTTTTGCTTGACTCGCTAAATATATGGCCCTATTTTTATCTTCCTCAGATTTACAAATTAATGCACCTCCTCCAAAAGTGGTTAAAATTTTATTTTCATTAAAAGATATAATACCAAAATCCCCAAAAGTGCCACATTTTTGGTCTTTGTAAGAAGCACCTAATCCACTTGCAGCATCTTCAATTAGTTTAATATCATAAAACTTAGCAATAGAAATAATCGTTTCTATTTTAGATGGCATTCCGTAATTACAGTTTACAATGATTGCTTTTGGTTTTTTATTTAAGGAAATATACTTTTTAATAGTTTGCTCTAATAACAATGGACACATACTCCATTTTTCAATTTCACTATCAATAAAAATAGGTTTTGCTCTTTGATATAAAATTGGGTTTGCAGTTGCTACAAAAGTAAAACTTTGACAAATGACTAAATCATCTTTTTGAACACCAGCTAAAATTAATGCTAAATGAATTGCTGAAGTTCCAGAATTTAAAGCCACTATTTTTTTGTTAGACCCTAAATATTTTTCTAGAGCAACCTCAAAATTTAGAACATTATTATCCTTAAAAGAAGTATTAATTAAAATTTCTTTAAAATTTGGTTTTGATAAGTAAATTTTAGAATCCAAAATAGTTAATTTCTTACTTTTAACTTTTTAAATACCAAGATATAGATCAGGATAAAAAAAGAAATAATACTTATTAAAATTAAAAATTGAGTTTGTAACTCTAATTGATACGTTTTATAAAGAACAACATTTAATAGCAACTGAATAATAGTATAAATTAGTGACACTTTTATGTGTGACATCTTTTTAATATCTACTAACTTTTGGTAGACATGATGCCTATGAGGTTCAAAAACACTTTCGTTTGTAAAAATTTTTCGATATAAAAAGGTGTTTGCAGCATCGGCACCATATACAATAATAGCTAAAATAATTAAAGGCGATTTTAATTCTACATAAAAATAAAGTAATATAAAAAAAATCAGAATACCAATGGTGACACTACCAATATCTCCTGCAAAAAAAACAGCTTTTTTCCTAAAGTTATAAAAACCAAAGACAATGAGTGAAATAAAAGGATATATAATCAAATCTGGATTTATAATTTCTTCATTTAAATTTATAAAATAAAAAATAGATAATACAGCAATAGAATACAAACCTGTAATCCCATTAATTCCATCCATAAAATTAAAAAAATTGATAGTTCCAACACCAAGAATTAAGTAAAACAAGGACAAAGCCTCAATGGGAACACCAACTTGATACAAAACCATCACTACAGATAATAATTGAAATGGAAATCTAATTTTTGAACTTAATGTATAAATATCATCTAAAAAACTAACTATAGAAATCAAAAAAACACCTAAAACAAAGTATGGGTATTGGTAATCATTAAAAAAAAAGAATAATAAAATAGCTATAGGAAAAATAATACCTCCTCCTCTAACAGTTATTTTTGTATGTGAACTTCTTTGATTGGGTTTGTCTATAATTTTAAATTTAACGGCTAGTTTTAGATATAAATAAGATGCTAAAATTAAAATTATTAAAACCAAAAAATATTTTTCCATAAAACTAAAATGATGCGATTGTTTTTTTTATTCCTTTTTCAGTTGACAAAGGTAATTCTTTTTGAATTTCTTTTTTTATTTTTTGATTAGATACTTCATAGTTTTCAGTTAACTTTTGTAACCTTTCAGAATTTATGGGTAATGGTAAAACATCTCCTATTTTGGCTAAAATAGAAACCATAAACTTTGGAATCTGTAATATTTTTGCAGGTCTGTTTATCGTTTTCCCTATAATTCTAACTAAATCTGTTGTTGAAAGAGAAGCATCATCTGCAATGTTATAAACTCCCGGTTTTATACTTTTATTATCAATTAACTCATTGATAATAAAACATAAATTTTCTACAGAAACAAAAGATCTTTTATTAACATATTTACCAAAAGGATATGGAATGCCTTTTGAAACAAAACTATACAATAAATTCAAGTTCCCTTTATTATTAGGTCCATGAATCATACAGGGTCTTAAAATATATACTCTTTTATCTTCAGGTATTTCTTTAGATAAAATATAATTTTCTGCGGCTAGTTTAGATTTCCCATAAACTGTTACCGGGTTAGGTTTTGCATCTTCAGTTAAAAAGCCTTCAACAGTATCTGCTGCTGCTTTTACAGAACTCATATACATAAAAACTTCACAATCACTTTTTAAAAATTGGTCGAACAAAGTTTTTGTTAACTCTGTATTTACTTCAAAATATGCTGCGTCTTCTGAAGTCTTTTTTAAATCATGCGCTTTACCAGCTAGATGAATACAACTATTGGCTTTATTTAGGTTTTCTAAACTTAAGGTTTGATAATTGAGTTCATCTTTGGTTGGGTTTCTAGAGACACCAATGGTCTCTTTTTTCTTACGGGTTAAATAATCGACCAAATTAAGACCAACAAAACCTTTGTTTCCTGTAATGATATGTATATTACTATTCATCAATTACTTTTTATTTAAAAACCCTATTACTTTCCAGAAACCTCTTAATTGTACTTTTAAATAACTAAACTTTATATTATTTCTAGTCAATGCTTTTTTAATTTCTTTCGATATCAATTGATAACTACTAACTCCAGAACTACTTAAACCACCAATTAACATAGAAGTTGTTGTAATATCTGAAAACTTCCATGTAATGTTATGCTTCAGAAAAAAACGTGTGATTAATTCGTAGTCTGCACCAATCGTAAAATCTAAATGATAATTTCCAAATTTATCAAATAATTCTCTTTTAAAAAAAATGGCAGGATGCGCAGGCATAAAACCAATTTTTAGTTTTTCTGGATTCCAGTTTTTTGCAGAGTATTTACGTACCGTTTTTCCCTCTTCATTAAACTGTATAATATTTCCTACAGAAGTATCAATAGTATTATGTAAATGAAAATTTGCTATGTTTTCTAAAACATAATTGTCTGTAAAAATATCATCAGAATTTAAAATGCCAACCAAATCTCCTGTTGCCATTTTAATGCCTTTATTCATTGCGTCATATAAGCCCTTATCTGGTTCAGAAACCCATTGCGTTACGATTTCTTTATACTCCTGAATAAGATGAACAGTAGTGTCTTTAGAACCGCCATCTACAACAATGTATTCTACCTCTTTATAGGTTTGTGCTGCTACTGATTGAAAGGTTTTTTCAATGGTTTTTTCACTGTTGTAACAGACTGTTATTATAGAAATTTTCATTATTTAAAATTCGATTTTTCTTTCTCTAACTTTTATTGCTGGATTACCTTGATAAATCGAATAAGAATCCAAATCTTTGGTCGCAATTGAACCTACTGATAAAATAGCATGAGATTTTAAAGTTACTCCAGGGCAAACAACTGATTTAGCTCCCACCCAAGAACCTTCTTTTAATGTTATTTCTTTTACAATTAAATTAAAAGTAGACTTTTTATAATTATGATTACCACACAATAACATAGCCCCTTGAGAAATACATACATTATTCTCTATTTTTACTTTAGCAAGATTGTCGATCCAAACATTTTCTCCAATCCAAACATTATCTCCCACTTCTAAGAACCAAGGGTATTTTACGTTAACACTTTGCTTGATAACTACATTATTTCCTATTTTTGCTCCAAAAAATCTAAGAATAAAAATCTTTAAACTTGATATTGAATTTAAAGGATTTATAAAAAATAAAATATTTATATAATACCAAATTAATATCTTAATTTTCGAACCAGGTTTATACCAATCGTTATTATAATTTGACAGTTTAACTTTTTTCATTTCGTTTAATTTAAATGAATGAAGTTAGGTTTTTCTGTTTTATTAGACACCCATTCATACATCTTAATCATTTTCTTGGAAACTTCTTCCCAAGTAAACTCTTTTTTAACCAGTTCATACCCATTATTACCTATAACAGCTAATTCTTCATCTGTTAATATATTTATACAGGTGTTTAACCCTTTCAAAATACCTTCTTTAGTTGATGTTATTTCAATTGCAGCTTTTTCATTGAAACCAATATCTAAGTTACACTCTTTAGTCATTAATACAGGGACTTTATAAGACCACGCTTCTAATATCGTCATAGGTAGACCTTCACTATAGGATGGTAAAATAAACAAAGATGCATTTTCATATAATTCTACCTTATCCTTCCCAAAAGCACCATCAATAAATTCAATTTTATTTTGATTTACATTTAAGTTTTTATTAATTTTATTGATTTTCAATTCATAATTACCTTCATCTGGACCAACAATAATAAGATTCCAATTTTCCACATGAACCTCTGCCCAAGCTTCAATTAAATTATCTAGCCCTTTTTTAGGGTGTAATCTAGCCAAGAAAAGAATATTTTTTTCAGATTTGGGTTTATAACTTATATTTAATGGTAAATTTATACCATTGGGTATAATTGCTATAGGTACTTTTTTTGAAATTTTTCTTATATCCTTATATTCTTGCGTACACAACGCATGAACACAATTTGCAGAATTAATATTTCTTTTTTCAAACAATAAAAGTGAAATTTTCTTTTTTAAACTACCATTATTTAATGCCCATTTATCTAACATTCCATGAGGAGAAATTATTTTATAAAACCTATTATTTCTATTCAATTTTAACAATAAAATTGAAGAATACATCCATAATGAATGAAGATGTATTATCGAATCTATTTCAATATTATTAAATAAATGATTTTTAAATTTTTTAGAATAAAAAAAAGCATTTTCTTTTTTGAAGCCGATTGACACACCATTTAATTTTAATCTATCCTTCTGATAGTTTTCATCTTCAAATCCTATAAAAGTTAATTCTTTATTAAAGTAATTTTGTGATACTTTAGAATAATATAACTCCTTAAGTACAGTAAAAATGCCACCTCCTTGTCTTGATAAAAACAAATTTATTATATATACTTTCATAACTATTTATTCAATAATTTTTTCATGATTTCAACCTGATTATAAGGATTGTATAGATTATCGATTACAGTATAACAATCCTTCCTTATTACTTTTCTTTCAAGATTAGAGTTGATCCAATTAAGAATTACTTTTTCTAGTAATTGAATATTATTTTCTTCAAAAAAACAACCTGTAACCCCTTCTTCTATTACTTCTACTTCTGGCATTTGATTAAAAAAATTAGAATGCGTACATACTGGGGTTCCAAAACTTAATGCATGGATAGCTGTTAAACCAACATTACCAGGGGAAACACATAACTCTGCAAAATAAATAAAATTAGCTAACCTCTCTTCATCATAACAAGCTCCGTAAAACTGAACTCTAGCTTCTAAATTTAAATCTTTTACTAACTGTTTAAGTTCTCTTGTTATCTCAGGATCTCCCTTGCCAACTATCAATAAATTTAATTTCTTTTCTTTATTATTAATTGTCTTAAGTGCCTTTATAATTAAATCTAACTTTTTAACACCCGTTAGTCTGCCAACAAAAATAAGATAAGATGCAACTTTGTCTTCAAAAGTAAATTCATTACTAAAGTTATTTATCTTTAAAGTATCTATCTTCTTTCTAATTTTTATGTGTTTATCATAATTTAAAGAGTTAAAAATCACTAAAATCTTCTCTTCTTTTACACCTTCCGTAATTAATAATTTTTCAGCTCTTCTTTCATATAATAAAATTTTATCTGCTGTTTTATAAAATAAAACCCTAATTTTCTTCTTTAGATAAGATTCATTTCCATAAATACCATGTGTCCAATACACAACTTGTATTCTCCTGATTTTACAAATTAACATTGCTAACCAAGTAGAAACAACTTGAATTTCACCTAAAAATATTGCTGTATGAAGATCATCTGTCAAACAACTTTTAATAACTCCACTTTGCCAAATTAAAATTCTTTTCTTTAACCAGTAATTTTTTATGATATGAAGCCTATCAGAATATTTTTGAAAACTTTCTTTTTTAAAGTCAATTTCTTTTATATTTAATTTATTATTAACAGCAAAAAAAAAGTGAAATTCAAAAAAATTAGAGGTTAACAATTTTTCCCACAATAAACCTCTATAATGCGAAGGTATATTTGTAAAATTATAAATTATTTTCATCACTTTTTTTTATATTTTGTATCAAAAATAATCTTTTCCCTGATTTTGTAAATAAGAAAACATTACTATAAATTATTTCTACACTTACTTTTTTATTACATGATAAAGTGGATAATATTTCAAGTTCGAATTCTTCTTTCCAAACACTATCATCTTTATCAATAATTATTGAAATAACACCCGGGATATCTTGTTTTATTTGCCATGTTAAGATAGCTTTAAAAGACTTTAAATGCGCTCCAAAAACTAAGCCTACAAGCATGATTCTTGTTCCATTTTTATCTACTATATAATCTTGTGTTCTTCCTACAATTTTATTAAGAATTACAAAACCATTATCAAAACCACCATATTCTGCTAAATCCCCAGTAGAATATCTTATAAAAGGCTGATAATAATTACCAAATGAACTTAAAACAACTTTACCTACCTCACCCAATTTAACATGTTCATTATTATCATCTAAAACCTCCGTTATACCATAAAATGGCGAACAATAGTATTTTAATGAGTTTGCTTTTGTAAACCCAAATGCACAAGCCTCCGTCATACCGTATTGTGGGTAAACATTAGTATTAAAAATATTACTAATGTTCTTTATCTGATCTTCAGTAATGTTTTCTGATGTTAATAAAATTCCCTTAATAAAATTAAACTTGTTACTCTTTTTAGTTTTCTTAATAAATAAGGCTAACGATTCTAAAGCAGAAGGATATCCCCTTAAAAAAGCAGGTTTATCTTTTAGAATTTTATCAATATATATTTCATAAGTTTTTTTATTCAACTCTAAAACAGATAAATGAACTTTACCATAAGGAAATCCACTACCAACCTTCGTTTTCCAAAAAATAGACATTTCCTTATCCTCTTTTGAAATTCTAGTGCCATCTAAGCTATAAATTAAATCATTCTTTTTATAACCCAGTCTGTCAAAAAAAAATTTTTGATGAGAAAATTCAAAATCTCTTAGATTTGGTGAGATATAAAAATAAAAAGGTGCTCCAGAACTACCTCCGGTATTAGACTTATTTCTTGGATTAAGAAAAAAATTATTACGTATATCATTTTCAGCTTTTCTTAAATCAATCTTAGATAAAACTGGAAAATCTTTAAAAGTGGGCGTTTCATTTTTCGTTAAATTAAAAAATGATTTATAAAATTTTGTTTTTAGTGCACGTTTTCTTAATTGATTAAAACTTCTTTTTTGAAAATCTTCATGATAATTTGTTTTATCAAACCAGTCTGATTTTAAATAAAAGGAAATCTTATTAAGATTATACTTAAATACGGGGTATCTTAAGATCACTGACAAATAATAATAATACTTTGAAATTAAATTAGACATCATAAAAATTTATATTAATTTTTTCACAAATTGGTCAGGGGAATGATCTTCTACATAGTGTTCAAACTTATGGTCTTCAATTTGAATTCTTTTTTCTAAAATATTTTCTATTGCTTTTGAAATATTTAATGGATCTTTAGTATTAATCTGTACTCCTATACCGTATTTTTTAATTAAACAACCTATTAATCCCTCTTTAGGGCCAATTATTGGCTTTTTAAAAACTGAAGCTTTACCAACTATACCACTAGATCCTTCTACCTTTTGATGTAAACATAAAACAATATCTGCTTTTAATAGAATTGTATTAAACACACTTTCCTCTACCCTATCTAGATATACATTACCAAAAAGTGTAGGACATTTTTTCTCTAGAACTCCAATTCTAACTAAAATCTCTTCTTTAAAAACAGTTGAATTTCCTGCAATGCAAATTTCTAATTTATTCAGTTTTTCCTTTTCAAGATTATCCAATGCATCCAAAAATTGAAAAATACCTTTTCTTGGTGAAACTTCACCTAAAAAAGATAACACAAGTTTTTCTCTATTACTGGTGGACAGACTTGGTTCTTCTAAATAATAAACTGGGTCTACTAAATAAGAAAATTTGTTGTTTTTAAATAAATTATTGAATTTAGAGACAGCATCAGTATCATTTAAAATCATTATAGATTTTATATTACAAAATAAAAAAATTGATTTAAATTGAATTGTTTTTAATCTATATTCTTTCTTAGAGATGTTACTCTTCATTAAATATGGCATAAAATAAATACCTGAAATACTATATTTTTTGCCAAAAAAGAACATCAATTTAAAATAATAATTAAAATTTAATAAACAGATTTCATTAACAGAAAACTCCTTTGCAATTTCTTGAATTTGTTTAACTTCTTTAAACTTATCTAGTAAATTTAAAGTTTTTTTTAACACAACAAATACTATATTATCTACATGATGAATATCTTTTCTGTTGTTATAATATTCTTGACTAACTGCTAACACCAACCTTTTACTATTTACTTGATGATATTTTATTATTATATCCAAATATTCTGAATGATGCCCCTTAAACTCATTGTCTACAAATAATTTCATATCTTTAATTCCTTAATTTTAATTTATTTGAATTAATAGCTACTACAACTAACCAAAAAAGAGGATCTAATATAGAGGTACTTAGAAACCCAGTAAAGCATCTCTCTAAAAAAAGAATCATTAGCCATCCAAGATTAGAGTTTGTTTTTAACATTATGTAACCATTTTTAAAAGTTTTTACAAGAATTATTAAGAAAGTTATTCCACCCAACACACCTGTAGCCATTAATGTTTCTAAATACATGTTATGTGCTACATACTTGTAACTCTTAACCTCAAGTGCATCCCCAAAAAAAGGATTTTGTAAAAATTGATTAAAACCATCACCCCATATTGATAATCTAGCAGATCCAGCATCTGCATCACCGCTTTTTATTTGATCAAACAAGAAAGTAAACCTATTTAAAATATCTAAGTCAGATTTTGCCATAAGATAGGCTATACCGATAAAACCTGAAATCCAGATAAAAAGTATTTTAAAAAAATGTTTTTTTGATTTTGATTTCTGTAATGAGACAAAAGCAAGAATAAATAGTACTCCCAAACTTGTATTTCTTGTACCACTCCACGCAATAGCAAATATCGAAATAGATATTAATGTTAAAAAAATAAATAAACTTAATCTTTTTTGATAAAAATAGTCCCAGATTACTATTCCAAACAATGTAAAACCTATGTAGGCAAAAGCCATTGGACTTATAAACTCATCCTTTACTCTTTCCGCAGTATAACCAGCACTCCTATAGTCTGAGCCTAGTTGATCTCTATAAAGAAAAAAACCGATAAATAAAAATGAAAAACAAGTAAAAATCACCCCTTTTTGCGCATATATAACATCTTGCTTTTTTAATGGATACATAAAGGCAAATGAGGGAAGAACAATAAAAGAGAGAAACCTAAATATATATACTTCAGGTTTCAGCCCCATCTCATTAACTCCTAAAAAACCATCATAAAACATTCGAAGAAGTATTAAAAGATAAAAGAAAAATATTAGGTGCAATATCCTTGATTTCGCAAAAACATAAAACAAAGATTTTGAAAACAATAAGTAAATAGAAAAAATGCTAACTAAAATTCTATAGGGAATTGTGAATGATTGGCTTGAATCTTTGAATCCTAGTGTGTATACAAACAATATAACAACTTGTGCCCCCCATAAGCCAAGTGAATATATTAGGAAAGGAATTTTTCTAAAATTTTTGATATCTAACATAATAATCTAACGGTCTATTATTATATTTTAACAACGTAATCTATTAATTCTTTTATTTTCTTTCTATTTGCTGAAAGCGAATAAGTATTAATATAATCTTCATTTAATCTTCTACCCACAACCTCATCAAATTTATAATTTAATATTATATTTTTAAACTCTATTGCCGTATCCGCAACAAAAAAAGAATTGCTATTAATACCTTCTACACCTATTGACGTAGCAATAACAGGTGTACTTAACGCCATAGCTTCAAGGCATTTTAGTCGGGAACCACTACCTTGCAGTAAAGGAATAAATACAGCTTTAGATCTAGCTATATAAGAAGTTATATCCTCTACAGGGCCAATTGGATATACATTTTTAAATTTTTTAGACAATCCTAAATCATATAATATTCTATCTGAATATTTACCGACAATTAAAAGTTTATACTTATTATCAATTTCATCATCCCAAACATTCTGCAGTAACCAGTTTAAACCTTCTACATTCATATAAGCGTTAAAATTGGCAGTCATTACAAAATAATCATCTCTTAAAACATTTTTATCAATACTATACTTTTCTTGATCTAAAAAATTTGGAATTACAAAGATAGATTCATTTATCTTTTTCTTTAAAAATTTATTCTTATCATTGTCACTTACAGTTATTATAGCATCTGCACTCTTAAAATAGAAATTCTCATGCAGCCTCATGGTATAGTATAACTGAAGTTTTCTTATTTTTTGTAAAAAAGTAAGCGCAGGCTCTTGGTCAAATAAGTCAGATTCACAATTATGGGTTCCAATAATTACTTTAAATTTCTTTTGTTTAAAAAAATTAACATATCTACCTGAAAATAAATAGTCTAAAAAAACTAAATCATATTTATTAACTTTTAAGAGACTTTTAAAAAGATTTAAAAGATTTTTATCTGTTGCGTAAATATTAGTAAATAATAGTTTATTAAAAGCAGAAACCCTAGGCTTATCAAAAGAAATATAATCTATATTTTTTATTTTATATTTCTTTAAATCTATATCATTTTCATTTCTGATTACTGCCGTTACTTTAACACCAATACTAGATAGTGCTTTTAATAAACCATAACTTCTTATTCTTTCTCCTCCATTAATTGGAAAAGGTGATAATTCTGTAAAAAAAAGTATATTCATAATTAATTTATTTTACTTATTTTGTGTTTATTAAATAAAACCTTAACACTTTTATAATATGATTGTATTTTATAATTAGTTTTATTCATCTTTACTAAATCACTTAAACATTCATAAGAAGTTATTTTCAGTAAAGAATTTGCATAAATTAAAGTTGATGAAGAAAAACCTATAACATCCATTGGTTTTTTTACTAACAAAATTTCAGCAGGTAAATCACTATCTTTTTCAGGTAATAACTTGAGGTTTTTATTTTTTCTAATTATTTCATTTATCATTTCTATATCATCACGAGGATGAGGTTTAAAGTATATTGTTTTATATTTTAAACCTATTTTACTAAAATAGCTCTCTAAAAAATCAATAAAAATATTTTTATCTATTAAACTGTCTTGCACTAAACTTTGAGATAAAAATAGACATGAATCATTTGATTTTTGTATTTCGTTGCTGTTAACAAAATTAATAGGAATCCAATTAGTATTATTTTTAAGGTGATCAATTTTAAATGTTGTATAAATATTTTTAAATTCCTCTAATTTTATTAAGTTTGGTCTTTTACCCCTAATTTTTACCTTTATAAAGTTTTTTATATTATTAATTGTATTGTACTCACTTTTTTTAGGGTTGTTAAAATGATGCTTTAAATACGTATTAAACCCTTCCTCATAAAGATTCAGGTTTGTTGTTTTATCATAGCATTTATAAAATAATTCAATTTCTACGGAACTGTATCTATTTGAAAAATAAACAGTATCATCAAAGTTAATATCATTAACATCCATCTCTTCAATTGGTAGTATTATAGACATACTATCTCCTAAAAAATCAGATATCATTTTATATATATTAGTAAAATTTTTGTGGTAAACATAATAATAACCAATACTATATGAATTTTGCTCTAATTGAGAAGCTGTTAAAGAACTAAACAGAAATTGAAGAGGACTAGAAAATATAAAAATATTTTTTTTCATTTAAAAAAAATTAAAATAGATAAACTCTACTACTAAAATTGATATTAAAATTGGTAATACCATTTTAAAACCAACAAAGTAATCTTTCATATTAAAAACCTTATTATAGGTGTAGGTTCTTACAAAAATAGACATTACAACATTATTCATTCTGGCAAATACAACCCCCCCATAATCCATAATAATACCCACAAATAAAAATGAATAAAATTGAAAAAGAATTAGTTATAAGAGGTAGAATTGTATTTATTTTTACCTCTCCCATACCATTGTATAAATTAAAACTTAGAAGTGATGTAGAAGTGAATACTGAACTAATTAATAAAAACCTAAAAACACTAATAACTTGATTTGATAATTCAATGTCTCCTTTAAGATAAAATGGAAAAAAAGGAACCGAAACTAACACCCCCAATATATATAAGAAAGCTAGTATACTGTTAAAAATATAGCTATACTTAAGATAAAAACCTCTTATACTTTCTTTATTTTTTATTCCAGCAACATGAGGCAGTAAATAAGATAAACCTTTACTAAAAAAAGCGGGTAATATATTTGCTATGTTTTTAGCAGTATTATATACCGCTAAAGAATTTAGGTTTATAAAAGATGCAACAATAAACTTATCAATATTATTATTCAAAAAACCAATTGTATTTTGAATTAATATCCATTTAGAATATAACCATAAATTTCTTTTAAAAAATTCAATTTTAAACTTAAAAGAATATTTTTTTTTAGAAAAAGTTAATTTTTTATACAGGAATATATTCTGAATTAAAAGAGCAAAAATATGGCTTAAAATAACATATTTAACATCTTTATAAAGAAATGCTAATAATATTCCAAAACCTGTAAAAATTAATTTATTTAAAATCTCAATCTTAGCTACATCTTTAAACTTCTCATATCCTTTTAGAATTGATAAAAAAAAATTAAACCAAATTTGTAAAATTAACCCAATTGAAAAAAAAACAACCCAAATAATTTCTAGATTATAAAAAAGATTACTATATGCAATTATTAAGCATAATAAGATAGAAATAATAGTTAGTACAAAACTTGTCAACAAAATTATTAATCGAGTTGACAAAATAGTTAAGTTTACAAATTTTTTAGAGACTAGTTTATATTGGGCAACATATTTAATAACAGTTTGCGGAATACCAAAATCAAAAGTCCCTCCAATACCTACTGTTGCTAAATATAAGTAATACATCCCCAAACCTTCAGTACCAATTGTTTTTAAGTATATTGGAATAGCAAAAATACTTGGTAAAAGCGCAACGAAAAAGGGAGATGTATTTAATAAAAAATTATTTATGTGTTTTTTCATAAATTATTAAATGCAGAAATTTTTAAATGAATTTATATAAGTTACTGATACATCAAATAATTTCGGATTATTATAACCGTAAAAACCAATAGAATTATAATCTGCTGCTTCAAAATCGTTAATTGAATCTCCTATTAAACAAGTATTACTTAAGTTATAATTATATTTTTTAAGTAATAAATTCACCAATTGTTTTTTTGGAGTTGGAGAACCGTGAATAGATAAAAAAAATAAATCTAAATTTAATTCTTTACACAAAAATCTTAATTCATTTTGATCTGAACCAGAAACAATGTGAAAATTGTAATTTTTATAATTATTTTTAATGAAATTCACTGAATCCAAAATAAGATTATTTGGGTTCACTAATTCTTCTTTCATTAATAAAGAAAAATTTTCTGCATATTTCAAAACTTCATCTTCTGTTATTTTTTTCTCTAAAATTTCTTCGTAAAAATATCTAATTTTAACATAACGTGACAAACCACCATTCAAATTATGATATTCTAACAATTTATCTACATGTTCTTTATTAAAAAGTTTAAATATTTCTCTAAAACCCCAATCTCGAGTTTTCATGGAATCCAAAATAACACCATCAAAATCCCAAAGTATATTTTTAATCATGAGTTTTCAATTTTCTGAAGAACCTCTTCCACCTTTGCTACATCTTCAATAACATCTACAGCTAAAGAGCTTTCATCTGTTTCTACCATTAACACAGGAATATTTAAATCGAAAAACCTTAAAATTTCAATATCCTCATGTTTCTCTATTTCAGATTTTTTAGTTTGGGTTCCAAAAGCTTCTAATTCTTTTTTATTAAAAGCATAGATACAAACTTGTTTTTTAAAATCTTTTTTTTCTGCTAAATCTACTGTTTTACTTCCCGGAATTGGAAGTCGTGACATATAAATTAATTCATTTTTTTTATTAACTATAACTTTTGGAATATTGATATTATTGGGGTTTTCATCTTCTGTAAAACCACACATTCCATTTACAACATAATCGTAATTTTTTTCTTTAACTTTAACTACTTTTATAATTTCATTATAATCTAAAAGTGGTTCATCTCCTTGAATATTAACATAAATATCCGCATCAATTTTATTAGAAAATTCGAAGACTCTGTCAGTACCTGTTAAACAATTCTCGGAAGTCATCACAATATTAAAACCATAGCTTTCAACTAAATTTTTAATCTGAATGTCATCTGTTGCAACATAAGTATTTTCTTTGCCTAAAGCTTTTTCTACAATTTGTGCAACCCTAATTATCATAGGAATTCCATTTAATCGAATTAAAGGTTTTCCTGGAAATCTTGATGATTTATATCTTGCTGGTATTACTCCTACTGTTCTCATTATATTAAGCTATATATTGAAGTTAATTCTATATTCTCATATTTAGTAGGACTTATAGATTTAATTGAAAAGCCATCTAATTTTAAAGCATCATTAATAATATTTTGATTCTCCTGTGCTAATGCAAACTGATTTTTATTTAAATCCACGTCATATCCATCGAATCCTACTATAAATAATTCAGATACACCAAAGTCTAATGCTGTTTGCACAGCAACCACAAAAGGTGAATCTAACGAAGACTTTGTAAATTCAATATTTGCCAACTCTTTAGCTAATAATTTTATACCAGAAGAAAGGGAAACTCCCATTTTTCTGGGATATGGAGGTAATATAAACATAGAGTTTTCTCTTTTTGAAACATCGATTTGATTTAAAAACTCCTCATTTTCTACCCCAACTAAAGCAATTGCTTGTTTACAATTTAAATCTTTAAATTGTATCACATTTTTTGTTCCTGCATGAATTAAACAAAAATCATTATTCGATTCTGCATATTTTACAATAGCATCTTTATGTGAATTCACAGATTTACCTCCTCCCAATATAATAGCTGTTTTAAAACTTTTTACTTTACTTAAAACAGGTAATTTGACATTGTCTTCTACGGTTAACTTTTTGTTATTTAAAGCATTTAATATTGAACTTAAGGAATATCTGTTCATCCCTACCCACTCCATAACATCTTTTTGCGGTAAAGAATGAGCTCCTGAAAACATATAAGGTAAACTTGTACCCCAATTACCATATTCCTTTTTTAAATGCTCAAAACTAGCAACAACTCCCCCTAATAAATCAAAATTAAAGTTAATTTTATCTTGACTTTTTAAATAAGTTAATAATAACTCTGTTTTTAAGTTCCCAGCTCCTCTCCCCATTCCTGTGATTGTTGCATCAACAATATTACAACCTTCTTTTAAAGCTGTGAGGGTATTAATAAGCCCCATATTAAGATTATCATGTCCATGAAAACCTAAACTAACATTTGTTTTAGATTTAACTAATCGTATGATTTCTTTTACTTCATCTGGTAAAATACCTCCAAAAGAATCAACCATATAAAAATAATCTAAAGTATCATCTAATCCCTCTAATAAATCTAAAAACGATGGATCTTTTTTCCAATTAGACATATACATAACATTAAAAGCTACCTCAAAACCTATTTTTTTTACAGCTTTAGCTAATTTTATTGCTCTTTTAAAATTTGATGGATCTACTGCCATTCTAATTAAAGTAACATATGGTTTTATCGGTATAAGTAACTCTTCAAGATGTTCAGGTCTTATATCTTTTTCATTTAAAATAATTACTAACTTTTTTGAAGGCATTAAACTTTTTAATTCTTTTAACACGTATATAGGGCAATAAAAATATTTCCCTAAATATCCTTCTAAAGCTATACTCCTATAACCAACTTCTATATACTCTATAGGAAGTTGCTCCATTGATTTACAATACTCAACTATCAAACTTTGATCGAAATCCCAATTTGTATAATAACCTCCATCTCTTATAGTACAGTCTAAAATTTTCATTTATTTTATAGATTCAAAAGAAACTAACACTTCTTTTTATTAAAATTAAATCTTTTCGATATTCACAATATAATTACTCTGCTTGCTTCAAAATTTCATGTCCAGCCTTCAATAAATCAACATCTTTTTTCATTAATGCAACATCACCTTTCATCATATCTTTAACTAAAGAAGCCAAATCATGCTCTGGGACCCATCCTAACTTTTCTTTGGCTTTTGTTGGATCTCCTAATAACAAATCTACTTCTGTTGGGCGAAAATAAGTAGGGTCTACAGATAAAACTTCTTTACCTGTTTCAATTTGAAAATCTTTATGATTACAAGCTTTAACATAAGCCTTTTCATCAACTCCTTCTCCTTTAAATTCCACTTCAATACCTACTTCTTCAAAAGCCAAACGTACAAAATCTCTTACTGTCGTTGTAATTCCTGTTGCAATTACCCAATCTTCTGGTTTTTCGGCCTGTAAAATCATCCACATCATGCGAACATAATCTTTCGCATGTCCCCAATCTCTTTTTGCCTCTAAATTCCCTAAAAAGACTTTTTCTTGCAACCCTAAAGCTATTTTAGCTACTGCACGTGTAATTTTTCTTGTTACAAAAGTCTCTCCTCTTCTTGGTGACTCATGATTAAATAAAATACCATTACAAGCAAACATATTATAAGCTTCACGATAATTTTTAGTTATCCAAAACCCGTATATTTTAGCGACTCCATAAGGAGAACGGGGGTAAAATGGAGAATCTTCATCATAAAAACCTCTTTCATTTTTATTCTCTGGCATACCTCCATATAATTCGGAAGTTGAAGCCTGATAAATTCTTGTTTTATTTTCTAAACCTAAAATCCTTACGGCTTCTAATATTCTTAAAGTACCTAACCCATCAACATTACCAACATATTCTGGAGTATCAAAAGAAACCGCAACATGAGACATCGCTCCTAGATTATAAATTTCATCAGGTTGACATTCTTGGATGATACGAGTCAAATTCATTGCATCTGTCAAATCTCCATAATGTAATTTTAGTCTTAAATCTGGATCATGCGGATCTTGATATAAATGATCAATTCTATTTGTATTAAATAAAGAAGATCTTCTCTTAATACCATGCACCATATAGCCTTTCTCTAATAATAATTCGGCTAAATAAGAACCATCCTGTCCTGTAATTCCTGTGATTAATGCTACTTTCATATTTTTTGTTTCAAAAAATGACGTTGACATAAACTTTGACTTGGACTAATTTGTCTTTGTCTTTGTCTTTGTCTTTGTCTTTGTCTTTTAGTTTATAATTTTTCTTCTTAGTGCGTATATTCTTTTCTGTAAACTAGTTAACTTCAAAATACTTTCCTCTAAATGAGATGCTGACATATACTTTCTTCTTTCAGCAATGATTAACTATGTTTCTAATTCAAAAGCTGACCCCAATGCTATTTCCAAAAACCTTGCAAAATCCTTTTCTGAATTTCTAGATGCTCCTTCTGCAATATTTGAAGGAATTGAAACCGCAGATCGTGTTATCTGAGAACTCAGTCCATATTTTTCGGTGTTAGGAAAAGCTTCTACAAACGTATAAATGGCATTAACAAGCTCCATACTATCTGTCCAAATATCATATTTCCTAAAATCTCTCAATGTCTTTTTTTTTAACTTTAACTTTGACTCCGACAACGAACTAGTTTCCGTCCTAGTCTTAGTCTTCGTCAAAGTCTACGTTAACTTCACTTCTTTAATGTTCTCTATATTATTTAAAAACCAATTATAGGTTTTTTCAATTCCTTCTTCTAGTTCTATTGAATAACTCCAACCTAATTCTTTCATCTTAGAAACATCCATTAATTTTCTTGGTGTTCCATCTGGTTTTTCAGAATCCCAAACAATTTCACCGTTGTGGCCAATAACTTTCTGTATGGTTTCTGCCAATTCTTTAATTGTAATATCCTTTCCAGAACCTACATTATATAAATATTCTGGCAACTTGTTTTCTAAAGCATAAACTACAGCTTCTGCCATATCATCTACAAATAAAAACTCTCTCATAGGAGTACCACTTCCCCAAAGTGTTACATCAGAATTATTATTGTTTTTGGCTTCATGAAACTTACGAATCATTGCTGGTAAAACATGTGATGATTTTAAATCAAAATTATCATGTGTACCATATAAATTTGTTGGCATTAAACTTACATAATCTTTGTTGAATTGTTTCCTTATAGATTGACAAGCTTTAACTCCAGTAATTTTAGCGATTGCGTACCACTCATTTGTTGGCTCTAAAGAATCTGTTAATAAATATTCTTCTTTTAATGGCTGTGGCGCAAATTTTGGATAAATACAAGAGCTTCCCAAAAATATAAACTTTTCAATTCCTGATTTTAATGCGCCATCAATTAAGCTATTCTGAATTTGCATGTTCTCCATTAAAAACTGATACGGAAAATCATTATTAGCTAAAATACCTCCCACTTTTGCAGCAGCATCAATAACAATTGCTGGTTTTTCAGTTGTATAGAAATCTTTAACAGCTTCTTGATTTTTTAAATCTAATTCTTTGCTAGTTCTTCCTATTAAGTTGGTATACCCTTTATTTTCTAAAGTTCTCCAAACTGCAGACCCAACCATTCCTCTATGGCCAGCTATATATATCTTTGTTGACTTATTCATTAATAAAAAAATTATTTACCAATTTGATGATATTCAAACCCTTTATCCTCTAAATTAAATGCATTATACTGGTTTCTACCATCAAAAACTATAGGAGAAACTAATTGCGCTTTTATTTCTTCAAAATCGGGTGATCTAAATTCTTTCCACTCTGTCAAAAGAATTAACGCATCAGCGTTTTTCACCACTTCATATTTAGATTCAAAATAGGTTATTCCTTCAACATCTTTTAAATAACATTCTTTAGCCTCTTCTATTGCTTTAGGGTCATATGCTTTTACTTTAGCTCCTCTTTTCACCAATTCATTTACAACATAAATTGCTGGAGCCTCACGCATATCATCTGTACCTGGTTTAAAAGCTAATCCCCATAAGGCAAATGTTTTTCCTGTTAAATCTTCACCAAAACGCTTTACAATTTTATTTGCTATCACTAATTTTTGAGCATCATTAACCTCTTCTACAGAAGTAATTAAATTTGCTTTATACCCATATTCTTCCGCTATTTTCTTTAGTGCTTTCACATCTTTAGGGAAACAAGAACCACCATAACCAGCTCCAGGGTAAATGAAACTATACCCAATTCGTTTATCAGAACCAATACCAATTCTTACCTGATTTGCATCTGCACCAACTCTTTCACAAATATTTGCAATCTCATTCATAAAGGAAATCTTAGTAGCTAACATTGCATTGGCAGCATATTTTGTCATTTCAGCAGAACGAATATCCATAGTAATAAAACGATCATGAGTTCTAAAAAACGGAGAATATAGCTGCTTCATTGTATCAAATGCATAATCTGAATCTGCGCCAATAACTACTCTATCAGGCTTCATAAAATCATCAATAGCTGCTCCTTCTTTTAAAAACTCGGGATTAGATACAACATGAAAATTAATAGCAACTCCTCTCTTGTCTAATTCAGCCTGAATAGTTGCTTTGACTTTATCCGCAGTACCAATTGGAACCGTAGATTTATCAACGATAACTAACTCTTTAACCATTGATTCCCCAATGGATTTAGCCACCGCCAAAACATATTGTAAATCTGCTGAACCATCATCTCCCATTGGAGTACCAACTGCAATAAAAACAATTTTTGCATTTAAAATTGATTCTGACAAACTTGTTGTAAAATCTAGATTTTTATTTTTGACATTTTTCAAAACCATGGTTTCTAAACCAGGTTCAAAAATTGGAATAACACCTTTGTTTAACTTTTCAATCTTAACTGGATCTATATCAACACATGTTACATGGTTACCCATTTCTGCAAAACATGTACCTGAAACTAACCCTACATAACCAGAACCTATTACGGATATATTCATAAATTTTTACTTATTCTTTTTTAAAATTTTCTTTTTCGTGTTTTCAAAAAATCTTTACATATCTAGCATAAAAAAATCGAAAGAACTAAACGTAATTCCTACTTTCAAAATAGTTTTTTTTTTGCAAATATAGAATTATTTATTTACTAAATAAATAGGTGTTTTTCACCTATTTTACTAATTGTCATATTCCTAATTTGATGAACTATTTTTATAGATTCCTCAGAATCTTTCAAACCAAATCCGTTTCCTTTTAATATTTCTTGATAACTTTTGGTATGCAAATCTGTAAACCCTGAACTAAATTCTAATTCTTGATTATCTATTGTAATTGACCTAAATGTTCTTTGACCCTTTTCTCTTATTTGTTTAGGTAAATCATTTTCATTAATTGACAAAAACCATCTTACTCTGGCATTTTTAAACTCTAAATAACCCGCAGATTTATCCTTTTCTTTCAAATGAACAATATTCTCTTGAACATCACCAAATATCCACGATAACATATCATAAAAATGAACCCCAATATTTGTAGCTATTCCACCTGATTTACTTTCATCACCTTTCCAAGAAACATCATACCAATTACCTCTTGAGGTAATATAGGTTAAGTCTACCTCATACTTTCCCTTTTTACCTTCAGCATCTACTTTATTCTTTAAAGCAACAATACTTGGATGCAATCTTAATTGTAATATTGTATTTATTTTTTGACTAGATTCTTTTTCAATATCCATTAAAGCATCTAAATTCCAAGGATTTAAAACCAATGGTTTTTCACAAATTGCATCAGCTCCTCTTCTTAAAGCCATTCTAATATGTGAGTCATGCAAATAATTTGGAGTACAAATACTTACATAATCTAAATGTGTGCCTGCTCTTTTTAATTTCTCTATATGTCTATCAAATCGCTCAAATTCTACAAAAAAATCAGCTTTAGGAAAATAACTATCCATTACACCTACACTGTCAAATTTATCTAAAGCAGCAATTAATTGATTATCTGTATCCTTAATTGCTTTTAAATGCCTTGGTGCAATATATCCTGCAGCACCAATTAATGCAAAGTTTTTCATTCCTTAAAGTGATTTATCTACATGTTTAGAATCTAGAAAATTCTTAACATCATATAAAATTGATTTTTCTTTTTTTATTTCTTCAAAATTCAAATTATGAAACTCCTTATGAGCAACTGCTAAAACTACTGCATCAAATTTCTTTTTAGGCAATACTTTAATTGAATTTAATTTATATTCTGAATTAACTTCTTTAACATTCGCATGTGGGTCAAAAACAGTAACATTTGCACCATAATCTTGTAATTCATAAATTACATCAACTGCTTTTGTATTTCTAACATCAGGACAATTTTCTTTAAATGTAATCCCTAAGACTAAAATTTCAGCACCTTTTACCTCAACATCTTTTTGAATCATCAGTTTTGCAACTTCTGACGCAACATACTTACCCATCCCATCATTCACTCTTCTACCTGCTAAAATAATTTCTGGGTGATAACCAAATTCTTGTGCTTTTTGAGCTAAATAATAAGGATCTACACCAATACAATGACCTCCAACTAAACCTGGTTGAAATGGCAAAAAGTTCCATTTTGTACCAGCTGCCTCTAAAACATCCTGTGTATTTATATCCATCAACCCAAAAATTTTAGCCAATTCATTTACAAACGCAATGTTTATATCTCTCTGAGAATTCTCTATCACTTTTGCGGCTTCAGCTACTTTAATTGACGGGGCTAAATGAGTTCCTGCAGAAATCACAGAAGCATATAATTGATCTACCTTTTCACCTACTTCTCTTGTTGAACCAGATGTAACTTTTAATATTTTATCTACTGTATGTTTTTTGTCTCCTGGGTTTATTCTTTCTGGAGAATATCCTACAAAAAAGTTTTTATTAAATTTTAACCCTGATACTTTTTCTAAAATAGGAACACAATCTTCTTCTGTAGCTCCTGGATAAACCGTCGATTCATAAACAACAACATCTCCTTCTTTTAAAACACTACCAACAGTTTCACTTGCTTTAATTAAAGGCGTTAAAACAGGTCTATTATTTTTATCAACTGGTGTTGGAACTGTAATAACAAAATAATTACAATCTTTTAAATCATTTAATTCCGACGAACAAAACAATCCTATTTCATTATTATTTTCAAGAAGAAAAACCTCTTCTAAAAGAGATTTAGAAACTTCTCTGGTTGCGTCTTTCCCTTGTTTAAGCTCTTCAATTCTGGTTTGATTTATATCAAAACCAACAACTGAATACTTTGTTGCAAAAAGTCTCGCTAAAGGCAATCCAACATAGCCTAATCCAATAATTCCTATTTTAATTTTACTCATTAATTTAAATTTTTCCAATACCAATGAATTGATTCTCTTAAACCTTCACTTAAAGAAAACATCGGATTATAATTTAACAACTTTTTTGCTTTTGAAATATCGGCATGAGAATGAGGAATATCTCCTTCTCTATTTGGACCATAAATCACTTCTACATTTTTAATTTTCGGATTATACTCAGAGAGTAATTCTTTTAAAGAGTTTGTTAAATCTATTAACGTATTTCTATCTCCAAAAGCAACGTTATAAATCTCATTTACAGCATCTTCACTCGCTATTAAACTCAATAAATTTGCTTGAATTACATTCTCAATAAATGTAAAATCTCTTGAGTAAGTTCCATCTCCATTAATTATTGGAGACTCTAATTTCATCAACTGATTTATAAA
The DNA here is from genome assembly GCF_000766795.1 of Polaribacter sp. Hel1_85. Lineage (GTDB taxonomy): Bacteria > Bacteroidota > Bacteroidia > Flavobacteriales > Flavobacteriaceae > Polaribacter. Next base: position 1,615,989 of record NZ_JPDS01000001.1, read on the forward strand.
CTTAGGAATTACAGCTGCATATGCTCCATTAGCATCTTGCTTTCTCCCAAAAACATTAAAATATCTTAAACCAATGGTTTCTAATCCATAGGTTTTTCCAAAAACATCAGCATATAACTCATTTACATATTTAGTTACAGCATAAGGAGACAAAGGCTTACCTATTACACTTTCTATCTTAGGTAATGATTTAGAATCTCCATAAGTTGAAGAACTTGCTGCATACACAAATCTTTTAACACTATTATCTCTTGCTGCTACTAACATATTTAAAAAACCAGAAATATTTACATCATTTGTAGTAATAGGATCTTTAATAGATCTTGGCACTGAACCAAGCGCTGCTTGATGCAAAATATAATCTACCCCAGAAGCTGCAAACATACAATCTTCAAGATTTCTAATATCTCCTTCTATTAATTTAAAGTTTGTATTTTCTAAAAGTGAAGAAATATTTTCTCTTTTTCCAGTAGAAAAATTATCTAAACAGATAACCGTATTTTTTTTATGAAGTAAAACTTCACAAAGATTAGCACCAATAAAACCAGCACCACCTGTAACAAGTATTTTTTTTCCTGATAATTCTATATCCATTTAAAAGTATTTTTTCAGCTCTTTTTGAAGAAACCAAATATAACAAAAAAGAATCACTTGATTCTTTCCTTAAAACCATTAAAAACAAAAAATCCCTCACAAATTGTGAAGGATTTTACTTGGTGGGCAATGAGGGATTCGAACCCCCGACCCCCTCGGTGTAAACGAGGTGCTCTGAACCAACTGAGCTAATTGCCCTAAGCGGTTGCAAATATAATACAGATTTTTAATCCACCAAACAAAAACCAAACTTTTATTTAAATAATTTCAGCAACTACAAAAGTACTTCCACCAACATAGATTATATCTTGTTGATTTGCATTCAGTAACACATCTTTAAAAGCCTCTTTAACTGAAAAATATTTTTCCCCAATTAGATTAAATTCTTTTGCCTTTTCTTGTAAAATCATTTCAGACATCCCTCTTGGAATATCTGGTTTGCAAAAATAGTAATGCCCTTCTTTTGGAAAAAGCGGCAAAATGGCTTCTAATTTCTTATCAGAAACAACACCTAAAACAAAATGCAGTTTTTTAAACGATTCTTTTTCTAATTGCTTTAACACAATACTTAAGCCTTCCTTATTATGTGCTGTATCACAAATTACTTTTGGATTTTCTTGCAAAATCTGCCATCTACCCTTAAGATTTGTATTTTTTATTACATTTAATAAGCCTTTTTTAATATTTTCCTCCGAAACAGAAAACCCTTTCAATTTATTTATCGCTACAACTGCTGTTTTTGAGTTTTTCGTTTGATAATTACCTAACAAATCTGTTTTGTAGCTTTTATCAACACCTGAAGCGAAATAAATTGAAGATTTACACTCTTCCGCTTTAGCGACAAAAACACTTTTCACCTCCTTTTGTTCTTCTCCAATAATAATAGGAATATTATTTTTGATAATTCCTGCTTTTTCAAATGCGATTTCTGGTAAAGTTTCTCCTAAAAACTGCGTATGATCTAAACCAATATTTGTAATTACAGAAACTTCTGGAGTAATTATATTTGTAGAATCTAATCTACCACCTAAACCAACCTCAACAATAGCAATATCTACTTTTTCTGTCGCAAAATAATCAAAAGCCATTCCTACAGTCATTTCAAAAAAAGATAATTTCTGCTTTTCTAAAAAATCTTTATTTTTTTTTATAAATGATGTAACTTTTCTCTTTGGTATTTCAACACCATTAATTCGAATTCTTTCTGTGAAATCTTTTAAATGAGGAGAAGTATACAAGCCCACTTTATACCCTGCTTCTTGTAAAATAGAAGCCAACATATGACTTGTAGAACCTTTTCCATTTGTGCCACCAACATGAATAGATTTAAACTTTTTTTCCGGAAAGTTCAATTCTTTTGAGAGTGCTAAAGTATTAGTTAAGTCCTTTTTGAATGCTGTTTTACCCTCTCTTTGATACATAGGTAATTGTGCAAACATCCAATCTAATGTTTTTTTGTAATCCATAAAAACAGAGAAACAATTTAATTTTAAGACAATTAAGCTTTAGACTTTAAATTTTCTTTTTCTTGAACCTCTTTTCTCAATCCGCTGCTAGAAAAACGGTGCTCTCTTTTATTATAATACAAATCTATTCCTTTCTCTTCACAATACTTTCTACCTGTAAATTGCTTGCTTGCATATTCATCTCCTACAATTCTAACATCAATTTTAAATGAACGCAAAACATCTTCTAAATCTTGTTCTGTTGCATAAGGGACAATTTCATCAACGAATTTGCATCCTTTTAATTGAATATAACGCTCAACTACAGACTGTATTGGTCTATTTTTTTCTGGTCTATCTAAAGTTGGATCTGTTTGCAAACCACAAATTAAATAATCACATTCTTGTTTTGCTTCTTCTAACATTTTAACATGCCCTGCATGAAACAAATCAAACGAACTAAAAGTAATTCCTATTTTCATAAACTTATTTTTTATTTAACAACCAAGATGATGATTGTATTTTATCACCAAGACCATCTATTAATTGAATTTTTAATTCTTTACAAATTGGAGCTTCTGGGATTGAATTATTATCTTGATCTCCTCCATTTGCAAACCCTAAATCATACTCTTCTCCATAAGTTTCATAAAGAGAACGAATTGACTCACAAACTGTCCTGTCTTTATCTACTGAAATTATAGCTTTATTTACAGCTTTAATATTCTGAACTATAAATAAACGCTCCTCTTCTTTTTGAAATTCTTTTGAACCTTTTAATTCTCTTTGTAAATCACTATTAACAATAACAAACAACTCATCTGCTAAAGCTTTTGCATTATTAAAATACTCTAAATGCCCTTTGTGAATTGGATTAAAATATCCTGAAACTATAATTGCTTTTTTTTTCATAATTTTTTGTGTAAAATATAAATTTAATTTTTTGTGTAAAAATATTGCTTTTGTATCGACGTAGTTATTTACACTTATTTATTAATGATGATACAAATATCGGATACAAATTTTAAAATTAAGCTCAACTGTCGGCGAAAAGTCAATTAACTAAGTTCAATGATTAAATGCCGTTGATTAACCTTTGTTTTACAAAAGTGGCAGAAATGTAAAAATTAATAATTACTTAGACAAAGAAAATTTATAAATAATAGTTCCTACTTGTTTTGATGGAGCTTTGCTATCTGCATTCCATTTTGTTTTTAAGGCTGCTTCTTTAGCCGGTTTTAACAAACAAGGTGCAGAATTTGTTGTTCCTTGAACTCCTGCTTGAGCATAAACAACTTTACCATTTTTATCTACCTGAATTCTCACAACAACAGTTCCTTCTTCTTGGCAATCTGGTTGTTCTTTTGGTTTTGAAAGCGCTTTTCTACCTGCTAAATTATAATTTCCACCAGAACCACTTCCTGTATTTCCATAATATTTATTAGTATCTGGATTACCATTTTCTTTTCCTTTTACACCAACCTCTTTATCATCACCTTCACCTTTTGGCTTTCCATCTGAAGAATTACCATTTAATAAATTATTTAACGCATCTTGTGTTTCTTTTGATGGTTTGGGTTTTGGCTTTTCTTTTGGAACTTCTTTTTTAACAACCTCTTTCACAAGCTCTTTCTTTACTTCTTTTACCTTCTCTACAACAGGAACATCTTTAGAACTTTCATTTGTAATAATTTCTTCCTCAATGATTTCTTTTGGAACTTCTTTAACCTCTTCTTCTACAACCTCTTTTTTCTCAACCACTTTTGGTGTTGAAATTTTCTTTGTTTTTTCAACAGGTTCTCCACTACCAACTTCTGAATTCCCAAAATTTATTGCTAAACCATATTCTTCTGGTGGATCTAAATATTGCATTCCATAATTGAAAATTCCGAACAACAAAAGCAACAGAATTACTGCTGTTATTATAGCTGATTTACGTTTATGTTTTGTTTCTAAAATTTTCACTATTATTTGTTAAATAATCTTATTAGAATAATTTGGTAAATACTTTTTTAAACTTGCGATAGCGTTAGGGATTGAAACAGCATCCTTTTTGCTTTTTCTGCAAAAAGATATCGTGGAAAGCCCGTTAAAACGCCCCAATAATTATTTTCCTTTTACGGCCAAAATCATTTTTAGTTTATTTTTATTTGCGATATCAATAACTTTCATTACGTTTTTATAAGGAACATCTTTATCTCCTCTAATTACAATTGTTTTCTTTTTATCTGTACCAACACTTCTTAATATTTCACTTTCTAATTTTGATGAGCTCACCTTAGTTTTATCAATATAAAATATTGATTTACTTGTAATTGTTACCGCTACTGATTTATTGTTTTCTGTTTTCCCTCCTGCTTTTGGCAATAAAACATCAATTGCACTTACTGTAACTAAGGTTGATGTTAACATAAAAAATATTAATAATAAGAAAACAATATCTGTCATTGATGACATATTGAACGACGGATCTACTTTATTTCTTCCACGTAAATTCATTTGAATTATTTAAAGATTGAAAAATTAAATAATTCAAAAATTGTTGCTTTAATCTTTAAATTATTCAATCTTTTAATAAGATTTCTATACTGGCTCGTTTAATAAATCTAAAAACTCTACAGATTTTGCTTCCATTTGATATACAACTTTATCTGTTCTAACCACTAAATGATTATAAGTAACATAGGCTATAATCCCTACAATTAAACCTGCAACTGTTGTTGTCATTGCTGTATACAAACCATCAGAAAGCATTTTTATATCTATTTGACCACCTGCATTTGCAATTTCATGTATGGCAATTATCATTCCAATAACAGTTCCTAAAAACCCAATCATTGGTGCAGCTCCTGCAATTGTTGCTAAAACACTTACATTTTTTTCTAATTGATAAACCTCTAGTTTTCCTGCAGTTTCAATAGCAGTATTTATATCATCTAAAGGCTTACCTATTCTAGAAATTCCTTTTCCTATTAATCTTGCTGTTGGTGTATTTTTACTTTTACAAAGCGCATCTGCAGACTCTAATTTTCCATTTGAAACATAGTCTTTAATTTGGTTCATAAAATTCTCATCAATTTTTGATGCCGCTTTTATCGCAAAAAAACGCTCGAAGTAAATATATAATGCAACAGCTAATAATACAAAAAGTAACGCTATTATTATTTGCCCTCCTAAACCACCATCCATAATTAATTTATAGATAGAAAGTGTTTTTTCTTCTGAAACAACTTCTTCTAAAATTTCTTTATTATCCTGAAAAAATGATATCATTAAATTCTCTTTTTTTAAGTTCTATTTAGTAAACGACTATTCTTTTTTAAAATTGTTTCAAAGCTAAAGAATAGATTTCTTTTTACAGCAAAAAAAATGCCATTTTGCTTAATCGCAAAATGGCATTTTTGTCTTTATTTTCTTTTAGATTATATAAACATTCTTAACACTACAAATGCTGCAGAACCTATTAAAAACCCTATTAAAGCTAACCAAGATATTTTTTTCAAATACCAAAAGAAATCTATTTTTTCCATTCCCATTGCAACAACTCCAGCTGCAGAACCTATTATTAACATTGATCCACCTGTACCTGCTGAAAAAGCGATAAAGTGCCATAAAGGATTGTCTAAACTTTCAGAAAACATACCTAAACTAGCTGCTACTAGAGGAACATTATCAATAACGGCAGAACCAATACCTAACAATATTACTACTAAATCTGAAACTACTGTTCCGTCTAATTCTGTACCAATTAAAGGAATTCCTTGTTTTAAACTATCTGCAAAATTAAATAAAATTCCTAAAGATTCTAAAGCAGCAACTGCCATTAAAATTCCTAAGAAAAATAAAATACTTGGCATTTCAATTTTAGATAATGAATGATGAACAGGACTATGATGCGCTTCTGCTTCGTGTTCTTCTGCTTCCACACCTTCTACACTAGAAATAGAGAATTTTGAATTACTATAAATCTCTGCAAAAGTAGCTACAACTGCCAATGACAACATCATCCCTACATAAGGAGGCAAATGTGTAACTGTTTTAAAAATTGGTACAAATAAAATTGCTCCTAATCCTAAATACAACATTCTTCCACTGTGTTTACTTTTAGGTTTTTCAACTTCATTTTCATCAAAATCTATTTCACCTTTAAATGCTGGTAAAAAGGTTGCAATAAATGAAGGTACAACCATACATAATAAAGAAGGAATAAATAAATAGGTAAATAACATACCTGTACTTACTTTATCTCCAATCCAAAGCATTGTTGTTGTAACATCTCCAATAGGAGAAAAAGCTCCACCTGCATTTGCTGCAATAATAATTAAACCTGCAAACCAAATTCTATCTTCTCTTGTTTTAACAATTTTCTGTAAAATTGAAATCAATACAATTGTTGCAGTTAAGTTATCTATAATTGCAGATAAAATAAAAGCTAAAATAGAGAACATCCATAAAAGTTTCTTTTTACTTTTAAAATTCACATACCCTTTAATTGTAGAAAAACCATCGAAATAATCTATGATTTCAACAATTGTCATTGCTCCTAAAAGAAAAACTAAAATTTCTGCAGTTTTCCCTAAATGATGTAATAATGTTTCTTCTACTAAATGTAATTTATCATCATGTACCATAGACGCAAAACCATCTACCAGACCATGATTCGCAGAATCAAACCAATTCGTAAAATTATCGACACCTAGTGCAACTAATGCCCAACAAACTGCCATCATAATTAGGGCTGGGATTAATTTATCTAATTTTAAGTTATGCTCTAAAGTAATGGCCAAATACCCCATTACAAATACAATAATAATTACTGACTCCATTTTAATTGTTTGTTTGTTTTTTGTTTATATCAATTCTTTTAGCGCTATTTCAAACGCTGTTTCACTTATTTTTGTTTTTAACGCGCTTCTTGCAAACGTTTTTTGCAATGCTTTTTTAATTGTATTTGAAGTATCTTCAAAAATAGCTTCATCTGTCATTTCTACTCTTCTTTCCATAAAGTAAGCAAAAACTCTTGCCATACCACAATTAGAAATAAAATCAGGAATTAGACTTACTTTTTTATCTGTATCCTCCATTATTGATCCAAAGAAAATTTCCTTGTCTGCAAAAGGAACATTTGCTCCACAAGAAATTACCTCTAAACCTGTTTCAATCATTTGATTGATTTGCTCTTGTTTTATTAATCTTGAAGCTGCACAAGGTGCAAATACTTCACAAGATAAATTCCAAATTCTTTCATTAATTTCTTCAAAAGGAATCATATTTTCAGCAACCAATGTATTACCATTTTTATGTAAAAATAATTCTTTTATTTCTTCAAAAGAAAAACCATCTTCATTAATTACTCCTCCAACTCTGTCAATAATTCCAACAACTTTAGCACCCATTTGTGCTAAATAATATGCTGCTGCAGAACCTACATTTCCAAAACCTTGTACTATTGCTCTTTTACCAACCACAGAACCTCCATAAATATCATAATAATGACGAACAGCTTCTGCAACACCAAAACCAGTAATCATATCAGCTACTGTAAATTTCGCCGAAATATCAGGAGAATAAATTTTGCTTTCTATGACTTTTATCACCCCATGCCTTAATTGACCAATTCTATTAATCTTATCTGCTTCAGTTGGTTTAAAATGACCATTAAAAACGCCTTCTTGAGGATGCCAAACTCCACTATCTTCTGTAATTGGTATTACTTCATGAATTTCATCTACATTTAAATCTCCTCCCGTTCCGTAATAATTTTTCAATAATGGCGAAACAGCGTTAAACCATCTTTCTAAAACTCCTTTCTTACGAGGATCTTGAGGATTGAAATTAATCCCAGATTTAGCACCTCCAATTGCTGGTCCAGAAACCGTAAATTTCACTTCCATTGTTTTAGCTAAAGAAAGAACTTCGTTCATATCTAAACCTTCTCTCATTCTTGTTCCTCCTCCTGCTGCTCCTCCTCTTAAAGAGTTTATCACTGTCCAACCTTCTGCTTCAGTTTCCGAATCTTTCCAATTAAAAACTATTTCTGGCTGTTTATTCTCGTATATTTTTAATAATTCTTTCATTATAAAATTTTAAATAAATTAACTTTCTTCCTGCTTTTTCAAACAATTTTAATTTTTCGTTAAAATCCCCTTCAGGGGAAAAGTTAAAGCTGATTCATTATAAAATTTTTAGAAATATTATTTAGTTGATACCCTACAAACTTACAGTAAAAAAATGATTGCTCAAATTTTTATTGATTACCAGAAGGCAAAAAAATATTTCCAGATGAATGATCCTCTATAGCACCAGTAACACTAGACAAGCAATTAATCTGATTATCAAGCTTTAAAACACCTAAAAAAGCAAATAGCAATGCTTCTTTAAAATTGATAAGTTTAGAACTTGGTAACTTAATTTTAATATTAGAAACATCTTCAATTCGATTCATTAAAAAAGAATTAAAAACTCCACCTCCAGTAAACAAAACCGAATTATTATCTTTTATTATTTTACTTATTTGAATAGCAATATGTTCTACAAAAGTTCTTAAAATTGAGGAAACATCTGTTTCTAAACTAGATATTAAAGGAAAAATAACATCTTGCACCCATTCTAACCCTAAAGATTTTGGGGGTTCTTTTTGATAAAATTCTAGCGAATTCAACTCCTCTAAAAGAGATTCATTTAATTTTCCTTTGAATGCAATTTTTCCTGATTCATCATATTCTAAACCTAATTTATTTGCATAATGATTCATTACAATATTTACCGGACAAACATCAAAAGCTATTCTTTTTCCTGCTTTATGATAAGAAATATTAGAAAAACCTCCAAGATTTAAACAATAATCATAATTAGAAAAAAGCAACTCATCACCAATTGGCACCAAAGGCGCTCCTTGCCCACCTAATTTTACATCTTGAGTTCTAAAATCACAAATAACTTTTTGCTTTGTTACATCAGCAATCGTTTGACCATCTCCAACTTGAAGCGTAATTCCGTTTTGAGGTTGATGTAAAACTGTATGCCCATGAGAAGCAATAAAATCAATATTCTGAATATTAAATTCATCAATAAAACCATTAATAACTTTCCCTAAATGAAATCCATAATCAAGATTTAATTGTTTTAAATCATTAGAAGAAAAATTGATAGCATCTTGTAAAGTTAATTTCCAATCTTTTGTATATGAAACTGTTTCTGAATGCAAAATTTTAAAATCTTGATATTTCTTTTTATTAAATTTCACATACACTAAATCAATGCCATCTAAGGATGTTCCAGACATCAAGCCAATTACAAAAACCTCACTTTTATTCATATATGTAAAATTAACAAAAGTCTATTGAAAATAAGTTACGAAATCGATATCTTTGGAGCAATAAATTACGAATTTAACAAAAATACATACAGATGAATTTCAGTTTAACAGAAGAACACATCATGATACGTGATGCTGCAAGAGATTTTGCTCAAGCAGAATTATTACCTGGTGTTATAGAAAGAGATAACAAGCAAGAATTCCCAAATGAATTAGTTAAAAAAATGGGAGATTTAGGTTTTTTAGGAATTATGGTAGACCCAAAATATGGAGGAAGTGGAATGGACGCTATTTCTTACGTATTAATTATGGAAGAACTTTCTAAAATCGACGCTTCTGCTTCTGTAATTGTTTCTGTAAACAATTCTTTAGTTTGTTATGGTTTAGAAGCATATGCATCTGAAGATCAAAAACAAAAATATTTAACAAAATTAGCAACAGGTGAGTTTGTTGGCGCATTTTGCTTAAGCGAACCAGAAGCTGGTTCTGATGCAACATCACAAGCTACAACTGCTGAAGATAAAGGAGATCATTATGTAATTAACGGAACCAAAAACTGGATTACAAGTGGTGGACGTGCAGATGTGTATTTGGTAATTGCACAAACAGACAGAAGCAAAGGTCATAGAGGAATCAATGCATTTATTATTGAAAAAGGAACAGAAGGTTTTCATGTTGGTCCAAAAGAAGATAAATTAGGAATTCGTGGTTCAGACACGCATACTTTACAATTTAACGACGTTAAAGTTCCTAAAGAAAATAGAATAGGTGAAGATGGTTTTGGATTTAAATTTGCCATGAAAACTCTTTCTGGAGGAAGAATTGGTATTGCTGCTCAAGCTTTAGGAATCGCTTCTGGAGCCTACGAATTGGCCTTAAAATACTCTAAAGTCCGTAAAGCATTTGGAACAGAAATTTGCAACCATCAAGCAATTGCATTTAAATTAGCAGACATGTATACAGAAATTGAAGCGGCAAGAATGCTGGTCACAAAAGCTGCTTGGGACAAAGACCAAGGCAATAATTACGACATGTCTTCTGCAATGGCAAAACTATACGCAAGTAAAGTCGCTATGGAACAAACTGTAGAAGCAGTTCAAATTCATGGAGGTAATGGTTTTGTAAAAGAATATCATGTAGAGCGTTTAATGCGTGATGCAAAAATTACACAGATTTACGAAGGAACTTCAGAGATTCAAAAAATTGTAATTTCTAGAGGAGTTATCAAAGGATAAAAATTGCCAGTTCGAGCGCAATCGAGAACTATTTAAAAACAGACAACAATTACTCTTTATATATAAGGTATAAAAATCCATCTTTTTAAAAGGTGGATTTTTCTTTTGGGCGCAACCTTTCAGGTCAGGCTTTTCGCACTCGCTTTTTTGTTCTGCTGAATTTAATTCAGCATCTCAAAAAGAGCTCAAACAAACGCTTCAATCCTTTGCGCAACTACTTGCCAACAAAATCGAATATTTAAAAACCCAATTCATTGCTTATTTTCAAAAAAACTACGTTTACTATGTAGTAATTTTTATAACTCCAACTCAATATCAAATAATTGCAAACCAGAAGCAGGAGCAATATTTCGTAAAAACTTTCTATCATTATCCTCTTTTAAAGAAGCTTCAATAAAATCTAAATCCAAATTACCTTTACCAACTTCAAAAAGCGTTGCCATCATCAATCTAATCTGATAACGTAAAAAACCTTTTCCTCTTACCTTTAATATATATGACTTTTCTGGGAAGAAATTTGCAGTTAAAATATCATTGCCTACAATTTCACAAGAATCTATCACTCTTTTAAAAATTGTATTTGCAGATGGTTTTGTACAATATTTATGAAAATGATGTTCTCCTTCAAACAACTTCGCAGCTTTCATCATTGCATCAACATTAAGAATTTCATCAACATTTACCAAAAAAGGAGCTGCAAAAGGATGGTTTTTTTCTCCAAAAGAAAAGTAATAATGATATTCTTTAATCTTTGGTACGTTAATAATATTAAACCCTCTATCTACTTTCTGAATAGAAATTGCTTTAAAATCAGGTGAAAAATTAGAATTTAAAGAATTCATGAAGAAAACTTCATCAACTAATCCATCTGTAAACATTTGAATATAATACGTATTTGCAGAAACCTTAGCATCTGTTCTACCAACACCAATGGTCTTATAATTAACACCCTCAAAAACAAATGATAAAGATTTATCAACCATATCATGTAAAGTTTTTGCATTTGTTTGTTTTTGCCATCCAGAAAACCGAAAACCTAAAAATTGCAACTTCATTATGTAGGAAAATGAATATTTCATAGGTGCAAATGTACAATAATTGTGATTTTTTTTACAAAACGTGCATTTTTATGAATATCCTAAAATTATATGCTACTTTTTTACAAACCTCACATTTTATACCTTTCAAAAACAAAAAAATAAACTTATCTCAATAGAACCCCTATTTTTTTATGGGTATAACTCAAATATATATCGTTTTCGGAAACACACCCCCTTGTCAGTTTAAAATAAATATATATTTTTGATCCGTTCAATTAAAATTAAAAACAACAAACACTAAAAGAACTTAAATTATGAAAAAAATCATTTTTACTTTATTATTAGCAACTAGCTTAATAGTAACTGGACAAGAAAAAGAAGAAAAAACATTTACATTAAGTGGTAGTGTAGACACATACTTTAGAGGTAACATCAGTGGTGGAGAATTTGACACTGCTCCTGGTAGTTCTTTTGCAAACCTACCTGGATTCTCTTTAGGAATGATTAACTTAGTTGCTGCTTACGAAGGAGAAAAAGTTGGATTTGTTGCAGATATGGTATATGGACCTAGAGGTGCAGATGCTGTATTTGGTTCTCAACAAGAATTAGCAGATGGTACAGTTGTAAGTGGAAACTCTACAATAGTAAACCAATTATATGCTTATTGGAATGTAAGTGAAAAAGTAACACTTACAATTGGTAACTTTAATACTTTTTTAGGATATGAAGTAATTTCTCCAACTGCAAATTTTAACTATAGTACTTCTTATTTATTCTCTTATGGGCCTTTTAGCCATACAGGTATTAAAGCTGATTTCGATTTAGGAGGAGATACTTCTTTAATGTTAGCTGTTATGAATCCTACTGATGCAACTGAATACAACCCAAATGGTAGTTATGCTTTTGGTGCTCAATTAGGGTTTTCAGGACAATATATTAACTTCTTATATGATCAAGGAGCTTATGAATTAGATTTTACAGGTGGTTTCGATTTATCAGAAACTTTCTTTTTAGGTGTTAACGCAGCTTATTTCTCAGGAGATGATGCTCCAGGATTCTATGGCGCAGCTTTATACCCACAAATTGCAACTTCAGATTCTTTCAAAATCGGTTTAAGAGCTGAACTTTTCCAAGAAACTGACGGTGACTTTGGTGCAATTGGAACAGGGGTAGCTGATTCTAGTGTATTTGCAACTACTTTAACTGGTAATTACTCAATAGGATCTTTAACAATTATCCCAGAATTAAGATTAGATTCAGCTTCAGAACCTGCATTCGTAGGAGATAAATCTTTAAGCTCATTTGCTTTAGCTGCAGTGTACTCTTTCTAAAAACAATACTAACCAATAAATTTATTTTATCATGAAAAAAATAGAAGCAATTATAAGAAAATCCAAGTTTGGTGCTGTAAAAGAAGCATTACACGCTGTTGATGTAAACTTTTTCTCTTACTGGGATGTTACTGGTTTAGGTAACGAAAAAGAAGGACATGTATATAGAGGTGTAAGCTACAGTACAAGTGACATACAACGTAGACACTTATCTATAGTAGTTAATGATGATTTTGAAAAAATAACCATAGATGCATTACTAAAATCTGCTTCTACAGGAGAAGTTGGTGATGGTAAAATATTTGTATCAGACATAACTGAAGCATACAGAATAAGAACTGGTGAAAAAGGAGGAGAAACTTTAAAGAAAAAATCTAAATAAATAAAATCATGGAATTATTAACAACGAACAATGTATGGATGATGATCTGTACAGCCTTAGTTTTCTTTATGCACACAGGTTTTGCATTTTTAGAAATTGGTTTGACAAGACAAAAAAATACAATCAATATTTTATTTAAAAATATTTTTATTATTACATCTGGATTACTTTTGTATTATATAGGTGGTTTTAACTTAATGTACCCTGGTTTTGCAGAAGGTTCTGCAGGAGTATTAGACTTTGCTGGTTTTGGAATTGCTCCACCAGAAAATGGAATGACTGCAGAATACGCAGATGGAGGTTACACTTGGTGGACAGATTTCTTATTTCAAGGAATGTTTGCTGCTACTGCTGCAACTATTGTTTCTGGTGCTGTTGCTGAAAGAATGAAAATTGGACCATTTATGATTTTTACAGTTATATATGTTGGTTTAATTTACCCAATAGCTGGTTCATGGAAATGGGGTGGTGGATTTTTAGACCAAATGGGATTCTATGATTTCGCTGGTTCTACATTAGTACACTCAGTTGGTGGTTGGGCAGCGCTAGTTGCTGTTTGGTTATTAGGTCCTCGTATTGGAAAATTCAAGAACGGTAAACCTCAGGCAATACCTGGTCATAGCATACCATTAGCTACAGCAGGGGTTTTAATCCTTTGGTTAGGTTGGTTTGGTTTTAACGGCGGTTCTGTTTTATCTGCAGACCCAGAATTAACTTCTTTAACATTAGTTACAACTTGTTTAGCTGCTGCTGCAGGTGGTGTTGTAGCTGCTCTAGTATCATTCATTAAATACAAGAACTTAGATTTAACAATGTTCTTAAATGGTATTTTAGGTGGTTTAGTAGGTATTACTGCTGGTGCAGACGTTATGACTCCAGAAAGCGCTATTATGATTGGTGCAATTGCAGGAGCATTAATTGTATTTGCTGTTTCTTTTATAGACGCTATTAAATTAGATGATCCTGTTGGAGCTATTGCAGTACATTTAATCTGTGGTATTTGGGGAACATTAGCTGTTGGTATATTCTCTACAAATCCAGAACACTCTTTCTTAACACAATTAACAGGTGTTGCTTGTTATGCAGCTTTTTGTATAATTTCATCTTTCTTAATTATTTTTACACTTAAGAAAACTGTTGGAATTAGAGTTAGTGAAAAAGAAGAATTAGAAGGCTTAGATGCACATGAACATGGTATGGATGCTTATCCAGACTTCCGTTTAAATGAGCATTAATTATTAAAACTATTAAATAAAAAGTCTGTAAACAATATGTTTACAGACTTTTTCTATTTTATGAATATCATAATTAAAAAGACATTAATTATCATAAATAAGTTTTTTTTAGCGCTTTATTGTTTTCATCATAAAAATCACATTAAAAAGAGTAGATTATTAAGTCCTTCTTAAGAAAATCCATAGATTTGTACATATAATTGAATACAATATGGAGAAACAAGGATTATACTTACCAGAGTTTGAACACGAAAATTGCGGTGCTGGTTTTATCTGTAATTTGAATGGTGAAAAAACGAATCAGATTATACACGATGCCCTAGAAATTCTAGAAAAACTAGAACATAGAGGTGGTGTTAGTGCAGATGGAAAAACAGGTGATGGAGCTGGTTTATTAATAGATATTCCTCATGCTTATTTCAAACGTGTATGTGATTTTCCTATTCCTGACCAAAGAGAATATGCAGTTGGAATGGTATTTCTTCCTAAAGTTACCAATCAATATGATTATTGTAAAACAACTTTCGAAAACGAAATAAAGGAACAAGGACTTGCTATTTTAGGCTGGAGAGAAGTTCCTGTAGATTCTTATCAATTAGGAGAAATTGCTTTAGCATCAGAACCAAATATTGAACAATTATTTATTGGTAAAACCGATGAAATAGATGAAGCTACTTTTAAAGCAAAATTATATGCTGCAAGAAAAATAGCTGAACATGCAATCAGAAATTCTAAAATCTCTGAAAGCAATTATTTTTACATTCCAAGTTTATCAATAACCACTATCATCTATAAAGGTATTATTATGCCTGAAGATATTGGTCCTTATTATAAAGATTTACAAGAAATAGATTTAGTAACACGTTTGGCCTTAGTACATCAACGTTTTTCTACCAATACAATGCCAACTTGGGAGTTAGCTCAACCATTTAGACACATGTGTCAGAATGGAGAGATTAACACTTTAAGAGGTAATGTTAGTAGAATGCGTGTTCGAGAAGAAATCATGAAAAGTGATGTTTTTGGACCACAAATAGATAAATTATTTCCAATAATTTTACCAGGAAAATCAGATTCTGCTTCTATGGATATGGTTGTAGAATTGTTAACTCACACAGGTCGTTCATTACCAGAAATTATGATGATGATGATTCCTGAAGCTTGGGAAAAACACGAAACAATGACCAAAGAGCGTAAAGCTTTTTATGAATATAATGGTTGTATAATGGAGCCTTGGGATGGTCCTGCTTCTGTACCTTTTACAGATGGAGATTATATTGGTGCTCTTTTAGATAGAAATGGGTTAAGACCTTCTAGATATACCGTTACAAAAAGTGGAAGTTTAATTATGTCATCAGAAATTGGTGTTGTAGATGTTGCTCCAGAAGATGTAAAAGAACATGGTAGATTAGAACCAGGAAAAATGTTCTTGGTAGATATGAATGAAGGAAGAATCATTCAAGATAAAGAAATAAAAAGTAAAATTGTTTCTGAAAGACCTTACCAAGAATGGTTAGATAAAACTCGTTTACATTTAAAAGATGTTCCTTATACAAGTGAAACTTGTCCTATTGAAACTATTGATGTTAAAACAAGACAACGTTTATTTAATTATACTTTCGAAGATATTCAAGAAGTAATTACACCAATGGCAATTGTTGGTAAAGAAGCTTTGGGATCAATGGGAATTGATACACCTCTAGCTGTTTTATCAGACAGACCTCAATTAATATCTAATTATTTTAAACAATTATTTGCACAAGTTACAAATCCACCTTTAGATGGAATTAGAGAGAATATTGTAACAGATATTAGTTTAAATTTAGGAAAAGACAGAAACATTTTCAGTATTACTGATAGACAATGTAGAAAACTTAGAATTCAAAATCCTGTAATATCTAATGCAGATTTAGAAAAAATAAGAAACATAGATATCGAAAGTTTTAAAGCAGAAACTATCGAAATATTATACCCTAAAGCTCAAGGTTTAAATGGATTAGAAGATGCTTTAGATGATATCATTATTCAAATTGAAAAAGCTTTAGAAAGAAAAACAAATATTATTATTCTTTCAGATAGAGGTGTTAATAAAGAGCTTGCTCCAATACCAGCTTTATTAGCATGTTCGTTTGTAAACCATCAATTAAATCGTTTACGTAAGCGTTCTCATTTCGATATTATTATTGAATCTGCAGAACCACGTGAGCCACATCATTTTGCCACTTTATTCGGTTATGGCGCAAGTGCTATCAACCCATATATGGTTAACGAAATTATCCGTACACAAGTAAAAGAAGGTTTTATTACTGGTATGGATGAGCAAAAAGCAGTTGATAATTTCAACCAAGCAATTGGTAAAGGAATTTTAAAAGTAATGAACAAAATAGGAATCTCTACATTACATTCATACAGAGGTTCACAAATATTCGAAATTGTAGGGTTCAATTCACAATTTGTAGAAAAATATTTCCCATATACCGCTTCAAGAATAGAAGGTATTGGACTATATGAAATAGAAAAAGAAATAGATCAACGTTACAAACAAGCATATCCAGATAATCAAATTGATAAAAACTTAGGTTTAAATGTTGGTGGAGATTATAGATGGAGAAGAAATGGAGAACGTCATTTATTCAACCCAACTACAGTTTCTAAATTACAACAAGCAGTAAGATTAAGTGATCAAAAAAGTTATGATGTTTATGCTAAAACTATCAACGAACAGTCAGAAAGTTTAATGACAATTCGTGGTTTGTTTCAGTTTGATAACTTAGATCCAATTCCTTTAGAAGAAGTAGAACCTTGGACAGAAATTGTAAAGCGTTTTAAAACGGGTGCAATGTCTTATGGGTCTATTTCACGTGAAGCTCATGAAAATTTAGCGATTGCAATGAATAGAATTGGAGGAAAATCTAATTCTGGTGAAGGTGGTGAAGATAGAAAACGTTTCCAAAAAGATATCAATGGAGATAGTAGAAACTCTGCAATTAAGCAAGTAGCATCTGGTAGATTTGGAGTAACTTCTCACTATTTATCAAGTGCAAAAGAGATACAAATAAAAATGGCTCAGGGTGCCAAACCTGGTGAAGGTGGTCAATTACCTGGTGAAAAAGTTTTACCTTGGATTGCTTCTGCGAGAAATTCAACACCTTTTGTTGGATTGATTTCTCCTCCTCCACATCACGATATTTATTCAATTGAAGATTTAGCACAATTAATTTTCGATTTAAAAAATGCAAATCGTGAAGCAAGAATTAATGTAAAATTAGTATCTGAAGTTGGTGTAGGAACAATTGCTGCAGGTGTAGCAAAAGCAAAAGCAGATGTAGTATTAATTGCTGGTTATGATGGTGGTACAGGAGCTTCTCCATTAACATCATTAAAACACGCTGGTTTACCTTGGGAACTTGGTTTAGCAGAAGCACAACAAACATTAGTTCTTAACGATTTAAGAAGTAGAATTGTTGTAGAATGTGATGGTCAGTTAAAAACAGGTAGAGATGTTGCTATTGCAGCTTTATTAGGTGCAGAAGAATTTGGTTTTGCAACAGCTCCATTAGTAGCTTCTGGTTGTATTATGATGCGTAAGTGTCACTTAAATACATGTCCAGTAGGTATTGCAACTCAAGATAAAGAATTACGTAAAAACTTTAAAGGAACACCAGAACATGTAATTAACTTCTTCTTTTACATTGCAGAAGAATTAAGAGCAATTATGGCACAACTTGGTTTCAGAACATTAGATGAAATGGTTGGTCAAACACATAAAATCAACGCTAATAAAGCGATTAAACATTATAAAGCTAAAGGGTTAGATTTATCTAGTATTTTACACAGACCAACTGCTTATAGAAGCATGACTGTAAAAAATACAGAGAAACAAGATCATAATATCGATAATGTAATTGACTTTACTATATTAAAAGATTCACATAGAGCTTTGTATAGAAAAGAGAAAATGAACTTAATGTATCCAATTAAAAATACAGATCGTACTGTAGGAGCAATTGTAAGTAACGAAATTTCTAAAATTTATGGTCATTTAGGATTACCAGAAGATACTTTAAACATCAACTTTACAGGTTCTGCTGGACAAAGTTTTGGAGCATTTGGAGCACATGGATTAACATTTATTTTAGATGGTAATACAAATGATTACTTAGGTAAAGGTTTGTCCGGAGCAAAATTAATTATAAAGAAACCCGAAAAAGCAGACTTTTTAGCAGAAAATAATATCATTGTTGGTAATGTTTGTATGTTTGGTGCAGTAGCAGGACAAGCATATATAAACGGAATTGCAGGTGAACGTTTTGCAGTTCGTAATTCCGGAGCAACTGCAGTTGTAGAAGGTGTAGGAGATCACTGTTGTGAATACATGACAGGTGGTAAAGTTGTAGTATTAGGAAAAACTGGAAGAAATTTTGCTGCAGGTATGAGTGGTGGAATTGCATATGTTTATGATCCAGAAAACAAATTTGTAAACGGACTTTGTAATACTGAAACTATTGAATTTGAAGAAGTATTAGAAGATGATGCTGCAGAATTAAAAGCAACCATAGAAAAACACGTATTATATACAGAAAGTAAAAAAGGTGCTGCATTGTTAGCAGATTGGGATACAAGTTTAAAAAACTTTGTAAAAGTGATGCCAACAGAATACAAACGTGCTTTAGAACGTTTAGAAACAGAAGAACCAATGTTTGAAGAATTAACAATAGCATAATGTCATGGGAAAAGTAACAGGATTTAAAGAATTTGAAAGACAAGATGAAACGTATAAATCTGTAGAAGAACGTGTTCAGCATTATAAAGAATTTACAGTTCCTCTTTCTGAAAAAGAAATAACGAAACAAGGTTCTCGTTGTATGGATTGTGGTATTCCTTTTTGCCATAGTGGATGTCCTTTAGGAAATCTTATTCCAGATTTCAATCATATGGTACATCAAGGTGAATGGAAAAAAGCATCTTGGATATTACACTCTACAAATAATTTTCCAGAATTTACAGGTAGGTTATGCCCTGCTCCATGTGAACAATCATGTGTTTTAGGTATAATAGAAGATCCCGTTTCTATAGAAAATATAGAAAAAAATATTGTAGAACGTGCTTTTAAAGAAGGATGGATTAAACCACAACCTCCAAAAAACAGAACTGGTAAAACAATTGCTGTTGTAGGTTCTGGTCCTGCAGGATTAGCTACAGCTCAACAATTAAATAGAGCAGGTCATACAGTTACAGTTTTTGAAAGAGATGATGAAGTTGGTGGTTTATTACGTTATGGAATTCCTAACTTTAAGTTAGAAAAAGGTATTATAGATAGAAGAGTCGCTATTTTAGAAGCAGAAGGAATCATATTCAAGACAAATATCAATGTTGGTGTAAATTATGATGTTGAAGATCTAAAAGAATTTGATAGTATCGTTTTATGTGGAGGAGCTACAGAAAGACGTAGTTTACCTACTCCAGGAATTGATGCTGATGGTGTTGTACAAGCAATGGATTTCTTAACACAACAAACAAAAGTAGTATTTGGTAAAGAAGTTAAAGATCAAGTATTAGCTACAGATAAAAATGTAATTGTTATTGGTGGAGGAGATACAGGTTCAGACTGTATTGGTACTTCAAACAGACAAGGAGCAAAATCTGTTGTTAATTTTGAAATTATGCCAAAACCTCCAGGGCATCGTTCTCCAACAACTCCTTGGCCTTTTTGGCCATTACAGTTAAAGACTTCTTCTTCACATAAAGAAGGTGTAGAACGTAATTGGTTAATCAATACAAAAGAATTCGTAAAAGATAAAAACGGAAAGTTAACAGCATTAAAAACGGTTAATGTAGAATGGAAAATGGTTCCAGGACAAAGACCTCAATTAATAGAAATACCAGGTACAGAAAAAACTTGGCCTTGTGACTTAGCTTTACTAGCATTAGGTTTTACAGGCCCAGAAAGTACCCTTGCAGATAAACTAGGTATCGAAAGAGACGCACGTTCAAACTTCAAAGCAGAGTATGGAAAATATCAGACAAATGTTCCAAATATATTTACAGCAGGAGATATGCGTCGTGGACAATCATTAATTGTTTGGGCAATTTCTGAAGGAAGAGAGGCTGCAAGACAAGTAGACATCTATTTAATGGGTAAATCAGAATTACCTTCTAAAGATGTTTCTGGAGATTTAGTTGCCATGTAATATCTTATATCACAGAGAGCTGTCATACTGAGCTTGTCTAAGTATCTCATTTAAAAACACAAAACTCATCAAAATTAATTGATGAATTTTGTGTTTTTACATTACTGTAATTTCGACAGTGTGAATAATGAGCGTCAAGAAATCACAACTATCTATAATTTGGGCGTGCCCATTTTTCAAACAATTACGTTATTAAAAACAAACATTAAAGTTAAAAAAGGTCAGGCTATCCATTGCAAGTCCTCATTCGTACCTCACTGTGGGCTTTTCATTACTATCCTTCACGCAAATAGCAACTACTTTATCATTACAATAAAGACAAAAGTCATCTAACACAACTATTACTTCAAGTGTTAGTGAGCTACAAAAAATGTATCGAGAAGTAACATCATATCATTTCGCTTGTCCTTAATTTGAATAAAGAAAAAACAAAGTTATTCCTAATACATTACAACCTTTATTTGTAAAAAAAACTATGAATTCTATATCCCTATGTGGTCAACTTATTTTTTAAAATATTTTGAGGTGCAATCATTTTATAAACAGCTACGTTATAAGAAAAAACACAGTTTAATCATTACAAGGTAAAACCCATCTCAAACCCAAGCAGCCAAATATATATTCAAATTATATTCCATAAAAAAACCTCAATTCTTTAAGAATTGAGGTTTAGTTTGTCTTGATTCTATCAAGATTAAAGAAAGGCGGCGACCTACTCTCCCACATAAATGCAGTACCATC
>NZ_JPDS01000001.1:1640000-1642720 GCF_000766795.1 Polaribacter sp. Hel1_85
GCACGCCGTCACACATAAATGTGCTCCGACCGCTTGTAGGCGTACGGTTTCAGGTTCTCTTTCACTCCCTTACTTAGGGTTCTTTTCACCTTTCCCTCACGGTACTAGTTCACTATCGGTCTCTCAGGAGTATTTAGCCTTACCGGATGGTCCCGGTGGATTCATACAGGATTACTCGTGTCCCGCACTACTCAGGATACCACTATCAATAACTTCGCTTACTTTTACGGGACTATCACCCTCTATGGTCTGTCTTTCCAAACAGTTCTAATTCACTTAGCATCGAATATTGTGGTCCTACAACCCCAAAATTGCCGTAACAACTTTGGTTTGGGCTAATCCGCGTTCGCTCGCCACTACTAACGGAATCACTATTGTTTTCTCTTCCTCCGGTTACTTAGATGTTTCAGTTCACCGGGTTTACCCCTATTACTAGGTGACATGTCTTCAACATGCCGGGTTGCCCCATTCGGATATTTACGGATCATAAGGTATGTGCCCCTCACCGTAACTTTTCGCAGCTTATCACGTCCTTCGTCGTCTCTGAGAGCCTAGGCATCCGCCATACGCCCTTACTTAACTTATTGTACTTTTTGCTATAGTATTGCTACTACAACGAGCTCTTTTATATTTTTATAAAAAAAATTGTTTAAAATATCTCTATTTTAAACGTTCTCTATCTATTTGATTCTTACGATATCATTTTACCAATATGTCAATGAACTTGTGGTCTATTTACTTGAAATTGACCGTTGTGGAGAATATCGGAGTCGAACCGATGACCTCTTGCGTGCAAGGCAAGCGCTCTAGCCAGCTGAGCTAATCCCCCTTTTACTAGTAGTTAGTAATTAGTGAATTGTAATTAGTATCCTAATTACTTCAACTTCTAGAATTTCCTTTAATATCAAAATTTGTAGTCCCGGGCAGACTCGAACTGCCGACCTCTACATTATCAGTGTAGCGCTCTAACCAGCTGAGCTACGAGACTATAATAGCTTGATATTATTTATTTTAAAATTAACAGCAAAGAGTAAAACTTCCCTTTGTAACTCACCATCTTTCTCTAGAAAGGAGGTGTTCCAGCCGCACCTTCCGGTACGGCTACCTTGTTACGACTTAGCCCTAGTTACCAGTTTTACCCTAGGCGGCTCCTTGCGGTGACCGACTTCAGGCACTCCCAGCTTCCATGGCTTGACGGGCGGTGTGTACAAGGCCCGGGAACGTATTCACCGGATCATGGCTGATATCCGATTACTAGCGATTCCAGCTTCACGGAGTCGAGTTGCAGACTCCGATCCGAACTGTGATATGGTTTATAGATTCGCTCTCTGTTGCCAGATGGCTGCTCATTGTCCATACCATTGTAGCACGTGTGTGGCCCAGGACGTAAGGGCCGTGATGATTTGACGTCATCCCCACCTTCCTCTCTACTTGCGTAGGCAGTCTCGTTAGAGTCCCCATCATAACATGCTGGCAACTAACGACAGGGGTTGCGCTCGTTATAGGACTTAACCTGACACCTCACGGCACGAGCTGACGACAACCATGCAGCACCTTGTAATATGTCCGAAGAAAAAACTATCTCTAGTCCTGTCATACTACATTTAAGCCCTGGTAAGGTTCCTCGCGTATCATCGAATTAAACCACATGCTCCACCGCTTGTGCGGGCCCCCGTCAATTCCTTTGAGTTTCAGTCTTGCGACCGTACTCCCCAGGTGGGATACTTATCACTTTCGCTTAGTCACTGAGCTAATGCCCAACAACTAGTATCCATCGTTTACGGCGTGGACTACCAGGGTATCTAATCCTGTTCGCTCCCCACGCTTTCGTCCCTCAGCGTCAGTACATACGTAGTAGACTGCCTTCGCAATCGGTATTCTGTGTAATATCTATGCATTTCACCGCTACACTACACATTCTATCTACTTCCATATGACTCAAGTCAACCAGTATCAAAGGCAGTTCCATAGTTGAGCTATGGTATTTCACCTCTGACTTAATTGACCGCCTGCGGACCCTTTAAACCCAATGATTCCGGATAACGCTCGGACCCTCCGTATTACCGCGGCTGCTGGCACGGAGTTAGCCGGTCCTTATTCTTACAGTACCGTCAAGCTGGTATACATACCAGTGTTTCTTCCTGTATAAAAGCAGTTTACAACCCATAGGGCCGTCTTCCTGCACGCGGCATGGCTGGGTCAGAGTTGCCTCCATTGCCCAATATTCCTCACTGCTGCCTCCCGTAGGAGTCTGGTCCGTGTCTCAGTACCAGTGTGGGGGATCTCCCTCTCAGGACCCCTACCTATCGAAGTCTTGGTAAGCCGTTACCTTACCAACTAACTAATAGGACGCATAGCCATCTTTTACCGATAAATCTTTAATTAAGTCTCGATGCCGAGTCTCAATACCATGAGGCATTAATCTTCATTTCTAAAGGCTATTCCTCTGTAAAAGGTAGGTTCTATACGCGTTACGCACCCGTGCGCCGGTCGTCATCTGGTGCAAGCACCAATGTTACCCCTCGACTTGCATGTGTTAAGCCTGCCGCTAGCGTTCATCCTGAGCCAGGATCAAACTCTTCATTGTATATTTTAAATATGTTGAATGAATAAGTTTCAAAAGAATTTACATTAATAATTTAATGTGGTTATTCTACTCTTTGTTTACGCTGTCAATTTCAATATTTTCAATGAACTTTTAGGTATCGCACTCTGCTATT
>NZ_JPDS01000002.1:0-2500 GCF_000766795.1 Polaribacter sp. Hel1_85
CTTGATTCTATCAAGATTAAAGAAAGGCGGCGACCTACTCTCCCACATAAATGCAGTACCATCGGCGCTATTGGGCTTAACTTCTCTGTTCGAGATGGGAAGAGGTGAGCCCCAATGCAATAACCACCCTAAAATTTTCAGTTAAATTGCTTTAACTGTATAAGTTAACATATGGTAAAATAATATTGCAAGTTTTTAATAGATACTGAAACTAGTTCAGTACAAGAAAAAAGAGTGTCTCTCCCGTTATTGCTAACGGGAGAAGCGTACATAAGTCTATGGGTTATTAGTATCACTTGGCTATGACATTACTGCCTTTACACCTATGACCTATCAACGTTGTAATCTCCAACGACCCTTTAAAGAAATCTCATCTTGTGGTGGGTTTCGCGCTTATATGCTTTCAGCGCTTATCCCTTCCCGACGTAGCTACCCTGCTATGCTTCTGGCGAAACAACAGGTACACTAGAGGTCAGTCCAACTCGGTCCTCTCGTACTAGAGTCAGATCCACGCAAATTTCTAACGCCCACAGCAGATAGAGACCGAACTGTCTCACGACGTTCTGAACCCAGCTCGCGTGCCACTTTAATGGGCGAACAGCCCAACCCTTGGGACCTTCTCCAGCCCCAGGATGTGACGAGCCGACATCGAGGTGCCAAACCCCCCCGTCGATATGAGCTCTTGGGGGAGATCAGCCTGTTATCCCCGGAGTACCTTTTATCCTTTGAGCGATGGCCCTTCCATGCGGAACCACCGGATCACTATGCTCTTGTTTCCAACCTGATCGACCTGTATGTCTCTCAGTCAAGCACCCTTATGCCATTGCACTCTACGTACGGTTACCAAGCGTACTGAGGGTACCTTTAGAAGCCTCCGTTACTCTTTTGGAGGCGACCACCCCAGTCAAACTACCCACCAAGCACTGTCCTCATCTCTGAGTTAGACTCTAGATAAGCAAAGGGTGGTATTTCAAGGACGACTCCACAACGCCTAGCGACGCCGCTTCAATGTCTCCCACCTATCCTACACATTACTTATCCAAAGCCAATACTAAGCTATAGTAAAGGTTCACGGGGTCTTTTCGTCCCGCTGCGGGTAATCGGCATCTTCACCGATACTACAATTTCACCGAGCTCATGGCTGAGACAGTGTCCAGATCGTTGCACCATTCGTGCAGGTCGGAACTTACCCGACAAGGAATTTCGCTACCTTAGGACCGTTATAGTTACGGCCGCCGTTTACTGGGGCTTCATTTCAGATCTTCGCCGAAGCTAAACCCTCCACTTAACCTTCCAGCACCGGGCAGGTGTCAGGCCTTATACATCATCTTTCAATTTAGCAAAGCCCTGTGTTTTTGATAAACAGTCGCCTGGACCTTTTCACTGCGGCCCATCGTTAGATGGGCGACCCTTCTCCCGAAGTTACGGGTCTATTTTGCCTAGTTCCTTAGCCATGAATCTCTCGAGCACCTTAGAATTCTCATCCCAACTACCTGTGTCGGTTTACGGTACGGGTTCTTATAATCTGAAGCTTAGAGGTTTTTCTTGGAAGCCTTTAGGCACACTATCAACGCATCCGAAGATTTGTTGTACTATCACACTTCAGCTAGATCTGCGGATTTACCTACAGTTCCAATACCTACATGTTTCAACGAACTATTCCGTCAGTTCGCGGTGCTTTCATTACTCCGTCACCCCATCGCAATTATAAGAAGTACAGGAATATTAACCTGTTATCCATCGACTACTCCGTTCGGATTCGCCTTAGGACCCGACTAACCCTCAGCTGATTAGCATCGCTGAGGAAACCTTAGTCTTTCGGTGTGCGGGTTTCTCGCCCGCATTATCGTTACTTATGCCTACATTTTCTTTTGTAACCACTCCAGCATGCCTCACAGCACACCTTCTACGCAGGTTACAATGCTCCCCTACCACTTACGTGTCTTTCAACGTAAATCCATAGCTTCGGTAATATGTTTATGCCCGATTATTATCCATGCAAAATCGCTCGACTAGTGAGCTGTTACGCACTCTTTAAATGAATGGCTGCTTCCAAGCCAACATCCTAGCTGTCTAAGCAATTTCACTTCGTTAGTTCAACTTAACATATATTTGGGGACCTTAGCTGATGGTCTGGGTTCTTTCCCTCTCGGACATGGACCTTAGCACCCATGCCCTCACTGCTGAGAAACATTTTATAGCATTCGGAGTTTGTCAGGAATTGGTAGGCGGTGAAGCCCCCGCATCCAATCAGTAGCTCTACCTCTATAAAACTTTTACTCAACGCTGCACCTAAATGCATTTCGGGGAGTACGAGCTATTTCCGAGTTTGATTGGCCTTTCACCCCTACCCACAGGTCATCCAAAGACTTTTCAACGTCAACTGGTTCGGTCCTCCACTGTGTGTTACCACAGCTTCAACCTGCCCATGGGTAGATCACTCGGTTTCGCGTCTACTACTACTAACTAAAGCGCCCTATTCAGACTCGCTTTCGCTACG